>NZ_AZRW02000015.1 GCF_000512695.2 Pseudomonas sp. QTF5 | reverse complement strand
TATTGCAGAAAAGGGGGTAACCATAGATGTGGGAGCGGGCTTGCTCGCGAAGAACGATAACGCAGTCTTTAGGTGAGAATCCGAATTGGCTTCCCAGCCGCCCAGGCCTGTATGTCCTCGATCATCTGCGAATAGAACAGTTGGTAATTCTGCCGGCTGACATACCCGACATGAGGCGTGGCCAGCACATTGTCCAGCGTTCTAAAGGGATGATGGCGGGGCAACGGTTCGTGTTCGAACACGTCCAGCGCAGCGCCCGCCAGGCGTTTTTTCTGAAGTGCCTTGATCAACGCCGACTCATCGACAATCGGCCCGCGAGCCGTATTGATCAGCCATGCCGTGGGTTTCATCCAGTCCAGTGCCTGAGCGTCCACCAGCCCTCGGCTACGCTCGCTGAGCACCAGATGGATCGACAACACATCGGCCTGCTCGAACAGTTCTTGCTTGCTGACATAGGTGACGTCGGCTTCGGCAGCCCGTTCGGCGGTCAGGTTTTCGCTCCAGGCAATCACCCGCATGCCGAACACCTGGCCGAACCGGGCTACCCGTTGACCGATGCTGCCCAGACCGAGAATCGCCAAGGTCTTGCCCTGCAGGTCGCCGCCCAATCCTTGTTGCCATAAACCTGCGCGCAAGGCATTGGCTTCGGCCACCAGGTTGCGGGTCGCGGCCATGATCAGCGCCCAGGTCAGTTCCGGCGCGGCATGTTTGTAGCTGTCGGTGCCGCACACCTGGATACCCAGCGCGGCGGCGGCTTTCAGGTCCAGAGCGGCGTTGCGCATGCCACCGGTAACCAGCAGTTTGAGTGCGGGCAAGCGGCGCAGCAGGTCTTCGTCGAACCGGGTGCGCTCACGCATCACGCAGATCACCTCGAATGCGTCGAGCCGGTCGGCCAGGGTTTCGTTATCGGCGGGGTAGTCATGGATAAAACTCACCTGGCCGATGCTGTCCAGCACCGACCAGTCCACCACGTCACGAGCCACGTCCTGCCAGTCATCGATCACCGCAATCTGCACCGTCATTCAGCCTTACCTCATCAACGAACGGGATTGGTTTTGTTCAGCCAGTCGAGCAACGCCTGATGGAATGTCGCCGGTTCCTCCATCTGCGGCGCGTGGCCAAGGCCCGGGAATTCAATCAGCGTCGACTGTGGAATCAGTTTCGCCACTTGTTTGCCGAGTACGTCGTAATGACCGATTTTCGCCTTGACCTCGGGCGGTGCGATGTCCTTGTTGATGGCCGTGGTGTCGGAGGTGCCGATCAGCAGCAGGGTCGGCACTTTCAGGTCCTTGAACTCGTAGTACACCGGTTGGCTGAAGATCATGTCGTAAATCAGCGCCGAGTTCCAAGCCACCGCTGTTTTGCCTGGCCCTTTGGCCAGGCCTGCATACATGTTCACCCAGCGGTCAAACTCGGGTTTCCAGCGGCCATCGTAATAGGTGGTGCGTTGGTAGTCGTGAATACCTTGCGCGGTCACTTTCAGCTCTCGCTCAAACCATTGATCAACCGTGCGGTAGGGCACGCCGAGGGCTTTCCAGTCTTCCAGGCCGATGGGATTGACCAGCGCCAGTTGTTCGACTTGATCGGGGTATTGCAGCGCGTAGCGGGTGGCGAGCATGCCGCCGGTAGAGTGGCCGAGCAGAGTGGCCTTTTGGATGCCGAGGGCCTTGAGCAGTTGCTGGGTGTTGAATGCCAGTTGCTGGAAACTGTATTGATAGTGGTCCGGTTTGCTGGAGGTGCAGAAGCCGATCTGGTCGGGGGCAATGACCCGGTAACCGGCCTCGCTCAGCGCCTTGATCGAGCTGTCCCAGGTGGCTGCGCAGAAATTCTTGCCATGCATCAGCACCACGCTGCGTCCATTGACCTTGCCTTGGGCGGCAATGTCCATGTAACCCATCTGCAGGGATTTGCCCTGGGACTCAAAGGCGAAGTGCTTGACTGTGTAGGGGTACTCGAAGCCCTGAAGTTGCGGGCCGTATTCCGGCGTTTCGGTCTGGGACTGGTCTTGGGCGTAGGCGAGAACGGGCAGGGCTGCCGTCAGCAGCAGACCCGGTAACCAGCGGCGGAAAATGCGCGACATGGGTGAGCTCCACAGGAAATCTGCCGATGCTGGATCGGCATGATTAGGATGACATTAAACATAGGTCATGGCCGTAATGCCGAGCGCAATCCATGTGGGAGCGGGCTTGCTCGCGAAGGCGGTGTGCCAGACAACATTGATGTCGACTGACACTCCCTCTTCGCGAGCAAGCCCGCTCCTACAGGTTCCGCAACTTAACTGACGGGCATTGGCCAATGGCCCTGCATGATCGTTCAACCCATCCAGCCCAGCGTAGCCAGGGCCAACACACCGTAGCGGGCGCCCTTGGCGAGCGTCACGATCACCAGGAAACGTCCCAGCGGTTCGCGCATGACGCCAGCCACCAGCGTCAGTGGGTCGCCGATGATGGGCACCCAGCTCAGTAGCAACGACCAATGGCCGTAACGCTGATAGTGCTTTTGGGCTTGCTCGAGATGGCGAGGGCTGACCGGAAACCAGCGTCGGTCGCGGAACCGCTCGATGCCGCGCCCCAGCCACCAGTTCAGCAGCGAGCCCAGCACGTTGCCCAGCGTTGCGACCGCCAGCAGCGACCAGAGCCAATACTGGCCGCTGAGCAACAACCCCACCAGCACCGCTTCGGATTGCAGTGGCAGCAGCGTCGCGGCACCGAACGCGGCGAGAAACAGCCCGATGTAGGCGCCGTACATCAATGGGCGGGGTAGTCCGCCACCACTACGTCAGTGCCGTCCTTTTTCAGGCCGATCACTTGGTAGGCATCGCTCATGCCGTCCATTTCCATACCGGGCGAGCCCATGGGCATGCCGGGGGCAGCAACCCCCAACAGATCGTCACGCTTGCTCAAGGCCAGAACTTGATCGGCCGGCACATGGCCTTCGACGAATTTTCCATTGATAAGGCCGGTGTGACACGACGCGAGGCGCGGTGGCACGCCGTGTTGTTGCTTGAATTGGCTCATGTCGGCTTCGACATGGTCTTCGACCTTGAAACCGTTGGCTTCCAGATGACTGACCCATTTTTTGCAACAGCCGCAATTGGCGTCGCGGTGAACTTCGATGGGAATCAGGTCGGCGGCCTGGGCCAGGGAAGAGATGAAAAGGGCGCTCAGGGCGGCCAGACGCAGGTAGGTTCGCATGGGATCTCGTCTCGGGTTGTGGCCAAAAAAGATGCATTTTGACCCTTTTCTGCCGAGATGAGATACGAGATTGTTTCCGGGTAATACAGCCTTGTAGGAGCGGGCTTGCCCTAAATGCCAGTCAGTTAAGGTGCGAAACCTGTGGGAGCGGGCTTGCTCGCGAAGACGGCGGCATAGTCAACATTGATGTCGCCTGATACACCGCTTTCGCGAGCAAGCCCGCTCCCACATTGAATTGCGCTTAACTGACTGGCATTAGGGCTTGCCCGCGAAGGCGGCAGTACAGTCAACATTGATGTCGCCAGATATACCGCTTTCGTCGGAACGCCGCCCGGAGCAAGCTCGCTCCTACAGTCAGGGATCATGTCCGCTCCCACAGGAACCGTTTACCGGTCAAGCAACTTCATGACTTCTTCCGGATAACGCAGGCCTGCCGTGGCATTGACCGGGAATATTGCTTCCAGGGCCTGCAACTCTGCGCGGCTCAGCTTCACGTCCAGCGCGGCCACATTTTCTTCCAGGTATTTACGCTGTTTGGTGCCTGGAATCGGAATCAGATAATCCCCTTGGGCCAAGACCCAGGCCAACGCCAGTTGGCCCGCCGTCACACCCTTGTCGGCGGCCAGGGCCTGCACCTGCTGCACCAGCAACAGGTTTTTAGCGAAGTTTTCCCCTTGAAAACGTGGACTGAAGCGACGGTAGTCGTCGGCTGCGAAATCATCCGGATTTTTCAGTGCTCCGGTCAAAAAGCCCCGGCCCAACGGACTGTAAGGCACAAAGGCAACGCCCAGGCGCTGGCACGCGGCCAGGCAACCGTTCTCCTCCTGATCGCGGCTCCATAACGAGTATT
The DNA here is from genome assembly GCF_000512695.2 of Pseudomonas sp. QTF5. Classification (GTDB taxonomy): domain Bacteria; phylum Pseudomonadota; class Gammaproteobacteria; order Pseudomonadales; family Pseudomonadaceae; genus Aquipseudomonas. The sequence continues at coordinate 124,848 of NZ_AZRW02000015.1, read as the reverse complement.
CACTTTGCAGTGCGCTGATCGGATGAACCTTGTTCGCTCGCTCCAGCGTGGCGACCGACGCTTCACTCAATCCCAGATAACGCACCTTGCCGGCCTTCACCAGTTCTGCCATGGCGCCGACGGTTTCTTCGATGGCCACCTGCGGATCGATGCGGTGCTGGTAATACAAATCGAGGGTTTCCACGCCAAGGCGCTTGAGGGTGCCGTCGATAGCGTCGCGAATGTATTCCGGTCGACCGTCGACACCCCGTGCACTGGGGTTGGACGGGTCGCGGACAATGCCGAATTTGCTGGCCAGAAATACCTGGTCACGCTTGCCGACAATGGCCTTGCCGATCAGTTCTTCGTTGGTGTGTGGGCCGTACATGTCTGCCGTGTCGAGCAGATTGATCCCCAGTTCCAGCGCGCGGTGCAAAGTAGCCGTGGCTTCTCGGGTGTCCACGCCCGTGGTGTAGAAATCGGTCATGCCCATGCAGCCAAGACCAATCGCGCTCACCTGCGGACCGTTTTTGCCCAGTTGACGTGTTTGCATGAAATCAGCTCCCTGTGAATTGAAATCCTATTGTTGACCTCGACAGAAACAAGATAAACCGGCTAAAACTGCTATCACTATTTGTAATTTCTAAATAATCAGCCGGTAAGCCAAAGCAATGGACCGTTTCAACGCCATGCGCGTGTTCACCCGAATCGTCGAATTGGGCGGCTTCGCCAAAGCAGCGGACAGCCTGCAATTGCCTCGCGCCTCCGTGACCATTCTGATCAAGCAACTTGAGGCACATCTGGGCGTGCAACTGCTGCAACGCACCACCCGGCAGATCAGCCTGACGCTTGACGGTGCTGCCTATTACCCGCGTTGCGTGCGACTGCTGGCGGATCTGGAGGAAACCGAAGCCGTATTTTCCGCTGCTCGCCACAATCCCAAAGGTCTGCTGCGAGTGGATATGCCGGCGGGAGTGGGGCGTTTGATCGTGATCCCGGCCTTACCGCAATTCACTGCCCGGTATCCATTGATCGAACTGGAAATCGGTTTGAATGACCGGCCAGTGGATCTTATCCGCGAAGGTGTCGATTGCGTGTTGCGGGGTGGCTCGACCCTGGACGACTCACTGGTGGCACGGCCGCTGTGCATGCTGGACCAGGTCACCTGTGCGAGCCCGGAATACTTGCAGCGTCGCGGGACTCCGCTGTGTCTGGAGGATCTGAAGGGGCACCAGATGGTGGAATACTTTTCCAATGACACCGGCAAACGCTACGGACTGGAATTTGTACTCGATGACCAGCTGCGGCTGATCGACCTGCCCAGGCACATTTCGGTCAACAGTGCCGATGGCTATCTGGCGGCGTGTGAGGCGGGATATGGCTTGGTCCAGACCCCGTATTATCACGTTGCCCGCCAACTGAAGGAGGGGCGTTTGATCGAGGTCCTGAGGGACGTGCCGCCACCGGGTATGCCGCTGACGGCGCTCTATCCTCCTCATCGCCAGTTGTCCCGGCGGGTGCGGGTGTTCGTCGACTGGATGGTGGAACTCTGTGCGCAGCCGGCTAATGGTTTTTTTAGAAAAGACTCATGCGGCTGAAAGCAACATTCATTACTTTGGCGCTACGTGTGTACGCCGCAATAGAAGTCAAAACTCTTCATCGGCTGTAACATGAGACCCCGTTTGCAGCCCCTCATTCCCGCAGCACGGTAGGGGCTTGGCATGCAATCGGATACAAGCCGGATACATTTTTTGGTTCAGGAACCCGCAATGACCCAGTCGCAACGTTTGAAATATTCGATTCTGATTTCCCTGGTGGTGCTGGGGATCATGTTCGGCCTTTCCTGGCTGCAAAATGCCGGGATCATCACAGAGCAGCTGTTCCAGTACATGGCCATCGGGGTGGCGGTGCTCGTGGTGGTGATCAATGGCGTGATGCGTCGCAAGGTCAAGCCTTGAGCGACGACCCCTGGCCGGATTGCTCGCTGTAAAGGACGGCGGCGGCCTGTGGATGCAGGCTGTAGCTTTTGTCCGGATTGAGGGTGATCAAGCCTTCACCGCACAAGCGTTTCAACACTTCTCGGACACTGAGAAAGGACAGGGGAATGTCCAGGTCCAGCAAGTGGCTGTGTACGCCACGCACTCCCAGGCTGCGGTCGCTTTCGGCGGCGGTCAGCAAGGCGTCGATGACTTTCAGGCGAATCAGGCTGGTTCGCAGGCCAAAGCTCTTGAGTAGAAACCTGATCCGTTCGTTGCCGTGGCGTTCGGCTGGTTGATTGAACGCGCGGGAGCCCAGGGTGTTGGCTTTTGGCGCATGGCTACCGTCCGTTGGCAGTTGCGGGTTGTACATGCAAAAACTCCTTTTCAGAGCCTGATCAGGAAAATGTGATGGGTGCTCTCAATCAATAAGACGAACGAGCCAGGCAAATAATGAAGACTGGCATGTAGAAAATTTGTCGCCGTTACGTCAGCGGCCTGTGAGCCGGGCGTGTGGACGCCCTCAAAGGCTTAAATTTTTGCTGGTTGCTTCGTTTGAAAGGGAGGCGCATTGGGTAATGTCGGTAAGTTAAGGGCAAATCGGACACGTAGGAGCCAGGCTTGCGCCAATGCCTGTCAGTTAAGGTGCGGAACCTGTGGGAGCGGGCTTGCTCGCGAAGACGGCGGCACAGTCAACATCGATGTCGCCTGACATACCGCTTTCGCGAGCAAGCCCGCTCCCACATGGGTTGCGCTTAACTGACCGGCATTAGGCGCATTGCGTGTCATACGTCTTTTCGATCAGGAGCGAGCGTGATTATTTCCAGGAAGTTAACCAGGTTGAGCCTTGCGGGTGTGTTTCTGGGGCTGAGTCTTGCGGCAAATGCGCGCAGCCAGCCAGAGCAGGCGATAGCCGAGATTCGTCGAACCAGTTTCGGCGTGCCGCATATTCGTGCCGACAACGAGCGCGGCCTCGGCTATGGCATTGGCTATGCCTACGCTCAGGACAATCTGTGTTTGCTGGCCAATGAAATCGTCACCGTCAATGGCGAGCGCTCCCGATATTTCGGCCCGGACCGGTTCACGGTCGAAGAGCGCGGGAACCTGGCCAGCGATGTGTTTTTCAACTGGCTGAATACCCCGCAGGCGGTTGCCGCTTTCTGGCAGGCGCAAACGCCTGAAGTCCGTGGGCTCATCGAAGGTTATGTGGCGGGTTACAACCGTTCGCTGACGGAGCGTCGGGCGCAAGGTTTACCGCAACAATGCCAGGGAGAATGGGTGCGCGCGATTACTGCGCAGGATCTGATCAAGTTGACCCGACGTCTGTTGGTCGAAGGCGGCGTGGGGCAGTTTGCCGAAGCATTGGCCGGCGCTACCCCGCCGAAAACCGTCACCCATGTGGCGGGCGAGCCAGCGTCTTTCCAGCTGGCGGCCTCGCGCATGCAACGTTTTGCTCTGGATCGCGGCAGCAATGCGGTTGCGATCGGCAGCGAACGTTCGTTCAACGGTCGCGGAATGCTGCTGGCCAATCCGCACTTTCCCTGGGTGGGCGGGATGCGCTTTTATCAGATGCACCTGACCATTCCCGGCAAACTGGATGTCATGGGCGCCGCATTGCCGGGTCTGCCCATAATCAATATTGGTTTCAACCAGCACTTGGCATGGACCCACACGGTGGATTCATCCAAGCACTTCACGCTGTATCGCCTGCAACTCGATCCCATGGATCCGACCCGTTACCTGCTGGATGGCAAGTCCTTGCCGATGAAAAAGCAGACACTGGCGGTAAACGTGAAGCAACCCGATGGCCAGAGCCGGCAGATTTCCCATGTGGTCTATAGCTCGCAATTTGGCCCGATTGTGCAATGGCCCGGAAAACTGGACTGGAACAACCAGTTCGCCTACAGCCTGCGCGATGCCAATCTGGATAACGACCGCGTCTTGCAGCAGTGGTATGCGATGAACCGCGCTGCCAGCCTCAAGGATTTGCAGGCATCGGTGCACAAGATTCAGGGGATTCCGTGGGTCAATACCCTGGCGGTGGACGATCAGGGGCAGACGCTTTACATGAACCTGTCGGTGGTGCCGAACGTCAGTGCCGACAAACTGGCCAAGTGCAGCGATCCGCGGGCCGGATTACAGATGATCCTGCTTGACGGCTCCAACAGCGCCTGCGCCTGGGACATCGACCCGCAGGCTGCGCAAAAAGGTATCTATGCGGCAGACAAATTGCCGCAACTGCTGCGCAAAGACTTTGTGCAGCATTCCAATGATTCGGCCTGGATGGCCAACCCGGCACAACCGCTCACCGGTTTCTCGCCGTTGATCAGTCAGGACAATCAGCCATTGGGGTTGCGTTCGCGCTTTGCGCTGGAGCGTCTGGGCACCTTGAACAAGGCCGGTACTGTCACTGCGGCGGATCTGCAGCAGATGGTGATGGATGATCAGGTGTATCAAGCAGCTCAAGTGATGCCGGACCTGCTGCAATTCTGTGCCGCGGACCTCGGCCCTGATGTGCCGACGCTTGCGCCGCTGTGTGCCAGTCTCAAAGCGTGGGATCGCCGGGTGAATCTGGACAGCGGGCTGGGGTTTGTACATTTTCAGAATGTCATGGTGCCGTTACAGAAAATTCCTGACATCTGGCGGGTAGCGTTCGATCCGAAGGATGCGCAACACACACCGCGTGGCCTGGCAATTGAACGGCCAGACGTCGCCAAAGCGGTTCGGGGGGCGATGCTGGCCTCGGTCGAACAGGTAAAAACCCTTGGCCTGAAAGCCGATAGCCGCTGGGGCGATATCCAGATGGTCAGCAGTGGCGGGCAGCAAACGCCAATTCACGGCGGGCCGGGCACGCTGGGTGTGTATAACGCGATCCAAAGCGTGCCGAGCACCGACGGCAAACGCGAAGTCGTCAGTGGCACCAGTTATTTGCAGGTGGTGACGTTCGATGACAAGGGGCCTCAGGCTCAGGGCTTACTGGCATTCTCATTGTCCAGTGATCCGGCGTCGAAGTACTCTCGGGATCAGACACTGGCCTTTTCGAAGAAACAGTTGAGTGTGTTGCCGTTTACCGAGCAGCAGATCACGGCCGATCCGCAGTACCAGGCTCAGACGATTCGAGAGCAGGATGAAAAAGCAGGGAAGATCGCCGCGCAGTAATCGCGATAACGTTTGAATGAAAAATGAAGGCCGCACCCCGCAAGGGTGGCGGCCTTCAGCTTTTTGGAGCTTGTTGCGGGATCGAATTGAGGACCGGATTGCCGTCCTTGTTGCGGGTCAGGTAGACCGGCAGCACCTTGGGCAACGAAGCCACCAGGTTGTTGAGCTCTTTGATGTTGTAGATACCGCCGAGGCGAATCGAGCCGGTACTGTGGTCCGCGAGCATGACTGGTTTGTTCAAATAACGATTGATCAAGGGCATGGCTTCGGTCAGCGCCAGATCATCGAGCACCAGTTTGCCGCTGCGCCAGGCCAGCGAATGGTCATTGGCAGAGGTCTGGCTGATTTGCGGCGTGAAGTCGCCGTGCCGGTAATGTGCCTGCATGGCAGGTTCGAGATGTGAACCCTCGCCGGGCAGGGCACCGTTACTGGTCACCAGCACAGAACCTTCGATCAGGTTCACGCGTACCTGGTCTTCATACATCCAGACATTGAATTGGGTACCCGTGACGCGAATCCTGCCATCGGCTGCCCTGACGATGAACGGATGTTGCTGGTCATGACTGACGCTGAAGAAGGCTTCACCTTTTTTCAGCGTGACGCGACGCTGATCCTTGTAATTGCTGAACGTCAATTCACTGCCCAGGTTCAGCTCCACCTGGCTGCCATCGCTCAGCGTAACCTGACGAACATTATCGGTCGCCTCGAAATGCTGGTAGGTATTGGGCAGCCAACCCAGGTTCCATCCGGTATAGGCCGCCAGCGGCAGCGCGAGGGCGCAGACGGTGGCGGCAATGCCGAAGGTGCGCCAAGGCGTTGCCGGTTTGACGCGAGCAGCCGGCGCGGCGGATTCGGGACGAGGCAAATCCCCGGCCACATCCCAGATCTCCAGCATGGCTTCGTACTCGAGGGCATGCAGCGGATGAGCATTACGCCATTGCTCGAACGCCAGGCGTTCTTCGGCCGTGCAGTCGATGGCGTGCAGACGCATGCACCAGTGCGCAGCGGCATCGGTGATGGCGTCGTATTGGGCTTGCGAGAGAGAGTGGTCGGTCATTGACTCATCCTGATTTCCTGCATTCTAACCTTGAGGGAAGTCTGCGAGAACAACCGTCATGGCAATTGCCCATCAAAGTAGAACTTATTTTCATCCAGACGCCCTGAAACAGGGCGTCGTCAGGCAAGTATCCATAAAGGGAGTGAAAAAAAGATCAAAGGACGCTTGATCTGCTTCATCCCCCGTTACCGCTGCAAACGTTAAGTTCATGGTGTACTGGTGTGCAGTTGGCGCCCCAAATGACTGATCAACCAGGAAACACTGTCAGCGTTACCCAATTGCACCGCCAATCTAACCTTCGAGTCGCTCATAAAGTGACGGCGTGCATCGGACAATGTCGTTTGACCGGTTAGTTTCAAAACCTGAGCGAGCTCCCTTTCGGTGTTTTCATAAGTCGCTTGGCCAAAATCCTCCCAAAGGCCGGTATCGGCATTGAAGACCGTGAAAAGTTGGTTTGATCGGCTTGACAGCGCTGTGCTCTGGAGCGTGGACAGCGCGCTCCTGAGCTCGCGGGCGCGGCTACTGGATGTTTCGATCAAGTCGGCAAAAGGCCTAACGGCATCGAGGTAGGCAATATCTTCGGTATTGCTGACGATGTGCGAAAGCTCATGGATCAAAGTGGTCGCGCGTGCATGAGCGCTGATCGGGAAGGACGCGTCAGACAAATAATTGCGGTAGTGATCAAGACGAGGAAGAAAAAACTTTTCGGCCAGGTAGATTTTGCGGCTCTCGTCCGAAGGAATAGCGAAGCCGAAGGTATTGTCCCTTTCTACGAGTGCCCTTCCGACAGCGAAGCGCCCGGATTTCGGTTGCCTGAGTGTTGGATCCAGCAACGCGCTAAAGATGTCACCCAGCGTTTTTTCCAGCATCGACACATGCTCCGGAAGCACCTCAGGCACATCAATGAAGTCCTTGATGAGTTGATGGACAGGTGATGCCCTTCCGACGGAAGTCTTGAGTAATTGCAGGTTGCGCATGCTGTTCCAGGCATAGGTGGTTGCCAGGTCCAGACCTTCTTCAATCAGCCTGGCCTTCACGGGGAACAGCGAGCGGATTTCGGGCATACCGTCGGCTTCAACGTTCATGCCATGTATGCGGGTAATCAACGTTTCCAATCGGTTGAGCATTCCGTACCGGGGACGTTGTGTTTCTGAGTCCGCAATCCATTGCCGCCCAGTGTTCTGACTCAGATAAGGGCCTTGGGACTTGTCGCCGCCAATGCGCCAGCGATCCACTTGTTTCTTGACGGGATAGACGTTGCCTTCGACCGCTGCGAAGTGTTTTTTTGTCGTCGGATGCGTGTAGAGGCCCAGTGCCGGATTCAGGGTCATTGAGTTCAGATCTACATCCGTACGCTCGTGACGCCGCAAGCGAATGCGCTCGGGGGCGGTGATGTCCAGATCTTCCCATTTAAGCGGTAGATCATCTGCGTGTGGCGCTGGCTCGCTGATGGCCGAAGACGAGGTCGCTTCCTCCGCTGTCGATTGACGCAGCATGGCGAGTTGCGCGATGCCACTGATGAACGACTTTATCGCCGGCTTCCATTGTTGCATCTGGAGGTCTTCGGCGGATTGCTTGATGTCTTTGTAACTGCGCCACACGGTGATCGGGTACGCAAGTTTGCCCATAAAGAACGTATAGGCCTGCTGCCCATCCTCGCTCAATACATGCTTGATGACCGCCCATTCGCTGTGGGTGCTGGTATCAGACTGGCAACCCAGCAACCGAGCGAGCAACGCGGCGTTGTCGTTGAACAACCGGGTGAACAGGTTGCCCGTGACAGGCTCGAGCCCCAGGCTCAGGTCGCCGGGTTTATCACGGGCAGGTGTCAAGCTGCTTTCGCACAGGGTTCGATCAGCCGTAGACAGACTGCCAAGGACCCAGTTGCGCAAAGCGCCTGGCGTCTTCAAATCAGCCAGCAACAGCTGTTCATTTGCGTATTCTTTTACCCCGTGTTCGGGACTGTAGGGGGCGATCAGAACTCGAGGACCGGTGATGTTCTGTTGTTGTCCGATCACATAGGTGCCTGGCACCTGAATCGCTTCGCCGTTTTTGATACCCAAGAGTTGCAGCGGACGGATAATCGCCTCCGCACCCTGGACAGCTGCGCGAGCAATGCTGTCGGGCATATCCATGACTTGTCGAATGAGATCAAACCCGGTCTGACTCAGGCGACCTTGCAGTTTTTCTGCGTGGGCGTAGTGCAGGAGTTGCCACGGCAACTGTGCTGCGAACCGTTTTTTACGTGTTGCAGCGTTGCTGTGGGTGTCGGCAAGTTCGGCATTCAATACGGTTCGCTGATGCTGGCCGAGGTTCAGATTCTGGATCAAACGTTTGACATAGCTTTCGTCCATCCCTTGAGGAATCGCAGTGGCGTCAAGTGAAACCAGTTTGAAACGGGCCTGATCCAGGTCATGAAAGTGAATCAAGGCGAAATCTGTGAGGGTTTGCGTTTGCGTTTGCGTTTGCGTTGATGTCGATGTCGATGTCGATGTCGATGTTGAGTCCGAGGCCGTCGAAGGCGAGCTGATCTGTACCTGGACGTTGTCCGGGTCAATATTGAAGGTATCTGCCTTGAGTCGCTTCTCGAGTTCATGGTGGGCCGTTCGCTGCAGCGAACGAATGCCGGTCAGATAGTCGTTGTCGTCGCTGACATTGTTCACGTGTTGCTGGAGCAGTTCTGCATGCAGCATCTGATCTTCAATCGAAGCGTTGTCCAGCCATTCAGGAAGCTTTTGCCGAGTGATCAGGGATCGGGCGATATCCATTGCCCGGTGCAACCCTGTCATGGGTTGGCGCAAGGACACGAGATTCAGAAGACTGGAGCGTGTCCCCTCGGGAAGAGCGATGTGAAGAGCTTTCTCGACAAGCGCAGGGTCCAGTCGAACATGTTTTTTTTGAACGTGGTCGAGAAAGTCTTCGTGAATCAGTTCCAGCGGCGCCAAGGTCAATGTGTGGCTGAGTATCCGTTCGCCGCGGCTCAGGTTTTCCAGCAGTGAGACGCGTTTGTCGGGGTTTTGCAGGCGTTTCTGGAGCCTGCTCAGCAATGCTGTCAATGACGGGAGCGCTTCAAACCCCAGGGTTGGCGTCCAGAGGATGGCCTTGCCCGAATGGGTCGGGTCCAGACCGCCACGTTCAGTCAGTACGAAACAGCTGGACAGCTTCATTAAGTCCGTAGAGTCGCCAGCCTTGAGCACCAGCGCAAATACATCGGGGAAAAAACCGTTCAGCCCGGCACGCTGGAGCCTTGCAGGCGTGTCGAGGACTGTTTTGATGATCGCCTGTTCAACAGCACCCAGCGTGCCGGCGAGTGTCCGCAGTTTGAGCTCACTGTGCAATGCTGTTGACATCGTGCGAGTGAAGCCTGATCGCAGCCGCGCCAGGGACTCTGCGACGATACTTTGCGCTTCGGCGACAGTGCGGGTTGCGGTGGGGATGGGAGGATGAAGGGCAAGTTGCCGTTCGAGCGTCTGTTCAGCGGCGCTGAGCAGGGGCAGCAGTTCGGTGGCCGACTCAGTGGGCACGGTGGCCGCGAGCGTGCGCCGTAGTAGCTCCGACTGTTTACTCCATCGCAGGTCCAGCTGCGTGCTCCATCGTCCACCGACATCGGCGACCAGCAACCGGTGATCGATCAATCCCCGTACATCCAGCGCCTTGTCAAGCAACGCGTGCGGGTCGAGCATGCCTTCACCTGCATGGTAGAGGCGCAGTGCATAAGTCAGGTTTTGCAGTTGCTTGTCGAGGATATCCTTCATGAGCTGCTCGAACACGGCGCCGGTAACCGGCTCACCGATGATCATGCGTTCGTTCTCATGGAATGAGAGGAATGTGTCACGTTCTTCGAGGGACATGAAATCGAGCAGATTGTCCTCACGACGTTCGCTTTTCATCATGTTCAACACAATGCGTCTGACTGCAGGCAGGTTGTAGGTGGCGTCGATACCTCTGGATGGGGTGTACAAATAACTCACGGGCTCGTTGCTGCCGATCATCAAGGTACAAGCCAGTTGCGCATAATGCTTTTGAGGTGCGCTGACACGCACTTTTTCGATGCGCAGCGCTCCGTTCGATGCCGACGAGTCATCGATGCCGGCCTCGCCGACCGTCGTCAATTTCAGGTATTCGCTCGAGGACAAATCACCTTGCTGGCGTTTGAGTAAAAGTTGAGTGTGATAGGTATCGCAAAGGCACCGGGAAAAAAACTCCGAGCGCGATTGCCCGTTGCTTATAGGGGTATTCCAGAAGGTTTCGAGCAGGTTGCCAAGGCGAATCGCCAGGTTTTTTGCGCTCTCGGTTATCGCGCTTTCCCAGAACTGGTTATCAGCGGCGCTGCTGGTGCCATGTCTGGGATGGTAAAAATTCCTGTAGTCACCCAGCGGCCATTGATGGGTCAGGTAGTAATGCAGCAGGGCATCGCTCAGTGGCATCGAAGACACCTTACGGCGGTGTTCAATGTTATCGGCGTTGGAGCGGGTAAAGCTATCCAGGCGAGTCAGGCGCTGATCCAGTGTGGGGAAGCGCCTGGCCAGTGCTGTTTTGAGCGTTTCGTCCAGCATCCACTGGAACGTCGGCATTTTCACCAGCTCATCAATCATCGCCTTGAGGTTGTGTGACTGATTGAGTTTGATGAGCCGCTCCTGGTCCTGGAATACGATCCCTTCGACTACTTTCGTGGAAATGCCAGACACCGCATCCGCCAACACAGCGTCGCGCTGCTCGATGGAGAGGTAACGGAGCAGCTCTCGTTGCCCGGTGGTCTGCCCAAGCCATTGCTCAAGTTGATACTTGAGGCTGGCCATGTCGGCAAATTTGATCAGGCCCTTCCACGGCGTGTAGAGCATCACCGACGCAGTGTTGGGCAGATTCATGGCAAAGGCCCCGGCCAACGGTATATCGGTTGCACCGCTGAAACGCAGAAGCAGTTGATCGACTTGCATGGGCCTGGTTTGGGTCATGCGAGCTGCGTGGGTGGGAAGATAAACACCGTTCAACCAATCCAGGTCGTCAAGGGTGAAGTTCAGTGCTTCTTCGCGAGCACCAGGTTCCTTGGCAAGGGACGCACGATGCGCCTCATCGAAAAAATAGGGTTGTGTGGAAGACGTCATGGAGTTTCCTCTAAGGGGCTGCGACGGGAGATCGCAGCTCGTTGGGTTGAGGAAAAACATTAGGACGAATGAAAGGCCTGAGTGCGGTACATATTGCTTGATCCTGAAACTGCGCTGAAGGCTTGACAGGAGGCCGGTAAAACAGCGCTTAATCGAGGATTGTTTTCCGGTTGCCCTGCAACTTTGTTTGACCTGTTGCCCGTACCTAATAATAAAACTGGAGCTTCAGATGTCTGCACCACACGATCATGTGTCTACTGCGGTTTCGCAAAACTTGCCCTTCGAAGCGCTGACGGCGTTGCTCGAGCAGATCTTCCTGCGCCACGGCACCTCAGCCGCTGTCGCCAGAACCCTGGCCCTCAACTGCGCCGGCGCCGAGCGCGACGGGGCTCACAGTCACGGTGTTTTTCGCATTCCCGGTTATGTGTCGACGCTGCAGAGCGGCTGGGTCAATGGTCAGGCTGTGCCGGTGGTCGAGGATGTGGCTTCGGGGTTTGTCCGGGTCGACGCCGCCAATGGTTTTGCCCAACCGGCTCTTGCGGCGGCGCGGTCATTGCTGGTCGAGAAAGCCCGCAGCGCAGGCATTGCGGTGCTGGCTATCCGTAATTCCCACCATTTCGCCGCGTTGTGGCCAGACGTCGAGCCGTTTGCCGATGAAGGCCTGGTGGCACTGAGCGTGGTCAACAGCATGACTTGCGTGGTGCCGCACGGTGCCGATCGGCCGCTGTTCGGGACCAACCCGATTGCCTTCGCCGCCCCTCGCGCCAACGGTGATCCGATCGTCTTCGACCTGGCGACCAGCGCCATCGCCCATGGCGATGTACAGATCGCTGCGCGTAAAGGCGAGCGTTTGCCGGCGGGCATGGGTGTGGACAGCCTCGGTCAGCCGACCCAGGATCCGAAAGCGATCCTTGAGGGCGGCGCCTTGTTGCCGTTTGGCGGGCACAAGGGCTCGGCGCTGTCGATGATGGTGGAGTTGTTGGCGGCGGCGTTGACCGGAGGCAATTTTTCTTTCGAGTTCGACTGGTCGAACCATCCGGGGGCGAAAACACCCTGGACCGGTCAACTGCTGATCGTGATCGACCCGAGCAAATCGGCGGGGCAGAATTTTGCCGAGCGCAGTCAGGAACTGGTCCGGCAGATGCATGGTGTGGGGCTCAAGCGGTTACCGGGTGATCGGCGTCATCAGCAGCGCGCCAAAGCCAAAGTTGACGGCATTGCACTGGATGCTCAGACGCTGGCAAGCCTGCGGGAACTGGCGGGGCTCTGAGATCAAACGCAATACCTAATGTGGGAGCGGGCTTGCTCGCGAAGGCGGCGGTACAGTCAACATTGATGTCGCCTGACACACCGCTTTCGCGAGCAAGCCCGCTCCCACAGGTTCCGCATAGACGCTCAATGACTTAACGCCGGCCCAGCAACAGCCCCACCACCAGACCGAATCCTGCGGATATCGCCACGGTTTGCCAAGGATGACCACCGATGTAGATTTCGCTGGCCTCGACCGCGGGCCTGGTCCGGTCACGCATACTGGAGACTGAACCCTGCGCCTGCTGGAGCTTCTGGGCGATTTGCCCACGAAGGGTGTCCGCTTCCTCACCGACCAGTGAAGCACTGCTCTTCAGCAGTTTTTCCGACTCTTCGATCAGGGCCTGAAGTTCGCTGAAGACCTGATCCTTGATTTGATCCTCGGCGACTTGATCGATGATTTTACGGGCCATTGAAGTACTCCTTGCAGGTGAATGGGCGGTGAACAATGGAGTCTGGCGCCATGGCAAAAGTTGCAGCCATTTTGTCTGGCGACTTCACCCTGAGGAAAATCCAGGGCAGGACATTTCTTCCTACAGTGTAAGATGTCGCCTATTTTACGCAGCAGGAAATTCCCATGAGCTTCAATCTGGCCGACAAATCCCTTGCCGAGCGCGCGGCGCTTGAAGATGAAAAATCCCGTCTGTTCGAACTCTGGCAAAACAACCTGGGCAAAGCCAAGGGCGAAGCCGCCCGATTGTTCGGTGAGCGTGCCAAGCGCAAAGGCAAATGGGCCGAGTGGGTCCGCTCCGAACTCGACGGCATGTCGCCCCCGGAATTTGCGAACATGGTGCGCAGTGAAGTCAATCGGCTGATGGCCGCTAAGTAAACTTCTGCCAGACACTATTCCCTACGAGTGGGAAAAGATCGCGACAATGGCTTCACGCACTTTCAATACCACCGGATCGAGCTGCGCACTGGTGCGCCAGCCCAGCTCGATCGGATAGCGTGGCAGCGCCAAAGGGCAGGGCAGCAGCGCCAGTCCGCTGAGCGCGGCGATACTTCGAGCCGCATGAGCTGGATAGTCGCCACCGCCTGACTGCCCTTGAGCAGATACGGCAACGCGGCAAAGTGCGTGGTCGACGCGCATACCCGCCGACTCAGCCCCAACGCCGGCTCGCTCGCCACAAAGGTAGGCATGACTGATGAGTGCGCTTCAGTGAACAGCATTGCCGTTGGGGGCGTGATTGTCGTCTAGTCTCTAGGCGTTCACACCCCTGTCAACGGATGGACTGTCCATGAGTTTGTTACTCGGCCCGATTCTGCAATTTCGTGGCATCAACAGTAATGTCTATAACGTATCTGCTCTAGTGGTTTTACCCTTGGGCGCGACATCACCCAGCGTAAAAGTACCCGGCGGTGTCACTGCCGGCAAACCGTTGGCCACCGCCGATATCCCGTTGCTCAATCCTCAGTTCCGCGTCTGGCGCATCGATTTCAAAGCGCTGCAAGACCAGGCTGTTGCCAGCACTTACACGATCAAGATAGAGGGCGCGCAGGCCAACTTCGTCGTTCCGGCCGAGGGCCAGTCGCCGCGCTTGGCCTATGTGTCGTGCAACGGTTTCTCGGACCCCAAGGACATGGAGAAGGTGGACCGGAACAACGAGCGTTGGGAGCACATGTGGGGGGCTCATCAAAGCAAGCCCTATCATCTGTTGTTGATGGGGGGCGATCAGGTTTATAGCGACGAGATGCGCAGCAGTGTGTCGTCGATGAAAACATGGTTTGCCAAACCCTTCGCCGACCGTCGAAAGGCGGTCTACAGCAAGGTGATCGAAGCCGATCTGGACAAGTTCTTCGCCAGACTCTACCTGGAGCACTGGAAACAACCCGAGGTCGCGAAGCTGCTCAGCGCTGTTCCGACCGTGATGATGTGGGATGACCATGACATCGTCGATGGCTGGGGTTCCTATGATGAGATATTGCATTCAAGCCCGGTGTTTCAGGGACTGTTTGCCACGGCCAAACGTTATTTCAGGATTTTCCAGCAGCAACTGATCCAGACTCATCCGCACCTCAAACCGTCCGCTGATACTCATCCCTGTGCGATTCCCGACACCGCTGACGGCTTTCACCTGGGGTTTACCGGCCTGGGTGAATTGGCATTGCTGGTTCCCGACCTGCGCAGCGAACGTGCGCCGGATTTGACGACTCCGCCGGCTCGGCAAACCCGGATCATTTCGCCCGTCAGTTGGGATGCGATTTATGCGTGGCTGGGCAAGGTCAAGGGGCATAAGCACTTGCTGCTGATGTCGAGTATTCCCGTGGGTTACCTGGATTTGCAGGCGGCCGAAATGGCACTGGACCTGATCTCGGGGCAACAGGAGCTCGAGGACGATTTGCGCGACCATTGGCGAAGCCTGCCCCATCGAGACGAACGCAAGCGGTTGATCATGCGGCTGCTGGATTTCGCCCACGCCGAATCCTGCAAGGTCACGCTGGTGTCCGGTGATGTTCATGTGGCAGGGGCTTGCGTGATCGAATCGACGTTGTCCCGGCATCGCAACGATGGTTCAGGATTGATCTACCAATTGATTTCGACCGGGGTCGTGCATCCTTCACCGCCGGTGTTGGCGGTGCAGTTTCTGGAGTCCATTGGCAAGCATCAGGAACAGATCGACTACGCCATCACCGGAACCATGTTGCCCATCGGTGCACGGGGGCGTTACCTGATCGCCGCTCGAAACTGGCTGGCGATAGAGCCGGATGAAGACAGCACCGGCAGAAGTCGGCTATGGGCCAACTGGCACGTAGAAGGTCTCAAACATTGCGTGACCCAGGTGATCGATCCCGTTAAACCACGGGCCGAGCCGTGAGCATTACCACGTGCCGGTGGTCGGCCCCGGCAGGCTGAGCTTGCCGCGATCAACGAAACGCATCGTGCCGAACACGCCGCTGGCCAATTTTCCCCGAAGCACGTACGGCAGATTGTTCAGTGTCTGCAGCTGACCCAGCCCGAGGGTCTGACGCAGCACCGAGAAGGCCGAAACGCTCACCGGCACCACGATGACTGCTTCGGAAAAACGCGGAATCGAGCCCGATTGGTCGCTGACACCGGAGGCGAGGGATTGACCGTTCACCTCCAGGTCCAGGGCCACGCCGTTGTAGTCGATCGCCGTTTCATTGGGGTTTTGCACGCGCAGCTTTACCGCAAAGCGCACTTCCAGTTCCTGGCTTGGCAGCGGCTCGATACCGACCACGTTGATGTTCAGCGGGTCGCGATGAGGGAACAGGGCGCAGGCGCTTAGGGAGAGCAGCAGGAGGAACAGGACAAACAATCTGCGCATGGACAGGCTCTCGAACAGGAAGTTATTCAGCACGATAGCGCACAACGCGCTGACAGTGATTCGAAGATATTTCGCAGTCTGTTATGACGCCTTCGCGGGCAAGTCGGATCGCCGCACCGCTCGCTCCTACAGGGATCGCCACAATCCTGCAGGAGCGAGGCTGTTGCCCGCGAAGCTTTTCAGATTGGCGAATGACTCCTGCCAATTTCTGACAGCAGCCTCTGCTAAGCTCCGACAACTTTTCAGGAAAGAGCCTGTCGACCGTGTCGCGAACCAGCCGTCTATTGACTTTGTTACAAGTGCTGCGGGGCAAAAGTCGTCCGGTGACTGCCGCGACATTGGCCAGCGAACTGGAGATTTCCGAACGCACGCTGTACCGCGACATCGCGGAACTCACCGCGCTCGGCGCGCCGATCTTTGGCGAGGCGGGGATTGGCTATGTATTGCGCAGCGGTCTGTTTCTGCCTCCCTTGATGCTCAATGCCGATGAAACCGAAGCCATCGTGCTCGGCTTGCGCTACGTGGATCAGCGTGGCGATGAGGTCTTGGGCAAAGCCGCGGCCGATGCCCTGGCAAAAATCGCCGCGGTACTCGATCCGGCGGCCCAAGAGGCCTTGCGCAACCCGACGGTGCTGCCGGGCCCGCCGGGTTATGGCTATCCGCAAAATGCCGTGCCTTTGAACGTGTTTCGCCAAGCCATCCGCGATCAGGCCAAGCTGCACATCGATTACGCCGATGCCAATCAGGTGCCCAGTCAGCGGCTGATCTGGCCGTTGGCTCTGGGTTTCCTCAATGAAGTGCGGATCATCGTTGCCTGGTGTGAATTGCGCAGCGCTTATCGCACGTTCCGCACCGACCGGCTATCCGCCGCCAGTGCGCAGGGCGAACGCTATCCAGGGCGGCGCAGCGACCTGTTGCGCACCTGGCGCAAGCAGATGCAGCTCGACGAAGCAGGGCGTTTCACTCCTGACAAAAACTGACACAGGCTTGTTTTAGCATGGCTCCAGAATCTACTCACAAGGAGCCGTAAACATGTCCAGTCCAGCCTCTTCACTGGCCCCCGCCATCGCCGCCTACATTGCCGCTGCCAATGCCCGCGATACGTCGAGGGTTGCCAGTTTTTTCGCTGAGGATGCCAACGTGTTCGATGAGGGGCAGCATCAGGTCGGCACGCAAGCCATCGCCCAATGGATGCAAGACACCGCCCAACGTTATCAGCCACGGGTCGAGGTGCTTGACGTTCAGCTGCGCACCGGCAAAGTGTTGGTTCATAACCTGATCTCCGGCACGTTTCCCGGCAGCCCGCTGGAACTGCGCTACATGTTCCGCCTCAATGAACAGGGCAAGATTGCCAGGCTGGATATCTCGCTGTAATCCGTACTGTGTAGCGACGCGGAACCTGTGGGAGCGGGCTTGCTCGCGAAAGCGGTGTGTCATTCAACATTGATGCTGGCTGATCCGACGCCTTCGCGAGCAAGCCCGCTCCCACATGGATTGCACTTCGCTAGCTGTAACAGAGACGTATACTGCCGCGCATGAATGTCGACTCTCCCTTAAGCGCCTGGCAACACGCCATCGAACAGAAGGGCTTCGTCCAGGACGAAGCCCAGGAACATGCCGTGTGGGCGCTGCAAAAATGCCACGATGCCTTGCATGAAGACCACGCGCCGATCACCGGTGTGTACCTCTGGGGTCCGGTCGGGCGGGGCAAGACCTGGTTGATGGATCAGTTCTACCAAAATCTGCGCGTCCCGGCCCGGCGTCAGCACTTTCATCATTTCATGGGCTGGGTGCATCAGCGCTCGTTTCAATTGACCGGCACCGCCGACCCGTTGAAGGCGCTGGCCCGCGAACTGAGCCAGGAAGTGCGCGTGCTGTGTTTCGATGAATTGTTCGTCAACGACATCGGTGACGCGATCATTCTCGGGCGCTTGTTTCAGGTGATGTTCGAGCAGGGCGTGGTGGTGGTCTGCACCTCCAACCAGCCGCCGGATCAGCTGTACGCGGATGGCTTCAACCGTGACCGCTTCGTGCCGGCCATTACCGCGATCAAGCAGCACATGCAAGTGATTGCGGTGGACGGCGGGGAGGATCATCGCCTGCACCCTGGCGCCGGCCTGCAGCGTTATTGGGTGAACGTACCGGGTCAGCCCGGTGCTCTGGGCGAAATGTTCAAGGCCTTGACCGCCGCCCAGTCGCTGTCCGGCGATCCGGTCAAGATCGGCTACCGTTCGGTCAATGTCATGCAGGCCAGTCAAACCGTGCTCTGGTGCCGTTATGCCGAGCTCTGCGAGCAGCCATTTGCCGCCATGGACTTCATGGCGCTGTGCGACACCTTCAGCGCTATTCTGTTGAGCGACGTGCCCAATCTCAGCGCGCAAAAACGCGAAGGGCGCATCGCCCGCGGCACTGAAGACGGCGTCGAGCGGGTGGTGGCGGGGGATCGGCAGTTGCCGCAGTTGTCGGTGCATGACGACGGCGTGCGCCGGTTCATCGCTCTGGTGGACGAATGCTATGACCGCAAGGTGCCGCTGTACCTCGAAGCACAGGTGCCGATGGAGGCGCTATACACCGAGGGCTATCTGGAGTTTCCATTTCGCCGCACCCTCAGCCGCTTACAGGAAATGCAGCTAAAACGGTTCGCCGAGGCTTGATGTTGGGGGGCGCAACGGAATCGGTTGTCGACACCCTGACGCTCGCGATAAGGTCGCTGGACCTTTCAGTGCGCAAGAGGCGGGCTGGGGTAACTTTATGTGTGATCGAGGGTGGAAATGGAATCCGCAGAAATTCTTGTGCTTCAAGCCAGCTACACGAACCCGGTGCACGCCGAGGCGATTGCTCTGGTGTTGAACCACTACGCCGAAGACCCGATGGGCGTCGGTCATCCGTTACCCGTCGATGTGTTGCAACAACTGCCGGGGGAACTGGCCAAACGTCCCCATGCCTTCAGCGTACTGGCGTTTGTCGGCGGCGAGCCGGCAGGGCTGGTCAACTGCTTTGAAGGTTTTTCGACCTTCGCCTGCCGGCCTGTGGTCAACGTGCATGATGTGGCGGTGGTGTCAAAGTTTCGCGGGTTGGGGCTGAGTCAGAAGATGCTGCACAAAGTCGAGGACATCGCACGCCAGCGTGGTTGCTGCAAAATCACCCTGGAAGTACTGGAAGGTAATGCAGTGGCTCAGGCGTCCTATGGAAAATTCGGATTTTCGCCAGGCATGTTCGATCCGGCGCACGGGCGGATGCTGTTCTGGACCAAGGCGCT
Source organism: Pseudomonas sp. QTF5 (assembly GCF_000512695.2). Taxonomy (GTDB): domain Bacteria; phylum Pseudomonadota; class Gammaproteobacteria; order Pseudomonadales; family Pseudomonadaceae; genus Aquipseudomonas. Next base: position 105,718 of record NZ_AZRW02000015.1, on the reverse strand, counting down.
TTAATTCACAATCCATGTGGGGGCGGGCTTGTTGTGGCGAGGGAGCTTGCTCCCGTTGGGTCGCGCAGCGACCCCGGCATTTCAAAGTTAAACCGCATGTAAAGGGTTTACGACTGCTTCGCAACCGAGCGGGAGCGAGCTCTCTCGCCACAAAAGCCCGCTCCCACAGGATCCGCGCCAAAACTACTGCTGAACGACTGCCGGAGTGACAGGCGCGCCCTTGGGTTTCATCAGGCTGAAGTCGATCAACGGCCGCTGCTCGCGTCCATAAGGGTCGCCGATCATCAACGGTCGAGACTTGAAGCTGTCGCTGACCAGGCTTTTGCTGCGGTCCAGTTCATCGAAGCTCAGGCCTGCCAGATCCGCCCAGGTGTGAATCAGCTGCGAACTGCTGTACGGCCGGCTCAGATCGCCGGCAAAACTCCAGTCATGGGTTTCGCGCCATTTCGGCGAAGCCCAAGCCATGAACGGAATGGTGTACATCGGTGCCGTCGGTTTACTCTCGTTGCGGCCCAGGGTTTTATGGCCAGCGGAGTCGAAAACGTCTTCGCCATGGTCGGAGAGGTACAGCAGGAAGCCGTTCGGATCAGCCTTGGCGTAGTCCTTGATCAGGCTCGACACCACGAAGTCGTTGTACAGCACTGCGTTGTCATAGCTGTTGTACGTCGGCACCTGATCATCACGCACGCCGTCCGGAACACCTTTGCGATCGGTGAACTTGTTGAACGTCGGCGGATAGCGGTACTGGTAGCTCATGTGCGTGCCGAGCAGATGCACAACGATCAGCTTGCGTGGCGCCGCATCAGCCAGGGCCTTGTTAAACGGTTCGATCACATCGCCATCGTACTGGGCGGCGTTCTGGTTGCGGTTGTTGTTCAGGTACACCTGCTCGTCGGCCTGCTGGGAGAACGTCGTGAGCATGGTGTTGCGCTTGGTCATGGTCTGCTGGTTGGTGATCCAGAAGGTCTTGTAACCCGCCTGTTTCATCATGCTGACCAGCGACGGCGTCGACAGGTAGAGGTCCGGGTTTTCTTCGTCGGCGAACGTCAGTACCTGCTGCAATGCTTCGATGGTGTAGGGGCGCGGCGTAATGACGTTATCGAAAACTGCCAGTTGGTCTTTGAGCTTGTCCAGTTCCGGGGTGGTTTCCCGAGGGTAGCCGTACAGGCTCATGCGCTGACGATTGGTGGACTCGCCGATCACCAGTACCAGGGTCGCTGGCTGATTGGCCATCGAATCGGTGAGGTTCTTGAGGGGTGGGATTTTGCTGGCGCTATCGAGCATATCTTGCATGCCGGCCAGGGTATTGAGGTAACGGTGATAGGCCACGGCCATCTGCCACGGCACTGCGGGCTCGATACGGGTTTCGAATTTCTCGAAGCCACTCGCCAGACTGCCGGTGCGCAGGGTGTGCTTGATCAGCGGGTAACCGACCACGGCCAGCAGTATCGCCGTTGCCGCGACCAGCGCCTGACCACGTGGCAGGTACACCGGACGCAAGCGGGTCCAAAGGAAAAACGCGAATGCGGTATGGGCGAGGAACGCCAGCACCATCCACCAGGCAAAATACTGGGTCATGTACTCGCCGGCTTCAGACACGTTCGATTCGAACATGATGAAGATGACGCTCTGGGAAAATTCCTGCTGATAGATAAAGAAATAACCGAGGCTCGCCATCGAACAGGCCCACAGCACCACGCCGATCAGCGCGGCCATCACACGTGTTTGCCTAGGGAACAGCAGCATCGGCGCAAGCCAGATAGCGCTCATCACAAAGGCCTGGCGGAACCCGGCAAAACCGGAGGTGCCCGTCAGTTGAATCAGCAGTTGGGTGATGCCCGAAAAATACCAGAAGAACAGAAATAACCAGAGAAACCCTGCCCAATCAAAACCTTTCGCAGACGTTTTGCTGCGTCTAAACAAAGCCATTCAACACTCCAGCCTGATAATCACTTCGACCGTCCCTGTCGCAGACGAACGAACGCCGCTCGGATACCGGGCGGCCACAATGAGCCGGAGTATCAACAAACAGGTGTGAAAACTTTGTGAGTTGCCGCAGCGGGCAGGGTTGCAGCGAGTCGGAAACAGCAGCGGCTGTTTCCGATTCAAACGAGGGGGTCAGGCGTGGGGAACACGTTGGGTGACAGGCAAGGGCTGAGCCTGATTACCTTGGGTCAGCAGGCGCAATTGCGCGACTTCCCGTTTCAGCTGGTCGCGCTCGTCTTTCAACTGGCGCAGTTCATCGCGACGGATCGTGACGTAAAGGGTTTGTGCTGGCAGTGCTGTGTGTACGGTGCCCATTGCTCACCTCGCAAATGGCTGTCTCAACTGTAAGTTCGCTCCCTGGATCAGGTGCTCACTTACTATCGGCGCCAATTTTGGTTTCTTTTGCCCCTGAAGGGAACTTTTTTATTTTTCATGGTCGTTGTGTCTTCGGCACGATTCGCGACGTTATCAGTCTGGATCGGGCACAATGCCCGTAAACTATGTGCCAGCGCTCTGGACTAACCTTCGTTAGTCGCGTTGGGCTATAACCTTTGACACACTTTATTTGTAGTTGGGAGCATCAGTACATGCAACTCGGGATTATTGGACTGGGCCGCATGGGCGGCAATATTGCGCGGCGCCTGATGCTCAACGGACATACCACCGTTGTTTACGACCGCAATATCGCCTTTGTCGACACCCTGGTTGAAGAAGGCGCCACCGGTGTTGCCGACTTGCCAGCCCTGGTCGCTGGCCTGACCAAACCACGCGCGGTATGGGTCATGCTGCCCGCCGGCGCACCGACCGAAGACACCATCGACACCCTGAGCACCTTGCTTGACGCTGGCGATACCATCATCGACGGTGGCAACACCTTCTATAAAGACGACATCCGCCGGGCCAAAACCTTGTCGGAAAAAGGCCTGCACTACATCGACGTCGGCACCTCCGGCGGCGTCTGGGGTCTGGAGCGTGGTTACTGCATGATGATTGGCGGCGATGCCGAGACCGTTAAGCGTCTCGACCCGCTGTTCGAAACCCTGGCCCCGGGCCTGGGCGACATCCCGCGCACCAAGGACCGCAAGTCCGATGACGATCGCGCCGAGCGCGGTTACATCCACGCAGGCCCCGCCGGTGCCGGGCATTTCGTGAAGATGATCCACAACGGCATCGAATACGGAATGATGCAGGCCTTCGCCGAAGGCTTCGACATCCTCAAGACCAAGGCCAGCACCAACCTGCCGGAAGATCAGCGCTTTGACCTGAACGTTGCCGACATCGCCGAAGTCTGGCGTCGTGGTAGCGTGGTGTCGTCCTGGCTGCTCGACCTGACCGCCGATGCGCTGGCCAGCGACCCGAAACTCGACGGCTACGCAGGTGAAGTGGCTGACAGCGGTGAAGGTCGCTGGACCATCGAAGCCGCCATGGAGCAATCGGTGCCGGTTCCGGTGCTGTCGAACTCGCTGTTCTCGCGCTACCGTTCGCGCGGGCAAGGCACCTTTGGCGACAAGATTCTCTCGGCCCAGCGCTTCGGCTTCGGCGGCCATGTGGAGACCCCGAAAAAATGACCCATGTGATCCGCAGGAAATCCAAGGCAGAACCCGCACCGCCTACCACGCTGTTTTTGTTCGGTGCCCATGGTGATCTGGTCAAGCGCCTGCTGATGCCGGCGCTGTACAACCTGAGTCGCGACGGTTTGCTGGGGAATGGACTGCGGATCATCGGCGTTGATCACAACGCCATCAGTGACGAAGCCTTCGCCAAAAAACTCGAAGATTTCATTCGGGCGGAAGTGGCGACCAAGGTCGGCAAGGGCGATCAAGCCCTTGATCCGGCGTTGTGGGCCAAACTGGCGAAACACATCAGCTACGTCCAGGGCGACTTCCTCGACGAACGCACTTACGAAGCGCTGGCGGCGAAAATTGCCACCAGCGGCACTGGCAATGCGATTTTCTACCTGGCCACCGCGCCGCGCTTTTTCAGCGACGTGGTGCGGCGTCTCGGCGCTGCCGGATTGCTCCAGGAAACCCCTGAAGCGTTCAGAAGGGTGGTGATCGAAAAGCCTTTCGGCTCCGACCTGCATACCGCCGAAGCCTTGAACGCGTGCTTGCTCAAAGTGATGACGGAAAAGCAGATCTACCGGATCGATCATTATCTGGGCAAGGAAACCGTGCAGAACATTCTGGTCAGCCGGTTCTCCAACAGCCTGTTCGAAGCCTTCTGGAACAACCACTACATCGATCACGTGCAAATCACCGCCGCCGAAACCGTCGGCGTGGAAACCCGTGGCAGTTTTTATGAGGTCACCGGCGCCCTGCGGGACATGGTGCCCAATCACCTGTTCCAGTTATTGGCGATGGTGGCCATGGAACCACCGGCCGCTTTTGGCGCCGATGCGGTACGCGGCGAAAAAGCCAAAGTCGTCGGTGCGATCCGCCCCTGGTCGACCGAGGAAGCGCGAGCCAACTCGGTGCGCGGCCAATACACCGCCGGCGAGATCAATGGCGAGCCGCTGCCCGGTTATCGCCAGGAAGCCAACGTGGCGCCCGACAGCACGACCGAAACCTACGTCGCGCTCAAAGTCATGATCGACAACTGGCGCTGGGTCGGCGTGCCGTTCTACCTGCGCACCGGCAAGCGCATGAGCGCGCGCGATACCGAGATTGTCATTTGCTTCAAACCGGCGCCCTATGCGCAGTTCCGCGATACCGAGGTCGATGAGTTGCAGCCGACTTATCTGCGGATCCAGATTCAACCCAACGAAGGCATGTGGTTCGACTTGTTGGCCAAGCGGCCGGGGCCGGCGTTGAACATGGCCAATATCGAGTTGGGTTTCGCCTACAAGGATTTCTTCGAGATGCAGCCATCGACCGGCTATGAAACCCTGATCTACGACTGCCTGACCGGCGATCAGACGCTGTTCCAGCGCGCCGATAACATCGAGAACGGCTGGCGCGCCGTGCAGCCATTCCTCGACGCCTGGCAGCAGGACGCGACGCTGGAGAACTACGCGGCCGGCGAAGACGGGCCTCAGACCGCTGACGAGCTGCTGACTCGCGATGGTCGTGTTTGGCACAGCGTCGGATGAGTGACGTAACGCAACAGCCCATCCGTTTTCTGCTCAGTGACATGGACGGCACGTTACTGCTCCCTGATCACAGCCTCAGTCAGCGCACGATCGAGGCAGTCCGCGCCTTGCGCGAGGCCGGCGTGCTGTTCAGCCTGGCCACCGGGCGTCCGCCCAAAGCCATGTTGCAGCAGATCGAAGCCCTGGGTGTCGATCTGCCGACGGCGGCCTTCAATGGCGGCACGATCGTCAACCCGGACGGCAGTTTGCTGGTTGCGCATTATTTGCCGGCCACGGCAGCCCTGACTGCTCTGACGCTGTTTGCCGATCAGCCGGACATTGAAGTCTGGGTGTTCAGTGGTGGCGACTGGCTGCTGAAAGATGCATATGGCCCGATGGTCCCGCGAGAGCAGCACGGCCTGGGTTATCCGCCGGTGGTGGTCGAGAGTTTTGAGCCTTACCTGGCACGCATCGACAAAATCGTCGCGGCCAGCAACAACGCCCAATTGTTGATCGAACTGGAAGCGCAGTTGCTGCCCAAGGTCGAAGGGCAGGCGCAGGTTTCGCGCTCGCAACCGATCTATCTGGACGTGACTGCGATGCTGGCGAACAAGGGCGAGGCATTGGCGACACTGGCCGAGTTTCTCGGCGTGCCGCTGGCACAGACCGCCGCCCTCGGTGACGGCGGCAATGACCCGGCGATGTTTCACCGGGCCGGCTTGTCGATCGCCATGGGGCAGGCGGAAGAGGCGGTGAAGCGTCAGGCCGACGTGGTGACCGGGGCCAATACCGAAGACGGCGCGGCCCAGGCGATCGAGCAATACATCCTCCCGCGATAACAACACAAACCCAATGTGGGAGCGGCGGTGTTATAGCCAGTAACTCACCGCATACCAGCCCAACACGCCCATCACCACGGTGTAAGGCAGTGCCATCCACACCATCCGCCCGTACGACAGGCGAATCAGCGGTGCAATCGCCGAGGTCAGCAGGAACAGGAATGCCGCCTGACCATTGGGAGTCGCTACGCTCGGCAGGTTGGTGCCGGTATTGATCGCAATCGCCAGGGTTTCAAACTGTTCACGGCTCATGTGGCCGGAGAGGAACGCCTGTTTCACTTCGGTGATGTAAATGGTCGCCACGAACACATTGTCGCTAATGGCCGACAGCAAGCCATTGGCAATAAACAACATGCCCGGCTGTTGATCTACCGGAAGGGCCAGCACCCAATGAAGCACCGGGGCGAATAATTTCTGATCGTGAATCACCGCCACCACTGCGAAAAACACTACCAGCAGCGCCGTGAACGGCATGGCATCCCTGAAGGCGTTGCCGATGCGGTGTTCATCGGTGATGCCGGTGAATGCGGTGATCAGCACGATCACCATCAAACCGATCAGGCCGACTTCGGCGACGTGAAACGCCAGCCCGGCAATCAGAATCAGCGCCGCCGCCCCTTGCACCAGCAACGCCGCGCGCTGACGTGCAGTGCGTGCGGCGTTGTCTTCGGCGGCGTAGTTGGCCAGCACCGCACGCACGTTGTCCGGCAGCAGCGTGCCATAGCCGAACCAGCGCAGTTTCTCCAGCAGTACGCAGGTCACCAGACCGGCTGCCAATACCGGCAACGACACCGGGGCGGTCTTCAGAAAGAACTCGGCGAAGTGCCAGCCCATCTCATGGCCGATCAGCAGGTTCTGCGGCTCGCCGACCAGCGTGCACACACCGCCCAACGCCGTACCGACGGCACCGTGCATCAGCAGGCTGCGCAGGAAGGCGCGGAACTGTTCGAGGTCGGCATGATGGAGCGTGGGCAAGTGCCGGTCATCGCTGATTTCGCTGTCCTGACGCGGATCGCCGCCCGAGGCGACACGGTGATACACCGAATAGAAACCCACCGCCGCACTGATAATCACCGCAGTCACGGTCAACGCATCGAGAAATGCCGACAGAAACGCGGACAAGAAACAGAACATCAATGCCAGTAGCGCCTTGGAGCGAACCCCCAGCAGCAGGCGCGAGAACAGAAACAGCAGCAGGTCTTTCATGAAATAGATGCCCGCCACCATAAACATCAGCAGCAGGATCACCGGGAAGTTATGCACCAGCTCATCATAGAGTGCCTGGGGCGTGGTCATTTTCAGCAGCAGTGCTTCGATCAGCAGCAAGCCGCCGGGCATCAACGGGTAACACTTGAGCGCCATGGCCAGGGTGAAAATGAACTCCAGCACCAATAGCCAGCCGGCCGCCACCGGCCCGACCGTCCACAACACCAGGGCATTGAGAATCAGAAAACCGACAATGCTCGCCTTGTACCAGCGGGGTGAGTGCCCGAGAAAGTTATGCGCGAAGGCCTGGGCCATTGAACCGGACATCGGCTACTCCTTGTATTAAGAAGCGCGCAACTTGCCGTAAGAAGGAGGGAAGATCAAGTGCAGGAAAATGACGCTGGCCTAACACTGATAACGCGCGACGACCGCGCGGCAGTTTCCCTCCAGTGAATAGCCGCCTATGACAATGCAGCCGTCGGCCTGTATGGCCAATGAAGTCGCGGTATGCGAACCGCGACTCAGGCGTGTACGACACCAGCCTATGCCCTTGCCAAAACTGCGATCCAGCTGCCCACTGGGTAAATACCGGGCGAGAATGAAATCGGCTTCACCCCCGCCATCCGTCGCTCCGACCGTCAGCACACGCCCGTCCGGCTGAGCTTCGGCGGCGGTCCAGTGGCAGCCCTTACGGCCGGCTCCAAATAACTTTGGCTGGCCACCGTTGCAATGAGTATCGGGTCGGCCATTACTGTGAACTTTCAGAGACAGGCAGTGCATCGGGTCGCGACTGCTGCCAAAGCAATGCAAGTCACCATTTTCATGCTGAACGATCTGGCAGATCTGAGCGCTGTACTCCCGTGCCTTGAAGGTCATGAAACCATCCATGGCGAAGCTGTCGTCCAGTCGTCCATCCGGGTGATAACGTGCCAGTAGACCTTCCTCGGGAAAATTGATTGATCCACTCACCAGGATCCGGCCATCGCGTTGCACCTTCAGACTGCTGAGCCAGGTGTTCATCAACAAGTGCCGGACCATGACGAAGCCGCGACCATTGAAGCTGCTGTCCAGTGAACCGTCGGCGTTGAGTCGTATCAGCATGCCGACGTGATCGGTCGGTTCGAAGTAATGATTGGCCAGCAGCAGGATTCGACCGTCGTCCTGCACACAGACATCACAGGCTTCGGCGCCCGGCACGCCGTGCGGCAACCAGGCGTCACGAGCACCCTGGGAAAGATCACCCGGCAGGCGCACCACGCAGCGTCCATTGTCGCCAAAACCCTGGGCAGGGAAGCCTTGCTGATCAAACATCGCCAGGGCGGGCAACGTACGGTGAGCATTTTCGTAGTGCAGGCCGGCCACCAGAATGTGCCCGTCGGCCAACACCCGTACCTTGCCAGCCATGGCCTCGAAGCCGTGTACGAACTGCCCGCTGATGCTGCCTTGTTTGCCGAATGCCAGATCCGCCGAACCATCTGCAAGCAGGCGAGCCAGGCCAAAACGCTGGCCGCCCGGCGTACCGACCTTTGCGGCCACCAACAACCGGCCGACGTGGTCAATCGCAATGTCATTGGCCATGCTGGAGAGACTGCCGGCGAAATACACTTGAGTCTTGCCGGTGCCAGCGAAACTCGTATCGAGCCGTTCGGCGCCATTCACGGTTGCAGGTAAGGCAAAAGCAGTCTGGGGTGACATGCATCCATCTCCTTGCCAGTCGTCCTTAATCCGGGTTCCCGGATGGTGACGCCTGAGCAGAACATTCAATCCCTGAATGACCCGGCGCACAACTGTCTTCATGAGCTGGAGGTGGGGCGTTTTGTGCCAGAACAATGTCTTTTCGTACCACTGCCAAGCCTGCCAAGTAATCTGGCGGGTTAGAAGTTAAAACAGGTGATTGGTGTCGCGCAGCTGACGGTAGAAAATCGTCAACTAAAAGGAGGAGGGGGCGCGGATTACCGGGAGGTAATCCGCGAAAACGCTTAGTGCGGCATGGACCACGATTGCAGTTTGTAACCTTCCTGGCTCAACTCGGCACGGGCTTCTTCCAGCAAGTGTTCGAGTTGCTCTGGATCGGAATAGGCGCTGCTGGGGATTTGTTTGCGGCTGATGCGCGTGTTAGTGCGATCGATGATGGTCAGGCTGAGCTCGCCGTTACCGTCTTGTGGTGCCCAGGCCACGCATTGAAAGGGTTGGAATGCGCGGTCGGCAATCAAAAGTGCTTCGTTGATACGGAGCGGGGCGTTCATGGGATCTTCTCTCTGTATGCCCAAACAAGTGATATGCCGTCGGTTGGGCTTACCGTTCGGCTGGTTACTTGTACTGATGCCCGCAAGTGGGGGTTGGGTCACACACAATCAAAAAAAATTTCAACTTTCTTCCATTGATTCGATATTCGGGTCGCTTCTGAAAGCTTGTTGAAAGGTTCAACTCGTTAGGAAACTAATCAAGTGACCTCTTATAACTAATAAGCAAACTGCTCTATAAGCAATCGATACAAGCCCGCGTCAAAATTTTGCTAGTGTTACAACGAAGCCCGCCAAATGACTGTTTTTAATAATATTTCCTAAAATTTGGCGTCAAGGAACAGTCATGATTGAAGCGCCTGCCTTACGACGTCTGTTAGTAGTGGATCCTTGCGACGACTGCCACCGTTTGTTGCCGGGTTTACGCGCCGTGGGTTGGGATGTTGACAGCTGTACCCTGGAAAACGCCACCGAACGAACCTGCGATGTCGGCCTGTTGCGTTTGCAGCCCTTTCATCTGGAGCGCCCGGAAGCCGTCAAGGAGCTGATCACCCATAGCGGTACTGAGTGGATTGCAGTGCTGAATCAAGAAGTTTTGCGATTGCAAAATGTCGGGGACTTCGTTTGCGAATGGTTTTTTGACTTCCATACCCTGCCGTTCGATGTCTCACGGGTTCAGGTTACCCTGGGCCGCGCGTTCGGCATGGCGCGCCTGCGCGGCCAGGGCACGGTTCATATCGATCAGCCTGAACACGAACTGCTCGGTGACAGCAAACCCATTCGCGAACTGCGCAAACTGCTGAGCAAACTGGCACCCACCGAATCTCCCGTGCTGATCCGCGGCGAAAGCGGGACCGGTAAGGAATTGGTCGCCCGCACCCTGCACCGACAATCCCAGCGTCATAGCAAACCGTTCGTGGCGATCAACTGCGGTGCGATTCCCGAACACTTGATCCAGTCCGAACTGTTTGGCCACGAAAAGGGGGCCTTCACCGGCGCTCATCAGCGCAAGGTCGGGCGGATCGAGGCGGCCAACGGTGGAACGCTGTTTCTCGATGAAATCGGTGATCTACCTCTGGAGCTGCAAGCCAATCTGCTGCGCTTCCTGCAGGAAAAACACATTGAGCGTGTAGGGGGGCATCAGCCTATTCCGGTGGATGTGCGGGTATTGGCCGCGACTAACGTCGACCTTGAAGCGGCCATCGAGAAGAAAGGCTTTCGTGAAGATCTGTATTACCGTTTGAACGTATTGCAGGTCATCACCGTGCCATTGCGTGAACGCCATGGCGATCTCTCGATGCTGGCCAACCATTTTTCCCACTTCTACAGCCATGAAACCGGCCGTCGCCCTCGCAGCTTCAGCGAGGACGCGCTGATCGCCATGGGCAAGCACGACTGGCCGGGCAATGTCCGCGAGTTAGCCAATCGGGTACGGCGTGGGCTGGTTCTTGCCGAAGGACGGCAGATCGAGGCGCGAGACCTGGGGCTGATCAGTCAACACGGCTTCGCCACGCCGATGGGCACCCTTGAAGACTACAAGACCCGCGCCGAACGTCAGGCGTTGTGCGATGTGTTGAACCGGCACAGCGACAACCTGAGCGTCGCCGCTCGAGTATTGGGTGTGTCGCGGCCGACCTTTTACCGATTGCTGCATAAGCACCAGATCCGCTAGGGCGGGTGAAACGAAAAGGCCCGCTGCGACCTCCATCGCAGCGGGCCTTTTCCATTTTAACCAGGCACTACAGACTCCTTGTGGGAGCGGGCTTGCCCTAATGCCAGTCAGTCAAACCGCGGAACCTGTGGGAGCGGGCTTGCTCGCGAAAGCGGTATATCAAGCAACATCAATGTTGACTGTGCCGCCGTCTTCGCGAGCAAGCCCGCTCCCACAGGTATTTACGCTGAACTCAGTAAATGTGTGCTTAAAAGTAGTAAGGGAATTTCAGGCTGAAGGAAAAGTCTGGCGAGTCGTCGGTCAGGCCGATGGCCAGGTTGGGCACGATCGTCAGGTTATCGGTTGCTGCCAGGGTCATGCCGATGTTGAAGTTGGCCGAGTTGTAATCGCTGTTGGAAATCGATTGCCAGTCGCCACCGTCCGGCTTGATCTTGCTCTTGCGAGCGAACTGATCGGTGAACGAGAACGACATACTCATCTTCTCGTTCAAGGCGAATGCAATGCCGGCGCCGATCTGCCAGGAATCGCCCAGTTTCACGTCCCCGGACACCTTGGAGTTGACCTGAGGGCTGATGTCGCTGAAAGAGTCTTCCATGTTGTAGGTGTAGGCCAGGCTGCCGAACAGCACGGCCGGGTCGAAGCTCTTGACCAGCGAGATACCCGGGGTGATCGACCAGACACCATTGCCGGTAGGCAAGTCCTCGGGTACCGAGAGGTTATCGTTGTTCGGGTCATTGACCAGCTTGATGCCATAAGGGTCTTTACCGGTCGGCGCCTTGACGCGCAGTGTAAAGACCGCGTCGGGCAGATTGGCCGCCTCATCCAGAAACTTGTAAGCAACGCCAAAGTTCACATCGCCGATGGTCGGGTCGCGAGTAACGGTTGCGTCCGACGTCACCGGGCCTGCGCCACCGGCGCCACCGGAGGAATACGTTGATTCGCGATAAACCACCGGGACGTTAATGTCGAACTGCCAACGTTGTCCCGTGTTGTAGCGGGCGGTCAGGTCCAGGGTCCAGTTATCCGCCTTGATACGGTCGAGGTTGATGTTACCGAGGAAAATCGCGTCCAGTGCCAGGAAGCCGTTGAGTACCAATGCACGGGTATCGTAGTGCGTGTAGGTCAGGCCGGTTTCGACGCTGAACTTGCCGCCACCGAAGAAGCCGCTGGCTTCGTCATACAGGTTGGAAACGCTTTGCGCAGGCGCCGAATCATCCTTGAGCGATTGGCCGTATGAGCTGCCTGTGGTTCCCGGCGCACCGGCAGCCACCGTCTGGCCACTCCTGGGCGTTTCGGCGGGGGATTTGGTCAGGCGTTTGGGAGCCGGTGTCGCAGGTGTTTCTTCGACTTGGCGAACGCGTTGCTCGAGTACCATCAGCGCGTTCTGTTGTGCTTCGTAACGCTGTTTCAACTCCATGAGTTCTTGTTTTAGTGCTTCGACCTGGGGGTCCGTTGCTGCGTACAGCAGTGTGGCCGGGGCCAGGCTACTCAAACAAACGATAGCTCTGAACGTCAACGATCGGTGCATGGGTTAGCCGTCCCTTTCCTGACTACGTCTGATGAGACTGAGCGTAGATCAGAATCCTTGAGTGCGAAGACCTTTGAGTTGGTCCAGGTTGCCGTTCAGCGACCCGGCTGTCGACACGTTGTCACGCAGCACGACATTGAAGGACGTGAGGTTGCTGACCTGGTTGTCACCGCCGAGCAAAGTCGTGTTCTGCATCAGCCCACCCTGGGCCAGGCGTTGTACGGTACTGCCTTGGTTGTTGCTGGCCACAATGTTGAATTGCACACCCGTACCGGTCGAGGAAACGCTCAACGAACCCGCGCCATTGGCGCTGGCCAACGTCGAGCCTGCGGCCAACGCCTGGCCCTGCTGTTGCGTTGCTGGCGCTTGGCTAGCCTTTGTGACGTTGATTTCAACGTTGTTGTAGGCAGTGTTATGGTCGCCGGCAGCACGCACGACTTGAGTGACGCCTTCGGTGCTGTTGAGGCCGCTACCGCCAGTGACGGTACCGGTGCCTTGCGAATGCGCTGAGCCATTACCTTTTTCGTTGATAATTGACACATAGAACTGGGGCTTGATGGTCGATTGTTGAATTTGCATCGAGGAAGTTGCCCCGATCATTTCACCGTTGGCATTTTGCCAAGTGCTGGTCATGACAATGCCGAAACTGATGATCCGTCCCGGCATGACATAGCGGCCTCGCAGGGTTGCCAATTCCTGATCCTTCAGTTCAATGGGTTTGAACGTCTGTGCCTGGGTCGGCAGGCTGGCGGTCAGGCAAACCACGGCTAGCCAGATTGGAGTCTTCATTGGATGCTCCCGGAGCGTCGTGCTCCTTGTCATTAGAAGAAGTCGCTTCGGATGAATCCGAAATCCATCAACTCTGCGTCTCGCACCGGGCTGAAGGTGTTGATGCGGTTCTTGGCGGTCAGTGGCATGGGTGGGTCGAGCAACGCATTGGTTTTGTCATAGCCCTGACCGATGATGGCAAAGATGATGCCGTTCCAGCCTTTTACAAAGTCGTCGACTTTGTAGCGTTTATGACCGAGGACCGGATCTCCGATATAGACCCAGCCCTCATGGACTCTTTGCATGACCACAAAATGTTTGTAGCCACGGATATCCAGGAGCACCACAACCGGAATTCTGATTTCGTCCAACGTTTGCGGCGCTACCCGATATCCTCGGGCCCGCATGCCGATACTTTCCACGTAGCGCTTCATGTCGAGCATGGAAAAGCCCTGGACGCGGACAAGATCTTGATCGGAGTGTGCCAGCATGCCTTCGATGATCTGTTCTTCATTCACGTCCAGCCAATAGGCTTGGCGCAATATGGTCGCCAGCGCAGCTGCGCCGCAACTGAAGTCGGTTTTCTGTTGCACCAGGTCGGCAAATTTACGCTCGCGCATGCTCTGGATCGGCTTATACACCACCGCGCCGCCCGGCAGGACGGAAAGCGGCATTTGGGCCGCCTCGCTCACACTGGCCACGTAGAGCAAAAATGCCAAGGCGATAATACGCATGGTGGGACGCCTTCTGGTTGTGTTGAAAAAGGCCCCCGTAAGGGGGCCTCAAGAGACAGCCATTAGAACGAGTTGTTGGAAATGGCCAGCGAGTTGCTTTGTTGGTTACCCACACCGGCAGCCACGTTGACGCCCAGGTTGCCACTGCCACCATTCACCGAACCGTTCAGGGTTGCAGTGTTGGTCACAGGGTTTGCCCAGCCAGTTGGAGTCAGCACTTGATAGGAATAGGTGTTGCTCAAATCGAAAGAACTGCTTTCACTGAAAGTTTTCGATTTGTCGTACGAAGATTCGGACTCTTTACTGCCCGATTTTTCGAACGAGGAGTCGGACGATCTCGCCCACGATTTATCGAACGATCTTTCGAACGAGGAATCCCTCGATCTTTCGAACGAAGAATCGCTCGATCTTTCGCGCGATGCGTCGAAATTTGCATCGATCGATGCGTCAAGCGATGCGTCGACAGTCCTGGTGCGGGTGCGATCGCCATTGCCATTATTCCAGGTAACGGTCCTGGTGGCATTCGCGGAAGCGTCCACATCAACGTTCAAAGACGCACTGCGACTAGAGCTGCTATCCGAACTCCTGGAACCGCTCGCATCAGAGCTCCTGGAACCACTCACATCAGAGCTCCTGAAACCACTCGCATCAGAACTCCTGGAACCACTCACATCAAAGCTCGAAGAAGCGCTTTTATCAATGCTCAAATCGGAAGACTTATCGCGAGAGAAGCTACCGCTGGCCGTTGTGGTAACGGTTATCGTATCCAGGCGGGTTGTCCGATCGGCGTTGTTATTCACTACCAGGCCAGGCCCTTGTTGATCGGCAGAGGCGGTGGCTGTGGCGTTACCGAGCGGGGCATTGGTGTTGGCAATGGCCATGGTATTTTTCTGTTGGTTAAGGTCGCCACCAGCAATGTTGATACCCATGTTACCGCTGCCGCCATTACCCGATCCGTTCATCACGGCAGAGGCTGTGCTGCCGAAGTTGTTGACCCTGTTATTGTCGCTGTATTGCGTGACGTCGGCGGTGGCTGTTGCAGTGCCGAACACGAAGCTGTTGTCCTGACTGGAGTTTGAGGCAGCATTTGCGATGGCGGACGCGTTGTCTTGTTGGTTGCCGCTACCTGCAGCCACGTTGACGCCGACGTTGCCGCTGGCGCCTGTGGCAGAGCTGTTCATTTCAGCTTCGTTGATCGTCCCTTCGTTACGGATGCGGTTGTCGGTACTGCTTTGGTTATCCCACGCATCCGCAGTCGCGTAGACAGGGATCTTTGTTGGAGGAGGGGGGCGATGCCGATCGTTCTGTCCAGCTTGTACAGCTACAGCCATGACCGCAGCAATTGCGAAAACCAGAGGCTTTAGTGCCATCGAAGGTTTCATGGTGATTCTCCGTACTTATTTTAGGTTAAGTGTTGTTTCTACCTGTTTGGGTCAATCCGAGACCCGTACGCTCAGGGTGTTGGCCGTTCGGTTTCCCACCCCGGAGCTCTGATTCAACTGGATCACCCCACGGCTACCGGTGAAGGCCTGATCGCTGGTAGCGACCTGGCGATTGCCTGGTGCAGAGTCAGTTGGATCGGAGTTGTTGATCAGCGCCACGTTCTGCTGCATGAGGACGCTGTCGTCGATACTTTGCGGCTGGGCACTGATGCTGATACGCAGTGCGTTGGCTTGCTGGTTGCTGGCGCCCGCGCTCTGGTTGACGCCCAGTACGCCGTTGCCGTGGCTGAAGGAGTCGCCTTGAATGCTGGATCGAGCATCGATGCTGGGGTTGACCTCCGTCCGCAGCCGTTGGCGAATCTGCGTGGTCGCGCTGGCGCCATGGCCAACGGCGATGGCCCGGGCGTTGGCCTGTTGCTGCAGATCGCCGGCAGCCTGGTTGACGGTGAGGTTGCCCTGGTACTGCATGCCCGAGGCGTCGATTTCGGCATTATTGATGACGGGAGGTTGAGCAAAGGTCGATGCACTGCAAAACATGGCGAGCATCAGCAGCGTACGATTCATCTTAACGGTCCCCCGTTACGACTCTCAGAGCACCCAGGCCTTGCTGGACGTTTGAATTGACCATGTTGGCAATACCGTTGCCCGAATTCCCCGAACGTCCAGCGGGGAGGTTGGAAAGCTGGGTCTGGTTGGTGATATTGCCGCTCAGGTTGTTGGTGTTTTGAGTGACCAGGCGGGAGATGCCTGCACCACTGGCGACGCTGGCAAAGTCGCCGTCGCTCAATTCGTTCGTTTGCCTGAGGACTTGTTTGGACGGGTTGGCATTGGCGGTCGTGGGGCTAGGGTCGGGCATCACCGGCGCACGCGTTGCCATGCGCGGTTGGACATCACGTTTGATAATAATGATGCCGTTGTCAGCCTGTACGGGCAGGCTGACACTTGAGCCCAGCGCGCATCCGATCAGCAAGAGGCAATAGATGCTTTTATCAAATGACCCCACGGCGGCAATTCCTTCTTTGTTGTGGGCTGGCTAGTCAGCCTTGGGAAGAGGGGAGCGAAAACTGTGCCGGATCTTGATAGTTGTTTTGATTCAGAAGGTTATCGATCAAGGTAAGTGGATCGATGGAGTGAGGTGTTTCAGGCTTGAGACGACCGCCGGGGCGGTAATGTGATAAGGGATCGCAAACACTCTGGATCCAAGGGCTTATGTGGGATGTATCAGCGTTTTAACAGATCGTATGACTGGACGATGACCAGCGTTGATACAGGCTGTTCCAGATGAGAAGCGTGTTTCAGAAACGGACGCATTTTGCAAAAATACTGCAACAAATGCTGGGGTATTTGACCAGTGCCCGTCAGATCAACGCAAGCGGGCTTGCCCGCGAAGGCGGCGGCACAGTCAACATTGATTTTGCCTGATACACCGCTATCGCGGGCAAGTCGGATCGCCGCACCGCCGCTCCCACAGGGATTTGGGTGTTGGCCCAAATAGGGAAGATCAGCGCCCGAGCAGTAACGTGACGGCTTGCAATGCCTGAAGCCGGCGTTCGGCCCAATCGCCCTGAAGCACTTGAACCGGCTGTCGATGCTGCTCCAGCCATGCCTGAGTCGCGTTGAAAAAAGCCCGGCGTTCATCCAGTTCGGGCTGACAACGCTGACCGTCATCCGTCCAGTCGACCTGTTCGGGCGACAGCAGCAAGTGCAAGTCATAGTGCCGAGCCAGCAGCGCCTGCTCGAGCCAGGCCGGGCAATCGCCAAACAGGGTTTGGCTCCAGAGCATGTTGCTCAGCAAGTGAGTGTCGAGAATCAGCAACGGCGGCCCCAGGGCGCGGGCATCATCCTCCCATTGCAGCTGACCGCGGGCGATGTCGGGAATATCGGCGGGGCACGTATCGCGCGCCTTCTGCTCAATGAACCAGCGCACGTACTCGCCCACCAGAACACCGCCGAATTGCTGTTGCAGTTCGGCGGCCAGCCAGCTCTTGCCACTGGATTCAGGCCCCGTGAGCACCAGCACCTTCATGTGCGCAACGCCGGATCGGTGCGCCATGTCCGCCAGCCGTGCACAGCCAGCAGTGCGAATAAACCGTAGAGGCCGGCGGTGAGGTACATCGCTTTATAAACGAAGAGGCCAACGAAGATGATGTCCAGCGCGATCCACAGCGGCCAGCATTGCAGACGTTTTTGCGCCATCCATAACTGCGCCACCAAACTGAAGCCGGTCAGTGCCGCATCGAGCCAAGGCTGCGCAGCATCGGTCCAGTGGGCCATCGCGGCGCCCAGCAACACACTGCCGACTGCGCCGACGGCCAGCCCGAGCGCGATGGATTTGCCATCGAGCAAGCTGACATGCCGCTTGCCATGAGTCGCACTCCCCTGCGTCCACTGCCACCAGCCGTAGATCTGCAAACCGGCGTAGATCACTTGCAGCAGCATGTCCGAATACAGCTTCACCTCAAAAAAAATCCAGCTATACAGCAGCACCATGACCAGGCCGATTGGCCAGCACCAAGGGTTCTGTTTGACCGTCAACCAGACGGCAATCACGCCGAGGGCGGCGGCAAACAGTTCAAGCCCGGACATGGAGGTTCCTTGGTGTCGTAAAAATGAGGGGGGCGAATTGTACCCGGATTGTGGGGAATGGGCTTGTTGTGGGGAATGGGGCTTGCCAATGCCAGTCAGTCAAACGCAATCCCTGTGGGAGCGGGCTTGCTCGCGAAGGCGGCGGCACAGTCAATATTGATGCTGCCTGATACACCGCTTTCGCGAGCAAGCCCGCTCCCACAGGGGACAGCGGGGATGCTGGGACGGAGTTACACCCGAAACTGCTTCAGCAACCCGTTCAACTGCTCGCTCAGTTCCTTGAGGTGAACGCTGGCCACGCTCGACTGTTCGGCCGCCAGTGCCGTGCTGTGGGACAACCCGGCGGCCTGGGTGACGTTCTGATTGATATCTTCCACCACGTGGGCCTGCTGCAAGGTCGCACTGGCAATCGAAGCGTTCAACCCGTTGAGGTTACGCAAGGCCTGGCCGATGGCATTCAGGCTGGCACCGGCCAGGCCGGCCTGCTCGATGGTCAATTGCGACGCACGGCTGCTGTCGCCAATCACCTTGACCGCCGCTTCGGAATGGCTTTGCAGGCGTTCGATCATCGACTGGATTTCCGCCGTCGACTTCTGGGTGCGCTGGGCCAGCAGGCGCACTTCATCGGCAACCACCGCAAACCCGCGACCTTGCTCGCCGGCCCGGGCGGCTTCGATGGCGGCGTTGAGGGCCAGCAGGTTGGTTTGCTCGGCGATGGAGCGGATCACTTCCAGAACGCTGCCGATTTGCGTGCTTTCGGCGGCCAGGGTACGAATCACCTCAACGGCTTGATCGATGGTCGACGACAGATTGTCGATCTGCTGCAAGCTGCCGTCGATATTGACCTGCCCCTGCTGCGCCTGAGACTCGGCATTGCGCATTTCGCTGGCCGCGTGTTCGGCGTTTTTGGCCACATCCTGCACGCCGTAGGTCACTTCGTTGATCGCGGTCGCCACCAGTTCCATCTGCTGCGATTGCTGCTGGCTTCGTTGCTGGGCTTGCGCAGCATCGTTGCCCAGTTCGCTGGATGACTGACCCAGCGCGCTGGCGGAGGTTTGCAGCTGACTGATCACCAGGCGCAGTTTGGCGGTAAAGGCGTTGAAGTGCCGGGCCAGTTGCGTGACTTCGTCCTGACCGTGGGTATCGAGGCTGCGGGTCAGGTCGCTTTCACCGCTGGCAATGTTGGCCATGGCGTTCACGGTTTCCTGGAGCGGGCGCACGATGCTGCGGGCAATCATGATCACCAGCAACGCCATGATCAGAGCAATCACCAATCCCACGAAAGAGGCCTTCCAGACCTGCGCATAAAACTCGGCCTGCATGTCATCGATGTACACGCCCGAACCGATCACCCAACCCCAAGGCTCGAACAGTTTGACGTAGGAGGTTTTTTCCACCGGCGCGCTGGCGCCCGGTTTTGGCCAGCGGTAGTCGACCATGCCGGCACCCTTGGCCTTGGCGATGGCGACCATCTCGTTGAACAGCGCGAAACCGTCGGGGTCGCGGATCGTCGAGAGATTCTGGCCTTCAAGTTTCGGATTGGTCGGATGCATGACCATGACGGGCGTCAGGTCGTTGATCCAGAAATAATCATTCTGGTCGTAGCGCAAACCGCGCACGGCGGTCAGTGCCTGTTTTTGCGCGGCGTCGCGGGTGAGGGTGCCGGCGGTTTCCAGGCCGTGGTAGTAGGTGAGGATGCCACTGGCGGTCTGCACCACGTGCTGGGTCTTTTGGGCCTTGGCCTGATAGAGGTCGTCGTGAATCTGCTTGAGCATCAACACGCCCAACGTCAACAGCATCACCACGGCCACGATCAGAATGAGCCACAAGCGTCGGCTGATCGACACACTGCGCAAGCTGTTCATACGCTGTTACTCCGTTTTCTTGTTCTTGTAATAAACGATCGCCAGCATCCAACCACACTTTGCCGATCGGGCCCATCCGACTCAGGTCCTATTACGCGGCAGCGTAAATGAGGCTTGTCTGATAGGATTTCGGCCCCGCACGGAAAAACCTGAGCCCAAGTCTTTTTTCACGCAATTTTTACGGTTTTGTGTGGATCTTGTGCGCGCGGGGATTCAGCCTGAGGTTGATCGCAGCTAACGCTTATAAATTATTAACGGAGCATGCCTGGGGGCATTGCTTCTTGGGGGATTGATGGATCTTTGGACGGCCTTTCAGGCATTGATTTTAGGCGTTGTAGAAGGGTTGACGGAGTTCTTGCCCATTTCCAGTACCGGGCACCAGATCATTGTGGCCGACTTGCTCAATTTCGGCGGCGAGCGGGCCATGGCCTTCAACATCATCATTCAGCTCGGCGCGATCCTGGCGGTGGTCTGGGAGTTTCGCCGCAAGATCTTCGACGTGGTCATCGGTTTGCCGACACAACCCAGCGCTCGACGCTTCACCGCAAACCTGTTGATCGCTTTCCTGCCGGCGGTAGTGTTGGGGGTGATTTTCGCCGATCTGATTCACGAGTACCTGTTCAACCCGATTACTGTGGCTACCGCATTGGTCGTGGGCGGGATCGTCATGTTGTGGGCTGAACGCCGTCAGCATGAAGTGCATGCTGAAAGTGTCGACGACATCACCTGGAAGGACGCCCTGAAAGTCGGCTTCGCCCAGTGCCTGGCGATGATTCCGGGGACCTCGCGTTCCGGCTCGACGATCATTGGCGGTTTGCTGTTCGGGTTGTCGCGCAAGACGGCCACCGAGTTCTCGTTCTTCCTCGCCATGCCGACCATGGTCGGCGCGGCAGTGTACTCGGGCTACAAATACCGCAACCTGTTTGTGCCGGCTGATTTCCCGGTGTTCGCCATTGGCTTCGTCACTGCGTTTATCTTTGCGATGATCGCCGTCCGGGCCTTGCTGATATTCATTGCCAGCCACAGCTACGCGACATTCGCCTGGTATCGCATCGCGTTCGGTCTGGTGATTCTGGCCACTTGGCAATTCGGCTGGGTCGACTGGACAGCGGTCAAACCATGAGTGACTCCGCCACACGCCACAACCCCGGGCGCAAGTCCGGGGGAGCCATTCAAAACCTGCGGCTGAAACTGCTGGTGTTCGTTGTGCTGTGCGCAGTGCCGTTGTTTGGCTCGGTGTCGCTGTGGCTGCGCGGGGTGTCGGTGATTCCCCTGGCGGCCTACGGCATCGTCAGCGTGCTGGCGTTTTTCCTGTACTGGAGTGATAAGCACAAGGCCCGCGCCGACAGCTGGCGCACGCCGGAGAACGTCTTGCACGCGGTGGAGCTGGCGGGTGGTTGGCCGGGTGCCTTGCTGGCCCAGCAAGCGTTTCGGCACAAGACCCGCAAAGTCTCGTTTCAGTTGGTGTTCTGGCTCATCGTGCTGATGCATCAGGTGTTCTGGATCGATCAGCTGTTTCTGGGCGCGAACCTGTTTGCGTTGTTTTAACGCACTTTAAAGCAGCAAGCCGACCTGCGTGCGCTTGGGCAACTTGCTCACCACCAATTGGTGGGAACGTTGTAGCAAGCCTTGCAGTTCTTCGGTGCCCAGCGGGTAGGGCGTTTCCATGATGACCCACTGGGCCCGGGCCAGATACGGTGCCGGCTGAATGCCCGGCCGGTCGCAATGGCCCAGGAACAGGTCCTTGTCGACCTTGAAGGCCAGGGACTGTCCCCGCAGGTTCTGCAAGGCGAACATCTTGTTCCCGGCAATCGAAAACACCCGCACGCCACCCCACTTGTAATCCTCCCGCGCGCCGGGCAATGCCAGGCAGTATTGCGCGACGTCCTCTTCGCTCATTAATCCCGCTTTCATAACAGTCTGTCCCCACAAGCATTGAATGATTCGATCAAATGGTCTATCCAGGCGCGCACCGCCGGCATCACCCCGCGTCGATGAGGGTAGACGGCCTGCAGCCAGCCGCCCGGCAATGACCAGTCGGGCAGCAGTTGCACCAGCTCGCCGTTTTTCAGCTCCTGCTCGCAATGCATCATCGGCAACATGGTAAAGCCCTGGCCGCTCAGGGTGCAGGCTTTGCGTACGATGAAATCATCGCAGCCCAATCGTGCTTCGAGGCTCACGTCGTAGCTTTTACCTGTTTGATCAAGCATGCGAATGTGCACCATGCGATCGGCTTCCAGAGCGCCGAGCACGGACAGGTTTTTCAGGTCTTCGGGATGATTGATTTCACGGCCGAGCAGAAATGCGGGGCTGGCAACCATCAGCATCTGGGCCTGACGCAGGCGGCGGGTAACCAGCAATGGATCTTCATCACCCAGATCCCGCACTCTCAAGGCGACGTCGACGCCCTCGTTGATCAGGTCAACCCGACGGTTGAGCAGCATGACTTCCAGCTGAACCTGAGGGAATTTCTCCAGGAAGTTATTGATCACCCCAGGCAGAATTTCGTGGGCCAACCCCACGGGGCTGGACACTCGCAAGCGCCCACGGGGCTCGCTCGACATGCTGGCCACCGCTTCGTCGGCCATCTCGGCCTCCAGCAGCATCGCCTGACAATGGCGCAAGTAACGCTCGCCCACGGCGGTCAGATTGAGTTGGCGGGTGGTGCGTTGCAGCAGGCGCGCGCCCAGGCGTTCTTCCAGCTCGGCGATGCGTCGCGACAACCGCGACTTGGGAATCCCCAGCAAACGCCCGGCCGCCGCAAAGCCACCGGCTTCGACCACTTTGGCGAAGTAGTAGAGGTCGTTGAGGTCTTGCATGGTATTAAACTCGATTGTTCTATCAGTGGGACGAACTATCGCATTGTTACCGACTAATCATCTATTGGTTTCGTCGATAGGATTGTCTCCATCAGATCGCCGGTGGCGATCCTCACCTTGGAGATCCCACATGAAATTACTGCATATCGATTCGAGTATTCTGGGTGACAACTCGGCTTCCCGTCAGTTGAGCGGCGAAGTCGTCAAAACCTGGCAAGCCGCCGAGCCTGGTGTTGTGGTGACTTACCGCGACCTGGCCGCCGATGCCATCAGCCATTTCTCCGCCACCACCCTGGTCGCCGCCGGCACCGCCGCTGAACTGCGCAACGCCGCGCAACAGCACGAAGCCGATTTGAGCGCGCAGGCCCTGGCCGAATTCCTCGCCGCCGATGCGGTCGTGATTGCCGCGCCGATGTACAACTTCTCCATCCCGACCCAACTCAAGGCCTGGATCGACCGCATCGCTGTGGTCGGTCAGACTTTCCGCTACACCGAAGCCGGCCCTGAAGGCCTGTGCGGCGGCAAGAAAGTGGTGATCGTCTCGACTGCCGGTGGTCTGCATGCCGGTCAAGTGACCGGTGTTGCACACGAAGACTATCTGAAGGTGCTGTTCGGCTTCATCGGCATCACCGACATCGAATTCGTCCGCGCCCATGGCCTGGCCTACGGTGATGAAGTGCGCACCAAAGCCATGAGCGACGCTCAGACGCACATCAGCGAGCAATTGTTCGCCGCCGCGTAAGGCTTGCGTAAAGACGTCAAACAGCTCGGGCAATACCCCTGAAACTCTGTATTCTGGTCATCGTGATGGTCAGGTACGGAGTTTTTTGTTTCTGGCGGTTATCCGTTTCTGGCCCAGGTTATGCAGTCGAGGGCTGACATCTGCGGTCAGGTAACAGGGTGGGGGCTCCCATGGTGCGTCTTTGTGCAACGCTACTGATTTGCCTGCTCGGCAGTCTGAGTTTGGTGCATGCCGCTTCTGCGCCGCATCCTCACCGGAGTGTCGGTTTCCATGAGATGACGTTCCTCGATCCGCTGGATTTGCAGCCGATGCGTGCCATCGCCTTTTACCCGTCCAGTGAAAAGGAACATTCCAGCACGCTCGAGGGCTACACGGTCGAAGCCGGTGAAGACACCAAAGTCGCCATCGGACGTTTCCCGATGCTGATGCTGTCCCACGGCAACACCGGAACCCCGCTGGCCCTGCACGACCTCGCCACCTCATTGGCACGCAAGGGCTTTGTGGTGGTGGCGGTGATCCATCCAGGCGACAACTCCAAAGACCACAGCCGTCTCGGCACCTTGAGCAACCTTTATGGTCGGCCGATCCAGATTTCCGAAGCCATTACCGCGACACTGAGCGACCGGATGCTCGCGCCCTTCGTCAATGCCGAGCAGGTCGGGGTGATTGGTTATTCGGCGGGCGGTGAGACCGCGTTAATCCTGTCCGGCGCCACCCCGGATCTGAATCGTCTGCGCCGTTATTGCCAGGAACGTCCGGATGACCACGATGCCTGCAACACTCAAGGCGAACTGATCGTCGATCGTGATGACTTGCAGCCCGTGGCGGACCCGCGCGTGCATGCCTTGTTGCTGATGGCGCCGCTGAGTCTGAAGTTCGGCCGCCATACCCTGGCCGACGTGCATGTGCCGGTGCTGCTATACAGCGGCGATGGCGACAAACTGGTGGCGTTCGACAAAAACGCCGCAGCGCTTGCGCGCAAACTGCCGACCGCACCGGACTTCAAATTGCTGGCCGGGGCGGGGCACTTCGTATTCCTGGCGCCCTGCAACGAAGAACAGTTCGCCGCCATGCCGGCACTCTGCACCGACGCCGACGGCGTAGACCGCAAGGACATTCACCGCAACATGATTTCCGAAGCCGGACGGTTCTTCGCCCATGCGCTGGGCAAGCCCACCCGCGCCGGCATGCAAACCGCGGATCAATAAATTCCCCGCAACCCCTGCAGGAGCGAGCTTGCTCGCGAGAGCGGTCTGACAGGCGACTAATATGTTGAATGTCCTGCCGCTATCGCGAGCAGGCTCGCTCCCACAGGGGATTGAAGGTGTCAGGCCATTGCGCGGCGCTTCAGTAACAAGGTCAACGCCAGTCCGCTTATCGACAACAACGCCGCACTAAAGAAAATCCACGAATACCCCAGGTTCAATGCCACCGCGCCCTATGGGGGGGGGGGCTCTTCGCGGGCAAGCCTCGCTTCTACAAGGTCTGCGCATAACCCGTAGGAGCGAGCCTTGCCCGCGAAGGTGTCAGCACCAAAGCATCCCTTGGCCCGGAAATGCAAAAAGCCCCGTCACCAGGACAGGGCTTTCAATTGAAGCTTGCAGCCGTCTTACATCAACACACCCTGACTACGCAGGTAATCGTCATAGGTGCCGCTGAAGTCGATCACGCCATCGGCGCTCAATTCGATGATGCGGGTGGCCAGGGACGATACGAACTCACGGTCGTGGCTGACGAAGATCAGCGTGCCCGGGTAGTTCTCCAGCGCCAGGTTCAGCGCCTCGATGGATTCCATGTCCAAGTGGTTGGTCGGTTCGTCCATGATCAAAACGTTCGGCTTTTGCAGAATCAGCTTGCCGAACAGCATGCGACCTTGCTCACCACCGGAGATGACCTTGACCGACTTGAGGATCTCGTCGTTGGAGAACAGCATGCGGCCGAGGGTGCCGCGAACCAGTTGCTCGCCGCCCTGGGTCCACTGACCCATCCAGTCGAACAGGTTGCAGTCGTCTTCGAAGTCGTGAGCGTGGTCCTGGGCGTAGTAGCCCAGTTCGGCGGCGTCGGTCCATTTCACGGTACCGGCATCCGGAGTCAATTCGTTGACCAGGGTGCGCAGCAGGGTGGTTTTACCGATACCGTTCGGGCCGATGATCGCCACGCGCTCGCCGGCTTCAACCTGGAAGCTGAAGTCCTTGAACAGGGTCTTGCCGTCGAAGCCTTTGGCCATGCGCTCGACGATGACCGCCTGGCGGTGCAGCTTCTTGGTCTGTTCGAAACGGATGAACGGGCTCACACGGCTCGAAGGCTTGACCTCGGCCAGCTGGATCTTGTCGATCGCCTTGGCGCGGGAAGTGGCCTGCTTGGCTTTCGAGGCGTTGGCCGAGAAGCGGCTGACGAACGATTGCAGCTCGGAAATCTGCGCCTTCTTCTTGGCGTTGTCCGACAGCAGTTGCTCGCGGGACTGGGTCGCCACGGTCATGTACTCGTCGTAGTTGCCCGGGAACAGGCGCAGCTCGCCGTAGTCCAGGTCAGCCATGTGGGTGCACACGCTGTTCAGGAAGTGACGGTCGTGGGAGATGATGATCATCAAGCTGGAGCGCTGGGTCAGAACGTTTTCCAGCCAGCGGATGGTGTTGATGTCCAGGTGGTTGGTCGGTTCGTCGAGCAACAGCACTTCAGGATCGGAGAACAGTGCCTGCGCCAGCAACACGCGCAGTTTCCAGCCCGGAGACACTTCACTCATCGGGCCGAAGTGCTGCTCGATGCCGATGCCCAGGCCCAACAGCAATTCACCGGCGCGGGATTCGGCGGTGTAGCCGTCCATTTCGGCGAATTCGGTTTCCAGCTCGGCCACGGCCATGCCGTCTTCTTCGGTCATTTCCGGCAGCGAGTAGATGCGGTCGCGCTCGGCCTTGACCTTCCACAGCTCTTCGTGGCCCATGATCACGGTGTCGATCACGGTAAATTCTTCGTAGGCGAACTGGTCCTGGCGCAATTTACCCAGACGCACGTTCGGCTCGAGCATGACCTGGCCGCCGGACGGCTCGAGGTCACTACCGAGGATTTTCATGAAGGTCGACTTGCCGCAACCGTTGGCGCCGATCAGGCCGTAGCGGTTACCGGCGCCGAATTTGACCGAAACGTTTTCGAATAGCGGCTTGGCGCCGAACTGCATCGTGATGTTAGCTGTGGAGATCAATTACTTTACCTATCAATGGGTTGCGAGCTGCGCATTGGGCGCTTGGGCCATTCCTGGGACATTCTGGAGTTTCTCTCCATCTCTTCCCAGTCACCGCTAGTGTTCAACCAGCGCGCATAAGTCGAGTGCAGCATCTGGACGCTGTGTCCAAGCTGTTGGGCAATAAAGGCGGGATTCATGCCAGACATTGCGCATATTGTCGCATAAGTGTGACGGCAGTTGTACGGTGGGCGATAACGTGTCGCCCCCATCTTCAAGGTGTGGCCCCGGTTTGCTTAGAACCGGGGGCTGGCTGATGGCTTGGCTCATCCTGGAGAGCGGGTAAACGTAAGGGAACGCACCTCAATGTTATTTTTGTTCAGTGTTGTGTGCGGGACACTTGGCATGGCTCTGGGTAAAGTCGGCAACGCTTGCCCGGCCAGGTGTGTCTCAGATGGATTGCTGAATGGCCAGCACTTGGTCAGGGTGGGCACCTATTCAGATTCCTCTCCCTGTGTCGCGCATGGCGGCAAAAGGTGGAGGAGGGGACTATTCTTCTTCGTCAGGGCCTGGGTATTCCGGGTGCGCTGGCGGTTCGCAGACACTCTCCCTGGTTCTCGCCCAAGACGCGCTCCTCACCCGCCATTCCCCCGGCAAGCTGTGAGTGGATTAGCGAGTTATGCTGGATAGCAGGCAACAGGTTTAATGGAAGAAACTTTAAAGGAGAGCGTGCTATGGATAAGGCGTTTCGAAATCCGATTTTTCTGACTGGGCTGCCAATGGCTATCTGCGGTCTCGCTATCACTGCGCCTGGTCTATGGATTCCCGGCTTGAGTTTAATGGTGGTCGGCTGGGCAAAGGGGAATAAACGAGCTTGACGGTATCAGTGCATGCAGGCGTTGTTGAAGGGGAAAGAAGGTTGCCGTCAAAACTTCTCAAGCGAGGATCGTTCGGTCAACATCTCGCTAGACAGCTCTCCAGAGGAGGCCAGAAAGTTGGCTCCGAAATCAGTGCCATCGTCGAATATCACGATATGGCTTTTGCGCAAGGCTGGACCGTGCAGATCACCTCTCCCGGCAGTGACAATGAAGTTGTCGCCATCTGCCCACTGTAAAAAGTCTGGCTTTGCCACACGCTGAACGGCATGCGGCAAGCCGGCGACTGACCAGGTCGAGACTCAGAGCAAGTAACCAGCGGCTTGTCCGAGGTGGTTGTCCTGCCCTCCAGTGATAAGGTGCAGTGGAATGTGTTGTTCATCAATGGATGGGATTTCGAAACTTCCCACTATTTGAAGGTGTCGCTCACTCAGTCCGGTCGACTCTTCTTCTTTTGCCTTAGCCATTCTCGCGTGGTTCGCTGCGATTTCATTGAGAGTTGACACGTTACATCTCCGGTGACTGACCAAGCGTATCGCTGGAGTCCTTAATGTTAATTTAATTGCCGCCGCGTCAGAATTACGTCGTTCTGGGGCTGCTGCGTCCGGCTTCTGCAAAGCCTAAGCCAGACAGGGTTGCGTATTGCCCACCAGGTTTTCATATGCGACGAATGGTGGTGTGGCAGGAGGCTACTATCGGGAGAGCGGCTCACGTTAGATGACTGTCCGACCCGCGCTGCTTATTGCGTGGAGGCATTTTCACAGTTGAAGGTTAACCATTGATTACAAAGTATGGCTAAAATGCCATCTTTCAACCGATGCCGACCGTCGGTATGGCTCAAGGACGCGCCATCGGGACACAGTTTTGTTCACTTCTGACGTGTGACGATTTTCGTGAAACTTATCATTGCTGCTATCTATGTCATCTCCATCGCGTATGTTCACTTGCGCGGAAAAGTGCGCCACAAATTAGGCCGCCAATTAAGCGACCACTCGACGTTTCTGGCGCCGATCAATTGCTTCCTTTATCTGTTCTCGAAAACGCCCAATAAGCCTTACCTCAATCCGGCGGACTTTCCCGACCTGAGCCCTTTGCAGGCTCATTGGGAAGAGATTCGCGCTGAAGGCCAGAATCTGCTCAAGGCCGGGGAGATCAAGCGTTCGAATCAATACGATGACGTTGGTTTCAACTCGTTTTTCAAAAGTGGCTGGAAGCGTTTTTATCTCAAGTGGTACGGCGACAGCCACCCGTCGGCCGCAAAGCTTTGCCCGCGCACGACTGAACTGGTGCAAAGCATCGGCTCGATCAAGGCAGCGATGTTCGCCGAACTGCCGCCGGGTTCGAAGCTGGTCCGTCACCGCGATCCGTATGCCGGTTCGTACCGTTATCACTTGGGGCTGGAAACGCCGAACGATGCAGGTTGCTACATCAACGTCGACGGCGAGAACTACCATTGGCGCGATGGCGAGGCGGTGATGTTCGATGAGACCTTCATTCATTACGCCGAAAACACTACCGCGCAGAACCGCATCATCCTGTTCTGTGACATTGAGCGGCCGATGAAATATCGTTGGGCGGCAGCGTTCAACCGCTGGTTCAGCCGTACGGTGATGGCGGCGGCGGGCGCGCCGAACGATGCCGGCGACAAGGTCGGTGGTATCAACCGATTGTTCGCCAAAATCTACACGATTCGCCTGCGCGGCAAAGCGCTCAAGAAGCGCAACCGCACTCGCTACTACCTGGAGAAGTGGGCGGTTTTTGGTGGGTTGCTGGCGATTTTTGTTTTGATCTGAATTTAGCGGTGTGGCGCATGACGCCTTCGCGAGCAAGCCCGCTCCCGCATTGGTCCTGTGATCGACACAGATCCAATGTGGGAGCGGGCTTGCTCGCGAAGAGGCCGGTATTTCCACCGCATAACATTATGGATGTCCCAGAAGTTGGTCAGCCGCTCGACCGTTTCGTGGTTTTTTTCTCCGCGGTAGATTTGGCTTTGGTGGCCGGTTTACTGGCCGTTTTACCGCCGCCCTTGCCACCAAGACTGCGTTTGAGCAGTTCGGTCAGATCGATAACATCGGCGGTTTTACGCACCTCTTCACCCGTCGCCGTTTCGACATCTTCGATCTTGCCTTCATTCACCTTCTTCTCCACCAGTGCCATGATCTTGTCTTCGAAGCTGTCGCGGTACTCTTCGGGAGTCCAGTCGGCACTCATGTCCTCCACCAGCCGTTTGGCCATCTCCAGCTCACCTTTGGCCAGATCCGGCTTGGTCACTTCACTGCCCAGCTCCAATTGATCAAGGCTGCGCACTTCAGCGGGCCAGCGCAGCATCACCAGCATCATGGCTGATTCCAGCGGCATGAGGGCCGCCAAGTGCTGGCGCGAATGCAACACGACGCGGGCCAGGGCGACCTTATCGGTTTTACTCAGAGTTTCGCGCAACAGCGCATAGACCTTGCCACCGCGTTTGTCCGGCGCCAAGTAGTAGGGCGTGTCGATGTTTTGCAGGGGGATCTGCTCGCTGCCGACAAAGGCAAAAATGTCGATGGTCTGGGTCGACAGTGGATGAGCCGAGCGAATCTCCTCTTCACTGAGCACCACGTAACGTCCCTTTTCGTACTCGATCCCTTTGACGATGTGCTCTTGGGTGACTTCCTTGCCGGTGACCTTGTTGATGCGCTTGTAGCCGACCGGGTCCATGCTGCGGCTGTCGAGCCAGTTGAAATCAATCCCGCGCGAAGACGTCGCCGATACCAGCGCCACGGGGATGTGCACCAGACCGAAACTGATTGCGCCTTTCCAGATTGCCCGTGCCATCGTCGTGCTCTCGTCAGTCGATTGATGTTCAGGTGACCTGTGACCAAGGGCAAAAGTTTCAGTCGGTGGCGGCCCGGTCCTGCGGGCGGATCGGTGGCGGAGTCAACTCGTGTTACATCTTCTGAAAGAGGTTTTAGTTAACAAAACCGGACCCTGGGCGTAGCGTGGCTCTATTCATCCATGAAGCATGGCACGCTCATTTAGAGAGGTCCCCATGAACCGATGTGTGCTCGGCGTCATCGCACTGGCATTGAGTGGTGTGCTAAGCCCTTTGGCTCTGGCAGACGCCGCATCCTCGTCCTCGTCCTCGCAGCTGGCGCAGAATCTGCCGGGCAGCACCAATAACAACCCTTACAACAGCCCGATTCGCCGGGCCAATCCCAACAGCATGCAAGGCACGCAACCCAACATTCCGGTGATCCGCGGGCCAAACACGGTGCCTGTGCCACGGCCGCCAACGCTCGATAACGGCGGTGTCGGCAATCGCTATCCGCAAGATCGACAGGCTCCCACCAGCCAACCGAAGTTCATTCCCAACCCACCGCCCCGGGATTCGGACCGCAACTACCGTTGAACGGCAGGACAGAGGTCTTGCCAACCATTTTGACGACAAAAGGAATCGTGCATGCTGCGTAAAACCCTCCTGGCCACTTTCTGTGCCAGCGCGTTATTTACAATCACTGCACCCGTTTTCGCGGCGCCGACACAGGATATAAAAAGCGAGCAGGGCACCCTTGAGCTCACGCCGATCGTTAAAGGCCTGGAACATCCCTGGGCGCTGGCGTTTCTGCCCGATCGCCAAGGGATGCTGGTGACCGAGCGGCCCGGCAACCTACGGGTCATCAGCGCCGACGGCAAACTCTCGGCCCCGCTCAGTGGCGTGCCTCAGGTCTGGGCCAAGGGCCAGGGCGGGTTGCTCGACGTGGTGTTGTCGCCCGACTTCAAGCAAGACCGCATGGTCTATCTGTCTTACGCCGAAGGGGGCGGTGAGGGTGGCAAGGCCGGCACGGCGGTCGGCCGCGGACGGTTGTCGGAAGACCTGACGGCCATCAAGGATTTCAACGTGATCTTCCGCCAGGAGCCCAAGCTCTCGGTCGGCAATCACTTCGGCTCGCGACTGGTGTTCGACCGCGACGGTTATCTGTTCATCACCTTGGGCGAGAACAACGACCGGCCCACGGCGCAGGACCTCGACAAGCTCCAAGGCAAGGTCGTGCGGCTCTACCCGGATGGCAAGGTGCCGAAGGACAATCCCTTTGTCGGGCAAAAAGGCGTTCGCCCGGAAATCTGGTCCTACGGCCAACGCAACCCGCAAGGCGCAGCACTCAACCCCTGGAGCGGCACGCTCTGGGAAAATGAGCACGGCCCCCGGGGCGGTGACGAGATCAACATCATCGAACGAGGCAAGAACTACGGCTGGCCGCTGGCAACCCACGGAATCAACTATTCTGGCCTGCCGATTCCGGAAGCCAAGGGCGAAACCCCCGAAGGCACCGTGGGCCCGCACCATGTCTGGGAAAAATCCCCGGGCCTCAGCGGCATGACCTTCTACGATGGCGACCGCTTCAAGGCCTGGCAGCACAACGTGTTTATCGGTGCGCTGGTGAGTCAGGAACTGATTCGCCTGCAGTTCGAAGGCGACAAAGTCGTTCACGAAGAGCGGTTGTTGGGTGAGCTCAACAAACGGATTCGCGATGTGCGGCAGGGGCCGGATGGTTATTTGTATGTACTGACCGATGAAGATGACGGGGTGCTGTACAAGCTTGGTCTGAAGTAATCGCATAACCTGTGGCGAGGGGGCTTGTCGGAACGCCGCATCGCCCCGTTCGGCTGCGCAGCAGTCATAAAATCGGCAAACGCCGTACGCCTGAAAGAATGAGGTCGCAGGTTTAGCGCCGCTTCGCAACGCAACGGGGGCAAGCCCCCTCGCCACAATGGGTCGCACCCGTTTACTCACTCGCTGCGATAGAGAATCACCGCAGCCCGCAGCTTGCCTCGCCCAAAACTGCACATTTTGTCGAATTCCCCATGGCTGACCGGTAAGTGCTGGCAGTCCATCGGCTGACGATGCTGGCTGTGATCCACATCCGGATCGTGCAGGTAGACGAACTCTTCATCGCAATCGGTGACGATCACCCAATGCGGCGCCTTGGAACGGGTCAGGCGATAGCTGCTGATCAATACCAATGGCTGTCCGCCATCGTGCAGTAACCGTGGCAGATCCAGTGGCCCGCCGATCATTCGTTCCACATCGGTGGCTTGCAACTGCGCCGTGAACGCCTCGTGTACCAGGCGCATTACGTCTTTTTTATGCGCATCGCGCACACCGTCGAGAAACAGCGGCCCGGCCATGCTCAGTTGCAGCCGCACCCGAAAGCCACGCCGCCACGCTGCCAGCGCCAGACCTTGAGGGCTGCAGCCACCGTGGCCAGACGTCATGAACACAGTGGTCGCCTCGCGCCAGATTTGCAGTTCTTCACCGCGCTCCAGCGCTCGATCGTCTTGCAGCGCGCCCATGGCCATCAGCAGGCAGGCCGGGCCACAGGTGAACTCGGTGGTCTGCGGGTAGTAAGGCACCTTGATGTTGCGTGAATCGCGGTGCTGGAGGATACGTTTTTCCAATCGCAGCGCATCCGCATGGTCCTGGTAATAGTCGTGAATCAGCGCGAAACGCCGGTAGCCGTTGCGCTCATACAGAGCAATCGCTGTCGGATTGTCGATGCGCACTTCCAGCCGCAGGTAGGCGCAGTCATGCTCAATGGCGCAGGCCTCGACACGTTCGAGCAATTGCTTGCCCAGTCCACTGCCGCGAGCATCAAGGGCTATCGCAATCGAGTATAGGCGCGCCAATGAAGTGCCCCGGTGAAACAGCACCACCGCATAGCCCACTAATTGCTCGCCACGTTGGGCCACCAGCAGTTGCCCGTGAGCCCGAGAGATCATCCATTGAAAACTGCGACTGTTGAGCCGGTCCGTGGTGAAACATTGCTGTTCGAGAGCCAGCAGTGCCGGTATGTCTTCAACTACCGCCAAGCGAAAAACAGGTTTCATATAACCGCCGTAAAAGTTGCGTAACGAAACGGGACTTTCGAAAAAGTTCGTGCTTAATAGGAAAGGTCTTGTTCTTCAATGGATCAATCACTATGTCAGCGGTACAAGGTCATTGGCGCGAAGTATCTGAGCAAAAATTGCCAACAGCAATAACTTCTGAAAACTATTTAAATAGCTCGATCAGAACTTCCAGCCATTTGATGATCATCGTCGAACGCAAGGAAGACTGGGCCTCCTACTTTCCCAGTGAAGACATCGTCACCGCCCAGGAATACCTCGAACAGACCCGCGACAACGAGCAGGGCAAACGGGTTCAGGTGATCAACCTGTGCCGCAGCTACAAGTACCTCGGGCACGGTTATTACTGCTCGCTGTTGGCCGAAGCGCGGGGGCACAAGGTTATTCCGTCGGTGCGGACCATCAGCGAACTGACCCGAAAATCCCTGTATGGCCTGGCCCTGGATGATCTGGATAAAACCCTGGAAAAGGCCCTCAGCAATCACCTTTACAGCGATACCGAAGGTTTTACCCTGACACTGTACTTCGGCAAAACCTCTATCGAGCCATTACAGGATCTGGCTCGACAGTTGTTCGAGGTTTTTCCTTGTCCGATATTGCTAGTTGAGTTTCGTCGAACTAACGGTTGGCACATCGAAGGTGTAAAGTTTGGCGCCTTGCATAAATTGCGTGAAGATCAGGAAGATCAGTTCGCTAATGCGCTCGACAGTTTCAGTCGCAAGATCTGGCGCATGCCGCGCTCCAGGCGATTGGCCCGTTATGACTTGGCCATTCTGCACGATCCGCAAGAAGCATTGCCGCCCTCCAATCCCAAGGCTTTGGACAACTTCGTCAGGGTCGGCAAGACACTAGGCATCGACGTCGAGCTGATTGAACGCAAGGACTACGCCCGAATCGCCGAATACGACGGGCTCCTGATCCGCGAGACAACGAGCGTCGACAACCATACCTACCGCTTCGCCAAAAAAGCCGAGAGCGAAGGCTTGGTGGTGATGGACGACCCGGCGTCGATCCTGCGCTGCACCAACAAGGTTTATCTGACTGATTTGCTCAAGAGCCATCAGCTGGGCATGCCCGCCACTGAAATCCTCTACAAGGAACGACCGGAAGATTTCGAGCGGGTAGGCGAGCGTCTGGGGTTTCCACTGGTGCTGAAGATACCGGACGGTTGTTTCTCAAAGGGCGTCATCAAGGTCGAAAGCCAGCAAGCCTTGCTCGAGGCGACTGCCGAACTGTTCGAGCACTCGGTGTTGCTGCTGGCCCAGGAATTCTTCTACACCGAATACGACTGGCGCATTGGCGTGCTCAACCGCAAACCGATCTTTGCCTGCCAGTACTTCATGTCCAAGGGCCATTGGCAGATCTACAACCACAAAGCCAAAGGCCAGGACATCAACGGCGAATGCCGCACCCTGGCGGTTCACGAGGCGCCGCGAGCGGTGGTTGAACTGGCGGTGAAAACCGCGAATCTCATCGGCGACGGCCTCTACGGCGTCGACCTCAAACAGTCCGGCGACAAAGTGGTGGTGATCGAAGTCAACGACAACCCGAACATGGACGCCGGCATCGAAGACGCCTATTTGCAGGACGATTTGTATTCCTTGGTGTTGGAAGAGTTTGTCCGTCGGCTGGAGCTCAAACGCCGCGGCCAGGCCTGGTGAGCGGCCGATGATCAAGAGCTTTGAATTGAGCCACGGCGCCCTGCAAGCGGTCGAACGGCTAGACGCCGACGTGATGCTATTCAGTAACCCCGATGCGGCCGAACGGGATCTGTTGCACAGCCATTTCAAGCTCGATGAACACGCTCTGGCCTCGGCCCTGGACCCCGACGAGGTGTCGCGCATCGAGTTCCACCCCGACAACTTGTTCCTGATCTGGAAGCGTCCGGAAAACTACTCCGGCGGCGGCAGCCTGGCTTTCGAAGTGTCGTCCTGCGGTTTGCTGTTTTCCCCGGGGCGTCTGCTGGTGATCGCCACCGACGACTCGCCGCTCGGCGGCCTCGGCACGCGGCAGTCACTGAAGACGCCACTGGATGTGTTGCTCGACCTGTTGTTCAACAACATTCACCACTACCTGGGGCACCTCAAGGTGATCAAGATGGTTGCCCGGGAGTTGCAACAAAAATCCAATGCCTCGATGCAGAACCAGCATCTGATCCAGATGTTCAACCTCAGCGAAAGCCTGATCTATTACATCAACGCCATTCACAGCAACGGCGCGGTCCTGACCCGGCTGCGTAATCATGCGGCGAAGGAACACTTCAGCGCTGAAGCCATTGGTTTGATCGACGACCTGATCATCGAGAACAACCAGTGCTACAAGCAGGCGGAAATCTACTCCACGGTGTTCTCCGGGCTGATCGACGCGCGCGGCAACCTGATGAACAACAGCATGAACAACCTGCTGCGCAAACTGACGTTGATCAACGTGGTGTTTCTGCCGTTGAACCTGGTTGCGAGCATTGGCGGCATGTCCGAGTTCAGCATGATGACCGCCGGCACGCCGTGGTGGATTTCCTATCCGCTGTTTCTGACGGTGATGATGCTGGGGGCGGGAGTGATGGTGATCGGCCTCAAGCGCCTGGCGAAGTGACTTTGGCAGCTGTCAGATCGCCTTCGCGAGCAAGCCCGCTCCCACATTTAATCTCTGGTGTTCACAAATTATGTGTTCACAGAAGAGCTAATGTGGGAGCGGGCTTGCTCGCGAAAGCAATCTCAACAGCACAACAACTCCTGGATCAGACCTCTTGAGCTGCGCTGACGGAGTTTTTCCGCTCCTGAAGCCCCCGCACCACCAGATACAACAACGGCCCGACAGACACAAAAATCGCCGTCACCAACAGATAGGGAACCACCGACAATCCCGACTGCCCACGCTTGCGCGCATCCTTGTACATCCAGATACCGGCAAGGGTCGCCAATAGGTACAAATCGATCACCACCTGCGCGGTATCGGGCCGTGACATCAGGCTGATGCCGAAGTCGAGCAACGACTGCTCGGCCTGCAGCATCACCGAAACGGTGTAGCCGGCGAAGGCGATCAGGGCGATGAGGGGCACAGTGACAGACTTCATGGTTTCCTTCCTTGGACAATGAACAGAATCGCCAGCCTACAGCGGCTCTTGAAAATTGGCCATTGACTTGCCATCAGCGTCCGGCTAATTTCCAGCCATGACTTCCACCGTATTGCGCTGCCAGCCAAGCATTATTACCGCCATTCCTTATCTGGCGGGCTAGCTCACGACTGCAGCACCCAACCCGCCCTAGAGGCGGGTTTTTACTTTCTGTCTCTTAGGGTTTTGAGCCTGCCGGGCGCACGCAACCCGTGTAGGAGCTGCCGCGTTAACCCGGATACCGTAAAGGAGACGACCATGAGCAGCACCCCTACCCAGCAGAGCTTGCTTGAGCACTACGTGAAAAAAATCCTCGCCGCGCCGGTGTACGAACTCGCCGTGCGCACGCCGTTGCAAGCCGCACCGGCCTTGTCCGAGGCATTGGGCAATCAGATCCTGCTCAAGCGCGAAGACTTGCAACCGACCTTTTCCTTCAAGATCCGCGGCGCCTACAACAAACTAGTGAACCTGAGCGATGAACAAAAGGCCCGTGGCGTGATCACGGCCTCAGCGGGTAATCATGCCCAAGGCGTAGCGTTGGCAGCGCGCGAGCTGGGGATTGCCGCCACCATCGTCATGCCCTGCACAACACCGGAATTGAAGGTGATGGGTGTCCGCAGCCGGGGAGCCGATGCGGTGCTGCATGGCGAGAGTTTTCCATTTGCCCTGGAGTACGCGCTGAGCCTGGCACGGCAAACCGGGCGCACCTTGGTCTCGCCCTTCGACGACCCGGACGTGATCGCGGGGCAGGGCACCGTCGCCATGGAAATCCTGCGCCAACACCAAGGGCCGCTGGACGCGATCTTCATTCCAGTGGGCGGTGGGGGCTTGATCGCCGGTATTGCCGCGTACGTCAAATACCTGCGCCCTGAAATCCGCATCATCGGCGTCGAGTCGGAACATTCCGCTTGTTTACAGGCTGCATTACAGGCCGGTGAACGGGTTGTGCTGCCAACCGTCGGCACTTTCGCCGATGGCGTGGCCGTCGCCCAGATCGGCGCCCATGGTTTCGAGGTCTGCCGGTTTTGCGTCGATGAAGTGCTGACCGTCAGCAACGATGAACTCTGCGCCGCGATCAAGAACATCTACGACGATACCCGCTCGATCACCGAACCTTCCGGCGCACTGGCCGTGGCCGGGATCAAGCAGTACGTGGCACGAACCGGCGCCCGGGGTCAGACCTTGGTGGCCATTGATTCCGGCGCGAATATCAATTTCGACAGTTTGCGGCATGTGGCCGAGCGCGCCGCGTTGAGCGGCGTGTCGGCGTGAGGGCTGGACCGATTATTCCTGAACCGCTTTCTCGACATGCTTCGACGCCGACCAGATCCGATAACGCACTTCGACGTCTTTGGGCACGTAGAGCACGATCGGCAACTTGCTGTTGTAACGCAGCCTGAAGCCGTCACCAACCACTGGTACGAAGTCCTTTTTGCTCTTGCTGTCGGGGCACGCCATCCGCGTACTCATCGGGCCGATGACGTTTTCCAGCCGGTAATACGGGTAACCCCACCCCTCAAGACTCTTTTCCTCAAGCATGCCGCCCAGGCGCTGACGGTTGCAGTCGACGGTCAGGGTCTTGCCGGCCAGAATTTCGACTTCATAACCATCTTCCTGTTGTTGCGGGGTGAGGTGAATGACCTGGCGGGTAAAACCGCTCTCGGGCTGAGGATACGGCGCGATGTCTTCGAGGGTTGCGGCGTGGGTTACGGACGACAAAACGGCAACTATCAGCCCGACGGTCGTATTAAGCGGCAAAGCACCCATGATGCCTCCTTGCGTGTGTGGGGTCAGTGGATACTGAATGGATGGGCCGCATTCTCACTGCCGTCCTCACCCAATGCAAACCCGCCATCGGCGGTGTTTGCAAAATGCAGGTCTTGAAACAGTCCTTTCTTGCATTTTGCATGACGCGATGTGTTGCCATTCACCCTAAAATCCTGATTTGCCGACGAGGCGCAGAGCGAAATTCTGGGCATGTTTTATGCTGTAGCTGTCTTGAGCTGGCCACGATTCCTACTGAGTCAGCGCTGAAACAGGAAAGCGGTTGGACGTTGGAACACTTTGGCCCCCCACGGAAGAGAAGCAACGGGCGATTTTAGCTCCGACCGACATTGATTTTGATTGGCAATCTCACAAACCGAGAGGGTGGTCATGTTTCTTTCTGCCTTGGAACTACGCAATATCATTGAGAGCAGTTTTCTCCCGAAACGCTGTCAATGCACGCTGTCGCCGGACCTGTCGATGACCGTCAAGGTGTACTCGGATCGCGAAACGGATCATCTCGATTTGTTCGTCACCGGCATAGACGCCCAGCGCCTCAATGGTTGTAGGGAGATAAAAGAGCTGCTCGTCGGGTTGCGTTCGGACCTTGAACATCACGTTATCGAGCATCCGTACAGCTCAAAGTCAAAGGCCCATTAGCCGGCCGTTTCACCCAGTTCGACCGACACGCGCCGGGTCTGGATAAACCCCAGTCCCAGTGCTAATTCCACCAGGATCGCCAGCAAAATACCCGGCCCGGCATGGCCG
This sequence comes from Pseudomonas sp. QTF5, assembly GCF_000512695.2. Taxonomy (GTDB): domain Bacteria; phylum Pseudomonadota; class Gammaproteobacteria; order Pseudomonadales; family Pseudomonadaceae; genus Aquipseudomonas. Next base: position 66,641 of record NZ_AZRW02000015.1, on the reverse strand, counting down.
TTGAGCCATTCGCCAAAGCCCAGTGCTGCCAACCCGAAACACCCCACCATAAAGCCGCTGCACATCGCGTTTCGCGCCGCCGAGGGCGGTGCCTGCCGCACGAGATAAAACATCACCCCCAACGCGCCGAACAGCACCGCACTGCGCCTGGCGACAAAACCCGCCGCGGACGAATACTCGATACTCCAGATCGCCAGCAACGATTGCGGCATCAAACCCCAGACCAGCGCCAGCAAAAAACAAAGCGCGGCGGTGAATGTCGACAGCGTGCGAAACGAGAACTGCATGGCGAATCCTTTCGGCAGTGAGGGAGACGCCAGAGCATAGCGTCAGAATCCTCACAGGCCTACCGCCAAGTGCCGAATCAGAACTCTCTGTCAGTTCTGATAACTGCAAGCGTCAGAAAATTTTAGGTAGGTGATTTCCGCAGGCTTGCCCGAGACGCTATCGACGTATTTCATGTTGGCCGTGACCACTTGGCAATCCAGCGTTGACGGTTCGGTCATGGAAATGACCTTGCCCACATGCAGCGGCATGCCGTAGTGATAGGGCACGGCCTGGGAGGACGACGTCTCGTTGGCCTGAGCGAAACCTGCGACCGCGGTGCAGGCGAGGGCGGTGGCGATCAGCAATGTTTGCATGTTCATGGTGGGTCTCCAGTGCAGAGGGGAAATCAGTTCGACCGAAGAGCGTCGAACCTGCCGCACTGGGCGTCAGACGGGGCTGAGGGCGTGCGGTCCAGTAAAGTTTTGGACCGTGGGGTTAAGCGATGGTTAACCGGATTGGAATGCCGCTTGTCGTGAGGGATGTGGATGAGCCCCGGTTGATCGTGAGTTACAACTTTTCGGTGTTGTATCCATTAGATCGCTTTCGCGGGCAAGTCGGATCGCCGCACCGCTCGCTCCTACGGGATTTGCGCAGATCCATCGATCACGATTGAAAACACCGCGACTGTAGGAGCGAGGCTTGCCCGCGAAGGGGCCATTAAATTCAGCGCAACTCTAGCTGGTGCCGATACGGCAAATCCGGCCCGGTCTTGCTGCAGGTCAATGCCGCAGCGCTGACTGCAAACTTGAGCATCGCGTCAATGTGCTCGCGACTCAGCTGCTGCAAACCTTCAACCGAATCCAGCTGCTGCTCGGTCAACCAGGTAATCAGCGCCGCCTGAAACGTATCACCGGCCCCCACAGTGTCGGCAATTTTCACCGAACAGGCCGGCACCGACCACGAACCGTGCGCACGGCTGAACACTGTTGCGCCTTCGCCGCCGCGGGTCAGGAACACCAACTGACAGCGATGCTCCAGCCAGCCTTCGATGACGCGCTGAGGATCTTGCCCGGGATACAACAGGCTCAAGTCTTCGTCGCTGACCTTGATCAGATCCGCCAGCTCCACCAGCGTGGCAATCCGCGAACGCCACAACTCAATGTTCGGCTCGGGATTCAGGCGCACGTTCGGGTCGAGGCTGATCAGGCGTTTACCGCTTTCCCGTCGCACCAGCGCCAGCAAGGAATCGGCAATCGGTTGCACCACCAGCGAGAACGAGCCGATATGCAGACCGCGCACTTCAGGCCCTAGCTCTGGCAGATGCGCCAGGCTTAACTGCCGATCAGCGCAGCCTTCGCCACGAAAGCTGTAATGGGGCGAGCCATTGGCACCGACCGCGACCATCGCCAACGTGGTCGGTGCGGCAAAGTCCACGAGGTAGTCCGGGCGCACACCTTCGTCCTGCAGCACGTGCTGCAAACGTCGGCCGAGGTAATCGGTCGATAGCCCGGCAAACAACGCGGCGTCCACGCCCAACCGGCGCAAACCTACAGCCACGTTGAACGGCGAGCCGCCGGCAATAGCCTTGAAATTCACTTTGGACGCCAGGCCGCTGGCATCGTCTTCGCTGAAGAAATCGAACAGCGCTTCGCCACACACCAGATACATAGTTATTCCTTCTCTTAAAGGGTTGCGACATGCTGTTGATAGCGTTCGTAGGCCTGCTGACAGGCCACCACATTTTCTGCAATCGGTAAGGTTTCACTGGCCAGGTCGAACTGCACACAACGCTCGCACAAATCCGCCAGGCTGTTTTCGTGACCGTTTGCCCAAGACTTGCACCACGCCGCCTGAATCGCTGCGCCGAGGGCCGCGGCCTCGCTGTGTTCGGTGCAAATCACTGGCGTATTCATGATGTCGGCAACGATCTGTCGCCACACCGGGCTCTTCGAGCCGCCGCCGATCAGGCAGATGCTGCGGCTTTGTAAGCCATTGTGGCGCAGCAGGTCCAGCCCGTAACGCAAACCGAAGGTGCTGCCTTCCACCACGGCGCGGCACAGATTGGCCTGGGTCAGGTTGGTCATGGTCAACCCGAGCAGGCTGCCGCTGGCATGGGGCAGGGCGGGCACCCGTTCGCCATTGAGGAACGGCAGCATGCACACGCCGTCGGCACCGATCGGTGCTTGCGCGACCATGGCGTTGAACGACTCGATATCCAATTCGAACAACTCGCGAATCGCGCCGGTTGCGTTGGTCAGGTTCATCGTGCAGATCAATGGCAGCCAGCCGCCGCTGGAGGAGCAGAACGTTGCGACCGAGGCATCCGGGCTGACGTTCGCTTGCTCGGCATAAGCGTAAACCGTCCCCGAAGAACCGAGGCTCATGGTGATCGCGCCGGGCTTTATATTGCCGGTGCCGATGGCGCCCATCATGTTGTCGCCGCCGCCGCTGGAGACCAGCGCCTTGGTGTTGATGCCGAGGTGCTCGGCGATGCTCGGCAGGATCGTGCCGACCGGTTGGTGGGCATCGATCAGCTCCGGGAGCGCGGCTTGCAGGCGTCCGGTGGGGTCGATGTCGCGCAGCAGTTGCAAGTCCCACTGACGGGTGCGCACATTGAAATAGCCGGTGCCCGAGGCATCGCCATATTCGCTGCAACTGCGGCCGGTGAGCCAGTAGTTGAGGTAGTCATGGGGCAGCAGAATGCGGGCGATCCGGGCGAACACTTCCGGATGTTGTTCTTTGGTCCAGAGCAGTTTGGACACGGTGTAGCCCGGCGCGATCACCACGCCGAGGCGTTCCAGGGCGCCTTTTTCACCGCCCAGATGGGCGAGCAAGCGGTCGTTCTCCGGCGTGGACTCGGTGTCGCACCAGAGCTTGGCCGGGCGCAGCACCTGGCCGTGATCGTCGAGCAGCACCAGGCCATGTTGCTGGCCGGAAACACCAATGCCGAGGATGGCCTGACCGTCGATATTCGCTGCGAGCAAGGCACGGTGGGTGGCCAGGGTAAAGGCTTCCAGCCATTGGTCGGTGTCTTGTTCCCGACGACCATTGGCGCCGCTGATGAGGCTGTGGGCCGCGGCGCCCTGACCGAGGACCTGTCCGCTGCTCGCATCGAGGATGATGGCTTTGGTGCCTTGGGTGCCGCAGTCGATGCCGAGGAATAGTTGTTGGTTTTCCATGGAAACACCCTACCGAAGATCGTTCCCACGCTCTGCGTGGGAATGCCTCAATGGACGCTCTGCGTCCGCTTCTGGATGGGACGCGGAGCGTCCCGGGCTGCATTCCCACGCAGAGCGTGGGAACGATCAGGTGGCGAGCACTCTTTCGAGCGTCCGCGTCACCCCAATCTCCCGCAAGCTGTTACAGCACCACTCGAACGCCGCGACAAACTCCGGAGAACGCGGAATCGCCGTCCCGAAAATCTCCTCAACCTCCAACAATCGTTGAGTGATCAACACATCATCGGCCACCAGCGCCTGACAGAACGCCGCCCGTGGATCCGGGATTGCATAGGTCTGGCCGTTCTCATCCACGCCTTTGAGGTACAGCGCCCACGCCGCCACTACCAGCGCCGCACGCTTGGTCTCCTGACCATCGGCAATCAAGCGATTGATCGTCGGCACGGTGAACTTGGGAAATTTCGACGAACCATCCGAACACACCCTCTCCAGCTGATCGGCAATTGCCTGGTTGGATAAGCGCGCCACCAGGGTGTTTTTGTACTCGGTCAGGTCGATCCCCGGCACCGGCGCCAGTTGCGGCGTCACGTCCAGGTCCATGTAGGCGCGCATGTAGCGCACGAACAGCGGGTCGTTCATGGTTTCGTGAACGAAGCGGTAACCCTTCAAAAAGCCCAGATAGGTCAGAGCCAGATGGCTGCCGTTGAGCAGCTTGATCTTCATCTCTTCGTAAGGCGTGACGTCGCCGGTGAACTGCACGCCGACCTTTTCCCACGCCGGGCGACCGTTGACGAACTTGTCTTCCAGCACCCACTGCACAAACGGTTCGCAGACTACCGGCCAGGCATCATCGACGGCATGTTTGTCGGCCAGTTGCAGACGATGCTCGGTGCTGGTCATCGGCGTGATGCGGTCGACCATGGCGTTGGGGAAGCTGACGTGGCGCTCGATCCAGTCGCGCAGATCGGCATCGCGCAGGGCGGCGAATGCCAGCAGGGCTTTACGGGTCACGGCGCCGTTGTGCGGCAGGTTATCGCAAGACATCAGCGTGAACGCGGGCGTACCGGCTGCACGACGTTTGGCCAGTGCGGCGCAGAGGAAACCGAACACGGTTTTCGGCGTGTTCGGGTGAGTCAGGTCGTGCTGGACCTGCGGCAGGTGCGCCATGAACTCGCCGTTGCTGTCGTCGATGCAATAGCCGCCTTCGGTGATGGTCAGCGAGACGATGCGGATGTCTGGATCGGCGAGTTTGTCGATCAGCGCCTCGGCGCTGTCTTCGGCCAGCAGCATGTCGCGGATGGCCCCGATAACCCGCACTTCAGCGTCATCGGCATCGCCGAGTTCGAACAGGGTAAACAGATAATCCTGTTCTTTGAGATCGTCCCGGGCGCGGCGGTCTTCGGCGCGCAGGCCGACCCCGCAAATAGCCCAGTCCTGCGCTTCGCCGGTATTCATCAAGGCATCGGTGTAATACGCCTGATGCGCGCGGTGGAAACCGCCGACGCCGATGTGCGCGATGCCTTGGCGGGTATCGCTCAGGGTGTAGGCGGGCAGGGCCACCTCGGGGGCGAGGTGGTTGAGGTTGTGTTTATTCAGTTTCATCGCATGCTCTCGGATCAGGCTGCGGCGCGCAACGGGCGGGTCAGCGCCACGCCGTCGGCATCGAATAAATGGCAGTGTTCAGCATCCAGATGCAGGCTCAGGGTTTCGCCATAACGGCTGGCCAGATCGCCGCGAACGCGCATGGTCAGCGCTTCACCGGAAGACGTCAGGACGTGGCAGAAGGTGTCGCTGCCCAGACGTTCGCTGACGTCGGCAGTGACTTGCAGGGTACAGTCGCCGGGTTGCGCCAGTTCAAGATGTTCCGGACGAATCCCCAGGGTCACCGCACCGCCGACACTCAGATTCGCCCCGCTCAGCGGCAGGGTAATGCGGGTGCCGGCGTCCAGCAGCACTTCGCAGCTTTGGCCGTTAACGCGGGTGACTTTGCCCTTGAGGAAGCCCATTTTCGGTGTGCCGAGGAAGCCTGCGACAAACAGGTTGGCCGGTTGGTGATACAGGTCCAGTGGCGAACCGACTTGTTCGATCTTGCCGCCATTGAGGACGACGACTTTGTCGGCCATGGTCATGGCTTCGACCTGATCGTGGGTCACGTAGATCATCGTGGCTTGCAGTTCTTTGTGCAGACGCAACAGTTCCAGGCGCATCTGCACCCGCAGGGCGGCGTCGAGGTTGGACAGCGGTTCGTCGAACAGGAAGATTTTCGGGTTGCGCACGATCGCCCGGCCGATCGCCACACGTTGACGCTGACCGCCAGACAATTGCTTCGGCTTGCGTTCCAGCATTGGCCCGAGTTCAAGGATGCGCGCCGCTTCGCCGACTTTCTTCTCGACTTCGGCTTTCGCTACACCGGCCAGATCCAAGGCAAACGACATGTTTTTGCGCACGCTCATGTGCGGGTACAGGGCGTAGGTCTGGAACACCATCGCCAGGTCGCGCTTGGCCGGGCTGACTTCGGTGATGTCGCGTCCATCCAGTTCGATGGTGCCGCCGCTGACTTCTTCCAGTCCGGCGATCAGTCGCAGCAGGGTGGATTTGCCGCAGCCCGACGGGCCGACGAACACCACGAACTCCTTGTCATTCACTTCGAGGTCGATGCCTTTGATGATGGAAAAACCTTCGAAGCCTTTTTGCAGATTTTTGATTTTAAGGTTGGCCATGATGGGCCTCCGTTTGTTTTTATTCAGTTGAGCCTGCCAGGCTTTTTTGTGGGATCGCGTTGGGTCGGCGATTTTCATTTCACGGCGCCGAACGACAGGCCGCGGACCAATTGTTTCTGGCTGATCCAGCCGAAGATCAGAATCGGTGCACAGGCCAGGGTCGACACCGCCGACAACTTGGCCCAGAACAGACCTTCGGGGCTTGAGTACGAGGCGATCAATGCGGTCAGTGGCGCGGCGTTGGACGAGGTCAGGTTCAGCGACCAGAACGCCTCGTTCCAACACAGAATCAGCGACAGCAAAACCGTGGAAGCGAGGCCGCCCTTGGCGATTGGCAGCAGCACCCGGACCATTTCCTGCCACAGCGTTGCGCCATCCAGGCGTGCGGCTTCGAGGATGTCCTTGGGGATGTCTTTGAAGTAGGTGTAAACCATCCAGACCACGATCGGCAGGTTGATCAGCGTGTAAATCACGATCAGCGCGATCCGCGTATCCAGCAGGCCAAAGCTCTTGGCCAGCAGGTAGATCGGCATCAGCACGCCCACCGGCGGCAGCATTTTGGTGGAGAGCATCCACAGCAGGGTGCCTTTGGTGCGCTGGGTTTCGTAGAACGCCATCGAGTAGGCCGCCGGCACCGCGATCAGCAGGCATAGGGCCGTGGCGCTGAAGGAAATCACCACCGAGTTCCAGGCGAAGCTGAAGTAGTCGCTGCGCTCGTTGATGTGCAGGTAGTTCTCCAGCGTTGGCGTGAAGATGAACTGCGGCGGTGTGGCGAACGCGTCGATTTCGGTTTTGAAACTGGTCATCACCATCCAGAAGATCGGGAAGAAGATCAGGATCGCGATGGCCCAGGCCAGGGTGCCCAGCAGCAGGCTTTGCAGACGGCGGGATTGTTGAAGAGTCATGGCGCAGGCCTCAGGCTTTGTCTGTCAGGTTTTTGCCGATCATCCGCACCAGCACGATGGCCGCGACGTTGGCAATCACCACCGCGATCAAACCACCGGCGGACGCCATGCCGACGTCGAACTGCACCAGCGCCTGGTTGTAGATCAGGTAGGCGAGGTTGGTCGAGGCGTAACCGGGGCCACCGTTGGTGGTGGTGAATATTTCGGCGAACACCGACAGCAGGAAGATGGTTTCGATCATCACCACCACCGCGATTGGCCGGGCCAGGTGCGGCAGGGTCAGGTGCCAGAAGATCGCGATGGGGCCAGCACCGTCCAGGCGCGCGGCTTCTTTCTGTTCCTGATCGAGGGACTGCATGGCGGTCATCAGGATCAGGATCGCGAAGGGCAGCCATTGCCAGGAAACAATGATGATGATCGACAGCAACGGGTAATGCGCCAGCCAGTCCACCGGCTGCGCGCCGAACAGTTTCCAGATGTAGGCGAGAATCCCCGAGACCGGGTGAAAGATCAGGTTCTTCCAGATCAGCGCACCGACGGTGGGCATGATGAAAAACGGCGAGATCAACATCACCCGCACGATGCCGCGACCGAGAAACTCACTGGCCTCCAGCAACGCGCTGATCAACACCCCGAACACCACGCTGATCAGCAGCACGCTGCCCACCAGTAACAGGGTGTTGGTGGCACCGGGCAGGAAGCCCGAGTCGCTCAGAAAGTAGCTGAAGTTCTCCAGCCCCACGAACTGGTTTTCACCGGGGTAGAGCAGATTGTAGCGAATCATTGAAAAGTAAACGGTCATGCCCAGCGGCACGATCATCCACAGCAGCAACAACGCAACCGAGGGGCTGACCAGAAACCAGCCGGGGTTGGTCAACCGGCTTTTACGCACCGGTTGGGGGATGTCCATGTGAGCTTTGACAGTTGAAATATTCATGGCGAAAGAACCGATTAAGAACAGACAAATGAAGATCAAATGTGGGAGCGGGCTTGCTCGCGAAGGGGTCGGTACATCCGATACATCTTCGGCGGTTGGAAAACCGCTTTCGCGAGCAAGCCCGCTCCCACATGGGATGCGCGGTTATTTGGGATAACCGGCGCGCTTCATTTCACGTTCGGTGGTTGACTGGGCGGCGGTCAGGGCCTGGTCGACTGTGGTCTGGCCGATCAGCGCTGCCGAGAACAGTTTTCCGACCTGGGTGCCCACGGCCTGGAACTCAGGAATGGTCACCAACTGGATGCCGACATAGGGCACGGGCTTGAGGGACGGTTTGGTCGGGTCCGCCGCTTTCAGCGATTCCAGCGTCACCTTGGCGAACGGCGCGGCATTCATGTAGGCCTCGGTGTAGGTCGAGGCACGCGTGCCTGGCGGCACGTTGGCAATGCCGTCTTTTTCCGCGACCAGCGCGCCGTATTCCTTGGAAGTGGCCCAGGTGCTGAATGTTTTCGCCGCGTCCTTGGCCTTGGAACTGGTCGGAATGGCCAGCGCCCAGGAATACATCCAGGCCGAACCATTGTCGGTGGTTTCATGCGGTGCGTAGGTGAAGCCGACGTGATCGCTGACCTTGCTTTGGGTCTTGTCGGTGACGAACGAACCGGCGACGCTGGCATCGACCCAGATCGCACATTTGCCGCTGTTAAATAGCGCCAGGTTTTCGTTGAAACCGTTGCTCGACGCGCCCGGCGGGCCGGACTTCTTCATGGTGTCGACGTAGAAGTTCAGCGCGTTCTTCCACTCGGGGCCTGTGAATTCCGGTTTCCACTGCTCATCGAACCAGCGTGCGCCGTAAGCATTAGCGACGGTGGTAATCAGCGCCATGTTCTCGCCCCAGCCAGCCTTGCCACGCAGGCAGATGCCGTACTGTTCTTTGTCTTTATGGGTGAGTTTGCCGGCAAATTCGCTGATCTGAGTCCAGGTCGGGCGTTCGGGCATGGTCAGCCCGGCGTCCTTGAACAGGTCGGTGCGGTAATAGGTGATGGAGCTTTCCGCGTAGAACGGCAGGGCGTAGAGCGTGCCCTTGACCGAAAGGCCTTCACGCACTGAAGGGAACACGTCGTCGAGGGCGTAGCTGGCCGGCAAGTCCTTCATCGGTTCCAGCCAACCCTTGGCACCCCAGAGCGCGGCTTCGTACATGCCGATGGTCAACACATCGAACTGTCCGCCCTGGGTAGCGATGTCGGTGGTCAGGCGTTGGCGCAGGATGTTTTCTTCAAGCACCACCCAATTGAGTTTGATGTCCGGGTGCTCGGCTTCGAAGGATTTCGAGAGCTTTTGCATGCGGATCATGTCGCTGTTGTTGACGGTGGCGATGGTCAGGGTCTGGGCGCCGAGGCTGACGCTACTGAGGGTCATGCAGGTGAGAGCAAGCAGAGCTTTTACCGAAGGTTGCATCGTGCACTCCTTTTCTGCACCCGGAGGGTTACAGAAGGACAGTTATTGTTTTTGTGTCTTCCTGCGGAGGAAGAATGTGCACTGATTACAACCTTCAATCGATGGGCTGACAAATCATCCATCGCACTGTGACCGATACTTTTTTGCACTTGGCTTTGGGGCGGGAGATGCAAGTACAGGCGTTGCAGAGGCGAGGGGGCATCGAATTTGTACAGGTTTCACCGGCCTCTTCGCGGGCAAGCCTCGCTCCTACAGGGTATTGCGGTACCTGAGCGAGGCTTGCCCGCGAAGGCGATCTGAAAATCACCATATGACCAAGGCCTTCAGCCTAGATTCTGCTCAGTCAAACGCTGCACGGCCAACCGCCGGTAGTGCGACGGCGTCATGCCTTTCAGCTGTTGGAAACGCCGGTTGAAGTTGGAAATATTATTGAAGCCCGATTCGAAACACACATCGGTCACCGTTTTGTCGCCATCGGCCAGCAGCTCACAGGATTTGCTGATGCGCAGGCGATTGACGAATTCGATGAAGCAGCGGCCGGTGGCCTGTTTGAACACGCGACTGAAGTAGGTCGGCGTCAGCCCCAGATGCTCGGCGACTTCTTCCAGCGGCAATTCCCGGGCGTAATGGGCAAAGATGTAATCCACCGCCCGGTTGGTGCGGTCGATATTGTGTTCATCGGCCAATTGCGGCGTTGTAGCACCGGACAGCAACTGATAGTCATCGGACGCCGCCAGCAACTCCAGCAGAATGAAAAAGTGCCCGAGCCGGGTCATGCCCTGAGTGTCGGCAATGTGCTGCATCAAGGCCATGGCCTGGCGGATCGTGCGCTTGCAGCGAAACTCGATGCCGTACTGCGCGCGCTCCAGCAAGGGTGCAAGTGTCTTGAGTTCGGAGAACACCTGATGGCCGCTTTCAAACAGTTCGTCAGTGAAATTGACCAGCATGTCGCGCTTGGGCACCACTTCGTCTTCGGCGACCTGGCTGATCCAGTTGTGGGGCAGGTTGGGGCCGGTGAGGAACAGGCTTTCGGGGTAGAAGTTGCCGATGTAGTCGCCGATAAACACCTTGCCAGAGCTGGCGACGATCAGGTGCAGTTCGTATTCCTTGTGGAAATGCCAGCGCACCAGAGGGCAGGGGAAGCCGTGCTGACGATAAATGATGGACAACCCGTTATGGTCGTCCATCAATTCGTAGGAAGGATCGGTAGCTCTGGCGGTACGCGTCATGTCCAGTGTGGTCTTTTTGTTTTTCAGACGCCAATCATGCACCCCCGCCCAAAACAGTTCCAGTTCGCCGGCCTTACGTCTTGCGCAGTCCCCTGATAAAGTTGATTTCCCTGCAATAGCTGACCAGTTGTGTCGCTCCAATAAAGTCGGCACTGATGATGCTGCACTTCGGCGCCCATCCAGAGTCCGGACCAAACCACTTGTTCAATTCCTGGGTGATTCGTTTTACTCCAGCGAGTTCTCCATAACTGGTGGCGGATAATGACCAGAGTGTGTTTTTGTGGGGCGGGTTATGCAGTGTTCTTTCAATATGCTGCCTTAGCTCTTCGGGGGAAGTAACGTCGCTGCCGCTCCATTCACTTCTGATTTTCGGCCAATACAGGGGGGAGGTGAAGTCCGGATGCCAATCGGCGGCAAGTACGATTCTTTGCAGGGAACTCGTTTGCTTTAGTGCGCCCAATGTCAAGTAACGGTTTTTTAGCGGGATCAATCGCGCGCCCAGTTCGCTCATGATGGCCTCATGAAAGCCTTTATAATCGAAACGCTTTTCATCAAGGCCTTTGAGTTCGTGCATATCCAGCACGACGAACTCATCCGGGTTTTCATTGAGGAAAAAGTCCAGGCTCTTGAACAGTTCGCTCAACGATCGGCCTCTGAGCAGCTTGTAGCCGTGAAACGTATGGAACTTCTTGACGCCCAGCCAGTGCTCGTCTGAATGGAATCGCAGGTCGAGTACCCGGACGCCCTCGTTGAGCTGCTGGATAAATGGCCCATCCTGGCAGACGAACCAGTGTTTGGCCGGTTGAACGTGGATTGGGTAAGAGAAGTCATAATCCACGCCAGAGTTATGGGCGCCGGGCCAGACCAATTCCAAGAGGGTTAACTTATCAATGGAAGATGTCGCCGCCATCCAGTTTTTATAGGGGTATATATTTGTCATTATGCAGTCCGTTGCTATATGAGAATAAAATAACGCCCGAACACCAGAGTTGTTGTTGGGCGATTTATTCTTGGTTATAGGTCAGGGGTTGCACAAGTGATTAGTGGTTTCAAAATATTGTTATTGTGGGCTATTTTTTGCCTCTATCCATTGCGACATATATTGAGTGCTTTTATGCAAATGATGGCGCAACATGCTGCCGGTAAAGTTTTCGTTACGCAAGCTTTGCAAGTTACTCCGACAGCGCTCTAAACGTTCTATTAATGCCGGACCATGGATATCTTTACGATAACGCTTGTTCAATAACTCAGCACCTGCCTGTTGGGCCTGAGTCCAGTGCAACTTATCCTGATTCAGCTTTACGGCTGCATCCGCCAGGGCTTGAGCCGAGCGAGCCACATGACCGGACCATGGCATCTCACCGCACATGCCTTCGGCGCCTATGGGGGTAGTGACATTCGGGGTGCCACAGAGCATTGCATCGACAATCTTGCCCTTGATACCCGCACCGAAGCGTAACGGCGCCAGGCACACCCTGGCTGCAGACATGACTTGCAGGGCATCTTCCGCCCAGTTCATCACATGAAAACCCTGGGCCGCATTGTGCAAGGCGGTGGCTTTGGGCGGCGTATAGGCGCCATAGATATGCAGTTGCGCCTCTGGCAACTGCGCACGGATCAGCGGCCAGATTGTGGTTTTCATCCAGAGCACGGCGTCCCAGTTGGGCGCGTGGCGGAAGTTACCGATGCTCAGAAAATGCGCACGCTCCTCAAACGCCGGCGACGCGGTGGGCAGCGGTTCGACCATCAACGGGCACCAATGCAACAGTTGTCGTGGCAACCCGAACTGCTCGACCAGCAATTCGATCTCCACTTCGGAGATCATCAGGTTCAAGTCACAGCGATACAACGCGGCGATCTCCCGTTTGGCCAGATCGGTGTCAGCCATCAGCTCGAACTCTTCGCGCAGCGCCGGGGCGAACAGCCCAGTGAAATCATCAACATCGTCACTGGCCTTCAAACGATCTTTGAGCCGCTGGTGCCGGGCATGTCGCAGGCTTTGCAGGTCGGAGGTCTCCAGCACGCGCAAGGCGTCAGGGCAGTGTTTTTCGACTCGCCAGCCAAACTGTTCCTCCATCATGAATTGATCGAACAGCACGATATCCGGTGCCAGTTCACTGACAAAGGTGTCGAAACTGCTGTTATTCAACTCGATCGGCACTTCGCGAATGCCCAGCGCGGTCAAGTCCGCACGGTGCTCACCGGTGCCGGCCGGGCTGCTAAAGGTAATGTCCCAGCCCTGCTGCAAGAACGTTTCGAGGATTTGCATGACATGCCCGCTCGCCGCGGAAGAGCGGGGCTCGGGCCAGACGTAACCAATTACCAGGACTTTGGTTGCGCGGGGCTGACTCATTGACGGGTATTCCTTGATGCGGGTAGAGAGTGGAGAAAATCGGAGCGCGAGAAAAGTCAGGCCTGGACGAGGATGCCCTTGACCTTGTCCCGCAACTGATCGATAGAGAATGGCTTGCCGATGAGATGCATGCCGTCAGGCACCTCGATGCTTTCGGCATAGCCACTGGCGAACAGGATCGGCAACTCGGGACGCAGCATGCGCGCCTGCTTCGCCAGTTCCCGACCATCCATGACCGGCAACCCTACATCCGTCATCAGCAAGTCGATGTCCTGGTCCTCATCGTTGATGAACTCCAGCGCCATTTCACAGCCATCCGCCGCAAGCACCCGGAATTCCAGTTCCTCCAGTACATCGATGATCAGCGTGCGTACGATGGCATCGTCTTCGACGACTAGAATGGTGGAGGCGTTGGTGGGCATAGTGGGCTCTCAAGGTTTGGTTGTGGTGACGTCGATCGAAATCGCCGGGCCCTTGGGTGAGTCAGTGACGGATCACGACACGTTTGCGGCGCGCTATAAAAAACAATAGCCGCTCAAGAGCCGCACAGGATAACCGCTCCTTTGCGCCAGAACAGTCAAATGCAGGGTTTTGCCGAAAAACATGCCGGAAAATTGGATCCACTCGGCAGTTGTGGGGAAAACTCGGTTACTTTCAACAGTTCGACAAGGCCTCCCCATGACCTCTGCGCCCTCGGTTGATGAGCAACGATTCCGTAAACTCCTGAGCCGCAACGTCAGCTTGCCGTTGGGTGTCGGTGTCATCAGCGCAGTGTTCTTCGTTTCGTTGATTACCTATTTGCTGTCGGTGATCCAGTGGATCCAGCACACCGACCGGGTGATCAATAATGCCAATGAGGCGATAAAGTTGACCGTCGATCTGGAAACCGGCATGCGCGGTTTTCTGCTCAGTGATGACGAACATTTTCTTGAGCCCTATGAGACGGCCAAGCCGAGAATCGCCGTCGCTCTCAATACCTTGCTCGAACTGACCGCCGACAACCCTGTCCAGACCGACCGCCTGCACCGGCTCCAGGCGTTGCAGACAGAATGGGCCCATTACGCGCAATCGATGATCGATTTGCGGCGCGCAAACGGTGACTACCGCAGCGTCATCAAGGCCGGGCGTGGCAAGCGGCTGACCGATGAGCTTCGCAAGCAATTCGAAGACGTGATCGACATGGAGCAGCAGTTGCGTGCCACGCGCAACGAGGAAGTGCGCCGTACCACGATCTGGAGCATCGCCCTTTATCTGCTGTTCGTGGCTGGTATCAGCGCAATGCTGGCCTACATTGGCCGTCGGGACCTGCTCAAGCTGTCCCAAAACTACAGCGCCAACCTCGCCGGGCAACAGGCCAGTGCCCGGCGTCTGGAACAGCAAGCCTGGTTACGCAACGGTCAGACCGAACTGGCCGAGCAAGTGTTGGGGCAGTTATCTCTCAATGTGTTGGGGCGCAACATTCTGCAGTTCTGTGCCCAATATTTAGGCACGGCTGTCGCGGCGATCTATGTCCGTGAGGATCATGGTGGTCTGAAGCGCATCGCGTCTTACGGTTTCTCCCGGGAACAGGAAGCGCTTGAACAGCAGATATACAGTGGCGAAGGGATTGTCGGCCAAGTGGCGCACCAGGCGCGTTTGATTCGTCTGGATGACGTACCGGGCGATTACTTCAAAGTCAGCTCCGGCCTTGGCGAAGGTTTACCGCATAGCGTATTGGTGGTGCCGACCAGCGACGACGATCGGGTCAACGGTGTGCGAGCCGGTGCTAATGACTACCTGGCCAAGCCCATCGACCTGGATCGCCTGTTCTCGCTGATTCGTGTGTGGTTACCGAAGATGGAGCGCCTCTAGTGGAGCGCGCCGAAATCGAATTGAGGTTGTTGATCGAGGCGATCTACCTCAAGTACAGCTACGATTTTCGCGATTATTCCGGCGCGTCGATCAAACGCCGGGTCAATCACGCCTTGAGTCAGTTCGAGTGCAAAACCATCTCGGCGCTGCAGGAGAAGGTTCTGCACGATCCGGCCGCGTTCATGCAACTGCTGCAATTGCTGACAATCCCGGTCAGCGAAATGTTTCGCGACCCTTCGCACTTCCGGGCCCTGCGTCAGGAGGTGGTGCCACTGCTCAAGACTTATCCGTCGATCAAGGTCTGGATCGCCGGTTGCAGCACCGGCGAAGAGGTCTATTCGATGGCGATTCTGCTGCGCGAAGAGGGCCTGCTGGATCGCACCATCCTCTATGCGACGGACATCAACCCGCGCTCGCTGGATAAAGCCAGGCAGGGGATTTTCTCCCTGGAGAATGTCCGGGCCTACACTCACAACTACCAGCAGGCCGGCGGTCAGCGTTCGTTCGCCGATTACTACACGGCGGCCTATGGCTACGCCATTTTCGACAAGAGCCTGTGCGATAACGTGACCTTCGCCGATCACAGCCTGGCCACCGACAGTGTGTTTTCGGAAACTCAATTAATTTCGTGCCGTAACGTTTTGATTTATTTCAACAAAAAGCTACAGGATCGCGCGTTCGGCTTGTTTCACGAATCGCTGTGTCATCGGGGTTTTCTGGCACTGGGCAATAAGGAAACCCTGGATTTCTCGGCCTATGGCAATCAATTTGAAGCATTGGTCAAACCAGAACGGATCTATCGCAAATCATGAACAGGGCAGTGCTGGAGACTCATCGGCTGGATCTCGCGGCATTGACCGTCTGTTTGTCGAGCCGGAACGAATCGCATGCTAAGTAATATCCAGGCCAAATTGCTGATCGTCGACGACCTGCCGGAGAACCTTCTGGCGCTCGAAGCCTTGATCCGGCGTGAAGACCGTATCGTCTACAAAGCCCTGTCTGCCGACGAAGCCTTGTCGCTGTTGTTGCAGCACGAATTCGCCATGACCATTCTCGATGTGCAGATGCCCGGCATGAACGGCTTTGAACTGGCCGAGTTGATGCGCGGTACGGAAAAAACCAAACACATCCCGATTGTGTTCGTCAGTGCCGCTGGCCGCGAGCTTGATTACGCGTTCAAGGGCTACGAAAGCGGTGCAGTAGACTTCTTGCACAAGCCGCTGGATGTTCACGCGGTCAAGAGCAAGGTCAATGTCTTCGTCGACCTGTATCGCCAGAGCAAAGCGATGCAGCATCAGGTCGAAGCGCTGGAGCACAGTCGCCGGGAGCAGGAGGCGCTGCTCAAACAGTTGCAGAACACCCAGAATGAGCTGGAGCAAGCGGTGCGCATGCGGGATGACTTCATGTCCATCGTGGCCCACGAAGTCCGTACGCCGCTCAATGGCCTGATTCTCGAAACCCAGTTGCGCAAGATGCACCTGGCTCGGGGTGACGCCGCGGCATTCACGCTGGACAAGATGCACGCCATGGTCGACCGCGATGAGCGGCAGATCAAAAGCCTGATCCGCCTGATCGAAGACATGCTCGATGTGTCGCGGATTCGTACAGGCAAGCTGTCGATCCGCCCCACTCGGTTTGATCTGGTGCAACTGGTGAACAATCTTCTGCAAAACTTTGCACCGCAGGTCGAGGCGGCAGAGTCGTCGATTACCTTGACGGCCGACCAGCCCGTGGTGGGCAATTGGGATGAGTTTCGTATTGAACAAGTGATGTCCAACCTGTTGAGCAATGCGCTACGTTATGGCGCCAAGAGTCCGATCGACGTACGCGTGTACAATCAGGACGGGCAAGCGCGGGTTGAGGTTCAGGATCGCGGTATCGGGATCAGTGAAGAGAATCAGCAGCGCATTTTTCAGCAGTTCGAAAGGGTTAGCGCCAAGACCGTTGTAGCAGGGCTGGGCCTTGGGCTGTTTATATCGGAGCAGATTGTCGCCGCCCATGGTGGCTCCATCACCGTCGAGAGCCGGATTGGCGAAGGCGCCTTGTTTCGCGTTTGTCTGCCGCTGCAGGAAAACAGCCCGATAAACGCAACCTCTGAGTGACCGCACGGTCGTATCAGCAGCTATTGACCGAACAAAGGCTTTCCATGAGTGAAGATGCACAAGATGTGGTACTGATCGTCGAGGATGACCCTTCGATCCTGATGGTGCTGTCCGCTTATTTGTCGGGTGAGGGTTACCGGGTGCTGCAAGCCGAAAACGGCGAGCAGGCCTTCGAAATTCTGGCGAGCAAACCGCATCTGGACATGATGATCACCGACTTCCGCTTGCCGGGGGGGATTTCTGGCGTGCAGATCGCCGAACCCGCCGTGAAGCTGCGACCGGAACTCAAGGTCATCTTCATCAGCGGTTACCCGCAGGAAATTCGCGAGACCGACAGCCCGATCACCCGCAAAGCGCCGATCCTGGGCAAGCCATTTGATCTGGATGTGTTGCAACAGATCATGCAGGACATGTTGTCCTGACCGCACCGGCCCTCGCAGGCGCTTTTTAAGATTAAAGCCCTTGTTGCAACGCCGGATCATCCGGGTTGAGCTGCTCCAGCTGTGCCAACAGGATCTGCACGTTCTGCAACTGTCCGCTTTCTTTCCAATAGTTGATCAGCAGTACGCGCGCCTTGCGATCGGCCGGGTGGCGCTGGACGATTTCCTGTAGCTGGTTCTGCGCCGCTTCCAGCTCCTGCTCACCATGCAGCGTGGTGGCGAGGTCGTAGCGGTATTCCTTGTTGTTCGGCTCGAGCTCCACGGCTTTGGACAGGCCGAGCAAAGCGAACTCGCTTTGACCGTGATGCAGCAACCAGAGCCCCAGCGCATGTTGCAGGTAGGCCGAGTCAGGTTGGGCCTTTAACTGTTTGGCCAACAATTGCCTGGCGGCATCGCTTTGGCCCTGTTTATCCAGCACTTCTATCTGCATCACCAGTGCCGGCAGGTTGCCGGGCGCCAGTTGCAACGTGCGCTCCAAGGCCTGCTGCGCCTCCTTCAGCTCGGTATTGTGCAAGTGCAGGCGCGCCAATTGGTACTGGGTTTCGGCGCTTTCCGGCTGACGCTTGAGGAGCTGCTCCCAAGCATCTATCGCTTGCTCCAAGGGGCCGAAGTACAACCCCAGTTCATCCGGCGTCAGACCCAGTAACGCGTTGACCGCCGCAAACCGGACGCTCGGGTCGCTGTCATCGAGCAAGGGCCCCAGCAACAGACTACGCTGCCCACTGGGCACCAGCCCGCTGATGCTTTTGATCGCTGCGATGCGCACATCCGCCGAGGAATGTTGCAGGTCCGCATCCGCCAGTTTCAGGGCTTGCGGGCTTGGATAGTTGGGCAGTTCGGCATGCAGCCAGACACGGCGCTTGTCTGACAGGTCGGGGCGGCCCAATTGCTGATAAAGCACCCGCGCCGCCCCCGGTTGACCCGCGCGTGCCTGGGCCAGCGCTTCGCTGTAGCCATGCTTGATCGCCACCGGCACCACAGGCGTCGTGCTACGCAGGAAAAACCAGGCGAGGGCGAGGGCAAACACCACGCAGAGGCTGATGAGCAAGTAGCGGCGGGACTGAGGCATGCAGGAATCCGGGAGCTGGCAGGCATTTACAAAGTCACCAGCTTCGGTCAGGCCGGGTTGTGAGTCAAATCCAAGCTTGATTCAGCACGCAGTCGTCGGTGAATTTGCCTACAGGTCTTGTCGATATTGAAACCTGTCGACGCACTGAAGCAATGACTACGCTTGCTGGAGATGACTTCATGAGCGCTCCCATGCAACCACTGCTTCAATATTTCAAGGCGATACTCAACCCCGGACGAGAGGTGCTGCTGTTCGCCCTGAGGACCATTGTGGCCGGACTGCTGACGTTGTATCTGGCCTTCCTGTTCGACCTTGAGCAGCCCAAGTGGTCGATCATGGCGGTGGTCATCGTCAGCCAGCCATTGGGCGGCATGGCCCTGGCCCGAAGTTTCGGCCAGGTGCGAAAACTCCCCTGGTAGTCGCCTGCTGGCCAACATCAACCCCAGTTACACCTGGGTCAAGCTGGCGCAACGGGTGCCGGTGCGGATTCAGATCGACGCCGACCATGTCGCCAAAAACCACCTGCGGGCCGGGACCACGGCTACGGTAACCATCATGGAAAACGGGGATAGCAAGACAAGCCACTAGCCCCCTTGTGGGAGCGGGCTTGCTCGCGAAGAGGCCGGTACATCCAATAGATATTCTGCGGCTGACACACCGCATTCGCGAGCAAGCCCGCTCCCACAGGGTGTGTGGTGACTCCAGCAGTGTGCAGCCAAAAAAAAGCCCCGCGACCGAATGAGGCGCGGGGCAAAAGAATTGGTTGGTTGCGGCCAACCAAAGGAGCTCTTTAAAACGTTACTTGCTGGCGACCGTCTCTGGCTGCCAGCCGCCGCCGAGGGCTTTGTAGATGGCGACGATGCCGCGATACAAATCGACTTCAGCCTGGGCCTGGGTGTCTTCGGCTGCCAGGCGCTCACGCTGAGCATCGAGCAGCACGAGGAAGTCCACGGTGCCTTCGCGGTAGCGAATGTCGGCGAGATCGGCAGCGGCGCGGCTTGATTCGCTTTGGCGAATCAGCGAGATCAGGCGCTGCTGACGTTTGCCGTAATCGCTGAAGGCGTTTTCCGACTCCTCCAACGCCAACAGTACTTGCTGCTCGTAGGTCGCCAGAGCGCCTTCGGCTTCAGCATCGGCACCGCGCAAACGGGCGCGCACGCTGCCCAGGTCGAACGCCGCCCAGGTAATGCTTGGGCCCAGTGCCCAAGCGTTGGCCGCCGAGGAACCGATCTGCGAACCGCGTCCGGCAGTAAAACCGAGGAAGCCGCTGAGGCTGACCCGGGGGAACAAGTCAGCCTTGGCCACGCCGATGCGGGCGGTGGCGGCCGCTAGTTGGCGTTCGGCGCTACGGATGTCCGGACGCCGCTGCAGCAGTTCGCCCGGATCACCGATCGGCAAGGCCTTGGCGATTGCCGGCAAGTCTTTTGGACTCAAGTCGACGGTCAGTTTGTCCGGACGCTCACCCAGCAGGGTAGCGATGCGGTTGCGCTGACGCACCTGTTCGGCCTGCAGTTGCGGCACGCTGGCTTCGACAGACGCCAGGCGCGCATCGGCGCGAACCACGTCGAGCTGATCGCCGACACCGGCATCACGCAGGCTTTCGGTGATCTTGCGCGATTCCTGTTGGTTGTTCAGGTTGGCCAGGGCGATCTTTTCCCGTAGCTGTGCGCCACGCAGTTGGCCATAGGCGTCCACCAGTTCGGCAATCATGGTGACTTGCAGCTGGTAAAGATCGGCTTCGGCGGCCTGCTGTTCGGCATCGCTGGATTCCAGGTTGCGCTGGATGCGACCGAATAAGTCCAGTTCCCAGGCCATGTCCAGGCCCAGGTCATAGCGTTCACTGCTGACGCGGTCGGTGGTCTGGCCGGGAATCTGACCTTTGGCCAGATCACTGCTGGCGCGGCTGGTGATGGTCGGCATGGCGTCATTGCTGGCGTCATCGCGAATTGCCCGGGCCGCTTTCCAGCGAGCGAAGGCTACGCGCAAATCGCGGTTGCCTTGCAAGGATTGCGTCACCAGCTGGTTCAGAGTCGGATCGTCGAACTGCTGCCACCAGATGCCTTCGAAACGGGCGCGGTCGAAGTTCTTCTGACCGGCGCTGCCATCGGTGGCGGCCGTGATGTTGGCCGCCTCCGTCGCTGGGGTTTTGTAATCCGGGCCAACAGCGCAGGCACTCAGGGCCAGTACCAGAAGGCTCGGCAGGAAGGCTTTCAGACTCATTGTTGCGCCTCCAGTTGCTTTTCCAATTTCAGCGCCTTGGCCGCTTTGCGCGCTTCACCGCGCTCCACAAAGTTGCGAATCAGGACGTAGAACACCGGCGTCAGCAACAGACCGAAGAAGGTCACCCCGAGCATCCCGGAGAACACCGCCACACCCATGGCATGACGCATTTCGGCACCGGCACCGCTGGAGAAAACCAGAGGCACAACACCCATGATGAACGCGAAGGAGGTCATCAGGATCGGCCGCAGACGCAGACGGCAAGCTTCCAGCACCGCTGCCAGCGGGCCGAGGCCTTCTTCCTGTTTATCCTTGGCAAACTCGACGATCAGAATCGCGTTCTTACACGCAAGTCCCACCAGTACGATCAAGCCGATCTGGGTGAAGATGTTGTTGTCGCCGCCCGAGGCAATCACACCGGTAATGGCCGACAGCAGGGTCATCGGTACGATCAGGATCACCGCCAGCGGCAGGCTCCAGCTTTCGTATTGAGCCGCGAGCACCAGGAACGCCAGCAGTACGCAGAGCGGGAACACGAACAGCGCGGTGTTGCCGGACAGAATCTGCTGGTAGGTCAGGTCGGTCCACTCGTAGGTCATGCCGTTGGGCAATTCGTCCTTGAGCAGTTTCTCGATGGCTTTCTCGGCTTGGCCGGAGCTGTAGCCGGGGGCTGCCGCACCGTTGATTTCAGCGGTGATGAAGCCGTTGTAGTGCATTACACGGTCCGGGCCCGAGGTGTCACTGACCTTGATGAAGGTCGCCAGCGGAATCATCTCGCCCCGGTTGTTGCGCACTTTCAGCTGACCGATCTGGTCGGATTCGAGACGGAACTGCTGCTCAGCCTGAACGTTGACCTGATAGGTGCGACCGAAGCGGTTGAAGTCGTTGGCATACAGCGAGCCCAGATAGATCTGCAGGGTGTCGAAGATGTCGCTGACGGCCACGCCGTGAGTCTTGGCTTTTTCCCGGTCGATGGCGGCATCGACCTGCGGCACGTTCACCGTGTAGCTGGTGAACAGACCAGCCAGTTCCGGCACGCTTTGGCTTTTGGTGATGATGTTCATGGTTTCTTTGTACAGCTCGTCATAGCCCAGGTTGCCCCGGTCTTCGATCTGCAGGCGGAAACCGCCAATGGTCCCCAGGCCTTGTACCGGCGGCGGCGGGAAGATCGCCATGTAGGCTTCCTGAATTCCGGCGTACTGGCCGTTCAATGCACCGGCAATCGCACCGGCGGACATGCTCGGATCCTTACGTTCGTCGAACGGTTTCAGGGTGACGAACACGATGCCGGCGTTCGGGCTGTTGGTGAAACCGTTGATCGACAGACCCGGGAAGGCCACCGCGCTTTCCACGCCAGGCTGTTTCAGGGCCAGGTCGGACATGCGCTTGATCACCTCTTCGGTGCGGTCCAGGCTCGCGGCATCCGGCAGTTGCGCGAAGGCCACCAGGTATTGCTTGTCCTGGCCGGGCACGAAACCGGTCGGGGTATTGGAGAACCCGAAGAAGGTCAACACCATCAGGCCGGCGTACACCAGCAGGGCGATACCGCTGCTGCGGATAACCCGGCCCACGGTGCCGACATAACCATGGCTGGCCTTGTCAAAGAAGCGGTTGAACGGACGGAACAACCAGCCACCGAAGAGCTTGTCGAGGACCTTGGAGAAACGGTCTTTCGGCGCGTCGTGGCTCTTGAGCAGCACGGCGGCCAGCGCTGGCGACAAGGTCAGCGAGTTGAAGGCCGAGATCACGGTCGAAATCGCAATCGTCAGGGCGAATTGTTTATAGAACTGCCCGGTCAATCCGGAGATGAACGCAGCCGGGATAAACACCGCACACAGCACCAGCGCCGTCGCGATGATCGGACCGGTCACTTCGCGCATCGCACGCTTGGTGGCTTCTACAGGGGTTAATCCGAGCCCGATGTTTCGCTCGACGTTCTCCACCACCACAATCGCATCGTCGACCACGATACCGATGGCCAGTACCAATCCGAACAGCGACAGGGCGTTCAACGAGAAGCCGAACAGATGCATCACGGCAAACGTACCGATCAACGAAACCGGCACCGCCACCAACGGGATAATCGAGGCGCGCCAGGTTTGCAGGAACAGGATCACCACCAGCACAACCAGGATCAGCGCTTCGAAGAGGGTGTGAACCACCGCCTCGATGGAGCCGCGCACGAAGATCGTCGGGTCATAAACGATGCTGAAGTCCATGCCTTCCGGGAAGTTCTTCTTCAGCTCGGCCATTTTCTCCCGAACGTCGTTGGAAATCTGAATCGCGTTGGAACCAGGGCGCTGAAAGATCGGGATCGCCACTGCCGGCTGGTTGTTCAGCAAGGAGCGCAGGGCGTATTGGCTGGAGCCGAGTTCGACGCGAGCGATGTCTTTGAGGCGAGTGATTTCACCATTCTCGCCGGAGCGAATAATGATGTTCTCGAACTCTTCCTCGGAAACCAGACGGCCTTGGGTGTTGACCGACAGCTGGAACGCGGTGGCATTCGGCGCAGGCGGCGCGCCCAGGGCACCGGCCGCCACTTGACGGTTCTGTTCACGAATCGCGGTGACCACATCGGTGGCGGTCAGGTTGCGCGAAGCGGTCTTGTTCGGATCGAGCCACACCCGTAGCGAGTAGTCGCCCATACCGAACAGCTGCACATCACCGACACCGCCCAGACGCGCCAGCTCATCCTTGATGTTGAGCAAGGCGTAGTTGGACAGGTAGAGCATGTCGTAGCGTTTGTCCGGCGAGGTCAAGTGCACAACCATGGTCAGGTCGGGCGACGCCTTGTCCACGGTAATACCGATGCGCGTCACTTCCTCGGGAAGCTTCGGCTCGGTCCGGGTCACGCGGTTCTGAACCTGCACCTGCGCGTTGTCCAGGTCAGTGCCCAGGGCAAAGGTAATGGTCAGGGTGATCTTGCCGTCAGCGGTGGACTGCGAGGACATGTACAGCATGTTCTCGACGCCGGTGATGGCTTGCTCCAAAGGAGCGGCCACGGTTTCACCAATGACTTTAGGGTTGGCGCCCGGGAAGTTGGCACGGACCACAACGGTCGGTGGCACGACTTCCGGGTATTCACTGATCGGCAACTGGAACAGCGAGATGGCGCCAGCGATCAGGATCAGCAGCGACAGTACCGCTGCGAAGATCGGCCGTGAAATGAAGAATTGGGAAAAATTCATCGGAGTAATTGTCCCTTAACCGCGTGGAGTCGCAGCAGCCACTTTCACAGCCGTTCCCGGCGCGACCTTGGCAGGTGCGACTTGGGGCAGGTTGCTGGCTTCCAGCGCTTTTCGTTGTTGTGCGAGAGCCGCGAGGGTTTGTTCGCTGGCCATCGGGATCACTTCAGGCGTGACCGGTGAACCAGGGCGAACCCGTTGCAGGCCCTTGACGATGATGGTGTCGTCTTTGTTCAGGCCGCTGCGCACGATGCGCAGACCTTCGATCTTCGGACCCAGCTCGACGGGGCGGTAAGCCGTTTTGTTGTCGGCATCCATCACCAGCACGAACTTTTTACCCAGGTCGGTACCGACCGCTTCGTCGTTGATCAACACCGCGGAGTAGGTGCCGCTGCCCACCAGTTTCAGGCGTGCATAAAGCCCCGGGGTGTAGGTGCCGTCGCTGTTGTCGAACACTGCACGACCGCGGATGGTGCCGGTATTCGGGTTGACCTGGTTGTCGATGAAGTTCATCTGGCCCTGGTGCGGGTTGCCGTCTTCATTGGACAGGCCGAGGTAAACCGGCGTGGTTGCGCCGCGTTGGCCCTGGCGGGCGAGCTGGGTGTATTTAAGGAAGACACGCTCGTCGGCGTCGAAGTAGGCGTAGACCTTGTCGGTGGACACCACGCTGGTCAGCGCGGTGGTATCGGCGGTCACCAGGTTGCCGGCGGTGATTTCCGCACGGCTGACACGGCCGCTGATAGGCGCAGTGACGCGAGTGAAACTCAGGTTCAGTTTGGCCAGGTCAAGTTGGGCCTGGAGGGCGCCGACGGCGGCGCGGGCTTCTTGAGCCGCGCTGGTGCGCGAGTCGGCGAGTTCGGCGGAAATCGCGTTGCTGGTGCGCAGACGTTCGCCGCGCTGGGATTCGTTTTCGCTGCGGGTGGCGGTGGCGCGAGCTTGGGCAACCAGGGCTTCGAGGCGGCGGACCTCAGCCTGGAATGGACGCGGGTCGATCTGGAACAACAGATCGCCTTTCTTGACCAGCGCGCCTTCGGTGAAAGCCACGTCATCGATCTGCCCGGAGACCCGTGGACGAATCTCTACCGTTTCCGGCGCTTCAAGTCGCCCGGTGAATTCGTCCCACTCGTTGACCGGTTGTTCCAGCACCTTGGCCACGCTGACGTTGGCCGCGGGCATCGTGGCGGCAGCGTCCGGGGTCTTGCCGCAGGCGCTCATCACCAGCACGGCCAACAGGGCCAAGGGGAAGCGCAAATGTTTGAGTGACTGTTCCATGGATGCAATCCGCCAATATATTGAGATGGACGGATAATGCTTGGTGGGGGGTGTATGGCACGAATCGAATGGGGCGAAGGTAACTATCATTCGGAATGATATAAGCCCAAAGGGAGCCCTCTAGCATGCACCTTCCGTGAGCGGGCTATCAAATGAAATGATGACAATTCAGTGTTGCAGGGAGTGTAAGGGAGGCTTTAAACCGGGGCGCGGCTTTCGCGGGCAAGCCTTAATACCGGTCAGTTAAGCGTGATACTGAACCTGTGGCGAGGGAGCTTGCTCCCGCTGGGCCGCGAAGCGGCCCCAAAATGGGACTGCTTCGCAGTCCAACGGGAGCAAGCTCCCTCGCCACAGGTTACTCATCGCTTGTCCTGTCTCTTAACTGACTGGCATTAGTTAATGTAGGGCTAACGCACATCCACCGCCAGAGCGATGAGCAGCTGCTGACAGGGTTACAGGTGGTAGCTGAAGCTAGCCATCAACGAGTTTTCATCTACTGCGTCATCGATCGCACTCGTCGCACTCAGGCTCAAACTCCAACCCGCTGGAAGGCGAACGTCAACCTGCGCGCTCTCAATTGATGTTGGCATAACGGTGTCCTTTCAATAGTTAACGACTAGAGCAACTGCCCGCCCGAAATGTCAAAAGTCGTCCCGTTAGCCCAAGCCATGTCATCGGACAGGATGGCTGCCACTGCACCGCCTATATCGTCCGGTAGACCGACACGGCTCAAGGCGATGCCCTGTGCCACATAGGCGTTCACATCCTTATTGTCGCGCACCGCACCACCCCCAAAATCAGTTGCGATGGCGCCAGGGGCAATCGCATTCACCCGAATTCGGCGCGAACCAAGTTCTACGGCCATGTAACGGGTCAGCACCTCGACTGCGGCCTTTACCGCCGCATAAATGCTGTATCCCGGCAAAGTAAAGCGTACGAACCCGGACGAAACGTTCAGGATACGACCGCCGTCTTCCATGAGCGGCAGCAGCTTCTGCGTCAGAAAAATCGGACCGCGAAGGTGCGTGGCAATCAGTGAGCCGAACTGGTCCTCGGTCGCGTCAATAAAGTTCGCAAAGAGGCCATTGCCGGCATTGTTGACGAGAAAGTCGAAGCGCTCGCGGCCGAAGTCGGCCATCAGCGTACTAGTCACTGCGCTTGAAAAAGTCTCATAGCTGACGGTATCGGTGATGTCGAGCGGCAGCATAGCTACCTTGCCGCCCTGCGCTTCGATCTCCTGCTTCAGCAATTCGGCTTCTGCCACGCCACTGCGATAGGTGCCGATGATGTGGACGCCGCGCTTGGCGAGGTGAAGAGCCATGTTGCGTCCAAGGCCGCGGCTGGCGCCGGTGATGAGTGCGATCTGGTTAGTCATGAGTTGTCTCTGCTAGGTTTAGGCGCGCCTTTCGGCTCGTTCTTGACCTGCTCAAGATAGGCAATGACAGGTTTGTAACCCACGCCCAATAAGCTCAATTCATTGCCTGATTGTATCAATCGTATTGCGCGGTCGCGGGTCGCTGGCATAATCGGTTCATGAACAGCGATCTTGCACCGCATCTTGATATAGCCCTGCGCCATGCGCCTGCGGGTTTAACGACCACACGGATTCCGCGCGTAGACCTCTGCGTCGGACAAGGCTCTACAGATAAGGCGCCATGCCTATATCGCTCGATGATCTGCTTCATCCTGCAAGGCTCGAAGCGCGTTTCGATTAATGACAATCTTCTGAGCTACGACAGTGAGCACTATCTTGTCAGCGCCCTGGATCTGCCTTTGATCGGACAGATTCTTGATGCTGAAGGAGGGCAGCCCTACGTTGCAGTATCGCTCGTGCTGGATCCGGCCATACTGGCGGAATTGGCGGCGACCATGCCACCGGTTCGCGAGAGCGAACAGAAGGGGATTGGCGTCATGATAAACCCGATGACCGCTTCGCTGCGCGACACGTTACTGCGCTTATTGTCGTTGCTCGACACGCCTGCCGATATCCCGGTTCTCGGCCCCATGGTCGAACGGGAATTGCTCTATCGTCTCCTGCTGGGTCCCCAGGGGCGGCTGCTGCGTCAGATTGCCCAGCCCAATGGCGCACTGGGTAGCATCCGGCGGGCCGTTGCCTGGATCAGGGACAATTACAATACCCGACTTCGCATCGAGGCCTTGTGCGAAGCCAGCGGCATGAGCCGGGCGAGCTTGCATCGCCATTTTCTGTCAATGACAGGCTTCAGTCCTATCCAGTATCAGAAACAGCTTAGATTGCAGGAAGCTCGCCAGCTTTTGCTTGCTGGTGAGCATCGCGCGTCTGACGTAGCGTTCGTTGTCGGCTATGAAAGCGCATCACAGTTTAGCCGCGAATATCTACGACAGTTCGGCGCACCGCCTGCACGCGACGTGCGTGAGATACGGCAGGCGATCGGCACTCCAACAAGCGCGTAAACAGCAGACTTGTATACGGATTGTTGACGGATGACAATGGAAAGTTAAAGCGCGGCCAGGCCCTTTAAGCAGGGCCTTTCAGGGGTGTTTGAAAGCCCTCTCAAAGACTGTCCCGGGTCCCCAAAGAACATTTTGACTTAGCTCTAGAACGGTAGTTTCAGACAGAAAAAAATGAGTTATGCCCCCATTTTTGCCCCCATCCGACAGTCGAGCAGAAGGCTGCCGGACGGCTCAAGTAATTAAGGCCCGACATGCGCTTGGAAAATCTTGCTAACCACAGTCCACTTGCCTTCGACTTTCAGTAGATGGAAGAAGTCAGTGAACGAGATGCCTGACATGTCGTTAGCGTCAATGCGAGCGCTAGCCGCAGTACCGATGATCTCGATGCGGACTATAGCGGCCTGGGCGTCAGGGGACGGACGGAAATCCTTATCGATTCCCTCGAACAGGATTGGAATCGCGCCGCCTGCCAACTTGCCATCGGCGCCGACGCTGTACATCGTCGCATGTTCGTTGAAAGCGGGCTTCATGATACTGCTCTTGGCCTGCTTGCAACCCTCGATATACTTGTTAAGCACCTCAGTGATAGCTTGGTATTCTTCTACGTACGTAGGTTTTCTCACTACTGTACTACTGACTTGTTGCTCACTCGGTAGGTTATCTGCTTGAGCAATAGCGCCCAAGCTCGAAATTAGGGCGACAAAAAACAAACTCTTGATAGAAGTAATTTTCATTTGTTCACTCTTAATTTAATAAAGATTGCGATTATTGATGTGTGCTCAATTGCAAAAAATACAACAGGTGTTCTGCAAAACTTTGGTGCTGCTGTAGCTTCGCAATGAAACCAAGGGTGTGGTTTCAATAATGAATTCCGCCGATTCACCGTGACCAGCGGACTCTTCGTTTTTGAAACTACTTGCTCAGACTGGTCTTGAGTTCTTGAGATGCCTGCTCGATCGCGGTGCGGGGCGTTGGCAGATGGCTGAATGCGTTCGACAGCCCAAAATCGTGAATCATGCCGTTGTAGCGTACCGACTTCACAGATACACCCGCAGCGTCGAGCTTGCGGCCGTAAGCTTCAGCTTCATCGCGCAGGACATCGAATTCGGCGGTCTGGATCAGCGTGGGCGGCAATCCCTTCAATTGCGCGGTCGTCGCTTGCAGCGGCGAAGCGTAAATCTGCTTGCGTGCCTCGGCGTCGGGTGTGTAATTGTCCCAGAACCACACCATCAAATCTTTCGTCAGGAAGTAGCCGTCGGCAAACTCCTTGTACGATGGCGTGTCGAAATTTGCATCCGTAACCGGACACAGCAACACTTGCGAACGCAGTGCTGGTTCACCCTTCTTGTTCGCCATCAAGGCAACCACGGCTGCCATGTTCCCGCCTGCGCTGTTGCCAGCTACGGCGAGGCGCTTGCCGTCTACTTTGATCTCTTTGCCATTCTCTGCCACCCATTTTGTCGCGGCATAGGCCTGTTCGATGGCGACGCCGTATCCTGCCTCAGGCGAGAGGGTGTAATTTACAAAGACCGCCACCGCCCCCGAGCCTACCACCAGATCACGCACCAGCCGTTCATGGGTCGGGAAGTCGCCCAAGACCCAGCCGCCTCCGTGGAAGTACATAAATGCGGGCAGCGTCTTCTGTTCGCTACCGGCCGGCCGAACAATGGTGAGCTTCAGGTTGCTACCGTTGACGTGGATCGTCATCTCACTGACATCAGCCGCCGGCAAGGCCACTTGGGAGGCAGCCTGGGCAGCCTGGGCAGCCACCAGCGCGGCGCGTGCATCGGCCGGCGTCATGGAGTCGAGCGTCTTACCACCTTCAAGGGACTGCAAGAATTTTGCGGTGTTGTGTTCAACGCCGGGCTGGATAGCTGCAAAAGCACTACCAAGGGAAAGGGTCGCAGCAGTAAGAGCGAGAGCGGAGGTGAGGGTTTTCATGATTTTTCTCTGAATTACCTATGTGTATGCATCTTTTTAAATAGCGAGCTACTTCATATTTTTGTTGCATCTTTAATCAGGCAGTTGAAGGCAACGCTTCCAGTTCGTGTGCCGTACCTCAGTACCATTGCCGCTAGTCCGCAAACAAAACATAACAGGCATGCTGGGGAGCCTCGTCCCCCCACCGCATACCCAAGGAGGACAGTGATTTAAGGCGCGACGTGGGTGTGGAAGATCTTGCTGACTACCTTCCAATTGCCATCCACTTTCAAAAGATGGAAAAAGTCGGTGAAGGAGATGCCGGACATGTCGTTAGCGTCGATGCGAGCGCTAGCCGCCGTACCGACGACCTCGACGCGGACTATAGCTGCCGGTGCGTCAGGAGATGGGCGGAAACCCTTGTCGATCCCATCGAACAGGATTGGAATCGCGCCACCCTCCAGCTTACCGTCGCCATCGACGCTAAACATGGTCGCTAGCTCACTGAAAGCTGGCTTCATGATGCTGCTCTTGGCCTGCTTGCAGCCCTCAATGTATTTGTTCAGCACCTCGGTGATGGCTTGGTATTCTTGTACGTAAGTAGGCTTGGTCATGTTTCTGCTCCAGCATCAATGGGTTGCTATTGATCATTGATTTGATTAATGCGAAAAAAGCTTCACGCTTTGGTATCAAGCCAGACAGATCCATAGCGTGTGTAGGCGGCAGGTATCTCAATGATTTCTTTTAGATCATCTGCAGCGGTGCGTACCCAGAATGGATCTCGCAGCATTTGGCGCCCCACGAACACCAGATCAGCTCGGCCGTTTTGCAAGATTTCTTCAGCCTGACGCCCACTCTGAATCACACCCACAGCACCTGTAGCAATATGCAACTCCTTACGCAGTAATTCAGCGGCCGGTACCTGATAACCTGGGTAGGTCTGCACCTTGACCATCTTGATTCCGCCGGAGCTGCAGTCGATCAGGTCAACACCTTGCTCTTTCATCCAGCGACCATATTCAAGGAACGACTCGGGCGTGTTTCCGCCTTCGGCGTAATCAGAACTGGATATGCGAACGAACAGAGGGCGATCCCCCCAATGAGTTTTGACCTCCTCCAGCACTTCGCGTAGGAAGCGATAGCGACGCTTGGCATCACCGCCATATTCGTCGTCGCGGGTATTAGCCAGCGGCGAGAGAAACTCACTCAACAAGTAACCGTGCGCGGCATGGATCTCAAGTACATCGAATCCGGCGTCGCTGGCGCGCCGTGCGGCATCGCCGTAGAGCTTAACCAATCCCGGGATTTCATCAGCCGCGAGTTCGCGAGGAACAGGGCTGGTTTCCGTGAACGGAATCGCCGATGGTGCGATATGAATGAGATCGGGCAGGTCAGCATTGCGCCCCGCATGGCCGATCTGAGCGCCAGCTTTTGCACCAAAGCTGTGAAGCAGTTCTGTTAGAGCCTTCAAGCCGACAACGTGTTCATCGCTCCAGATACCAAGGTCACCGGCCCCGATACGACCGTCAGCCTGAATAGCCAGCGTCTCGGGAAAAATCAGCGCCGCCTGACCCAGAGCACGAGCTCCATAGTGAACGCGGTGCCAGTCAGTGACAAAGCCATCATCCGCTGCCATGTGCATGCACATGGGAGACATTACGACGCGGTTTTTCAGTTTAAGACCTTTAATTTCATGGGGGGATAGCAGCAAGCTCATCTGGCGGATTCCATAGTGGTCAGTATGGAATCATGCTAGCGTAAGCAGCACATGCGTGTAAGTACGCACAATTTTGTGCTGTAGGCACACTTTTTATACCATGGTGATAACAGTGAAAAAATGTAATCCTCAGGATGAAATTGAGGCCTTCGCTTGCCCCGTCGCGTTTACTGTCGATGTCATTGGTGGAAAATGGAAATCGCTCATACTGTTTCACCTGATGTCAGGAACGAAGCGCTTCAACGAGCTGCGTCGCCTGATACCAGACATCACTCAGAGGATGCTGACACTCCAGCTGAGAGAGCTGGAGACTGACGGGGTTATTCATCGCGAAATCTATCGCGAGGTACCGCCCAAGGTAGAGTACTCGCTCACACAATTAGGTAACTCTCTCGCGCCTTTGGTGAATGCTATGCGAGAGTGGGGAGCTGTGCATGAGCGCACGATCTTGGAACTCCGGCGATCTGCGGTCGATGACGATAAGTTCGAATCTCTAGCTTGAGTCTGTAGCGCAGCGCGACGCTGGCAACCGATGCGCGGGGCTGGGCAAATCATTATCTATGGGCGGCACGCCGCGCATTGCAGCTACTCGCACCGCAATCAGGTCTTGTAGCCATTACGATCGAGGAAGCTGCAACCACAGAGTTTCCTGGCGGAGAGCAGGTTGAAGTGGGTGAGCAGCTCAACGATATCGCTGAATACTACGGGAGCACTGAGCAAGAAAGCGCGCCGCGGATTTGCTACATGCAGCTCAAGCATTCGACGCTGCAGGTCGATGAAGTGTGGCAACCGAGTCTGGGAAAGACGATCCGTGGATTTGCTGAGCGTTACTCCGTGAGCTGGGGGCACCGTTTTCAAACCATCCAAAGCATGCCCTCAAATATGCCCCCAAATGTAGCAATCCACTGGAAGTGAATGGATCTCCATGGCCTATGAAAAGGCAGAAATGATCATATGAACAGCCTGCCCGACGACGCCTACAGACTCTCAGGGTCGCCGAAGAACATCTGAATCCGCGACCTCAACCACCGCTCACCCGGGTCATTATCCTGCGACCCGCGCCAAGCCATATGCAACTCAAAACTGCGCACCGGCAACGGCGGATCTTCCGCCCGAACGCCACCGGCTGCAGTCAACGCTTCAGCGGTATAGTCCGGGACAGTGGCCACGATATCAGTCCCGCTGATCAGTGTGCTCAACCCATTGAACTGCGGCACTGCCAGCACCACATGCCGTTTGCGCCCCAGCTTCTCGAGCTCTTCATCTATAAAGCCGCTCAGGTCGCCCGCGAACGAAACCAAAGCGTGGGGGCGGGCGCAGAAATCATCCAGGCTCAACGGCCCCGGCACCGTGTCGGCGCGCAACAATTTCGGCATGCTGCGGCGCAGCACTTTGCGCTTGGCGTTGGCTGGCAGGTCGGCGGTGTAGCTGACGCCGATGGAAATCTCGCCCGAAGCCAGCAGGCTCGGCATCAGGATGTAGTTGGCCCGACGCACCACCAGCACGATCCCCGGCGATTCCGCGCGCAGACGCTTGAGCAGCATTGGCAGCAATGCGAACTCGACATCGTCCGACAGGCCGATGCGGAATACCGCGGTGCTGGTCGCCGGGTCGAATTCCGCCGCGCGACTGACCGCTGTGGAAATCGAATCCAGGGCCGGCGAGAGCAGGGCGAAGATTTCCACCGCCCGGGCGGAAGGCTCCATGCTGCGGCCGGTGCGCACGAACAGCGGGTCATCGAACAACCCGCGCAGGCGCGAGAGCGCCGCACTGATGGCCGGCTGGCCGAGGAACAATTTTTCCGCAGCGCGGGTCACGCTGCGTTCGTGCATCAGTGTTTCGAAAACGATCAACAGGTTCAGGTCGACACGACGCAGGTCATTACGATTCATCTGGGGTCCTGGCAGATTCAGCAAACTTGACGTGAGCGGTCATATGAGAACAATGGCCGGCATGAATCTTACGGGCAAAGGCTGGTACTCTGCACAGGGTAATTCAGATTTTTCTGAAAGGCTGCTTCGGTTTTTACGGCATTGGATGATGTCGCCGTCGCTGCGGAATCAATGACAGGCATGTCGACTATTAATAGCCACTGATGGTCTTGGGTAGAAAGCCCAGATAGAGTTCAGGGTATTAGAGGTTACTTTGACGAGGTTTGCGATGTCCCGCACGATCCGTTTTCACAAGTTTGGTCCAGCCGAGGTGCTCAAATGCGAAGAGCATGCGGCCGCTCTGCCTGCGCCGGGCGAAGTGCAGGTGCGCGTCGAAGCGATAGGCATCAGTTGGTACGACATTCTCTGGCGCCAGAACCTGGCCTCGTCCCATGCTCGTCTGCCTTCGGGCCTTGGTCATGAAATGGCTGGCGTGGTCACGATGGTCGGTGAAGGCGTCGATGACCTGGCCGTTGGTGACAAGGTCGCCAGCTTCCCGGCCGAGAGCCCCAACGACTACCCGGTTTACGGCGAACAGATCGTTCTGCCGCGCTCGGCGCTGACCCGCTACCCGGACGTGCTCAGCCCGATCGAAGCCAGCGTGCACTACACGCCGCTATTGATCGCTTATTTTGCCTACGCCGATCTGGCGCGAGTCAAACCCGGGCAATTTGCCCTGGTGACCGACGCCAGTCACTGCGCCGGGCCATCGTTCGTGCAACTGGGCAAAGCCCTCGGTGTGCGGGTGATCGCTGCGACCAAAACCGCGGATGAGCGTGAGTACCTGCTGTCCCTCGGCGCCGAGAAGGTCATCGTTACCGAGGAAGAAGATCTGCTCATGCGGATCAACAAAATTACCGACAATCGCGGTGTGGATGTGGTGTTCGATGGCCTTGGCGGGCCGCAGATGTCGCTGCTCGGCGATGTGCTGGCGCCTCGCGGCAGCCTGGTGCTCTATGGCCTGCAAGGGGGTAACCAGACGCCATTCCCGGCCTGTGCGGCGTTCCAGAAGAACATTCAGTTCTTCGTGCACTGCATCGGCAACTTCACCGGCAAGCCGGAGTTGGGCATCATCCAGGACCAGGCTGCACTGCAACGTGCCCTGCGCGACATCAACCAGTTGACCGCGGACCGTGTGCTGCTGCCGCTCAAGACCCGGGTGTTCCCGTTTTCCGAATTTGTCGAAGCCCACCGCTATATGGACGAATGCCCATGTCGCGAGCGGGTCGCCCTACAGGTCGAACCTGCCTGAGCCTTCTTCTGCAAGAGTCCGTGTGAACACGGGCTCTTCTGCTGGCAGTCACTCCCAAATGAGACGTTCCATCGATCTGTCGGTGGGCCGGTTCAGCAACTGAACTGGTTTTTGCTCTCAATCTGTATCTTCTAATCATTATTTAAGCCCTGATAATTGAATGATTAATTTCATCTCAAGGAAAGAGCCATGACCGAGTATCAGGCTGGAACTCCTCAATGCGCGCCGGCAATATATGCTCAACAAATAATGCGGCGACGCTCAGTTGTCATACCTTTATTGGCAACTTCTTTCTTTATTTCTTGTATTAAGTGTCTGTGGGACGCTGTCGGAAATTTCCTAGGACGGCGCGCAGGAACGCGAGGCGCCAGCTCTGTCGGGCGTTTCGGCGATCTTGACCTCCTTGGGGTACCCGCGGCGTTCAATCATTTCAAATAATTACACAATACTTAAGTGCTAGCATTTGAATAACAACTCCGGCATTCCATTCATGACAAGCAACCTGTCGCGCAATACATTTGATTGTTGGCGTGGCATTGAACTTATGAGTCACAGGTAAATAACGATGACCGCTACCCATGATCAGGCAATGAACTATGTTTATCAGCAAATGCTGCAGCGTTTGCTGGGTTTTTTCTCTCGCGCCGAGCGCACGGCATTGCAACTGCTGATTCAACGGCTGGTGATGTCCGCTGGGGGCATGGAGCGTATCGGCGATTACAAGGTGCTGGCGATCCAGTCCGGGTCCCGCGACAGCTGCTACACGCTGGCGCTGCTGCGCGCGGCGCAACTGAGTATCGCCGGCCGGGCACCAGCGACGTTTCAGCTGCGGGTGGCGACCTTGCGCTTGAACGGTACGGCTTCCACGGCCCTGGAAAACATCCATCGCAGCTGCAGTGCATTGTTTCTCTATGACGATCCCCGGGTCGAAGTGTTGATGGCCGATAATCGTGAAGTCCTGCCGTTCAACCATCTGGCGTCGATCTCCGAAGCCGGTCGCGAGTCGAACCGGCTCAACTTGCTGATGGTCGGACACCGCCGCGCCTGGGATGGGCCGCTTGATTTGTGGGACGACGGTTACCTGGCGACCGGCGAGTTTTACGGACAAATCGCCCGCTGGGACAAGGGTGTCGATGCGTTGATCAGTAGCGATACGCCCCGTCGGCAGAAACAGTTTCTCGAGGGTTTGAACCGTGCAGCGGCCAAGGCCGGGCTCAAGGCACCGGACCGTCATGAGACGAGCTACGAGGGCCTGTTCGCGCGGCTCGATGAATTGGGCAGCGATTGCTACCGCGAGTTTTATCCTGAGTCTGCCCAGGCGGCGTGGCGTCCCGCCGATCGTTTTGAAGCGTGTCGCCGCACGACCTTTATCGATATTCACGACATGCTGGTCAGCAATCTGGAAGAGCGCTGGCCACTGCTCACCGATTTCCTCGGATTTCAACCTGACGAGTTGTCGGCTCAGCTCAGTGATAACGACTACGTCAGCTTGACGATATCCGCGCACATTCGTGGCTTGCAAGCGTGCTTTGTAGACGGTCGTACCTACGAGATAGGCATCAGCGAGTACTTGCAGCGGGCGCTGGTGATGATGCGTCGCAAACAGCTTCCAGAACGCTTTTGCGAACGGGCAATGGAGACCTTCGGCAACCCGATGACAATGGCCGGCCAGCGCGCATTGGTGGCGATCGAAACACAACAGAACCTCGGTTTGAGCGAGCCTCAACTGGTGTGTCTACTGTTTGCCCCTTTTGTCGATAACGGCGCGGCACTCGAGCTTTTTCTTCGTCAGTGCCATCCCGGCATGCTCGTGGCGTTGCCGGACTTGCACCGGGCGATGCAGGGCGGACCTGCACCCGAGCAGGTTCTGCAGTGGATGGTCGACGTCAGCGGGTTGCCCGTGAGTCTGATCGGTACGCTTTACCGCATGGCTCCGGTGGTTCGGGATGAGGGCAGGGGGGGCGGCACGGGAAGCGGCGAGATGGGTGTGCAAGCAGACGTCGTGGAACCAGACAATGAAACGTCCGTGGCTGGCGAATGGTCGACGGGGCGGTGAAAGTGCCAGGTTTGACGGATTCAGCGAGGATGCGTCACGACGTTCGTAGCCTGTTCGGCCATTCCCCATGAAAGGGCCACGAGATACCGATTTTGCGTACCAGGCGGTGTACCGTTACCTGACTAACCTGATCAATGAGCCGGGCAGTGACGTGCAAGTGCGCCTGCCTTCATTGCGACAGTTGGCGCACCGCCTGAGTGTGTCGATCTCGACCATTCAGTACGCCTATTCGCTATTGGAGAAGGAGGGGCGCGTCTATTCGGTGGCCAAATCCGGCTACTACGCACTACCCGTGTCCTCAATCGGCATACCCGGCAGCGGCAAGGACCTGCTCGAAACGGTTTATGTCAACGCCAGGCGTCCCGGCATGCTGGTGCTGAGTGCCGATGAGCCGGCGTTATTACAACCCCTGGATAGCCCGTTGCTGTTGCTGGAGAGAGAACTGCTGCGCCAGTATCCGCGCCAGCCACAACCGTCTTCGCAACCGTGCGGCGAGCTGGAGCTGCGCACAGCCCTGGCGGCGCGCTACACCACTTCGCCGACACGTTGCTGGCATGCCGATGATGTCTATATCGGCGCCGACTTGCGTGGCGTACTGGAAATATTGATTGCGGTCCTTGGCCTCAAAGACGCTGTGGTGGTGGTCGAATCGCCGTGCGACTGGGTGATTCTGCGCCTGCTCCGGGATGCGGACGTGCAGGTGATCGAGCTGCCATTACAAGCCAATGGCGGTCTGGATCTTGAGCAGTTGACGGAGTTGCTCGAGACCGGGCGAGTGCGCCTGGTGGTGCTTTCATCGGGGTTGAACATGCCCCGGGGCAGTGTGGCGCCTGACAGCAACAGGCAATCCACCGCACAGCTGCTGGAACGACATGGCAGTTGGGTACTGGAAAACGATTGTTACGGCGAACTGGAATTCGAGCCGAATGGCCTGCGGTTTCGCGATCTGCTGGACCCGGATCGGCTGATCGTGTTTTCCACATTCGAGAAAATCATCGGGTCGGAGGCGCCCTTCGGCTATCTGCTGTCGCGACAACTGCGTGCCGAACTGCAACGGCACTTTCTGCTACGCGCTTTCCGTTTGTCGCTGATTCGTCAGAAAGCCATTGCACGGCTGTACAGCAATGGACGCATCGATCAACACCTGCTGGTGTTGCGTCGACTGCTCAAGGAACGCATGGTGCAGATGACTCAGTTGCTTGAAGAGCGCCTGCCCGATGCACTGCACTTCATTGAGCCTCAGGGCGGGGCGACGATCTGGATCCGCTCGTTGCGCCAGGTCAATGTGCATCGAGTGTTCGAGCGTTTACTCAAGCAGCATGTGGTGATTGCGCCGGGGGAGCTGTTCAGTCTGGGGGGCTTGCACGGGCAGCATTTGCGCCTGAGTCACACCTTCGGTGGTCATCACGACCTGGCCGAGGCACTGGGATTGTTGGGGGATGCCTTGCGCCTGGAATCGATCGACTGATCCGACGCGCCAAACACCCTCGATACCTGACAATTGATAACGTCGCGCGATGGTCCAACTGTCAGTAAACTGCGTCCTATTCCCGAACCACACTCTCTCAGAGGTTTTGCATGACACTCAGTCCTTTTGCGGGCAAACCGGCACCGGCAGAACTGTTGGTCGACATCCCGCGACTGGTAACGGCCTATTACACCGGCCAGCCCGATGCAGCCATTTCTACCCAGCGCGTCGCCTTCGGCACGTCCGGACACCGAGGTAGCTCGTTCGATCTGAGTTTCAACGAATGGCACGTTCTGGCCATCAGCCAGGCGATCTGCCTGTACCGCGAAGCCCAGGGCATTGACGGTCCGCTGTTCGTCGGCATCGACACTCACGCGCTGTCCACGCCGGCCGGTGCCAGCGCTCTGGAAGTCCTGGCGGCAAACGGCGTGACGGTGATGATTGCCGAAGGCGACGAGTACACGCCGACGCCGGCCATTTCCCACGCGATTCTCTGCTACAACCGTGGGCGCACCTCGGGCCTGGCGGACGGCATCGTCATCACGCCGTCTCACAACCCGCCACAAAGCGGTGGCTACAAATACAACCCTACCAACGGTGGCCCGGCCGATACCCACATCACCAAGTGGATCGAAGCCAAGGCCAACGAATTGCTGGCGGCCAAACTCGCCGGCGTCAAACGCATCAGCTATGAGCAGGCCCTGAAGGCCAGCACCACCCATCGTCACGATTACCTCAACACCTATGTCGCTGACCTGATCAACGTGATCGACTTCGACGCCATCCGCGATGCGAAGCTACGTCTGGGTGTCGATCCGCTGGGCGGAGCAGGGGTGCGCTACTGGTCGGCGATTGCCGAGCACTACCGCCTGGACCTAGAGGTAGTGAATAAAGAAGTCGATGCGACGTTCCGTTTCATGACCGTCGACTGGGACGGGCAGATCCGCATGGACCCATCGTCCAGCCACGCCATGCAAGGCCTGATCGGTCTGAAAAAGCGTTTCGACGTGGCCTTTGCTTGTGACCCGGACCACGACCGCCATGGCATCGTGACCCCGTCCGGCGGTTTGCTGGCACCCAACAACTACCTCGCGGTGTCGATCGATTACCTGTTCCAGAACCGTCCGCTATGGCGCGCCGATGCGGCCGTGGGTAAAACCGTGGTCAGCAGTGGCTTGATCGATCGTGTTGCCAAGCGTCTGGGCCGTCGTTTGTATGAAGTGCCGGTCGGCTTCAAATGGTTTGCCGACGGCCTGTTCGACGGATCCCTCGGTTTTGGCGGCGAAGAAAGTGCTGGCGCGTCGTTCCTGCGCAAGGATGGCAGTGTCTGGTGCACCGACAAGGACGGCTTGATTCCGGCATTGCTGGCCGCCGAAATGACCGCTCGTACGGGCCGTGATCCAAGCCAGGCCTATCGCGCATTGACCGATGAGCTGGGCGAACCTTTCTCGGTACGGGTCGATGCCAAGGCGAACCCTGAGCAGAAAGCGCTGCTGAGTAAATTGTCGCCGGACCAGGTGACCTCGACTCAACTGGCGGGCGAAGCGATCCAGAGCATCCTCAGTCACGCACCGGGTAACGATCAGGCCATCGGCGGTCTGAAAGTCATGACCGAGAACGGTTGGTTCGCGGCGCGGCCGTCGGGCACTGAAGATATCTACAAGATCTACGCGGAAAGCTTTGTCAGTGACGATCACCTGAAACAGTTGGTGGCGGAAGCTCAGGCCTTGGTGGATGGCGCGATTTCTGCGAAGTGATTGAGGGCCCCTGTGGCGAGGGAGCTTGCTCCCGCTGGGGCGCGAAGCGGCCCCAAATCGGTTAGCGTGGTGTAGCCGCTATACCGTGTCGGTTGGATTACGCCTGCTTCGCAGCCGGACGGGAGCAAGCTCCCTCGCCACAAGTGAAAATGAAAAAAAAAGGGGCAACCATCAACGGTCGCCCCTTTTTTTGTTCCGCATTACCGCATCAAGCCACATCCACCAACACAATCTCACTGTCCTCGATCGCGGTCACATGCAACACCTGCTCATCGGCAATCGCAACACCGTCTCGAGCTTGTGCACGCAAGCCATTGACTTCAATGACGCCAGTGGCTGGAACCAGATAAGCACGACGGCCGCTGTCCAAGTGATACTCCGCGGATTCACCGGCCTTCAGATTCGCCGCCACCAGACGCGCATCGGCACGAATGTGCAGGCTTTGATCGTCGTCGGCCTTGCCGCTGGCCAGAGTCACGAAACCTTCGCGCTCGCCTTTGGGGAACGGCTTGGCGCCCCACGACGGTGCCGAACCGGCTTCGTTGGGGATGATCCAGATCTGAAAGATCCGGGTTTCGGTCGCTTCCAGGTTGTACTCACTGTGAGCGATCCCGGTACCGGCGCTCATGACCTGAACGTCGCCCGCTTCGGTGCGGCCTTTGTTACCGAGGTTGTCTTGGTGGGTAATCGCGCCTTCACGAACGTAGGTGATGATTTCCATGTCGCGGTGCGGGTGTTGTGGGAAGCCGGTACCGGGGGCAATCACATCATCGTTCCACACCCGCAGGTTGCCCCAGTTCATGCGCTTGGGGTCGTAGTACTCGGCGAACGAAAAGTGGTGATGGGCATCCAGCCAGCCATGGTGCGCGCCGCCCAGCGAGTTGAAGGGTCTGAGTTCAAGCATGATCGTCTCCTGAAAAGGTTCGTCATGGGCAGAACGCCTGAGCCACAAACGAGAACCGGTGGTTGATGACGAGCATCATCTATCAGGAACTCATCGATAAAAAGCGTAAAAAATGCCTAAATACAATCTAATTAGTCGATATAAAATCACCTCCAAACATTCTCACCTAGCCTTCACTTCATCGCATAAGCCAATGACCTGTAAGCATTTCACTAGAACTCAACGGCAAATGCAGACACCATAGCCCTCAACAGCCTCACACCCTGGAGTCCGTCCGCGTGCCGCAACACACCCCCCATCTTCCTCCCGAACTTCGTCCGTTGGCTGAAATGCCTTTGCTCAAACGTCTGGCCGCCCGGTTCTTTGGTCACGGCCTTACCCGCCTGCGCGCGCAACACCGTGCGTCCTGGCTGCACGGGCAAGCCGACGGTTTTCGCAGCGGCCACAGCGCCGGTGTGGAATACGGCTATAAGGAAGGCAAACTCGAGGGGCTGGAGGAAGGTCGGCAGGTTCTGTTGATTCGCGACTCGCGCTCAACCGAGCATCGACCGCCCAACGTCGATGACAATCTGTTCGACGATTGGCGCCTACCCTTGAGTGCTGAGCTGAAGAAGCGCATGAAGGCCGACGTGGCGCGACTGCTGCCCGTGCATGCCCAGCCGAGCGTCGCCCAATGGAAGATGATTTTCAGCGACACACCGTCGACCTCGGTGATCGCCGGGGCGGGCGCGGGCAAATCAACCACCCTGGTGCTGCGAATCCTGCTGCTCAGTCATTACCTGGGGTTTGAGCTGAGCTCGATGACCGTGGTGACCTTCACCCGCGAATCGCGCAAGGACTTCATCAACAAACTGATCGAGCTGTTTGCAGTCTGGGGCCGGGGAATCAGCCTTAAAGAAGCGCGCGATCTGGTGCGCACTTTCCATTCGCGCATCCTGCCGATGGTCCGCAGTCTGCCGGGTTTCGAGCGGCTACAAGCCTTCGAAAACCTCAGTCACCGCGTGCAAAGCGGCGACGAGGAGGTCGACAGCAACCCCTTCGACCTGCGCATCAACGACGCCCAGCGTCAGCAGCTCAACGCCTGCTATCACAGCCTGCACACTCGCGATGAGCGCTTTCGCGAACTGATCAAACCTTTGTCTCGCCATGCCTTGCAGCTCAAGGAGCTGGAACGTGATCACCCGGACGTGCAGAAACGCATGGCGGTGACAGAGCTCGCCGCCAAGCGTGATGAAGAACTGTGCGACACAATCGAAGACTTGTGGTTTCGCGCCGGCGCCTGGCCGATCAAGGGCATCGAACCGAATCGTCAGACCTTCGACATCAACGGCTCGACCTTTCATTGCCACGGCTACATTCCAACGCTGGACGCTTGGGTGGTGCTGGGTTTCGATCCCCGGGAAAATCCTCAGGTCAGTCGTCCGAATGCCAAACTTTCAGTGCGCGCAGAATGGG
Source organism: Pseudomonas sp. QTF5 (assembly GCF_000512695.2). Classification (GTDB taxonomy): domain Bacteria; phylum Pseudomonadota; class Gammaproteobacteria; order Pseudomonadales; family Pseudomonadaceae; genus Aquipseudomonas. Next base: position 24,564 of record NZ_AZRW02000015.1, on the reverse strand, counting down.
CTGTAAAGCGCACCCTGTTTCAAGCTTTCTGTCGTAAGCCTTTGATATGGCTAGACAGTTATGAATCTTCAAAGCGTGTTTTGGCATCGCTTGCCGGGGACGCCAGCGCTGGGCCGGGCTTTGATTACAAGGTCAAGGGCGAGCTCGGTTCCGCGCCATTGCTGGACTGTTTTGTCGCGGCTGCCGGATTTATCGAAAACCTCGGCCTGGATGTGCCGAGTGCCGTGGGCCAGATGAGTTTCGCCAAGGATGACCCGGACCGGTTTTTCTTCGAGGCCTTGAGCCTGTTCTGGCGAGCGCTGGAAGATCATCTGCTGGATCAATCGCCACCGGTGATGACTTACAACCGGATGTTCGCCTTGTTCAGCGAGCATTCGCCGGAGAATCTCAAGCTGCTGGGCGATGAGCTGCTCAGGCCAATGTCGCACTTGATGATTGACGAGTTTCAGGACGTGTCACCACAGATCGTTTCGTGGATTCGCGCCAGCCTGGCGGAGATCCGCAGTCGCGGACCGGCCATGCATGTGGGGCGCGGCGCGCAACGTTCGTCATTGCTTTGTGTCGGTGATGACTGGCAGTCCATCTATGGCTGGCGCGGTAGCTCACCGACTTACTTCATGGAGTTCAACAAGGAATTCCCGTCGCCGAGCACGACCAAAGTAATGCTCAGCGACAATTACCGCAGCCATCAGCACATCATCGATGCGGCGGAGCATATCGTTCGCGCGGCACCGGCGATCGCCGGCAAGAAGGCCAAGGCCAGTGGTGAACCCAAGACGCTGCTGCCAGTGAATGTTCTCGACCGGGATGACCAGGGCATGGCCCAGCGCCTGATCGAGCATTATAGAAAAGGCGATTCAATCTTGATGCTTTATCGAAAAAGCAGCGATAAGTCATTGATAGAAGAGCATATTCAGTCTGTAGTTAATGTGGATTCCAGCTTGCCGTACGACGCTCGACGGCTCAAACAACTGACCTATCACAGCGCCAAGGGCCTGCAGGCTGATGCGGTATTTTTGCTGGGCGATTGCCAGCATCTGACCAGTTCTCCTTACAAGAACCAGGTCTATCGCATGGCCGGACTCGGCAAGGCTGGTGACAGCGAACCTTATGACAGCGCGCAGAAAGACGAGATCCTGCGACTGGCCTACGTGGGCATCACTCGGGCGGTGAGTCATTGCTACTGGTATGTCGATGGCCAAGATACCTCGGCTGCGAATATGCCCAAGGCTTCCGATCGGATCGGCAAGGGCAAGGCGTTCTTCGTTGATCATCGTCAGGGAAAAGTGCCGGCCTGATCCCTGATGCTGTTCACGTAAGGGAGTCAGAAAAACCTGTGGCGAGGGAGCTTGCTCCCGCTTGAGTGCGCAGCACTCACAAAAATCGGCGATGGTTCTCAGATTTTTGGGGCCGCTACGCGGCCCAGCGCGAGCAAGCTCGCTCGCCACAGAGACGCTACCGACTGGCTGCGAAAAGTTGCGGGGGGGGCAATCCCGGCCTATGGTCCAAGGCGAGGCTTTGCATGCGACTGGCGCGCATTGATTCGCCGCAGGTCGCTGTCCATCCAATGCGGATACATGCAGCGAGGTGACGACATGCCGAACGACTCCCGTCCCGCCGTGCTCGAACTGATCGGTAATACGCCGCTGGTGCGTGTCAGCCGCTTCGATACCGGCCCGTGCACACTGTTTCTCAAACTCGAATCGCAAAACCCCGGTGGCTCGATCAAGGATCGCATCGGCCTGGCAATGATCGACGCCGCCGAGCGCGATGGCCGCCTGCGCCCGGGCGGCACCATCGTCGAGGCCACTGCCGGCAACACCGGTCTGGGCCTGGCGCTGGTCGGTCGGGCCAAGGGTTATCGGGTGGTGTTGGTGGTGCCGGACAAGATGTCCACCGAGAAGGTTCTGCACCTCAAGGCCATGGGCGCCGAGGTGCACATCACCCGTTCCGACGTCGGCAAGGGCCATCCCGAATATTACCAGGACGTCGCTGCGCGGTTGGCGCAGGAGATTCCCGACGCCTTCTTCGCCGATCAATTCAACAACCCGGCCAACCCGCTGGCCCACGAGTGCAGTACCGCTCCGGAGATCTGGGCGCAGACTCAGCATGATGTGGATGCCATCGTTGTGGGCGTCGGTTCGGCTGGCACGTTGACCGGGCTGACCCGTTTCTTTCAGCGCGTACAACCGGATCTGGAAATGGTGCTGGCCGATCCGGTCGGCTCGGTGATGGCTGAATACAGCCGCAGCGGCACTCTTGGTACGCCTGGTTCCTGGGCCGTGGAGGGCATTGGCGAAGACTTCATTCCGTCGATTGCCGACCTGTCCAGCGTGCGTAAGGCTTATTCGATCAGCGACGAGGAAAGCTTCGATCATGCCCGCCAACTGCTGCGTGCCGAAGGCATTCTCGGCGGTTCTTCGACCGGCACATTGCTGGCGGCGGCATTGCGTTACTGCCGCGAACAAACCGAGCCGAAGCGGGTGGTCAGTTTCGTCTGCGACACCGGCACCCGCTACCTGTCGAAGGTCTACAACGACCAGTGGATGAACGATCAGGGGCTGCTTGCGCGCAAGCGCTACGGTGATTTGCGCGACCTGATCGCGCGGCGTTTCGAGGATGGCCGGGTGGTCAGCGTGGGCCCGGACGACACGCTGCTCACCGCTTTCCAGCGCATGCGCCTGGCGGATGTGTCGCAACTGCCGGTGCTGGTGAACGGGCAGCGGCTGGTCGGCGTGATCGACGAGTCCGATATCCTGCTTGGCGTGCATGAAGACGCTTCACACTTCCGTATGCCAGTGAGCAGTGCGATGACCGACAAGCTGGAAATCCTGCCGCCCGGCGCCAGTCTGGCCGAACTGGAGGCGAAGCTCGACCGTGGGTTGGTGGCGATGATCGCCGACGCCTCGGGTTTCCACGGGCTGATTACCCGCGTCGACATGCTCAATTACCTGCGGAGGTCCCTTGCATGAGTCAGCACGATGAAACCGCCAAACCACGTGCCTTCGCCACCCGCGTGATCCATGCCGGACAGACGCCGGACCCTTCCACCGGGGCGCTGATGCCACCGATTTATGCCAACTCCACCTACCTGCAACAGAGTCCGGGTGTGCACAAGGGCTTCGACTACGGGCGTTCGCACAACCCGACGCGCTTTGCGTTGGAGCGTTGCGTGGCGGACCTCGAAGGCGGTACCCGGGCCTTCGCCTTCGCTTCCGGGCTGGCGGCGATCGCCAATGTGCTCGAACTGCTCGATGTTGGCGCCCACATCGTCTCCGGCAATGACTTGTATGGCGGTACATTTCGCCTGTTCGACAAGGTGCGCCGACGCAGTGCCGGGCATCGTTTCAGCTTCGTCGATCTGACCGACCTGGCGGCCTTCGAAGCGGCGCTTGAGGATGACACGCGTATGGTCTGGGTCGAGACGCCGAGCAATCCTTTGCTGAGCCTGACTGACCTCGCCGCCGTCGCGCGCACCTGTCGCGAGCGAGGCATCATCTGTGTGGCTGACAATACGTTTGCCAGCCCGTGGATTCAGCGGCCGCTGGAGTTGGGCTTCGATATCGTGCTGCACTCGACGACCAAGTACCTGAACGGTCACTCCGACGTGATCGGCGGCATCGCGGTGGTCGGGCAGAACTTCGAGTTGGCCGAGCGCCTGGGTTTCCTGCAGAACGCGGTGGGGGCTATCGCCGGGCCGTTCGATGCTTTTCTCACGTTGCGCGGCGTGAAGACCCTGGCGCTGCGCATGGAACGCCATTGCAGCAACGCACTGGAGCTGGCGCAATGGCTGGAGCGTCAGCCGCAGGTGGCGCGCGTCTATTATCCGGGCCTGCCATCGCACCCGCAGCACGAACTGGCGCGGCGGCAAATGCGTGGGTTCGGCGGGATGATTTCCCTCGACCTGAACTGCGATCTGGCCGGTGCCAAGCGCTTCCTTGAAAGTGTGCGGATCTTCGCCCTGGCCGAGAGCCTGGGCGGGGTGGAAAGCCTGATCGAGCACCCGGCGATCATGACCCATGCCAGCATCCCCGTCGAAACCCGGGCACAACTCGGCATCGGCGATGCGCTGGTGCGTTTGTCAGTGGGGGTCGAGGATGTCGAAGACCTGCGCGCCGATCTGGCGCAGGCCCTGATGAGGATCAGTTAAATGCAATCAATGTGGGAGCGGGCTTGCTCGCCAAGAGGGAGTGTCAGCAAATATTAATGTTGCCTGACACACCGCCTTCGCGAGCAAGTCGAATCGTCGCACCGCCGCTCCCACAGGTTTTGTGAAACGCCGACCATCAGGCATAACTCCTGAGAGCCTCCGGCGGAATGAACGCCTCCAGCTCATCTTCCACAGCTTCGATGATTCGTTCTACATCCGCCGCATTCATGACCGTTGCGCAAGGAATGCCGGCAATGGCGATCATGGTTTCGCCACTGGCGCGGTCGAACAGCCGGGCAACCATACTGCCCGGTGCATCCATGGTCGCTTCGAAACCCATGGGATGAAAATGCCAGCGCATCAGCTGGCAGGCATTGGGAAAAGTGACTTTGCTGAAAGACCCTTTATTCATGTGTTGCCCACCTTATTCATCGAGCGCTTCCTTTAGCTCATGTTAGGAGGGAAGAACCTTCAATGGCTCAACCGGTGACTGTCTTTAAAAGTAGCATCCAGATGTGAAAATCATGTGGATTTTTCAGTCCGTTTGGCGATTGGTTGATTTTTTTTTGATGCAGATCACGAGACGCCGGCTTTTCGGCCAAAGGCCAGCATTGGCCGGGGTATTCCATGCCAGTCATCTGTAGGAGCGAGCTTGCTCGCGAAGACGGCGGTACTACAGTCAACATGGATGTCGCCTGAGATACCGCTTTCGCGGGCAAGCCCGCTCCTACAGGTTTAATCCTGGTATACAACGCACTCTGGAACGTGGGGTGTTATCAACAAAAACAACTTACCCCTATTTAATATTTAAATAAAAGATTGTCTGACAATCAGCCTGAAGCCCTCAACTACAAACAATATTTCGACAGCATGCGCACTGTTTTCGGGAGTTAACCGGAGCAACTCAATTCAACCTCAAAAAAAATGTAGACGTTTGATTTCAAATTGTGTCAGTTTTTATACGCCTTCATTGGGCGAGTGATAGGACGATCTCGCCAGAGATTGTCGTATCGGACAAAACTGTTCCATTGCTAAACAAGGAAGTGTGTTTATGTCGAAAGTAAAAGACAACGCTATTGATCTTGCCGAACAGGGTTTTGCGCCATTGCAATCACTGGCTGCACCCAGTTCCGCCTACAACCAGATCGATAGTTTCAGCCATCAGTATGATCGGGGCGGCAATCTCACGGTCAATGGCAAACCCTCCTTCTCCGTCGACGAGGCGGCTACCCAGCTGCTGCGCGACGGCGCGGCCTACCAGGACAAGGATGGCAGCGGTAAAATCGAACTCACCTACACGTTCCTGACCTCGGCATCGTCGAGCACCATGAACAAGCACGGCATCACCGGGTTCAGTCAGTTCAGCGCGCAACAGAAGGCCCAAGCCGTGCTCGCGATGCAATCCTGGGCCGACGTGGCCAATGTCACCTTCACCAATCAGACCTCTGGCGGCGACGGTCATATGACCTTCGGTAACTATAGCGGCGGTCAGGATGGCGCGGCGGCTTTCGCCTACTTGCCAGGCACCGGTTCGGGTTATGACGGTACTTCCTGGTACCTGACCAACAGCAGCTACACGCCGAACAAGACGCCAGACCTGAATAACTATGGCCGTCAAACCCTGACTCATGAAATCGGTCACACCCTGGGTCTGGCTCATCCTGGCGACTACAACGCCGGTGAAGGCGCACCCACCTACAATGACGCGACTTACGGGGAAGACACCCGCGGCTACAGCGTCATGAGCTACTGGAGTGAAAGCAATACCGACCAGAACTTCAGTAAAGGCGGGATGGAAGCCTATGCGTCCGGCCCATTGATGGACGATATCGCTGCCATCCAGAAACTCTACGGTGCCAACACCACCACCCGTACCGGTGATACCACCTACGGCTTCAACTCCAACGCCGGTCGCGACTTCCTGAGCGCGTCTTTGTCGTCGGACAAAGTCGTGTTCTCGGTCTGGGATGCGGGTGGCAAGGACACACTGGATTTCTCCGGTTTTACCCAAAACCAGAAGATCAACCTCAATGAAGCCTCGTTCTCCGATGTTGGCGGCATGGTGGGCAATGTGTCCATCGCCAAAGGCGTCACTGTCGAAAACGCGATTGGCGGTTCGGGTAGCGACCTGCTGATCGGTAACAGCGTGTCCAACGAGCTGAAGGGCGGTGCCGGCAACGACATCCTCTTCGGCGCGGGCGGTGCGGACAAACTGTGGGGCGGTTCGGGTTCGGACACCTTCGTGTTCGCGGCCAGCAGCGACTCCAAGCCAGGTGCAGTCGACCAGATCTTCGATTTCGTCAGTGGTCTGGACAAGATCGACCTGACCGGCATCACCAACGGCGCGGGCCTGCACTTCGTGAACTCGTTCACCGGTGCGGCAGGCGATGCGGTGTTGAGCACTTCGGGCGGCAACAGCCTGTTGTCGGTGGACTTCTCCGGGCACGGCGTGGCTGACTTCCTGGTCAGCACCGTGGGCCAGGCGGCGTTCTCGGACATCGTGGCCTGATTCAAGGCAAACAGGAGGGCGGCGTTTGACGCGCCGCCCTCTGCCCCTTGAACGACGATCCAGAGTAAAACGCCCTATGATCCAGAACGCTTTTACCTACAGAGCAACCGCGTGGCTATTGGCGACGCTGATGATGTTTCTTGGAGATGTAGCCATGGCACGCAGTCTGAAATTGGCCGACCCGTCGGAACTGGCCGGTAAATGGCAGGCTTCCCTGAACACCGCGCAAGACTCGCCCGAGTCCCAGGCGCTGCAGGACAAGCCGTCGAATGTCTGCTCGATCGAGCTCAAGTTGAACCAGACCCTGGGTGAGGGAGCCGACTGTCTCGGCGCCTGGCTGAACGAATCGGTGATGGGTTGGTTCCCGGAACCGGACGGTATTGCCATGACCGGTAAAGAAGGTTCAAGAATTGTGTTTTTCAGTCGACAGCATGAAGGGTTTTATAAAAGCACCTTGAAGTCAGGTCTGATCATTACGCTAGAGCGCACAGCACATTAAGTGGAATGCTGAATAATAAAATTCGTTATGCCGTTATAAGCAGCCGATCAATAACCAGAACTCTTTAAAGAGTACAAAGGGCTGTTACTAACAGATAACCGGCAAATGAATGTCTCGACTCGTGTGCGGACAGTTAATTAAAACCTCGCCACGTAGAGCGAGGCTTAACACCTCAGGAAAAACCAATGAAGATGGCGAAGAGCCCGGCCACTGCACCGTTATTCAAGGCACTGGGCGACTATAAAAGCTTCCTGATCAGCGTTGGATGTTTTACCGCACTGATCAACGTGCTGATGTTGGTCCCGTCGATTTATATGCTTCAGGTCTATGACCGGGTACTGTCTTCGCAAAACGAAACCACACTGACGATGTTGTCGTTGATGGTGGTCGGGTTTTTCGTTTTCATCGGTCTGCTGGAAATCGTGCGCAGCTTCATTGTCATCCGTATCGGCAGCCAACTGGAGCGCCGTTTCAACCTGCGGGTGTACCAAGCCGCTTTCGAGCGCAACCTGTTCAAGGGCGAGGGCAACGCGGGGCAATCCCTGGGCGACCTGACCCATATTCGTCAATTCGTCACCGGCCCGGCGCTGTTTGCCTTCTTCGATGCGCCGTGGTTTCCGGTCTACTTGTTCGTGATCTTTCTGTTCAACGTCTGGCTCGGCGTATTGGCCACCGCAGGCGCGGTACTGCTGATCGGGCTGGCCTGCCTCAACGAGGCAATGACCAAAAAGCCTTTGGGCGAAGCCGCAGGGTTTTCCCAGAAGTCCAGCCAATTGGCCACCAGTCACCTGCACAACGCCGAAACCATTCAGGCCATGGGCATGCTCGGGGTCTTGCGCAAGCGCTGGTTTCAGGTGCACTCGCGTTTTCTCGGCTTGCAGAATCAGGCCAGCGACACTGGCGCGGTCATCAGTTCCCTGAGCAAAACCCTGCGCCTGTGCCTGCAATCCCTGGTGCTGGGGTTGGGCGCCTTGCTGGTGATCCAGGGTGACATGACCGCCGGGATGATGATCGCCGGTTCCATCCTGATGGGCCGGGTGCTGAGCCCCATCGATCAGCTGATCGCCGTGTGGAAACAGTGGAGCGGCGCCAAACTCGCTTACCGCCGTCTCGATGCCTTGCTGCAAGCCTATCCACCGACTGAGGAGGCCATGGCGCTGCCGGCGCCGAAAGGTCAGATCACCTTCGAGCAAGTCAGCGCCGGTCCGCCGGGGCAACAGGCAGCGACCTTGCACATGGTCAATTTCAATCTGAGCGCCGGGGAAGTGCTGGGCGTGCTCGGGGCATCCGGCTCCGGCAAGTCGACCCTGGCCCGGGTGCTGGTCGGTGTCTGGCCGACGCTCGGCGGCACGGTGCGCCTCGACGGCGCGGACATTCATCGCTGGAACCGCGACGACCTCGGCCCTTACATCGGTTATCTGCCCCAGGACATCGAACTGTTCAGCGGCAGCATCGCCGAAAACATCGCCCGATTCCGTGAGGCGGATCCGCAAAAAGTCGTCGAAGCCGCGCAACAGGCCGGCGTACATGAACTGATCCTGCGCATGCCGCAAGGTTACGACACCGTGCTTGGCGAAGACGGCAGCGGTTTGTCCGGTGGCCAGAAGCAACGTGTGGCCCTGGCTCGCGCGTTGTACGGCAACCCGAGTCTGGTGGTGCTGGATGAACCGAACTCCAACCTCGACACCGTCGGCGAAGCCGCTCTGGCCGGCGCCATCGCGCACATGAAGGCCCGGGGCACCAGCGTGATTCTGGTCACCCATCGCTCTTCAGCCCTGGCCCAGGCCGACAAGTTGCTGGTGCTCAACGAAGGTCGCTTGCAGGCCTTCGGCCCAAGCCAGGAAGTGCTCAAGGCGTTGGCCGGTCACCCGTCAGGCGCCCAGGAACAACAACGTGAAAAACCTGCGCAAGCACCGGGCGGGCTCAGCATGAGCCGGCAGTATCAGCCCACGACAAGGAATTCGGGTGTATGAGCAGCACACGCATGAACAACGACAGTGAAGCGCCGATGGAACACGACTGCATCGCCGAACGTCCTGAGCGCGACGCGCGTTTCTTCGCCCGCATGGGCTGGATTCTGGTGGTTGTCGGTGCCGGCAGTTTCTTCACGTGGGCGAGCCTCGCGCCGCTCGATCAAGGCATTCCGGTGCAGGGGACCGTGGTGGTCTCGGGCAAGCGCAAAGCCGTGCAATCGATGAGCAGCGGTGTGGTCAGCCAGATTCTGGTGCGCGAAGGCCAAGTGGTGAAGCAGGGCCAACCGCTTTTCCGCCTCGACCAGACCCAGGTCGCGGCCGACGTGCAATCGCTGCAAGCGCAATACCGCATGGCGTGGGCCAGCCTGGCGCGCTGGCAGAGCGAACGGGACAACCTCAAGCAGGTGAATTTCCCCGCCGAACTAAGCAACGATCCGGACCCGCGCCTGGCCTTGGTGCTTGAAGGCCAACGGCAATTGTTCAGCAGCCGTCGCGAAGCGTTTTCCCGTGAACAAGCCGCCCTGCGTGCCAATATCGAAGGCGCCAGCGCGCAACTGGCCGGCATGCGCCGCGCGCGCACCGATCTGACGGCCCAGGCCAGCTCCCTGCAACAACAGTTGAGCAATCTTCAGCCCTTGGCGGACAACGGCTACATCCCGCGCAACCGCTTGATGGATTACCAGCGTCAGTTGTCGCAAGTGCAGCAACAGCTGGCCGAGAACACCGGCGAAAGCGGCCGCGTGGAGCAGGGCATCCTTGAGTCCCGCCTGAAGCTGCAACAGCACAGCGAGGAATACCAGAAGGAAGTCCGCAGCCAACTGGCCGACGCGCAGCTCAAAAGCGTGACCCTGGAAGAGCAATTGACCTCTGCCGGCTTCGACCTGCAACACAGCGAAATCATCGCCACCGCCGACGGCATCGCCGTCAACCTTGGGGTTCACACCGAAGGCGCCGTGGTACGTCAGGGCGACACCTTGCTGGAGATTGTCCCGCAAGGCACGAGTCTGGAAGTGGAAGGGCACCTGCCGATCAACCTGATCGACAAGGTCGGCACGCACTTGCCGGTGGACATTTTGTTCACCGCGTTCAACCAAAGCCGTACCCCGCGGGTCCCCGGCGAAGTCAGCCTGATCTCCGCCGACCAGATGGTCGATGAGAAAACCGGTGTGCCGTACTACGTGCTGCGCAGCAGCGTCAGTGACCAGGCCATGGAAAAACTCAACGGCCTGGTGATCAAGCCCGGCATGCCGGCAGAAATGTTCGTGCGTACCGGTGAACGTTCACTCCTCAACTATTTGTTCAAACCGCTGCTCGACCGGGCAGGCTCCGCGTTGACCGAGGAATAAGGATGTTCGGCTGTATGAATAAGCTTTCCCTGCTCGCAGCGACCCTGGCATTGCTGACGTGCAACAGCGCGATGGCCATGGGGCCGTTCGACATTTATGAGCAAGCGTTACGCAATGATCCGGTGTTTCTTGGCGCCATCAAGGAACGCGATGCAGGCCTTGAAAACCGCGCCATCGGCCGCGCCGGGCTGCTACCCAGGATCGGTTACAACTACAACAAGGGACGTAACACCTCCAAGGTCACTCAAATTAATGAGGGAAGACCAGACTTCACCGAGGATCGCAATTACAGCAGTTACGGCTCGACCTTGACCCTGCAACAGCCGCTGCTCGACTACGAGGCCTACGCGGCGTATCGCAAGGGTGTGGCGCAATCGCTGTTCGCCGATGAAAACTTTCGTGGCAAGAGCCAGGAACTGCTGGTTCGCGTGCTGGAGAACTACACCAAGGCGCTGTTCGCTCAGGACCAGATCGACATCGCGCGGGCCAAGAAAAAAGCCTTCGAACAGCAGTTTCAGCAGAACGAGCAGATGTTCCGCCAAGGGGAGGGTACGCGCACCGATATCCTCGAAGCCGAGTCACGTTACGAGCTGGCGACCGCCGAGGAAATCGAGGCACGGGACGAACAGGATGCGTCCTTGCGCGAGCTGGGTGCACTGATTGGGGTGCCGCCCATCGACATTGGCGACCTGACGCCGCTGGATCAGAACTTCCAGACCTTCACCCTGCAACCGGCCAATTACGACACCTGGCACGAGATGGCGGTGACCAACAACCCGAACCTGGCCTCCCAGCGTCAGGCAGTGGAAGTGGCACGCTACGAGGTCGAACGCAATCGCGCCGGCCACCTGCCAAAAGTCAGCGCCTACGCCTCGGTGCGCCAGAACGAATCGGAAAGCGGCAACACCTACAACCAGCGTTACGACACCAACACCATCGGTATCGAAGTCAACGTGCCGCTGTATGCCGGCGGCGGGGTCTCGGCCTCGACCCGGCAGGCCAGCCGCACCATGGAACAGGCCGAGTATGAGCTGGACGGCAAGACCCGGGAAACCTTGATCCAGTTGCGTCGTCAGTTCAGCGCCTGCCTGTCGGGGGTCAATAAATTGCGGGCTTATCAGAAGGCATTGGTGTCAGCCGAAGCGCTGGTGGTCTCGACCAAGCAAAGTATTTTGGGCGGCGAACGGGTCAACCTCGATGCGCTGAACGCCGAACAACAACTGTTTACCACCCGCCGGGATCTGGCCCAGGCGCGTTATGACTATTTAATGGCCTGGACCAAGTTGCACTACTACGCGGGAACCTTGAACGAGCAAGACCTGGCCAAGGTGGATGAGGCCTTCGGCCAGGGCCCGAAAGCTCAGTAGCGCATAGAAAACATTGTGGCGAGGGAGCTTGCCGGACTTGAACACCGCAACCCTGTAGGAGCGAGCGGGCGGCGATCCGACTTGCCCGCGAAAGGGCCGTGACATTCAGCATTGACGTTGACTGACATACCGCCTTCGCGGGCAGCCTCGCTCCTACAAGTTGCGCGCCCACTGGTCACAAGGATTTTTGCAACACAACTAAGGACGGTAGTTCGATGAATAATAAGTACAACAACCTTGCCTTGCTCTGCGCATTGGCCACCTTGGGCACCGCACACGCGGCGCCCTATGTGGAAAACGGCAGGACAGGCGATCCCGATAGCTGGCGCAGCACGGAGTTCAACGCTGACTGGGGCCTGGGGGCGATCAATGCTCAGGAGGCCTACGCCGCCGGTTACACCGGCAAAGGCGTAAAACTGGGGATCTTCGATCAACCGGTTTACGCCTTGCACCCGGAGTTTTCCGGAGCCAATAAGGTGATCACGCTGGTCACCAGCGGCATTCGCGAATACACCGACCCGTACATTCCGGTCAAAGCCGGGGATGCCTTTCTCTATGACGGTTCGCCCTCGGTGGGCTCCAACGGCAAACTCGGCGCCCACGGCACCCACGTTGGCGGGATCGCCGCGGGCAGTCGCGATGGCGGCCCGATGCACGGCGTCGCCTTTGGCGCGCATATCATCAGTGCCGACAACGGCGACCCGGGCCCGGAAGACGGCATCATTCGCGGCAACGACGGCGCGGTGTACAAGGCCGGTTGGGATGCCCTGATCGCCAGCGGCGCGCGGATCATCAACAACAGCTGGGGCATCGGTATCACCGACCGCTTCGACCTGGGTGGCCGGGACCCGGCGTACCCGCACTTCACCGTCCAGGACGCGCAACTGCAGTTCAACGAGATCCAGACCTTGCTGGGGACCAAACCCGGCGGTGCCTACGACGGCGCCATCGCGGCGGCCCGCAGCGGCATCGTGACCATCTTCGCCGCCGGCAACGACTACAACCTCAACAACCCGGACGCCATCGCCGGCCTCGGTTACTTCGTCCCGGAAATCGCGCCGAACTGGATGACCGTCGCCGCGTTGCAGAAGAACCCGGACACCAGCAGCCCCGACCCTTACAACATCAGTACCTTCTCGTCGCGCTGCGGCTACACCGCGAGCTTCTGCGTGTCGGCACCGGGCAGCCGGATCTACAGCTCGATCATCAGCGGCACCAATGCCGATGACCTGACCACCGGTTACGCCAATTACAACGGCACCTCCATGGCAGCGCCGCACGTTGCAGGCGCGGTGGCGGTGTTGATGGAACGCTTCCCGTACATGACCGGCGCGCAAGTCGCCAGCGTGCTGCGCACCACCGCCACCGACCTCGGCGCAACCGGCGTCGACTCGCTGTACGGCTGGGGCATGATCAACCTGCGCAAAGGCATCGATGGCCCGGCGATGTTCGTGACCGAGCAGGACATTCCCGAAGAATTCCGCATCGAAGGCGCCTACGGCTCCAGCCAGTTTGTCGCGGACTTGCCGGGTATCGGCGCGATCATCGATGCCGGCAAACCCACCGAGCGTGTGTGCAATGACGTGCACTGCGGGCTCGATGTCTGGCGCAACGACATTTCCGGCCATGGCGGCCTGACCAAGCAGGGCATCGGTACCTTGGTGCTGACCGGCGCCAATACCTACGCCGGCCCGACCCTGGTCAATCAGGGCCGATTGGCGATCAACGGTTCGCTGCTGTCGGCCGTCACCGTCAATGACAGCGGCATCCTCGGCGGTAACGGCAGCATAGCGGCGCTGACCGCGAAAAGCGGCGGTACCGTGGCGCCCGGCAATTCCATCGGCACCTTGCAGGTGGCGGGTGACGTGACTTTCGAGCCTGGCTCGACCTACGCCGTAGAGCTGTCGCCCACCAGCAGCGACCAGATCATCGCCAGCGGCAAGGCGGTTATCGAAGGCGCAACAGTCAGCCTGTCTCTGGAAAACAGCCCGACATTGCTGACCACCAGCGAAGCGAAATCCCTGCTCGGCAATCAGTACAACATCCTGCAAGCGGCTGGTGGAATCGAAGGGCGCTTCGGTGCGGTGGTGCCGGATTACCTGTTCCTCGGCGGCACCCTCGACTACTCGGCTAACGGCATTCAACTCGCCGTCGAGCGCAACGCGACGTCCTTCACCAGCGCTGGGCGGACGCCAAACCAACGGGCCGTGGCCGCTGCCGCCGAGCAACTGGGCGCAGGCAATCCGCTCTACGAAACCTTGCTGCTGTCGCCGACCGCCGCTGTCGCGCAACAAGCGTTCCAGCAACTCTCCGGCGAGATTCATCCGGCAATCGGCACGCTGCTGATCAACGACAGCCGTTACCTGCGCGATGCGGTCGGCGAGCGTCTGCGCGAGCACGATCTGTTCGACGCCGCGGCACCCACCGATGACCGCAGCAACGCCTGGCTCAAAGTGCTCGGCGCCTGGGGCAAGAGCGATGGCGGGCATGACAACGCCAGTTCCAACAGCTCCATTGGCGGGTTGCTGGCCGGTGTCGATGGCTTGATCACTGAAGATACGCGACTGGGTTTCGTCACCGGTTATAGCGACAGCTCATTGAGCATGGGCGATGGCACGCACTCGTCGGCCTCGGTCGACAGCTACCACTTGGGTGCGTACCTGGGCCATGAAATCGACGCGTTGCGCCTGAGCGTCGGTGGCGCTTACAGCTGGCATCGCATCGACGTCAAACGCGACCTGCAATTTGGCGACGTCAGCGGCAAGCAGAAATCCAAACGCGATGCGACCTCCGCGCAACTGTTCACCGAAGCGGCGTATCGCCTGGACCTGCAACCGATCGCTCTGGAGCCATTCGCCAATCTGGCTTACGTGCACTTGAACACTGAAAGCTTCAGCGAAAAAGGTGATGCCGCCGCGCTCAAGGGCGGTGAAAACAACCGCGACGTGGTGCTTTCGACCCTTGGCCTGCGAGCGAGCAAAGCCATTGCGCTGTCCGACCAGCAACAACTGGAACTGTCCGGCACGCTCGGCTGGCAGCACAACCTGAGCAACACCCGTTCTGAAGACCACTTGGCCTTCGTCAACGGCAACAGCGCGTTCAGCGTGCAAAGCGTGTCCATGGACCGCGATGCCGCGGTGGTCGGCGCCCGTGCCGGATTGGCGCTGGGTCGCGATAGCCGTTTGAACCTGGATTACAACGGGCTGCTCGGTTCCCGGGAAAAAGACCACGGTGTGGGCCTGACCCTGGACTGGCAGTTCTGATTTGACGCTAAGGAAGCAAGAACATGGGACTGTTTGATTACAAAAATGCCGGCAGTGAGGCCGGCAAGGCGCTGTACTCCGACGCGATCGCGCTGACGCTCTACGCGTACAACGTTTGCGTAAAGGCTGCATGCACTAGAGGCTCCGGGGCGTCTCGTGATTGAGGCGTCCTGGCTGTGAGCTATCTCTGACAATTCCAACAAAGAGAGAGGCAATACCAATGGGTGTGTATGACTACAAAAACTTCGGCACAGCAGACTCCAAGGCGTTGTTCAGCGACGCCATGGCGATCACGCTGTATTCCTATCACAACCTCGACAACGGTTTCGCCACCGGTTACCAGCAAAACGGCTTCGGCCTGGGCTTGCCGGCAACCCTGGTCACCGCGCTGATCGGCGGCACCGATTCCCAAGGCGTCATTCCCGGCATTCCCTGGAACCCCGATTCAGAAAAAGCCGCACTTGAAGCCGTGCAACAAGCCGGCTGGACGCCAATCACCGCCGCGCAACTGGGCTATGACGGCAAGACCGACGCTCGCGGAACGTTCTTCGGTGAGAAGGCCGGCTACACCAGCGCTCAAGTCGAGATCCTCGGCAAGTACGACGCCCAGGGTCATCTCACCGAAATCGGCATCGCGTTTCGCGGCACCAGCGGCCCGCGAGAAATCCAGATCGGCGACTCCATCGGTGATGTAATCAACGATCTGATGGCCGCGCTAGGGCCCAAGGATTATGCGAAAAACTATGCGGGTGAAGCCTTTGGCAATCTGCTCGGTGACGTTGCGGCATTTGCCCAGGCCAATGGCCTGTCGGGCAAGGACGTGCTGGTCAGCGGCCACAGCCTCGGCGGATTGGCGGTCAATAGCCTGGCGGACTTGAGCAGCGAAAAATGGTCCGGGTTCTACCAGGACTCCAACTACATTGCCTACGCCTCGCCGACCCAAAGCAGCAGCGACAAAGTGCTGAACATCGGTTATGAAAACGACCCGGTGTTCCGCGCCCTCGATGGCTCGACGTTCAACCTGTCCTCAGTAGGCGTGCACGATGCCGCCAAGGCTTCGACGACCGATAACATCGTCAGCTTCAACGACCACTACGCCTCGACGGCGTGGAACGTGCTGCCGTATTCCATCCTCAACATTCCCACCTGGATCTCGCATTTGCCCACCGGTTACGGCGACGGCATGACCCGGGTGCTGGAGTCGCAGTTCTACGAGCTGACCAGCAAAGACTCGACCATCATCGTCGCCAACCTCTCGGACCCGGCGCGCAGCAACACGTGGATTCAGGACTTGAACCGCAACGCCGAAACCCATAAAGGCAGCACCTTTATCATCGGCAGCGATGGCAATGACCTGATCCAGGGCGGCAAGGGCAGCGACTACCTGGAAGGCCGCGACGGCAACGACACCTTCCGCGATGGTGGCGGCTACAACATCCTGTTGGGTGGCAAGGGCAGCAACGTGCTGGACCTGCAGCAGTCGGTGAAGAACTTCGTCTTCGCCAATGACGGTGCCGGCAACCTGTACGTGCGCGATGCCAATGGCGGCATCAGCATCACCCGCGACATCGGCAGCATCGTCACCAAGGAGCCGGGTTTTCTCTGGGGTGTGTTCAAGGATGACGTGACCCACAGCGTCACCGCCAATGGCCTTGCGGCCGGC
This sequence comes from Pseudomonas sp. QTF5, assembly GCF_000512695.2. Lineage (GTDB taxonomy): Bacteria > Pseudomonadota > Gammaproteobacteria > Pseudomonadales > Pseudomonadaceae > Aquipseudomonas. Next base: position 7,794 of record NZ_AZRW02000015.1, on the reverse strand, counting down.
AGCAACCTGACCCAGTACGCCTCAAGCGTGAAGGGCACGACCGGCGCCGACACCCTCAACGCGCACGCAACGGGCGACTGGATGTTTGGCCTCGATGGCAACGATCATTTGATTGGCAGCATTGGCAACGACGTGTTTGTCGGCGGAGCGGGTAATGACCTGCTGGTATCAGGAGGCGGGGTCGACACGTTCCTGTTCAGCGGCGCGTTTGGCCAGGACCGGGTGGTGGGTTATCAAGTCAACGACAAGCTGGTGTTCCTCGGGGTTCAGGGCGTTGCGCCGAACGATGATTATCGGGCCCATGCCACGGCGGTGGGGCAGGATACGCTGCTCACATTTGGCACTGATTCGGTAACCCTGGTGGGTGTCGGGCTGGACAGTTTGTCCAGTAGCGGGATTGTGATCGCCTGAGGGTGATGCGGCGCCGGTAAGGGCCTCTTCGCGAGCAAGCCCGCTCCCACAGGGATTTTGTGAACAATGAAAATCCAATGTGGGAGCGGGCTTGCTCGCGAAGAACGATAACGCGGTAAACCTGCTTGTCTACGATGACCCACCGGTCACTCTCGAACTCCAATACCTGCACCAACAGGAATCTGGCATAAACCATCAGCCCATATACACGTTATACTGTAACGCAGGCGCTGCATGCCGCCATTGAGTACAGGAGATTTTGCAACGTGAGTAACAGCAAGAGGTACACCTTCGGTTTGGCGCTGGCCATTTTATCGTCAACCGCCGTCGCAGAACTGCCTCAAAGCTCGATTCTGACCCGTTACGGGGTCACCTCCGATCAACTGCCGAAACCAGCGGCGATCGAAACCACCAAACCTGCCAAACCCATCGAAGAAAAAACTCGTTTTCAAATCCAGCCGGAACAGCCCTGGGTGACAGTGCGCCTGGGCGACGGCAAACAACCGGAGAAGACCGGCAATACCAGCATCGACCGTTCGATGCAGCAGGAACGGGAACGCTGCCAGCGGATGCAGGAACGACTGATCCGGCAAGGAGGGCAGTCCATCTCCTGCGATAACAGTATTCCAGGGATTCACTGAGCAATGATCGCAACAGACGTTGCCAGGCTGAAGCAACAGGGCTGAGCCCACTGACCACGACATGAGTGACTGATATGACCCTATCCACAAGCGTGGCAGGGCAGGCGGGAAGTGTTTCTTCTGCGCTTGCCTCCAGCGCTGCAAAAACCAACACCCGGATGCTCGCCATCGATGCCCTGCGCGGCTTCGTCATGCTCTGCATGCTCGTCGACCATGTGCGGGAAACCTTTTTGCTGCACCGCCAGGTGACCGACCCGATCGATGCCTTGAGCGTGACCCCGGACCTGTTCTTCACCCGACTGCTGAGCACAATCTGTGCCCCGGTGTTCATCTTCCTCACCGGTTTGTCGGCCTGGCTCTATAGCCAGAAACACACCGCCAATGAGACGTCTGTGTTCCTGCTCAAGCGCGGGCTGTTCCTGGTGTTTCTGGAGCTCACGTTCGTGTGCTTCGCCTGGAACGCCGAGTTCCCGCCCAAGACGTTGTGGTTGCAAGTGATCTGGTGCATCGGTATCTGCATGATCGTGCTCGCCGGGTTGCTGCACTTCAAACGCGGTTGGTTGATCGTGCTCGGGGTAGCGATTGTCGCCGGGCACAACCTGCTCGATGGCGTGACCGTAGGGCCGGAGTCGCCGTTATACGTGCCGTGGTCGATCCTGCATCAGCGGGTGTTCATCGACATCACCGAGTTCACCCGGGCTCGCACCACGTATCCGGTGTTGCCGTGGATCGGGGTGATTCTGCTGGGCTGGGCCATCGGGCCATGGTTCGGCAAGGACATGGAATCGGCGGAGCGAATTTCGCGGTTGCTGAAAGTCGGCTGCGGCCTGCTGGTGGCGTTCGTGCTCATCCGCTACTTGAATGTTTATGGCGAAAAGCCTTGGGTGCAAACCGGTGAGTCGCTGCGCACTTTCATGAGTTTCCTGAGCGCGAAGAAGTACCCGCCATCGCTGATGTTCCTGATGCCGACGCTGGGTCTGGGGTTGATTCTTTTGGCGTTGTTCGAGAAAGCCCAGGATCGCTGGTCCACCGCGACCCTGGCGATCTACGGCGGTGCGCCGATGTTTTTCTATTTGCTGCACCTGTACGTGCTCAAGGCGATGTACTTGGTGGCCGTCGCGATTTGGGGCACCAATCAGGGTACTTATTACGGCTTCGATAACCTGCCCATGGTCTGGCTATGGAGCGTGATTCTCGGGGTGTTGCTGTTCTTCCCGACGCGCTGGTTCGCCAATCTCAAACAGCGCCGTCGCGACATCGCGATTCTCAAATATCTCTGATTTGGCTGCCCGCGGTGACAACAACGCGGGCAACCCGTTCAGGGAATCAGTCTTCCTTGCGAACCGTGGCCACGTCATCGGCCCGGACTTTCACTGTCGCCCCGGAAATATCTTCAAACTCGTAGAAGCCGTCCTTGGTTTTGGTGTTCGGCATGTCCTTGGTCAAATACTGGGTACCGTTCTGCAGGGTCACGACGGTTGGCGTCGAGCAACCGGCCAGGGCCAGAAAGGCCGCTATTGCCAAGGGCAAACCCAGAGTCTTGAAATTCATACACACCTCTAATCACTGAATAAAAACAGCGCGAACGCCTCGCCTTGAGGTCGATCGTCACTGTGCCTCTAACGCGGTTGGTGCGATGGAATGGCAGAAAGTTCGATGGTCACTCGAAATTTGCCGAATAGCGTCGCCACTGATCCTTTTCCATTTGCACCGGGTGGGGCATAGCTGGTATCTGTACGCATAACCAGTACTCGTTTGCCATGGCCCTTTTGCCCGTGATTGTAAATCCTCTCGATGACCCGTTCTATTACTTGAACAACTTCATGCAAGTGCTTGATTGGCTTGAACATCGTTATGCCGATGTATTGAGCGTCGAGGAACAGGATTTCATCCGCGACTTCAATCAACTGCCCCGTGAGTCCCAAGCGCTGCTGGTCAGACTGGTGATGCGCAAGGGCGTGCATTTCAGGGCCGGCAAACTGAGTTACGCCGAGATCGGCGACATCGACAGCGCTGCGGCGCCGCTGCTGGCATCGGGCTGGATCGATGAGCAGTCGCCGTTGCACATCGAGGACTTGTTCGAGGTGTTGCTCAAGGCAGAAATTTTCCAGTGTTTTGGCAGCGTCATCGATCAGCCGAAAGGCAAAAAGACCGATTGGCTGCCGACCCTGAGCGAGCAGTTTCCCGAAGCACAAAGTTTTGCCCAGTGGTGTCCGGCACTGAATGACCGATTGTTCAGCCTGACCGTCATGGGTCTGTGCGACCGGCTGCGGCTGATGTTCTTTGGCAATCTTTACCAGGACTGGTCGGAGTTCGTGCTGGCCGACCTGGGCATCTTTACCTACGAAAAAGTCGAGTTCTGCGCCGAGTCCCGAGGGTTGCGCAGTCGCGAGGACGTCGATGCCTGCCTGTTTTTGCACAGCTGTCAGCAGCGTTTCGAGGCCGGTGAAGACGTGGCGGATATTGTCGAGCAGATCAACGGGCTGCAGCTCGACAATCCCTGGCTGCAAAAACGTCGGGGCAAACTGCTGTTCCAGATCGCTCAGCATTGCGAGCGTATCGCGGATTTTTCCATCGCCCTGAGTCTCTATCGCGAATGCGCCTACCCCGGCGCGCGTCTGCGGCTGATTCGCGTGCTGGAGCGCTGTGGTGAATATCAACGGGCCATGGACCTGGCCGCCTACGCCGAGCAAGCCCCTGAAAGCGCCGCCGAGCATCAGCATCTATTGCGCGTGCTGCCCAGACTGCGGCGCAAATTGGGTGGGCCGCCGATCAAGCGGCCAGCCCCTCGGGCCATGCAGCGTCTGGACCTGCAACTGCCCCGGCACGATCCGGCGTTGTCGGTGGAGTCTTACGTTCAGGCGCACCTGGCGGACGAGTTGGCGCCGGTGCATTACGTCGAGAACAGCCTGATCAACTCACTGTTTGGGCTGCTGTGCTGGCCGGCGATCTTCGCGCCGTTGCCGGGGGCGTTTTTTCACCCGTTCCAGCGCGGGCCGGTGGACCTGCTCAACGAAGATTTTCATGTGCTGCGCGCGGATCTGTTCCAGGCCTGCCTCGCTGAACTCGATGACGGGCGTTATGTGCAAACTGTCCGCGAGCGTTACAGCGCCAAGTGGGGCGTGCAGTCACCGTTCGTATTCTGGGGCGTGCTGAGTGAGGAACTGCTGGAGCAGGCGCTCGACTGTCTGCCCGCTGAACACCTCAAACACTGGTTCAATCGACTGCTGCTCGACATCAAGGCCAACCGCGCCGGCATGCCGGACCTGATCCAGTTCTGGCCGCAAGACAAAACCTACCGGATGATCGAAGTCAAAGGCCCCGGCGATCGGTTGCAAGACAATCAATTGCGCTGGCTGGAATTCTGTCACGAGCACCAGATGCCGATCGCCGTCTGTTACGTGCAATGGGCGGAGCAGGGCGCGTGAGCTACAGCATTGCGGTGCGGGCGCTGTGTGAGTTCACCGCCAAGGCCGGCGACCTCGACCTGCGCTTCACCCCGTCGCCGACTGCGCTGGAAGGCATCGTCGGGCATCGCACCGTGGCGTCTCGGCGCAGCGAGGGTTACCAGAATGAAGTCGCGCTCGAGGGCCAGTATCGAACGTTGACTGTGAAGGGCCGGGCGGACGGCTACGATCCGGCGCAGAACTGCCTTGAAGAAGTCAAAACCTACCGTGGCGACCTGAGCAAGCAACCGGCCAACCACCGCCAATTGCACTGGGCACAGGCGAAGATCTACGGCGGGTTGATGTGCCTGAAACTGCAGTTGGAGCAGATTAATCTGGCGCTGGTGTACTTCGATATCGTCAGCGAAAAGGAAACCTGTCTGGTCGAGGCCTTCAGCGCCACCGAATTGCAGCTGTTTTTCGAACACCACTGCGGGTTGTTCCTGCATTGGGCCGAGCAGGAAATGGCCCATCGCGAAGGGCGTAATCTGGCAGCACAACGGTTGGCATTTCCTCATACCGATTTTCGTCCCGGGCAACGGCATCTGGCCGAATCGGTGTTCAAGGCTGTCAGCACCGGTCGCTGCCTGATGGCCCAGGCACCGACCGGTATCGGCAAGACCGTTGGCACGCTGTTCCCGATGCTCAAGGCGCTGGCGCCGCAACAACTGGACAAGGTGTTTTTCCTCACGGCGAAAACCCCGGGGCGCAAATTGGCGCTGGACGCCGCTCAGGTCATCCTCGACAGCGCCGATGCTCCGCCATTGCGAGTCCTCGAGATGATCGCCCGGGACAAGGCTTGCGAGCACCCGGACAAAGCCTGCCATGGCGAGTCGTGCCCGTTGGCCCAAGGCTTTTATGATCGTCTGCCGGCCGCGCGTCAGGCCGCCAGCCAATTGAGCTTGCTGAACCAGAGTGCCTTGCGCGAGGTTGCCCTGCAGCATGACGTTTGCCCCTACTACCTAAGCCAGGAAATGGCCCGCTGGGCGGACGTGGTGGTCGCTGACTACAACTACTATTTCGACTTCAGCGCGTTGCTGTTCGGGCTGGCCCAGGCCAATAACTGGACAGTCGCGGTGCTGGTGGACGAGGCTCACAACCTAGTGGAGCGTGGCCGGCAGATGTACAGCGCCAGCCTCGACCAGGCGACGTTGAACAGCGTGCGAAAAACCGCGCCTGAGGCACTGAAGAGATCCTTGCAGCGGGTCAATCGTGAATGGAATGCCCTGCATGATCAGCAACTGAGCCCCTATCAAGCCTACGACAAAGCCCCGGAAAAACTGCTTCAGGTGCTGTCCTTATGCTGCGCGAGCATCGGCGACTACCTGAATGATCATCCTCAGGGCCTGGACAGCGGGTTGCAGAATTTTTACTTCGACATGCTGCAATTCGGCCGTGTGGCTGAGCTGTTCGATGAGCATTTCCTGTTCGACATCAGCAAACGCGACCTCGAGCGCAAGCGCAACCTGTCGCAACTGTGCCTGCGCAACGTGGTGCCCGCCGCTTTCATTCGCCCGCGCCTGACTGCTGCGCGTAGCACCGTACTGTTTTCCGCCACCTTGAGCCCTCGGCATTACTACGCCGATTTGCTGGGAACACCGGCGAATACCGTCTGGATTGACGTGGAGTCGCCGTTCAGCGGCGAACAGCTGCAAGTGCACATCGTCAGCCAGATTTCGACCCGCTATGTCCACCGTCAGGCATCCCTCGAGCCCATCGTCGAACTGATCGCCAAACAATTCACCCAACGTCCCGGTAACTATCTGGCGTTTTTCAGTAGTTTCGATTACTTGCAGCAAGTGGCGCAGTTATTGGCCGAGCGGCATCCGCACATCACGCTGTGGTCGCAGTCCCGGGGAATGGGGGAAGGGGCGCGTCAGGCATTTCTCGATCAATTCACCGTCCATAGTCAGGGCGTCGGGTTTGCGGTGCTGGGTGGAGCGTTCGGCGAAGGCATCGATTTACCCGGCGCGCGGTTGATTGGTGCATTCATTGCCACCCTGGGGCTGGCGCAACTCAATCCGGTCAACGAACAGATGAAACAGCGCATGGCGGCGATTTTCGGTGCCGGGTATGACTACACCTACCTGTTTCCTGGCGTGCAGAAAGTCGTGCAAGCAGCGGGGCGGGTGATCCGCACTCAGCAGGATCAAGGGGTAGTGATGCTGATCGATGACCGGTTTGGCGAGAGCAAGGTCAAGCAATTATTGCCGCGCTGGTGGTCAGTTGAACCGTCGCATTTTCCTTCTGTCCTGTAGGAATTATTACGTTATAAAACAGCGACATATCTTGAAAGACACGCTCATTTGAACAAACAACGAAACAGGGCTTTATTCAAAAGGCAGCAATCACTTTCAAGCAAATCTTTGATAAGGAAATCAAGGTATGTCAGCAGCTCCAAATTACTCTTACACCCCAGCGCAGGTCACTGCAGCATTCACTGAAATCACCGCGACGCTGTTCACTGGCATCACTGCCGAGGCAACCCCCAAAATGCTTGTCGTTGCCGGGCTGCAAGGGTCAGGAAAAACGTATCTGCTGGAAAAGAACCTCCTTCCCTCGAATCGCTACGCCAACTACGTTCGTCTGTATCTGCCCGACTACCGAAAAAAACACCCTCAATACGCCGAGATGATCACCCTCGGCGTATTGCACGCTTATGAGCATACGGAGGCTTTTGTCCGGGAAGTCAGCGCGAAGATCTTCGCGGAGGCGTTTACGCGCAAATACAACATCATCATGGAGTGTGCCTTCGACAGTATCGATTTCGCCGCCTTTCCACCGAAGGCAACGGCAGCCGGTTACCAATTCGAGACTCATATTGTTGCCTGCAATCAAGAGTTCGCTCATGCATCGAGCATCAAAAGAGCGCTCAAAAGCCTGGAAAAGCAGGAAATGGAAAGGTTCGTCATGGTGTCGATGCTGGATGCCAGCATGAGTAACGCGCAGGCGATCATTCTGGCCTTCGAAACGGCCGCCAAAGAGGTCAGCGGCTCGCAAATTACATTGTATGAACGGGGGCTGGGGGCATTGAAGGAACGGACGTTGCGCGCTCAAAGTACTTATACCAAAGCCGCCGACGGGACCTTGACGATCTCAGGAACAACGGCACTTTATACGTACAGCGCTTATGGAAAGATCATCGACAATCACATTTACACCATGAGCGATCGCGACGAAATGATAAAAGAGTGTCATCTGGCACTGCTCAAAACCCAAACCTACGCTGAACATGCGGATTCCATGACCATCCGGACACCCATTCCGCCAACATCCGGACATTGATTCCACGCTGA
>NZ_AZRW02000014.1 GCF_000512695.2 Pseudomonas sp. QTF5 | reverse complement strand
CGCCCCCGATATGCTTTTTCAGGAAAAATCGGAGAGGCGACAACTATCCTGACACCGGGGGGAACTGGCGGGTGTGGAATACCAAACTCATCTATCGTCACCAGGAAGGCGCGTGGACTCGACGATAACAACTGATCCAAGTTGCACGCTTATTCGAATCACCGAAGTTTCGGAGATAGTCGGCTTGGCACGCGCGACTATTTACAAGCTACTCAACAGCCCCCAAAGCAAGTTTCCTCGTCCACTGAAACTCACCGACGGTGCTCGAAAGGGCTCCCCTGTGGGCTGGGTTCTATCAGAGGTGCAGGACTGGACTCGCTCACGCACCCAGAATCGCTGCGAGTACCCTGGTCGATCACAGGAGTGAAGACATGACGGCCAGCCAGACACCATTGCGCCTGCTCCCCTCCCCGGATAGCTCGACCGTCGAGATGTTGCACCAGATCTTCGGCGATGTGCTTATCCCCCTCGAGGAGCTACGCGAGCGGTACTTCAAAAATCTCAACGAGAAGACGTTTTCGGAGGCGATCAACAGTGGGCGGATTCAACTTCCGGTGACCACCATCGACGAAAGTGTGAAGGCTCTCAGGTATGCCCATATCAGACACGTTGCCGCTCTGATCGACATCCGCGCCTACAAGGCGGACGAAGACATGCCACGCCCACAAAACGAGTCCAGCTAGAACCACCCATTGAATGGCTGCCACCACCAGCCAACATCACTTCAAGGAGCACACCACATGACCGCAATACAAATCGGTGCATTGATCTTTCTGATCGTACTTGTCGGCCTCACCTATTGGGCAGGCTATCGCGGCGGCCTCATCGATGGCCGTAATGAAGGCATTGACGAAGGCAAAGCCATTCAACAGGCAGATAGCTCGGAATCGATTCGAGGGCTGCAACGGCTTGTTGATCAATGGCACGGCCATTACCGATCAATCCACACACGCTACGCGCGTGCTTTAGAAGCTTCCAAACTGGGCGAGGCAGAGCGTCAAACCCTGCTGAAAATCGCAGAAAAACTGCGAATCGCTGCCGAGACGTTCAGCGCCTTCCGTACGGGCAAGAAACTCGAACGCGACACCCTTGCGCTACGCGATCAAGCGCTCGCCATGGCCGCTCTGCTGGATCCAGCAACACAATTGGAATTATCCAAGGAGAGCGAATCTGGCGACGGAAGCATCCAAACAAGTTTCGAGGACGCAAAAAAAGCATCTCTGTTTTTTCAGCAGCTTCACCTGAAAAACCAACACCAAAAAATGGTCGGAGGTGAAGCATGAGTCGTCCTATCTCAATGCTGCGCCTCCCCCCCAGGCTGCCGGCAAGTTACAGCAGCACCGAAGCACGGCTCACGTTTCACCAGCGCCTGATGGACCAACTCACTATCGAACACCGGAGGAAAGCGGCATGAAGATGGACCTGCATACCACCCAAGCGTCGACCGCTTTGCTCCGCACTGCCAATCGTGTCGACACAACTGAAACAAACAGTCTCTGCTGCGCAGCAGCAGGCATTATTGTCCCTCTCAGCGCCACTGCCGAGGCACTTATACCCCACGAAAAGCTGCGCGGGGCAGCGCTCGCTGATGCAACGCTAAACGCTCAGAAACGCCCGCTCGCGCAGCCTGTCGCGGGGTATACGGACACCTTGATGGAGGCCGCGTGAATGAGCTGGCTCTTTTCGCAGGCGCTGGTGGCGGAATACTCGGCGGCCACCTCCTCGGCTGGCACACCGTCTGCGCCGTTGAGCGTGATGCCTACGCCGCACAAGTTCTGGCGCAATGACAAACCGATAGCGCACTCCCGACTTTCCCAATTTGGTCTGACGTGTGCAGTTTTGACGGAAGACGATGGCGAGGCATTGTTGACGTGGTTTCTGGCGGATTCCCATGCCAGGACATCTCAGCGGCCGGAAACGGCACCGGTATTAACGGAGCGCGATCTGGGCTCTGGCGCGAAATGGCACGAATCATCAGCGAGGTACGACCTGAACTCGTCTACTTGGAAAACTCACCTCTGCTTGTGGGAAGAGGACTTGCCTTGGTCCTCGGTGAGCTTGCCGAAATGGGGTATGACGCGCAGTGGTGCATTGTTTCAGCATCCGACGTTGGAGCGCCCCACAAGCGGGACAGAACCTGGCTTGTGGCCTACTCCAACGAGATCGGACGGAGCAGGTGGCACTGGGAATCGAGGACGAAAAGGAGGGTTAAACCTGAGGACCGCAGTCGCACGGACTTGGCCGACGCCGGTAGCGAGTATGGCGAAAGGGTCGTCGCAGGCCGCTCTGACCCGCAAGTCCGGTGCCGACCGATCGAACGATCGATTGGACCACGCGGTAATGGCTTCAGACGGTGGCCAGCTGACCCCGGAATGGGTCGAGTGGCTCATGGGGTGGCCTATCGGGTGGACCGAATTAAAGCCCTTGGCAATGGACAAGTTCCACTTGTGGCAGCAACAGCATTCGAGAAGCTATCAAGACCTAATTGGTGAGGCAGCATGAAAACTTTGTTTTTGCTTATGGCCCAATATGATGGGCAAACAATCATTCCACTAAGCCAAGTTTGCAAAGACTATTTTACCCACCTCACCACTGACATGTTTCAGCGCAAAGTAATGGCCGGCCAGATCCGGATTCCCATAACTAGACTTGAGCCAAGCCAGAAAAGTGCTAAGGGAATCCACATTACGGACTTGGCGGCCTACTTAGACATACAACGGGAGGCTGCGGTAAAAGAATGTAACCAGCTCAACGGACTCCGCCGAGCCAGCTAACTTACTGCTTGCCCCAGGCGCCCAGCTTCACGGGCGCCTGAATGATCTTTTCTAACCACGGCCATTCGGCATAGTGGTCACCTCGCCCGCGCAGATGGGTGTATCTACGCAATGAATTCCAATTCCGATGCCCGGAAACACTGGCCACTCGTGGGATATCCCAGTCCATTTCAAATAATCGGCTCACGCCGTCGTGCCGAAGATCGTGGAAGTGCAGATCTTCAATCATCAGAAACTTGCACGCCTTTGCCCAGGCAGTGGCGATCGATGACGAGTTATAGGGGAAAATCTCTGCACGCTCCTTTGGCATGCTTTTCAAAATGCGCCAGGCTTCATCCGGGAGGTGACACCAAACATCGTTGCCAATCTTCTGGCCTGGGTTCTTCATATCCCGCACCATCACCCGCTGACGCTCTTCATCGACGTCCTCCCAAAGCATTCGGCCGATCTCGTCTTGCCTACGCGTGGAGAACAACGCGAAGCCGGTGACTTTGAGCATGTTGATCGAACTGGGGCGACGCTGCTGAATACCTACAAAGTGCTCCAGCACCTTATCCAGCTCATCCTTGGTCGGCCGCCGATCCCGCTCGCGGCTTTTCATGTTGTAACCCAGCTTTCTCAACACCTTTCGAGCGTCTGCCATCGCATGGATATCGACCTCATACCCCCAAGCTGGCCGAGCAATCGATAGGACGGCCCCAAGGTGCGCCAGATCGTTGCCGGCCGTCTGCGGCTGGACACCGCCGCCCTCTTTGCTCATACGCCAGAGTGCAAAATCCACCAATCGCTGACTGTTGATGGCGGAATCAATGGTCTGGCCAAACTCCGTCGCCGCGATAGCATTTAGAGTGGCTTCCTTGGTTTTACCCAGCGGCCGGACTTTCTCCATTTCATCCAGGTACTGCTTGATCATGTCCTGGACGGTGACGCCCTTGCGGTTTGCTCGCTCAATCGCACCAGGCTGATCTAGCTCTGCCTCACGTCGCCGCACCCACGCTTGTGCCGCCTGTTTCCGGGCGAAGGTCTGGCTCTCTTGGTAGACTTGCGCTCCATCGCGAAACAGGCGTATCTGTGCCGTGTAACTGACTGAGCCATCGGTGCGTTTTCGTGCTCTGATCGTTGCCATAGTCGACTGGTACAATTCCGAAAGTGATTGGTACATTGTACCAGCGCCATCGAAAAAACGCCTGAAAACGCCTAAAAACACGCTATAAATACGTTGAGCCAAATGGTACCAAACATCCACTCCAGCCCAGTAAACTCAAGCCCTGCGCTATCTCGGCGGTTTTCCGTTGCGCCTATGATGGATTGGACCGACCGCCACTGCCGTTTCTTCCTACGCCTGCTCTCCAAGCACGCCCTCCTCTACACCGAAATGGTCACCACCGGCGCGCTCCTTAACGGCGACCACGACCGCTTCCTGCGTCACAACGAAGCCGAACACCCGCTCGCCCTGCAGCTCGGCGGCAGTGTCCCGCTTGACCTGGCCGCCTGCGCACGCATGGCCCAGGACCACGGTTACGACGAGGTAAATCTAAATGTCGGCTGCCCGAGTGATCGGGTGCAGAACAATATGATCGGGGCGTGCCTGATGGGGCATCCGCAGTTGGTGGCTGATTGTGTGAAGGCGATGCGCGATGCGGTGTCGATTCCGGTGACGGTGAAGCACCGCATCGGGATTAATGGGCGGGACAGTTACGAGCAGTTGTGTGATTTCGTCGGCACGGTTCGGGATGCCGGCTGTACGAGTTTTACGGTGCATGCGCGGATTGCGATTCTGGAGGGGTTGTCGCCGAAGGAAAACCGTGACATTCCGCCTCTGCGCTATGACGTGGCGGCGCGGTTGAAGGCGGATTTTCCGGAGCTGGAGATTATTCTCAACGGCGGGATCAAGACACTGGAGGCTTGTCACGAGCATCTGCAGACGTTCGACGGCGTGATGCTGGGCCGTGAGGCGTATCACAATCCTTATGTGATGGCTGAGGTGGATCAGCAGCTGTTCGGCAGCAAGGCGCCAGTGATCAGCCGGGCCGAGGCGCTGGCGCAGTTGCGGCCTTATATCGCTGAGCATTTGCTGGCGGGTGGGGCGATGCATCACATCACCCGGCATGTGCTGGGACTGGGCACCGGATTTCCGGGGGCGCGGAAGTTTCGGCAGTTGTTGTCGGTGGATATTCATAAGGCTAAAGAGCCTTTGGCGTTGCTGGATCAGGCGGCGGAGTTGTTGGAGGGGCGCTGAATCCCCTACCGCTCATTCGTAAGACGGAACGGAGTAATCATCTATGGCAATGGCCCTCTAAAGGACGGATCACCCTTCCAGCCGAGCTTCGCGCCTCATGGGGCTTCGCGCCGGTGATCGTGTTCAGTTTGTTTCGTTAAAAAATGGCAGCGTTGAAATCGTGGCCGCCACTTGTTCGGCCCGAGCGCTCAAAGGTCTAATCCGCAAACCGGCCAAACCGGTATGCATTCAGGACATGGCCCAGACCTCCCCAGCACGCTAACCGTCACTTGCATTGAACCTGCCCCCCATTTCAGCATCGTATTTACCGATACCCCGCCCCGCCTTTCAAACATCCGTTTCCAGGATGTTGCCGCAGGGGCCATCGATACACGTACACGCCCTTGAGTGGCTGCAAGCGCTCGGGTAATGTCATTGGACCCATAGGACAGAGCACGCTCATGACTTCCAAGCTGGAACAACTCAAACAAATGACCACCGTGGTTGCCGACACCGGCGACTTCGAAGCAATCGCTCGCGTTAAACCCGTGGACGCCACCACCAACCCTTCCCTGCTGCTCAAAGCGGCAGCCATTCCCGCTTATGCCGAGTTGCTGAACGCTTGCGTTCACGACTGCAAGGGCGATGTGGGCCTGGCCAGCGACCGTTTTGGCGTTGCGGTAGGGCAAGAGATTCTGAAGGTTGTACCGGGTCGTATTTCCACTGAAGTGGATGCGCGCCTGTCGTTCGACACTGACGCCGTATTGAAGCGTGCGCACCGTCTGATCGACCTGTACGACAAGGCCGGCGTTGGCCGTGACCGTGTGCTGATCAAGATCGCTTCGACCTGGGAAGGCATTCGCGCTGCCGAGAAGCTGGAAAAGGAAGGCATTCAGACCAACCTGACCTTACTGTTCTCTTTCGCTCAGGCTGCGGCTTGTGCTGACGCTGGGGTTTTCCTGATTTCGCCGTTCGTGGGTCGTATCTATGACTGGTACAAGAAGGCCACCGGCAACGACTATACCGGCTCGGATGATCCGGGCGTGCAGTCGGTGACGCGTATCTACAACTACTACAAGGCCAATGACTACAAGACTGTGGTCATGGGCGCGAGCTTCCGTAATCTGAATCAGATCGAGCAGTTGGCCGGTTGTGATCGGTTGACCATCAGCCCGGATCTGCTGGAGAAGCTGGCGGCGGACACTGGCAAGCTGGAGCGTAAATTGGCGCCGGGGCATGCCGGTGAAGCGCGTCTGAGCTTGAATGAAGCGCAGTTCCGTTGGTTGTCCAACGAGGATGCGATGGCGACCGAGAAGCTGGCTGAGGGGATTCGTCAGTTTGCTCGGGATCAGGAGAAGCTTGAGGCGTTGTTGCAGGCCAAGCTTTGATCTAGTTCGCAGCTATGCAAAAAGGGCGAACCTTAGCGGGTTCGCCCTTTTTTGTGTGCGTTTGGTAGTGGGAATAGGTTGGCTTCGCGCTGGCGGCCGTGGCGGGTGTGCGCACGCCTTCGCGGGCAAGCCCGCTCCCACAGGGTTTATGGTATGGCTGAGATCAGTGTGGGAGCGAGCCTCCTCGCGATGGGGCCAGAGCGGCCCTCCATCACTTCAAAGGATCAGTGCCGCTCCAGCGCATTCACCAGGTCATGGAACGCCTCACGGTTGGAGTCGTTCAGGCCCATGAGGATTTTGTGCGCTTCGAGGACTTTGACGCGCACCACTTCTTCGGACTGGTCCTGGTCTGGCAGGTCGGTCAGGCATTCAGGGCATGGGATCGGGCGGTCAACGATGTTGAATACTTGCTCGAAGCCCATGGACTGCAGCAGACGGGTGATGTCTTCGTGGGTGGTGACGACGGTCGGCAGCAGGCCGACCTTTTGCCGCGACAGGATCGACAGTTTGGCCAGCAGGCCCAGGGTGGTGCTGTCGATGCTGCGGGTTTCGGTCAGGTCGATCACGATGGCGTTGAAATTCAACGCGGTGAAGATCCGCTCAATAGTCGCATCCAACGCCGAACACAGGGTCAGGCGAACTTCACCGACGAACTTCAGGACGAAGGTGCCGTCCTGCTCGGCGAACTGGATTCTACCGGTACTCATTGAAGATTCCTGCTCAACACCAACAGGGCGATATCATCCGGCATCTCCCCTAGCGTGGCCAATCCAAAAATCTGGCGCAGACCATCCAGGCTGCCGCCCGCTGCCTTCACCCGTTGAGGCAAAGCAGCTTCTTTATCTTTGAGTGTGGGTTCTGGCAAAAGGTCCAAAATGCCATCAGACATCAGCGTCAGGCTGAACACTGACGGCAATTCCAGTACGTGGTCTTCATAGGTAGCTTCATTGAAGAGGCCCACCGGCAGACCGCGCCCTTCCAGATAACGAACACTGTCTGGCGTGTACAACACAGGCAACGGCAGATGACCGCCGATGCTATAGGTCAACAAACCGGTCTCCTCGTCGATGACTCCACCGACCATTGTGACGTGTTTACCCAGCTTACAACTGATCAGGCCCCGGTTGATATGACCAAGAACCTCTGAAGGCTTGAATTCCGGCAACGTGCCGTTGCGCTTGGATTCGAACAGCAAGCGCGTGGTCATGAACTTCAATAGTACGGTGACGAAGGCTGAAGAGGCGCCATGACCGGAAACGTCCGCCAGGTAGAACGCTACTCGACGCTCGTCGACCCGAAAGTAGTCGACGAAATCGCCCGACAGGTACAGCGACGGGATGATCTGGTGCGCAAACTGGAACTCGTTGATGCTCCAGGGGCTGACCGGAAGCATGTTCATCTGCACCTGGCGACCGGCGTTCTGGTCTTCCTGGAGCAGGTTCAGGCTGGCTGCGAGCTCACGGTTGGCCTTTTCCAGCTTCTCGCGGTAGCGCTGGTTCTCCAGCAGCAGGCGCGCGCGATCCAGGGCTCGGCGCACGGAATGCTCGAGCACGGCCAGATCTTCGAGAGGCTTGATCAGATAGTCCGCCGCGCCCAGGCGCAGGGCCTCGACCGCGTCGTTCATCACGCCGGCGCCCGACACCACGATTACCGGGGTTTGCGGCGACAGCTCAGTGACCTGGCGAATGAGTTCGAGTCCGCCCATCTGCGGCATGCGCAGATCGCAGATCACCAAGTCGGGCTTGTCTTGCTCGAATACCTGAAGACCCTGCTGGCCATTGCTGGCCTGCAGGACACTGAAACCACTGTCTTCCAAGTAGGCCGCGAGGCTCGCGCGCACTACTTCGTCATCATCGATTATCAGCAGCGTGGCACTGGTTTTTGGCATGTGGGCAAACGGCGCCAGAATTAGGTTGGCGTAGCAGGCTGGGCATTTGGCCCTGCTCACACTACTGGATTCGCTTTCTAGCCTCTCTGACTGCACTGTTTTCGAGCGTTTGCCCTACTCACAAGTCCACCAAAGGTGCCCTTCTAAGGCGCAGACGGTACTCCCATCCGCGAAGCGTTTCAAGCTCACGCCGATGGTCGCTTGACGTCTTTACTTGTCAAATCACCGGGAGTTATAAGAACAGGCAAAACCGTAACCCAAAGGAAGGATCGAGCCCATGAGCCAAACCGATCGGGACTACAGCGAAAAACGCGACTTCATCCGGATGCGGGTCGACGCCGATGTGGCACTGATTCATGAAGGCGATGAGGTGCCAGCCATCTGCATCGATCTTTCCAGCAGTGGCATGCAGGTTGAGGCACCCCGTTTATTCAAGGTCGGTGACCGGCTGAGCGTGCGGATCGATTCCGATCACGTAGCGCTGAAAGGCCTTGAGGCCGACACCGAGGTGGTGTGGTTGAAAACACAGGACGGTGGCAATCAAAAACTGGGGCTCACAATCCTGAAGATGAAATAACCCGATCTAACCTGCAAACCAAACGAAAGAAAGCGGCCAATTGGCCGCCTTCTTCGCTTTACCGGTCGAGATTTAAAAATCGTCTTCGACCTGGCCGTCCTTGACCTTGAATTCGCGGTTTTGCAGGTATGCATTGCGAATGAAGGTGTATTTGTCGCCGCTGATCAGTTTCTCGGCCGACAGCAGGTTGGCGCGGGTGTCGAGGATGTTCAGGCCGAAGATCGTATTACGCACCGGCACATCGTTGATGTAGCGATACGGACCGGTATAGCCGTCGACATACTTGGAAGGCGCATCACGCAAGGTGCTTGGACCCATGAGCGGCAGCATCAGGTATGGGCCGCTGCCCACGCCCCAGTAACCAAGGGTCTGGCCGAAGTCTTCGTCGTTGCGATGCAGGCCCATCTGAGTGCCCACGTCGAAGAAACCCAGCAGGCCGAAGGTGGTATTGAAGATCAAACGCGCGGTGTCGACGCCAGCCGCGGCGGGTTTGACCTGCAACACGTCATTGGCGAGGTTGGTTACATCGCCGACGTTGCGGAACATGTTGTGGATGCCATCTTCCAGAAACTGCGGCGTGACGAACTGATAGCCCTGAGCCAACGGCTTCAGCCCATAGGTGTCGATAAAATCGTTGAGTTTGTAGATCGGGCGGTTAATGCTTTCCCAAGGATCTTCTTCCGTGGCAGCCTGAGCCGCAAACGGAACCAGCAATACACTGGCACACATACAAAGCTGAGCGAGTCGATTGCTCCAGCGCATAGAAAAACTCCTTGGATTGTACTGACGCAGGCGCTTGGCCCAGTCGCAAAAGCCGCTAGTATATGACGGAAAACCCGGTTTAGGCAGCATCGTGCGCGATGGCCTGCGGCTGACTCCTCCTGACTGTGAGCGATTCACATCAGTGTCACTCAACTGTCACCGTCCACGAATAGCCTTGTGACTATTTCAAGGATGTTGATATGCCACGCGCCGAAACCCCGCCTCTCATCGCCCCCAGCCTGACCGCTGTACTGTTCGGCCTCAGTGGATGTCTGGTGGATTTCGGCGCACGCACTCGCCAACCCGGCACACTGACTGCCGAACATGCCGAAGTCACGCCCGGCGCCTTGGATAGCCTGTCCAGTTTGCAGCACCAAGAGATTCCTTGCGCCTGGCTCGACGAACTGCCCCCCTCCCTCAGCCACTCACTGGCTGCGGCACTCCCAGAGTGGATCAAACCTTCGCAACACCCCGCAACAATCAATCCATGGCCAGCCCCGAACGCCTGCTGGCAAGCCTTGATGGCGTTGAATGTCGGGCGTCTGGACGGCTGCGTGCTGGTCAGCGGCGAACCGCGTCTTCTGCAATCGGGCCTGAATGCCGGGCTGTGGACCATTGGCCTGGCCTCCTGCGGCTCGCTGTGCGGGCTGGCCCCCAGCGAATGGCAGGCCTTGAGTCAAAAGGAACGGGAACACCTGCGCGGCAAGGCGACAATGCAGTTGTTCGGCCTGGGCGTGCATTCGGTGATCGATCATCTGGGCGAACTCGACACCTGCCTGGCCGATATCAGCCTGCGCCGGCTCAAGGGCGAAAAGCCCTGATCGAGATCATGCAGATTGCGCGCGAGTGGATTAATCTAAAGGTCAAGCCATAGACCTTTGGCATGCTGCTGCGGTCTATGCCAGTGCCTATCGATAAAAGGAAGAACGCCATGCCTGCCCGCGAACTGCAAGAACAGCTCAACAAACTGCGCGAGCAATTGGAACAGAATCCACCGCTTTCCGAAGTCGAGCGCGCTGACCTGCACGCGCTGATGGGACAGATCGAACTTGAACTTGAGCTGGAAACCAAAACCCAGGACACCAACCTCGCCGACAATGTGAATCTGGCCGTCGAGCGCTTCGAACTTGAACACCCGACCCTTGCTGGCACCTTGCGCAACATCGTGCAAGCCTTGGGCAACATGGGGATCTGAACCCGCCAGATGCAAAAAAGCCCCGCTATCGATAGCGGGGCTTTTTGGTTTCTGCGACCTGAAATGCAATCCATTGTGGGAGCGGGCTTGCTCGCGAAAGCGGTCTAACAGGCACGTTTATGCTGAATGTACCGACGTCTTCGCGAGCAAGCCCGCTCCCACATTGGTTCTTTACTGACGGACCAGGCGATGGTTCGGCAGCTGCACTTCTTCGGTGCTGCGATACGGGTTGATGTCCAACCCGCCGCGACGCACATACCGCGCATACACGGTCAGCTTCTCCGGTTTCAGCAACCGTTGCAGGTCGAGGAAAATCCGCTCCACGCACTGCTCATGGAAGTCCGAGTGCTGACGGAAGCTCACGATGTATTCCAGCAAACTCGCATGATCCAGCGCCGCACCGCGATACTCCACCGCCACGCTGCCCCAATCCGGCTGGCTGGTGACCGGGCAGTTGGATTTGAGCAAATGGCTGTGCACGCTCTCTTCAATAATGAGCGACTCATTGCACCGAAGCAGTTCCGGACGCGGATGCTCATAGTTGCTGACGCTGATGTCCAGGTCATCGATGCACACGCCCGGCAACGCCACAACGCCTTCTGCTTCAACCTCTTTCAGGCTGCGAACCCGCACGCCCACCGGTTTGCCGGCAGCGGCCGAAAGGTCTTTTGCCAGTGTCGCTTCAAGGCTGGCGGTGTTGGCAAACGCTGTTTGGTTCAGCGAGTTGAGGTACAGCTTGAACGACTTCGATTCGATGATGTTCGGCGAATCCGCCGGAATGCTGAATTCGCCAATCGCCACCACAGGCTTGCCGGAAGGCAACAGCCACGACAGCTCGAAGCAGTTCCAGAAGTCCACGCCCTTGTACGGCAGGGTTTCAGCCGTCAGGCCCAGCTCGGCCCATTTCGCGGTGCGCGGGATCGGGAACAGCAAGGACGGCGTGTAGGTGGCGATGTATTCGCTGGATTTGCCCAGCGGCGAATGTTCGGCTGCGGGATGCATGGCGGAAACCTGACTGAAGAATCAGCGGATTCTACCAGCCTTTGCTCCCGCCTTTGAGTGCTTACTGACTGACTGTCAGTTTGCCGACCATACCGGCCTGATAGTGGCCGGGAATATTGCAGGCAAATTCCAGATTGGTGGCCTTGGTGAAGGTCCAGGTCAGTTCAGCCGTTTTGCCCGGTTCCACCAGCACACTGTTCGGGTCATCGTGTTTCATCCCATGTCCTTCGGAGGAATGCCCCATTCCGGCCATCGAGCCGTGGTCCATGGCCTTCATGCCTGTAGGCATCAGCATGCCGCCTTGCTGCATCTGGAGCATTTCCTGCTGATGCCGGGCATGCATCGCCGCGTCGCCGAGGTTGAATTCATGCAGCAACTGGCCTTTATTCACCAGCACAAAGCGAACGGTCTCACCGGCCTTGATCCTGATGGCTTTCGGATCGAACGACATATCGCCCATTACCACTTCAACGCTACGGGTAGCCCGGGCGGCCGTGGCCGGTTGACCGAAGTCGTAGGTCTGCGCCGGCGAGGCCTCCAGCCCTACACTCAGTGTCAGCAAGCAAGCGGCCAACACCAGACGCTTTCGCAAAAACATAGTCGCACTCCAACAAGATGAGGTTCAGCTTGTGGGAAACTCTAACCCGCGGGCTCTGCCAGCCACCTGACAGGCAGATTACAACTTTGTCAGGTTGGCCTGCATCGCCGCCGCCCACGGTATAACGCACCTGTTCCAACTGCCCGAGCCGCCCATGAAACTGCTGATCGTCGAAGACCAACCGAAAACCGGCCATTACCTGCGCCAGGGCCTGACTGAGGCCGGGTTCACCACCGAACTGGCGGCAGACGGCAACACCGGTCAGCAACTGGCATTGAGCGGCGATTACGCCTTGTTGATCCTCGATGTGATGCTGCCCGGTCGCGATGGCTGGCAGATTCTGCAAGCGGTGCGCGGCGCGGGCCTCGACACACCGGTACTGTTTCTTACAGCCCGAGACGCAGTGGAGGACAGGGTTCACGGCCTGGAACTGGGTGCCGATGACTATCTGGTCAAACCGTTCGCCTTCTCCGAACTGCTGGCGCGGGTTCGTAGCCTGCTGCGGCGGGGCAGCGCAACGCCTCAGGAAACCAGCCTGCAACTGGCCGACTTGCGCCTGGACCTGATCCGCCGCCGGGTCGAGCGCAACGGTCAGCGCATCGACCTGACCGCCAAGGAGTTCGCCCTGCTGGAAATGCTCCTACGGCGCCAAGGCGAAGTGCTACCCAAGTCGCTGATCGCTTCCCAGGTGTGGGACATGAATTTCGACAGCGACACCAATGTCATCGAAGTGGCGATCCGTCGTTTGCGCCTGAAGATCGACGATGACTTCCCGAACAAGTTGATCCACACCGTGCGCGGCATGGGTTACGTCCTTGAAGAGCGCCCTGCCTGATGCGCCGGCTCTCACTAAGCAATCGTCTGGCGCTGCTGTTCGCAGCTTGCACTGCTGTGGTGTCGTTGTTCGCCGGCGTGTTGTTCAGCCGCGCGAGCGAGGCGCACTTCGTCGAGTTGGACCAGCAATTGCTCGACGGCAAACTGATGGGATTACGCCGGGCACTGGAAGACATTCAGTCCAGCGAAAGCGAGACCAAACTGGCCGATGAATTGAGCCGACAAGCCGATCTTTCGCTGCGCATCATCGGCAGCGACGGACAACATTTGTACGACAGCTCAGCCCGTTTACCCAAAGACTTGCCGCGCCAGTCGGGCCTGTCGACGATGAGCGACGACGGCACCGACTATCGCGTCCTCAATGCACCACTATTCCCCGACAAACCCGATTCACCGCAACTGACCCTGCTGCTGGACATCACCCATCACCAACACTTTCTGCAACGCATGCAGCATCTGATCTGGCTGACGGTCGGTTTGTCGGCGTTGGCCACCGCTCTGCTCGGCGCCTGGGCAGCGCGCAGTGGTTTGCGCCCGCTGCGGCGCATGAGTGCGGTCGCCAGCGGTGTTTCGGCGCAATCGCTCAATGCCCGCCTGCCGGAAGCTGACATGCCGCCGGAACTCGCAGAAATGGCCCACAGCTTCAACGCCATGCTCGGACGCCTCGACGACTCTTTTCAACGGCTCTCGGCCTTCTCTGCCGACATCGCCCATGAACTGCGCACACCGCTGTCGAACCTGCTGACCCACACCCAGGTCACCCTCACCCGCCCTCGCCCAATCGAGGATTACCGCGAAGCGCTGCACAGCAACCTCGAAGAACTGCAATGGATGGCGCAACTGGTCAACGACATGTTGTACCTGGCCAAGGCTGACCACGGCTTGTTGATGCCCAAGCGCGAACCGCTGGAGCTGGCCGAAGAAGCCGATGCGCTGCTGGAGTTCTTTGCACCGCTGGCCGAGGACGCCCAAGTGAAGTTGAGTCGTGATGGCAGCGCGAGTATGCAGGGCGACCGCAGTATGCTGCGTCGCGCGCTGTCCAATTTGCTCGACAATGCGCTGCGGTTTACCCCGGCCGGTGGCGAGGTGCGGGTGAAGATTGTCGAGCAGCCGACTGACTTGAGCCTGACCGTTGAAAACAGTGGCGAAGGGATTTCTGAAGACTTGTTGCCGCGCTTGTTTGACCGCTTCTACCGGGCAGATCCGGCGCGCCGTGAAGGCAGCAGTGAGCATGCGGGGTTGGGATTGGCGATCACCCAGTCAATCATCCGCGCCCATGGCGGGCAGATTCGTTGCGAATCGGATAATGGATGGACGCGGTTTGTGATTGAGTTACCGAAGGGGGATTGAGGGCAGCAGGTCTGGCCCCTTCGCGAGCAAGCCCGCTCCCACACTTGACCGAGTTGAATCGCAAATTTGTGACCAACTCAGATCCAATGTGGGAGCGGGCTTGCTCGCGAAAGCGGTCTACCGGACTACGAATACCGCAACGCAGTAGCCGGCTCGACTTTCGCCGCCCGCCACGCCGGATACACCGTCGCCAAAAAACTCATGATGAAACCGGCGGAACAGATCAATAACACATCCGCGCCCTGCAGTTCCGACGGCAAGTTACTGACAAAGTACACATCGGAACTGAAGATGTGCTGCCCGCTGACCCGCTCCATCCAGCCCACCAGTTCACTGACGTTCAGCGCTGCAATCACGCCCAGCACGCCGCCAATCAAGGTACCGACAACCCCGATCACCGTGCCCTGCACCATGAAAATCGCCATGATCTGCCGAGGCGTCGCGCCGATAGTGCGCAGGATCGCGATGTCCGCGCCCTTGTCATTCACCACCATGATCAGGGTGGCAATGATGTTGAACGCCGCCACCGCGACGATCATCAGCAACAGCAGGCCAATCATGGTTTTTTCCATCTTCATCGCGCTGAACAGACTGCCCTGGGTGTGGGTCCAGTCGTCAGCCTTGTAGGCAGCGCCCAGGCCGGTCGCGATGTCGCTCGACACTTGCGGCGCGGAATACAGGTCCTTCACCGCCAGGCGCACGCTCTGCACCTGATTCGGCTGCCAGTGTTGCATCTGCGCGGCATCGGCGACGTGGATCAGCGCCATGGAGCCATCCAGCTCGGCGCCCACCTTGAACACGCCCACCACATTCAGTCGCTGCATGCGCGGGGTAATCCCGCCCGGTGCAGTGCTGACTTCCGGCACGATCAGGGTGATCTTGTCGCCGACATTCAAACGAAAGCGCCGCGCAGTGATCTCACCGATCACCACGCCAAACTCGCCCGGCTTCAAGGCGTCGAGACGCCCCTGAACAATGTGCTTGGCAACAATCGACACCTTGCCTTCCAGCGCCGGGTCGACACCGCTGACCTGGATCGGCTGCATCGTGCCCTTGTAGGACAGCATGCCTTCCATTTCGGTGAACGGCACCGCCGCCGTCACTTCAGGATTCTTCATCGCCGCGGCGGCCACCGGCTGCCAATCGTCGATAGGGTTCACGCCGACGATGGTCGCGTGGGGCACCATGCCGAGGATGCGCGAGCTCATTTCGCGCTGGAAGCCGTTCATCACCGATAGCACCACGATCATCGCCAGCACGCCCAGGGCGAGGCCGATCATCGAGGTCATCGAGATGAAGGATACAAAGCGATTGCGGCGCTTGGCGCGGGTATAGCGCGTGCCGATAAAGATCGATAACGGTCTGAACATTCGCTGGGGCACCGTATAAAAATAAAAGACCCGACGCACTATTCAGTACGCCGGGTTTCGGTCAATCAGATGGGCGTCAGGTAACCTTCCTGCAAATGCAGGACGCGATCCATCTGGCGGGCCAGGTTCATGTCATGGGTCACCACCAGGAACGCGGTGCGCATCGAGGTGCTGAGTTCCAGCATCAAATCCTGAATGCCTTGGGCGGTGTGGGAGTCGAGGTTGCCGGTCGGCTCGTCGAGCATCACCAGGCCAGGCTTGTTCACCAGGGCGCGAGCGATGGCCACACGCTGGCGTTCGCCACCGGACAATTCCGCCGGTTTGTGCTCCAGACGATGACCCAGCCCCACCCGCTCCAGCAACGCCGTCGCACGCTGACGTGCTTCCGGAATCGCGGTTTTACCGATCAGCAGCGGCATGCAGACGTTTTCCAGCGCGGTGAACTCAGGCAGCAAGTGGTGGAACTGGTAAACGAAACCCAGCGACCGATTACGCAGCAGGCCACGGGCCTTTTCGTTCAGTGCCGAGAGTTCTTCACCGGCCAGCCAGACACTGCCTTGGGTCGGCGTATCGAGGCCGCCCAGCAGGTTGAGCAAGGTACTTTTGCCCGAACCCGAGGTACCGACGATCGCCACGCGCTCACCTGGGTGCAACTCCAGTTGCAGACCCGCCAGAACCTCTACCGATTCCGGGCCTTCCACGTAGGATTTGCCCAGATTGCGGCAGCTCAAGATTGCTTTATCACTCATGCCCGACTCACTCATAACGTAGCGCCTCCGCAGGCTGGGTGCGCGCGGCACGCCAGGCTGGATACAGGGTGGCGAGGAAACTCAGGACCAACGCGGCGGCGCAGACCATCAACACGTCCTGGCTCTGCACTTGCGACGGCAGGTAATCGATGAAATACACGTCAGCGTTCAGGAATTTATGGCCGATCAGCCCTTCAAGGGCCGAAATCGCGGCGCTGACGTTCAGCGCGGCGAAGATCCCGACCACAGCGCCGATCAGCGTACCGACCACACCAATGACCGTGCCCTGAACCATGAACGTCGCCATGATCGAACCCGGCGTGGCGCCAAGGGTGCGCAGGATCGCGATGTCGCCCTTCTTGTCGTTCACCACCATCACCAGTGTGGAAATGATATTGAACGCCGCAACGGCGACGATCAGCAGCAACAGCAGGCCAATCATGGCTTTTTCCATGCGGATCGCCTGATACAGGTTGCCGTGGGTGCGGGTCCAGTCGCGGGCGTAATACTGATCTTCGCCGAGCTGCTGAGCGATGGTCCACGCCACGCGTGGTGCCTGGAACAGATCGTCAAACTTCAAGCGCAGGCCCTGGACCTGATCCGGCTTCCAGCGGTGCAGCTTCGCCAGATCCTGCAAGTTGGTGATGCCCAGATAGCCGTCGATCTCACCCGCGCCGACGTGGAAGATGCCGACCACGGTAAAGCGTTTCATCCGCGGGAACATCCCGGCCGGGGTCACGGTGACTTCCGGCGCGACAAACGTCAGCTTGTCGCCAACCGCCGCGCCGAGCTTGGCCGCCGCCTTGTCGCCAATGACGATGCCGAAACTGCCCGGCGTCAGGTCGTCGAGTTTGCCCTGCTGCATGAAGTTATCAATGATCGACACCTGCCGTTCCTGCACAGGATCGATGGCATTGAGCAGCACTTTGGAGACCTTGCCGTTGTTGGTCAGCAGGCCCTGCATCTGGACGAAGGGCGCAACCGCCGCCACCTGCGGGTTCTGCTTGACCTTGGCGGCCAGGCTTTGCCAGTCGCTGATCGGCTCACCGGACTCGATGGTCGCATGGGGCACCATGCCCAGCACGCGGGTGCGCATCTCATGATCGAAGCCGTTCATGACCGACAGCACGACGATCATCACGACTACGCCGAGGGCGAGTCCGATCATCGAGGTCAGGGAAATGAATGACACAAAATGATTGCGACGCTTTGCACGGGTATAACGCGTGCCGATAAATACGAAGAGAGGTCTGAACATGTCGGGGCTTGTTCGGAGGGAAAAGGAACGTCCTTGTGGCGGGGGTCGATAACCAGCTTTACACTCAGACCACCGCCGCTACCATGGGTTCGCCATGTCGACATTAGATGAAGAAGATCGCCGCGAATACTACCGTATCGAGGACACGATCGCACTGGAAATTCGGCCCCTGTCCGCTCCCGAAGCCGCAGGCCAGGAAGTGTTGCAGGATGCTTCCCCGCTGTTCAACCTGCTCAGCGAACTGCACCTGAGCGAATTCGAGTCGCAACACCTGCTACGCCAGATCAGCGAACGCGACCGGACCATCGCAGCGATCCTGAAATCCCAGAACAAACGCATCGACCTGCTGAGTCAGGTAGTCGCCCTGACCGTGCTCGGACAGATCGGCGAACCGCAGCCGGTGATCATCTCCGAAGGCGGCATCGACTTTCAGCATCCGACGTCCATCGCCACTGGCGCGCACCTGTCGATCAAGCTGGTACTCATGCCGCAAGCCCTTGGCCTGCTGCTGCGGGCCCGCGTCACCCATTGCGACCGCAAGGGCGACAGCTACGACATTGGCACCGAGTTCGAATACCTGTCCGATGCCCAGCGGCAATTGCTGGCCCGTTACATCTTGCAGCGACAGGCACAAGAACGACGCCTGGCCCGCGAACAAAACGAATCAGACATTTAATTTAAGGAAGAACCGTGACTCTCATCTACGGCCATCGCGGCGCCAAGGGCGAAGCACCGGAAAACACCCTGACCAGCTTTCAGGAATGCCTCAAGCACGGTGTACGCCGTTGCGAACTGGACTTGCACCTGTCCAGGGATGGCGAGTTGGTGGTGATCCACGACCCGACCCTCAAACGCACCACCGAGCGTCGCGGCAAAGTGGTCGAACACACGGCTGCGGAATTGGTGACCTACGACGCACGCAAGGGCGGCCCGGGCTGGATCAAACCCTGCCCGATTCCAACGCTGGAAACATTGTTCGAGCAATGCGATTTCGAGCACTGGCAGCTGGAAGTCAAAAGCGCTTCACGCACCCGCGCCGCGACCACCGTGCTGGCGATTCGCGAAATGGCGCAGCGTTTCGGTATGCGGGACAAGATCACGATTACGTCGAGTTCACGCGAAGTTTTGAAAGCCGCGCTGGACCTGGTGCCGGATGTGTCTCGCGGATTGGTGGCCGAGTATGCCTGGCTCGACCCGTTGAAGGTCGCGCAAAACTATGGCTGTGAGATTCTGGCGCTGAACTGGACCCTGTGTACGCCGGAACGCCTGCAGAAGGCGCAGCGTCAGGGGCTGCATGTGTCGGTGTGGACAGTCAACGAGCCCGCGCTGATGCGCAGGCTCGCCGACTTCGGCGTTGACAGCCTGATTACAGACTTTCCCGGTTTGGCCACCGCCACGCTCGAGAATTGCTGAAATCGGTCTCCCCGGCCGGCTCAGGCCACCGGCCGGAGCCGCTCAAAAAAGCCGGTTGAGGCCATCGTACGCCGCTACCCGATAGGCTTCAGCCATGGTCGGGTAGTTGAACGTCGTGTTGACGAAGTACTTCAGGGTGTTCAGTTCACCCGGCTGGCTCATGATCGCCTGACCGATGTGCACGATCTCCGACGCCTGATAACCGAAGCAGTGAACGCCCAGCACTTCCAGGGTATCGCGGTGGAACAGGATCTTCAGCATGCCTTGCGGCTCGCCGGCAATCTGCGCACGCGCCATGCCCTTGAAGAACGCCTTGCCCACTTCGTACGGCACCTTGGCCTGAGTCAGCTCCTGCTCGTTCTTGCCGATCGAGCTGATCTCCGGAATCGTGTAGATGCCGGTTGGCACGTCGTTGACGAAGCGCCAGCTGCCATTGTCGACAATGCTGCCAGCGGCCGAACGGCCCTGGTCGTGGGCGGCACTGGCCAGGCTCGGCCAGCCGATCACGTCACCGGCACCATAGATGTTCGGTACGCAGGTGCGGTAGTTTTCATCGACTTCGATCTGGCCACGGCTGTTGACCTTCACGCCGATATTTTCCAGACCCAGCTGATCGGTGTTGCCAGTACGGCCGTTGCACCAGAGCAAGGCATCGGCCTTGATCTTCTTGCCGGACTTCAGGTGCAGGATCACGCCGTTGTCCACGCCTTCGACGCGGTCGTAGTCTTCGTTGTGGCGAACCGTGATGTTGTTGTTGCTGAAGTGGTAGCTCAGGGCCTGGGAGATTTCCGAGTCGAGGAAGCTCAGCAACTGACCACGGTTGTCCACCAGCTCAACCAGCACACCCAGACCACTGAAGATCGAGGCGTATTCGCAACCGATCACACCAGCGCCGTAAACGATGAGTTTGCGCGGGGTGTGGCCGAGACTGAGGATGGTGTCGCTATCGTAGATACGCGGGTGATGGAAATCGATGTCCGCCGGGCGATACGGGCGCGAGCCGGTGGCGATGATGATGTGCTTGGCCACCAGTTTTTCAACCACGCCGTTGGCGCAGACTACTTCGATGGTTTGCTCATCGGCGAAGCTGCCGGTGCCGAAGAACACGTCGACGCGGTTACGGGCGTAGTAGCCAGTGCGCGAGGCGACTTGTTTGGAGATGACTTTTTCGGCGCTTTTCAAAACGTCCGGGAACGAAAACCAGCGCGGCTCACCAATGGCCCGGAACATCGGGTTGGTGTTGAACTGCATGATCTGCCGGACCGAGTGACGCAAGGCCTTGGACGGGATGGTGCCCAGGTGGGTGCAGTTGCCGCCGACCTGGCGACGACTATCGACCATCGCCACCTTGCGTCCTGCTTTGGCGGCATTCATTGCCGCGCCTTCTCCCGCCGGGCCGGAACCCAACACCACCACGTCGTAGTTGTAGACAGCCATGCATACTCCTCAGAACAGGCCGCGGCGCCTCGGCACCTGCGGCTAAATCACGCCGTTCTGCGGCGTGAAGGAACAATTTGGGGCCAGTGCAGAACCCGGACACAGTCTATAGAAGCGTCAACGCCGGGCACATTAACCCTTGGTCGCGTCGTAGGCTAGTTTTGCCTGCACTACAACGCCATCAAAAATGCTTTTGATGCCGTAATCACTTGGTTTTCTCACCCACCAGGCGCTCAAAAGCCTGATTGGTGCGTGTGACGAAACCTGTATCGGCACGAATCACAAAGAATGCAGCAATGTCATGCCTTTGTGCATAGTGCCAACCCCGTTCAGGCCCCAGAATCAGCAACAGCGTCGATAAACCATCGGCCATTAACGCTGAAGGATGAATCACTGTGACTGACGCCAGGGTGTGTAGGACCGGTGCTCCGGTGCGGGCATCGAAGGTGTGGGAATAGCGCTGGCCGTTCTGCTGAAAATAATGACGGTAGTCGCCGGAGGTGGACACGCCGTAGCCATCGACGGCGATGATTTTTTGCGCGACTTGCTGATCGTCCCGAGGCTCTTCCAGGGCGATACGCCAGGGTGAGCCGTCAATTTTTTTGCCGGTGGCCTTGAGTTCGCCGGTGACTTCAGCGAGATAGTTGTGGATGCCCAGCGCATCGAGCCTTGTAGCAATCGTGTCGACCGCGTAACCGGCGGCAATGCTGTTGAAGTCGACTTCGACTGCGGCGTCCTTGCACAACCGGTCACCTTCGATGCGCAGGTGAGTGTAGCCGACGCGCTGCCTCACCTCGGCCAGCGCCTCGGCGGCCGGGATTCTTTCCTCACGGGCCTGCGGACCAAAACCCCAGAGATTGAGCAGCGGTTCCACCGTCAAATCGAAGGAGCCGTCACTTAGCGAAGACAACCCCTCACCAACGCGGACCAATTCGAGGATCGGCGCGGGCATTGTCTGACAGTGGTTAGCGGGCAGAGTGTTGAAGCGTTCGATGTCCGAGTCGCTGCGATAGGTCGACATTTGCTGATCGACTTCAGCGAGGATTTTTTCGACCTGAACGCGGACTTCTTCCGGGGCGGGAAGACCGGGATGGCGCACGTATTTGATCGAATAGCTGCTGCCCATGGTCGGACCGCCGAAGCTTTCCATGGAGTCGCCGTTGTCACAGCCGGACAAAACGCCCATCAGCACCACGAAACCGCACAACCGCCATTTCAACAAATTCCGCATCCCCTGAAGAATCCTCTGACACAACGCCAAGGCCAGCCATTATGCGACACACAGGGAAACGTTCACCTCACAAACAAAAACGCCCCGAACAAAATCGGGGCGCTTTCATGTGCAGCTAAGGCTTAGCGCGGGAATGCTGGCGGGTTTACACCGGCCATGTCTTCCATCACGCGGACTACCTGGCAGCTGTAACCGAACTCGTTGTCGTACCAAACGTACAGAACAACGCGGTTGTCCTGAACGATGGTCGCTTCAGCGTCCACAACGCCTGCGTGGCGCGAGCCAACGAAGTCGGTGGAAACCACTTCCTGCGAATTGACGTAGTCGATTTGCTTGTGCAGATCGGAGTGCAGCGCCATGTAGCGCAGGTACTCGTTCATCTCTTCACGGGTGGCGGCTTTCTCAAGGTTCAGGTTGAGAATGGCCATCGACACGTTCGGCGTCGGAACACGGATCGCGTTACCGGTCAGCTTGCCGGCCAACTCAGGCAGCGCCTTGGCAGCAGCGGTGGCAGCACCAGTCTCGGTGATGACCATGTTCAACGCGGCGCTACGGCCACGACGATCGCCTTTGTGGAAGTTGTCGATCAGGTTCTGGTCGTTGGTGTACGAGTGAACGGTTTCGACGTGACCGTTGATGATGCCGAACTTGTCGTTGACAGCTTTCAGCACCGGCACGATGGCGTTGGTGGTGCAGGAAGCGGCGGAAACGATCTTGTCGTCAGCGGTGATTTCACCGTGGTTGATGCCGTGAACGATGTTCTTCAGCTTGCCTTTGCCAGGCGCGGTCAGAACAACGCGGTCGATACCCGGGCAGGACAGGTGCTGGCCCAAGCCGTCGGCGTCACGCCATACACCGGTGTTGTCCACCAGCAGCGCGTTTTTGATGCCGTACTGGGTGTAGTCCACTTCGGTCGGGTTTTTCGCGTAGATAACCTGGATCAGGTTGCCGTTGGCGGTGATGGTGTTGTTGGCTTCATCGATGGTGATGGTGCCATTGAACGAACCGTGCACCGAGTCGCGACGCAGCAGGCTGGCACGTTTGACCAGATCGTTCTCGGCGCCCTTGCGGACAACGATGGCGCGCAGACGCAGGCCGTCGCCACCACCGGTTTTCTCGATCAGGATGCGCGCCAGCAGACGACCGATACGACCGAAGCCGTAGAGGACAACGTCGGTGCCGGTACGACCGGAACCATTCTGCTTGCCAACCACATCAGCCAGCTCGTCACGGACGAACTCTTCGGCGGTACGGCCATTGCCTTCGGCCTTGAACTTGACGGCCAACTTGCCCAGGTCTACCGAAGCAGCGCCGAGCTTGAGCTCGCTCATTGCCTTGAGCAGCGGGAATGTTTCGTGGACGGACAATTCGCTGTCATCGGACTGGCGATGGCGAGCAAAGCGGTGAGCTTTGAGGATCGCGATGACAGACTGGTTGATCAGACTGCGGCCATAGATCGAGCTCACCACGTTGTTATTGCGGTAAAGCTGACCGATAAGCGGAATCATCGCTTCTGCGAGTGCTTCACGGTCGATCCATTCACCAAGACACTGGTCGGGCTTCTGAGTCACGGGAACCTTCCACATGTAGGGGCAGAAAAAAGGGGCTACATTATGCCGCCGAGTGCCTCCCGTAGCAATGCGCGCTTGTCGCACAAGCAGTAACAAAATCCCGTTCAAAAAAATTACGCTCCGCTCCAGCCCAGTAAAACCGGGGCTTTCAGCACAGTCAATTTTTCGACGACAACGCAACCGTGTCCGTAACCCTCCGTAACACTGACCGGTTTCGGCACTACATTTTCAGTATCAAACCGCCTTTTTTTGTCATAACCACTACATTTCACCCAACCAGTGCATATAGACACAGTCTGCAACTGACAGCCGGCACCCGAGGCCGTTACAATTGTCGACTTTGTCGCAACGCTTGGAGCTCAACCTTCCGTGCCCGTTCTGCGTCTACCGCTTCTCCCTGCCGCGGCAGGTAAACAGCACTGGGGCAACCTGCCCGGTGCCGCCCTGAGCCTGGCCATCGCCGAGGCCGCCAGCGCTGCCAAGCGCTTTACCCTGCTACTGACCGCCGATAGCCAGAGTGCTGAACGGCTGGAACAGGAGCTGAGTTTCTTCGCCCCGGATTTGCCTGTTCTGCATTTCCCCGACTGGGAAACCCTGCCCTACGACCTGTTCTCGCCACACCAGGACATCATCTCTCAGCGCATCTCCAGCCTGTATCGGTTGCCGGAACTGGAGCATGGCGTGCTGGTCGTGCCGATCACCACGGCTCTGCACCGCCTGGCGCCGACCAAATTTCTGCTCGGCAGCAGCCTGGTGCTGGATGTCGGCCAGAAGCTTGATGTCGAGCAAATGCGCAGCCGGCTTGAAGCCAGCGGCTATCGTTACGTCGATACAGTCTATGAGCATGGCGAATTCACCGTGCGCGGTTCGCTGATCGATTTGTTCCCGATGGGTAGCAAACTGCCCTTCCGCATCGATCTGTTCGACGACGAAATCGAGACCCTGCGCACCTTCGATCCGGAGAACCAGCGCTCCATCGACAAGGTGGACACCGTTCGCCTGCTGCCGGCGCGGGAGTTCCCGCTGCAAAAGGACGCGGTCACCCGCTTCAAGGCGCGCTTTCGCGAACGCTTCGATGTCGACTTCCGTCGCTGCCCGATCTTTCAGGATTTGAGCAGCGGGATTACACCGGCGGGTATCGAGTACTACTTGCCGTTGTTCTTCGACGAAACCTCCACCCTGTTCGATTACCTGCCTCAGGACACTCAGGTATTTTCCCTGCCGGGCATCGAACAGGCGGCGGAGAACTTCTGGAACGACGTACGCAATCGCTATGAAGAGCGTCGCGTCGATCCATCCCGTCCTTTATTGCCACCGGCCGAGCTGTTCTTGCCCGTGGAAGACTGCTTTGCGCGCCTGAAGAACTGGCCCCGTGTGGTTGCCAGCCAACAGGACGTCGAAACCGGTGTCGGTCGCGAGCGCTTCCCGGCTCAGGCGCTGCCGAACCTGGCCATCGAAGCCAAGGCCACTCAGCCGTTGGCGGCGCTGGCAGGCTTCCTCGACGAATTCCCTGGCCGCGTGCTGTTCACCGCCGAGTCCGCGGGCCGCCGTGAAGTGTTGCTGGAATTGCTGGAACGCCTGAAGCTGCGGCCGAAAACCGTCGACAGCTGGCCGGATTTTGTCGCCAGCAAGGAGCGCTTGGCGATCACCATCGCGCCACTCGATGAAGGTCTGTTGCTGGACGATCCAGCCTTGGCCCTGGTCGCCGAAAGCCCGTTGTTCGGTCAGCGCGTGATGCAGCGCCGTCGTCGCGAGAAGCGCGCCGACGCCAACAACGATGCAGTGATCAAAAACCTCACCGAGCTGCGCGAAGGCGCACCGGTTGTGCACATCGATCATGGTGTCGGCCGCTACCTGGGGCTGACGATCCTGGAAATCGACAATCAAGCCGCCGAATTCCTGACCCTTGAATATGCCGAGAACGCCAAGCTGTACGTCCCGGTAGCCAACCTGCACCTGATCGCCCGTTACACCGGCAGCGACGATGCCCTGGCGCCGCTGCACCGCCTCGGCTCCGAGACCTGGCAGAAAGCCAAACGCAAAGCCGCCGAACAGGTGCGTGACGTGGCCGCCGAGTTGCTCGATATCTATGCCCGCCGCGCCGCACGCGAGGGTTATGCGTTCGCTGACCCGAAAGCCGATTACGCGACTTTCAGCGCCGGTTTCCCGTTCGAAGAAACCCCGGACCAGCAGACCACCATCGAAGCGGTGCGCGAAGACATGCTCGCACCGAAACCGATGGATCGCCTGGTCTGTGGCGACGTCGGTTTCGGCAAGACCGAAGTGGCGATGCGCGCGGCGTTCATCGCGGTGCATGGCGGTCGTCAGGTGGCGATTCTGGTGCCGACCACCCTGCTCGCCCAGCAACACTACAACAGTTTTCGCGACCGCTTCGCAGACTGGCCGGTGAGCGTGGAAGTAATGAGCCGGTTCAAGTCGACCAAGGAAGTCAACGCCGCGGTCGCGGACCTGGCTGAAGGCAAGATCGACATCGTCATTGGCACGCACAAGCTGCTGCAAGACGACGTCAAAATCAAAAACCTCGGGCTGGTGATCATCGACGAAGAGCACCGCTTCGGTGTCCGTCAGAAAGAACAGCTCAAAGCACTGCGCAGTGAAGTCGACATCCTGACGCTGACCGCTACGCCAATTCCGCGCACGCTGAACATGGCGGTGTCGGGCATGCGTGACCTGTCGATCATCGCCACGCCACCGGCCCGTCGCCTGTCGGTACGCACGTTCGTCATGGAGCAGAACAAGAGCACGGTCAAAGAGGCCCTGCTGCGTGAGTTGCTGCGTGGCGGTCAGGTCTACTACCTGCACAACGATGTGAAGACCATCGAGAAATGCGCCGCCGACCTCGCCGAACTGGTGCCGGAAGCACGGATCGGCATCGGCCACGGGCAGATGCGTGAACGCGATCTCGAACAAGTGATGAGCGACTTCTACCACAAGCGCTTCAACGTGCTGATCGCCTCGACCATCATCGAGACCGGCATCGACGTGCCGAGCGCCAACACCATCATCATCGAGCGCGCCGACAAGTTCGGTCTGGCGCAGCTGCACCAATTGCGTGGCCGCGTCGGTCGCAGTCACCACCAGGCGTATGCTTACCTGCTGACACCGCCGCGCCAGCAAATCACTCCCGACGCGGAAAAGCGTCTGGAAGCGATCGCCAATACCCAGGACCTCGGCGCGGGCTTCGTACTCGCGACCAACGACCTGGAAATCCGTGGCGCCGGCGAACTGCTGGGCGACGGTCAGAGCGGGCAGATCCAGGCCGTCGGTTTCACGCTGTACATGGAAATGCTCGAGCGTGCGGTGAAGTCGATCCGCAAGGGCGAACAGCCGAACCTCGATCAACCGTTGGGCGGTGGCCCGGAAGTCAATCTGCGCGTACCGGCGTTGATTCCAGAGGACTATCTGCCGGATGTTCATGCTCGACTGATTCTCTACAAACGCATTGCCTCGGCCACCGATGAGGAAGGCCTCAAGGACCTGCAAGTAGAGATGATCGACCGTTTCGGTCTGCTGCCTGAGCCGACCAAGAATCTGGTGCGGATCACGGCGCTGAAATTGCAGGCCGAACAACTGGGCATCAAAAAAGTCGACGGCGGTCCGCAAGGCGGTCGTATCGAGTTCGCGGCACAGACACCGGTCGACCCGCTGACGCTGATCAAACTGATCCAGAGCCAGCCCAAACGCTACAAATTCGAAGGCGCCACGATGTTCAAATTCCAGGTGCCTATGGAGCGCCCGGAAGAGCGCTTTAACACTGTAGAGGCGCTATTCGAGCGCCTCATTCCGACCACTGCTTGAAGGACGCCGCATGCGCCTGTTTCGCTCACTGACCTTGTTGACGATGTTAATAACGACGCTGGTCGCCCCCACGGCATTTGCCGATGATCTGTATCAGGTCGAAATGATTCTGGTGCGGCAAAACACCGTGCCCGCCATCGTCAGCCGCGCCGCGCCGGAAGACTGGGCTGCCGGTGCTCAACGCATCAGCCCCGACAGCTTTCGCACACCAAGCCTTAATCCCGAAGTGGAAAAACTCACCGCCAGCAACGAATACACGGTGTTGCTGCACAAGGCCTGGCAACAAACGCTCGGCGAAGAAGCCAGCAAAGTTGCGATCAGCGAAGGCACCGAGCAGTTCGGCCAGTTCCCGATCGAGGGCACGTTGAGCCTGAAACTGGGGCGTTTCACCGACGTCGACGCCGACTTCTGGGTCAATAAGATTGATGCCAACGGCCTGGTCACCGCCAGCGAACGCCTGAAACAAGAAAGCCACACCAAGAACGGCCAACTGAACTTCCTCGACAACGGCCACCTGGGTCTGCTGATCAAGATCACCTCGCTGACCGCCCCTGCGCCTCGGCCAGTCCCCGATGTAATTCCGGACTGATTGAAGCCCTTATGTCCTCCGCGACCCTGAGCAAACCCCTGGCAACATCCTGGGTCAGCCGATTCAAGGAACAGAGCCTGGAGCGTGGCCGTCGCTACGCGCTGGAGAACCGCGTGAGGATCGTCGAAGTCGGCGATGCCACCATCACCGCTGCATGCGAAGGGTCCGGCGGTAACGTTTACCGTCAGACCATTCGCCTGCGCGAGTCAGCCAAAGCTACATTGCTGATGGTCGATGCCACCTGCACCTGCCCGGTGCGCAGCAACTGTAAACATTGCGCAGCGGTACTGCTGAAGGTCCAGGAAACCCTGACCTATCCCGCTGCCGCGCAAGATGCCGAGTTACTGGAAAAGCTTCAGGCTGTTCTGGAAAACCGCAGCCCCAAGGCGCCACCACAAATCCTGGTGGACAATGTGCAACCGGTGCCGCGCCTGTGGCTGGCGAGCATTGAGTTCAGCGCCTTCGAACCGCGCAACGGCAAGATGCAGCGGTACATCCAGCATCGCGCGGCGCTGTCCTTCAGCTATCTGGATGAATACGTCAGCGGACAGAAAAACACTGACATCCTGATTCGCCAAGAGACGCAGACGTTGCGGGTGAAACGCCACCCGGAAGTCGAACAAGCCTACAGGGAACAGTTACGAATCCTCGGTTTCAAGATCGCCACCCGACAAAGCAAGGCCCTGCCGGAAAGTGCCGGCGAACTCTACGAGATGGTCAACGACAGCGCCTGGCTGACCTTCACCCTCAACGAGCTGCCGAAGCTGCGCGCCCAGGGCTGGGAGTTACAGATCGACGAAGATTTCGGCTTCGACCTGACAGCCGTCGATGACTGGTACGCCACTGTCGAGCAGGCACCGGAGCGCGACTGGTTCGATCTGGAATTGGGGATCATCGTCAACGGCGAACGACTGAGCCTGTTGCCGATCCTGTTGAACCTGATGCGCTCCCACACCGAAATTCTCAACCCGGAACGTCTCGCCCGACGTCGCGACGACGAACTGATTCTGGTGAACATTCCGCAGCGCCGCAGCACCGACCAAGGTCCGTTGCAGGTCGCCCTGCCCTTCGGCCGCTTGAAACCGGTATTGGCCACCCTCGGCGAGTTTTATCTGCAAGAGCCCGGCGAAACCACGCTGCGCCTGAGCAAGGCCGACGCCACGCGACTGAATCCGCTGGAAGGTCTGCCATTGCTTTGGGAAGGTGGCGAGCAGATCCGCACCCTTGCCCAGCGCCTGCGCGACATCAAGGACCACACCGCCGCTGCGCCCGAAGGCTTGAATGCCACCTTGCGCCCGTATCAGCTGGAAGGCCTGAGTTGGATGCAGTCGTTGCGGCAACTGGAAGTCGGCGGGATTCTCGCGGACGACATGGGTCTGGGCAAAACCCTACAGACCCTGGCGCACATTCTCAGCGAAAAAAACGCCGGGCGCCTCGATCGGCCGTGCATGGTGGTCATGCCCACCAGCCTGATCCCCAACTGGCTCGACGAAGCCGCACATTTCACGCCGCTGCTCAAAGTACTGGCGTTGTACGGTGCCAGTCGCAAAAAGCATTTCGAGACCCTGGCCGATTACGACCTGATTCTGACCACCTATGCGCTGCTGCCCAAGGACGTCGAACGCCTGGCTGCGCAACCCTTTCATGTATTGGTGCTGGATGAAGCGCAGTACATCAAGAACCCCAACAGCAAGGCCGCCCATGCAGCCCGTGAGCTGAATGCTCGCCAGCGTCTGTGCTTGAGCGGCACGCCACTGGAAAACCATTTGG
Source organism: Pseudomonas sp. QTF5 (assembly GCF_000512695.2). Classification (GTDB taxonomy): domain Bacteria; phylum Pseudomonadota; class Gammaproteobacteria; order Pseudomonadales; family Pseudomonadaceae; genus Aquipseudomonas. The sequence continues at coordinate 105,086 of NZ_AZRW02000014.1, read as the reverse complement.
GCGAGTTGTGGTCGCTGTTCCACTTCCTGCTGCCCGGCTGGCTCGGTGACGTGAAAAGCTTCAACCGCGATTACCGCGTGCCGATAGAAAAGCGTGCCAGCGAAATAAGACTTCAGCACCTCAACGGTCGGATCAAACCGTTCCTGCTGCGCAGGACCAAGGAACAGGTGGCCACCGAACTGCCGCCGAAAACCGAGATCATCCATTGGGTCGAACTCAACGAAGCCCAGCGCGACGTATACGAAACCATGCGCCTGGCCATGGACAAAAAAGTCCGCGACGAAATCACCCGCAAGGGTGTGGCGCGCAGCCAGATCATCATTCTTGAAGCCCTGCTGAAACTGCGTCAGGTGTGCTGTGATTTGCGCCTGGTCAACGACGCCGCCCTGCCCGCGCGCGGCAGTACCTCCGGCAAGCTCGATAGCCTGATGGAAATGCTGGAAGAGTTGTTTGAGGAAGATCGGCGAATCCTGCTGTTTTCGCAGTTCACCTCAATGCTGTCGCTGATCGAGGATGAGCTGAAAAAGCGTGGCGTGGCGTATGCGATCCTGACCGGACAAACCCGCGACCGACGCACGCCAGTGAAGGAGTTTCAGAGCGGCACGCGTCAGATCTTTCTGATCAGCCTGAAGGCTGGTGGCGTAGGACTGAACCTGACCGAAGCGGATACGGTGATTCACTACGATCCCTGGTGGAACCCGGCGACGGAACATCAGGCGACGGATCGTGCCTATCGCATTGGTCAGGAGAAGCCGGTGTTCGTCTACAAGATGATTGCCAGGGGCACGGTGGAAGAGAAGATTCAGCATCTGCAGAAGGAAAAATCCGACCTTGCCGCCGGCGTGCTGGATGGGCGCCAGACCGGGGACTGGAAATTGCAGAGCGATGATATCGAAGCGTTGTTTGCGCCTTTGCCGGAGAAAATTGATAAGTAGCGGCGATATGTAGATCGCATTCGCGAGCAAGCCCGCTCCCACATTGGATTTGTGTTTGCCCGCGATGATGAGGACAACCTAAACCCAATGTGGGAGCGGGCTTGCTCGCGAAAGGGTCACCGCCGATTCCTGAAATGCCGCAGATTCAGGATCTGGGATCGGGCAAGGGCGCGAACAGCGCTTCAATATCACTTTGTTCGAGCTTCCACCCTCCACTCGCTCCACCTTCGAGTACGGCCCCGGTCAACGCTGCCTTTTCCTGTTGAAGCGCCTGTATTTTTTCTTCCACCGTACCGCGGGCAATCATCTTGTAGACGAACACCGGCTTGTCTTGACCAATTCTGTAGGCTCGGTCGGTCGCCTGGTTTTCCACTGCAGGGTTCCACCACGGATCGAAGTGAATCACCGTATCCGCCGCCGTCAGGTTAAGACCGGTTCCCCCAGCCTTCAGGCTAATCAGGAACAACGGCACCTTGCCACTCTGAAAATCCTTTACTGGTGCGCGTCGATCCGTGGTATCGCCGGTCAATAACGAGTAACCAATGCCACGCTGCTGCAGTTCCTGCTCAATCAACGCCAGCATCGAGGTGAATTGCGAGAACAGCAAAATCTTGCGATCTTCACTGAGCAACTCTTCGAGCATCTCCATCAAGCTGACCAGTTTTCCACTGCCCGAACGAAGGGCTTTTGCCGTCAGCGTCGTTTTGATCAGTCGCAGATCGCAGCACACCTGACGCAACTTGAGCAAAGCATCGAGGATGATGATCTGACTGCGCCCGACGCCACTGCGGGCAATTTCATCACGCACCTTCTTGTCCATCGCCACACGCACGGTTTCATACACATCCCGCTGCCCATCGCTAAGGTCGACCCAATGCACGATCTCGGTTTTGGGGGGCAGTTCGGTAGCGACCTGTTCTTTCTTGCGGCGTAACAGAAAGGGTTTTATTCGGGCCGTCAGGTGTTGCATCCGCTCACTGTTACCGTGTTTCTCGATCGGGGTGCGATAGTCGCGATTGAAGGTTTTACTGTCGCCGAGCCAACCGGGCAGCAAAAAGTGAAACAGCGACCACAACTCGCCCAAGTGATTTTCCAGTGGCGTGCCAGACAGGCACAAACGCTGCCGAGCCTCTAATTGTCGGGCCGCCTGAGCGGCTTTGCTGGCCGGATTTTTTATGTTCTGTGCTTCATCGAGAATCAGCACACTCCAGACCTGAGGCTGCAAAACCTCCAGATCGCGCGGCAGCAACGCATAGGTCGTCAACACCAGATCGTAATCGGCAAGGTTGGCAAAATCGTTTTGCCGAGCCGCGCCGTGAAGCGCCAGTACTTTCAGTTGCGGGGTGAAGCGTGCGGCCTCATCGAGCCAGTTGGGGATGAGACTGGTAGGCATCACAGCAAGTGCCGGGCGGTCCAGACGTCCCACCTGTTTTTCCAGAAGTAAATGAGTCAGGGCTTGCAGAGTTTTGCCCAGGCCCATGTCGTCGCCGAGGATACCGCCGACTTCCAGCTCGCGAAGGGTCTGCATCCAGTTCAGGCCTTCGAGCTGATACGGCCGCAGTACCGCGTTGAGGCCTGCGGGAGCACCAACGTATGCATGAGTCGATTCACGCAAGCGTTTCGCGAAAGCGCGCAAACGCTCGCCGCCCTGCCAAACCAGCGGCAGACCTTCAAGCTCACTCAACCGCGCCGCATCAGGGGCATTCAAGCGCAACGAATTACCGCTGCCAACACCCAAGTACAATTCACCCAGCGTCGCCATCAATGGCTTGACCCGCCCGAGAGGCAGAGCGACTTTCGTAACTGGTTTCGCTCCGAACTGTCCACTCTTGAGATCGATCAATACCTGATCGTTATCGTCGCGGTGGGCTAGCTCAGCCGGGTTCATCAGCTGTGGCTGAGTGCGTAACAAATGCAGCAGAATCGGCAACAAGCTGTGGCGCTCGCCATTGACCACGATCCCCAATTGCAGATCGAACCATTCGCGGCCCGGCGATTCCTCGATATCGGCATACCATTCTTCTACGGGCTGCAGATTGAAGTGAAAGCCGTCAGTGATAGTGACCTGCCAGTTGGCCTCTCTGAGCGCCGGCATGCCGAATTGCACAAAAGCAAGCCATGCCGATTCATCCGGCAAGTCGAACATTTCGCCTGCGCTATCGGGTAACGCATCACTTTTACGAGTGGTCCTTTTGAAGCCTTGTTTTTGCAAGGCCTGACGCAGGGCTTTTTCGGCAGCCGGTTTTCGTTGAATGCGCTGGGTTTCGGTGCCGGAAAGCACCAATACTTCCGTGGATTTTTTGTCCGCCGCCATATGGCCGTTGTAAGTGAACGCCAACGCTGCGCGGTGCTCCAGTTCGTATTTCCAGCTTGTATAACGCTTGGTCGTTGCGAGGGTCAGGAGGGCCTGGGGCTCAATATCGTCGATGATCCGCTCGGTCAACGTGTGCGGCGGTGGCGCTACTCGAGTCACGGCACTCATCCGATGACTGAATTGCATCGCCTGCCGCGCCGGGATGTCGGGAACCAATGACAAGTGTCTGGCCAGTTTGTTGTCCAGTTCACTCTGCAGAGGGCCAACCTCCATCCGTTCACGGTCCAGGTAATACAAAGGTTCCAGCGCCAGAATCGTTTCTTCAGGGGCTTCATCACTACGCCATTGCGGACGGAAACTGCCGTTGCCTTGTTCTGCCCAGGCAAACTGCGCAGACCTCTTCCTTCCTAATGCCAAGGGCTGCAATTGCTCGAAATCGAGAAACAGTCGTGAAGTTTTCAACGCCAACTGGAGGACTTCGGCCCCGCTGCTGCCTTGCAAGGGGTACCCACTGTAATAAGAATGGGAGGAGTGGGCTGCGACCAGTAATCTGGCGATTCGCAGGTCAAGCTCTGATAGATAGCCCGGCTCTCGCATCAGCGCATCTGACGGCGAAAACACAGATTTGATGTCCTGCAAGCGGCCATCCTTGAGCTGACGGGCCTTGCAGATTTCCAACAACCACTTGCCTGCGGTGGGCGTGGCCTTGAGTTTGTACACCCAGCACGTACCGGTGCTCTGAGCAGCGCCATCGCGATCTGAAATCTCGTGAGGAATATCATTGAGCCAGCGCTCCAAATCGCGGTTCAGGCGAACCTGGGCAGAACCCTCGATCGACTCCACAGGGAGGTCTTGCAGATGATAAATGACCGTTGCACAGTGCTTGCAATCGATCACTACGGGACATGAGCAGGTGCAATTCAGCACGAACACACCGTCATCATATTCGATGAGTTCGATGAACTGTTCGTAGACATTCCCTTCGGAGCCTTTGCAAGTCGCGCTAACCGTCAGATCATCAAGGTCGATGATCTTGACCCGATTCTCCTTGGCGTATCTGAGCGCCTTATCCAGGGCACGATTGCTGAATGCCGCCGTCCACGGCATCTGATGAAGTTGCTCAATGATTGTCGGCATAAATTCAACGCTTCTGATAATGACTGGATTACTTGGGGTTACGTCTTAGCCCTTCAACACCCGCGCCAACGTCGACTTCACCTTGCCCATCCCGTCATGCAATGCCTGCTCGATCTCGGCCATGGTGATCACCGCTGTCGACTTGCCCGCCGCCGGGTTCACCACCAGCGCCAGACAGGCGTAATCCAGTTCCAGCTCACGTGCCAATGCCGCTTCAGGCATGCCGGTCATGCCGACGATGTCGCAACCGTCACGTTCCAGCCGCGCAATTTCAGCGACGGTTTCCAGACGTGGGCCCTGGGTGCAGGCGTACACGCCATGGCTGCTATACCCAACCCCTTCAGCCGCCAACGCCGCGATCAATTGCTGACGCAGGGGTTCGCTGTAGGGATAACTGAAGTCGATGTGGGTGACCTGTTCCAGGTCATCGGCGAAATAGGTGTGTTCACGACCGCTGGTGTAGTCGATCAATTGATGCGGCACGCAGAAATGTCCGGTGCCCATCGTGGCATGAATCCCGCCCACGGCGTTGACCGCGAGAATCGCTTCGGCACCGGCCTGCTTCAAGGCCCACAGGTTGGCGCGGTAGTTCACCTGATGCGGCGGGAAACGGTGTGGGTGCCCATGACGCGCGAGAAACAGCACTTCCTTGCCGGCATACTCACCGATCTGCACCTCGGCCGAAGGCGCGCCGTAAGGCGTGTCCACCGCCAATGACTGACGAATGCTCAGACCTTCGAGTTGCGTCAGGCCGGTGCCACCGATAATCGAGTAAACCGTCATAACGAAGAGTCCTTAATCGATCAATTGAGCTTCTCTGAGCGCGCCGATGGCCGCTAGCCAGCGCGGGTCTTGACGGTATTCGGTGCTGGCGTACGCCTGCCCACGCATCCGCGCAATGCGCGCCGAAGGTTTGACCTTCAAACGCTGGGCGGCGCTCAAGGCCAATTCGGCAGCCGCGCGATCGTTGCACACCAGGCCCATGTCGCAACCGGCAGTCAATGCCGCTTCGATGCGACTGGCGGCATCACCAACCACGTGGGCACCGGCCATGGACAGGTCGTCGCTGAAGATCACACCATCGAACTGCAGCTCGCCGCGCAGGATGTCCTGCAACCAGCGACGGGAGAAACCTGCAGGCTGGGAGTCGACCTGTGGATAAATCACGTGAGCCGGCATGACGGCGGCCAGTTGCTTGCTCAATCGCGCGAACGGCACCAAGTCGTTGGCGCGGATCTCGTCGAGGCTACGCTCGTCGTTGGGAATCGCGACATGGGAATCGGCCTCGGCCCAGCCATGACCCGGGAAATGCTTGCCGGTAGCGGCCATTCCGGCACTGTTCATGCCGCGGATGAATGCACCGGCGAGCAAAGCGGCGCGCTCAGGATCACCTTCGAACGAACGGGTCCCGACCACCGCACTGCGCTGGTAATCCAGGTCCAGCACCGGGGCAAAGCTCAGGTCGAGACCGACTGCCAGCACTTCGGTCGCCATGATCCAGCCACACTGCTCGGCCAGGTCTTCGGCATTCGGGTTATCGGCGATGGCACGCATGGCTGGCAGTCGCACGAAGCCTTGACGCAGCCGCTGAACCCGACCGCCCTCTTGATCTACCGCCAGCAGCAGATCGGGACGAATGGCGCGGATCGAAGCGCTCAACTCGCGCACTTGACGCGGATGCTCGATGTTGCGGGCAAAAATGATCAGGCCGCCCACTTCGGGCTGACGCAACAATTGGCGATCTTCAGCCGTCAGCCAGGTACCGGCGACGTCCACCATCAACGAGCCTTGCAGGCCAGCAGTCATAGAAATTCCTTGATTACGATAAACCCGGCTCGCACGAATTCGCCGCCATGGGCTGTGCCCGGCAGGTCGGCGATATCAATGAGGGGCGGATTCAGAACGAGAGTCGGCATGGGCGGCTAGCTTAGCGGATGTCAGCTGCCGCGCCCACCCGTGCGCGGTTAAACCTTGGCGGCGACCGGGGCCGATTTGCTGCGTGGACGCAATTGCGCGGTAGCCATGGCGGTGTCGGTAACGCCGGTTTCAGCGCGCATGCCAGCAGCCAGGAATGGCACCATCAGACGCATCACTTGTTCAATGGAGGTGTTGACGCCAAAATCGGTCTCGGCAATCGCACGCAAGGCCTTGATCCCTGACATGCTGAACGCCGCGGCACCGAGCATGAAGTGCACGCGCCAGAACAGTTCGATCGGTGGAATGCGCGGCGCAGCCTCGTTGACCAGCATCATGTAGCGGCGGAACACCTTGCCGTACATATCTTCCAGATAACGACGCAAGTGCCCTTGGCTCTGACTGAAGGCCAGTCCCAGCAAACGCATGAAAATGGACAAGTCGTTACCACTGCGTGGCTGCACCACCAGGGCTTGTTCGACAAGGATCTCCAGCAACTCTTCAAGGGTCGGCTTGTTCTCGGGCTTGGCCTGACGGCGCTCCAGCTCTTTATCGAGACTGAGGCAGAATGGCCCGAGAAAACGCGAGAATACCGCCTGAATCAGCGCTTTCTTCGACCCGAAGTGATAGTTCACCGCTGCCAGATTGACACCGGCCTTGCTGGTGATCAAACGCAATGAGGTTTCAGCGAAACCTTTTTCCGCGAACAACTGCTCGGCAGCATCGAGAATGCGTTCAACGGTTTCCGACTGGGCCATGACTACTCCGCCTGACAAACACTTGTTTGAAACATACGTTTCAGCCCTGGCCTTGTCAAGTCTGGCGGTTCGTTTTGGGAATGGTCGGTCAGGTATTTAACCATACAACAATGGCGCTTCAATCGGCGAGCGAAATGACCGTACAGCGGCCGACAAAAAAAGGGGCATTGCCAAGACCAGTTCACTGTATATAATCCCAGTCACTGTATAAAAAGACAGAGCGATCAATATGCTAAAGCTGACGCCACGCCAAGCAGAGATTCTGGCCTTCATCAAACGTTGCCTCGAAGACAACGGCTACCCGCCGACCCGCGCGGAAATCGCTCAGGAATTGGGTTTCAAGTCGCCCAATGCGGCGGAAGAACACCTCAAGGCACTGGCCCGCAAGGGCGCGATAGAAATGACCCCGGGCGCCTCCCGCGGCATCCGCATCCCTGGCTTCGAAGCCAAGGCCGACGAGTCCAGCTTGCCGATCATCGGCCGAGTGGCTGCCGGTGCGCCGATCCTCGCCCAACAGCACATCGAAGAATCCTGCAACATCAACCCTTCGTTCTTCCATCCTCGCGCCGACTATCTGCTGCGGGTCCATGGCATGAGCATGAAGGACGTCGGCATTTTCGACGGCGACCTGCTGGCCGTCCACACCACCCGTGAAGCCCGCAACGGCCAGATCGTGGTGGCGCGGATCGGCGACGAAGTGACCGTCAAGCGCTTCAAGCGCGATGGCAGCAAGGTCTGGTTGATTGCCGAAAACCCTGAATTCGCCCCTATCGAAGTCAACCTGAAAGATCAGGAACTGGTAATCGAAGGCTTGAGTGTCGGCGTGATTCGCCGCTAAAGGAGGCTTTATGCAGTTCCCACATACCTCACAGCAAGCCCAATTGCCGTTGTTCGAGGCGTTCATGGCACAGCCGCTGGCGCCGATCCTGAAAGACGTGGTCGAATCGCCCTGGAGCGCCGAGCCCGAAGTTTTCAGCGAGCTATCACTGCGCGGCGCGGCCGGGAACTGCCTGAACCTTCTGGCACCGATTCTCAGGGAACTGAGTCAGGATCAGGATGCACGCTGGCTGACACTGATCGCCCCGCCCGCCAGCCTGACACAAGCCTGGTTACGGGACGCCGGCCTGAACCGTGAGCGCATTCTGCTCCTGCAACCGCGCGGCACACAGAGCGCTCAGCAGTTGACCTGCGAAGCCTTGCGACTTGGCCGCAGCCATACGGTCGTCAGCTGGCTTAACCCGCTGAGCACAACGTCGCGGCAACAGTTGATCAGTGCCGCCCGTACCGGGGATGCGCAAAGTCTGAATATTCGACTGGGTTAACTGATAAACACGGTGCGCGCTGAACAGCGCGGGGCTTCTCCAGGGATAGAGAAGCCAATCTGTAGAGGTATCCGAAGAATCCGACGGGCGGGATCAATGAAGAACCCGTGCCCCCTCTTCCTTATCAAATTCGCCTTCAACCAGGCGTCCTGCCATCTGAACACCGACGCTCAACATCGCCTTGGCGACTTCCACATGCTGGCCTTGCAGGAAAACCTTGGCATCCTCGGAGAAATCCAAAGTAACCAGAGAACCTTCGTCCTCGGCCCTGCGCAGCTCGATTCGGCCGTCTGGTAACTCGACAATTTCTAGAAAGGACGTTGGCATAAAGGTCTGTTCTCCACGAAAGGCGGGGATTATATAGGCATCAGCCAAGCTTCGCTCGGGATCTTGACCAAATGCCATCACGAAGAGAAATTTCTGACATCACTCTTCCTTGAGCGGACCCACCCCTAAACACTCAATCTTTCAGCACTCGTTCAACCCTTCGCGAAACCGAATCGCCAGACCTTTAAGGTTCTGACGCCAGCTCTCCAGCTCTTCCCGACTCAACTCTTCAGGCGTCTCTTCTTCATCCAGATTAACGGCCAGAATGAGCGGCTGCGTCACATCGCCCTTGGGCTTATGCGGAGCGCGAGGCGGCTGAAACAATGCGGCATATGCCGACAGCAGCTTCGCCAGCCAGGTTTCAGGGTTTTGCGCCAGTTCGACCATCTCGGCCATTTCCGGAATAGCGATGGTTTCAAGCACTTCGCGGGTCAGCAGCATCTCTGCCCGCGGCGCATTGGCCTGCGGCAGGCGATAGAAACCGGCGATTTCATGGCACAGCCCCAACAGCGCACCGTACAGGTGAAACAACGCCGACTCGCGCCCGGCCTGAATCAGCGCCAAGGCGTTCATCGCCCGCCCCTCTTCGGCTTTGGCGAGCGCTTCCAGCGACAGGCCGGCGAAATAAATCTTCTGGTTGGTACGGGTATAGAGTTCGTGGGCCATGACGGCAGCCTCCACAACGAAATAATTGCTTCACGCAGGTCAGACAGTGTCGTGGATCACCTGAGCCTCCCGCAAGCCCAAAACAAAAAAGGCCGCATGAAAACCCGAGGGTTGTCATGCGGCCTTTTTGTATACAGCGGCTTTTAAGCTTTGGCTGCTGGACGCTTGTCTTCAACCGTCCACTTGCCGCCGTCGTAATACGCCTTCCAGCCAGTCGGCTTACCATCAACCTCAGTCTGCACGTATTGCTCTTTGGTCTTGCGGCTGTAACGAATTACCGAAGGAAGGCCGTCCGGATCTTTCTTCGGCGCTTCGCAGAGGAAGTGATACTTCGGATCGATCTCATCCTTGTGCGGCACGATCTCCATGACCAACGGAGCACGGGTCTCGCGGTTTTTCGGGAACTGGCTGGCCGCCAGGAACAGGCCGGAAGCACCGTCGCGCAGGATGTAGGTGTCGTTGACCTTTTCGCATTTGAGCTCAGGCATCTTCACCGGGTCCATCTTCGGCGGCGCCGCGTCACCGCTTTTCAGCAGCTTGCGGGTGTTCTTGCAGGTCGCATTGGTGCAACCGAAGAACTTGCCGAAACGACCGGTCTTGAGCTGCATCTCGCTGCCGCACTTGTCGCATTCCAGGCTCGGACCTTCGTAGCCCTTGATGCGATAGGTACCCTCTTCGATTTCGTAGCCAGAGCAATCCGGGTTGTTACCGCAGATGTGCAGCTTGCGCTTCTCGTCGAGCAGGTAAGCGTCCATGGCCGTGCTGCAGATCGGGCAGCGATGCTTGCCACGCAGGACCAGCGACTCGGACTCACCCTCATCGTCCGCAGCGATTTCATCGCCCGGCACCAGGTTGACGGTGGCTTTGCAGCGCTCTTTCGGCGGCAGGCTATAGCCCGAGCAACCGAGGAATACGCCCGTCGAGGCAGTACGAATCTGCATCGGACGACCGCAGGTCAGGCACGGAATGTCAGTCATGACAGGCTGGTTGGCCCGCATGCCGTTTTCCGGGCTTTCTGCCACTTCGAGTTTTTTCTTGAAGTCGCCATAGAACTCGTCGAGCACGTTTTTCCAGTCGCGTTCGCCCTGAGCCACGTCATCGAGGTTCTCTTCCATGCCGGCGGTGAAGCCGTAGTCCATGAGATTGGAGAAGCTCTCGGCCAGACGCTCGGTAACGATGTCGCCCATCTTTTCCGAATAGAAACGACGGTTGTGCAGCGCCACGTAGCCGCGGTCCTGGATGGTCGAAATGATCGCCGCGTAGGTCGAAGGACGACCGATGCCGCGTTTTTCCATTTCTTTAACCAGGCTTGCTTCCGAGTAACGCGCCGGCGGCTTGGTGAAGTGCTGGGTCGGATCAAGCTTGATCAGCTTCATCGCGTCGCCCTGGGCCATGTCCGGCAGCACGTCGTCATCGCCTGGCTTGGCAATTTGCGGCATGACGCGGGTGTAACCGTCGAACTTCAGGATGCGGCCCTTGGCACGCAGCTCGAAGTCGCCGGCACCGACGGTGACTGTGGTCGACAGGTATTGGGCCGGCAGCATCTGGCAGGCCAGGAACTGGCGCCAGATCAGCTCGTAAAGCCGCTCGGCATCACGCTCCATGCCCGACAGCTTGCTTGGCTCGGTATTGGCGTCGGACGGACGAATCGCTTCGTGAGCCTCTTGTGCGCCTTCCTTGCTGCTGTAGACGTTCGGGTTTTCCGGCAGGTACTTTTTACCGAACTCGCCTTCAATATAAGTACGCGCCATCGCCACGGCATCGGCCGAGAGGTTGGTGGAGTCGGTACGCATATAGGTGATGTAGCCAGCTTCGTACAAACGCTGGGCCATCATCATGGTTTTCTTCACACCGAAGCCCAGGCGGTTACTCGCGGCCTGTTGCAGGGTGGAGGTGATGAACGGTGCCGACGGCTTGCTGCTGGTCGGCTTGTCTTCACGTTTAACGATGCTGTAGCTGGAGGCCTTGAGCTTCTCCAGCGCGGCCATGGCTTGGGCTTCGTTCAGCGGCTTGAAGGCTTCGCCTTTCTCGCGGGCCACGTCGAAGCGCACGGTCGCGCCCTTGGCAGTACCGAGGTCGGCATGCACTTCCCAGTATTCTTCCGGGTTGAACGCGCGGATTTCACGCTCACGTTCGACCACCAGCTTCACGGCAACCGATTGCACGCGACCGGCGGACAGGCCACGGGCGATCTTGGCCCACAGCAGCGGCGAAACCATGTAACCCACCACACGGTCGAGGAAGCGGCGCGCCTGCTGGGCGTTTACTCGATCGATGTCCAGCTCGCCCGGTTTGGAGAAGGCTTCCTGGATCGCTTTCTTGGTGATTTCGTTGAACACCACGCGCTTGTAGCGGCTGTCGTCACCACCGATGGCTTCGCGCAGGTGCCAGGCAATGGCTTCCCCCTCGCGATCCAAGTCGGTTGCGAGATAGATGGTGTCAGCATCTTTGGCGAGCCGGCGCAGCTCTTCGATGACTTTTTCCTTGCCCGGGAGGATCTCGTACTTGGCTTTCCAGCCATGATCGGGATCGACACCCATGCGCGAGACCAGCTGCTTGCGCGCTTTCTCTTTCGGCGTGAGCACCGGACCTTCACCTGCGGCGGCCTTGCCGCGCTTGGCGGCAGGCTCTTTGCTGGCGCTAGCCGAACCGCTGGTGGGCAGGTCTCGGATATGGCCGATACTCGACTTCACCACGTATTGGTTACCCAGATACTTGTTGATGGTCTTGGCCTTAGCCGGGGATTCCACAATGACCAGCGATTTGCCCATGGATCAGAAAATTCCTGAATTCTAGAAGTGAAAGGCGGTTGGCGCCTGACGCGGCACCGCTATATATAGTGGCTACAAGGTGAGGTCAAGCACAGGGATCTGCGCGCACTCCCCTTATGGCTGCGGAAAAACGCTCGGTTCGGCTTGCACCAAAGCAAAGCGTGGCACCTGTTCGCCGTCAACCTCGACCGACTCCAGGAACATGCTCAAGGGACGCACCCAAAAGCCGTAATCGCCATACAGGGCTTGGTAAAAGACCACTTCCTCTTCGGTTTCAGAATGCCGCGCAACAGCGAATACGCGATACTGCGGACCTTTGTAATGTTCGTAGAGCCCAGGTTGTATCGGCATGCTTTGGCCCTCACTCAAATTTTTTCAAAATAAAGATAAAATAAATCCGGAAAAACAAAAACCGGGGCACTTGGCCCCGGCTTCCATCAGCGAAACGCTTAAACGCGTTCGAAGACGGTGGAGATGCCTTGGCCGAGACCAATGCACATGGTAGCCACCCCGAAGGTGCCGCCATTCTGCTTCATCACGTTCAGCAAAGTGCCGGAGATACGGGCACCAGAGCAACCGAACGGGTGACCCAGGGCGATCGCGCCGCCGTGCAGGTTAACCTTCTCGTTCATCTTGTCGAGCACTTTCAAATCTTTCAGCACTGGCAGCGCCTGTGCGGCGAAAGCTTCGTTGAGCTCGAAGAAGTCGATATCGTTGATACCAAGACCCGCGCGCTTCAGTGCTTTTTGTGTTGCCGGTACTGGACCATAGCCCATGATCGCCGGGTCCACACCTGCCACTGCCATCGAACGAATCACCGCCAAAGGCTGTATGCCCAGGTCCTGTGCACGCTGCGCCGACATCACGATCATGCACGAAGCACCGTCGGTGATCTGCGACGAAGTACCGGCTGTCACGGTGCCGCCCTTTGGATTAAACGCTGGCTTCAGAGCCGCCAGGCTTTCCAGGGTAGTTTCCGGACGAATGGTTTCGTCGTAGTCGAACAGTTTCAGGAAACCATTCTCGTCGTAGCCCTGCATCGGGATGATTTCGTCTTTGAACTTACCTTCCACAGTCGCCTTGTGGGCGAGCTGGTGGGAGCGCACGCCAAAGGCGTCCTGTTGTTCGCGAGTAATGCCGTGCATTTTGCCGAGCATTTCCGCGGTCAGGCCCATCATGCCCGAGGCTTTCGCCGCGTACAGAGACATGTGCGGGTTCGGATCGACACCGTGCATCATGCTCACGTGACCCATATGCTCGACGCCGCCAACCACGAACACGTCACCGTTACCGGTCATGATCGCTTGCGCAGCGGTGTGCAGAGCACTCATCGACGAGCCACACAGACGGCTGACGGTCTGGCCGGCCGCGGTGTGCGGGATCTGTGTCATCAGGGACGCCATGCGGGCGATGTTCCAGCCCTGCTCCAGGGTCTGGTTCACACAGCCCCAGATCACGTCTTCGACTTCGCTCGGGTCGACCTTGACGTTGCGCTCCAGCAATTTGCTGATCAGGTGCGCCGACATGTCTTCGGCGCGGGTGTTGCGGTGCATGCCGCCCTTGGAGCGGCCCATCGGCGTACGACCGAAGTCGACAATCACGACGTCTCTAGGATTCAAGCTCATATACTTTCACTCTCGCTCTAGTGTGGGCGCTTAACCAAAGAAGCTCTGACCGTTTTTGGCCATTTCACGCAGCTTCGCGGTCGGGTGGTACAGCGCGCCCAAATCAGCGTACTGGTCAGCCAGGGCAACGAACTCCGCAACACCGATCGAGTCGATGTAGCGCAGCGCACCGCCACGGAATGGAGGGAAACCAATACCGTAGACCAGACCCATGTCGGCTTCGGCGGCGGTTTCGACAATGCCGTCTTCCAGGCAACGCACGGTTTCCAGGCACAGCGGGATCATCATCCAGTTGATGATGTCTTCGTCAGTGACTTCGCGCTGTTCGAACACGATTGGCTTGAGCACTTCCAGTACCGAAGGATCGGCGACTTTCTTCTGCTTGCCGCGCTTATCGGTCTCGTAAGCGTAGAAGCCCTTGCCATTCTTCTGGCCCAGGCGCTTGGCTTCGTAGAGCACGTCGATGGCCGAACGGCGATCGTCCTTCATGCGATCCGGGAAGCCTTCAGCCATTACATCGCGACCGTGGTGACCGGTGTCGATGCCGACCACGTCCATCAGGTATGCCGGGCCCATCGGCCAGCCGAATTTTTCCATGACCTTGTCGATGCGGACGAAGTCCACGCCGGCACTGACCAGTTTGGCGAAACCGCCGAAGTACGGGAACAGCACGCGGTTGACCAGGAAGCCCGGGCAGTCGTTGACGACGATCGGGTTCTTGCCCATTTTCTTGGCGTAGGCAACGGTGGTGGCAACGGCCACTTCGCTGGACTTCTCGCCACGGATCACTTCAACCAGCGGCATCATGTGCACCGGGTTGAAGAAGTGCATGCCGACGAAGTTTTCCGGACGCTTGAGGGCTTTGGCCAGCAAGGTAATGGAAATGGTCGAAGTGTTGGACGCGAGGATGGTGTCTTCTTTGACCTTGTCTTCGACTTCGGCCAGAACGGCTTGCTTGACCTTCGGGTTCTCGACAACGGCTTCGACGACCAGGTCGACGTGACCGAAATCACCGTAGGACAGGGTCGGACGAATGCCATTGAGCACTTCGGCCATTTTCGCCGGAGTCATGCGACCTTTATCAACGCGGCCCACCAGCAGCTTGGCGGCTTCGGCCAGACCTTGCTCGATGCCGTGCTCGTTGATGTCTTTCATCAGGATCGGCGTACCTTTGGAGGCCGACTGATAAGCGATACCACCCCCCATGATGCCGGCGCCCAATACGGCGGCCTGCTTCACGTCCTTGGCGATTTCGTCGTAGGCCTTGGCCTTTTTCTTCAGCTCCTGATCGTTCAGGAACAGACCGATCAAGCTCTGCGCGGCAGAGGTCTTGGCCAGCTTGACGAAACCGGTGGCTTCGACTTCCAGCGCCTTGTCGCGACCGAAGTTCGCGGCTTTCTGGATAGTCTTGATCGCTTCAACCGGAGCCGGGTAGTTCGGGCCCGCTTGACCGGCCACGAAACCTTTGGCGGTTTCGAACGACATCATTTGTTCGATGGCGTTGAGCTTGAGCTTCTCGAGTTTCGGCTGACGCTTGGCCTTGTAGTCAAACTCGCCGGAGATGGCACCCTTGAGCAGGTTCAGAGCCGCTTCCTGCAATTTCTCCGGGGCAACCACGGCGTCGACGGCACCGACTTTCAGCGCGTCTTCAGCGCGGTTTTCCTTACCGGCAGCAATCCACTCGATGGCGTTGTCGGCACCGATGATGCGCGGCAAACGCACAGTACCGCCGAAGCCTGGGTAGATGCCCAGCTTGACTTCCGGCAGACCGATTTTGGCGGTATTGGCCATGACGCGGAAATCTGCCGCCAGGCACATTTCCAGACCGCCACCCAGCGCGATGCCATTGATCGCGGCGACTGTCGGGACGTTGAGGTCTTCGAAATCGCTGAAAATCTTGTTGGCTTCGAGGTTACCAGCGACAAGCTCTGCATCCGGCAGCTTGAAGTTGTCGACGAATTCGGTGATGTCGGCGCCGACGATGAACACGTCCTTGCCACTGCTGACGATCACACCCTTGATCGAAGCATCTGCCTTGATGGTGTCTACAGCCTGACGCAGTTCGTTCAGGGTAAGACGGTTGAACTTGTTGACGGACTCACCCTTGAGGTCGAATTTCAATTCGACGATGCCACTTTCAAGAGCCTTAACCGTGATGGCTTTACCTTCGTAAATCATCAACTGATCTCCACGATATGGAAGCTGAACAGTACACGTCGGACGCAGGCGACAGGCTCGGCAGGGACGTTTATCGTCAATGCTAACGCCAACTCACCCGGCACACCCGCCAACGCGATAGTCGGGATTCTGTAGGAGCGTTCTGTAATACAAACGCTCATTTCATACGCCCGTTTGATTTGGGTATGTCACCTTCACGGAATTTCCGGCAATTGTCAATCGCCCAAAATACTGGTTGAAACGCGACTTTCCGGTCACTTCCGTACCACGAAGCCCTGCAACACGCTGATGCATGTGAGGCCATTCATAGAATCAATAGTTAGAAAAGTCGCCCTAATGTCCGGCAGCCTGTGTTTAACAAGCTACGCTGGGCGGGACCCTGAAGAAAAAATTTGAACGCTTAGGACGAATGTCCAGCGTAAGATCAGCCCTATCGAATTACCGGCCTGCCTGGCCAACCTCAGCCCGATGATGATGTCGGGCTTTTTATTGCCTGTCTGCCGGACGACGCACCAGCTCCTACGGGGAAACCGGGTTTCAGGCGAGTGCTTTGAGGGTGGTGTCGATTTGTTGCAAAACAGATGCGTCGCCCTTCTCGCCCCAATACAGGGCAATCATTTGTTTGTCTGCCTCGACCTTGTAGACGTTGGCAGGCAATTTTTCGAAATGATTCAGCAGCATCCCATCCTCACAGACCTCCTGCCACTGATTGACCCACACGCCCGGCGCCTTCTGCCAGTAACTCCAGCACGCCGGTCGCGTGCCACGGCGCGGCCGATGGTATTGGGCGCAAGGGCTCGGCGGCTCCTGGCTTAGCCAGTGCGGCCATTCCTGGGGCGCCAGCTGCATGGCCAGGCCAATGCGCCGCGCCTCCATGCGCAGGGCCATGCGCCCGCTCTGAACGCGAGACGGTCGCAACCAAGCCAGTGGGCTCAAGACCACCAGCAGGATTGACACCACTATCCAGACCGTCATATCTGTACTCCCGATTCTTGATGAGCCCATTGAGTCACTTTGAAACCAATGCGCTTGAAACCAGCCATACTTACCAATATTGCAATCCTCAGGAGGAGCACCTCATGCCCTACCACCACATTCTGGTCGCTGTAGACCTAACCGAAGAGTGCGATCCTGTCATTCACCGAGCTCGCGAACTCTCGGTGAGCAATGGCGCGAAGCTGTCCCTGGTGCATATCGTCGAACCGATGGCCATGGCCTTTGGCGGCGACGTACCGATGGACCTTTCCCAGTTGCAACAACAACAGTTCGATCAGGCCAAAGAGCGCCTTGAGCGATTGATCGTGAAATACCCGGAACTCTCCAAGGAATACAGCCACTTGACCTACGGCCAGCCGCGCCAGGAGATTCATCACCTCGCCAAGGAGCAAACGTGCGACCTGATCGTGGTGGGCAGTCATGGCCGACACGGTCTGGCGCTGTTACTCGGCTCCACCGCCAATGACGTACTGCACGGCGCGCCTTGCGATGTGCTCGCGGTGCGCCTGATCAAAAGCTGACAACACAACACTCATGTGGGAGCGGGCTTGCTCGCGAAGACGGACATTCAGTCAGCATTGATGTTGAATGTAAGTCCCTCTTCGCGAGCAAGTCGAATCGTCGCACCGCCGCTCCCACAGTGAATCTATGTCGGCCAGTAGATCGCATTTCATACGAAAAGCCCGGCGTTCATCACTGAACGCCGGGCTTTTTTATAGCCGGATCAATCAGGCATCCAGCTCGGCCCAGCGCTCGACCATCACGTCGAGTTCAGCCTGCAACTGCTCCAGCTGAGCGATCACCGCAGCCGTCTCGGCAGCAGGACGCTGATAGAAGCCGGCATCCGCCATCTGCGCCTCAACCACCACGATCTGCTGTTCCATGGCTTCGATCTGACTCGGCAACATTTCCAGCTCACGCTGCAGCTTGTAGCTGAGCTTCTTCTTTGCCACCGGCGCCTCTACTACCGCAGCGACTGGCACTGGTTCAGCAGTGACGACAGCCGAGTTCAGGTCGGCCTTGCCGGACTTGCTTTCGGTCACGCCCAACAGGCGCGGCGAGCCGCCCTGACGCAGCCAGTCCTGATAACCACCGACGTATTCGCGAACCTTGCCTTCGCCTTCGAAGACCAAGGTGCTGGTGACCACGTTGTCGAGGAATGCCCGGTCGTGGCTGACCATCAGCACAGTGCCATTGAAGGTCAGCAAGACCTCTTCCAGCAGCTCGAGGGTTTCCACGTCCAGATCGTTGGTCGGTTCGTCGAGTACCAGCAAGTTCGCCGGTTTGCTGAACAGTTTGGCCAGCAACAGACGGGCACGCTCACCACCGGACAGCGCCTTGACCGGCGTGCGGGCACGCTGCGGGCTGAACAGGAAGTCGCCGAGGTAGCTCAGCACGTGGCGGCTCTGACCATCGATATCGATGAAATCGCGACCTTCGGCCACGTTGTCGATCACGGTCTTTTCCAGGTCCAGCTGATGGCGCAACTGATCGAAGTAGGCCACGTCGATGCGCGTCCCCTCTTCCACTGTGCCGCTGGTCGGTTGCAGACCGCTGAGCATCAGCTTCAGCAGCGTGGTCTTGCCGGTACCGTTGGCGCCAAGCAGACCGATACGGTCGCCGCGCGTCAGGACCATCGAGAAATCCTTGATCAGGAACGGACCGCCCGGGTGAGCGAAACTCACGTTCTCGAGGACCATGACCTGCTTGCCGGACTTGTCAGCGGTGTCCAGTTGAATGTTGGCCTTGCCGGTGCGCTCACGACGCTCGCTGCGCTCGACGCGCAGGGCTTTCAATGCGCGAACACGGCCTTCGTTACGGGTGCGACGTGCCTTGATGCCCTGGCGGATCCAGACTTCTTCCTGGGCCAGTTTCTTGTCGAACAGCGCGTTGGCGGTTTCTTCAGCCGCCAGCGTCGCCTCTTTGTGCACGAGGAAACTGGCGTAGTCGCCGTTCCAGTCGATCAGGCCACCGCGATCCAGTTCCAGGATACGGGTCGCAAGGTTCTGCAGGAATGAACGGTCGTGCGTGATGAACAGCACGGCGCCCTGGAAATCCTTCAGCGCTTCTTCGAGCCAGGCAATGGCGCCGATGTCCAGGTGGTTGGTCGGTTCGTCGAGCAGCAGCAGATCCGGTTCGGAAACCAGAGCCTGAGCCAGCAGTACGCGGCGACGCCAGCCGCCGGACAGTTCGGCGAGGGTCTTGTCGGCCGGCAGTTGCAAGCGGCTCAAGGTGCTGTCGACCAGTTGCTGCAAACGCCAGCCGTCGCGGGCTTCGAGGTCGTGCTGGACGTGCATCAGTTTGTCCAGATCGGCATCGGTGACGATGTTCTGGCTCAGGTGGTGATATTGCGCGAGCAGCTCGCCGACACCGTCCAGGCCTTCGGCAACCACGTCGAACACGGTCCGCTCGTCGGCTACCGGCAATTCTTGCGGCAATTCGCCAATCTTTAGGCCAGGTGCGCGCCAAACAGAGCCTTCATCAGGCTTCTGGTCGCCCTTGACGAGCTTCATCATGCTGGACTTGCCAGTGCCGTTGCGGCCGATGATGCACACCCGCTCACCACGGGCGATCTGCCAGGACACCTTGTCCAACAACGGCATAGCGCCGAAAGCAAGGGACACATCGCTGAATTTGAGCAGGGTCATGAGCTTCTCCAAAAACCGGGCGCGCATTCTACCTGACTTGAGGCTGCAGAAGGCCGGCAATTTCAATGTTGAAGCACTCTGCACAACAATTGTTGCGAACTTGTGCCGACCGCTCGGCAAAGCTTTCGCCCGCTGCTGGCAAAAGGCTAAGCTACAGACAATTCAGTGCCGCGCTTGCCGGCACTTGTCATGATTTCTCTGCCCGGACGTCTCATGCGCAGTCGCCTTTTCAGTCTTTTTTCGTGTTTGCTTCTTACAGCCGCTGCCGCTCAATCCGCCCAGGCGGTGGACCTGTCCACCCAACGCCAGTATTACGATGAAGCCAAGCGTGCCTTGGCCAAAGGCGATTCCGGCCCTTATTTCCGTTACAGCCAGGCTCTGAGCGATTATCCGCTGGAGCCCTATCTGGCTTATGACGAACTGACCGCGCGTCTGAAAACCGCGAGCAATGCCGAAATCGAAAAATTCCTCGCCGAACACGGTGACCTGCCGCAAGCCAACTGGATGAAGTTGCGCTGGCTGCGTTGGCTGACCGAACGCGGCGACTGGGCGACCTTCGCCAAATATTATGACCCCAAACTCAATTTCACCGAACTGGACTGCCTGAACGCGCAGTATCAAATCAGCCATAACCGCAAGACCGAAGGCTACGCCAACGCCGATAAACTCTGGCTGACCGGCAAAACCCAACCCGACGCTTGCGATGCGGTGTTCGGCATGTGGGCCGCCGATGGTCAACTGACTGAACAGAAACGCTGGGAACGCACCAAGCTCGCCGCCCAGGCGCGCAACTATCCGCTGGCCAACAGCCTGATCAATGGCCTGACAACACTCGCCCCGCGCGGTCGCCTGCTGGTGGATGTGGCGCAGAAACCCGAACTGCTCAATCAGCCGTCGCGCTTCACCCCGGCGGATGAACCGATGTCCGACATCGTCAGCCTGGGCCTGCGCCGCCTGGCCCGTCAGGATCCGGACAAGGCCATGGCCCTGCTCGACGGTTACGCCAACAGCATGCACTTCTCTCGTGACGAAAAAGTCGCGATTGCCCGGGAAATCGGGCTGACCCTCGCTCGTCGTTTCGACAGCCGCGCGCTGGACGTGATGACCAAATACGATCCGGAGCTGCGGGACAACACCGTTTCCGAATGGCGCTTGCGCCTGCTATTGCGCCTGGCCCGTTGGGACGATGCCTATCAGTTGACCCGTCGTCTGCCCCAGGACCTGGCCACCACCAACCGCTGGCGTTACTGGCAGGCTCGCAGCCTGGAGCTGGCACAGCCACAGAATCCAGAAGCACAGACGCTTTACAAGGGCCTGGCTCGCGAGCGCGACTTCTACGGTTTCCTGGCGGCCGATCGCTCGCAATCCCCTTATTCGCTGAACAACAAACCGCTGGTACTCAGTCAGGCGCTGATCAACAAGGTGCGCAATACCCCTGGCATACGACGTGCCCTGGAATTCCATGCGCGCGGGCAAATCGTCGACGGTCGTCGCGAGTGGTACCACGTCAGCCGGCACTTCAGCCGCGATGAAATGGTCGCCCAGGCGAAACTGGCTTACGACCTGAAATGGTATTTCCCGGCGATCCGTACCATCAGTCAGGCGAAGTACTGGGACGACCTGGACATCCGCTTCCCGATGGCCCACCGCGAAACCCTGGTCCGTGAAGCCAAGGTCCGTGGACTGCATTCGAGCTGGGTATTCGCGATCACCCGCCAGGAAAGCGCCTTCATGGCCGACGCACGCTCCGGTGTCGGCGCCAGCGGCCTGATGCAACTGATGCCCGGCACCGCCAAGGAAACCGCGCGCAAGTTCAGCATTCCTCTGGCCTCGCCGCAGCAGGTGTTCGACCCGGACAAGAACATCCAGCTCGGTGCCGCTTACCTGAGCCAGGTCCACAGCCAGTTCAACGGCAACCGCGTCCTCGCCTCTGCCGCCTACAACGCCGGCCCCGGCCGCGTTCGTCAATGGCTGCGTGGCGCCGATCACCTGAGCTTCGATGTGTGGGTGGAAAGCATCCCGTTCGACGAAACCCGGCAGTACGTGCAGAACGTATTGTCGTACTCGGTGATCTACGGCCAGAAGCTCAACTCACCACAGCCGTTGGTGGATTGGCATGAACGGTATTTCGACGATCAATGATCTGTAGGCGCTGCCGCAGGCAGCGCTCTTTTCCGCAACTGTAAAAAAATGCCCGCCTCTTTCGAGACGGGCATTTTTGTTTGCAGCACAAGGCAATGATCGCAGCCTGCGGCAGTTCCTACACAGATCTTGACCGTGCCGCAGTCTGCTTGCCAAGTCCGGTCAAGCGATAGCTTTGAGCCGGACTATTGGGCGACTCGGGGTTTGTCATTTCAATCAAATCGGCGGCTAACGCCGGTTTGAGATAGTTAGCCCGAAACGTCGCCTTGTGAGCCAACCCGACCTCTGTCATCAACTCACTGATCTTCAGCGGACCGCTTCCATCGAGAGCCCAAAGCAATTTCGCTACTTGGTCGGTTACTGGGTCGGTTACTAGATCGGTTACTGGGTCGCTCCTGGCGGCCTCCTGAAGGGCAAGGCTCAGCGCTTGCAGCATGAACTCGACAAAAGGAGTTGATTCGGCCAATTGGTCGGCTGCCGATAATGCGGCGTAATAATCGTCCTGCTGCTCTCGAATAACCGCTTCGACCGGCAGATAAGCCAGCACCGGTCGCCATTGACTGAGTATCAAGGTCTGCCAAAGACGGCCCATACGCCCATTACCGTCGGCGAAAGGATGGATGAACTCAAACTCGTAGTGGAAAACACAGCTAGTGATCAACGGATGCCAGTCCGAAGCTGCGAGCCATGCCAGCAAATCATCCATCAAATGCCCAACGCGACTCGGTGGCGGAGCCATATGAACCAATTTCTCGCCACGGTAGATGCCCACCCCGGCTCGACGAAGCTGCCCACAGTCGTCAATCAATCCCCGCATCAGCAACTCATGTGCCTGGAGCAGGTCGGACCGGCTGCTCGGCTGCCACTGCGGCATGGATTCATAGGCTGTAAAAGCGTTACGTACTTCCTGGATTTCTCGTGGCAGGCCAAGCACTCGCTGCCCTGCCAGAACGGCAGTCACCTGTTCAATGCTCAGGGTGTTGTTCTCGATCGCCAAAGAAGCCTGAATCGTACGAATTCGATTACTACGGCGCAGTTGAGGCGTCTGCCGACGATCATCCATCGCCGAAAGCTGACCAATCTGCTCACTGATCTCAGCGATCAACGCCAATATTCTTGTGGTCAGGGTCAACGGTGGTTGATAACGGCTCATATCCTCATCCAGGCTCGCAACTGAGGCCGACATAATGCCCGAACGCGGCCACATTTATTTAAACCTCGTGGCCATTTTCGATCTTTGATGGAATCGAAAAGATCGTCCCGAACCAACAGCGCCTACGCTCGCAGATCGGTTTCGGCCTTGCCGTCATTGAACTGCAACGCCGCCAACCGCGCATACAGTGCATTACTCGCAATCAGCTCCTGATGCGTCCCCACCGCCACCAGTTTCCCTTGGTCCATCACCGCAATCCTGTCAGCGTTTTTCACTGTGGCCAATCGGTGGGCGATGACCAGCGTGGTGCGATTTTTCATCAGGCTGGGCAGGGCTTGCTGGATCAGGTGCTCGCTCTGGGCATCGAGGGCGCTGGTGGCTTCGTCCAGCAGCAGGATCGGCGCGTCCACCAGCAGCGCCCGGGCGATGGCCAGGCGCTGGCGTTGCCCGCCGGACAAACCGAGACCTGCGTCGCCGAGGTGGGTCTGGTAGCCGTTGGGCATTTGCTCGATGAAGTCATGGGCGTAGGCGATTTTCGCGGCTTCCTGGACCTGAGCCAACGTCGCCGCAGGGTGGCCGTAGCGAATGTTCTCTTCGATACTGCCGTAGAACAGCGCCGGGGTTTGTGAGACGAGGGCGAAACAGCGGCGCAGGTCCAGTGGGTCAAGTTGAGTCAGCGGCACACCGTCCAACAGGATGCGTCCTTGGGCGGGGTCGTAAAAGCGCAGCAGCAGGTCATACACCGTTGACTTGCCCGCACCCGATGGCCCAACCAATGCCAGGGTTTCGCCGGCGTTAATCGTCAGATTCAAACCATCGACGGCATAGCTTTGCGGACGCGACGGGTAGGAAAAACGCACACCCTGTAGCACCAGATCGCCCTTCACCCGCTCAGGCAAAGTCACCAGACCCTGGGTCGGTGGCTGGATGATGTTTTCCGAACGCAGTAACTCGGCAATCCGCTCCGCCGCCCCCGCTGCTCGCTGCAGTTCGCCGATCACTTCACTCAACGTGCCAAAGGCACCGCCGACGATCAGACTGTAAAAGACAAACGCTGCCAGCTCACCCGCGGAAATCCGCCCGGCGATGACATCCATGCCGCCGACCCAGAGCATCACCCCGACGGCGCCCAATACCAGCAGGATCACCAGGGTAATCAACCAGGCACGCTGGAAGATGCGCTTGCGGGCAGTATCGAAAGCCTCTTCCACGGTTATGGCAAAACGCTGCTCGTCCTGAACCTGATGGTTGTAGGCCTGCACGGTTTTGATCTGGCTCAGGGTTTCGGAGACATAGCTGCCGATATCGGCAATCCGGTCCTGGCTCAGACGTGACAGGGTGCGCACCCGGCGACCAAAAATCAGGATCGGCGCAACCACCAGCGGCAACGCAACCACGACGATGCTGGTGAGTTTGGGGTTGGTGATAAACAGCAAGACAATCCCGCCGATCACCATCAGCCCATTACGCAGGAACAGCGACAGCGAAGAGCCGATCACCGACTGCAGCAGCGTGGTGTCGGCGGTCAGCCGCGACTGGATCTCGGAGCTGCGGTTGTCTTCATAAAACCCCGGATGCAGGTACACCAGATGGTTGAACACCCGACGGCGGATGTCCGCGACAACACGCTCGCCGATCCACGACACCAGGTAAAACCGTGCAAAGGTGCCGATCGCCAGACCAATCACCAGCAGCATGAACACGCCGATGGATCGGTTGAGCAAATGCGGCGACTGGGTCATGAAACCCTGATCCACCAATAGGCGAATCCCCTGCCCCATGGACAAAGTGATGCCAGCAGTGACGATCAACGCCAGCAAGGCGCCGAAGGCCGGCCACCGATAAGGTGCGAGGAAACGACTGGCCAGACGAATGGCGCGGCGGTGACGAGAAGAGAGCATGAAGATCATCCGATGGCGCAACCAATGGGCTTTGACTCGACCAAGCCTACACCGTCAATGGGATTGAACGCTGTAAATCATAATGAGTCAGGTTAATTATGACCGCCAAGACTAGTGGCTAGAGATTATTGGTCTAAAGTCCGGGTGGAAACGTCAGAGTATTTCTGATGGACTGAGGATGCCGACCTGAAGATCGCAGGGAGTTGTCACAGCCTGGTCACCTGGCGGTTCTACAGTAAGCACACAACCTGATGAGGAGACAGGCCATGTCCTTGCAAAACAGCAGCGATGACAAGATTCCAGTGATCCGCACGCAACCAGACCAGTCTCTGGGTTGCTCGATTATTGATAAGGATGGGCACGAAGTACCGATCACTGAAAACATGATCCAGGACGCTTGCCGCGAACTGGAAGAGCGATTGGTCAAGCCTGCCGAACAAAAGTGATATAGCCACCGTCTTCTTGACCCGGCTCTTTTAGCCGGGTTTTTTATGGGTGCTTATCGAAGAATTGCGGTGTCGCCATTCGGGAGCAAGCCCGCTCCTACATTTGATCTCTGTCGTACACAACACCTGTGTTCGCTGAAGATCAAATGTGGGAGCGGGCTTGCTCGCGAAAGGGCCAACTCGGTCTCTTATAGAACCGAAGCACCCAACGCCGCCACGATCCGCTGCAACGCCGGCGAATCTCCCTCGATCCGCACCTTCAACCCATCGATCTCACGCCGCAGCGGGTAATGTTTGCGCAGCGCATCGAACGCCGCGCGCTGCTCGCTCACATTGCCTACAAGGCTGCGACGGAAATCCGCGTCGTCACGGCGTGGGTCGTATACGCCACGGCACAACATCGCCAGCGCCCAGGCCGGATCGCAATTGGCGTTCAACGTCACCGCCGACAGCCACGGCGCTGGGAGCAAGTCGTTCAGGCTGACCTGCTCCGGTTGCCCAAGGAACTCGCAAAGCGCCTGATAGATCTGCGCCGTCCCGCGCTGCCTGCCGTCGAGGCTGTAACCGGCAATGTGCGGCGTCGCCAGCACACACAACTCGGCCAATGCCACATCGACCTCAGGCTCGCCCTCCCAGACATCCAGCACCGCTTGCAGATCTTCACGTTGCAACAGCACCTGGCGCAGAGCGGCGTTGTCGATCACCGGACCACGACTGGCGTTGATCAGCCAAGTGCCCGGCTTAAGTTGGTTCAAACGGTTTTTATCGAACAGATGCCAGGTCGACTGAGGGCCTTGCTTGTTCAGCGGAGTGTGCAGGCTGATGACGTCGCATTGCTCGATGATCTGCTCGAGGCTGACGTAATCGCCCCCTTCAGCGGCTTGCCGTGGGGGATCGCAGACCAGCACATTCCAGCCCAGACCTTGCAGAACCTTGACCAGCCGCCCGCCCACTTCACCGGCGCCGACCACGCCGTAGGTGCGTTGAGTCAGGTCGGCACCTTCGATTTCGGCCAGGGTCAGCAGGCTGCCCAGCACGTAATCGACCACACCCCGGGCATTGCAGCCTGGGGCGCTGGACCAGGTGATGGCGGCCTGTTGAAAGTAATCCAGATCCAGGTGATCGGTGCCGATGGTGCACGTGCCGACAAAGCGCACCTTGCTGCCTTCGAGCAACGCTCGATTGACGTTGGTCACCGAACGCACCAACAGCACATCGGCCTGCTCGACAGTGGCGCGGTCGATGGCACGTCCAGGCACTCGGCGAATTTCACCGAAGCCTTCGAAGAAGGCATCGAGCAGCGGGATATTTTCGTCGGCAACAATCAGCATGGCAGGCTCCTTTGGCGGACCGGCAGTGTAGGCGGAGATGACCGTGGTGGGCCAGCAGGCATTGTTCACCTTTAATGTGAAGGGACCACTCATCCTGTGGGAGCGGGCTTGCTCGCGAAAGCGGTGTGTCAGGCAACATTGACGTCAACTGGCACTCCCCCTTCGCGAGCAAGCCCGCTCCCACAGGGAATGTCGCAACGTCCGAAAACCATTTACAAATCCCTAACACAGGATTTTTCCTGACCACCGCGTCAAGGCGTAGAATGCGCCGCCTTGCGCATCAAAATCCTTTGGACGTTTCGCCTTGAATTCCGTGACTGACCGCCCCGCCGCTATTTCCCTCAACCGCCCGGCCCGGGTTCGCCTGGAGCTGAAAAACCTGCTCGGCCTGGCGTTGCCGATCATGATCGCGCAACTGGCGACCACCGCCATGGGCTTCGTCGATGCGGTGATGGCCGGACGTGTCGGGCCTCGAGATCTGGCGGCCGTGGCGCTGGGCAACTCGATCTGGGTACCGGTGTTTCTGCTGATGACCGGCACACTGCTGGCCACCACCCCGAAAGTCGCCCAGCGCTTCGGCGCCGGCAAGCACAGCGAGATTGGCCCGATCGTACGTCAGGCGTTGTGGCTGGCGCTGGTCGTGGGTTTGATGGCGACCGGCATGCTGTTCAGCGCCGAACCGATCCTGCACATCATGAAAGTCGATCCCGAATTGATCGGCCCGTGCATGCAGTATCTGCACGGCATCGCCAGCGGTCTGCCTGCCGTCGCGTTCTATCACGTGCTGCGCTGCTTCAGTGATGGCCTGGGTCGCACCCGTCCGGCCATGGTCCTTGGCCTGTGTGGGCTGGCGCTGAATATTCCACTCAACTACATCTTCATCTACGGCCACTTTGGCGTACCGGCCATGGGCGGTGTCGGCTGCGGCTGGGCCACGGCGATCGTGATGTGGGTGATGGCGCTGGGGATGGCCGGCTGGGAGCGCTGGGCGCCGGTCTATCAGTCGAGCCAGTTGTTCAGCCGTTTCGACTGGCCGCAGTGGTCGGTGATCAAGCGTCTGCTGGGCATCGGCCTGCCGATCGGCATCGCGGTGTTCGCCGAGTCGAGCATCTTCGCCGTGATCGCCCTGCTGATCGGCAGCCTCGGCGCCACCGTGGTCGCCGGGCACCAGATTGCGCTGAACTTCAGCTCGCTGGTGTTCATGATCCCCTACTCCCTCGGCATGGCCGTGACCGTGCGGGTCGGCCAGGCACTCGGCCGTGAGGAACCACGCGAAGCACGCTTCGCCGCCGGGGTCGGCATGGGCACTGCGCTGGCTTACGCCTGCCTGTCGGCGAGCATGATGTTGTGGCTGCGCGAACCCATCGCCGCGATTTACACCGCCGACCCGACGGTGATTCAGGTGGCCGCGATGCTGATCGTGTATTCGGCGCTGTTCCAGTTTTCCGATGCGATCCAGGTGACAGCGGCCGGCGCACTGCGCGGCTATCAAGACACTCGGGTGACGATGATCCTGACGCTGTTCGCGTACTGGGGGATTGGTTTGCCGGTGGGTTACGCCTTGGGCCTGACCGACTGGCTCGGTGCGCCGAGTGGCCCGAGCGGGTTGTGGCAGGGTTTGATTGTCGGCTTGAGTTGCGCGGCGCTGATGCTGTCGATCCGCCTGACGCGTAGTGCACGCAAGCGGATCCGCATCAGTCGTACGGCGGGTTAAGCGAGTTTCTTGCGGATCCAGTAGAGGTAGGTGCCTGCCTCTTCATGCTGCGCGACCAGTTCGTGGTCGAGAAACACGCAAAACTTGGGGATGTCGCGACGGGTCGACGGGTCGGTGGCGATCACCTTTAGCAGGCCGCCGGGCACCAGGTCACGGATGTGCTGGTGCAGCATCATCACCGGTTCCGGGCAATTGAGGCCGGTGGCGTCGAGGGTGCCGTCTACCGGCGTATCGATCATTTCACTCATGATTTACTCCTGAAACTTGCCGGCATTGTCGCGCATTGCCGGGTGTTCGGTCATCTATGGCATAACGCCGTCCCTGTGGGAGCGGGCTTGCTCGCGAAAGCGGTGGGTCAGTCGACATCAATGTTGAATGTCAGTCCGCATTCGCGAGCAAGCCCGCTCCCACAGGGGGCCGGGTGACTCAGCGGGACTTGGGTTTCTTCACGTCCAATCGGCGCAAATGGCAGGTCACTTCCTCGCGATCGTGATACAGCTGCTTGCAGCCAATTTCGACCCGAATGCCCCGCGCCTTGAACCCGTCGGCAATACGTTCCAGCAAGCGCTTCACTTCGGCATAACGCTGTTTCATCGGCAGCTTGAGGTTGACCACCGCTTCCCGGCAATGCCCCTCGCCAATCCATTCTTCCAGCATCGCCGCGTTGCGCGCCGGTTTCTCGACGATGTCGCAAACCATCCAGTCCACCGGTTGTTTGGGCTTGAAGGTGAATCCGTCGGCCATCAAATGCTGCACCAAACCGGTGTCCATCAGGCTTTCGGCCATCGGGCCGTTGTCGATGGCGGTCACCAGCATGCCGCGGTTGACCAGTTGCCAGGTCCAGCCGCCGGGTGCGGCGCCGAGGTCGACACCGGTCATGTCGCTGTGCAGGCGCTCGTCCCACTGGTCGCGGGGGATGAAATGGTGCCAGGCTTCTTCCAGCTTGAGGGTCGAACGACTCGGCGCTTCACGCGGGAATTTCAGGCGTGGAATACCCATCGGCCACATCGCCGAATTGTTCGATTCCGCCAGGCCCATGAACACTTCACGGCCACTCTTGAAGGTCAGCAGCAGCCGTGGCTTGTGGGCGTCTTCCACCAGTTTGCCGGCCGCCATCAGCGCCTTGCGCAGGTGGCCTTCGAATTTCTTGCAGAAGTTCGACAGCTCCTTGCCATCGTTGGTGTCGACCATTTCCAGCCACAGGCTGCCGCACAGCGGGAAGTCAGCCATGTGCGCGAGGATCACACTGATGCGGTCGGTTTCCGGCAGATCGATGAAGATCCCGCGAGCCCACTGGCGCGGAAAGATCAGATCGGCGAAACGCTGACCACGCATCAGGCGCTCGGCGCCGTCTTCTTCGGTGCAGATAAATTCGGCGCAGGCGCTGGCGGTTTTGGCCTTGGCATAACCGGCCACGTTCAGCCGCGCGGCATGTTCGGAAATCTCGGAACAGACTTCGCTTTCGAAGCCCGGCCGGCAATGCATAAAGAGGGTGTTCATTCTTACTCCTGGGCAGTTGGCGAAGAATTCAGCCACTGCGCGATGCCCAGACTTGCGTTGAAGCAAAGCCTGTCACGAAAACCGGCGCATGATAGCCGAGATCGGAACCTTGGACTTGTCCTTAGGGTCCAGTAATTAGCCTTAAGCATCAAACAGGACTAGGTTTAAGCCTCAGTTCGTTCCCTCAGTCCGTAGCCGTGCGGATTTAAAGGAGTCATTTCAATGCCGTCCCTCGATAGCCTGAAAACCCTTAAAACCTTACAAGTCGACGACAAGACCTATCACTATTTCAGCCTTCCCGAAGCCGCCAAGAGCCTGGGCGATCTCGACAAGCTGCCGATGTCGTTGAAAGTGTTGCTGGAAAACCTGCTGCGCTGGGAGGACGAGAAAACCGTTACCGGCGCCGACCTCAAGGCGATTGCCGCCTGGCTCAAGGAGCGTCGCTCCGATCGCGAAATCCAGTACCGCCCCGCGCGGGTATTAATGCAGGACTTTACCGGCGTCCCCGCCGTGGTTGACCTGGCCGCCATGCGCGCCGCCATGGCCAAGGCCGGTGGCGACCCGCAGCGAATCAATCCGCTGTCGCCGGTGGACTTGGTGATCGACCACTCGGTGATGGTCGACAAGTACGCCAGTTCAAGCGCCTTCGAACAGAACGTCGACATCGAAATGCAGCGCAACCACGAGCGTTACGCCTTCCTGCGCTGGGGTCAGAGCGCCTTCGACAATTTCTGCGTGGTGCCGCCGGGCACCGGCATCTGCCACCAGGTCAACCTTGAATACCTGGGCCGCACGGTCTGGACCAAAGACGAGGACGGTCGCACCTATGCTTTCCCGGACACTTTGGTCGGCACTGACTCCCACACCACCATGATCAACGGCCTCGGCGTGCTCGGCTGGGGTGTGGGCGGGATCGAAGCGGAAGCGGCGATGCTCGGCCAACCGGTGTCGATGCTGATTCCGGAAGTGATCGGCTTCAAACTCACCGGCAAGCTCAGGGAAGGCATCACCGCCACCGATCTGGTGCTGACGGTGACCCAGATGCTGCGCAAGAAAGGGGTGGTCGGCAAATTCGTCGAGTTCTACGGCGACGGCCTCGCCGACTTGCCGCTGGCCGACCGCGCGACCATCGCCAACATGGCCCCGGAATACGGCGCCACCTGCGGTTTCTTCCCGGTGGACGAGGTGACACTGGAGTACTTGCGCCTGTCTGGCCGCACCCCGCAAACCGTGAAACTGGTGGAGGCCTACAGCAAGATCCAGGGCCTGTGGCGCCTGCCCGGCAAGGAGCCGGAGTTCACCGACAGCCTGGCCCTGGACATGGGCAGCGTCGAAGCCAGCCTCGCCGGGCCGAAACGCCCACAGGACCGTGTCTCGTTGCCGAATGTCGCGCAAGCGTTCACTGACTTTCTCGGCCTGCAATTCAAACCCTCCAGCAAGGAAGAAGCTCGTCTCGAAAGTGAGGGTGGCGGGGGCGTCGCGGTGGGCAACGCCGATCTGATCGGCGAAGCGGACTACGACCACGAAGGCCGTACGTATCGGCTGAAAAACGGCGCGGTGGTGATTGCCGCGATCACCTCCTGCACCAACACTTCCAACCCCAGCGTGATGATGGCGGCCGGGCTGGTGGCGAAGAAAGCCGTGGAGAAAGGCCTGAAGCGCAAACCGTGGGTCAAGAGTTCGCTGGCCCCCGGCTCGAAAGTGGTCACCGACTACTATAAGGCAGCGGGCCTGACCCAATACCTTGATGAACTCGGTTTTGCGCTAGTCGGTTATGGCTGCACCACCTGCATCGGTAACTCCGGGCCGTTGCCGGAGCCGATCGAAAAAGCCATTCAGAAAGCCGACCTGACCGTCGCCTCGGTGCTCTCGGGCAACCGCAACTTCGAAGGTCGCGTACACCCCTTGGTGAAAACCAACTGGCTGGCCTCCCCGCCTCTGGTCGTCGCTTACGCGCTGGCCGGTACGGTGCGCATCGACATCAGCAGCGAGCCATTGGGTCACGACAAGGACAACAACCCGGTTTATCTGCGCGACATTTGGCCTAGCACTAAAGAAATCGCCGACGCGGTGACTCAGGTGAACACCGGCATGTTCCACAAGGAGTACGCCGAAGTGTTTGCCGGCGACGAGCAGTGGCAGGCGATCGAAGTGCCGCAGGCGGCGACTTATGTCTGGAACAACGATTCGACGTATATCCAGCATCCGCCATTCTTCGATGACATCGGCGGCCCTGCGCCGGTGGTCAAGGACGTCGAAGGGGCGAAAGTCCTCGCGCTGCTCGGCGATTCGGTGACCACCGACCACATCTCCCCGGCCGGCAACATCAAGACCGACAGCCCCGCCGGCCGTTACCTGCGCGAGCAAGGAGTGGAACCGCGGGACTTCAACTCCTACGGCTCGCGCCGCGGCAACCATCAAGTGATGATGCGTGGCACCTTCGCCAACATCCGGATTCGCAACGAGATGCTCGGCGGCGAAGAAGGTGGCAACACGATTTATATTCCGACCGGGGAGAAGCTGCCGATCTACGACGCGGCCATGCGTTACCAGGCATCGGGCACGCCGTTGGTGGTGATTGCCGGGCAAGAATATGGCACCGGCTCGAGCCGCGACTGGGCGGCCAAGGGCACCAATCTGCTGGGCGTGAAAGCAGTCATCGCCGAGAGCTTCGAGCGAATTCACCGTTCCAACCTGGTGGGCATGGGCGTATTGCCGTTGCAGTTCAAACTGGATCAGAACCGCAAGAGCCTGAACCTCACCGGCAAGGAAACCGTAGATATCCTTGGCCTGACTGGCGTCGAACTGACCCCGCGGATGAACCTGACACTGGTCATCACCCGCGAAGATGGCAGCAAGGAAAAGATAGAGGTGTTGTGCCGGATCGATACCCTCAATGAAGTGGAGTACTTCAAGGCCGGAGGGATTTTGCATTACGTGTTGCGGCAATTGATTGCCTCGTAACAGCCTGCTGACAACGACACCGCCTTTGGGCGGTGTTTTTGTTTACGCGGTGTACGTCTCTATAATCGCGCCGCTTATTGAATCGGTGTCGTTCACTTTTTCTGTGTCCGACCGAGATCCCCTGTGGGAGCGAGGCACATTGCAGAATCTCTGAAACAAGGACTTCAAATGATCGCTCTGCCATGGACTTATCTGGCACTTCTCTCCATGGGCTATGGCCTGGCGTTGATCTACGGCCATCTCGGTTGGCTGGCCACGATCTCTTTCGCGTTGCTGCTGGTTGCCGGTTTCGCCGTTCGCCAACAACAGATTCCCATTGGCCGCTACCTCGGCCACGGCTTGTTCATCGTTCTGGCGGTGGCGCTGGCAGTGCACTGGCTTCCCGGTTTCTACAACGGTCGCGCCATCGATCCCCAGCGTTTCACCGACAATGCCGTCTCGTTTGCCATGTACCTGAATCAGGACAAACCTCTGATCGGCTTCTGGCTGTTGCTGGTCTGCCCGTGGATTGTCGGCCGGCGCTCCCTGCGACTGTCCGTTTATGCCACCGCCCTCGGCCTGACCGTGAGCACCGTACTGGCCTTGGGTGGCGCGCTGTTGCTGGGCGTGATCAGTTGGGCACCGAAATGGCCGGATCAAGCCTGGTTGTGGGTGTTGAACAATCTATTGCTGGTGACGCTGGTGGAAGAAGCGTTGTTTCGTGGCTATATCCAGGGCGGTCTGAGTCGGCACTTCAAACACTTGCCCCATGGCGAAAACCTCGCGCTGTTGTTCGCCTCGTTACTGTTCGGCCTCGTTCACCTGGGGGCTGGCTGGCAATGGGTATTGCTGGCAAGCCTGGCCGGCGTCGGCTATGGCCTGGCCTATCGTTTCGGGGGTTTGGGCGCGGCCATCGCCACCCACTTTGGTTTGAATCTGCTGCACTTCGGATTGTTCACGTATCCGATGTTGGCCGGGTAATTCACCTCGGGCTAAAAATCACAGCCCTGTAGGAGCGAGCTTGCTCCGGGCGGCGTTCCGACGAAAGCGGTATCTCAGGCAGGCCTCCGTCTTCGCGAGCAAGCTCGCTCCTACAAGAAAAATCGCTTTTTTGACGCCCGAACTGCCAGCTCGAACAGTTATTTTTTGTCAGTCACTTGTTTGGAACCAATCGGCTTGACTACTGTCTCGCCCACCGATTAACCTCGCGCACCACGAACGGAAGCCGTCTGTGCTACGTCGACAGACAGTCCTCTGAAAATGAATTCAAGCAACGCGTTTATCGCGCCGTTGTGCTGTGCGGTAAATAATTGTGAAGCCTCGCTCGCCCCTCCAAATCAAAAAATCCGTCATCTTTGCTCTGGTGTTACGCGAAGCGCGTGCGCGTATCGGTGAGAGCCGCATGGGCGCGGTGTGGATGCTGCTCGAACCGATTTGTCACCTGCTGATTCTCAGCGTGTTGTTCTCGCTGATTCGCGGCAAAAGCGTGGCAGGCCTGGACTTTCCGGTATTCGTGCTGGTGGGCCTCGCCCCCTTCCTGCTGTTTCGTAACACTGCGCTGCGCCTGATGGACAGCCCCAGGGAAAACCGTTCGCTGTTTGCCTACAAACAGATCAAGCCACTCGACACATTCATCGCCCGCGCACTGGTTGAGTTCAGCATCTCTGCCACGGTGTACGCCATTCTGGTGTTCGGCTTCGCCTGGTACGGTTTCGATATGTCGGTCAAGTCGCCAATCCAATGGGTGCTGACCATCCTTCTCGGACTTCTGTTTGCCTTTGGCCTGGGCATGCTGCTCTCGCTGATCGCCCATGCCATTCCCGGCAGCAAACTGTTCATTCGCATGATGTTTTTCCCGCTGTACTTCATCTCAGGAGTACTGATCCCGGCAGCCTATCTGCCGCACGCGATGCTGCCGCTGCTACTGCTCAACCCGTTCCTGCATCTGCTGGAACTGATCCGCGCCGAAATCTTTCCGTTCTACGTTCCAGTCGATGGCGTTTCGCTCCATTACGTCATCGCCTTCACCCTGGTTTTGCTGTTCGTGTCGCTCGGTACCTACCGGGTTCGTCGACTGCATTTGATCTCCACCAAGAACGGCTAACCGCAGGCTTCCCGTGTTCGAGCTCAGAAACATCACCAAGTCGTACCTGACCCCCAAAGGCCGTCGCCATGTATTCCGAGACCTGTCACTGAAGATCCCCGCCGGAAAAAACATCGGCCTGATCGGTCGAAATGGCGCAGGAAAATCAACCCTGGTACGCCTGCTGGGCGGTGCCGACGTTCCGGACTCCGGCACCATCGCTACCGACCAGAGCATCTCCTGGCCCGTGGGTTTGTCCGGCGGTTTTCAGGGCAGCATGACCGGCCGCGAGAACATCAAGTTCGTCGCTCGCGTCTACGGTGCCGTAGGCGAAGCCATGCGCGAGAAGGTCCGCTATGTCGAAGACTTCGCCGAAATCGGCAGCTGGATCGACGAGCCCGTCAAAACCTACTCGTCGGGCATGCGCTCGCGCCTGGCATTCGGCCTGAGCATGGCGTTCGATTTCGACTACTACCTGATCGACGAAGTCATGTCCGTGGGCGACGCACACTTCAAACGCAAGTGCGCCGAAGTCTTCGAGGAGCGACTGCAGAAATCCAAAGTCGTGCTGGTCTCGCACAACATGAATGAAATTCAAAAACTCTGCGATGTCGTGCTGCTGGTGCGAGATGGCGGAGTGCAGATCTATGACGATGTCGCTGAAGGCATCAACGCCTACAACACCTGATCGCCCTGACCGTGGCGTGATTGTTTTATTTTCAAGGATCGTGTGCATATGAGCAGTACGGGTAAATTCAAGGGCTGGCGCCTGACGCTGGGGCTGATCGTGGTACCGCTGGCACTGGCCATCGTTTACTACAGCTTTTTTTCCGTGGACCGCTATGTCAGCTCCGCGCAAGTCGTGGTTCGTCAGGACGGCAATAATTCTGGCGCCCAACTACCAGGCTTGAGCATGCTGCTCAGTGGCACGAACCCCGCTTCCCGGGAAGAGACCCTGTACTTGCGCGAATACATCGTGTCGATGGACATGATGCAACTGCTTGAAGATCGTCTGCACTGGGTCGAGCAATACACCCAACAACGCAGCGACCCCTTCTTCTGGCTGGCCAAAGACACCGAGCGCGAAGACCTGCTCAAGTATTACCAGCGCATGGTCTCCGCGCACTACGACGAAACCACCGGCTTGCTCAGGGTTGAAGTACAGGCGTTCAGCCCGGAACTGGCCGAACAAATGGTCAAGACCATCCTCGAGGCCAGCGAGCACTTCGTGAACGAAGTCTCCCACAGCATCGCCCGCGAGCAGATGCGCTTCGCCCAAGGCGAACTGGAAGGCGCGAAAAAGAACTACACCAAACGCAAAGAAGAGCTGCTGCGCTTCCAGAACGTGAACAAGGTACTGGACGGCAAAAGTTCGGCTCAGGGCCGCGCAAGCATTATCGACACACTGGAAGGCGAGTACTCCAAAGAACGCGCAGTGCTCACGCAAATGCTCTACAAGCTTCGCCAGGACTCCCCTCAGGTCAAACAACAGCAGCAACGGGTCAACGCGATCCGTGAACAGCTGACTGCAGAAAAACGCCTGCTGGTTTCCGCCCCCGATGGCGACCAGCTCAACGTCGTGGCTTCGCGCTTCCAGCAGTTGACCCTGGACTCCGGCATTGCCGAAGAAACCTACAAGACCGCCGTTGCCGCACTGGACAACGCACGCATCGAAGCCAGCAAAAAGATTCGCACGCTGGTCACCGTGGTCACCCCGAACACACCGCAGATGGCCCTCTATCCTGAGCGCCTTTACAACCTGGCGACCATCTTCCTGGCTCTGTTTTTGCTTTACGGCATTACTCGCTTCCTAATTGCATCGATCGAGGATCATCGTGATTAAATCCATTTCTGGCCTGCCCCTTCGCCCCCTGAACTTGAGCATGCGAAACAGCGCAGTTGCGGGTTTGATGCTGGTGACACTGACGTTGGCAGGTTGCGGTGGCACCCTGTCCGGTGCCGGGCCCTACAAAGGTGCCATTGAAGAAAAGAACACCGCTTATGACTTGGTAGACATCAACGCCAATACTATTGCGCCGTTTATGCGTCCAGCCGCCAAACCTCCGGTAGTGGCAATCACCAATCCGACTACGTCAGCCGTACGCCTGATGGGTGGTGACGTGATCAACGTATTGATCACTGACAATGCGCCGGAGGGGACCGCCCTGTTTGCCCCGCTGTCGACTGGCGGCACCCAGCTGAAAGTCCGTATCGATTCGCAAGGGATGATTTCCCTTCCCTATGTCGGACGTCAGTTCGTCGCAGGCATGACGCTGATTGAAGTCGAAGACATGATTCGTCAGAAGCTGAAAGGGGTGACATCGGACGTTCAGACTCATGTTGACCTGGTCGGCGATCTATCGGGCTCAGTACTGGTCGCAGGCGCGGTGAAAACTCCGGGCCGTTTCTCCACTCTTCAAGGTCCACTGACCCTTCTCGACGCCATCAACCAGGCTGGCGGCCCAGTGATGGAGCCGCATCTGGTCAATGTAACTGTCCGTAATGGCAGCCAAGTAAGCACCTTCAACTATGAAGAGGTTCTGGCCGGAAGCAACTTCGTTCTTAAGCCAAACTCAGAAGTGGTTTTGGACCGTGCTCGCCAGCGCTTCGTAGCAATGGGTGCTGTAGGCGAGCCTGGCTTGCATGATCTGCCCGCTCAAAACACCAACTTGCTGGATGCCCTGGGCTCCGTTGGCGGCCTGAAAGAATCCAACGCGAATCCACAAGGCGTTTTTGTATTTCGCATGGGCGAATCCAGCCCAACAGCACCAGCAAAACCAGTAGTCATGCGTATCGATATGCGTGACCCGGCGGCGATCTTTTATGCCCGCCAAGTCATGCTCAAGCCAGACGATACAATTTATGTGACTAACGCAGCAGTGTATGAGTGGCAAAAAATCATCGGCCCTATTGTGCAAACATTAGTGCTTGGCGGCGCTATCGATAGTCTTCAACGCTAGAACATTTAAATACAGGTACACAGATGACTATCATAGTTAACCACGTAACATCCAATAATGTTCATAGTGGAATTTTCGAGGATATTTTTTCTTATTTCTCTCGATACACGGAACAATACGCAACTCACATCCCAAGTGAGAAACCGATCATTGGCGCTCATATCAGACACTACCATCGCCCACATTTGGAAGAGCGTCTGATCGGGCCGTGCGTGGTTACTGTTCATCATGACTTGAATGACCCAGACAGCTGGCTATCTCTTGATGCGTTCATTGATCGCTACAAAGAGGCTGACGTAGTCATTTGCCTGAATACCTTTCAGCAAAAAAAACTTGCAGAATGTGGAATATTTAACACTTGCGTTATACCGCACGGCTACAACAACCACCTGATTGACAACGCAAGAAACCTTGGCCGAAACATAAGAAACAAATTTACTGCTGCCGTTGTTTCCAAGCGTTACGCTAGAAAGGTTAAAGGCGAAGCCTACCTTTTCGAGCTCGCTAAACGACTGGACTCCGACAACATTGAGTTTCTCTTGGTTGGTGATGGCAGATCAGAGGAAGGAAGAGTGCTGCGCAAACTAGGCTTCGACGTTGAAGTATATGAACGCCTGCCCTACCCAGCACTCATCGATGCCTACAGAGGTGTCAATGCTTTACTCATGACAAGTTACTTTGAAGGTGGCCCAGCCAACATCCCAGAAGCAGCAGCAATGGGCGTGCCGATTCTGGCAAACCCAATTGGTATGGTTCCGGACCTTATTGAGCACGAAAAACATGGCATCTATCTGAAAATGGATCCTCATCTGGATGCGATAATGCTTAATGAATTGGCCACACCGAATAATGCCCGATATAAAAAATTGTTTGAGTCGAGCCAACACCCTAGCGCAAACCTTATTACCTGGCAGGATTCAGTTAGCCTCAACATGAAAGAGCACCTTAAACTGCTCAAAGGCAAACAAGCCTCGATCAATAAAGTATTAGAGTTATTCGCATGAGTAAGTTTTTCATTGCAGACCCTTTGCACATCAACCAAAGAAACTTTGGAAGCCTCTACGAATATCTTGATGAATCCAAGAGCGCTGTAATTTTCAACGAAGAGCGGCAGGATTTGCTGAGTCTCTTTGGAGACTATTCCTCTCAGCAGGAATCCTTGTTCGAAGAATACACTGAACTAGCTCTTCTACCTCAAGAAAAACTCTTTGAGGCGTCCACCCTTGAAGTTAATCTGTTCAAGGTTGCACGAGCAGAGTTGCTTTCACTACTTATCACTCAGCATAACTTTAGCGACAAACCATTACCCACCAGCACCAAAGAGTTGTTTAATTACATCTACGAAAATGAACGTGAAACCTTGCTGTGGAACATGGCATCCGCCATGCAGTGGTTAAATCACTGGTCCCCGGTAATAAAACAGCACAATCCAAAATTCGTTCTGGTATTTTCGGGAAGCCTGATATACGCAAGATCTCTACTTGAACTCCTGAAGAATAGAGCCCCTCGCGCTTTTGTGCTAGAGAGTTTTTTCACGGGAAGCGACAATTATATTGAAGAAAAGTATGAGCCGATCGCCAACAACTCGAACCTGAAGTTTACGGCGTACTATCGATCATTAGGTGCAGACGAATTATCGCTGGAATGGGATCGCAACCGGAATAAAGCAATCAATAAAATTTTGGGCGCCAAAAATAAAAACGTCAATCAACCAGCGGAAAACACAAAGAAACTTTTTTCCAACAATCGCCCAACTCTTCTGATCGCGGGCCAAGTGCTGAATGACTTCTCTCTGCTTGAGCATAACAACATCGGCCTCAACTCTTTAGATTTCTACAAAAAATTAATCCAAAGGATCCTCGAAGAGACTGACCTCAACGTCATATTTAAAGCTCATCCGTGGGAGAGAAAAAAGAAAAATATTGGTCACCCCCTGACATTGACTGAACTGGAAAAGCATTTCAAAGTCGGCGACCAACCGTTCGAGCACGAAAATCGATTACTGTTACTAGAAGACTACAATATTAAGTCGATTTTTAAACAAACAGAATACGTAGCAGGATTGAACTCCCAGGCACTTCTCGAGGCTGCTTTTGAAGGCTTTCGCCCCATTCAGTTTGCCAATGCCTTCTATGGCAATAAAGGTTTTACCTCTGACTACACCTGCGAGTCCCTAGACTTCTTTATCAGCGATTTAAAAGCAGGAAAAATCCCGAGCAAACTGGGCCTTGAACAATACAAGAGCTATGAAACCTTTATAACCAAAGCGCTTCAATTCTCTTTAGCTTCAGCATTTCCCTCTGGGAAGTCCATGCTGAGATCAATTTTCCACATAACGCCTCATATCCCACTTATAACAAAGACAGCCGACAATCAAACAGCAAAAATTGTGCAGCCAGCAACACCCACAAAACTGGCAAAGGGGCAATCGGCAAGTGAAAAAACAGACGTGACCGTTATAACAACAGGCACGCCCCCTCCGCCATCAAAGCGTAGAAAAAAACTTAATAAGCTCTTGAAAACTCCTAAGAAATTTTTCATGGACTCCAAGAACACCAGAATCAGATGGCTTCATATATTTTTCCCGAAAGGGGCGGCATGACAGAAGCCTATATCGTTACTATTAAAACCTTGCCTTCGGCGCCTGAAGACTCAAATAATTTCGCTACTTTTGCGATTGACACTTGAGTCATCATTTCTCAGGCTAGTTGCCATTCGGGAAAAACGCCCGACATTAAAAATGTAGAGCAGAGCCTTATGGATCAAACCATTGACCTAGTCAGAATTATTAAAGATAACGAGCAAATAGTTCTCGGCAAAAAAGTCCTCTTCATCCCTTTAAATAAAGGGTCGAACTCTGAAAAACTTCTTATCGTAATGAGCGCTCACAATCAAGGCGGCAAGTACATGGCCTTGCGTTCATTCCTTGAAAATCAGATTTGCGACCTATTATTTATCTCGGACCCGAAAAACTCGTGGTACCTGGATGAAGACAATGGCGAAACCTTTTCAAGAACAATTAATTTATTTACAGAAGCGTATGCCCCACATGCAACGTTTCTTTTCGGCTCATCCATGTCTGGTTATGGCGCCATTTTGCATGCATTTAGACTAAACGCAAACGCAATAGCATCAAACCCCCAAATCAACTTGGACATTACCAAAGACCATGCATGGCCAGAACTTAAAGAGCATATAAACGACATTGGTGGAAATCACACAAACCTGGATGAAGTAGCCCATTCAGAATGGAATGATTCGGCAATTTATGTTATTCACGGACATGATGACATGGACATCATAAATGTTGATCTTTTGTCGCGATCTACACCGCCGAACAAGAAACTCATCATTCAAACATTAGATATCGACTTACACATCTTGTTTTTTGGCAAGGAAGTTGACTACATCTATAAAATCATGGACTTGCTATACAAATTCCGCACAGACTTGGATCTCAAGAAAATACTCTCCAACTTAATATCGGAAGACAAAACAAACAAACGCCAGCTTAGAGCAGAACGGAATAACAGCAAAATCTCCGACCCCTTTCGCACTATTGATCACTCCGGCAAAACCGTATCCTGGCAAAACAGGTACTTGCATGAGCAAGTTGGAAAACAAGTATTTTTCTCCAACATAGGATTCTATTTCAACCACCAACTAACTGGTGGAATTTGCTTTTTTGACGGCGAAAGATGGCGACTATCCTCTCCAATGCCGTCCATCAATGACAACCTGATCGCCAAGAACACCGCCCAGACAAATGGCACAATCATAAACCCCACGAACAACCAATACATCAACAACTTTTGGTGGATTAGAAACGAAAGCGATTCGGACATTACAATTGAAGGCAGACATAACTACCTTGAAGTCCATCTAACACCAAATAATACAAAAAACATCTATTTGAGCTCAAGCGTATCTATCGACAAAAAGCAACATGAGTCAATGCTAGGCAAATACCTGACATTGTCCGCCGACGTTTTCACCAGCGAAGGGGATATACACCTAACTCTGGGTGGTGTCGGCGCCTCCGGATATCATCATAAGAACTCGAGCAAAAATTCTCCGGGATCATGGAAAAACATATCAATAACAGAACAATTTTTGTCAATTAACTCAGACCACAAAGATTTTATTTTTTTACGAGTCAACCTCGCTGCAGATGGGAAAGCCAAGGCCGTGCAAATTAAGAACTTGAGTTTGCAAGTAGGGTACTTCCCCATGGGGCTTGCATAGCTAATGCGCTAGCCTGATCATCTTGACCTAGACAACAACGGCTAAAACAGGCCAGTAATACGCAATGAAAAAGGCCCAATTAAATCGATGTATATCTCATCAATTTAATTGGGCTCTCATTACAAGCTTAAAGCTTCAGTTTTTCTTTACATAAAAATCTAATCAAATATCTCCACAACCCCCACCACCTCATCCCCCTCATCCGCCGTCACCGGCAATGCCCGAATCTTGTGATCCAGCATATAAGCCTCAGCCTCTGACAACTGAGCCGACGCCTTGACCGTATGCGGATTCGGCGTCAGGAACGTCGCCACGTTTTCATTCACAACCCCCGGGTTGTCCAGCAGCGCGCGGCGCAGGTCGCCGTCGGTGACGATGCCGATCAGTTTGTCTTGTTCCATCACCAGGGCCAGGCCGAGGCGGCTGGAGGTCATGACCAGCAGGCAGTCGTGGAATGAGGTGTCGCGGGTGACTTTGGGGATGTTGGTGTGCATGACGTCGCTGACGCGGGTCAGCAGTTTGCGGCCGAGGCTGCCGCCGGGGTGGTAGCGGGCGAAGTCCATCGGCTTGAAGTCGAGGGCGCAAATCAGTGCGACAGCGAGTGCGTCGCCCATGGCCATGGTGGCGAGGGTCGAGGTGGTCGGTGCCAGGTTGTTCGGGCACACTTCGCGCTCAACGGAGATGTCCAGCCAGATGTCGGCGTGTTTGGCCAGAGTCGATTGGCCGTTGCCGGTCATGGCGATGATTTTGTTGCCGAAGGATTTGAGGCTCGGGATCAGCTTGATGACTTCTTCGGTTTCGCCGCTGTAGGAAATCAGGATCAGTACGTCGATCGGTTTGAGCATGCCGAGGTCGCCGTGGAAGGCTTCGGCCGGATGCAGGAACAGGCTCGGGGTGCCGGTGGAGGCGAAGGTGGCGACCATTTTCTGGCCGATCAGCCCGGATTTGCCCATGCCGCAGACCGCCGCGCGGCCCTTGCAACCGAGGATGAGTTCTACGGCGCGCTGGAACTCGCCATCCAGACGTTCTGCGAGTTGGCTGATCGCTTGCGCCTGGGCGCAGAGTGCATCTTTGGCGATGGGAAGGTGGTTCATGGGGAAACGATCGTTCCTTGATTTGAGTGGCGTGTATGTTAACGACTCAATAGGCTGACGAAAACTAACATTGCCATCATTCTGATGACCACCCGCGAAAAATCATCATTTTCCTTGGCGTCGGGGTTGCGAACATGGCAATGACCGGTCGGAATCCGTACTATCGCGCCCCTTCTGAGCGACTGTTATAAATGGTCGGCAAGGACGCTGCGCCCTTCACGTGTGTGTCAGGCCAGAAACCGGATGGTTGTTTACAGTTGGAACGCATGAGCAGCGAATCGAATACCGAACTATCAGTCAGCGGCAGGCATGCGTTCTGGTTAAGCCACGCCACCCTGGAAAAACGCTTGAGTTTTCTTTTGCCGGCGTATCGGGCGGACGGATTCAGCATTACCACGACAGATTTGGCGTCCAACGCTTCTTTCGTCAATTACGTGCGCCATCACCGGCTGACCGACCTCGGCACCGGTGCAACACTGGACGTGGTCGAAAAATCGATTCGCAAAGTCGGGTTCATCACCAGTCTGGAGTCGCGCTTCTATCGTGAGCGGGATGTCCTGGCCGACAGTGTTCACTTCAAGCACCCCACGTGCCTGGGCGTTATCGAAACGCCTTGGGAGAGCCTGATTTTTACTGACTACGTTCAAGGGCGGGCACCTCGAATGGCGGCGATAGCCGTGAACGTGGCCCGGGGGATAGCCGAAATCGAAACCTTGTCCAGCCGGCATGTGCAACGGACTTCGTGGTGGCAGGCTCGCAAGTTCTGGACGATGGATTTTTTTCGCCCCTGGTATCTACTGCGGTCACGCTTCAATTTCCAGCGCTTTTTACCTTCTGTGGAAAAGCTGGCCAAACAGGATAATCACTTCATCGGTCTGGCCGATCGTTTGCGGGCCTTGAGTCCGGCGCTGAGGCGAGCGGCGGCTGAGGCCAGAAGTAGCCAGCGCTGCTTTTGCCATATGGACTACTTGCGCAAGAATCTCTTCCTCTCACCCCAAGGGCTGCAATTGATCGACTGGAGCGAGGTCAAGGTGGGGCGTATCGGTTTCGATGGTGGCGCGTATCTGAGCGCGATCTTTCGGCGCAATGATTTGCCGGGTTTTATCAAGGTCCGCGATGAGTTTTTGCAAGCCTATGCCCAAGCGCTGGATGAACGATTCGACCGGCAGGGCGCGATGCTCAACCTCAACTACATCTTCCTGCTGAACTCGCTGTGGCACTG
The DNA here is from genome assembly GCF_000512695.2 of Pseudomonas sp. QTF5. Taxonomy (GTDB): domain Bacteria; phylum Pseudomonadota; class Gammaproteobacteria; order Pseudomonadales; family Pseudomonadaceae; genus Aquipseudomonas. The sequence continues at coordinate 60,761 of NZ_AZRW02000014.1, read as the reverse complement.
CCTGCGGCCGGAGACGATTGCCGAGTACCAGAAAAAAGAAAAAATGACGTGCTTGCGGGAAAAGTATGACTATCTGCTGGCGTTGGCTGCCCAATCATAAGCATCCACCCGCAAAAAACTGCCTGGAGACGCAAGGCCCTATTCAGCGCAGCCAGTCACCTTCCTGATAAATAGCGAATATTTGTAGGAAATTTTCCCCTACTTTTCGTTATAAATTGTCAGCTTTGTATTATCATCGCGCCACCTATGGAAGAGCGTTGCCTGAGGCGCTTCTGGATTTTCACGCGTCTCGCCATCGAGTGCGTCACCTACGGATACCCGCCGTTTTTTTATGGACAATAGCCTCCTGAATCGCCCGTGCTTGTTGGCTCTGTCCAAAGGCGTTCAGCAACTCACTACCCTGCCCGCCCTGTTGCCCGACTACCGATTGTTGTCGGGTTCGACTCGTGACATCGCGCAAGCCGATGTGTTGCTGGCGTGGGGACGCAAGCCAAGCGCACTGCTCGCCCAACGGGAAGCCCAAAAAGCCGGTCTGCCTGTGCTGTCGGTAGAGGATGGTTTTTTGCGTTCGGTGGGCCTTGGAGCGGATGAGCCGCCGCTGTCGCTGGTCGTCGATGACCTGGGCATTTATCACGATGCCGACACACCGTCGCGCCTGGAAGTGTTGATCCCGACAACCTTGAGTGAGTCTCAGATTCTTAGAGCCCGGGCCCTGCAGGCGAGCTGGCGGCAAGAGCGCGTTTCCAAGTACAACAACGCCCGTATCGAACGTTGCGAGTTACCGCAACCTTGCGTTTTGATCGCTGACCAGACCAAGGGCGATGCCTCACTTCAGGGCGCCGGTGATGCTGATTTCGAGCGCATGCTCCAGGCTGCACTCGATGAACATCCCCACAGCACGGTGGTGGTGAAGGTCCATCCGGATGTGGTGGCGGGTCGCAAGCAGGGCCACTTTGATCTGGCAGCGCTGGGCAAACGGCCGCGAGTCCAGGTGATCAGCCGCAATGTTCATCCCGCCGAGTTACTGAGCGAAGTCCAGGCGGTGTACGTGATGACTTCGCAACTGGGCTTCGACGCGTTGTTGTGGCAAGTGCCGGTGCACACGTTCGGCATGCCGTTTTATGCCGGCTGGGGTTTGACCCGGGATGCACGGCCTGCACCGCCCCGTCGTCAGCCGGTCAGCCTTGAACAATTGCTGCATGCGGCGCTGGTTGAATACCCGCGGTACGTGGACCCGGAATCCGGTCAGGCCTGCGAGCCCGAAGTGGTGCTGGCCTGGCTCGGCCTGCAACGGCGGATGCGCAGTCGCTTGCCGGAAAACCTGCAGATGTTTGGTTTTTCCAAGTGGAAGCGGCCGCTGGTGGCGGATTTTTTCAATGGCTCATCCGTCCGTTTCGCCGGTCGCCACGCAGAGACAACCGTCCCGGTCATTAGCTGGGGCTGTGCGCATGATTCGGCATTGGCCATCAAGAACAGCCACTGTCATATCGGCCGGGTCGAAGACGGCTTCCTGCGCTCGGTCGGCCTTGGCGCGAACAAGGTTCGCCCGCTGTCCTGGGTCTTCGACGACCTGGGCATCTATTACGACGCCACGCGCCCTTCGCGCCTCGAATACAACTTGCAGAACGACCCCTGCAGCCCTGCCCTGCTGGATCGGGCAGCTGCCTTGCGTGAAGCGATCTGCGCGGCCGGCGTTACCAAGTACAACCTCCCCGGTACGCAGTGGAAGCGGCCTGCCGGCGTGAACAAGGTGATTCTGGTGCCGGGCCAGGTCGAGTCCGACGCCTCGATTCGGTACGGCGCTCATCGCATCCGCCGCAACCTCGATTTATTGCGAGCGGTGCGCGAGCGCCATCCCCAGGCCTGGCTGCTCTACAAACCGCATCCTGAAGTCGTGGCCGGTACCCGCAAGGGCGGCGAGGACGAAGAGCAGACCGCGCACTGGTGCAACCAGGTGGTGGGCGATGTGCCCTTTCATCAATTGCTGCTGGAAGTGGACGAGGTCCATGTACTGACTTCCCAGTCCGGCTTCGAAGCCTTGCTGCGCGGGATACCGGTCACCACGTATGGTCAGCCGTTTTATGCCGGCTGGGGTTTGACCACGGATGAAGGCATGCACCCGGACGTCCAGGCGCGGCGCCGCAGACGCTTGAGTCTCGACGAACTGGTGGCCGGCACCCTGATCAACTACCCGACTTATGTAAGCCGCATCACGCAAAAATTCACCACCCCTGAACGAACTCTATTGGAACTGCAGAACTGGCACGAAGTACCAGCTCAAGGAAAGAAGCCCAGATGGCAAGAAGTGATTCAACGGTTGCTCCCTATCGCCTTGAGAACATCGTAAAAGAACAGTTGGCCCCCGCTGGTATTGCAAGACGCTCCGTGTCGACCAGACCGCGCAACTCCTTTTTGTTCCTGCAAGGTGTCAGCTCACCCTTTTTTGCGCGTTTGGTTCAAGCCCTGCGTGCCGAAGGGCAGTGGGTCAAATCTGTCAGTTTCAATATGGGCGATTCCCTGTACGGCGCGGGTTCGCGGGTGTTTTATTCGGCGCGGTCCGAGCAGCTCGAGGATTTCTACAGCCAGACCTTCAAGGCGAACGGCATCACCGACGTGGTGCTGTTCGGCGACTGTCGCCCTGTGCATTTGCCAGCCGTTACGCTGGCGAAACGCCTGGGCGTGCGGGTGCATGTTTTCGAAGAAGGGTACTTCCGGCCTTACTGGGTCACGCTGGAACGTGACGGGGTGAACAACCATTCGTTGCTGCCGAGGGATCCGGAATGGTATCGGGAAGTCGGCAAGTACATTCCGCGCTACAACAACGGTAACTCGTTCAAGTTGTCCTTCACTTCCCGGGCGTTCCACGATGTGATGTATCACGTCGGTGGCGCCCTGAACAAAATCTGCTTCCCGCACTACAAGACCCACGCGCCTTTCAACGCAGCGGTCGAATATGCCGGCTACATTCGCCAGGGCATTCGTCTGGCGAGCGCCAAGGGACGAGATTCATCGGTCATCAGTGAAGTGGCACGCAACCGTCACCCGACGTTCCTGCTGCCCCTGCAACTGGACAGTGACGCACAGATCCGCGACCACTCTCAGTTCAACACCATGAAAGACGTGTTGAAACATGTGCTGGCCTCGTTTGCCCGTCATGCGCCCAGTGATGCACGCCTGGTCGTCAAGAACCATCCGCTGACGCCGGGCATCGTCAACTACCATCGCATCACCCTGCGCATTGCCGGTAAATTCGGCATTGCCGATCGGGTGGACTTTCTGGAAAGCGGTCACATGCCGACGCTGCTGTCTCACGTCGCCGGGGTGATCACTGTGAACAGCACCGTGGGCGGTTCTTCGTTGATGCACAACGTGCCGACCATCGCCCTGAGCAATCCGATTTATGCACTCAAGGGCTTGACCCACCAAGGCAGCCTCGACGACTTCTGGTGCATGCCAGAACCGCCTGACCCTACGCTGTTCCAGCGCTTTCGCAGCACGGTGATTCATACCACCCAGGTCAATGGCGGCTTCTATACCCGCTGTGGCATCGACATGGCCGTGAACAATTCGCTGGAAGTGTTAATGGCAAAAACCTCCAGGATTGAACGGTACTTATGACCCGGTACAAAAACCCACGCTGCATCCTTATCACCGGCGCCACGGGTGGCATCGGCGGCGCGCTGGCACCCGCCTATGCAGCACCGGGCGTGACCCTGATTCTGCAAGGCCGGCGCACCGAGCGCCTGGACGAACTGGCCGAGCAATGCCGCGCTGCCGGCGCCCGGGTGATCCTGCACGCGCTCGACGTCCAGGACCTGGTTGCGGTGCGCGAGTGGATCAGCCAGATCAGTGAAACCGAGCAACCGGACCTGATTATCGTCGGTGCCGGGCTCAATACTGCCACAGGCCCGAACTCGGAAGATGAAGTCTGGGAACTGTCCCAGACCTTGATCGAAGTGAACGTCATGGCGGCCATCGCTACTGTGCAGGCGGCGTTGCCGGCCATGCGCGCGCGAAAGCACGGCCAGATCGCGCTATTCAGTTCCCTCGCTGCTTGGCGCGGGCTGCCTGTCACACCCAGCTACAGCGCCAGCAAAGCGGCGATAAAAGCTTATGGCGAAGCCATGCGCGATTTGGTCGCCGCCGACGGGGTGCGGGTCAACGTGATCATGCCAGGTTATGTCGAGTCGAAAATGTGCGTCGAAATGCCTGGGCCGAAGCCGCTGCTGTGGAACCCGGACAAAGCCGCACAACGGATACGTCGCGGCCTGGCAGCCGATCAGGCACGCATCAGTTTCCCCTTCCCCTTGAACCTCGGATGCTGGGCCCTGGGGGTCATTCCTCCACGGATGTCGTCTGTAATTTTGCGATGGCTGGACTACAGTGCCTGAATTTCTGAACAGTACGTTCTGCTGGGTCATCCTTGGCGGATTTTTTCTTTCCTGCGTCATCGAAACGATGCTGACTCCCAGGCCCGCCTTGCGCCGGCCGCTGCGCAGCTGGCTGCTCCACGCAGGGGCCTGGTTGTTCTCGGTGGCCCTGCTTTATGGCATGACCGGACGCCCGTATTTCAGCGCCGTGAATGTGCTGGCCCTGTGGCTGTTGATCGTTTTGGTGAGCAATTCCAAGTACCACTCATTGCGTGAACCCTTCGTCTGCGCAGACTTTGAATACTTCAGTGATGCCATCCGCTTTCCGCGCCTGTACCTGCCCTTCTTCGGCATCGGCAAGACGATTGTGCTGGCGTTGGTCTTTATCGCCTATCTGGCCTGCGGACTCTATTTCGAAGCCGCCTCCACTGATGCGCTATCGGTGGGTGCAACGGTGCTTGCCAGTGCGGTGGTGCTGTTGATCGCCGGTGGCTGGAAACCGCTGCAACCGAGCTACGACGCCAGCCTGGATTTGACCCGTTGGGGCTTGGCCGCCAGTTTGTGGACCTACTTTTGCGCAGCCCGGCGCAAGGTACACCTCGACGAACTTGACTCGCCTTTCGCGATCGACCCGCGCCTGGCGCACACTCCGCCTGTCGCTGCCCTGCCTGATCTGATCTCGGTGCAGAGCGAATCGTTTTTCGATATCCGCAGGCTGTGGCCCGGCATCCGCGAACAGGTACTGAACCAATACGATGTGCTGCGCGCAGAAGCGCTGGCCCATGGTCGCTTGCAGGTCGCTGCCTGGGGCGCCAATACGGTGCGTACCGAGTTCGCCTTTCTCACGGGCATTGCCGGCGACAGGCTCGGCGTGCATCGCTTCAATCCCTACCGCCATCTGGCCCGCCAGGGGCTGCCAAGCATCGCCGTCGAAATGAAACGCAAAGGTTACCGCACGGTGTGCATTCACCCTTACGTGGGCAGTTTCTACGGCCGGGATCGCGTGTTGCCGGCGCTGGGCTTCGATGAGTTCATCGACATCCGAAGCTTCGACGACGGGCAAAAGGCCGGCCCTTTCATTGGCGATTGTGCCGTGGCGGACAAGATCATCGAATTGCTCGGTGACAGCGCCCGCGCTCAGCCTTTGTATATCCACGCCGTGACGATGGAGAACCATGGGCCTCTGCACCTGGAGAACGTTACTGGTGCCGAGTTGCCGACCTGGTTCGATCGTCCGCTGCTCGACGGCATGCGTGACCTGGCGCCCTATCTGCGGCACTTGAGCAATGCCGACCGGATGCTCGGCCGGTTACGCGAGTACCTGCTGGCCCGCCCGACGCCGACCGGGCTGTGTTTCTTTGGCGACCACGTGCCGATTCTCCCGGATGTTTATGCCGCGCTGGGTACGCCGGATGGCGATACCGACTATTTCATCTGGTCCAACCAGGCGCTCACTCATAACGCCGCAGAAACAATGGGCGTTGAACGGCTGGCCAAAGCCTTCACCGAGCATATGAGTCAAGGCACGACCTGCGTCAAAAGCGCGAGTCCGGCCTAGATGGCAATCCATGACTGAAACTGCCACCGCCCCCCTACGGATCGTCCTCGGTTCCAGCTTGCCGGAACATGATGACTCGATTGCGCGGATGATCACCTCGGGGCGCGGCTCACTGGCGTTGATCCTCGGCGATGAAGCCTGCCGTTATCGCCTGCTCGGCCAATCGATCAATTGGGACCGGATTCTGATTGCGTACCGCGATTGCACGGCGCTGGGCTATGCCGCCTTCAAGCACCATCGGCGTGGGCCTTTCTCGCCCGGTGTCAGGCCTTTTGTGCGTGAATTCGGATGGCTGAGGGGCGGATTACGCTATCTGCTGTTTGTCATTTCTGAATGCCGGGAGTGGTATTACGGGTTCTATCTCTATGGCTTGCGCGTGACCAGGCAAGCACGCCATCAGGGCATCGCGACTTCGTTGCTGAGCGAGATTTTCAATCAGGCCCGGCAATCCGGCCATGACCGGATAGAGCTTGAGGTCCAGGTGAAAAATCAACGTGCCCAGCGACTCTACACACAGCAGGGATTCACCAGGGTCCGAACCACACCGGTGAATTGGCTCGGCCGTCTGCTGCCCTTTCCAGCGGTGATGAACATGCGCCGCTCACTGACATCCCACCCATGAGCTGCGACGAGATGAATCGATCGGTACCCGCTGTTGAATCACTGGTGGACGGCCCAGGCTGGATTGGAATCATGTCCCAGTGGGTGATGTGGCGGGTTTTTCATCTCCCTGAGTTTCTTGATCCCGAAGGTGTACCCGCCTGGCTATGGCGCCGAGGCCGGAATAAACCCAAAGGGCTCAAGGCGATTTCCGGGATTGGCTACAAGCGCTCCTCTGACCATGCCCGGGTGTTGTGCAAGCGCTGGGCCATTCCTTACATCGCACTGGAGGACGGCTTTCTGCGTTCCTCCTCCCTCGGGGTCGAGGGCGATACACCGATGTCGATGGTGGTCGATCCGATCGGCATCCACTACCTGGCTGATCGTCCGTCATTACTGGAAAACATCCTCCAGCAACCCCAACGGCTGACGGCCCGGGAAATCTCCACGGCTGCGCAGCTGATTGCGCTGATGCGCAGCAGCGGCATCGGCAAGTACAACAATGCACCCGACCTCAGTGACGATGATTCATTGGGGCGCAAGGTGCCGCTGATCCTGGTGGTGGATCAAACCTGGGGCGACTTCTCGATTCCGGGCGGAGGTCTGTGTGAGGCAGATTTCATTCGTATGCTCGATACGGCGCTGGCGGAAAACCCCGGTGCCGATGTTCGTGTGCGGATTCATCCAGACTGCCTGAGCGGGCACAAGAAAAGCTGTTTGCTGGAGGCGGCGACCGCGCGCGGCGTGGCTCTGGAAAGTCGTCATGTGTCCTGGGCATCGTTGGCGCGACGGGCCGCGCGGGTGTACATCGCCACCAGCCAGGCCGGGCTCGAAGCCTTGATTCAGGGCGTACCGGTGACGTGTTTCGGGTTGCCGTTCTACGCTGGCTGGGGACTGACCGACGACCGCATGCCGATCCCCCGGCGCCAGGCCCGGCCAACGCTGGAGCAACTGGTGGCCGCCGCCTACATTCGCTACTGCCGCTATGTCGACCCGCTGACCGATCAGCGCTGCGACGTGCTGACCGTCGCCCGGCAACTGGCCCGTCAAAAGGAACAGGACAGCCTGTTCGCCGGCGCGTTGACCGTGCTGGGTGTGCCTCGGCGCCGGCAACCGGCGATCCGCACCTTGCTCGACAGCCGTTGGGGCCGGGTGACGTTCGTCCATGACAACGCCGACCTGATGACGACAGTGGCTCGCGAAGACGGCAAGCTGCTGGTGTGGAGCGCCCATGAACCTCACGACCTGCCATCGCGGGCCGAAGCACACGGCGTACCGCTGTGGCGTATACGTCCGGGCAGCGCAACGGTCAGCTTGATCGTGAAGCGCAACGACGGCGACGAGCACCCATTGGTACAAGTCCGGGGCATGCCCTGCAGCCAACAACAGGCACTCGAACACAGCGCACGACCCAATACAGGCCTGCTCGACAACTGCCCGCGCTATCGACAAATAAAGCGCTACCTCAATCGCATGCTGTAAGAGCCGGCTTGCCGGCGAAGGCGTTTTCATGGGCGGTGCATGACGTGAGGCCGTCTTCGCTGGCAAGCCAGCGTCTACACAAGCCAGCTCCTACAGATTTTGCAGTTCCTGCGCCACTGCGTTGACCGTCTCGGTGATTTGCTCCCGGGTGTGCAGGCACGACATGAAAAATCGCACACGCGCCGATTTCTCGGGTACCGCCGGATGAAGAATCGGTTGGGCGTTGATGCCACGACGGGACAATGCGCTGGACAGCTGGGTGGCCTTGAGCGAACTGCCGGTGATGATCGGTACCACCGCCAGGCCGGTGCTGGTGCCGGTGTCCAGCCCCGCGTCCTTGGCCAACTCGAGGAATTGCCTGCCACGGGCCTGCAAGGTGGCAACGCGCTCGCCATCCTCGGGTAGACAACGCAAGGCTGCCAACGCCGCCGCAGCCACCGGTGCCGGCATGCCGACGCTGTAGAGAAACCCCGGCGCCAGGAATTTGAGGTGTTCGACCAACGCAGACTCACCGGCGATGTAGCCACCGCAACTGGCCAGGCTTTTACTCAAGGTGCCCATCCAGATATCCACGTCACTGCCGGCCAGACCGAAATGCTCGCGAATGCCCTTGCCGGTCTGCCCCATGACGCCCAGCGAATGCGCTTCATCGACCATCAACAATACTTGGTGTTTCTTCCTGAGTTCGACGAAACGAGGCAAATCCGGGAAATCGCCATCCATGCTGTAGATGCCTTCGATCACCACCAGCACACGCTCGAAATGCTGACGCTGATCGCTCAGCACCCGATCAACCGCTTCCCAATCGTTATGGGCAAAGCCGAGGCGGCGGGCACCGGACAACTGGATCCCCTGGAGAACGCTGTTATGGATCAGTTCGTCATGCAGGATCAAATCCCGCGGACCGAACAGGTAACCGATGGTGGTCACGTTCGTCGCATGACCGCTGACGAAGGTAATAGCGTCGTCCACTTCATAGAGCCGGGCCAGTTCCTGTTCCAGTTCGCGATGGATCGGGCGATCCCCCGACACCGGGCGGCTGGCCGATACCGAGGTCCCATAACGATCAATGGCCGCTTTGGCGGCCTCAGCGACAACCGGGTGCCCTGAGTAGCCCAAGTAGTTGTAGCTTGCGAAGTTCACGTAGCGGCTACCGCCCATGACGGTTTCTGCCCCCGCCAGGCCTTCGTGCAACTTGAAAAACGGATTGGTCAGGCCGAAGCGCGCGGCGCCGTCGAGCATAAGGCGCAATTGCTGATAACCAGGGTGCTGATCGAATCGGCAAAATTGCGCGAAACCCTCGCCCGGAGTGCCTTTGACGTCCTTCAGCGAAGGGCTAGGGGCGCCATCGTCGATCTTGCGCATGCGCCTTTCCAGGGCCTGCTGAATCAGCTTGTCCTTCATCGAAGTGGCAAGCCCGGGTGTCGTTTTATTGGTCATGAGCCGGATCAATCAATCAAACGTGAAGGTTTCGAAGTCTGGGCGTCGAGCCCGTCACTCAACTGCGCGATGTCGTCACGGGAAAGGTCGACCCCGTGGCGAGAGAACGTATCGCTCGCCAGTGACTGCAAGCTATTTCCATTCTCCGGTTGCACATCGCAATCCTTATTGCCGCGCAGCAGCTCGAGGATTCGAACGGTGATCTTGCCGATGCTTGAGGCTTCGCTCAGCTCCATCACCGGTAGACGCACACCGAATCGCTCCTCGACAGCCACCACCAGTTCGACACTCATCAGCGAGTCCAGCCCCAACTCTTGAAGCGGGCGCGAGGCGTCCAGCTTGCTGGTTGGCAAACGCAGAATTTCACTGATTTCCTGCTTGAGCATTTCACCGAACAGTTCGATCAGCTCGGGGTCGTCCATTTCCGCCAACAGGCGCTGGATATCATCGACATCGCTTTCTTCGTCCTGCTCACCACCGTGCAACCTGGCCAGCTCATTGAACTTGGGCGAGCCGGCGGCCGGCAGGAATCGCGACAGCGCTTTCCAGTCCAGCTCAAGCACGCCGAGCCCCGAACGCCGTTGCAACAACAAGCGCTCCAGGGTCTGCAGTGCCGCTTGCGACTGCAAGGCAGCACCGCCCATGCGGCTTTGCAGGGCGTCTTTGATGTCCTGGTTGCGCGCCAGGAACCCCGCATCGTCGATGGCTCCCCAGAGTACGCTGGTGGCCGGCAGCCCCAGTGCCAGCCGATGACGCGCCAGCGCTTCGAGCCAATGATTGGCGGCGACGTAGTTGGCCTGCCCCGGGTTACCGAACAAGGTCGTGGCCGAGGAAAACAGCACGAAGAAGTCCAGTGGCAAATGGGCCGTCAATTCATGCAGGTACTGCGCGCCTTTGGCCTTGGGCTCGAGGACGCGCTGCAATTGCTCGCGGGTCAGGTTGCGGATCAAGCCGTCATCGAACACCGTTGCCGCATGCACCACGCCACGCAATGGCCGGGCGCTGGCTTCGATGCGCGCCATGACGGACGCCAGTTGCGCGGCGTCGGTGATATCGCAGGCCAGCGCCTGGACCTCGATGCCTTGTTCGCGCCACAGTGCCAGCGAGGGTTGCGCCTCTTCAGTCGCGGCACCGCGACGGCCCAGCAGGACCAGGTGACGCGCACCTTTTTCCACCAGCCATTGTGCAGTGCGCAGGCCAAAACCGCTGAGCCCGCCGGTGACCAGGTAGCTGGCGTTCGCGGCCAACGTCAATGCCAGCGGTTGCGCGACCGGCGCGCTGACCACACCCTGGATCGGCGTGCGATACGTCACGACGATCTTGCCGATCTGTCTGGCCTGTTGCATGTAGCGGAATGCTTCGACGACTTCATTGGCATCGAAGGCGCGATACGGCAATGGGCTCAGAATCCCGTCGCGGAACAACGCCATCATTTCACCAAACAGCCGACGGGTCAGTTGCGGGCGCTCGCTCATCAGCTGGTCGGCATCGATGCCAAAGTAGCTGATGTTATTGCGGAACGGGCGCAGGCCGATCCTGGTGTTCTGGTAAAAGTCACGCTTGCCCAGTTCGAGGAAGCGGCCAAACGGCTTGAGTACCCGCAGGTTGCGATTGATCGCCTCGCCCGCCAGGGAGTTGAGTACCACATCCACACCACGGCCATCGGTGATGCTCAGGATGTCCTCGGCGAACGCCAGCGAACGCGAGTCGAAGATATGCTCGACGCCCATCAGGCGCAGGAAATCGCGCTTCTCGTCGCTGCCCGCCGTGGCGTAGATTTCAGCGCCGCACCATTTTGCAATCTGGATAGCGGCAATGCCGACGCCGCCCGCTGCACCGTGAATCAGGATTTTCTCTCCCGGCTCCAGGCGCGCCAGGTGATGCACGGCGTAATACACCGTGAAGAAAGTACTGGGGATGGTCGCCGCAGCTTCGAAGGACATGCCTTCAGGAATGCGCGCCACCGCGTTGGCGTTGGTGATCAGGCGATTGGCGAAGCTCGACGGACCAAAACCGACGACACGGTCGCCCGGCTGGAAATCACCCTCGACCAATGCCCCTTTACCACGCACCACACCGGCAAATTCGAAGCCCAGCGTCGGCCCGGAGAAGCCATTTTCAATCGCTTCATCGGACAGCAGACCCAACGCGTACATGACATCGCGGAAGTTCAAACCGGTGGCCTGCACCTCGATATCCAGTTCATCGTCGGCCGGCACTCGCGGCGCGCGTGCTTCCCAGCGCAAGTTGCGCAGTTGCCCAGGCAAATCGAAGCCGAGTTTGACCTGCGTCGGCGCATCCGGCAGCGCATGACCTGGCAACTCATCGGGCTGGACTCGCAGCCGTGCGACATAACGATCGCCCGCGGCGCTGACTGCCAGTTCGGTTTCTTCATCAACATTGAGCAGCGCTGGAACCAGGGCCTCGACACCGGCGCCAGGCGTCAGATCGAGCAGACGGACACGACAGCCGACCGCTTCGTTAGTCAAGGTTCGACCGAAGCCCCACAAGGCAGCATCGGCGATCGCTTGCACAGTCGTTTCCTGGTGGGCGCCCTGAGGTAACAAATGCACGGCGGCGCCTGAGGTCAGCAACCAGCAATCCGCAGCGACGCCGGCTGACTCACAGGCTTGAGTGATGGCGGTGGCGAGCATGCAGCGGTCAGCCTGCGCATCCAGCCCTTCGGAGGCGAACAGCCCGGCCAGCATCACAATGTGTTGAGGCGCCACTGGACATTCACGTAGTTGTTGCGCAAGAACCCATGCCGAGTCAGGTGCAAGCAGCGCCACCTCTTGTCCTTGCTCACGCAACAGCGAGGCCAATGCCTGAGCAAACGGTGCTTCAGGACCTTGCTCGTCGGCTACCAGCAACCAGCTTTGGCGCGGACATTCAGGGGTAACCGCGAGGGCCTTCGCGCCCTCTTCGGCGGCCAGCAACAGGTAGCTGCCGGACGCCGAGCCAGGAATCAACTCCAGAGGTTCGGACACCTTCAGGCCATGACGCCGCAGTTCCTGTTGCCAGAATCCCGGCGTCTGTTGTACCGATAATGCCTGTAGCTCCTGCTGGGCCAGCCACCAGGAAGGCTCGGCGCCGAAGGTGAAATCAGCCCAGCGCGCGGGATGCTGCGCCAGCAGCAGCACTTCGCCATTGGCACACAGCCTTGCAGCGCCATGGCGCAAGCCTTGACTGATGGCTTCCAGCGGTGCCAGGTCGGTGGCGACGAGGATCAGATCGAAGCCGTTGGCCGGCGTCCGAGCGACTTTCTCTGAGGCTTCCAGGGCCAGGATCTGAAGATCCGGGAAGTCAGCCTGAAGCATCGATGCCGTTTCAATGTTCTGCGCCGAATACTGATAATCGACCCGGTCGAAATTCAGGCCGACGCACAGGTCTGCCGCCAGCGGTGCGCCCTCGAAACCAAGCTCGAGAATACGCAGGCGCTGCCCCTCAGGCAGAACGCTCAAGCGTTGGGCGATGTGTTCTCGCAGGCTACCCAGCAACGCCTGCTGACCGGACGCACCGAGGACCAGACGGGTCAATACGGCGGGAGTGGTTTCCCGTGGCAACAGTTGCGCAAGGCTCACCTGACCGCTGATCAGCTCCAGCAGGTGCATGCCGATCCGGCCGACCGAATGAATGATCTGGAAGTGCTCGGGATAACTGCTGAACAGTTCCTGCCAGATGGCTTGCGCGCTGGCTCGCTCGCCTTGATCGGCAAGCTGCCAGCCGCCATTGCCGATCGCGACCAGGCTGCCATCCTCCACCGCCTGCTCAAGCAGATGGTCAAGATAACGTCCTGCTTCCCAGGTGGAGCGCTGCTGCAGCGTCAGCTCACCGCCCAGTTTCTCGATGGCTTCCAGCAGGAAGCTGCCACACAGACCGTCGAGCAAAGGGTCGATTTCATCGGCATAACGGGCCAACCCCGGATCATCGGCGATAGCGCCAAGATGCTCGCGTAGCGGCGTCTCCAGCCGCGAACCGGCCCATGGCAATGCGCGTTCATTGGCAGGATAAGGTTTGGCCACCCCGACAAAGTCCACCAGTTTGATATCGCCACTGCGATCCTTGTGCAGCCGGACACCACGGAAACGGGCATCCTCGATGCAGATGACCGCGCGTCCATGGACGTCGTACAAAGTGAAGTCTGCCAGCAGGGAATGTGCCGAGCGTCGCACCAGCGTGACCTGGGCCAGGCAAGGCGGCAGGCTGCCGGCAGCGAAGCTGATACGCCCCAGCTTCACCGGGATAAAGGCCAGCCCCGTGCGATTGTCGGCCTCCTGGCTCAACAACTGGGTAATCAGCTGGAAAGCACTGTCCAGCAATGCCGGGTGCAGATTCAGTGTGGTCAGTTCAGCCTCGATCGGCGCCGGGACCGTCAACCGCGCCACGACCTGGTTGCCATCGATCCAGCCGGCCTCGACCGCTTGATACGCCGGGCCATAATTGAGGCCGACCGCACGGGTCAGCGTCAGGTGTTCTGTCATGGTGAAGTCAGGAGCGCGTGCCGGCAAAACCGGAGCAGTACAGGCCAGTCTTGCGCCGCGCGCTTCACCGGGAATTCTCGCAACCACATGCTGCACCCACGGTTCAGCCTGGGCCGTGCTGCGCGACACGATGGAAATGGCACCGTCGGTGCTGTCGATCATCACCCGGACTTTTTTGCTGAAATCCGCATGCAGCAAGAGCGGGCTGTGAATTTCCAGCTCTTCGATTTCCACATACGCACCGGGTTGATATTGCAGTGCAGCAGCCAGCGCGAGCTCGGTGAAACCTGCACCCGGAAACAACACCGAATCGCCTACCCTGTGGTCACCCAAGGACGGGAACAGTTGCGTATCCAGGCGATTGTCCCAGGTGAACTCATGCTCGTGCAGCGAGTAACCCAACAGCGGATGGACACGCTCCCGGCGCAGGATGCCGGAGGACTCGGGGGTATCCGCGTGCCAGTGACGCTCGCGCTGCCAGGCGTAGTTAGGCAGTTGCACGAAACGGCCGGTGTGGGGAAACAGGCACTGCAGGTCAATGTCGACGCCGGCAATCAGCACCTTCGCCAATGTTCGATCAATCAACTGCGGGGTTTCTTCACCACGCAACAGCGTCGGGATCACAACACCTTGCAGTTCCTGGCTGGCCATCGCATCGGCCACATAGGCACGCAGGATCGGGTGCGGCCCGACCTCCACGAATACGTTATAGCCCTGCCCGGCCAGCGCCGCACTGGCGGACTCGAACAGTACCGGGTAACGAATGTTTTTCCACCAGTACCGGGCGTCCAGGTATTCGCCGGCCAGCACATCGCCGGTCACGGTCGAATACATCGGTATAGCGGCGGGACCCGGGACGATATCGCTCAACACGTCGATGACCTGATCGGCAATCACCTCCATGGCCGGCGAGTGGAACGCATAATCGAGACCCAGGCGACGAACGAACACCTGACGCTCGGCCAGCGCCTGCTCCAGAATGTCCAGCGCGGCCACGGGACCTGCGACGGTTGCGCCCTTGAAACTGTTCTCGCCGGCGACGACCAGTTCGCTGTCCAGGCCGAGCGTCTGCAACAGGCTCGCCGTGTCTGCACCGGACAAGCCTACCGCCGACATCTTGCCGCAGCCCTTGGTCAAGCCTTGCAGGCGACTGCGATGATAGATCACACGCGTGGCGTCGTTCAGCGTCAGCGCACCGCAGGCCCAGGCGGCAGCGACTTCACCCACGCTGTGGCCAATGACGGCCACCGGCACGACGCCTTTTGCGGCCAGCATGCGGGTGACACCCACTTGCAATGCAAACAGCGCCGGTTGCGCAAACTCAGTCAACTGATAACGCTCATCGCCCAACTCGCCCGCCAGTTCGGCGATCAACGAATAACCGGATAGCGGTTGAAAAATAGCATCCAGCTCGACAAGCGTCTGATGGAAAACCGGGTCGGCCAGCAATGACTTACCCATGCCCTGCCACTGCGATCCATTACCGGAGAAGACGAACACCGGCCCTTTGGCCTCATCCAGGGCACGACCGCTTTCCAGCACTGTCGATAACGCCGGAACGCCCGGTTCCGTGGCGAAGTCCAGTAGCGCCTGAGCACTGCGCTGTGCATCGAAGCCAAACACCACAACCCTTTGCGGGTGCAACTCGCGGCGGAACATCGACTGGTAGGCCACGTCGTAGAGGCTTGCCGCATCCGGCCCGCTAACGCATTGCGCGACCTGTTCGGACTGGGCCGCCAGGGCTGCGCTGTCTTTGGCAGAGACCACCAGCGGCACTGCCCGCCCCGTCTGGTTCGGGGCCTGTGGCGCTTGTGGCGGACTTTCCAGGATGACGTGGGCGTTGGCCCCGCCAAAACCGAAAGAGTTGACCCCGACCACCAGTTTTCCACTGGGTTTGAGCGCCTGGGTTTCGGTGACCACCCTCAGATTGAGGTCGGCGAAAGGAATGTTCGGATTGAGTTTTTTGATGCCGATGGTGGCCGGCACCTTGCGTTCGATCACGCAGTACAACGCCTTCATCAAGCCCGCGACACCCGAGGCTGCCTCAAGGTGCCCGATGTTGCTTTTGATCGAACCGATCAGCAGTGGCTGATCCGCCGGGCGCTGCTGCCCCAGAGCCTCACCGATAGCCCGGCTCTCGATAGGATCACCGACTGGCGTGCCGGTACCATGAGCTTCCAGGTAGTCAATGTCTGCCGCACTGATGCCGGCACTGTCGTAAGCCTGCTTCATCAGGGCAATCTGCGCATCCGCACTGGGGACGGTCAGACTCGACTTTCGCCCATCGGTATTGGCCGCACTGCCGGCAACGACCGCAAGGATCTGGTTACCGTCCTCGATCGCCTTGGCGTAATCCTTCAGGTAGAAAAGTCCCGCGCCTTCAGAACGGACATAACCATCGGCAGACTCATCGAACACATGGCATTGCCCCGTGCGCGACAGCATTGATGCCTTGGAAAAAATCAGGAAGCCGAAAGGGTGAAGATGCAGACTGACACCGCCGGTAATCGCCTGGTCGATATCGCCGTTCTGAATGGCCTGGCAAGCCTGATGAAAAGCAATCAGGGAAGAAGAGCACGCCGTGTCGATGGCCATGCTCGGACCTTGAAGGTCATAAAAAAAAGACAGGCGGTTGGCCGCGATACTGAAGGTATTGCCGGTGGCGGTGGCTGCATCGATCGTCGACATGTCATGCGCCAGCCGATAACCATAGTCGACACTGGCGATCCCGAGGTAAACACCGCAATCGCTGCCACGCAGGCTCGACGGTTTGACCCCGGCGTTCTCGAACACTTCCCAGCCCAGCTCCAGCAACAGCCGCTGCTGAGGGTCCATGACCGCCGCTTCACGAGGAGAAATATTGAAGAACCCGGCGTCAAACGTGGAAATATCGCCCAAGGAACCTGAGACAAAGGTGTAGGACGTTGCAGGATTAGCCTTGTCCGGGTGCAGGAACTCATCTCTGGACCAGCGAGAAAAATCCGCTTGGGTGATAAAGCTCTGCCCATCCAGCAGGTGCGGCCAAAAAGTTGCAGAAGTGGAGCCTGGAAAACGGAACGACGTCCCTATGATTGCAACTTTCTTACGCATTGCGACTAACCCTTTTCATCCCCAGCCCCTTTCCAAAGGCTGAACAACAATCAAATCCCATTAATGTAAATGCTGGAAATCCGGCAATACTTTGCATGCTAAGTAACTTTTCAAACCCTGACCGTAGATAACATCCTACGCAAAATAGCGGCGAATCATACGCGCCGCCCCCATTAAGGGGAACCTGAAAAGTTCAACCACGAGAGGTCTATTTTTTCAGTTAATGCAGCGAATTTGATACACACGTCAGGCTCTTGAAAAAAAAATCAACAAATCCGCGATGCTGCCGATAACGCCTGAAAGCCTTGCGGATTGAAGAAGCCATGCGTAACAACCAGCCCATTACACAACGCGAACGGACCTTCCCGGCTCAGCAACGGTTGATTTCTACCACCGATGCCAAGGGCGTGATCACCTACTGCAACGACGCTTTCGTCGACATCAGCGGGTTTTCTCGTGAGGAACTGATCCGTGCGCCGCATAACCTGGTCCGTCACCCCGACGTCCCGGCTGCGGTGTTCTCGCACATGTGGGGCACACTGAAACAAGGCTTGCCATGGATGGGCATTGTCAAGAATCGCTGCAAGAACGGTGACCACTACTGGGTTAACGCCTATGTCACACCGGTGTTCGACGGCAATCAGGTGATCGGTTACGAGTCGGTGCGGGTCAAACCCACCGCCGAACAGATTCGCCGTGCCGAAGCGCTCTATCAACGCATCAACCAGGGCAAGCCTGCGGTTCCCTCTACGGACAAATGGCTGCCGGTGCTTCAGGACTGGCTGCCGTTCATTCTGGTCAGCCAGTTGAGCTTCATGATCGGCGCCACCCTCACGTCCCAATGGGGCTTCGCCCTCGCCGCCGGCCTCTCGGTGCCGTTGGGCTTGATGGGCTTGAGCTGGCAACAGCGCGGGATCAAGCGTTTGCTGCGCCTGGCCGAACAGACCACGTCCGACCCGCTGATCGCACAGATGTACACCGACAGTCGCGGCGCCCAGGCACGTTTGGAGATGTCGATCCTCAGTCAGGAAGCGCGCCTGAAAACCTGCTTGACCCGTTTGCAGGACACCGCCGAACACCTGACCGAACAAGCGAAACAGTCCGACGCCTTGGCGCACAACAGTTCCACCGGCCTGGAACGTCAACGCGTCGAAACCGAGCAAGTGGCGACCGCTGTGAATCAGATGGCTGCCACCACTCAGGAAGTCGCCAGCCATGTGCAGCGCACCGCTGACGCCACTCAGGAAGCCAATCGCCTGACCGGCCGAGGTCGCGACATCGCCGGGGAAACCCGCGAAGCCATTCAGCGCCTGTCGGTGGTGGTCGGTGAAACCGGCCTGACGGTCACGCAGCTGGCCAAGGACAGCGATGAAATCGGCGGCGTGGTTGATGTGATCAAAGGCATTGCCGACCAGACCAACCTGCTGGCCTTGAACGCCGCGATTGAAGCGGCTCGCGCCGGTGAGATGGGTCGTGGTTTTGCGGTGGTGGCCGACGAAGTACGCCAATTGGCGCAACGCACCAGCGAGTCCACCGGGCAGATTCACGCGCTGATCGCCAAACTGCAACAAACCGCCAGCTCGGCGGTGCAGACCATGGAGACGGGTCATCGCCAGGCCGAAGAAGGTGTGGCGCGGGTATTGGAAGCGGATCAGGCGCTGGTGGGCATCAGTGAAGCGGTGGCCCACATCACTGACATGACCACTCAAATCGCTGCCGCGACCGAAGAGCAAAGTTCAGTGGCCGAAGAAATCAGCCGCAACATCAGCAACATCTCGCAACTGGCTGACCAGACCTCGGAACAGGCACAGCTCTCAGCGTTACTGAGTGAAGAGCTGACCAAGACCGCGAATACCCAGTATTCGTTGGTGGAGCGGTTTAACCGCTGATAGCTACTTGTAGAACCGAAACCCGGACGGTGAGAACTTCCGGGTTTTTTATTGCCAAGGAGAAAGTGATGTTGTCCGGTAGACCGCTTTCGCGAGCAAGCCCGCTCCCACAGTGGATCTCAGTCGTTCACGGAATTTGCGTACGCCTACAATCAAATGTGGGAGCGGGCTTGCTCGCGAAGAGGCCCTGACGACTACTGCAAATTTCACTGGAGAAATGCCGCAACCTTCCCCGCCGCAGCCGCCAAATGCTGCTCATGGGTAAACCCCGAAGCCTTCAACGGCTTCAAATCATGGTCCGCCGCAACCAGCCAAAACACCTCGATACTCGGCGCCAATGCGTAAGCCTCGACGGCCGCCCGATTACCCAACGCATCCCTCTCCCCCTGCACAATCAACGTCCGGGTCTTCAGCGCCGCCAGATGTTCAACCCGCGGTTTCTCCGGTTTGCCCACCGCATAAAACGGATACCCCAGGCACACCAGCGCATCCGCGCCCAACTCATCGGCCAACAAACTCGCCATCCGCCCGCCCATGGACTTACCGCCAATGACCAGGCGCCCAGCGACATGGCGTCGCACCACGGCATACACCTCACGCCAGCACTCCTGCAATTTGGGCGCCGGGTTCGGCGGGCGTTTACCGCCATCGATACGCCGCTGCGCCATGTAGGGGAACTCGAAACGCAACACGTTGACCCCATGCGCAGCAAGGCGCGTAGCCATATCGCTCATCCAGCCACTGTCCATCGGCGCACCGGCACCGTGAGCGAGAATCAGCGTCGCCGAGGCCGGCGCCGTGGCGGCATTCCACACCCATCCATGATCCCGCACGCACTGGGACCATTGATCCCCGTCAATACTGGCCTTGTGCTCTTTGCCCATGCTTGCCTCGCTTTTAGTCTGCCTATAACTCCAGGCGAAGGGAGCGTTGCCTTGCGCAAACATTCTCACTTCGGCTGAACCGTGGATGGGGAACCATGAACACTTCTATCAGTACCGCCTACAACTACAAGGTGGTCCGCCAATTCGCCATTATGACGGTGGTATGGGGCATCGTCGGCATGGGGCTCGGGGTTTTTCTCGCCGCCCAGTTGGTCTGGCCTGAACTCAACTTCAATCTGCCGTGGACCAGCTTCGGCCGTCTGCGCCCGCTGCACACCAACGCGGTGATCTTCGCTTTCGGCGGTTGCGCCCTGTTCGCCAGTTCGTTCTACTCGGTACAACGCACCTGCCAGACTCGCCTGTTCGCGCCGAGAATCGCCGCGTTCTGCTTCTGGGGCTGGCAACTGGTGATTCTGCTGGCGGCCATCAGCCTGCCACTGGGTTACACCAGTTCCAAGGAATACGCCGAACTGGAATGGCCGATCGACATCCTGATCACCATCGTCTGGGTGGCCTATGCCGTCGTGTTCTTCGGCACGATCATGCAGCGCAAGACCAAGCACATCTATGTCGGTAACTGGTTCTTCGGTGGATTCATCATCACCGTGGCGATCCTGCACATCGTCAACAACCTGGAATTGCCGGTGAGTTTCACCAAGTCCTACTCGGTCTATGCCGGTGCCACCGATGCCATGGTGCAGTGGTGGTATGGACACAACGCCGTAGGCTTTTTCCTCACCGCCGGTTTCCTCGGGATGATGTACTACTTCGTGCCGAAACAGGCCGAGCGTCCGGTGTATTCCTATCGCTTGTCGATCGTGCACTTCTGGGCGCTGATCACCCTGTACATCTGGGCCGGTCCTCACCACTTGCACTACACCGCGCTGCCGGACTGGGCACAGTCGCTGGGCATGGTGATGTCGCTGATCCTGCTGGCGCCAAGCTGGGGCGGGATGATCAATGGGATGATGACGCTCTCGGGCGCCTGGCATAAGTTGCGCAGCGACCCGATCCTGCGTTTCCTCGTGGTGTCGCTGGCGTTCTACGGCATGTCGACCTTCGAAGGGCCGATGATGGCGATCAAAACAGTCAACGCCCTCTCCCACTACACCGACTGGACCATCGGCCACGTTCACGCTGGCGCGCTCGGCTGGGTGGCGATGATTTCCATCGGTGCGCTGTACCACATGATTCCGAAAATCTTCGGCCGCACGCAGATGCACAGCATCGGCCTGATCAACGCGCACTTCTGGCTCGCGACCATCGGCACCGTGCTGTACATCGCGTCCATGTGGGTCAACGGCATTGCCCAGGGCCTGATGTGGCGCGCCGTCAACGAGGACGGCACGCTGACCTACTCCTTCGTCGAAACCCTGGTGGCCAGCCACCCAGGCTTCGTCGTACGACTGCTGGGTGGCGCGATCTTCCTCAGCGGCATGTTCCTGATGGCTTACAACACCTGGCGCACCGTGCGGGCCTCGCAGCCTGCCGAAGTCGCCGCTGCCGCGCAGATCGCCTGAGGAGTCCGCCATGAAACACGAAACAATCGAGAAAAACGTCGGCCTGCTGATGTTGCTGATGGTGTTCGCCGTGAGCATCGGCGGCCTGACCCAGATCGTCCCGCTGTTCTTTCAGGACGTGACCAATAAACCGGTGGAGGGCATGAAGCCCTACACCGCGTTGCAACTGGAAGGTCGCGACATTTACATCCGCGAAGGCTGCGTCGGTTGCCATTCACAGATGATCCGCCCGTTCCGCGCCGAGACCGAGCGTTATGGCCATTATTCGGTGGCCGGTGAAAGCGTCTGGGATCACCCGTTCCTTTGGGGCTCGAAACGCACCGGGCCGGACCTGGCGCGCGTGGGCGGTCGCTACTCCGAAGACTGGCACCGCGCGCACTTGTACAACCCGCGCAATGTGGTGCCGGAATCGAAGATGCCGGCCTACCCGTGGCTGGTCGACAACAAGGTCGATAGCAGCCACACCGAAACCAAGATCCGCGCCATGCGCACCCTCGGCGTGCCGTACACCGACGACGACATCGCCGGCAGCGTCGCCTCGCTCCAGGGCAAAACCGAAATGGACGCACTGGTCGCCTACCTGCAAGTGCTCGGCACTGCCATCAAGAGCAAGAGGTGAGCCATGTCCATGCCCTTTGAAATAATTAGCGAAATGAGCAGTGGAATGATCCGCGGCCTGGGCACGGTCGTGGTGTTCGTGGCCTTCGTCGGCCTGACGCTGTGGGTGTTCAACGGCAAGCGCAATCCGGAATTCGCTGAAGCGCGCCTGCTGCCGTTCGCCGACGAGCCGCCATCCGAAAACAGCACCCAACAAGAATCCGCCACAAGGAGTACCCGGCCATGACCACCTTCTGGAGTACGTGGATCTGCGTACTGACCATCGGCAGCCTGATCGGCCTGACCTGGTTGCTGATCGGTACGCGCCGAGGGGAAACCAAGGGCAGCACCGACCAGACCATGGGCCACAGCTTCGACGGCATCGAGGAGTACGACAACCCGCTGCCGCAGTGGTGGTTCATGCTGTTTGCCGGCACGTTGGTGTTTGCCGTCGGTTATCTGGTGCTTTACCCGGGCCTGGGCAACTGGAAAGGCATATTGCCCGGCTATGAGGACGGCTGGACCGGTGTCCACGAATGGGAAAAGGAGATGAACAAGGCTGACGCGAAGTTCGGACCGATCTTCGCCAAATTTGCTGCCATGCCCATCGAAGAAGTGGCCAAGGACCCGCTAGCCCTGAAAATGGGCGGTCGCCTGTTTGCCTCCAATTGCTCGGTGTGCCACGGCTCGGATGCCAAGGGCGCGTTCGGCTTCCCTAACCTGGCCGACAGCAACTGGCGCTGGGGCGGCGATGCCGAAATGATTAAAACGACCATCATGGGTGGTCGCATGGCCGCGATGCCGGCCTGGGGTGAAATCCTCGGCGATGCTGGCGTGAAGAACGTTGCAGCCTATGTGCGTCATGAACTGGCCGGCCTTCCATTACCCGCCGACAACACCGCCGATCTGCACGCCGGACAGCAAGCGTTCAGCACCACCTGCGTAGCCTGTCATGGGGCAAACGGCCAGGGCACTGAAGCCATGGGGGCGCCGAATCTGACGCAACCGGCCGGATTTATCTATGGAACAGGCCTGACGCAGCTTGAACAAACGATTCGTCATGGCCGCCAGGGCCATATGCCGGCGCAGAACGAACTGCTCGGCAACGACAAGGTGCAATTGCTGGCCGCTTACGTGTACAGCCTGTCTCAAGGCCTGAACACCGAGCGTTTACAGGCTGAAGGCAAAAGCGAATAAATCTCGTCCGCTCTGCTGCCGCATTCACTCGGATGCGGCAGTTCCCTGCCCCTTTGCGACGCATTGTCGCACCCTCCCCTGGTCTGCCTTTCGGTTCGCCGGATTCGGGTCTAAGCTTCCCTGCGATGCGGACTGGCCAGCACCGGTTCCAGGTCGATCCAACCCTATGTGTTTGACGAACTTGCTCGATGACAGGCCGCAAAGGCTGGTAGATACCGGCTGTCGTGCCAATTGCCATCTATTGCCCGATCGTTGTGTTTGAACACACCCAGTTACATCCGACCTGACCCCCTCGCCTTTTTCATCCGCTGCGGCATTTTGTCCGAGGGCAATTTTGTCCTTACGCGGCGCATGGAAAGGCCGCAGAATCAGCTTTTGAAAGCATTGACCCAGATCATGGCGCGTTGCAATGCCCCCCTGCTTTCTCCATACTTGCGGCCGATTTTTATCCTAATAAAACACCCAAACCGTGGAACCTTAGAATGAGCACAGCAATCAGTCCGACTGCTTATAACTATAAGGTAGTCCGCCAGTTCGCCATCATGACGGTGGTCTGGGGGATCCTTGGCATGGGGCTCGGTGTCTTCATCGCCTCGCAACTGGTCTGGCCGGAGTTGAACTTCGGTCTGGCATGGACGAGCTTTGGACGCCTGCGCCCGCTGCACACCAACCTGGTGATTTTCGCCTTCGGTGGTTGTGCTCTGTTTGCCACTTCCTATTACGTCGTGCAGCGAACCTGCCAAACGCGACTGATTTCCGACAGCCTCGCGGCCTTCACCTTCTGGGGATGGCAAGCGGTGATCGTCGGCGCGATCATTACCTTGCCGATGGGTTTCACCACCACCAAGGAATACGCGGAACTGGAATGGCCTCTGGCTATTCTGCTGGCCATTGTCTGGGTCACCTACGGTCTGGTGTTCTTCGGCACCATCGTCAAGCGCAAGACCAAGCACATCTATGTCGGTAACTGGTTCTACGGTGCCTTCATCGTCGTGACCGCGATGCTGCACATCGTCAACCATGCGTCCCTGCCGGTCAGTTTCTTCAAGTCCTACTCGGCTTACTCGGGTGCGACTGATGCGATGATCCAGTGGTGGTACGGCCACAACGCGGTAGGTTTCTTCCTGACCACCGGCTTCCTGGGGATGATGTACTACTTCGTTCCGAAGCAGGCCGAGCGTCCGATCTACTCTTATCGTCTGTCGATCGTGCACTTCTGGGCGTTGATCACCCTGTACATCTGGGCCGGTCCGCACCACCTGCACTACACCGCATTGCCGGACTGGGCTCAGTCCCTGGGCATGGCGATGTCGATCATCCTGCTGGCACCAAGCTGGGGCGGCATGATCAACGGCATGATGACCCTGTCGGGCGCCTGGCATAAGCTGCGCACCGACCCGATCCTGCGTTTCCTTGTGGTATCGCTGGCGTTCTACGGCATGTCGACCTTCGAAGGCCCGATGATGGCCATCAAAACCGTCAACTCGCTGTCGCACTACACCGACTGGACCATCGGCCACGTACACGCCGGTGCCTTGGGTTGGGTTGCCATGATCTCGATCGGCGCGATCTACCACATGATCCCGAAACTGTTCGGTCGCACGCAGATGCACAGCATCGGCCTGATCAACACGCACTTCTGGCTCGCGACCATCGGTACCGTTCTGTACATCGCCTCGATGTGGGTCAACGGCATCACCCAGGGCCTGATGTGGCGTGCAATCAACGACGACGGCACCCTCACCTACTCGTTCGTCGAAGCGCTGCAAGCCAGCCACCCTGGCTTTATCGTTCGCGCCCTGGGCGGTGCGTTCTTCGCCAGCGGCATGCTGTTCATGGCCTACAACGTATGGCGTACCGTACGTGCCTCGAACCCGGCTGAAGCCAAAGCTGCTGAACAGATTGCTGTAGTTGGAGCTCACTGATGAAGCATGAAGCAGTCGAGAAGAATATTGGCCTGCTGGCCTTCTTCATGGTTATCGCCGTCAGCGTCGGCGGCCTGACTCAAATCGTTCCGCTGTTTTTCCAGGACGTCACCAACAAGCCGGTCGAGGGCATGAAGCCGCGCACCGCCCTTGAGCTGGAAGGCCGCGACGTGTACATCGCCAACGGTTGTGTCGGCTGCCACTCGCAGATGATCCGCCCGTTCCGTGCTGAAACCGAACGTTACGGCCACTACTCGGTCGCCGGTGAAAGCGTTTGGGACCACCCGTTCCTGTGGGGGTCCAAGCGTACCGGTCCGGACCTGGCCCGTGTCGGCGGTCGTTACTCCGATGACTGGCAGCGTGCGCACTTGTACAACCCGCGCAACGTAGTGCCTGAGTCGAAAATGCCGGCTTACCCGTTCCTCGTGGAAAACAAGCTCGACGGCAAAGACACCGCGAAGAAAATGGAAGTCTTGCGCACGCTCGGCGTCCCTTACACCGACGAAGACATCGCCGGCGCCAAGGATGCTGTGAAGGGCAAAACCGAAATGGACGCGCTGGTGGCCTATCTGCAAGGCCTGGGCACCATCATCAAAAGCAAACGGTGATTTAGATGGATATCGGGATGATTCGTGGCCTGGGCACCGTTGTTGTGATGGTGGCCTTCATCGGTCTGGCGCTGTGGGTGTTCAGCCCCAAGCGCAAGTCGGAGTTTGAAGACGCGACCTTGCTGCCTTTCGCGGATGATCCCGAAGCCATCAAGCACGTCGAGCAAGCTTCTAGGAGTAACAAAGAATGACTACGTTCTGGAGTCTGTACGTCACAGTCCTCAGTCTCGGCACCATCTTCGCCCTGACCTGGCTGCTGCTGTCGACCCGCAAGGGCCAGCGCAGCGAATCCACCGATGAAACGGTCGGCCACTCCTTCGACGGGATCGAGGAATACGACAACCCGCTGCCGAAATGGTGGTTCATGCTGTTCGTGGGCACTATCATCTTCGCCCTCGGCTATCTGGTGCTGTACCCGGGCCTGGGTAACTGGAAAGGCCTGCTGCCGGGTTACAACTACCTCGATAACGAGAAGCAGACTGCGTTCGCCAACGGCCAGACCGGCTGGACCGGCGTTCACGAATGGGAAAAGGAAATGCTCAGGTCGGATACCAAATTCGGCCCGATCTTCGCCAAGTTCGCTTCCATGCCGATCGAAGAAGTCGCCAAAGACCCGCAAGCCCTGAAGATGGGTGGCCGCCTGTTCGCCTCCAACTGCGCGACTTGCCACGGCTCCGACGCCAAAGGCGCCTATGGTTTCCCTAACCTGACCGACGCCGACTGGCGCTGGGGTGGCGAAGCGCAAACCATCAAGACCACCATCATGGGCGGTCGTCACGCTGTGATGCCGGCCTGGGCTGAAGTGATCGGCGAGCAAGGCGTTGCAGACGTTGCCGCGTTCGTGGTGACCAACCTCGATGGCCGCAAGCTGCCGGAAGGCGCCAAGGCTGACCCGGTTGCCGGCCAGAAACTGTTCGCCGCCAACTGCGTGGCATGCCACGGTCCTGCCGGCAAAGGCACACCCGCGATGGGCGCCCCTGACCTGACCCACCCGACCGGGTTCATCTACGGTTCGAGCTTCGCTCAACTGCAGCAGACCATCCGTTACGGCCGTCAGGGCCAGATGCCTGCGCAAGAACAGCTGCAAGGCAACGACAAGGTTCACCTGCTGGCCGCTTACGTCTACAGCCTTTCTCATGGTGAGAAAGCCCCGGCGGAAGATGCCCAGTAAGATCCACGCCTGACCGATGCACAAAGGCCCCGCCAATGAAAGTTGGCGGGGCCTTTTTATTCGCCCTCGGCTTAAGCGGTGATTATGCAGATGACGCGGGGCGCGGGTCGGTTCCTGTTACTTGCGCACTCGCGCTTCGGCTGCTATCCGACGAGTGGACCAGTTGTTGCCTTTGACGACGCTGATCTCAAGGCTCTGCCTGTCCTCGATAAAACTGGCGATCAGATACGTTTGTTGCGAAGACGATCCGCTCAGGAAAACCGGCACCTCGCCAAAAAGCTCTTCCCCATGGCCATACCATCCAACGCCCCAATGGTCATGACCACCGAACACCGCGGTAACCTTGTAGGTGTTGATCATCTCCCTGAAGCGCTTGATCTGGGCCGCGCTAGCCTTTCTCCAGTCATAGACCTTGTGCATGTTCAAGATAATGATCTTACCGTCAGCCCGTGCCCGAGCCAGATCTTTATCCAGCCAGTCAAGCGCATCGGTGATTTCATAAGTGGTCGTCTTAACGATCCCTGAAGTGAAGGTAACGGTATAAGTCGGCTCCTTGTGCAACTGAACCATGTGCACATCACCAAAGGTTTTTGAATAGGCGAGGCTGCCGTAATAGGTCTTGCCTAGTCCCGATGCTCGGGCAGCCAAGTCCATCGAATCAACTTCCCCCCAATAACGGTCTTTTAAATCATTAACACTCCCAGCGGCACAGTTATTGAGAAAACAATCATCTACGTTATTGGCGTAATCGTGATTACCCAGCCCGTAGTCATAGACGCCTTCCAATTTATCCTCGAACACGGCGCGCATGAAAGAACGTTCGCCACCATGGCCGAACGACGTAATGTCCCCATTGATCATGACCGGCACACGAGCCGCACCGCCATTGAGCTTGCGAAAACTGGCCATACTGGAATATTGCGCGTCAATCAGCTCAGCCGAACGCTTTTCGACGTTCGGATCACTGATATTTTTATCGGTCAGATCACTCCATGGATATTGCGAATCAGAAGCGAAGATCAAGTGCTCGGGTAATTCTTCAACGGCCCATGCCTGAAACCCGATCACTATTAAAAAGAGACCCAGCCATAGCGGGGCCTTAAAGGTTAAGTTCATAGAAATCCTTTTCATGACACAGTAGTCATTTAATTAAATATGCGTTGCGTGCTGCGCTTCCAAACTTATTGCAATACGGACAACAAGACAATTAGCGTGATCTTTCAGATTACTAACAGATATGTCGACCTCCAACTTTCCACCGCAACCAGCCAAGGCGAACGCCATGAAGCAGCTATAGTCAATTGACCTGGGTCACGACTTGTTACATCCGCTACACCATCCGCCCTCTTCACCCAACGCGACCAAAGGTCGCACCCTTGACCCAGAGCT
Source organism: Pseudomonas sp. QTF5 (assembly GCF_000512695.2). Taxonomy (GTDB): domain Bacteria; phylum Pseudomonadota; class Gammaproteobacteria; order Pseudomonadales; family Pseudomonadaceae; genus Aquipseudomonas. The sequence continues at coordinate 32,560 of NZ_AZRW02000014.1, read as the reverse complement.
ACAGGCGTATCATTGCGCCACTGCAACACCTCTTTTTGACCGCGGTCGGCACGTACTGACCGGGGCATTTTTCCACTGCCGTGGGATGCAACGATGAGCAATCAGATTCCGGTACACGACGTCACTCCACCTGCCAAGAACGCCAACAACAGCGTCGATCTCTACGCCTCTCGAGAAAAAATCTACACCCGCGCTTTCACCGGCCTGTTCCGTAACCTGCGAATGATCGGCGGTGCCGGGCTGTTTCTACTGTATTTCGGCACGGTGTGGCTGAACTGGGGGGGGCATCAAGCCGTCTGGTGGAACTTGCCGGAACGTAAATTCTTTATCTTTGGCGCCACCTTCTGGCCCCAGGATTTCATCCTGCTCTCGGGCATTCTGATCATCAGTGCGTTCGGCCTGTTCTTCATTACCGTGTATGCCGGCCGGGTCTGGTGCGGCTACACCTGCCCGCAAAGCGTCTGGACCTGGATCTTCATGTGGTGCGAAAAGGTCACTGAAGGCGACCGCAACCAACGCATCAAGCTCGACAAGGCGCCGATGAGCGCCACCAAGTTCCTGCGTAAATTCAGCAAGCACACGATGTGGCTGCTGATCGGTTTCGTGACCGGCATGACCTTCGTCGGTTACTTCTCACCGATTCGCGAACTGGTACTCGATTTCTTCACCGGCGAAGCCGATGGTTGGTCGTATTTCTGGGTCGGCTTCTTCACCCTCGCCACTTATGGCAACGCCGGCTGGTTGCGTGAGCAAGTGTGCATTTACATGTGCCCGTACGCCCGCTTCCAGAGCGTGATGTTCGACAAGGACACGCTGATCGTCTCCTACGACCCGCGCCGTGGCGAAAGCCGTGGCCCGCGCAAGAAAGGTATCGACTACAAGGCTCAGGGCCTGGGCGATTGCATCGACTGCACCATGTGTGTCCAGGTCTGCCCCACCGGTATCGACATCCGCGACGGCCTGCAAGTCGAATGCATCGGCTGCGCGGCGTGCATCGATGCCTGCGACAGCATCATGGACAAGATGGATTACCCCCGCGGCCTGATCAGCTACACCACCGAGCACAACCTGTCGGGGCAAAAAACCAATAAACTGCGTCCGCGCCTGATCGGCTATGCCACGGTGCTATTGGCGATGATCGCGTTGCTGGTGACTGCATTCTTCATGCGCTCGCTGGTCGGTTTCGATGTCAGTAAAGACCGCGTGTTGTACCGCGAGAACGCTGAAGGCCGGATCGAAAACGTCTACAGCCTGAAGATCATGAACAAGGACCAGCGCGACCATACCTATGTGCTGGAAGCCACCGGCCTGCCGGACCTCAAGCTGCAAGGCAAGCGCGAGATCAAAGTCGCCGCCGGGGAGATTTTCAGCCAGCCGGTCGAACTGTCCAGCGCACCGGAACAACTGCCGTCGAGCACCAACGAGGTGACCTTCATCCTCAAGGATGCCGACGACGCCAACGTCCACATTGAAGCCAAGAGCCGATTCATCGGCCCACAAATTCGTTGAGAGAAGTCATCATGCCCGCAGCAACTGCCGCAAGTCCCTGGTACAAGCACCTTTGGCCGTGGATCATCATCGCCATCCTGGCCTGCTCGGTGGCCTTGACCCTGTCGATGGTGACCATCGCGGTGAACAACCCGGACAACCTGGTCAACGACAACTATTACGAAGCCGGCAAGGGCATCAACCGTTCGCTGGACCGCGAACTGCTGGCCCAGACCCTGCAACTGCGTGCCAGTGTGCATCTGGATGACGTGACCGGCGAAGTCGACCTGCGCCTGAGCGGTAACAGCCAGCCGAAAACCCTTGAGCTGAACCTGATTTCGCCAACCCAGCCGGAGAAAGATCGCAAGATCACCCTGGCCCGCAGCGAAACCGAACAGGGCCGCTACATCGGCCAGTTAAGCGACAAGATTGAAGGTCGCCGCTTCGTCGAATTGCTGGGTGTGCAGGATGACAAGATCTGGCGCATGTTCGAAGAAGAACAGGTCAGCCATGCCAAGGATCTGCTGTTGGGCGATGAGCCGCTGCAAGGCGCGGAAGACCTGAAAAAATAGCACTTGCGAAGGCGATCAAATGTGGCGAGGGAGCTTGCTCCCGCTGGGGTGCGAAGCGGCCCTGAAACCTGCAAACCGGCCCTTTCAGGCATAGCAAGTGCTCAGTATTGCGACTGCTTCGCAGCCGAGCGGGAGCAAGCTCCCTCGCCACAATGGTTTTCATGGCAACAAACATGACCAGTCCAACCCCCTGCTACCACTGCGCCCTGCCCGTCCCGGCCGGCAGCCGCTTCACGGCCGCCGTCCTCGGGGATACCCGCGAGTTCTGCTGCCCCGGTTGCCAGGCAGTGGCCGAGGCAATCGTGGCCGGCGGGCTGGAAAGTTATTACCAGCATCGCAGCGAAGCCTCGGCCAACCCCGAAGCCTTGCCGGTACAGTTGGTGGACGAGTTGGAGCTCTACGACCGCGCCGACGTGCAGCAACCCTTTGTCCGCCACGAAGGCGAACTCGCCGAAACCACTCTGTTGATGGAAGGCATCAGTTGCGCCGCCTGCGGCTGGTTAATCGAGAAACACCTGCGGGCTTTACCGGCGGTGGCCGAAGCACGCCTGAACCTGTCCAACCATCGCCTGCATGTGCGCTGGGCCGACGCGCAATTGCCATTGAGCCAAGTGCTCAGTGAATTGCGCCACATCGGTTACGCCGCCCATCCGTACCAGGCCGACCGCGCCAGCGAACAACTGGCCAGCGAAAACCGCTTGGCCCTGCGCCAACTCGGTGTCGCCGGGCTGCTGTGGTTCCAGGCGATGATGGCGACCATGGCCACGTGGCCGGAATTCAACATTGACCTCAGCCCCGAGCTGCACACTATCCTGCGCTGGGTCGCGCTGTTTCTGACTACCCCAATCGTGTTTTACAGCTGCGCGCCGTTCTTCAAGGGCGCGATGCGCGATCTGCGCACCCGTCACCTGACCATGGACGTCTCGGTGTCGCTGGCGATCGGCAGTGCCTATATCGCCGGGATCTGGACCTCGATCACCGGGGTCGGCGAGCTGTATTTCGATGCGGTGGGGATGTTTGCGCTGTTTCTGCTGGCCGGACGTTATCTGGAACGTCGCGCCCGGGAACGCACCGCCGCCGCGACCGCTCAACTGGTCAATCTGTTGCCCGCCTCCTGCCTGCGACTGAGCGCTGACGGCCAGAGCGAGCGGATTCTGCTCAGCGAGTTGCGCGTGGGCGATCAGGTGCTGGTGCACCCCGGTGCGATTTTGCCGGCCGACGGCAAGATCCTCGACGGTCAGTCGAGCATCGACGAATCCCTGCTCACCGGCGAATACCTGCCACAACCTCGAACCCCGGGCGATGCCGTTACCGCCGGCACCTTGAACGTTGAAGGTGCGTTGACCGTGGAAGTCCTGGCGCTGGGTCAGGACACACGCCTGTCAGCCATCGTCCGCCTGCTGGATCGCGCCCAGGCCGAGAAGCCGCGACTGGCGGAAATCGCCGACCGCGCCGCGCAATGGTTTTTGCTGTTATCGCTGATCGCCGCCGCCGTCATCGGCCTGGTCTGGTGGGAGCTGGATTCATCGCGAGCGTTCTGGATTGTCCTGGCGATGCTAGTTGCGACATGCCCGTGCGCCTTGTCGCTGGCCACGCCAACCGCCCTGACGGCTGCCACCGGAACGCTGCACAAACTGGGGCTTTTGTTGACACGCGGCCATGTGCTGGAAGGCCTGAATCAAATCGACACGGTGATTTTCGACAAGACCGGCACCCTCACCGAAGGTCGCCTGGCCTTGCGTTCGATCCGGCCGCTTGGGGCGCTGACCAGCGATCAATGCCTGAGCCTCGCCGCTGCTCTGGAAAACCGCTCCGAACACCCGATTGCCCGGGCTTTTGGCCGCGCGCCGCTAGCCGCCGAGGAAGTTCACAGCATGCCGGGGCTGGGTCTGGAAGGATTGGTCGGCACACAACGCCTGCGCATTGGCCAACCGGGGTTTGTCTGCGAACTCAGCGGCGCTCAAACGCCAGTAATGCCTGATGAGCCCGGCCAATGGCTGCTGCTCGGCGACAGCCAAGGGCCGCTGGCGTGGTTCGTACTCGATGACCGTTTGCGCGCCGACGCGCCCGCCCTGCTGGCGGCCTGCAAGGCTCGCGGCTGGCGTACGCTGCTGCTGTCCGGTGACAGCTCGCCGATGGTCGCCAGCGTCGCTGCCGAATTGGGCATCGACGAGGCCCGTGGCGGTTTGCGTCCGGACGATAAATTGCAGGTGCTGCAACAACTGCACCAGGAAGGTCGCAAGGTGTTGATGCTCGGTGATGGGGTCAACGATGTGCCGGTGCTGGCCGCCGCCGACATCAGCGTGGCAATGGGTTCGGCCACCGATCTGGCGAAAACCAGTGCCGACGCGGTGCTGCTGTCGAACCGTCTCAACGCGCTGGTGCAAGCCTTCAGCCTGGCCCGGCACACCCGTCGGGTCATCATCGAGAACTTGCTGTGGGCGGCGCTGTACAATGGCCTCATGTTGCCGTTCGCCGCCCTCGGCTGGATCACCCCGGTATGGGCCGCGGTCGGCATGTCCATCAGTTCGTTGATCGTGGTGCTGAATGCCCTGCGCCTGACTCGCCTGCCGAGCGCGCCGGCTGTCGGCACCACGCCAGAAACCCGCCCGCTGCCGGCCTGAGCCGCGCGAGCATGGAGTCCAGATGCCAGCTCTCTACGTGATGATCCCGGCCGCGCTGCTGATCGTGGCCATCGCTATCTATATCTTCTTCTGGGCGGTCGACAGCGGTCAGTACGACGACCTCGACGGCCCGGCCCACAGCATCCTGTTCGACGATCAGGACCCGAACCACAAGGCAGCGGTCGACGAAGCCAGCGGCCATCCGGCCAAACCGGACGACAAGGCGCCGCCCCATGCTTGAGTTGGCGCCACTGCTGGTGTCTGCGCTGATCCTCGGCCTGCTCGGCGGCGGGCATTGCCTGGGCATGTGTGGCGGCTTGATGGGCGCGTTGACCCTGGCGATTCCCAAGGAACAACGCAGCCGACGCTTTCGACTGTTACTGGCCTACAACCTGGGACGAATTCTCAGCTACGCCGCGGCCGGCCTGCTGATCGGCCTGGCCGGATGGGCCGTGGCCAATAGCCCGGCGGCGATGTTCATGCGCATCCTCGCCGGATTGCTGCTGATCGCCATGGGCCTATACCTGGCCGGTTGGTGGAGCGGCCTGACCCGTATCGAAAGCCTCGGCCGCGGCCTGTGGCGGCATATCCAGCCGGTGGCCAACAAACTATTGCCCGTATCGAACCTGCCCCGCGCCCTGCTGCTGGGCGCACTGTGGGGCTGGCTGCCGTGCGGGCTGGTTTACAGCACATTGCTGTGGTCAGCGAGCCAGGGCAATGCGCTGGACAGTGCATTACTGATGCTGGCATTCGGTCTGGGCACCTGGCCGGTGCTGCTCGCCACAGGGCTTGCCGCCGAGCGAGTCACAGCGTTGTTGCGCAAACGCAGCGTACGCATGACCGGTGGCTTGCTGGTGATGGTATTCGGGATATGGACCTTGCCGGGGCCGCATCAGCACTGGCTCATGGGGCATTAGATCGGCAGTGGCCCAATCGCGGGCAAGNGACATCAATGTTGACTATGCCGCCGTCTTCGCGAGCAAGCCCGCTCCCACATGGATTGCGCTTAACTGACTGGCATGGGCAAGACCGCGATGAGGCCCGCACCTGCAACACAAATCCCGACCCTTGATGCAAATCAAGATGCCTTTGCGCACTTCTCCCTAGACTCGCAAACACTGCCAGCCTATCCGGGGAATGCCCGCATGCTCGACGCCATTCGTTGGGACACAGATCTGATCCGCCGTTACGACCTGGCGGGACCGCGCTACACCTCGTATCCGACCGCCGTGCAATTCGACAGCCAGGTCGGCACCTTCGACCTGTTTCATGCCCTGCGCGACAGCCGTAAAGCCCTGCGCCCGCTGTCGCTGTACGTGCATGTGCCGTTCTGCGCGAACATCTGCTACTACTGCGCCTGCAACAAAGTCATCACCAAGGACCGCGGCCGTGCCCTGCCCTATTTGCAGCGTCTGGAACAGGAAATCCAACTGATTGCCTGCCACCTCGACCCGACGCAGAAAGTCGAGCAACTGCATTTCGGTGGCGGCACACCGACCTTTCTCAGCCACGACGAACTGCGCCAGTTGATGGCGCAACTGCGCAAGCATTTCAATTTGCTGGACGACGATTCCGGCGACTACGGCATCGAGATCGACCCTCGCGAGGCCGATTGGTCGACCATGGGCCTGCTCCGGGAACTGGGCTTCAATCGCGTCAGTATCGGCCTGCAAGACCTCGACCCGGTGGTACAACGGGCAGTCAATCGCCTGCAAAGCCTGGAAGAAACCCGTGCGGTGATCGATGCCGCTCGAACCCTGCAATTTCGCTCGATCAACATCGATCTGATCTACGGCTTACCGAAGCAGACGCCCGAGAACTTCGCCCGCACGGTCGACGAAGTCATCAACCTGCAACCGGACCGGCTCTCGGTGTTCAACTACGCCCATCTGCCGGAACGCTTCATGCCGCAACGGCGGATCAACGGCAGCGATCTACCGGCTCCGGCGCAAAAGCTGGAAATGCTTCAGCGCACCATCGAACAGCTGACGGCCGCCGGTTACCGCTACATCGGCATGGACCACTTCGCCCTACCCGACGATGAACTGGCGATTGCTCAGGAAGAATCGACCCTGCAACGTAACTTTCAGGGCTACACCACCCACGGTCATTGCGATTTGATCGGTCTGGGGGTGTCGGCCATCAGCCAGATCGGCGATTTGTACTGCCAGAACAGCAGCGACCTGAACCAGTACCAGAACGCGCTGGCGTCCGCTCAACTGGCCACCAGTCGTGGCCTGATCTGCAACGCCGATGACCGGCTGCGACGCGCGGTGATCCAGCAACTGATCTGCCATTTCAGCCTGGAATTCGCAACGATCGAACAAACCTTCAATATCGATTTTCGTGGTTATTTCGGCGAGCTTTGGCCACAACTGCTGGACATGGCCGATGATGGGCTGATTGAACTGGACAACCAACGGATCTCCGTACTCCCGGCAGGACGACCGCTGGTGCGCTCGGTGTGCATGGTCTTCGATGCGTACCTGGAACACAGCAATCGCCAGCGATTTTCGCGAGTGATTTAGAAGCTGAGGTTAAATTGTCGCAGGCTGGCCCGAATGTCCTCCCGTGGGTTACCCTTACGTCTTATGTGTGTTTTCCCACAAGGATTAAAGAAATGTCCGAGCCAGTAAAACTGCGCGCTCATAGCCAGGCCCATTGCAAGGATTGCAGCCTGGCCCCTCTCTGCCTGCCACTTTCTCTGAATCTGGAAGACATGGATGCGCTGGACGAAATCGTCAAACGTGGTCGCCCGCTGAAAAAAGGCGAGTTTCTCTTTCGCCAGAGCGACACCTTCGATTCCGTTTATGCAGTACGCTCCGGCGCCCTGAAGACCTTCAGCCTGAGCGATGTCGGCGAAGAACAACTCACCGGCTTCCATTTGCCGAGTGAACTGGTCGGCCTGTCGGGCATGGACACTGAAAAGCACCCGGTCTCGGCGCAAGCCCTGGAAACCACCTCGGTGTGCGAAATTCCTTTCGATCGCCTCGACGAACTGGCCCTGCAACTGCCACAACTGCGCCGTCAGTTGATGCGGGTGATGAGCCGCGAGATTCGCGACGATCAGCAAATGATGTTGCTGCTGTCGAAGAAAACCGCCGACGAGCGCATCGCCACTTTCCTGGTCAACCTGTCGGCACGTTTCCGCGCACGGGGTTTCTCGGCCAACCAGTTCCGGTTGAGCATGTCGCGCAATGAAATCGGCAATTACCTGGGCCTGGCGGTCGAAACCGTGTCCCGGGTGTTCACCCGTTTCCAGCAAAACGAACTGATCGCGGCCGAGGGCAAGGAAATACACATCCTCGACCCGATCCAGCTCTGCGCCCTGGCCGGCGGCTCACTCGACGGCTGATTCTGGCGATGGCGGCTGAGCGAAACGGTTCAGCCGCCGTTATACTGCGACGTTTGCAGCCCGCCAGGATACTTCGACGATGGTCTTCGATTCCTTCGACATCAAATCCCTGATCCGCCCCGTGATCGACTTCCCCAAGCCGGGCGTCATTTTTCGCGACATCACTCCATTGTTCCAGTCGCCCACGGCCCTGCGCCTGGTGATGGACAGCTTTGCCCATCGTTACGTCGAGGCCGACTTCACCCACATCGGCGCCATGGATGCCCGGGGCTTCCTGATCGGTTCGATCCTGGCCTATCAGTTGAACAAACCGCTGGTGCTGTTCCGCAAGCAGGGCAAATTGCCGGCCGACGTGCTGGCTGAGGGTTATTCCACCGAGTACGGCGAAGCCTTTCTCGAAGTCCATGCCGACAGCCTGTGCGAGGGTGATGCGGTGGTGATGTTCGATGATCTGATCGCCACTGGCGGCACGCTGATCGCGGCGGCCAACCTGATTCGGCGCATGGGCGCGCGGGTGCATGAAGCGGCAGCGATCATTGACTTGCCGGAGCTGGGTGGTTCGCAGCGGCTGGAAGACATGGGGATTCCTACGTTCTGTCTGACGCAGTTTGCGTTAAGCGATAAGTAAGGCGGTGTTGCGGCTGACGCTTTCGCGAGCAAGCCCGCTCCCACATAGGATCTCCTGCGTACACGTATCTTGTGTCCGACAGTGACCCAATGTGGGAGCGGGCTTGCTCGCGAAAGCGTCAGCCGCAACACCGCAAAACTCAGAGCCCCATCTGCTTGCTGATGATCTCGTTCATCACTTCCCGCGTCCCGCCGCCGATCGACAGAATCCGGTTATCCCGGTACAGCCGCTCCACCAGACTTTCACGCATATAACCCAGACCACCCAGAATCTGCACCGCATCGCTCGTAATGCGATCAGCCGTGTCGGTGGCAAAATTCTTGGCCATGGAAATCTCCTTGATCACACTCTGCCCAGCAGCCATTTTCGCTGCCTGGCGGTAAGTGAACTCCCGTGACACCTCCAGCGCCGTCGCCATTTCGGCAAGGCGATGCTTGAGCACCTGGAACTTGCCGATGGGTTTGCCGAAGGCTTCGCGCTGACGAGCCCATTTCAGGCTTTCTTCCAGCGCCAACTGCGCGGTCATGTTAGCCATCAGCGCCAAGGCCAGACGCTCGCTCTGGAAGTTGCCCATGATGCAGGCAAAGCCCCTGTTTTCGGCTCCAATCAGATGACCCACCGGCACCCGACAATCATCGAAAAACAGCTCGGCGGTGTCCGACGCCCACCAGCCCATTTTCTTCAACTGACGACCGACGGTGAAACCGGGCGCATCCTTTTCGATCAGCAACAAACTGATGCCGCCAAACCCAGGCTCACCGGTGCGCACCGCGACGGTGTAGAAATCTGCCCGAACGCCGCTGGTAATGAAGGTTTTGCTGCCGCTGACCCGGTAAAAGTCGCCGTCGCGTACGGCGCGGGTTTGCAGGTTGGCGACGTCGGAGCCACCGCTGGGCTCGGTAACGGCCAGGGCGCTGATCTTCTCACCCGCCAGCACCTGAGGCACAACGCGATCGCGAACTTCAGGCCTGGCCCCCTTGAGGATCGGCGGCAGACCGATGTCCAGCGAGCCCAGCCCCGCCACCAGACCACCGGAACCGCAGCGCATCAGCTCTTCACTGGCAGCGATCTTGGCGAACACATCGCCTTCGTGGCTGCCGCCCAAGGCTTCGGGATAACCGATACCCAGAATCCCCGCCGCGCCGGCCTTCTGGTAGAGCTCACGGGGAAAGCTTTCGGCTTCTTCCCACTGATCGATATCCGGAAGAATCTCGCGCTCGACGAAACGTCTGACGCTGTCGCGGACCAATTGGTGGCTGGGATCGAAGTATTCCTGAAAGGCAGGCATCGGCGAACTCCACTGAAGGTTCAGCGAAGTTAACCGAGCGCTTGCTTGGTTTTCAAGTGGACTGCGTGAATCAAGGAAACCGAGGCGAGCCATTCGACTTGCTCGCGAAGGCGCCGGTCCAGACAGCACCGTTACAGCGAGATCGGCTTACGCCCGGCAAACGAATGCGCCAATGTCCCGCCATCCACCAGTTCCAGCTCGCCACCCAACGGCACGCCATGGGCGATGCGCGAGGCGATCAGGCCTTTGTTGTTGAGTAGCTGAGCAATGTAATGAGCAGTGGCCTCACCTTCTACCGTCGGATTGGTGGCGAGGATGACTTCGGCAAACGTGCCCGCCTCTTCGATCCGCGCCAGCAGTTGTGGAATGCCGATGGCGTCCGGCCCTAGCCCGTCGAGCGGCGACAGGTGGCCTTTGAGCACGAAGTAGCGACCACGGAAACCGGTCTGCTCCACCGCGTAAACATCCATCGGACCTTCCACCACACACAGCAAGGTGTCGTCGCGGCGTGGGTCGGCGCATTGCGGGCACAGATCGTCTTCGGTCAGTGTGCGGCACAAGCGGCAGTGGCCCACCCCTTCCATGGCCTGGCTCAGCGCCTGGGCCAGTCGCGAACCGCCGCTGCGATCACGCTCAAGCAGTTGCAACGCCATGCGCTGGGCAGTTTTCTGACCCACACCCGGCAAAATTCGCAGGGCATCGATCAGTTGGCGAATCAAAGGGCTGAAGCTCATGGGGAAAAGTCCGACATAACAACGAGACGCGGTTTATACCCGCGCCTCTGTTTAGCGTCAATTACTCAGTCCGCGCAACCCGCACCACCCATTTATTGTGGTGGTGTCGCGATCGATGTTTCGTCAGTTGTACCGAGGTGACTTCATCGCGGGCAAGCCACGCTCCCACAAGATTCAGGTGATCCCTGTGGGAGCGGGCTTGTCCGCGAAGGCTGCCTCACAGGCAGCACACTTCCAACAAACAGAAACAAAAATGCCAGGCGCGATGCCTGGCATTTTTTTGTAACCCATCCGACGCGCGTTGGCGAATCAGAATGGCAGTTTCATACCCGGTGGCAATTGCATGCCAGCGGTCACGCCAGACATTTTGTCCTGGCTGTTGGCTTCAATCTTGCGCACAGCATCATTGACGGCTGCGGCGAATACCGCCTCCAGCATTTCCTTGTCGTCTTCGCTCAGGCCTTCGACCAGGCTTGGATCGATGGTCACGCGCTTGACGTCGTGACGACCGGTCATCACCACGGTGACCATGTCGCCGCCGGCTTTACCGGTGACTTCGGCGTTGGCCAGTTCTTCCTGCATCTTGGCCATTTTTTCCTGCATCTGCTGCGCCTGCTTCATCAGGCCGGCCATGCCACCTTTCATCATGGGAATCACCTCAAAAGTACTTGGATAAAAACAGCGCCCGGCGAATGCGGCCAAGCGCCTTCAGTTATTAGTCCTGACTGACCAGGGCCTCGACAGGTTCAATAGTATCGTGACGGACCACCGCCCCGAACTGCTGCATCATTTGCTGGATGAACGGATCGCCGTGGATCGACTCCTCGGCCTCGCGCTGACGGTTGACACGGCGGCGGGATGCGGCCTGGGCCGGGGTTTCCTGCTCGGGCTTGATCAGCTCCATGCTCAGGGTCAGCGTACGCCCGTGAAACTGATTCAGCGCATCGTTGAGGCGACGTTGTTGCGTCGCGTTGAACAAGGCGCTGTGGGCCGGGTCCAGGTGCAACAGCCAATTGTCGCCATCGACGGCGATCAGCGTGCAGTTGGCGGCGATGCTGGCGGTCATGCCGGACACCGGCAGTTTCGGGAACAATTCCAGCCATTGCAGGGCCAGACCGGTGGCCGGCATCGCGGCCGGTTCAGGTTCGGGTTCCGGCGCAGGTTCGGCGGTGTGCTCACTGGCCAGTTCATCGAGATAGCTATAAGCCGAATCCATGTCCGGCTCGATGTAGTCCTCGTCCAGCGGCGGTTCGTCGTCCAGATCCATGCCTGGCGTAGCGGCATCGACTTCGGCCATGGACGGTTCCGGGATCGGCGCAGCAGCCCATTGCGGCGCATCCGGCACCACGCTGTCCGGCGTCGGCATGGGCATCGGTGGCAATTCGGGTTGTTCGCCGGCCATTTCCAGAACTGGCTCAATGGCGGGCTGCTGGACAACTTCGGGCGCTATCGGGTCGTTCCAGGGCAGATCGACGACTTCTTCGACCGCTACGGGCACGACAACAGGCTCGGGCTCAGGCGCGACCACGGGCAACGGCACGGGCGCGACCGGCTCAGGCGCAGCTACCGGGACAGGGGCCAGTGCCACCACGGGCGCAACCGGAGCCGGGACAACGGCCGCAGCGACTACCGGCGCTACAACCGGCGCGGCAGCCACTGAGTTTGCGGAATCAACTGTGGCCTGGCTGATCCCCACTGGCTTTAGCGGTTGCCTCGGTGCATCTGCAGTGTCTGCCGGCCGGAACGCAAGCATTCGCAGCAGGACCATTTCGAAGCCGCCGCGCGGGTCCGGCGCCAGCGGCAAGTCCCGGCGACCGATCAGGCCCATCTGGTAATAGAACTGCACGTCTTCAGCCGGCAATGCCTGGGCCAGAGCCAATACGCGGTCACGATCGCCATGGCCGTTGTCGACGCCTTCAGGCAGGGCCTGTGCGATAGCGACACGGTGCAGCACATTGAGAATTTCCGAGAGCACGCCGTTCCAGTCCGGACCTTGTTCGGCCAGATGGCGCACCGCTTCGAGCAACGCCTTGGCGTCGCCTTCGATCAGCGCATGCAGGACGTCGTAGACCTGGCCGTGATCGAGGGTGCCGAGCATCGCCCGCACGTCGGCGGCCATGACCTTGCCTTCACCGAAGGCGATGGCCTGGTCGGTCAGGCTCATGGCGTCGCGCATCGAACCGTCGGCGGCTCGGCCCAGCAGCCACAGCGCATCGTCTTCGAACGGCACGTTCTCGACGCTGAGCACGTGAGTCAGATGCTCGACCACCCGCTCCGGGGTCATGTTCTTCAGGGAGAACTGCAGGCAACGCGAAAGAATCGTTGCCGGAAGTTTCTGCGGATCGGTCGTGGCCAGGATGAACTTGACGTAGGGTGGCGGCTCTTCGAGGGTTTTCAACAGCGCATTAAAGGAATGGCTGGAGAGCATGTGCACTTCGTCGATCAGGTAGACCTTGAAGCGCCCGCGGCTCGGCGCGTATTGCACGTTGTCGAGCAGCTCGCGGGTGTCTTCGACTTTGGTCCGGCTCGCGGCGTCGATCTCGATCAGGTCGACGAAGCGGCCCTCATCGATTTCTCGGCACACCGAGCACTCGCCACAAGGGGTCGACGTGATACCCGTTTCACAGTTCAGGCATTTGGCGATGATCCGCGCGATGGTGGTCTTGCCAACACCCCGGGTACCGGTAAACAGGTAGGCGTGGTGCAGCCGCTGGCTGTCCAAGGCATTGATCAGAGCCTTGAGCACATGGGTCTGGCCGACCATTTCGCCGAACGAGCGCGGACGCCATTTACGTGCAAGAACCTGATAACTCATCGAAAACCGTCGCAACGAAGGAACACAAGCGGCTAATGCTAGCGGAGCAAGGCCAAAATTGCATCCGGTGCGCTCGTCTAATCTGGCTGAGCTGCACTTTAAGGGACTTTTATTGGCTCAGGTTTGAGCCGTAACCGGAGCGTTTATGCGTTTTGCCTTGGGGGCATTGCTGTTGATCAGCCTGAGCGTCGCGGCCGCCGAGGCGCCCGACCAGCAACTGCAAAGCGTAGCGCTGGTGCACGAACAAAGTGTCGGTTGCTACGTGCGCAACGACCCCAAGCTGCCTGTGCAACGCATTCTGCGTACGTTGCAGCACATGAAAACCTCCGGGGAGATCGATGACATCATCCGGCTCTATACCGGCCACCCTGATGCCAGCCTGTAGCGCATGATGGCTCAGGCTGTCTGGTCGAGCGCTTGCCATTGCGACGGAGCGACAAACCCCGCCACCCAGTCCGGCACCTCACCGGGCGGCATCGGGCGGGCGATGAAATAACCTTGAGCGACTTCGCATCCCAGCCGCAACAGCAATTCACCGTGCTCAACGCTTTCCAGCCCCTCGGCTATCACTTGCCGGCCGAAGGCCCGGGCCAGGCCAATCACCGCCGTGGTCAGAGCCAGATCATCACGATCGATCAGAATGTCACGCACGAATGACTTATCGATCTTGATGGTTTGGGTGCGTAATCGCTTGAGGTGGCTCAGGGACGAATAACCCGTGCCAAAGTCACCCAGGGAAAACTGCACCCCCAACGCCTGACAGGCCTGCAAACAGGCGCTGACATGCTGGATATTCTCGATCGCCACCGACTCGACGATTTCCAGATCGAGCATCTGCGGGGCGACCTGAGCATGTCGAGCGAGTACGTGCTTGAGTCGGTCGACGAAATCGGCGCGCTGAAAATGTCGCGCCGCGATATTGATACTCACCGGCCAGTCCTGCCCGGCCTGCTGCCAACGGTGCAATTGCGACAGAACCTGATCCATCACCCATTCACCGATATCGATGATCAGGTCAGTATCCTCCACCAGCGGCAAAAACTCCCGAGGTGACACCAAGCCGTTTTGCGGGTGCTCCCAACGCAACAACGCCTCGAAACCGACGACCACGCCATGGCGCATGTTCACCTTGGGCTGAAAATGCAGGCGTAATTCACCGGCGACCAGCGCCTGACGCACCCGTTCGACGGTCTGGTGAGTGGCCTTGACCTCCTGATCACGGGACACATCGAACAGATGAAAGCGGTTTCGCCCGCTTTGCTTGGCCACATACATCGCCTGATCGGCGTGACGCAGCAGGGTTTCGGCATCTTCATGGTCATGGGGAAACAGGGTGACGCCGATACTGGCAAACACATTGATGTCCTTGCCATACAGCGCGTACGGCGCGGAAATCGCCCTCAACACGCGATTCAGTGCTGCGTGCAATTCCGGCAGATCACGCACATATCGCAACACCAGCACGAACTCGTCACCGGCCAGTCGCGCCACCACGTCTTCGCCGCGCACAATGTCGCGCAAACGCTTGGCCACTTCCACCAGCAACATATCGCCACTGGCGTGCCCGTAGCCGTCGTTGACTGCTTTGAACCCGTCGAGGTCAAGCATGCACACCGCCAGCGGAATATTTTCATGCAGGGAGAATTCCAGCGCCTGATCCAGCAGATCCGACAGAAACGCGCGATTGGGCAGCCCGGTCAGCACGTCATGCCCGACCCGCCATTGCAAAGATTGCAGCAATTGACGTTTTTCGCTGATATCGAAACGAATCGACAGGTATCGATCAATGCGCCCTTTGGCTTCATCGAACACCGGCACCATGGTGCTATCGACCCAATACAGGCTGCCATCCTTGGCGCGATTACAGATCTCGCCCTTCCAGATATTACCCAGGGCGATGGTGCGCCACATGGCGGCGAAGAAATCGGCGCAATGCAAGCCGGAGTTCAGCAGACGATGGTTCTGCCCCAGCAGCTCCTCACGGCTATAGCCGGATACAGCGCAGAATTGGTCGTTGACATAGGTAATCCGGCCATTCAGATCGGTCTCGGAAAAAATAGCGGCGGCATCCACGGCCCTGCGGTATTTCTCATCCATGAGTGAGGCTCACTGTCGCTAGCGGAGGTACCGCTCGACCAGCGCAGAATGCCCGGAAGAGATATTTTGAGAAGTACGGCGCAGAGACACGTTATCACTCCATGAACAACATTTGATGGCCTCCGGATCGCTGCAGAACAACCAGGCTCAAAGGCCTTGGGCAAGGTAGCAACACCGACCCCGGTAACATTTTGCGAGGGGTTTCAGACCGCCAAGGGCTTCTCCGCACACCGGGCAAGAGAAGACAATGCTGGCTTTTTCATATCGCCTAAACTTCAGAAGGCAGACCACTAAAAACCTTTCCGAAGCGGCGATTCTACGAAATGCATCACATTTTGCAAAGCAAGGTGATGGATCATGCAGTTGTCTAATGCAAAAATCTATCGTTAAGTTCTTGATTCTAAATGGGAATTGAGCGATGCAAATTTCAAGTTTGGGTCCAGCCATCCGACGCTACCGCAAGGTCGCAGGGCTTACTCAGGCTGAACTCGGCGAAAAAACCGGTTTTGACCCCAAAACCATCAGCCGCTTCGAAACGGGCACCTATACCCCCAGCGTGGAAGCATTGTTTTTGCTAGCCGACGTGCTGGGCGTAAAGCTGAAAGCCTTTTTCGCAGATATGGGCGACGAAGATGAACAGCGGGCGTACCTGTTCAACGTCATACACAAAGCCACCCCGAAGGATCTGGGAAAGCTGATCGCAGCGGTTGACCAGGCCTTGTCCAAGCCTTAGTGCCAGTAATGAAAAAAGGAGGCCGACCTGTCGAACAAGACAGATCGGCCTCCTTTTTTTGTATCCCGCTCTTTAATTCGGAAACGACGAAAAACCGCCCTGGATGAGCTCCATGGCAGCAAAAACAAAACAGTATTTTTAGATAGAAAACACGAAAGAGGATTCGTGCTGCGTTATGGTGGCGACCCCACCAGCCACACCCCGGCACACAATGTCACCGCTGCGGCTGCTCCCTTCCAGGCCTGACCGGGTTCACGGTTGATCGTTGCGGGGGGACCGATGGGGTCACCATAACGACGCTCACCTGACGGCGAGCCGCGCCATTGTACCTATCTGAGACGAAGTTACAACCGTTCGGGGATATTAAAAAATATGAGCTGCTTCAAGGACATGCGCCGGCCTTTAAAAGATCGCAGCCTGCGGCGGCGCCCACAGGCGCGTAGGAGCTGCCGCAGGCTGCGATCTTTTGATCCTATTGCGCCAACACCTCATCCGCCCTGCCGCCCTCCTGCTGAATCACCAGGTGAATGAAGTGCAGTTTGGTAATCACCGCCGACGGCAGGACGAACGGATAGAAATCCGGCTGACCCATGCTGCGTGACAATTCATTGAGCATGCCGGCCAGTTCGATCCATGCATTGACGAACGACAGGAACGCCGGGCCGCCGGGGTGCTGCGGATCGAATAGCGTACTGGGCGGAAACGGCTGGTAATCGAAATCCATTTCCTGCGCACTCATGCCAAAACTCAGGGCGGTGTCCACCGCATCCATCATGTGCAGGTAGTGAGCCCAGGTTTCCGCCCAGTCTTCCCAAGGGTGCATGGTGGCGTAGGCGCTGACGTAATGTTGCTGCCAGTCAAGCGGCGCGCCTTGCTGATAATGTCGCTCAAGGGCCTCGGCATAACTTTCACGCTCATCGCCGAACAGGCCGCGGAACGGCTCCAGCCAATGACTGTTGGCGACCAAGCGGTCCCAGTAGTAATGCCCTACCTCATGACGAAAGTGACCGAGCAGCGTGCGATAAGGTTCGTGCATCTGTACGCGAACCTGTTCGCGGTGGGCGTCATCGGCTTCTTTGATATCGAGGGTGATCAGACCGTTGGCGTGCCCGGTGGTCGGTGGCTTGCCTTCAAGGTCGATACCCATGAAGTCGAAGGCCAGACCGACGTCTTCGTCCATGGATTTCGCAATGACCTGCAAGCCCAGATTGATCAGCTGCGCCACCAGACGACGCTTGGCGATTTCCACTTTGCGCCAGTGCTCGTGATTCTCGGGGATCGACAGGTCGGGAATGGTGCGATTCAGGCTACAGGCGATGCACAACGTATCGTGATCATTGGCCTGCAGTAGCCAGTTGCACGCGGCCGGAGAATCGAGATTGGCGCAGCGGCGAAATACACCGGCGTCGGGATCGGCGTCGAGCAACCAGGTATCCGCTTGCGGGCCGGGCTGCAACGACGCCAAGCGACTCTGCTGCGGCTGATAACCCAGCGCCGCCGAACAGGCCAGGCACTGGCTGTTGCGAAAGAACAGCGACTGCCCGCAGCGGCAATGCCAGACCTTGCTGTTGCGCGAACGCTCACCCACGAAAGGCGCGGCGATGCGTGAACTGAGCTGTTCGAAGAAGCGGTACATGGCGATCTCTCCCTGGGGCCTGCGAAGACTAGATCATTCCTCAGGCATGATCGTTCCCACGCTCTGCGTGGGAATGCCGCCCCGGACGCTCCGCGTCCGCTGTGACGCAGAGCGTCACGGGATGCGTTACCACGCAGAGCGTGGGAACGATCAGTTAAACGCCGATACCGTGTTTCTTCAGAAACCCGACAAACGCCTCTTCATCCAGCACCTTCAACCCCAACTCATTGGCCTTGGCCAGCTTCGAACCCGCGCCTGGACCAGCGACCACACAATGGGTCTTGGCCGACACGGAACCGGCCACCTTGGCGCCGAGGCTTTCCAGTTTGTCCTTGGCGACATCGCGACTCATCAGCTCCAGCGAACCGGTCAGCACCCAGGTCTGCCCGGCCAGCGGCAACCCTTCGACGACTTTCTTTTCGCTCTGCCAATGCATGCCGAAATCACGCAGCTGCTTTTCGGCGGCCTCGGCGAGCTGACGATTTTCCGCCCCCGCAAAGAACTCCCGAACCGAGGTTGCCTGTTTCTCCGGCAGTGCCTGACGCATGTCCAGCCAATCAGCACTCATCACCGCTTCGAGCGAACCGAACTTATCCGCAAGCTTCTGCGCCCCGCCCGGCCCGACCGACGGAATGTGCAACTTGTCGAGAAAGCCGCCCAGTGTGGTACTGGCGGAAAATTCGGCACCCAGCTCGCCCTGATCCTGAATCTGCAGGCCATGCTTGAGCAGATCCTTGATCACCTGCTGGTTGTGCGCATCTTCGAAGAAGCTGTGAATCTCGTGAGCCACTTCCAGCCCGACATCCGGCAAGTACGTGAGCACGTGCGGCAACGCCTGCTGAACCCGCTCCACCGAGCCGAGAGAGCGCGCAAGGACCTTGGCCGTCTCTTCGCCGACATCAGGAATGCCCAAGGCGTAGATGAACCGCGCCAGACTCGGCTGCTTGCTGTCTTCGATAGCGCCGAGCAGGTTCTTGCTCGACAGCTCGGCAAAGCCTTCCAGGTCGACGATCTGCTCGAACGTCAGGGCATAGAGATCGGCCGGCGAACTCACCAGGCCTTCGTCGACCAATTGCTCGACGCTCTTCTCGCCCAGGCCTTCGATGTCCATGGCGCGGCGCGAAACGAAGTGAATGATCGCTTGCTTGAGTTGCGCACCGCAGGCCAGACGGCCGACGCAGCGATACACCGCGCCTTCGCTGATGGTCTCGCGGCCCTTGCTGCGCTTGACCAGTTGCGTGCGCTCGACATGAGAGCCGCAAACCGGGCACTGCTCGGGAATCTGTACTGGCCGGGCATCCTCCGGACGGCGCTCGGTGACCACTTGCACCACTTGCGGAATCACGTCACCGGCGCGGCGGATGATCACCGTATCGCCAATCATCAGGCCCAGCCGCGCAACTTCATCCATGTTGTGCAAGGTCGCATTGGCCACGGTGACACCCGCGACCCTGACCGGTTTCAAGCGCGCCACTGGCGTCACGGCACCGGTGCGACCAACCTGGAATTCCACGTCGAGCAATTCGGTGAGTTCTTCCATGGCCGGGAATTTGTGGGCAATCGCCCAACGCGGCTCGCGAGCGCGAAAACCCAGTTCGCGCTGGGACGCGATGCTGTTGACCTTGAACACCACGCCGTCGATTTCATACTGGAGCGCATTGCGACGCTCACCGATGTCGCGGTAGTAATCCAGGCATTCTTCGACGCCATGCGCCAGCTTCAGCTCATGACTGACCGGCAGACCCCAGGCTTTGAGTTGCTGCAGATTGCCAATGTGCGTGTCGGCGATATCCGCAGAAATCTGACCGATACCGTAGCAGCAGAATTCCAGCGGACGGTTGGCGGTGATCTTCGAATCCAGCTGCCGCAAACTGCCTGCCGCTGCGTTACGCGGGTTGGCGAAGGTCTTGCCACCCGCTTCCAGTTGCGTGGCGTTGAGCCGCTCGAAACCGGCCTTGGACATGAACACTTCGCCACGCACTTCCAGGGTCGCCGGCCAGCCGGTGCCATGCAGCTTGAGCGGGATATTGCGCACGGTGCGCACGTTGACGCTGATGTCTTCGCCGGTGGTGCCATCGCCGCGGGTGGCGCCGCGCACCAGCACACCGTCCTGATAGAGCAGACTGACCGCCAGGCCATCGAGCTTGGGTTCGCAGCTGTACTCCACCGACGCGCCACTGCCGAACAGGTCGCCGACCGGCAGGTCCAGCCCTTCCGTTACCCGGCGATCGAACTCACGCATATCGGTTTCTTCGAAGGCGTTGCCCAGGCTGAGCATTGGCACTTCGTGACGCACCTGAGTGAACGCCGACAATGCCGCGCTGCCGACACGCTGGGTCGGCGAATCGCTGGTGATCAGCTCGGGATGGGCCGCTTCGAGGGCCTTGAGCTCGTGGAACAAGCGATCGTATTCGGCGTCCGGAATACTGGGTTCGTCCAGCACGTGGTAACGATAGTTGTGCTGATCGAGCTCGGCGCGTAGCTCTAGAATGCGGGTTTTGGCGGCGGTCATGGGTGTTCTCTCATAAAGCAAAAGAGCAGCCGAGGCTGCTCAATTTTTTAAATACAGTAGCGCAAAGCCTTGGACACTGTGGCGAGGGAGCTTGCTCCCGCTCGGCGGCGAAGCCGTCGCAAAAATCAGCTAATGCGGTGCACTTGAATAAGCGGAGTTGCCGAAATGAATGGGGCCGCTTCGCGACCCAGCGGGAGCAAGCTCCCTCGCCACAACAAGCCCCCACTCACCACAGAAGCCCGCCCCGGTCATGCAATATCAGCGCTTCTGGGTCAGGGCGCGGCGTTCGAACTCGACGATGCGCTGACGGTAGTGCTCGATAGTCTGGGCGGTCAGCACGCTGCGCTGGTCGTCTTTCAGTTCGCCGTTCAGCTCCTGGGACAGTTTGCGTGCCGCAGCCACCATCACGTCGAAGGCTTGCTTGGGATGACGCGGGCCTGGCAGACCGAGGAAGAAGCTCACTGCCGGGGTGCTGAAATGATCGATGTCATCCAGATCGAAGACACCTGGCTTGACCGCATTGGCCATGGAGAACAGGACTTCGCCGTTACCGGCCATGCTTTCGTGACGGTGAAAAATGTCCATCTCGCCGAAACGCAGACCGCTTTCCAGAATGTTCTGCAACAGTGCCGGGCCCTTGAAGCCGGCCGGGTCGCGGCAGATCACGCTGATCACCAGCACTTCTTCGGCTTGCGGCTGATCTTTATCGGCCGAGCTGGCGGGCTTGGTGTCATCCGGGAAATCGTCGTCACGGCTGTTGAAGCTCGGGCCGCCGTCCAGGTCCAGGTTGAGGTTCAAGTCGCCTTGCGATGGCTCGCCATGGCCACGCTTGCCACGCTTGGAACCCGACTCGCGAGGTTCACGGGCAGGCATGCTCACCGACGGCAGATCATGCTCGTCCAGTTGCGGCTCTTTATGGTTATCCAGCACGCGGGGCGGGCCCAACAGCTCGGCGCTGGTGTCCTCGTCCGGCAGATTGGACAAACTTCGGTCAAGACGGAATTTCAGTTTTCCCTTGCCGCCGCGCATGCGACGCCAGCCATCGAAAAGAATACCGGCAATGACAATAATGCCGATGACGATCAGCCACTCGCGCAGACCGATTTCCATTTAATCCCGTGCCTCTATGAAAAATGCTGAAAAATAAGGGGTTTACATTGTGTAAACCGCTTTAAAACGTGGCGCCAACTCTATGTTCTGACAGGCGTTTTGCCCACGTATACGAAAAATTGACATTAAACTAGCACGACCAAAGGCAACTTTACACCGTCTGTCACAATGGCTTGCGCGAATATGTCGATTGGCCAGCAAGTCAAGGCAGGTAAAAAGCCCTACAGCTCAAAAATACTTGCCCTACAAGCAATGACTCAAGCGTCCACCATGGCCATCGCCTCCTCCACATCCACCGCCACCAGACGCGAACAACCCGGTTCGTGCATCGTCACCCCCATCAATTGATCGGCCATTTCCATGGCGATCTTGTTGTGGGTGATGTAGATGAACTGCACCGTCTGCGACATCTCTTTGACCAGCCGTGCGTAGCGTCCAACGTTAGCGTCATCCAATGGCGCGTCAACCTCATCGAGCATGCAGAACGGCGCCGGGTTCAACTTGAAGATGGCAAATACCAGGGCCAATGCGGTCAGGGCTTTTTCGCCACCGGAGAGCAAATGGATGGTGCTGTTCTTCTTTCCTGGCGGCTGCGCCATGATCGTTACCCCTGTATCGAGTAGATCTTCGCCCGTCAGTTCCAAATACGCGCGTCCTCCACCGAAAACTTTTGGGAAAAGGGCCTGTAAACCGCCATTGATCTGATCAAAGGTATCTTTGAAGCGGTTTCGGGTTTCCTTGTCGATCTTGCGAATCACGTTCTCGAGCGTGTCCAGCGCTTCCACCAGATCGTCGTTCTGAGCATCCAGATAACGTTTACGCTCGGATTGTTGCTGGTATTCGTCGATGGCCGCGAGGTTGATCGCGCCGAGGCGCTGAATCCGCGCGGCAATGCGTTCGAGTTCTTCTTCGGCGTCCTTCTCGTTAGCCTCGGCTACCAGCGTGGCGAGCACGCCATGAAGGTCATAACCGTCTTCCAGCAGTTGATCTTCAAGGGCCTTGCGCCGCACCGTCAGCGCTTGCCATTCCATGCGCTGCTGCTCGAGCTGGCTGCGAATCAACTGGGATTGCTGCTCGGCCTGAGTGCGGCGCTTTTCAGCATCACGCAGTTCGCGGTCGGCGTCTTCCAGGGCGATTTGCGCGGTCTTGAGTTCTTCATCGACGGTCATGCGTTTGTCGAGCAGCTCTTCGAGTTTCAGCCGCAGCTCTTCCAGCGGCGCCTCGCCCTCCTCCAGGTTGAGGCTCAGTTGTTCGCGCTTCTCGGTCAGACGCTCGGACTGCATTTCCAGCCGTTCGAGGGCCTGACGAGTGGAATCGTGTTGCGCCTTCAGCGAACCGAGGCGCACCGCCAATTGATGCGCGTGATCCTTGTGCTGCCGGGCTTCTTGACGCACCCGGTCGAGGCGTTCGCGCAAGCTGTCGCGCTGGGCCAGCAGCAACTCACGCTGCTCGGTGTCCAGCGCCATGCTGTCGAGGGCTTCCTGCAATTGCAGGCGTGCTTCGCCGATGTTTTCGTGTTCCAGCGCGCGCTGCTCGCTCAGCTCGGTGAGTTCTTCATCGAGACGGGTGCGGCGCAGGGTCAACTGCTCGACCTTGGCTTTACCGGCGGACAACTGGGCTTTCAATTCGCCTTGCTGACGGGCTTCGTCTTGCAGCAGACGGCGCAAATGTTCGCGGCCGTTTTCCTGCTGACGCTGTTGCGCCCTGAGATTTTGAAGTTGGGTTTCCAGGGTTTCGACCGTGGCTTCGCGCTCTTCGCGCTCAACGCCCAACCGCTGGATTTCCTGGCCACGGGCGAGTACGCCGCTTTCCGCTTCGCTGGCCCGGCGCACACGCAAAAAGTGTCGGCCGACCCAGTAACCGTCGCGGCTGATCAGGCTTTGCCCGGCGGCCAATTGCCCGCGCAAGGCCAAGGCCTGCTCAAGGCTGTCGACCGGTTTGACCTGCCCCAGCCATGGCGACAAATCAATCTGCGCCTCGACCTTGTCGAGCAAACTGCCAGGCATGCGCGCGCCATCGCTGGCCGGGCTGAGCAGGCGCAAATCGCCTTGGGCAAACCCGGCCAGATCGAAATCACCGAAGTCATCCACCAGCACCGCTTGCAGGTCGGCGCCGAGTACGGTTTCCACCGCCAGTTCCCAACCGGCCTCGACCTTCAGGCCTTCGGCCAGACGCGGACGATCCGCCAGATGCTGTTCGCGCAGCCATTCGGCAGTGCCGGTGCCGGGATCGAGCGCGGCTTGCTGCAAGGCTTCCAACGACGCCAGTCGACCGTTGAGCCGCTGTAAATCACCTTGGGCTTGCTGCTGATTTTGCAGCGCTAATTGCAATTCCTGACGCAGTTGCTCAAGCCGTTCGACCTGAGCCTCTTCGCTGGCCTGCAAGTCTTCCAGAGTGGCCTCGGACGCAGCCAACTGCTCGCAGAGCTCCATGATCGCCGCGTCTTCCGGGTCCGCCGACAGCAACGCGCGCTCGTCGCCAAGACGCTTTTGGCGATCGGCCAAACGTTCCATGCTGGTTTCCAGCTGCTGGATCCGCGACTGTTGGACTTCCGCCTGACGACGGGGCTCGGCGGCGGTGAGGTTGAAGGTGTCCCACTGCTCCTGCCAACCGTGCATGGTGGTTTCGGATTCTTCCAATGCCGCGGCGGCTTCTTCGGCGGCGGCGCTGGTGACTTCCTGTTCCGGCGTGAGCATGTCCAGCTCTTCGCCCAAGGTCAGCAGCAAGGTGCGGTCGTGGCCCAAGTGAGACTCGGTTTCCAGCCGCGCGCGCTCGGCTTCCTTCAGGTCGTCCTGTAGCTGACGCAAGCGCTGCTGACCGTGCTGGATGCTTTGCTCGACCCGCGCGATGTCACCACCGACCGAATAAAAACGCCCCTGCACCAGATTGAAGCGTTCGGACAGATCGTGATGACCGTCACGCAGGCGTTCGATGGCCGCGTCGGCATTGCGTTGCTCGGCCACCAGGGCTTCGAAGGTGATTTCCTGAGTGCCGATGATCGACTCGCGCTGGCCGACCTGTTCGTTCAACGCCTGCCAGCGCAGGGCCGACAGCTGGGCCTTGAGCTGGCGCTCTTCGCCTTTGTATTCCTGATACTTCTTGGCGGCCTCGGCCTGGCGGTGCAAGCGTTCAAGCTGACGCTCGAGTTCTTCGCGCAGGTCTGTCAGGCGGGCAAGGTTTTCGTGGGTGCGGCGGATACGGTTTTCAGTCTCGCGCCGACGTTCCTTGTACTTGGAAATACCGGCGGCTTCTTCGATGAAATTGCGCAGGTCTTCGGGCTTGGACTCGATCAGCTTGGAGATCATCCCCTGCTCGATAATCGAATAGCTGCGCGGGCCCAGGCCCGTACCCAGAAAGATGTCGGTGATATCGCGGCGCCGGCATTTGGTGCCGTTGAGGTAGTAGGTGGTCTGGCTGTCGCGGGTCACTTTGCGGCGAATGGAAATTTCCGCATAGGCAGCCCACTCGCCGAGCAGAGTGCCGTCGGAGTTATCGAACACTAGCTCAATGCTCGCCTGGCTCACCGGTTTACGGCTGGTCGAGCCGTTGAAGATGACGTCAGTCATCGACTCGCCGCGCAAGTTCTTGGCCGAGCTCTCGCCCATCACCCAACGCACGGCGTCGATGATGTTCGATTTGCCGCAACCATTGGGCCCGACCACCGCAGCCATGTTACTGGGGAAGTTCACCGTGGTCGGGTCGACGAAGGATTTGAACCCCGCCAGTTTGATGCACTTTAGCCGCACGCTTAAGCGACCGTCAGGGCAGAAACCACCAGATCGCAGCTGCGCTGGGCATACGCCGTCAGCACCACGCGGATCTGAGGAAAGTCACGAGCCAGCACGGCAGCGAGCAAGCGTTCGAACAGCTCGAGGAACTCACTCATCGAGGCCTTGCGCTGATCCAGGGCGAGGAAATACGCACGGCTCATGGCCGGCTGCAGATTCTCGACGGTTTCCTGCAAATACGGGTTGTTGGCGAACGGATACGCGGCGCGCATCACGCTGAAGCTTTCGTCGACGAACGTGCGGATGTCCTGGCGCTCATAGCTGGCGGTCAGGCGCTG
This sequence comes from Pseudomonas sp. QTF5, assembly GCF_000512695.2. Lineage (GTDB taxonomy): Bacteria > Pseudomonadota > Gammaproteobacteria > Pseudomonadales > Pseudomonadaceae > Aquipseudomonas. Next base: position 6,902 of record NZ_AZRW02000014.1, on the reverse strand, counting down.
CTGGATCTGCACGAACGGCGCTATGTCGGCCTGGACTTGCCAACTGCTGGCCACGGCGTTGCCGAGCAGAATGTACAACTCGCTCATCAACGTGCACAGGCTCTGCACCTTGTGCGCCGTGAGTTCGGTCACGTGGGCGCCACGTCGCGGCAAAATCGCGATCAAGTGGCGGCGCTCGAGAATCAGCAAGGCCTCACGGACTGAACCGCGGCTGACATTGAGGGCCAGCGTGACCTTCTGTTCCTGAATGCGCTCCCCCGGCTTCATTTCACCGCGAATGATACGTTCGGCGAGGTGGTGAGCGATTTGCTCGGCGAGGCTGTCCGGCGCCTTGAACGTCATGGTTGTCCTTCAAACTCTTCGATCTGCACAAGCGGCGCAGTGTAGCGCAATTGATGGGTCATGGCGGAGTGCCCACCCAGCGGTTTTTGGCACGATTCAAGCAAAAGGCAAGCTATCCCGCGAGGGTCAATAATGAAGGAACGAGTCGTTGATCGACAAAATGCTATTTCCTGACCCTTAAGTCAGAAAATCATTGACCGAAAAGTCAGACCTGATAAATTCGGCTCATGTCGGTTAACAACAATAATGAGTTTGCGAGGCCTTCCGTGATCCAGTTTTTACTAAACCAGGAACTCCGTAGCGAGCACGCCCTGGACCCGAACCTGACCGTGCTCAATTACCTGCGCGAACATGTGGGCAAACCCGGCACCAAAGAAGGCTGCGCCAGCGGCGACTGTGGCGCCTGCACCGTGGTGGTCGGCGAGTTGCAGACGGACGACGATGGCCGCGAACACATTCGCTATCGCAGCCTCAACTCGTGCCTGACGTTCGTCTCCTCCTTGCACGGCAAGCAACTGATCAGCGTCGAAGACCTCAAGCACCAAGGCGAACTGCACAGCGTGCAAAAAGCCATGGTCGAGTGCCACGGCTCGCAGTGCGGTTTCTGCACGCCGGGCTTCGTGATGTCGCTGTTCGCGCTGCAAAAGAACAGCGACGAGCCCGACGCCCATAAAGCCCACGAAGCGCTAGCCGGCAACCTCTGCCGCTGCACCGGTTATCGGCCGATCCTGGCCGCCGCCGAGCAATCCTGCTGCGGTAAACAACCCGACCAGTTCGATGCGCGAGAAGCGAACACCATCGCTCGTCTGAAAGCCATCGCTCCCACCGACATCGGCGAACTCAACAGTGGCGACAAACGCTGCCTGGTGCCGCTGACCGTGGCCGATCTGGCCGACCTCTACGACGCTTATCCACAGGCCCGCTTGTTGGCCGGCGGCACCGATCTGGCGCTGGAAGTCACCCAGTTCCACCGCACCTTGCCGGTGATGATCTACGTCGGCAACGTCGCCGAAATGAAACGCATCGAACGCTTCGACGATCGTCTGGAAATCGGCGCTGCTACCGCCCTTTCCGACTGCTACGACGCCTTGAAAGCCGAATACCCGGACTTCGGCGAATTGCTGCAGCGCTTCGCCTCCTTGCAGATTCGCAACCAGGGCACTTTGGGCGGCAACATCGGTAACGCCTCGCCGATTGGTGACTCGCCACCGCTGCTGATCGCCCTCGGTGCGCAGATCGTCCTGTGCAAGGGTGAAACTCGTCGCACCATGGCGCTGGAAGATTACTTCATCGATTACCGGGTCACTGCGCGTCAGGAAAGCGAGTTCATCGAAAAGATCATCGTGCCGCGCGCCAGCGTTGAACAACTGTTCCGCGCCTACAAGGTTTCGAAGCGTCTGGACGATGACATTTCCGCCGTTTGTGCGGCGTTCAACCTGCGCATCGACACCGGCGTGATCGCCGACGCCCGCGTTGCTTTCGGCGGCATGGCGGCCATTCCAAAACGCGCCAAGAACTGCGAAGCCGCCCTGCTGGGTGCGCCGTTCAACAACGCCACCATCGAACGCGCCTGCGCTGCATTGGCCGAAGACTTCACGCCGCTCTCGGACTTCCGCGCCAGCAAGGAATACCGCCTGCTCAGTGCGCAAAACCTGCTGCGTAAATACTTCATCGAACTGCAAACACCGCACATCGAGACTCGGGTGACCGCTTATGTCTAATCATCACGCCGTAGAGAAGACCCAAGCCGAACTGGCTGAACTGTTCGCCAAGGACCTGACCACCGGAGTCGGCCGCAGCGTCAAGCACGACAGCGCCGACAAGCATGTGTCCGGTGAAGCGCAGTACATCGACGATCGGCTGGAATTCCCCAATCAGCTGCACGTTTACGCACGGCTGTCAGACCGCGCCCACGCGAAAATCATCAGCATCGACACCAAGCCCTGCTACGCCTTCGAAGGCGTGCGCATCGCCATCACCCATGAAGATGTGCCAGGCCTGAAAGACATTGGCCCACTGTTGCCGGGCGACCCGTTGCTGGCCATTGATGACGTGCAATTCGTCGGTCAACCGGTCCTGGCCGTGGCGGCAAAAGACCTGGAAACTGCGCGCAAAGCGGCCATGGCCGCGATCATCGAATACGAAGATCTCGAACCTGTATTGGACGTGGTCGAAGCTCTGCGCAAACGCCACTTTGTGCTCGACAGTCATACGCATCAGCGCGGCGATTCGGCCACCGCACTTTCTACTGCCGAGCATCGCATCCAAGGCACGCTGCACATCGGCGGTCAGGAACACTTTTATCTGGAAACCCAGATCTCTTCGGTGATGCCGACTGAAGACGGCGGCATGATCGTTTACTGCTCGACCCAGAACCCCACCGAAGTGCAGAAACTGGTGGCGGAAGTGCTGGATGTGTCGATGAACAAAATCGTCGTCGACATGCGCCGCATGGGCGGTGGTTTCGGCGGCAAGGAAACGCAAGCGGCAAGCCCGGCATGCCTGTGCGCGGTGATTGCGCACCTGACCGGTCAGCCGACCAAAATGCGCCTGCCGCGTGTCGAAGACATGCTGATGACCGGCAAGCGTCACCCGTTCTACGTCGAGTACGACGTGGGCTTCGACAGCACCGGCCGCCTGCACGGCATTGCGCTGGAACTGGCCGGCAACTGCGGTTGCTCACCGGATTTGTCGGCATCGATTGTCGACCGCGCGATGTTCCATGCCGACAACTCGTACTACCTGGGCGACGCGACCATCAACGGCCACCGCTGCAAGACCAACACCGCATCGAACACCGCTTACCGTGGTTTCGGCGGCCCGCAAGGCATGGTCGCCATCGAAGAAGTGATGGATGCCATCGCCCGCCATCTGGGCCTCGATCCACTGGCGGTGCGCAAGGCCAACTACTATGGCAAGAACGAGCGCAACGTCACCCATTACTATCAGACCGTCGAGCACAACATGCTCGAGGAAATGACCGCCGAACTGGAAGAAAGCAGCCAGTACGCCGAGCGCCGCGAAGCGATTCGTCGTTACAACGCCCACAGCCCGATCCTGAAAAAAGGCCTGGCGCTGACCCCGGTGAAATTCGGTATCTCCTTCACCGCCAGCTTCCTCAATCAGGCCGGTGCACTGATCCACATTTATACCGACGGCAGCATCCACCTGAACCACGGCGGCACCGAAATGGGCCAGGGTCTGAACACCAAGGTTGCGCAAGTCGTGGCTGAAGTGTTCCAGGTGGAAATGGACCGCGTCCAGATCACCGCGACCAACACCGACAAGGTCCCGAACACTTCGCCGACCGCGGCTTCCAGTGGTGCCGACTTGAACGGTAAAGCGGCGCAGAACGCGGCTGAAATCATCAAGAAACGCCTGGTGGAATTCGCTGCGCGGCAATACAAGGTCAGTGAAGAAGACGTGGAATTCCACAACGGTCACGTGCGGGTTCGCGATCACATCCTCACCTTCGAATCGCTGATCCAGCAGGCGTATTTCGCCCAGGTCTCGCTGTCGAGTACCGGTTTCTACAAGACCCCGAAAATCTACTACGACCGCAGTCAGGCGCGGGGGCGGCCGTTCTACTACTACGCCTTCGGTGCGGCCTGCGCCGAGGTGATCGTCGATACCCTGACCGGCGAGTACAAGATGCTGCGCACCGACATCCTTCACGATGTCGGCGACTCGCTGAACCCCGCCATCGACATCGGTCAGGTCGAAGGTGGTTTCATCCAGGGCATGGGTTGGCTGACCATGGAAGAACTGGTGTGGAACAACAAAGGCAAACTGATGACCAACGGCCCAGCCAGCTACAAGATCCCGGCGGTGGCGGACATGCCGTTGGACCTGCGGGTGAAGCTGGTGGAAAACCGCAAGAACCCGGAAGACACCGTGTTCCATTCCAAGGCCGTGGGTGAGCCGCCGTTCATGCTCGGCATCGCCGCGTGGTGCGCGATCAAGGACGCCGTGGCCAGTTTGGGCGACTACCAGCATCAACCGAAAATAGACGCACCGGCGACCCCGGAGCGGGTGTTCTGGGGCTGTGAGCAAATGCGTCAGTTGAAAGCGGTGAAAGCCGTGGAAGCTGAAACCGAGGTGGCTTCGCTCTAGACCGAGGCGCGGCCTTCGCGAGCAAGCCCGCTCCCACATTGAAATGCATTCCAAATGTGGGAGCGGGCTTGCTCGCGAAGAGGCCCGAACAGACAACAGAGATGTTGAGGTGAAACATGTACAACTGGATCGACGCCCTCGCCGACCTGCAAACCCGGGGCGAACCCTGTGTGTTGGTGACCATCATCGAAGAGCTCGGCTCGACGCCGCGTAATGCTGGCTCGAAAATGGTCATCAGCGCCACGCAAACATTCGACACCATCGGTGGCGGGCATCTGGAATACAAGGCCATGCAGATCGGCCGCGAGATGCTGGCCAGCGGCCGACAGGACACCCATCTGGAGCGCTTCAGCCTCGGCGCCAGCCTGGGCCAGTGCTGCGGTGGCGTGACCGTATTGCTGTTCGAACCGATGGGCCAGGTCCAGGCGCAGATTGCCGTGTTCGGCGCCGGCCACGTCGGTCGGGCGCTGGTGCCGCTGCTCGCCAGCCTGCCCTGCCGGGTGCGCTGGATCGACTCACGGGAAGCCGAATTCCCCGAACAGATTCCCCACGGCGTGCGCAAGATCGTCACCGAAGAACCGCTGGATGAAGTGGATGATCTGCCCACCGGCAGCTACTGCATCGTCATGACCCACAACCACCAACTCGACCTTGAACTCACCGCCGCGATCCTCAAGCGCAACGACTTCGCCTACTTCGGCCTGATCGGTTCGAAGACCAAACGGGTGAAGTTCGAACATCGCCTGCGTGACCGCGGTTTCGATAGCAGCGTGCTGCAACGCATGCGCTGCCCGATGGGTATCGGCGAAGTCAAAGGCAAGTTGCCTGTGGAAATCGCCATCTCCATCGCCGGCGAAATCATCGCCACCTATAACGCGAATTTCGGCCAGCACACCGCCAGCGCCGGATCATCGATCGCCAAACTGCTGCCTGCTTCACGCCGCAGCCAAGCTTCGAATTGAAAAGTTTCGAACTGAAAAGCTTCGAACCAAGCCACGAATTGAGAACCCCATGCCCCAGACTCGCAAAGCCTACCGCGCCGCCATTCTGCACAGCATCGCCGACCCCGCCCAAGTGGGTATCGAAGCCTCGTACGAGTATTTCGAAGACGGCCTGCTGGTGGTCGATAACGGCCAGATCAGCGCCATCGGCCACGCCAGCGAATTGCTGCCGAAACTGCCGGCCGACATCGAGATCACTCATTATCAGGACGCACTGATCACCCCCGGCTTCATCGACACCCACATCCATTTGCCGCAAACCGGCATGGTCGGCGCCTACGGCGAGCAACTGCTGGACTGGCTGAACACCTACACCTTCCCGTGCGAAAGCCAGTTCGCCGACAAGGCCCATGCAGATGAAGTCGCGGATATTTTCATCAAGGAACTGCTGCGCAACGGCACCACCACTGCGCTGGTGTTCGGCAGCGTGCATCCGCAATCGGTGAACTCGTTCTTCGAGGCTGCCGAACAGCTGGACCTGCGAATGATCGCCGGCAAGGTAATGATGGACCGCAACGCGCCGGACTACCTGACCGACACTGCCGAATCGAGTTACGTCGAAAGCAAGGCGCTGATCGAGCGCTGGCACGGCAAGGGTCGCCTGCACTACGCGGTCACCCCGCGCTTCGCCCCGACCAGCACCCCGGAACAACTGACCCTCGCCGGCCAGTTGCTCAGCGAATACCCCGACTTGTACATGCAGACCCACATCAGCGAAAACCTCAAGGAAGTCGAATGGGTCAAGGCGCTGTTCCCGGAGCGCAAGGGCTACCTGGATGTCTACGATCACTACCAACTGCTCGGTGAACGCTCGGTGTTCGCCCACGGCGTGCACCTGTGCGACGACGAATGTGCCCGACTGGCCGAGACCGGCTCGGCGATCGCCTTCTGCCCGACCTCGAATTTCTTCCTCGGCAGCGGCCTGTTCAATCTGCCGATGGCTGAGAAGCACAAACTGAATGTCGGCCTGGGCACGGACGTTGGTGGCGGGACCAGTTTCTCGCTGCTGCAAACCCTGAACGAAGCCTACAAAGTCATGCAACTGCAAGGCGCACGGCTGAGCCCGTTCAAGTCGCTGTACCTGGCCACCCTCGGCGGTGCCCGCGCACTACGACTGGAGGACAAGATCGGTACCCTGCAACCGGGCAGCGACGCAGACTTCCTGGTGCTGGACTACAACGCCACGCCACTGCTCAGCTATCGCCTGAAGCAGGCCAATAACATTGCCGAGACGTTGTTTGTATTGATGACGCTGGGGGATGACCGGACTGTTTTGCAGACGTATGCGGCAGGGAGTCTGGTGCATCAGCGCTAAGATCTTTCGGGCATAAAAAAATCCCCCGCAATTGTTGGTTGCGGGAGATTTTTTTATCGCCTGTCAGGCCGCCTTCGCGAGCAAGCCCGCTCCCACATCTATGGTTACCCCCTTTTCTGCAATACTGTTTT
>NZ_AZRW02000013.1 GCF_000512695.2 Pseudomonas sp. QTF5 | reverse complement strand
CCAGGACGAGAAAAGAGCGGCATAGCTGGACGGTTGACGCGACAACTACCTTGAAAAACGCCGTTTCATTGCGACGCCGCCGTCATACCACGTCCAGATACTCAATCGGGTGTCTACGTATTTGGGCTGGTCATTGGTGCGGGTACGAATAGCGATTAGGGGAGGCCCGTTGAACACATAGACAGGTGAAGAAGAGGAGGGTGATTCGTACTGTTTGTCGGTGTATTTGGCCATGGCAGACCTCCTCAACTTTTAACTCGACTCCAGGCGGCCGTGGCCCGCTGAGCGTTGTGAATATTGGCCGAATCGGCCAGATAGCGACTCGCGTAACGACGTGGCATCGTTGAGGTGTCTGACCAGCCACATATCCGACGAAGTTCATCCATCGCACGTTCTAAATCATAGCCGCGCGTTTCGAGGAGATAGGCCAGGAAGCGGTCAGCAAAGGTGTGACGAAAGTCATGCGCTGAGAGTGTAGGAAAAACTCCAGGATGAGCCAGTTCGATCGTTAAAAACAGACGATCGAGGACGCTGGACAGCGCGCGAATCGACAGCGGCCGCCCTCTGTCGGAAATGAACAAATACCGAAAGGGCAGCTTCATCGGTTTGCCGTTACGCAGCGGACGTCGTTCGCCTTGGATATAGCGCTCATAGACCCCATACAATTGCGCAGAGACCCCCACAGTACGGCCATGTGTTTTCAGCGCAGGCTCTTCGGCGCGCGGGTCGCCTGGATCATGCTCACGATCATTGATGCTGACATAGGCATGCTGAGAACCCTGATTGATATCCGTGGTGTAGAGCTTCAGTAGCTCTCCGCGACGGATACCAGTCTCCAGCAGCAATTCAATCATTAGCCAATTGCGTAACTGCAGTCGTTCCGGAAACGGATTCTCTGCGTTGCCCGGGTGAATCAGTGTGCGAATGATCTGGAGTTGAGTATCTGTCAGGCTTCGGTAACGAGTGCGGTCTGGCTGAGCATTGATGATATGGCTCTCAAAGCGCCGCTCAATGACGTCGGCGACATCTGCAAATACGACCTCGATGTTAGCCAGGGTGGTTGAGTTCTGGCGGGCGCGCGGAATGTAACGGGTGACGCACCAGGACAGATACTGCTTCAGCAACCGCAGGTACTGGTCACGGGTTCGCGGATTGATCTTCGGAAAAGCTGCCGTTTGAGCTGTGCCGATTCGGGCGATCAGATTATCGGCTTGCCGGCCGCTCTGAAGCCAGGTGGCGTAACCGTCCAGTAAAGCCAGAATCGCCTCAAAGTGGCAGGCCAAGATAGCGTTATCAATATCCAGATCTCTACTTTTGGCATAGGTGTAGAAAGCCTGGATTGCCCGCAGGTGCGCCGCAGCAGTGTTGTAAGCGCGGTGCCTGAGCTTGAGTTGAACGTAGATGAACGGGATGAGTATGGGCAACGGCGCGGCATCACCAGCTTGCACGAGCAGCGGTACACGCTGACCTGAAGAGAAACGGCACTGAATCAGCTTCACCGACTGCCACCTCATTCAAAGACTTGCCATGAACATGAAGCACATGGCCCTTTGAGAGAGTGGACGGCAGAAGCGGGTTTGTCGAATCAGTACCTTACGAGGCTCATGAACATTTCTAACATAGCACCTCGTTTAACATAATATACATTACACGTAACAAAGTGTTTCCAGATTAGCCCGGTTACACGCAGATTTTGCAGCCCTCGATTCACCTAAACCCTTCATCCTTGCGTCAGCTTTCCAAACAGCTCTGAATGCTCAGGAAACTGCTCACTGAGCTTCTGCCGACAGCCCATCTCCATATCTGCAAAATCAAACCCTGGTGAAACCGCTTCACTGATCAAACCGTATTCCGCTAAACCATCCATAAGCTGCGAAGCTTTCCAGACACCACCAGGTACATGCAGCTGCAAACATTGCCCGGCGATAACGTCGCTGCCCATCACCACAGTATTCAACGTGCCGTCTGGAAAAATCAGGCTGTACTGAATCGGGTTTCCCAAATGGTAGTAATGAACGATGTCCGATTGATTCAGGTGGAAATGACCGATCGGCGAATCCTTGGTCAGCAAGTAATAAATTGAAGTCATCAAGTGACGTTGACCGCCATTGATCTCGACTATAGCGTGGTGATCGGATTGAAAAGTTCTTCGGTAGAAACCGCCTTCCATGTGAGGCTCCAGAGCCAATGCAGCGATCACTGCTTCAGCGTCGGGAATTTGAATGTCGAGCTCACTGTTGGTCATGTGGATTGCCCTCCTTAAAACACTGTAGCTATCATACAAATCTACTCGATAGATTATAACTATGCTAAATGGTTGTTTAGTCGTTTTATCTCGCTACGACGCTTCGCGCAATACAGGACACGCAAAAAGCTGTTCAAGGTCTATGCGATACGCCTGGAAAGTACAAAAAAAGCCCGGCCTGCCCGACGATAGCATCTCGAAGATCACTATCACCGGCAGGCCGGGCTCCTTAAGCAGAATACTGCTTAGATGTTACGCATCAACAGCACTTCGGTCCCGCCTTGCTGCCGTAACGAGCCTCCTGACGTTCCCGAAAGAACACCTCGTAACTCATCAGCGGTTTGTCCGGATGTTTGGTTTGCATGTGCTCAACGTAAGTGTCGTAGTCAGGCATACCAACCATCAAGCGTGCAGCCTGACCGAGGTATTTACCAAGGCGACTCAGGTCATTGAACATGGGCACCCTCCTCCATCAAGCATCCGGCAGAGCCTGGAATGGCGCTTCTTTATCCGTACGTTCCTTGGTGCCCCAGGCGGCAATGCCGACCTTGAGTGCAAAGAACAGGATGCTGAACACCACCAGCAAAAACAGCACGGTCAGCGTTGCATTGGTGTAAGCGTTGTAGATCACATGCTGCATCTGCTCGATGCTCTTGGCCGGCGCCAGGACCTGACCGTTGGCCAACGCATCGCTGTACTTCTTCGCCAGCGCCAGGAAGCCGATGGCCGGGTTGGCGTCGAACAGTTTGATGAAGCCTGCGGTGGTGGTGCAGATCAGCAGCCACACCGCTGGCAGCATGGTCACCCAGACGTAGCGTTGGCGCTTCATTTTGATCAACACAACGGTTGCCAGCATCAGCGCGATTCCGGCCAGCATCTGGTTGGAGATGCCGAACAGTGGCCACAAGGTGTTGATGCCACCCAGCGGATCGATCACGCCTTGGTACAACAGGTAACCCCACATCGCCACGCAACCGGCCGTGGCGATCAGGTTGGCGGTCCAGGACTCGGTGCGTTTGAGCGCCGGCACGAAGGAGCCGAGCAAGTCCTGCAGCATGAAACGTCCGGCACGGGTACCGGCATCCACCGCAGTCAGAATGAACAACGCTTCGAACAGGATCGCGAAGTGGTACCAGAACGCCATGGTGTTTTCACCCGGCAGAAGTTGGTGCAGGATCTGCGCGATACCGACTGCCAGGGTCGGCGCACCACCGGCACGGGCCAGGATGGTGGTTTCACCGATGTCCTTGGCCACTGTTTGTAGCGCTTCTGGGGTAATTGCAAAACCCCAACTGCTGACCGTCTGCGCCACCGAAACAGCATCGGAGCCTACAAGGGCTGCGGGGCTGTTCATGGCGAAGTACACGCCTGGCTCGATTACCGAAGCGGCAACCATTGCCATGATCGCCACGAAGGATTCCATCAGCATGCCGCCGTAACCGATGTAACGGGCATGGCCTTCATTGGCAAGCAACTTCGGCGTGGTGCCGGAAGCAATCAGTGCGTGAAAACCCGACACCGCGCCACAGGCAATGGTGATAAACAGGAACGGGAACAACCCACCTTTCCATACCGGTCCGGTGCCGTCGATGAACTGGGTCAATGCCGGCATTTTCAGGTCGGGCATGGTGATCAGGATGCCGATCGCCAGCGCAACGATGGTGCCGATTTTAAGGAAGGTGGACAGGTAGTCACGCGGCGCCAGAATCAGCCATACCGGCAACACGGCCGCCACGAAACCGTAACCGATCAGCATCCAGGTGATCTGGATTCCAGTGAAGGTAAAGGCTTTGGCCCAGACCGGATCAGCGGCAATCTGCCCGCCCAGCCAGATCGAACCCAACAGCAACGCCACGCCGATCACCGAGATTTCACCAATGCGGNCCCCACGGGCTTTCGGCCAGGGCCTTGACCACGATCAGCGCCAGCACCGCGAGGATGATGATCATGATCAGGAAGCAGCCAAATAGCGCGATGGTCCCGGGGATGCGGCCCATTTCTTCACGGACCATGTCGCCCAGGGAACGGCCGTTGCGGCGGGTAGACATGAACAGGACCATGAAGTCCTGAACCGCACCAGCCAGCACCACCCCGGCAATCAGCCAGAGCGTACCGGGCAGGTAGCCCATTTGCGCCGCCAACACCGGGCCGACCAGCGGCCCCGCACCAGCGATGGCTGCGAAGTGGTGACCGAAAAGCACGTGTTTGTTGGTCGGCACATAGTCCAGACCATCGTTGTTGAGTACGGCGGGAGTGGCTCGATTGGGATCAAGCTGCATCACCTTGGTGGCGATGAACAGGCTGTAATAGCGGTATGCGACAAGATAGATAGCGACTGCTGCGACTACGATCCAGAGGGCGTTGATGGCTTCGCCGCGGCGCAGGGCCACGACACTTAGCGCAAACGCTCCCAGGACAGCCACGGCAAACCAGGCGAGGTGTTTAGCCAGACGGGGCATAGCGTGTCTCCTGCCGACAGCCAGTGGCTGCGGCGGTAATTTTTATAATTGTGTCCGCTGTGCGGAGCGGGCCCAATATCCGCCCATGCTGTCGACAAATAAATCCGCGTTACTACGTACGTGGCGTCTACGTAGTTCTACGTAGACACCGCTGATCTTTCAGTTGAAATGCAATACCTGTGGGAGCGGGCTTGCTCGCGAAGGCGGTATATCAGACGACATAGATGTTGAATGACAGATTGCATTCGCGAGCAAGCCCGCTCCCACAGGTTTTTGCGTTTCATCACGGCCGCAGGTCATTCCGTCTCGCACCGCTACTGGAGGCGCGTATCTTTGGCATATGATGCCGGGCCTTCGCCTTCCCTCGGTCTGGCCAGGAGTAGAGATGCAGCTCAAACACAAAATCGTCGCGCTCGGGATTCTGCCGCTGGTGTTGGCGATCGCGGTCATCTGCGCGCTGGTGATTTCCCTGAACCGCCAACTGGGGGATCAACAGGCACAACTGATCGAAGACAGCATTCTGGCCAGCAAGCGCGCAGAACTGAAAAACTACGTTGAAATGGCCCAGAGCCTGATCGCGCCGCTGTACGACAACGGCCGGGGTGACGCGCGCGCGCAGCAACAAGTGCTCGAAGAACTGCGCAAGCTCAGCTTTGGCATCAATGGCTATTTCTTCGTCTACGACCGCGAGGGTCGCAGTCTGATGCACGCGCGCCAGTCAGAGCTGGTGGGCCAATACCTGTGGGACATGACGGACCCTCACGGCTTGCCAGTGATCCAGGCGTTGCTCAAAAGTGCGCAATCCGGCGAAGGCTTTCAACGTTACGCCTGGAACAAACCTTCTTCCGGCCAAGTGACCGACAAGCTCGCCTACGTGGTGATGCTGGACCGTTGGGGCTGGATGCTTGGCACCGGCATCTACCTTGAAGACGTTGAACGCGCCACCCAGCAAGCGCGTGCCGAGGTGGCTCAGGGCATCCGCAAAACCATGCTGGCGATTGCGGCGGTGGCCCTCGTGGCGGTGCTGTTTGTCTTCGCCAGCGGCATGACGCTAAATGTCAGCGAACATCGCCTGGCCGACAAAAAACTCCAGCGCCTGACCCAACGCATTGTCAGCCTGCAGGAGGAAGAACGGTCACGGGTTTCCCGAGAGCTGCACGACGGCATCAGCCAGCTACTGGTGTCTATCAAGTTTCAGTTCGAACTGGCCAGCCATGTGTTGGAGAATGGGCAAGACAAGGGATTGAGTATCTTAAGAGACGCCACGGAGCGTCTGGGGGACGCGATTGGCGAAGTTCGCAGCCTCTCTCACGACCTGCGCTCGTCGCTGCTCGATACCCTCGGTCTGCCGGCGGCGATCGGTCAACTCGCCGCAGAATTCGAGCAACGCAGTGGTCTTGTCGTGACCTTCAACGATAACGAATTCGACTGTCACCTGGTCGATGGCGCCGCTGTCTCCTTGTTTCGCATCGTGCAAGAAGGCCTGACCAATATCGAACGCCACGCACAAGCAAAAAACGTCATCATTACCCTGCACGGTTCTGAAAAGTCCGTACGGTTGACGGTGGTCGATGACGGTATCGGTTTCAACGTTACCCAGGTCGAACGTCGTCACGCTGGCATTGGCCTGCGCAACATCCGTGAGCGTGTCGAGCATTTTGGCGGTCGATTCGACCTGACATCGATGCCGGGAAGAAGTGAGCTGGACGTGCTGCTGCCGATGAAACTGCCCGGTACCGAACGCTGACTCACCCCATAACAATTAGAGTGAATGCCTGCGATGAACCTGCCCTACCCGATCCGCGTCGCCCTGGTCGACGATCACTCCCTGGTCCGCGACGGAATCAAATCGCTGCTGGCGGTCATGGCGCAGCTGGAAGTGGTGGGAGAAGCCGAGAATGGCGTCGATGCCATTGAGATGGTCGGGCGCTGCCAGCCGGATCTGTTGCTGGTCGACATCAGCCTGAAGGACATCAACGGCCTCGAGCTGACCCGGTTGTTACGCAGCCAGTACCCAGCGCTCAAGGTGCTGGTGCTGAGCATGTACGACAATTATGAATACGTGAGTGAATCCGTTCGCTCGGGTGCCAGCGGCTATGTGCTGAAGAACGCGCCTTCCCGGGAAATCATTGCGGCGATCGAAGCCATTGTCAGTGGCGGGACGTTCTACAGTGCCGAAATCGCGCAACGGCTCATTGCCGATAAAAGTACCGACAACGAGCTGACTCCGCGCGAAAGCCAAGTGCTGTACAAGATGGCTCAGGGGCTGAACAACAAGGAAATGGCTCGCGAACTGGACATCAGTGTCCGGACGGTAGAAACCCATCGCCTGAGCATCCGTCGCAAGCTCAACATCGACAAACCCGCCGCCCTCGTAAAGTACGCGATCGATCACGGGATCATTTCGCGCTAGAGGCGGTTTACACCGCGCTCGTATTAACGACACGTGCCGTGCGAATAAACAATGCACGTACCTTGTCCCAGAAATTCCCGCCCAGCACGAAAAAGCTGCCGATCAACATGGCATCGCCCAGCGCCTGGAGCTGCCAGAGGTTCGGTCTCAGTCCCGGCCAAATAGTGTCTATGTAAGGTTCGAGAAATGCCGAGATCAGCGGCAGGCAAAACATCACAAGACCAATTCTATGGCGAGCCGGGCCTACTTCCACGTCTGACGCTGGCGCAAGCGTGGAGACGTAACCAAACATGCTGCGCTTGAGTTGCTGAAAGCCGGCTTTGCCCATAATTGCAATGGCGAGAATCAACAGAATCTTGTTACTGATAAACAAAACGCCTGTCAGTGCCGCGATCTTTGAGCCTGGCACATCCGCTGCGGCAGCGAGAGGCACCATCAGCCAGGATCCCAGCATCAAACAGATAATCACGATGCCCAGTTTGAAGCGCCAACCAGCGGAACTAGGTGCATTGTCATCCTGAGGGTTGCTCATGGTCTTCTTAACCTTCTTTTTGGGCCGGGATTAATAGATCTTCAGAAGCGTAGCAGTTGGTCGATCCCATGCTCATTCAACATGACCTTGTATTTGTCCGAGCTGTACTAACCTAAGCGAACCGGTAACCAACGCCATTTCAATGCTAGGGATGTTCGGATGACGTTTTCCCAAGATCTACTATCAGTGCACCGATGCTGACGCGCTCGGGTCGGCTGCTTCTGCTGGTCGCCCTTGGCCTTGGCGGCTGTGTCCGTCTGGGGCCGGATTTTCAGCCCCCCGGCGAAGCCTGGACAAAACTCTGGAGCAGCCCTGCGCTTGGGCAGGCCAGCCAACGAAGCCTGAATCCCGACCTTCGCCAGTGGTGGCAAGTGTTCGCCGACCCGGTCCTCGACGCCCTGATCGCCGAATCGGATGCGCACAATTCAGACCTGAAAATTGCCGGCCTGCGCGTCATGGAAGCCCGTGCCCGGTTGGGTATTGCGCAAAGCGGGCGCTACCCACAACTGCAACAGGCCAGCGCCGACAGTCTGTACTTCAACCGCCAGCAATCCGGAGGCAACAACCCGCAAGACAGCCACTTCTGGCAACACAGCGCGGGCTTTGACGTCGGTTGGGAACTGGACTTCTGGGGGCGTTTCAGTCGAGCCATCGAGTCGTCCGATGCCAGTTATTTCGCGGCTCAAGCCAACTATGAAGATGCACTCGTACTGCTGCGTGCTCAGGTGGCCGACACTTATTTTTCGTTGCGCACCACCGAAGCGCGTTTACGCGTCGCCCGAGAAAACGCCGAGCAGCAAAAGCGCAACTTTGAGATCACCGAAAAACTGTTCAACAGTGGCCAGAGCGCCGAACTCGACTTGCAACAAGCCAAGACCCAATACCTGGGCACCTTGAGCAGCATTCCGGATCTTGAGGCGCAAGTGCTACGCACCCGCAACGCATTGGCCGTGCTGATCGGACGGCCGCCCAGTGCCCTGCCCCAATTGCTCGAGAACGAGGGGCTGATCCCGCTGGTGGACCGAGCAGTCCTGCAAGACGTGCCGGCCAGCCTGTTGTTGCGTCGACCGGACGTGCGCGCCGCCGAGCTTAATGTCGCCGCCCAGTCGGCACTGATCGGTGTGGCGCAAACCGACTTCTATCCGTCGCTGACCTTGCTGGGCAGCATCGTCTGGACGACCGACACGTTGAGCGGCACCTCCAACAGCCTGGACCTGATCGGTGGCCCCAGTTTGCGCTGGAACCTGTTTGACCACGGCCAGATCAGCAACAACGTGCGCGTGCAGGATGCGCGGTTGCAGCAGTTGATAGAGGTTTATCGCGACAAAGTCCGCCAGGCCGCACGGGAAGCCGATGATGCCGCCAGCAGTCTGATCAAATCACTGGAGCGCGAACGCATCCTGGGTGAAGCACAGGTCGCGGCCAAACGTTCGTTAAGCCTGGCCAGCACCCAATACCGGGAAGGTTACTCGGACTTCCAGCGCGTGCTGGATGCTCAACGCGCATTGCTCGAACAGCAGGACAATTACCTGCTCAGCCGCAGCAATGCCGTGAGCAACCTGATCGCGCTGTACAAAGCCCTTGGCGGCGGGTGGTATAGCGCCCAGCCGACAGTCGATCAAAATACTCGCCAGCAAATGGAACAACGCACCGACTGGGGCAACCTGCTGAATGAGCCGGTCCCTTCGCAAGCCTCCTATCCCGTGCCAGAAGGTCAAAGCCGATGACTGAACCCTCGCCGCCCGTTACTGAGGCGCCCTCCCCCAAGGCACCCGAGCCTGCCGCCGATCCTGCAAAAAAGGGCATCAAATGGGTGATGCTGCTGATCGTCCTGAGCCTGGCCTGGTACTTGTTGGCTGACCGTTTCACGCCTTATACGCAACAGGCTCGGGTGGGCGCCTTTGTCATTCCGGTGGCCGCCGAAGTGGCCGGCCGCGTGACCCGTGTGAGCGTGCGCAACAATCAAGACGTCAAGGCCGGCGAACTCCTTTTCGAGGTGGACCCGCAGCCGTACCAGATTGCCGTCGACCGCGCGCGCGCGGACCTCGAATCGACACGCCGCCAGATCGGTGCCAGCACTGCCGGCATTGCTTCGGCTCAAGCCAATTTGCGCGCCGCCCAGGCCAATGAACTCAAGGCGCGGCAGGACAATCAGCGGCTTGAAGGCTTGTACCGCGAAGACCCTGGCACCATTTCCGTGCGCCTGCTCGAAGTCTCTCGGGCCAGCCGTGAACAGGCCGTCAGCCAGGTCGCCGCGGCCCGTGCCGAAGTCCAGCGAGCACGGGAACAGGAAGGTGGTAGCGAGGACGACAACGCGCTGTTGCGTAGCGCCGCCACGGCGTTGTCAAAAGCTGAGCTGGACTTGTCCAACACGCAGATTCGCGCACGTTCGGCGGGACTGATCACCGATCTGCGCACCGATGTCGGACAGTTCGCCACTGCCGGTAGCCCGGTCATGACCCTGATCGCCATCCACGATGTATGGATCAGCGCGGACATGACCGAAAACAACCTCGGTCTGGTCGAGGTCGACACCCCTGTTTCGATCGTTCTGGATGCTCTGCCGGGGAAGGTTTTCGAGGGCCGTGTGCGCAGTGTCGGCTACGGTATCAGCGTCGGTCAGCCCACTGCACCCGGCAGCCTGCCCAGTGTGCAGAACAGCCGCGATTGGCTGCGTCCGGCCCAGCGTTTTCCGGTGATTATCGAGTTTTCGGAGGACTCAAGGAAAACGCTGTTCGACAGTCGCGCCATCCGTGCCGGTGGGCAGGCTGAAGTCATGGCGTTCCCTACCCAAGGCAATCCGCTGAACCTGCTTGGGCGTCTGTTTGTGGGACTAATGAGCTGGCTGAGCTATGCCTATTAAGGGCGTGCCTACTAAGCGCTCGCCCCGGGTTCAGCGCGCGCTGCGTCTGGCCACAGGCACGGCGCTGTGCCTGGCCATCAGCTTCGGCCTGGGGTTGCCGATCCCGTTTCTCGCACCGGTGCTCGCCGTGTTGCTGTTGGCCACGCTCAATCGGCCTCTGCCCTTCAGGGCCGGACTGATACTTGCGCTGGTCGCCATGCTGACCACCGGCATCGGCTTGTTGCTGATCCCTGTCCTGCGTTACTACCCCTTCAGTGGCGTGCTGCTGATCGGTGTCAGTCTGTTCCTGGCCTTTGGCTTTGGGCTGCGTGGCGGTAACACATTGATCATGACCTTTCTGATCATTGGTCTGACCATGATTTCCTCGGCCGGCGTCGCCGAGTTCGATCTGGCATTGATGGTCATCGGTGCCTTGGTCAAGGGTTTGATCCTTGTCGTCATCGTCTTGGCGTTCAGTCACTGGCTGTTTCCCGACCCGCCCAATGCACCCTCCCCACCCGCGGCCGCCGCTCTACCGGCGCAAGAGGTGAGCAGGATCGCGCTACGTGCCACCCTGATCGTGTTACCCGCGTTTCTGCTGGCGTTGATCGACCCGACCTATCTGCCGATCATTTTGAAAGCGGTCAGTCTTGGCCAGCAGAGTTCGACGACAACGGCGCGCAACGCTGCTCATGAACTGCTCGGTTCGACCTTCATGGGCGGGCTGTTGGCCGTTGTGTTCTGGTGCGCGCTCAGCCTGTTTGTGCACCTGTGGATGTTCTTTTTGTGGATGCTCCTGTTCGGCTTGCTGTTGGCACGCAAGCTCTATGCCCTGAGCCCGACCCGACAAACCCCGGGGTTCTGGCTCAACACCCTGATCACGCTGATCATTCTGCTGGGCCAGTCGGTTCAGGACAGCCTCGCCGGGAAGGACGTCTATACCGCTTTTGCCGTGCGCATAGGATTGTTTATCGCCCTCACGCTCTATGCCTGCCTGATGGTTTATCTACTCGATCAACGGCAACGTCATCCAGGCGTCAGTCAACCCGATCACTGACACTCACTGTGTTGGCGGGCGAGCGTTTGGCTGGGAAGTTCCTGGAACAAGGCTCGATAGCTGCTGGAAAATCGCCCTAAATGCCAGAACGACCAATCCATCGCCACTTGTGCGACCGTCGTTTCCCCGGCCGTTCGCCTGAGCAATTCACGACGCGCGCTGTTGAGCCGACGCAAGCGCAACCAATGCGTGGGGGTCATTGCGGTATACGCCTTGAACGCATGCTGCAACTGACGCAGCGAAACCCCGGCCACCTGGGACAGCTCCAGCAAATTAAGGGTTTCTTCCGGTGTATCGGCGGCCCATTCGGCGACGCGCTTCATGATCGTTCGCTCGTCCGCCCGGCGCTGCAAGCCAGCGCGATCAAGGCACACGCAGGCGTTATCGAGGATGTACAAACAGTCCTCTAATAGTTGCTGGGTCAACGCTTCTTTGCTCGGCGGATCCAGCGTCTGCGTCAGCCGCGTCAACGTTCCGCTCAACCAGCGGCTGAACAGGGCGTTCTGCCCGGAATTGAGCGGCGACATGAACAAGCCTTCCAGCCGCGCCACGTCCAGGCCATGCCGCTGAACGAATTCCGGACCGAACACCACGGCGATTTCCTGGTAGTTCTCCGGGGTGATCCAGATGTTGCGGCTTTCACCATTCAACACGTACAGCGCGTTGTCGTTGCGATCGAAACAGAACGCCAGCGCACCTTCCGGGGCACTGAAATTCTGCTCGACGCGGGTGTTCATCTGTTCCTCGTAAATCTCTACGCCTTGCAAGTCCAGATAGCGCACCCGCCCGGCGAAATGCCCCGGGGACATCTGCTGATAATGCTGCACCCAACCCGGTGTGGCGCGGATTTGCTCGGCCACGTCGGCGGTGTTGAAGGCTTGAACCTGTAACGGATTGCACGCTGTCATGGGGCGCCTTACGCACTCTTTTGGTGCGCTTTGTACTGCTTAAAGTGGATAGATGGAACGGCAAGGCTCACCCAAGATAGTCGTCAACGCGCCACAGGGGAAGTGTTCGGTGGATGAAGCCGCTTTCCCCGGCGTCAATAAAACCAACAACGAGGTCTTTATGAATGTCCCTTTCGATCAGCTGCTCACGTGGCTGAAAGATCACAAGATTACCGAGGTCGAGTGTGTGGTCAGCGACTTGACCGGCATTGCTCGCGGCAAGATTGCACCCACCAACAAGTTCCTGCATGAGCGAGGCATGCGCCTGCCGGAAAGTGTGCTGTTGCAAACGGTAACCGGGGACTTTGTCGACGACGACATCTACTACGACTTGCTCGACCCGGCCGACATCGACATGGTCTGCAAGCCCGTTTCCGATGCGGTTTACGTCATTCCATGGGCCATCGAGCCAACCGCCATCGTGATCCACGACACGTTCGACAAGTTCGGCAATCCCATCGAACTGTCGCCACGCAACGTGCTGAAAAAAGTGCTGCAGCTTTACACCGACAAAGGCTGGCAGCCGATTGTCGCGCCGGAAATGGAGTTCTACCTGACCCAACGCTGCGAAGACCCGGACTTGCCCCTCAAGGCACCGCTGGGACGTTCGGGCCGTGCGGAAAGCGGTCGTCAGTCGTTTTCCATCGACGCCGCCAACGAGTTCGATCCACTGTTCGAAGACGTTTACGACTGGTGCGAACTCCAGGGCCTGGACCTCGACACACTGATCCACGAAGACGGCCCGGCGCAGATGGAAATCAACTTCCGTCACGGCGATGCGCTGGACCTGGCGGACCAGATCACTGTGTTCAAACGCACCCTGCGCGAAGCGGCACTCAAGCACAACGTCACCGCGACCTTCATGGCCAAACCCATCGGTGACGAACCTGGCAGTGCCATGCATATCCATCAAAGCGTGGTGGACATCGCTACTGGCCAGCCGATTTTCGCCGATGCCGACGGGCAGATGAGCGAGCTGTTCCTGCACCACATCGGCGGCTTGCAAAAGTACATCCCCAAAGTGCTGCCGATGTTCGCGCCCAACGTCAATTCGTTCCGCCGCTTCTTGCCCGATACCTCGGCACCGGTCAACGTCGAATGGGGCGAAGAAAACCGCACCGTCGGCCTGCGCGTACCCACCTCTACCCCGGACGCCATGCGCGTGGAAAACCGCTTGCCGGGCGCCGACGCCAACCCTTATCTGGCGATCGCCGCGAGTCTGCTGTGCGGTTATCTGGGGATGGTCGAAAAGGTCGAGCCGAGCGCTGCGGTGCAGGGCCGCGCCTACGAACGGCGCAATCTGCGCCTGCCAATTACCATCGAGGACGCCCTGACGCGCATGGAAGAGTGCGAAACCATCGAGCGCTATCTGGGGAGCAAATTCGTGCGGGGTTACGTCGCGGTCAAACGTGCCGAACACGAAAACTTCAAGCGCGTGATCAGCTCCTGGGAGCGGGAGTTCCTGCTGCTCAGCGTCTAACCCCCCTGATGATCGTTCCCACGCTCCGCGTGGGAATGCAGCCCGGGACGCTCTGCGCCCCATTGGAACGCGGAGCGTCCCTTGAGGCATTCCCACGCGGAGCGTGGGAACGATCAACATCCAAAAACAATTCCAAGAGGTGTCGATATGCGTCTATTGAAATCCGTGGTTCCGGTCTCGCTGGCCTTGCTGTTCAGCGCCACTGCACAAGCTCAGCCAAGCGTGAGCGTCTACAACTGGACCGATTACATCGGCGAGACGACCCTCGCCGATTTCCAGGCAAAAACCGGGACCAAGGTGATCTACGACGTATTCGATTCCAACGAAACCCTGGAGGGCAAGCTGCTCGCCGGCCGCACGGGTTATGACGTGGTGGTGCCCTCCAACCATTTCCTCGCGCGCCAGGTGAAGGCCGGCGCGTTCCTTAAACTGGATCGCTCGCAGCTGCCTAACTGGAAAAACCTCGACCCGAAACTGCTGGCCTTGCTGGAAAAAAACGATCCGGGTAATGAACATTCGGTGCCGTACCTGTGGGGCACCAACGGCATTGGCTACAACGTCGACAAGGTCAAGCAAGTGCTGGGCATCGATCGCATCGATTCCTGGGCGGTGTTTTTCGAACCGGAGAATTTGAAGAAGCTCAGTCAGTGCGGCGTGTCGATGATGGATTCGGCGGATGAAGTGTTCCCGGCGGTCCTGAATTACATGGGCATGGACCCACTCAGCGAAAATCCCGAAGACTTCAAAAAAGCCGAGGCCAAACTGCTGACCCTCCGGCCTTACATCACCTATTTCCATTCGTCCAAGTACGTGTCGGACCTGGCCAACGGCGATATTTGCGTCGCGTTCGGCTATTCGGGCGATGTGTTCCAGGCAGCGAACCGGGCCAAGGAAGCGAAGAATGGTGTGAACATCGCCTACTCGATTCCCAAGGAAGGCAGCAACCTCTGGTTCGACTTGCTGGCGATTCCTGCCGACGCCAACAACCCGAAAGAGGCTCATTCGTTCGTCAACAACCTGCTGGATCCGCAAGTGATCGCCAAGGTCAGCGCCTCGGTCGGTTACGCCAATCCAAACCCGGCGGCCAAGCAATACATGGACCCGGAGCTGGTCAATAATCCAGAGGTCTATCCTCCTCAGGAAGTCCTCGACAAGCTCTACATCTCAACCACCCCGCCCCAGCCGATCATGCGGCTGATGACCCGCTCTTGGAGCAAAGTGAAGTCCAACCAATGAACCAGTACGACAACGAACACGCTCATTCCTATTACGCCGCGTCGGCCAAGGGCATGACACCCTACCCCACGCTGGACGCCGATCTTGAGGCCGATGTCTGCGTGGTGGGCGGCGGCTTTACCGGGGTCAACACCGCGATCGAACTGGCGCAACGCGGGCTCTCGGTGATTCTGCTGGAAGGCCGGCGAATCGGTTGGGGCGCCAGCGGGCGTAACGGCGGGCAGTTAATTCGCGGCATCGGCCATGACGTCGAAGGTTTCGCCCGTTATGTCGGTCAGGAAGGCGTGCGCTATTTGGCGCGTGCAGGTATCGAATCGGTGGAGCTGGTGGGCAATCGCATCCGTGAGCATGGGATCGATTGCGACCTGCGCTGGGGCTTCTGCGAGCTGGCCAATACCCCGGCGCAGTTCGAGGCGTTCAAGACGGAACTGCAAAGCCTCGCCGAACTGGGTTACAGCCATGAAACCCGACTCGTTGGCCCCGAGCAGATCCGCCAGCAAGTGGTGGCTTCCGATGTTTATGCCGGCGGTCTGATCGACATGGGTTCGGGTCATTTGCATCCGCTGAATCTGGTGCTTGGCGAAGCGCGCGTTGCCGAATCCCTTGGGGTGCGTATATTCGAACAAAGCCCGGTGCTGGAGTTGATTCACGGCAGCACCGTGCAGGTTCGCTGCGCGGGCGGCACGGTGCGCGCCGGCAGTCTGGTGCTGGGTTGTAATGCGCATCTGGAAGAACTCGAACCGCGTCTGAGCGGCAAGGTGCTACCGGCGGGCAGTTACATCATCGCCACCGAGCCTTTGGCGCCTGAGGTTGCCGCGCAATTGATCCCGCAGAACCTGGCGCTGTGCGACCAGAAAGTCGGCCTCGATTACTATCGGCTCTCGGCGGATCGACGCTTGTTGTTTGGCGGTGCCTGCCATTATTCCGGGCGCGATCCAGAGGACATCGGCGCCTACATGCGGCCGAAAATGCTCAAGGTCTTCCCGCAGTTGGCGGACGTGCGTATCGACTATCAATGGGGCGGCATGATCGGCATCACCGCCAACCGCTTCCCTCAGGCCGGACGCTTGAGTCAGTACCCGAACGTGTTCTACGCCCAGGGCTATTCCGGCCATGGCCTGAACGTGACCCATTGGTGCGCACGGCTGCTGGCCGAAGCGATTGATGCCGGGCACAGCCAGGGGCTGGACGTTTTCAGCGCCGTGCCGCACATGACCTTCCCCGGTGGAAAAGCCCTGCGTTCACCGCTGCTGGCCCTCGGCATGTTCTGGTATCGCCTGCGCGAATTGCTCGGTTGAAGGGGGATACCATCGTGGGTGCCGGTTTACTTGCAAGATCGGTGTGTCAGCCACTTATTGGTTGAATGTCAGGCCGTCTTCGCGAGCAAGCCCGCTCCCACAATTGACCGAGTTCTCTCAAAGGAATGCGCTCGAATGTGGGAGCGGGCTTGCTCGCGAAGAACGATGATGCGGTCGACCAGACTTTATGTCCCCATCCCCTTGATCAGTCTTTTAATTTGCTCAATCGCAAGTCACTTCTATATTGAGGGAGTGCTCTGACTATCCTGTTTCCTGGCGAGTGCGGCCTATGGCTACGACTGACCAACTGATCATCTGCGAGCACTGCGACTGCGTGTATGAAAAAGTCACGCTCGCCAAACATCAAAAAGCCCTGTGCACCTGCTGCGGCGGTGTACTCCAGCGTTATAACGGACTGTCGGTGGAGCAGCGTCTGGCTTTGGCCTTCACGGCAACGGTGCTGTGGATTTTCGCCAATTTCTATCCAGTCATGAGCATCAGCCTCAAGGGCCTGAAAAACAGTGCGACGCTGTGGGATTCTGTATTGGCGTTGAGCCAGGGGCCGATCACCTTTATTGCGCTGGTGGCGGCGATATCCATCATCATTGCGCCGCTTTTTCAACTGGTGTTGCTGATCTGGGTACTGAGCTTCGCCCTCGGGCATCGGCGCTCGCCCGGCTTCAAAGTGTGCATGCGCTGGCTGGAGACCCTCAGGCCCTGGAGCATGCTCGAGGTTTGTCTGCTGGGCGCAATGGTCGCGGTGTTCAAACTCGCAGGGTTGCTGGATGTCATACCCGGCATCGGCCTGTTTGCCCTGGCCGTTCTCAGCCTGCTGTTGATTCGCATCGCCGGGCGCGATGTCCGTGAACTGTGGGACATTTTATGAACAGCCCACCGCTCGCCAGCGAACTCAACCTGTGCCTGTGCCACAGCTGCGGCCTGGCCTGCGACATAACCGACAACCCTCACGAATGCCAACGCTGTGGCGCGCCACTGCATGCCCGTAAAACCAACTCACTGAGCCGGACATGGGCCTATCTGCTGGCCTCACTGGTGTTTTATATCCCGGCCAATCTGCTGCCGGTCATGAACACCAGTCTGTTCGGCAGCGGCTCCGACAGCACCATCATGAGCGGTGTGCTGGAGTTCTGGGCACACGGTGCGTGGGACATCGCCCTGATCATTTTTATCGCCAGTATCGCGGTTCCGGGCATCAAATTCGTTGCACTCTCCCTGCTGCTGATCACGGTGCAGCGCGGCAGCCTTTGGGCGCGCAAGGAGCGTTCGAAGCTTTACCGTTTCGTCGAGCTGATCGGCTACTGGTCGATGCTCGACGTGATTGTGGTCGCGCTGGTGGCAGCGCTGGTGAAATTCCAGGCCCTGGGCGATATCGAACCGCGCCTGGGCATTCTGTTTTTTGGTCTGGTGGTGGTGTTCACCATGCTATCGGCAATGAGTTTCGACCCACGTTTGATTTGGGATAACGCGCGGGAAAAACCACAAAACGAGGAGGTCATGGATGAAGTCGCAAGCCACTGATGGGCCGCAAGACCCCGGTCAGGCCACTATCAAGACCCGTCGCTTCAGCGTTTCGCTGGTGTGGATTGTGCCGATCGTTGCGGTGCTGGTGGGGATTTCCCTGGTAATACACAGCGTGATGCAGGAAGGCCCGACCATCACCGTCACGTTCAAGACCGGTAGCGGTCTCACGGCCAACAAGACCGAGGTCAAATACCGCAACGTGGTCATCGGCCATGTTTCTGAAGTAAAGCTGAGCGACGATCAAAAAAGCGTTAACGCCACGATCAAACTCGACAAACAGGCTGAAAGCTTCACCCGCGAAGACTCGCAATTCTGGGTCGTGCGGCCACGCATTGGTGCCGGCGGCGTCTCGGGCATCGATACGCTGCTGTCGGGTGACTACATTGGTGCCGACATCGGTCAGGCCAATGCCCGTTCCAAACACTTCACGGGTCTGGAAAACCCGCCGCCCATTACCTATGGCGAGCCAGGTAAACGCTTCATGCTGCACACTCAGGACCTCGGCTCGCTGGATATCGGCTCACCCATCTATTACCGCAAGATCCCGGTCGGGCAAGTGGTGGCGTATGCGCTGGATACCGACGGCAAAGGGGTGAACATCGAAGTCTTCGTGCATTCGCCCAATGACGTCTATGTCACCGAAAACACTCGCTTTTGGAATGCCAGTGGTATCGATGTGAGTGTCGGTGCCAATGGTTTTGCGGTGAGTACCGAGTCCTTGTCGTCCTTGTTGGTGGGCGGCATCGCGTTTCGCGCGCCGGAATACAGCCCCAACGATCAGCCGGCCAGGGAGGATAAAACCTTCGAGCTGTTCGAGGACCAGCAAACCGCCCTCGCGCCGCCCAGTGGCAAGGGGCAATACCTGAGCCTGCGTTTCGACCAGGCTCTTCGCGGGCTCAAGGTCGATGCCCCGGTGGAATTCCTCGGCATCGAATTCGGCAAAGTCGTCTCGGTCAATCTGGATTTCGATGCAAAAAAACGCACGTTCCCGGTCAATGTCGGCATCGTGATCTACCCGCAACGCCTCGGTCAGGCACATTTAAAAATGCTCGAGGCCCTGAAGCATGACCCCAATGACGAAGCCGCGGGAGTGCGCCTGATGGGCAGCTTCATCGAAAACGGCCTGCGCGCCCAGGCCCGTAGCGGCAATCTGTTGACCGGTCAGCTTTACATTGCGCTCGATTTCTACCCCAAAGCAGAGAAAGTCGTGTTCGATCCAACCGCCCGGCCGGTCATTATTCCCACCATTCCCGGCAGCCTCGAGCAGTTGCAGGAAAAACTCGAAGGCATGGTCAACAAGATCAACCAGCTGCCCATCGAACGCATTGCCGGCAACCTCGACAGTAACCTCGTCGAACTGCGCAAGGGCCTCGTACAGTTCAACGCCAGGACCCTGCCCGGCGTGCAGACCACCCTGGCGGACGTCAGCAAGACCTTGCAATCAGCCAGCTCGACCCTGGCCGAGGATTCGCCGCAACGGGAACAGTTGACTCAAACCCTGGACGAGCTCGGACGCATGTCGCGCTCACTGCGTGAGCTCTCGGATTACCTGGGCCGGCATCCGGAATCGCTGATTCGCGGTCGTCCCGACAATGCCGCGCCGATTGATTTGAAGGCGCCGCCACGCAACTGACCACAGGAGCAACACTCATGGCTTTTTCGCTGAAAATCACGCTGGTCACTGCGTTGTTATTGCTCACTGCTTGCCGTAGCGACCCGATTCAGTTCCATACCCTGACTCCGGCACAACTGGGCGGCGCAAGCGGCAGTGCCGCAGAAATCCAGATTGAGAGCATTACGGTTCCACCCCAGGTCGACCGCCCGCAGATTGTCATTCGTCAAGGCAACAGTGGCCTGGCGATCCTCGAAACCGAATGGTGGGCGGCGACGCTGGTGGATGAATTACGCAGCGCCCTGGTCGATCAACTGGTCAACAGTAACCTGCAACGCCGAGTGTCGTTGCGCCTGGACGTGCAGCGCTTTGATTCGATCCCCGGTCAATACGCGTTGATCGACGTCAAATGGCGCCTGCGCAGTCTCGGCGCCGGCGATACTGCACCGATCACCTGTCGCAGCACGTTGCAGACCCCTTCGGGTGCGAGCATCGATGACCTGGTGGTCGCTCATCAGAACAATGTGAAACGGTTGGCTGCGCTGATCAGTCAGGCGATCGGCTCGCAAAAAGGGTGTCCTTCGGCGTCCTGATCGCGGTTCACAAATCAAAACGATCAACCGCCCGCCGGCGTTCATTGTCGTCGCGCACATCGTAATTGGCCGTGGTCTGGATGTTGCTGTGGTGGGCCAGTTTCTGCGCGATCGACAGGTCGTGCTCTTCAATCACTCGGGTGATGAACGACCGCCGGAAATCGTGCGGCATGATTTTCACCCCGACCTGCGCACCGCGTTGCCGGGCAATGTAGTAGATCGCATGTTTGGTGATGCGCTCGCGGGTAATGTGGCTGCCACGGCGGATGCGGTTGAACAGGAACGGGTCGTCCGTCTCGCCCTCCTTTAATTGCGAACGCCGCAACTCCAGCCACGCATCCAGTTTGGCGAAGGCCCAGGCCGGCGCGTACTTGATCAGCTGTTTGTTGCCCTTGGCGGTGACGCACAGGCTGCGCTCGGTGAAATCCACCTGGGCCAGGTCCAGATTCACCGATTCCGATTTGCGCATCCCCGAACCGTACAGAATCCCGATGATGGCCGCGTCCCGTAGCCCTTGTGGTCGTGGGTCCGCGGCGCAGACCTCCATCAAGTCGCGAATCAAGGTGCGCTTGAGGTTGCGCCCCTGGGACAGACGCGTGCCGGCAATGCCTTTGACCGAACGCATTTTCAGCAAGTGCTCCTGACTGATCAGGCTCATGCGCCACGCTTCGTTCATCACTCCGCGCACCGCGTTAACGTACAGCGACGAGGTGTTCGGCGCGTAGCCGTCTTCGCGCAAGGTCGCCACCAGCGCAACGACATCCTCGGGCTGCAGTTGATGCCAGGGAATCTCTTCGATGTTCATGTCTTCGAAGTCCAGACGGTCAGCGGCGTCCTGCAACACATAACGCATGGTCAACTGGCTGGACGGCGCCAGACGCGCCAGGTACAGGGTCAATGGGTTGGCTTTTGAAACGAGGGATTCAGTAGCAGGTAAGTCAATCAATGAAACGGGCCTTGAAATGAATAAATACGCAGGCTCCCGTCATCCATTGAGCCCGCCGGGCCGTCACGCTGCCGACCATGGGCTGGAAAGTCAATGGTGGCTTCTTGGGGTGTCGACGAAACCAGGCATCGCCAATACCGAACGTCTGCTTGACTGGAAACAACACGATAGACGAATTGAAACATGGCCTGGCCTATCCTGAATCAGCAACCGCGGCTGCTCGAAGTCCACCAGCGACTGCCCAAGGATGGCAAACGTTATGAACAAGGCAACCTGGTGATTCTGATCTTTCCTCAGGGGGCGTCATGAGCCTGCTGCTCGTATTAGTTGCCTGCCTGCTGACCTGCCTGGGCCAGATCGCCCAGAAATACGCCGTGGAAAGTTGGCGCGGCAAGACGTCGGGCTGGGGCGAGAAACTGCGTTCGCCGTGGTTGTGGCTGGCGCTCGCCTTTCTGGGGTTGGGCTTGCTGGTCTGGCTGCTGGTGTTGCAACGCCTCGAAGTCGGCATCGCCTATCCGATGCTCAGCTTGAATTTCGTATTGATCACACTGGTCGCCCGCTTCGTCTTTCACGAAACCATCGACCGCCGTCACTGGCTGGGCGTGGCGTTGGTGATCGCTGGCGTGGCGTTGCTGGGGCAACACGCATGAGCCTGCGTCGCGGACTCGCCTTCGCCCTGGGCAGCGTGCTGCTGGGCAGCGCCGCGCAGTTGGGCATGCGCTGGAGCATGGTCCGCTTGCCCCCTCCCGACCAATGGTTACCCGCTTTGAGCAACGGCAGCGTCGATGTGTTCGCCGTGGCCGTCGTGCTGGCCGCCATCCTCGCCTATGCCGTGTCGATGTTCACCTGGCTCGCCGCCCTGCGGGATTTGCCCCTGGGTCGGGCCTATTCGCTGCTGAGCATCAGCTACGCGCTGGTGTACGTGCTGGCCGCCAGCCTGCCGCTGTTCAACGAAACCTTCAGCCTTTCGAAAACCCTCGGGGTGGCGTTGGTCATCCTCGGTGTCATCACCATCAACTCTCGACCTGCTCACGCGCCCACTATCAGGAGAGCTCCATGAAAATCAGTGTATTTGGCAGCGGTTATGTTGGCCTGGTGCAAGCCGCCGTCCTGGCTGAAGTCGGCCACGACGTGGTGTGCATGGACATTGACGAGAACAAAGTCGCGCTGCTGCAACAAGGCCACGTCAGCATCTTCGAACCGGGGCTGGCCAGCCTCGTGCGCGAAAGCCTGGAAGCCAAACGGCTGCAGTTCACCACGGACGAAAAATTCGCGGTGCAGCATGGCCAGGTGTTGTTCATCGCCGTCGGCACGCCGTCCCGGGACGATGGTTCGGCGGATCTGCGCTACGTGCTATCGGTGGGTGAAGCGGTGGCGCGTCACCGTGAACAACCGGTGATTCTGGTGGAGAAATCCACGGTGCCGGTGGGCACGGGGGATACGCTGCGCGCGCATATCGAAAAGTGCCTGCTCAAGGTCGGTCGACTGTTGCAGTTCGATATTGTCTCCAACCCCGAGTTTCTCAAAGAAGGTTCGGCCGTGGCTGATTGCCGGCGCCCGGACCGCATCATCATCGGCTGTGAGCGTGATGACGTGCGCGACGTAATGCGCGATCTCTACGCCCCATTCAACCGCAACCATGACCGCATCATGTTCATGGACCTGCGTAGCGCCGAGCTGACCAAATACGCCGCCAACTGCATGCTGGCGACCAAGATCAGTTTCATCAACCAGATCGCCGAGCTGGCCGAACATTTGGGCGCCGACATCGAATCGGTGCGACTGGGCATCGGTGCCGATTCGCGCATCGGTTACCACTTCATCTACCCCGGCTGCGGTTACGGTGGCTCGTGTTTTCCCAAGGACATGCGCGCGCTGATTCACAGTGCCGAAGCGGCCCACTGCTCCAGCGACCTGCTGCAAGCGGTGGAAGCCATCAACCAGCGGCAGAAACATAAACTGTTCGAACGCATCAACGCCTTCTACAAAGGCGATTTGCGCGGCAGAACCTTCGCTGTGTGGGGCCTGGCCTTCAAGCCCAACACCGACGACATGCGCGATGCGCCGAGCCGGGTGCTGCTGGAATCGCTGTGGGCTGCCGGGGCCCATGTACGGGCGTTCGACCCGGAAGCCATGCAGGAAACCCAACACCTTTACCCTGACGAATCGAAGCTGATGCTCATGGGCACGCCGGAATCGGTGCTCGCCGGGGCTGACGCGCTGATCATCTGCACCGAATGGCAACAGTTCAAGGCGCCGGACTTCAACCTGATCCAGCAACGGTTGAATGCACCGGTGATCTTCGACGGACGTAACCTGTACGACGCCGAGCGCCTGGCCCGCAGCGGCTTCCTGTACTTCCCGATGGGCCGCGGTGAATCGCGCAACCTGCCGATTCCCCATCAGCAATGGCCAGCGGCCTCGGTCGTGGCATGAACACAGTTTCGTCCGGCATTCGTCGGCAACTCGCTGGGCAACCTGCAAATGGATTTCGCCGGGTTTCACCGGTTCGGGCTGTGTTACGTGCTGCGGCTGCACCCGGAGATCATCGCCACGCCCGGGCGGATCGAGAACTGGAGTCGGTTCGCAACCTTGATCGGTGGTTAAATTGAATATTGCGCTGCCTTCGCCGGCCTCATCGCGAGCAGGCTCACTCCCACATTTGAAATGCGTGCCCCTGTGGGAGCGAGCCTGCTCGCGATTGGCGGCGACACCTCGCTAAAAACTAAAATAAGGACATTTGCCCCACCGTGGCCACTTACTCCCTCGTTATCCGCCGCTTGATGATCGTTTCGCTGACTATCGTCGTCAGCCGCGCCATTACCAGCCCGTTGCTCACCCTGTTTCTGAGCAACAAACTCGGCCTCAACCAACAGGACGTCGGCCTGTTGCTGGGCATCGCGGTGTTTATCGCCACCCTGCTCGCCCTTTACGGCGGCTATATCATCGACCGCCTCGAAAAACACCGGTTGCTGATTCTGACCATGCTCTCCAGCGCCATCGGTTTCGTGCTGCTGACCTTCGCCGAAAACCTCTACCTGACCACCGCCACCCTGGTGATCACCGAAACCGCCTCAGCGTTATTCCTGATCGGGTCCAAGGCGATCCTCAGCGAGAACCTGCCTATGGGCCAGCGCGCCAAGGCTTTTTCGCTGCGCTACACCCTGACCAACATCGGCTACGCCACCGGCCCGATGCTCGGCGTGGTGATCGCCGGGGTGCAGCCAACGGCGCCGTTCCTGATCGCCGGTGGCATCGCGTTCTTCAGTATTTTCCTGATGAGCGGGATTCCCAAAGACCCGGCCCAGACGCCCGCCATCGGCCAGCCCCAGAGTTTCCTCAAAACCCTGATCACCCTGAAGAACGATCGCACGCTGATCATGTTCACCTGCGGCTGTCTGCTCAGCACCGTGGTGCACGGCCGTTTCACCCTGTACCTGTCGCAATACCTGCTGGTCACCCAAGACACCAAACGCGCTCTGGAAACCATGGCCGCCCTGCTCGCCTGCAACGCCATCAGCGTGATCCTGCTGCAATACCAGATCGGCCGGTTCCTCAAACGCGAACAACTGCGTTACTGGATTGCTGGCGGCACCAGCCTGTTCATCCTCGGGTTGATCGGTTTCAGCCTGGCTGACAGCCTGGTGAGCTGGTGCGTGGCGATGTTCATTTTCACCCTCGGCGAAATGATCATTTACCCGGCCGAATTTCTCTTCGTCGACACCCTGGCCCCGGAAGAACTGCGCGGCAGCTACTACGGCGCGCAGAATCTCGCGGCCCTCGGCGGCGCGCTGAGCCCGGTGATCTGTGGCTATCTGCTGTTGCACACGCCCGCGCCCACCATGTTCTATGCCCTGAGCGCGTTGACGGCGATGGGCGGTTTGCTGTGCTTCATGAGCGGTCGGCGCGTGGCAATACTGCAAAAATAATGCACTGAGGCAGCATTAATATGAATTTGTCAGCATAAGGATTGATCGGCACACTGTGCGCCGTTCCTCCCCCAATAGTTGGAACTCCTTCAAGGGCTTTCTGGGTATCCCAGCTAAGCCTTTTTTTTGCCTCGATTTTTATACGGACCGTTTGCCTCATGTTCGCTCGCTGGTTACCTGCCGCCATCAATACCCGTCCTTCAGAATGGAGCCGCGCCGCTATCGGCATGGCGCTGGGGACGATGTGCAGCGTCTGGCTCTGCGGCCAAGTATTCGGCATGGATGTGGCGCTGCATCTGATCGGGCCGCTGGGCGCCTCGGCGGTGCTGTTGTTCGCCGTGTCCTCAGGCGCCCTCGCCCAGCCGTGGTCGATTCTTGGCGGTTACCTCTGCGCGGGGGTGGTTTCACTGCTGGTCGCTCACGTACTCGGACGCACCCTCGGCAGCGCGTGCCTCGCGGCAGGCATGGCACTGATTCTGATGTGCTGGTTGCGTTGCCTGCACCCACCGGCCGGTGCCTTGGCGTTGCTTATGGTAGTGGCAGACCCGGCGACCATCGCCCTGGAGTGGAAAGCCCTCGGCCCGGTAATGCTCAGCGCCTCGACAATGCTGCTCAGCGCAATGGCGTACAACAATCTGACGCGCATTCGTTACCCCAAACGCGCCAGTGAACCGGCACCGCTAATGATGCCCGCCCCCGACAGCCAGGCGATCACTGCCGCGGATCTTAAACTGGCCCTCGCCGACATGGAGGCCTTCTACGACGTCACCCCCGAAGACCTCGAACAACTGATCCATGCCAGTGAATTGCATGCCAAGCGCCGTAGCATCGGGGAAGTGCTGAGCAGCAGAGCCTGAGTTTATCAACGGCAGCAGCAGGCTTTTGTGGCGAGGGAGCTTGCTCCCGCCGGGCTGCGAAGCAGTCCCTTCACAGAGCCTGCGACTGCTGCGCAGTCGAACGGGAGCAAGCTCCCTCGCCACAGGTTGAAGTTGGACTCGACAACAGTTCAGGCTGCAGATTGCTGCTGCAACGGCACCGTCAGGCTCACCGCGCGCACCGACGCCCCGGCACTCAACCCCAACGTTTTCGCCGTTTGCGCATCGACGATCAAGGTCCCCGCAGCCACCCGCGCCGGTGCCGCGGTAATCCGGCACTCGGCAAACTGGCGGTTGTGGATCAGGTACGTTGCCGCCTGCTCTCCTGGCGTACCGATGCTCAGTTGCAGCACCTGACTGTCGCGCACCGCACGGATGTCGCCAGTGGCGCATTCGATCAGCGGCCCGCCATCAAAGATGTCGATATAGTCCCGGTGCTCGAACCCTTCTGCCTTGAGCATGCCCAGTGCCGGTTCGGTGTTGGGGTGCACGCGACCGATGACCGCGCGCGCCGCCTCAGGCAACAGGCAGGTCGGCAGCGGAAACTTGGGCATCAGTTCGGCAATGAAGGTTTTGTTGCCAAGGCCCGTGAGGTAGTCGGCGTCAGCGAAATTCATCTTGAAGAAGTGCCGCCCCAGACCTTCCCAGAACGGTGAAACGCCCTCTTCGTCCGAATAGCCGCGCATCTCCGCGATCACCTTGTCACCGAAGTGTTGACGAAACTCCGCCAAAAACAGGAAGCGTGCCTTCGACAACAAGCGGCCATTGAGGCCACTGCGGTGATCGGCATGCAAAAACAGCGAACACAGTTCTGAATGGCCGGTCATGTCATTGCCGAGGAACAACGTCGGCAGTTGCTGATTGATCCCGAGGTTTTTCGACGCGGCGACAAACAGGCCCAGTCGATAGTTGTACCAGGGCTCGCGCAGGCCGACGGCACCCGCCAATGCACAAATGCCGACCGCTTCGTGCTGGTCGTTCTCCAGCACGAACAGGTAATCGGCATCGCCGCGCTCGGCCTCGCCTGCAAAGGTTTTCGCCGCCCATTCCAGACGCTGGCTCAAACGCGCGGCGTCAGCCGGCAAGGTGGTCAAACCGGTTCCGGCGCTATGGGCCAAGGCTAACAGTGCCGGCAAATCCGCCGGTGTTGCAGGACGGACGATCATCGCACTTGCTCCTGGGCAGGTTTGGACTGACGTTTAGATAGATAGACTTCGGCCAACATGCAGCGAGCGCTGCCGCCGCCGATGCGTTCGATGGTGTCGATGTTCACCGGCAGCGGCGTGGTGTGGTTTTCGATCAAACGGCGCTGATCGGCATCCAGCGACTGCCAGGCGGTGCGTGACATCACCAGCAAGGGTTCGCCCGCGGCGTTGTGGACTTCCAGCATGTTGCCGGCGAACGACTCAAGCTGCGCCCAGTCCAGAGCGATCACCTTTTTACCGCTGTCTTCCAGCCGTGAGCGCAGGGCCAGGCGTTCAGCTGGATGAGTGACGGACGCCAGGCAAGCAATGGCCAGCCGCGTGCCGACACTCATCATCACGTTGGTGTGATAAATCGGCACGCCCTGGCGGTCCACCGCATTGAAGGCACACAGCTCGTAACCCAAATGATCAACCAGTTGATCCAGCGCCCGAGCGTGGGTGCGGGTGGAATAGCCGGCGTAACAAATCCGCCGCTGTCGATCCAGCACCATGCTGCCGGTGCCTTCGAGGAACACTTCCTGCTGTTCCAGGCTGGAAAGGTCCAGCAACTGCTCGACCCGGTATTCGTCCCGCAGCCAGTCGAGTACACCTTTATCGCGCTCCAGACGCCGGTTGTGGCCTTGCATCGGGTACAGCACCAACGTGCCGTCGGGGTGGCTGCTCCACCAGTTGTTGGGAAAGATCGAGTCGGGGGTGTGCGGGGCTTCGAGGTCGTTATGCACCAGGACTTCGACGCTGTGGCTGCGCAGCGCGGCGACGTAGCCATCGAACTCTTGCAAGGCCTTGAGCTGCACGTCCTCGGACACATCGGCCGGGCGCTGGAAACGGTTGTTCGCCGCCGTGTCCTGATTGAACGAGAAACGTGTCGGGCGAATCATCAAAACGGTATTGGTGGTTTGCATGGGCACAGATTCAATGAGGGTTGAGAGGTGCTCATTGTCTGTTTCGGCGATGGAAAAACCCGGTTGATAAGGGCTTTCGTGATGATGAAAACGGCTGAAGATTTTGTCTTTTTCAGCCGATTCGGCAAGGGTTAAAAACCAAAAGAATCACAGTTTGATCAGGTAAAGCGCAGAACCTGTGGGAGCGAGCTTGCTCGCGATAGCGGCGGGTCAGTCGACATTGATGTTGAATGTAAAAGCGCTATCGCGAGCAAGCTCGCTCCCACAGGGGATTGCGGTGTTCATTATTCCATCGTGGTCTTGACCATCGCCAGTTCCGGATGGCTGACCAGTTTGTCGATGTGCAACTCCGGGTCGTCGAACCAGACTTCGGTCAGCACCCGATAATGCTCCATGTCCCGGCAACGCATGCGCAGGCTGTAGTCGAACGCGCCGCTGATCAAACGGCATTCCAGCACCTGCGGACAACCACGAACCTTGGCCTCAAAGGCCTTTTGCGCCGCCCGCCCGCTTTGGTTCGACAACGCAACCAACACCAGCAGCGACAGGCCCGGCGTCAGTTTTTTTTCATCAAGAATGGCCCCGTAGCCACGGATAACCCCGAGCTGTTCGAGCTTGCGCACCCGTTCCAGGCACGGTCTGGGCGTCAGGTGCACGCGCTCGGAAAGCTTTTGATAAGTGATGCGCCCTTCGTGGCGCAGCACTTCGATAATTGCTTGATCGATACGATCAAGCACAATCGACAGATCGCGGATATCCGCCATGTACGTCTTGCCTCACTTCAAACGACCCGATAGGAATTGCTGTAAACGTTCACTCTTTGGCCGGTCGAGGATGGTTGCATCACCTTGCTCCTCGACCCGCCCCTGATGCAAGAACAACACCTGGCTGGACACTTGCCGGGCAAAGCCCATTTCGTGGGTCACCATCAACATGGTCCGGCCTTCTTCGGCCAGCGCCTGAATCACCTTCAGCACCTCGCCCACCAGTTCCGGGTCGAGGGCCGAAGTCGGCTCGTCGAACAACAGAATCTCCGGTTCCACGGCCAACGCCCGGGCAATCGCTACGCGCTGTTGTTGCCCGCCGGACAGAAACGCCGGGTATTGATCGGCCACCCGTTGCGGCAAACCAACCTTGTCCAGATACGCCCGTGCGCTCTCTTCGGCGGCCTTGCGGCTGATGCCCAGCACTCGACACGGCGCCAGTATGATGTTTTCCAGCACGGTCAGATGGCTCCACAGATTGAAATGCTGGAACACCATCGCCAGGCGTGTGCGCAAACGCTGCAACTGCGCCGGGTTGGCGACTCGCATGCCGCCAGCGCCCGGGCGAGTGATGACGCGCTCACCGTCCAGTTCGATGGCGCCCTCGTCCGCCCGCTCCAGAAAATTGATGCAGCGCAGCATGGTGCTTTTACCCGAACCGCTGGCACCGATCATGCTCACCACATCGCCGGCCCGTGCGTTCAACGAGACGCCTTTGAGCACTTCATTGTCACCAAAACGTTTGTACAGATTTTCAACCGTGAGTTTGTACATGCATAAGTCTCCTGCAGCAGCGCCTGCTGCGACGCTGCTCTGGATGAAAAGAGGAATTAGTGCGCCGGCCCGAGGAAGCTCAACCAGCGCTTCTCCGCCAGACGAAACGCGCCGACCAGACCGAACGACAGTGCGAGGTACAGCAGGCCGGCAATGCCGAAGGCCTGAAAGGTCATGAAGGTCGCGGCGTTGGCGTCTCGAGCGACTTTGAGAATGTCGGGAATGGTCGCGGTGAATGCCACCGACGTGGCATGCAACATCAGGATCACTTCGTTGCTGTAATACGGCAGCGCCCGGCGCAACGCCGAAGGCAGGATTAGCCGCAGGTACAGCCGCCAACCGCTCAAGCCGTAAGCATGGGCCGCCTCGATTTCACCGTAAGGAATGCTGCGAATCGCTCCGGCGAAGATTTCCACGGTGTAGGCGCAGGTGTTGAGCGTGAACGCCAGCAAGGTGCAATTCATCGCATCGCGAAAGAACGCTTCAAGCAGCGGTTGCGAGCGGACCACGGCGATGCCGTAGATCCCGCTGTAGCAAATCAGCAACTGGATATACAGCGGAGTGCCACGAAACACATAAGTGAACAGCTGAACCGGCCAGCGCAGCAGGCCCCAGCGCGACACCCGAAGGATAGCCAGAGGCAGCGACAGGAAGAACCCCATCACAATACTCGCCACCAGCAGCCACAAGGTCATCGCCAATCCGGTGAGGCTATAACCGTCGCTGAACAGAAAGGGTTTCCAGTATTCGGCAATCAACTCGATCATCGCGCCATCCCCCGTACGCCCTGGTTATAACGCCGCTCAAGCACGCGCAATACGTAGTTCGACGCGCTGGTGATCAGCAGGTACAGCGCCCCTGCCAGCAGCAGAAAATCGAGCATGTTGAAGGTGCTTTTGCCGGCCTCCTGCGCGACCTTGACCAGGTCCGACAAACCGATGATCGACACCAGCGCCGTGGCCTTGAGCAGCACCAGCCAGTTGTTGCCCAGGCTCGGCAAGGCGAAGCGCATCATTTGTGGAAAGACCACGAAGCGAAAACGCTGCCAACGGTTCAGACCAAAGCTGGCAGCGGCTTCCTGCTGGCCGCGCGGTACGCTCAGGATCGCCCCGCGGAAAGTCTCGGTGAAATACGCGCCGTAGATAAAACCGAGTGTGACGACGCCCGCTACAAATGGATCGATTTCCATGTAAGGCCAGCCCATGGCCTCGGTCAGACTGCTCAGCCAGCCTTGCAGGCTGTAGAAAATCAACAGCATCAACACCAGGTCCGGCACCCCGCGAATCAGCGTCGTGTAGAAGGTCGCAGGCAGGTTCAACAGCTTCAGCGGCGACAGCTTGGCCGCCGCGCCCAGCAGCCCCAGCACCATGCTCACCAGCAGCGACAGCGCCGACAGTTTGAGGGTGACCCAGGTGCCATGCAGCAACAAAGGGCCATAGCCTTGCAGGGCCGAAAGATCGACCCCGATCAGATTCAGGAAGGAATTCACGCCAGTCACCTGTCTTGAGGCGCCCGCTTTCAAGCGCTGCGCCTGTTACCAGGACGCAGCGCTCGGGGCGCGAGGATCAGTTGTTGTAGAGGTCCAGATCGCCGAAGTGCTTCTGCTGGATCTGTGCGTAGATGCCCTTTTCATGCAGGGCCTTGATGGCGGCATTGAGCATGCCTTTGAGCTCTTCGTTGTCCTTGCGGATGCCGATGGCGATTTCCGACGGCACCAATGGGTCGCTGATGCCTTCGCTGTTCTGGAAGTCCACCCCTTGCGGCGACGTCAGAAAGCTCATCTGCGCTTGCAGCTTGTCCTGGATTGACGCATCTAGGCGCCCGAAAACCAGGTCGGCGTAAACCTGATCCTGGTTCTGGTACGCGCGCAATTTCACCCCGCCCGGCCCCAGTTTTGCCTTGGCGTAGGTTTCCTGAATCGTGCCCTGCATGTAACCGATGGTCTTGCCCCGCAGCGACTCGGCGGTGGGCAACAGGCCGGAATCCTTGCGGGTGACGATGGCGGTCGGCCCGGCATACAGGCGATCGGTGAAGTCGATCTGTTTTTTGCGCGCGTCGGTGACGGTCATCGAGGATTCGATGGCGTCGAACTTGCCCGCCTTCAGGGCCGGGATCAGCCCGTCGAAGTCATTGCTGACCCACACGCACTTCAACTTCAGCTCGGCACAAATCGCATTGCCCAGGTCCACGCCAAACCCCTGCACGCCGCCATCGGCGGTGGTGGATTCAAAAGGCGGGTAACTGGGGTTGACGCCGAATCGCAACTCTTTCCACTCCTTGGCGCTGGCACCGGTGGAGCAGCACAGCAAAGCCAATGCCGGTAAGGTCAGCCATTTGATGTTCATCTTCTAGAGTCCCGGATTATTTGGATTTATCGCGGCTTGGCGCCTGCGCCGCACCACACTTTTTGACAGGGGCAGAGAGTCGATGCGGCATTCACCGCAGCCGTATTTGTTGTTGTTTTCGACTGGTCTAATCAGTCGTCGGGGTGCAGTCCGTTCCAGGCTCTTGATCGCAAGTGCTTGAAATGGATTGCCAGAATGCCAATTGCCTGGACGGTACAGGTGTCGTAAGGCCCTGTTCAGACAGCTCAACTGCGCTGAACGGAGGCCTTTCACAGCCGATTCTGTCGTTGGTTGCCGGATGAGGTTAAAGATCAAAAAAAAGATCAACAGATCGCAGCCTTGGGCAACTCCTGCGTTGACCGCGTTCACCGTGATTTTTCGGTATGAACACCCATTGCGCAGGAGTTGCCGAAGGTTGCGATCTTTTGATATTGCCCTAAGGTAAAAATGCAAACAGCACCTGCACGTATCCCGGTTGTACATCACAAATTTGCACTGATACGATCCAGCATCGCTCGCGTGCGAGCTTCTCTATAAAGAACAATAAAAGCAGGGAGTTAGTGATGACTGCTCAGGTTTCATCCCCGACAACACAGCCCATGGATGCCACGCAAAACGAAGTGTTGGCCGAGGTTCGCAATCACATCGGTCACCTGACCCTCAATCGTCCCGCCGGCCTCAACGCCATTACCCTGGAGATGGTCCGCAGCCTGCAACAACGGCTCGATGCCTGGGCACAGGATCCGCAGGTGCACGCGGTGGTCTTGCGCGGTGCCGGTGAGAAAGCGTTCTGTGCCGGCGGCGATATCCGCTCGCTGTACGACAGTTTCAAAAGCGGCGACACCTTGCACGAAGACTTCTTCGTCGAGGAATACGCCCTCGACTTCGCCATCCATCACTATCGCAAACCGGTCCTGGCCTTGATGGACGGCTTTGTGCTGGGCGGTGGCATGGGGCTGGTGCAAGGCGCCGATTTACGGGTGGTCACTGAGCGCAGCCGTCTGGCAATGCCGGAAGTGGCCATTGGATATTTCCCGGACGTCGGCGGCAGCTACTTCCTGCCGCGCATTCCCGGTGAGCTGGGCATTTATCTCGGCGTCACTGGCGTGCAGATTCGCGCCGCCGATGCGCTCTATTGCGGCCTCGCTGACTGGTACCTGGAAAGTGACAAGCTGGGCACGCTGGACGAGCAACTCGATCAGCTCGAATGGCACGAAACTCCGTTGAAGGACCTTCAAGGTCTGCTGGCGAAACTCGCCGTGCAACAACTGCCGGCTGCGCCATTGGCGGCATTGCGGCCGGCTATCGATCACTTCTTCGCCCTGCCCGATGTGCCGAGTATGGTGGAACAACTGCGTGAAGTGACCGTCGCCGACAGCCATGAGTGGGCCACGGCCACCGCCGACCTGCTGGAAAGCCGTTCACCGCTGGCCATGGGCGTGACCCTGGAAATGCTGCGGCGCGGTCGGCACCTGAGCCTGGAACAGTGCTTCGCCCTCGAACTGCACCTGGATCGCCAGTGGTTCGAACGCGGCGACCTGATCGAAGGCGTGCGCGCCTTGCTGATCGACAAAGACAAGAACCCGCGCTGGAACCCGCCGACTCTGCAGGCGCTGGACGCCGAGCACGTGGCGAGTTTTTTCACCGGGTTCGACCAGAGCGGGAGCTGAGCCATGCACGATATCGAATTGAGCGAAGAGCAAGTCATGATCCGCGACATGGCCCGGGATTTTGCCCGCGGCGAAATCGCGCCCCACGCACAAGCCTGGGAAAAGGCCGGCTGGATCGATGACGGTCTGGTGGCGAAGATGGGGGAACTGGGTCTGCTGGGCATGGTGGTGCCCGAGGAATGGGGCGGCACTTATGTCGACTACGTCGCCTACGCCTTGGCGGTGGAAGAGATTTCCGCTGGTGACGGCGCCACTGGTGCGCTAATGAGCATCCACAATTCCGTAGGCTGCGGGCCGGTGCTCAACTACGGCACCGAAGATCAGAAACAGCAATGGTTGCCGGACCTCGCCAGTGGCCAGGCCATCGGTTGCTTCTGCCTGACCGAACCCCAGGCCGGTTCCGAAGCTCACAACCTGCGCACCCGCGCCGAACTGCGCGACGGCCAATGGGTGATCAACGGCGCCAAGCAATTCGTCAGCAATGGCAAACGGGCGAAACTGGCGATCGTGTTTGCCGTGACCGATCCGGAGCTGGGCAAACGCGGCATTTCGGCGTTCCTGGTGCCGACCGAAACAGCGGGGTTCATCGTCGATCGCAGTGAACACAAGATGGGTATCCGCGCTTCCGATACCTGCGCCGTCACCCTGAACAATTGCACCGTTCCCGAGGCCAATCTGCTCGGCGAACGCGGCAAAGGCCTGGCCATCGCCCTCTCCAACCTCGAAGGCGGCCGCATCGGCATCGCCGCGCAAGCCTTGGGTATCGCCCGTGCGGCGTTCGAAGCGGCGCTGGCCTACGCGCGCGATCGGGTGCAGTTCGACAAGCCGATCATCGAACACCAAAGCATCGCCAACATGCTGGCCGACATGCATACCCGCTTGAACGCTGCGCGCTTGCTGATCCTGCATGCCGCACGGTTGCGCAGTGCTGGCAAACCGTGTCTGTCGGAGGCCTCACAGGCCAAGCTGTTTGCATCCGAGATGGCCGAGAAGGTCTGCTCGTCGGCGATACAGATTCACGGCGGGTATGGGTATCTGGAAGATTACCCGGTGGAGCGCTACTACCGGGATGCGCGGATCACGCAGATTTATGAAGGGTCGAGCGAGATACAGCGGATGGTGATTGCCCGGGAGCTCAAGCACTATCTGGTTTGAAGCCTTAAAAGCTTCGCGAGCAAGCCCGCTCCCACATTTGATCTCGGGTGTTCACAAATGCCGTTTACACCGCAGGACTAATGTGGGAGCGGGCTTGCTCGCGAAAGCGTCCGCAAGAACGCTACATCACTTACCCTGGAACTCCGCCTCACGCTTGGCAATAAACGCCGCCATCCCTTCCTTCTGATCCTGCGTCGCAAACGCCGCATGGAACACCCGACGTTCAAAACGCACGCCTTCCGACAGACTGACCTCAAAGGCGCGGTTGACGCTTTCCTTGATCATCATTGCAATCGGCAACGACTTCTTGGCAATCAGCGCCGCGACTTTCAGCGCCTCTTCCAGTAGCTCATCCGCCGGCACGATGCGCGCAACAATGCCGCAACGCTCCGCTTCCACCGCATCGATCAAACGCCCGCTCAGGCACATTTCCATGGCCTTGGCCTTTCCCACCGCGCGGGTCAGGCGCTGGGTGCCGCCCATGCCCGGCAACACACCGAGGTTGATTTCCGGCTGACCAAATTTTGCGTTGTCACCGGCCAGAATAAAGTCGCACATCAACGCCAGTTCACAACCACCGCCCAAGGCGAAACCGTTGACCGCGGCAATGATCGGCTTGCGGCGGTTGGCCACGCGATCGCTGTCGCTGAACAGGTCGTCGAGGTAGATCTGCGGGTAGGTCAGCTCGGCCATTTCCTTGATGTCGGCACCGGCGGCGAAGGCTTTTTTCGAGCCGGTCAGCACGATGCAACCGATGTTCGAATCGGCTTCCAGACCATCGAGGGCGTGGTTCAATTCGCTGACAATTTGCGCATTCAACGCATTCAAGGCTTGCGGACGGTTGAGGGTAATCAGGCCGACGCGGCCGTGGGTTTCCAGCAAAATCGTTTCGTAGTTCAGCTCTTTATTGCTCATAGAGGGGATTCCTTCTCAAAGATTGCGCGAAATGACCATGCGCTGAATATCGCTAGTGCCTTCGTAGATCTGGCAAACCCGCACGTCGCGGTAGATCCGCTCCAGCGGGAAGTCGTTCAGGTAACCGTAACCGCCGAGGGTTTGCAACGCCGAGGAGCAGACCTTCTCGGCCATTTCCGAAGCAAACAGCTTGGCCATGGACGCTTCCACCAGCGCCGGTTTGCCGCTGTCGCGCAATGCCGCGGCGTAATGCACCATTTGCCGGGCGACGGCAATCTGGGTTGCCATGTCCGCTAGCCGGAAGGCCACCGCCTGATGTTCGATGATCGGCTTGCCGAAGCTCTCGCGTTCGCGAGCATAGTCGCGGGCCGCTTCGAACGCGGCGCGGGCCATGCCCACCGATTGCGAGGCGATGCCGACACGGCCACCTTCAAGGTTGGCCAGGGCGATCTTGTAGCCTTCGCCCTCCTCACCCAGTCGATTGGCCACCGGGACTTTCACATCCTCGAAGAGGATCTGGCAGGTATCGGAAGCATGCTGACCGAGTTTGTCTTCGACACGCGCGACTTTATAGCCCGGCGAATCGGTGGGCACGATCAGCGCTGTGATCCCGCGCTTGCCGGCACTCGGGTCGGTCACCGCAAACACAATCACCACCCCGGCGTTTTGCCCGGAGGTGATGAACTGCTTGCAGCCGTTGAGCACGTAGTGATCGCCGTCCAGCCGAGCACGGGTTTTCAGGCTGCTGGCGTCGGAGCCGGCTTGCGGTTCGGTCAGCGCAAACGCACCGAGCATCGCGCCGCTGGCCAGCGGCTTGAGGAAGCGCTCTTTCTGGTCGTCGTTGCCGAACTTGAGGATCGGCACGCAACCCACCGAGTTGTGCACGCTCATGATGGTCGAGCAGGCGCCGTCGCCGGCAGCGATTTCTTCCAGGGCCATGGCGTAGGCCAGGTAACCGGTGTCACAACCGCCCCACTGCTCCGGCACCAGCATGCCGAAGAAGCCCAGATCGGCCATCTCGCTGATGGCTTCCTTGGGGAAGCGATGTTCGCGGTCCCATTCGGCGGCGAACGGTTTCAGCCGTTCCTGGGCAAACTGCCGGGCCGCGTCGCTGATCTGAAGTTGTTCGTCATTGGGGATCATGCCAAGTCCTTAAAAATTTGCCTTCGTACAAAATGCCTGTCAGTTGAAACACAGGACCTGTGGGAGCGGGCTTGCTCGCGAATGCGGTGTGTCATTCAACATTAATGTCGACTGACACGGCCTCTTCGCGAGCAAGCCCGCTCCCACAGG
This sequence comes from Pseudomonas sp. QTF5, assembly GCF_000512695.2. Lineage (GTDB taxonomy): Bacteria > Pseudomonadota > Gammaproteobacteria > Pseudomonadales > Pseudomonadaceae > Aquipseudomonas. The sequence goes on along the minus strand of NZ_AZRW02000013.1, from coordinate 101,331 downwards.
GATTGGCGTCAGCCCTTAATAGAGGCATTCCACAGCCATCGCCGTGGCTTCGCCGCCGCCGATGCAGATCGCTGCAACGCCGCGTTTCAGGCCCTTCTGGCGCAGGGCCGAGAGCAAGGTCACGAGGATCCGCGCGCCGGATGCACCGATCGGGTGGCCCAAGGCGCAGGCACCACCGTGAACGTTAATCTTCTCGTGGGGGATTTCCAGTGTGGTCATGGTCACCAGACTGACCACCGCAAAGGCTTCGTTGACTTCAAACAGCTCGACTTCGTCCAGGGACCAGCCGGTTTTCTTCATCAGCTTCTTGATCGCGCCCACCGGTGCCACCGGGAACAGCCCCGGCGTGTCGGCAAATGCAGCGTGACCATGAATCACCGCCAGCGGTTTCAGGCCTTGTTTGTCTGCTTCAGAACGACGCATCAACACCAGTGCCGCCGCACCGTCGGAGATGGAACTGGAGTTCGCCGCAGTCACGGTGCCACCGTCGCGGAACGCTGGTTTCAGCGAGGCGATCTTGTCCAGTTTGGCTTTCGGCGGCTGTTCGTCGTGGCTGATCAGCACCTGCTCTTTGCCGACCATCACCTGCACGGGCACGATCTCGGCGGTGAAGCTGCCGTCCTTGATCGCCTGTTGGGCGCGGGTGGTCGAAGCTATGGCAAAGGTGTCCTGAGCTTCGCGGGTAAAACCGTTGGTTTCGGCGCAATCCTCGGCGAAGGTGCCCATCAGGCGGCCCTTGTCGTAAGCGTCTTCGAGGCCGTCGAGGAACATGTGATCGAGCACCCGGCCATGGCCCATGCGGTAACCGCTGCGGGCGCGGTCCAGCAAGAATGGCGCGTTGGACATGCTTTCCATGCCCCCGGCGATCACCACATCGGCACTGCCTGCGATCAGCATGTCGTGGGCCAGGATCGTGGCCTCCATGCCCGAGCCGCACATCTTGTTCAGTGTCGTGCAACGGGTCGATTTATCCAGCCCGGCGCCCAGTGCCGCTTGCCGCGCCGGGGCCTGGCCGAGGCCGGCGGACAGCACGCAACCGAACAGCACTTCTTCTACGGATTCAGGGGCGATACCGGCGCGTTCGACGGCAGCACGAATCGCCGCGGCGCCCAGCTGCGGCGCGGTCAGGCTTTTCAGTTCGCCCTGAAAACCGCCCATCGGGGTGCGGACGGCGCTGACAATAACAATCGGATCGTTGGAAAGTGTCATGTCTAATCCTCGTTATTTGGCGGCCATGCGCAGGGCACCGTCGAGACGGATCACCTCGCCGTTGAGCATGCTGTTTTCTATGATATGCCTGACCAGCGCGGCGTACTCGCTCGGCTTGCCCAGGCGCGGTGGAAACGGCACGCCAGAGGCCAACGACTCGCGCACTTCCGGGGTCATGCCAGCCATCATCGGCGTTTCGAAAATGCCCGGGGCGATGGTCATCACGCGGATGCCGAAGCGCGCCAGTTCACGGGCGGCGGGCAAGGTCAGGCTGACGATCGCGCCTTTCGACGCCGAATACGCGGCCTGGCCGATCTGGCCGTCGAAGGCTGCGGCCGAAGCGGTGTTGATGATCACACCACGCTCGCCATCTTCGTCGGCTTCGGTTTCGGCAATCGCCGCCGCCGCCAGGCGCAGCATGTTGAAGCTGCCGATCAGGTTGACGTTGATCACTTGACTGAAACTGTCCAGTGCATGAGGGCCGTTCTTGCCGAGGATCTTTTCGCCACGGACGATGCCGGCGCAATTGACCAGACCATTGAGGCCGCCAAACGCTTTGACCGTCGCCTGCACAGCCGCTTGTGCGGCAGCTTCATTGCTGATGTCCGCCACCACGCTTTGCGCGCCGAGACGTGCAGCCTGGGCCGCGACGGCTTCGGCGTTCATGTCCACCAGCATCACCTTGGCGCCGGCAGCCACCAGCATTTCAGCGGTGGCGGCACCGAGGCCGGACGCACCGCCGGTGACGAGAAAAACCTTGTTTTCGATCTGCATCATTGTTTCCTTGGATTCAAGCTGAGACGTTCTTCGCGGCGGCCTCTTGAGCCTTGGCGATTTCCTGGTTGCGCAAGATAAAGCGCTGCAATTTGCCGCTTGGGGTTTTCGGCAATTCGCTGACAAATTCGATTTCACGGGGGTACGCGTGCGCCGCCAGACGCTTGCGCACGTGTTGGCGCAGCTCTTCGGCGAGCGCAGGTTCGGCGCGGTATTGCGGGCTGAGCACGACGAAGGCTTTGACCAGTTCGGTGCGCTCCGGATCGGGCTTGCCAATCACGGCGGCTTCGACCACTGCCGGGTGTTCGATCAGCGCGCTTTCCACGTCAAACGGGCCAACGCGGTAGCCAGACGTGGTTATCACGTCGTCGCTGCGGCCGACGAAGCTGATGCTGCCGTCCGGGTTCCACTCGACGGTGTCGCCGCTCAGGTAATAGTTGCCGACGAACGCCTTGGTCGGTGCGCCTTCGTAACCGCCGAACCAGCACATCGGCGACTGGGTACGGTCGATGGCCAGAATGCCTGGCTGGCCGACGCCCAGTTCTTTGTATTCGTCGTCGAGCACCACGATGCGGTGGCCCGGCGAGGCGAAACCGGCAGCGCCGACGTGTACCGGATGATCGAGGCCGTGGTGATTGCACAAAACCATGCCCAGTTCGGTCTGGCCGTAGTGGTCGTGGATCACCACGTCGAGGTTATCGGCGAACCAGCGGATCACTTCCGGGTTCAGCGGCTCGCCGGCGCTACTGACGATGCGCAACTTGCCCTTGATCGAACGGGCGAATTCATCGCCACCGGCAATCAACAAGCGGTAGGCGGTCGGCGACCCGGTGAGGTTGGTGATCCCGTATTTGTTGATCACCCGGCAGGTGCTTTCGAGGGTGAATGGGCCATCGTAAAAGGTGATCGGGTGCCCCATCGCCATCGGCCCGGTGACGCCGAAATAGATGCCGTAGGCCCAGCCCGGGTCGGCGACGTTCCAGAATGCGTCTTCAGGGCGCAGATCCACCGCGTCACGGGTGTAACTCTGGAACGCGACGATGGCCTTGAGCGGCACCGACAGGGCTTTCGACGGGCCAGTGGTGCCCGAGGTAAACATCAGCAGGAACGGGTCTTCGCTGGTCAGCAGTACCGGTTCGCACTCGGGGGAATAATGGGCCAGCTCGGCCCAGAAACTGAAGTCGCCACGCACAATGCCCTGCCCCTTGGGGCCGCCAACGGTGACGATGGTCGGGCAGTCGGCCACTTCAGCGAGTTTCGGGCGATTGACCGCGTCGGTCACCACCACGGCGGCACCGGAGCTGTTGAGGCGATGTTCGATGGCTTTCGGGCCGAAGGCGGTAAACAGCGGCTGATAGACCGCGCCGATGCGCCAGGTGGCGAACACGGTGATCAGTAATTCAATGTTGCGTGGCAAGAGGCCGGCGACTTTATCGCCCTTCTTCACGCCCTGGGCCAGCAGGAAATTGGCAAGCCGCGCGGCTTTGTCCTGCAAGTCGCTGAAGGTGTAGGTCGCGCTGGCGCCGTCGCGGCCTTCCCAGAACAGCGCGATGCGCCCCGGCAAGGCATGCCGGTCGCAACACTCGACGCAGGCATTGAGCGCGCTCAACGACCCTGCAAGCGCGGCATCGACGGTATGCTGATAATTGAACTGTGACGTGGCAGACAAATAATCGCGCATTGCCAGAATCCCTCTGTATTTTTATTAGGTTGGGGGAACCGTAATTAACAGGGAAATACTCGCTCTGCGCGGGGAGCGGGACAATGGTCAAAGTTATCAAGTTGTGTGACTGGTTTGGCCAAGGTTCAAGGGATGCGTCGCCTGGGCGGACGCCTTCGCGAGCAAGCCCGCTCCCACATGGGTTTTGTGTTGGTTCCCGCTAGCGGCCTTTCACAAATCCACTGTGGGAGCGGGCTTGCTCGCGAAGGCGCCAGACCAATCACCACAAGTTCCGGATCAGCTCGCCTCGTTAAGAATCAAACTCCGATAATGCCCCGGATTGGACCCCGACCATTTGCGAAACGCCTTGTAGAACGAGCTGGTATCGGCAAACCCTAAACGGGTGGCGATTTCGGCGAAGCTGATGGCAGGCTCGGCCAGCCAGACGATGGCCAGTTCCTTGCGCACGCTGTCCTTGAGGCCTTGATACGTCTGACCCTCTTCGGCCAGGCGTCGGCGCAGGGTCGAGGCCGACATGCACAGTCGTTGCGCCAGCGCCTCGGTTTCCGGCCAGTGCTCGGCGGGCAGTTGCCGTAAGTCATGCTTGATCCGACTGGCCAGGCTCTCCGGGTCGCGGTACTTGACCAAAATGTTCGCCGGCGCATGGGCGAGGAAGCGCTTGAGCTCTTCGGGGCTGCGTTTGATCGGCAAATCCAGGCAATCGGCCGAGAAAATCATCCGCGTGCGCGGCCGGTCGAATCGCAGGTTCTCGGAGAACATCACCCGATAGTCATCGCAAAAATCCGGCGCCGGGCAACGCAACTCAATGGCCAAAATCGGTATCCGCCGCCCCGCCAGCCAGCAAGCAACGCCGTGCACGATCATCCAGTAAGTGAAATAGGTGAAGGCGCGGCGCGGGTCTTCGTCGTCCTCCAGCAGGACGATTTCTGCCAGGCTTTGCTGGCGAACCAGTTGCGCGGGCATGCGTTCGAGCATTAATGATAGAAAGTTCAGGCCCGAGGTCAGCCCGGCAGCCAGGCTCGGCTGAACCATGGCGCAGCGGCAGAGAAAGGCCAGGCTGCCGGATTTGAGCTGGCGCGGGTCCATGCCAAAAAACTCATCGTCACGGCGTCGAGCCAGCAGACGCCACAGCCGTGCGTAAGCGGTGGCCGGAACGCGGGCAGCGGGCGTTTGCAGCAGCGCCGCATCGATGCCGACCTTGTTCAATACCTCGTCGGTGGCGACGCCCGGTGTGCAGCTTTGCAGCAGCGCTTCACGGACCAGGTGAATGGAGATGGTGTCTTTTTCCAACATGGAGCGAGGCAAGCCTGTTGTTGAGTGTGGGGCATAGTAGCTCAATCCACTCTCGTTTCTATGCTAAGTGCGACTCGGGGGGGGCGTAGGCAAGGCGATGAAATGTTCGATGGGTGGTCCCATGGGATGGCCGTTGTTATCCAGTGCGTACCATTTTCCGCTTGCCTGGATCGCGGTTACGCTGGTGCCATTGATAGTCCCCGCGACACCGTTGGCCAGTGCATTGATGCGGTGGGACAACTGGATTGAAGCAGCGCCAGTGGCCGCCCCTCCAAAGAAGCCCCTGAGCCGGTTTGCGCATGTTTGCAGGCGCGCGATGCCCGTTTGAGTCAAAGTGAACACCCCGCTTTTCACTATCCTGCTGACGGAATGTAGGGCTCGTGCTCCGCCGGCCACCAAGTCCGGCACGCCGTCCAGAGGATTTATAACGGAGACGATGTTGTTGCCGGTGATTCTCATGGCTTCAAAGACCTTGACACTGATAGGTGCGACAGACTTCAGCACGTTGGAAACCTTACCCACCCCGCCAGCGAGGGTGCCCAGGCCTGAAACCAAGTCTGCAAAACAGCCAAAGGCGCCATTGATGAAGCGGATTCGATCCCCGGAACTCAAGTCATCCGTGCAGCCCACAAAGGGAATCAGCTGTAGTAAAAAGTTCTCGATTTTTTCCCGGTACGCCAGGTTTTCCTCCGAGGTGGTCTGCCCTTTCGCCTTTTTCAGCAGAAATTCCTGCTCCCCTTCCAGAAGGTTATCGATGACGATGCCGTTGGTTATCCGCGCCGTCTTGTTCGAAAAATAGGTGTCTGGAACATGAACGGTTTGCACGTTACGTTGCGCTGTACCGCCAGGCAGGCTATGACCCAGCTGTTCGATAATAAGTTTTTCAGATTGAGCGCCGGTTGTTGGTTCGGTCCCTTGCGCGTAAGCGGCAAAGTCGAACGGCAGTGTCGTACCACGTTGTACGTCAACGTTGACTGATGAGCCCTTGCTGATTTTAGCCTTTTCGATCTTGATGACGCCGTTCAATGGCAGATCATCAGGCAAGTCCGTCCGTTTGATGATTGACAGGCGACCGGGAAAGACTTCGAAGTAACTTACTGTCTGCCCATACTCACAGCGCAATAGTGTTCCCTGTCGTCCACGGAACGCCGCGCGCATCGAAGGCGTTTCGTCTTCCTTGAGTTTTCCTGTTTCTTCACGGAGGGTGAACAGCTTCACCTCCCCCCATTCCAGGCACTGGCGATCTTCCAGTGGCAAAGTCGCGAACAACGCTTTGGTGGAGGTAATGAAGCTTTGCTTTCTTTCGTTAAAAAAACTGTCTACAGATGCCGTCAAAAGAGCATTCAAGTCAGGCAACTTTGTCAGGCACCCGTCAAATCCACCGTCCCACAGCAGGATTGTTTCGTCTGACAGCTGCCAACTGGTCTTGAACAAATCGCCATCCATGTAGGCCTCGACAAGCGATTTTTTAGTGCTTTCTGAATTTGGATTTGCGTCCAGCCAAGGTTTATAGGTTTCGATCATCAATTGATCTATCGGAACCTGTGTGAATCGAGAAAAGACCTTGCCAAGCTCCAGCGTGGCGAGTTGTTTTCGCGTCACCAGCTCGCGCTTGAATCCATCCAGCGCTTGAGACAGTTCCGCCCGTTGGGTAGCAAACTTGCTCGCTGCAGTTGAATAGTCCTGCGGTGAATAGGCGGATTCGCCGCGCTGTTGAATCACGCCGTTCATCACCCCCCATGTCGTCACAATATCGACTGCTAACGTCTTGAACAGCTGTTGCTGATCATCCGTTGTAGGCGCAAGCAACGCCAGGCCCCTCAACTGGTCAGTCGTCATCGCTCTGGAGCATCCCGGCGCGGTGGCCTCCGCGATGGCAACGCCCAACCGTAAAGTCATCCAGCTCGCGGTGCCCACCAGGATCTGCGCACCGGCGTCCTGCGCCAGAAACTCCGGCGCTGCGTCAGCCAGAAACAAGTGCGCTATCAGCGGCGCTGCCTGCGCACTGACGCCCTTTTGTTCGATCAACTGATATTCAATTTCCGCTCTCACCACCTTGAGATCGCGGCCGAGGTTGGCTGGCTGGTAAATTTCATAACCTGCGATGGTTCCAGGCTTGCCGGGTGCGTCGGGGTCGATCGCGAGTTTGATCGCTGCCAGCAACAGCTTCTCGTAATGCTCCGGCACAGCCGCCTGATCCGCCCCGTACCAATTCAACGCCTGCAGCAGCCCGTGTCCCCAGGAAACCGCGAGGTCTTTTTCAAACAGTTCACCGAGCAACTCATCGGCGTTGTTGCGGCGGTATTCTACGGTTGTGTGAAGCAGCCGTTCGGCGCCCAGCGCGTCTATAATCGACGCGAAACCGTTGTGAAACCCGGCGACCAGGTCAACGATTTTCGTCCTGTCAGACGGTGTCAGCGCCACCGGTGACCCGGTGTCCAGCAGCAATTGCGCACCGAAGTCGCCCAACGGCATGGCGGGTGGCAACGAAGTTTGCAGCCATCGGATGACATTACGAACTTCACCCGCGGTTTGAGGCGCACCAAATCCTGCGAAGGCGAGTATTTGCTGCAAGTCGAAAGACAACGGCGAGTACAGCGCACCTCCCGTTTCTTTAACCATTTGCAGTAAATCATTGAAGGGAGCTTTCAGAGCAGGTTGCTCTTCAACCAGGTCCGTTAAGTCATACCAATGCCCTGACTGCATAAGCGCTTGGATCCTGTTGTCGCTAATCCTGACCGGCATCGAGCGGCCGTCCAGATTTTGGGCGTTGCAAACTTGCAGCATTTCCGGCAACTCGAAAAAATCATTTAAATAATGAAGTATGGCCAGGCTTTTGTGCGCCAGCGGGGAGCTATCAGCACTCTCACTGCGCTGGCCGGACAATGAAATTATCTCGTTGTCTGTTTTTTGCCCCACAATCTTTTCGAGTTCTCCGGTCAGCAGAACTCGTGCCTTGGCCTCTCGCATCAACTCCTTGACGCCCTTTACTTCTTTGTCCAATTCATCTTTTTCAGCGGCGCTGATCTCAGGCCATCCCTCTGATTCCAGGCGTTGGGCTATGGCGCTCGCCTCCTGTTCAGAGGTGGGCCGCGCCTCGCGATAAAAATCAAGAATGACATCACGCGGAATGAGCCTGCGGTCTTCACTGACATACGGCAGGCCGACATTGGTCGGATCAAGCAATTCGCTGGCAGCGCGCACTTGCGCGCAGACCTGCCACCATCCCGAGGTATCCCACACACTGAATGTCTGGACACCGCTGACGCCGTCCCGAGTGACGTTTCCTGAAACCGAGTTCTGTTTAATGATCAACGTGTCCAGCACCAACCCTTTGGATTCAAACCACGCAAGCACTTTGGCGTCGTTCAAGGTTTGTCGATAGAGGTCGAATGATGCTTCGATCAAGCTGCCTGAGGTCACGGGCAGCGGAGTATTCTGGTTGCTTTCCAACTGCAGCAACACGGCCGCTTGCAGCGTTCGGTCAGCCTGCGAGGTGGTGTCCGTGTCAATCACTGTTTCAATTACCCGATGTGTGCCTTTATCGACAGGTTCCGCTTGACTCAGACCTTCAGAGTTTGCGAGTGGATATTCGACTTCGATGTATCCGTTTCCGCTGATGTCGACCATGTGCTTCGACATTTGCAGGTGAGCGGAGTACTCATGGGCGGACGAACCGGGTTGCTCGACCCATTCCGCGTCTGGGTTGACAGGCGGATGGACAGCTTTCGCTTGCGCGCCAGCCGAGTCGGGAAACCAGCGGGCATAAAATTCATTCACCGCTGCATGAATCGCGACCAGCGCTACGGTTGCGGCAGCACGAGGATGGTGTTGAACCGCCCCCGCGGCACTGGTCAGCAAGGTTGCGCCTGTTGCACCCAGATAACCGGCGACCGAGCTCAGCCATGTTCCCAATCTGGCGCCCAGCGTTTCCAGGTCCGCCTCTTCTGGCGTCTCGTTCCCAGACGTAAGACTCGCGGTCGTTGTGGCATATGGATTACCCGGGGCTCCGTACGACGAATGCGGAATGTCGCGCAACGGCGTTCTTACATCCATTTCATTCAGGCTCTCGACGAGTTGCCTGAGCAGTGGTCGAGGATCAGGACCATCATTAGCTGCAACGGGGCTCCATCCCGTCAAGATATGCGTGATCTCCGTCAGCAAGGCATCCGCTTGCCAGGCGAACTGTTCAAACTGTTCCGTTGCATCGGAGGCAAACGATGGTTTCTCATCCGCGGCAGCTTCGGGTACTGGATCAACTGTTGGAGGCGGCAGTTGTTGCACAACGTTGACTAGATTGAGCGCAAACACCAATTTACCCGCAAACCCTTGCGGCACCCGGGGACCGCTGGCGACGACGGAGTCGTGGAAGTCAGACTTGCGCTCGATTTCCTCAAGTACCTTCAGCAATCGAAAGCTTCTGCCCTGCTCCAGGAATTCTAATCGTGCTGTCTCCCCTTCGTTGCATCCGTTTTCCCGTGTCGAATCGGTTGCTTGCGTGATGCAGCGCATAAGCTGGCGAATCTTGTCCTCGTACGCGTCCGGTATCGAGTCATGTACGGCATGCTCTCTTATGACCTGCAAACTGTTGCTAAGAAAAAACTGCGCTGTATCGAGTGATGGCCTGATATGAGGGATGTCGTCAACATCAACGAACGCCATCCTTGGATCGAGCTCCTGCAACCGTCGCCCCAGCTGTTCTTTCAATAAAGGCCTTTGCTCGATGATTTCGCAGAGGCTGTGCCATTGAGCATTTGTCAGCAGCACCCCGCTGGCGATCTTTTTGTCTATGTCCTTGCGCGATTTCGTCAACTGCTTCTGTATGAAATCAGCCATACCTGGACCGTCGGTGCTCTCGGAGAAATTGAGATGCTCGCCGAAATGGACGGCCCACCTGTCTGGTGACAAATGACAAATGGCGTCAACACTCTCACGCAGCCGCGCCACCGTCATATCACCCACGGGTCGAACTGATCGCATGATTGCATCGACAAACACAGGCGCCAGGTTACTGCCCACTCGCCTTTGCAAAATGCCGCTTTTGAGTACGTCGAGTACGTCCCGCTCCGACAGCGTCTGAGTGGTCAGCTGTTTATACAAGCTTCCCCAAATCTCGCTAAACGAGTCCAGGTCTTTGATTTGGTCTGCGTCGCGGGTAGGTCTCGCGTAATACAGCGGGATCTGAATGTGTTTGTTTTGGGCGGGAGGCGTCGCTGGGGACGAAGCGACGTCAAGGCGCCGCGGGCTGGATTGAACGCTGCAAACCCTGTTGCTCAGCGCTGTCAATGCCGTGGGTTTGGGGGAAGCAGGGGCAGTACGAATGGAGGCATTTGTCGGGTCAGATAGAACGATCAATTCAGTTCCTTTAGCACGTGTGCACGGCGGCGTCAGCCTAGAAGACGCGCCTGAAAGGAACTATAAAAAACCGCTCTACCCGGTGATTATTGGCAAGGTTCGGCAAGCGGATGCCTTAGAGAATCCGGTACAACAACCGCTCGATCCGTACGCGACTGACCCGCTTGAGAAATTTTGCCACGCCCGCCGGATATTCCGGCAGTGTCTGCAGATCCTGATAGCGTTCGATACGGGTCGTGTGCTGGAAAATCTCGTCCAGTTCCTTGCTACGCGGTTCGAGCAGCTCGCCTTTGGGGTCGTCTATCAACAGGGCATTTTCCAGATCGAGCCGGAACGCCCGGGGGTTAAGGTTATTGCCCGTCAGCAGCGTGTAGCGCTGGTCGATCCACATGCCTTTGAGATGGTAGGTGTTGTCACCGTCCTTCCACAGATGCAGGTTCAACTGGCCGCTGTCGACGTTGCGATGATGACGCTTGGCGAAGCGACGCAGGCTGATTTCGTAGAGATACGGCAGTGCCGAAATCACTTTGAACGGCTCGCTCGGCGCAATGTAGAAGTCGTTGGCGGTTTTGTCGCCGACGACGATGTCGATCTTCACGCCACGGGCCAGGGCGCGGTTGATCTCCCGCGTCACCGCCAGCGGCAGATTGAAGTACGGCGTGCAGATGGTCAGCTGAAGTTGGGCGCTGGCGATCAGTTCACAGATCACCCGACTCAACGGGTTGTTCTTGCCCACGCCCAGCAATGGACTGACCGATAAATCGCCCTTCAATGTGCTGCCCGCCGTAGTGTCGTACGCCGCGTGTTTGAGGCGGCTGCGCAGGTCGCCGATGTCGTTGCGCAGGCTTCGGGTGGTGGGCAGGTTCGGCAGGTCAAGGCGATGCACCGCTTTGGAGGCGATCAGACCGTGCTGAATCAGGTGCTGCATCGAGTCGGCCAGCGCGTGGTTCTGCAGCAGGTGATAGCGGTCGTAGCGGTACTTGTCGAATTTGTGCAGATAGACGTTATTCAGGCTCGCGCCGCTGTAGAGCACGCAATCGTCGATCACGAAGCCCTTCAAATGCAGCACGCCGAACAGCTCGCGGGTTTGCACCGGCACACCGTACACCGGCACTTCGCTTTCGTGGGTTCGGGTCGTTTTCTGATACCAGGCCGAGTTGCCCGGTTGCTTGCCGGCACCGATCAAACCGCGCTGGGCGCGCAGCCAGTCGACGACCACCACCACGTCCAGTTCCGGGCGCACCCGTTTGGCCGCGTGCAGGGCATCGAGAATTTCCTGCCCGGCTTCGTCCTCTTGCAAGTACAGCGCGACGATATAGATGCGCTGGGTGGCCTGAGCGATTTTTTCCAGCAGGCAACGACGGAATTCGGCGGCGCCAGAGAGGATGGTGACGGCATCGGCGGTCAGCGGAAAACTGCGCAGTTTAGGCAGCAGAGAGCGTTTGAAAAGCGACGGCATAGGGCTCGCAAAGGGTCGAATCCGAAGAACCCGAGAGCTTACACCATGGATCGGTTTGGGTCTTCCTGGTGTCTTTGATGGCCTCTTCGCGAGCAAGTCGAATCGCCGCACCGCCGCTCCCACATTTGAAATGCATTCCCCTGTAGGAGCTGGCTTGCCAGCGAAAGCGATGTGACAGGCGACATTGTTGTCGAATGTCAGGACGCCTTCGCTGGCAAGCCAGCTACATTGGCATGCGCTTCCCTTGCAGGAGCAAGCTTGCCCGCGAAAGGGTCAGACCGGTCGCCGCAGAGTTTGGATATGGGTAACATACCGGCCTTCCCCGCAGCCCTCTTCTGCGCCCTGCCGAATAAGCCCATTCCATGCCTTTCGAACTCAGCGTTGACCTCACTACCCTGGCCGTTCTGGCTCTCGTCGCTTTCATTGCCGGTTTCATCGACGCCATCGCCGGCGGTGGCGGTCTGTTGACCACGCCGGCGCTGCTGACCGCCGGCCTGCCGCCGCACCTGGTGCTGGGTACCAACAAGCTCAGTTCGACCTTCGGCTCGGCCACTGCCAGTTTTACTTTCTACCGGCGCAAGCTGTTCCATCCAGGGCAATGGAAGCACGCCATCGTCGGCACGCTGGTCGGCGCCCTCACCGGCGCCGTGGTCGCGCATTACTTGCCGGCGGAATGGCTGAACAAGATGCTGCCGGTGATCGTTTTCGCCTGCGGTCTGTACCTGCTGTTTGGCGGCACGCCGAAAGCGCCGCTGGACAGCGACGCACCGATCAAGAAAAAGTGGCAATCGACCCAAGGCTTCAGCCTCGGCTTCTACGACGGCGTGGCCGGCCCGGGAACGGGGGCGTTCTGGACCGTCAGCAGCCTGCTGCTCTACCCCGTCGACCTGGTCAAGGCCAGCGGCGTGGCGCGCAGCATGAACTTCGTCAGCAACATCGCAGCGCTGTCGGTGTTCATATTTTCCGGGCAGGTGGACTGGATCATCGGCCTGAGCATGGGCCTGTCGGTGATGGTCGGCGCCTTCTTCGGCGCGCGCACCGCCATCAGCGGCGGTGCGAAGTTCATTCGCCCGGTGTTCATCACCGTGGTGCTCGGCTTGACCGTCCGGTTAGCCTGGCAGCACTGGTTCAGCGTGGCCTAAGCGCCGCGCCACGTAGACGTCGATCAGGTAACGGGCAATCGAGCGTGACGCCGGCAACGGCGGCAGTTCGTGCACGTTGAACCACTGGGCGTCTTCGATCTCGTCTTCCTGACAGACAATCTCGCCACCGGCGTACTCGGCATGAAAGCCGAGCATCATCGAGTGCGGGAACGGCCAGCACTGACTGCCCATGTACTGGAGGTTCTTGACCTCGATCTGCACTTCTTCGCGGACCTCGCGAATCAGGCAGTCTTCGGCCGACTCACCCGGCTCGGCGAACCCCGCCAACGTGCTGTAGACCCCGGGGACAAAACGCGGCGAACGGGCCAGCAGAACCTCATCGCCACGGGTCACCAGCACGATCATGCTCGGTGAAATGCGCGGATAGTGGCGTATATCGCACGGTTCGCAGTACATCGCCCGCTCACGCCGCACCTGCGTCATCGCCTGCCCGCAGTTGCCACAAAAGCGGTGCTCACGGGCCCAGGTTCCGATTTGCGCGGCATAGCCGAGAACCTTGTAGACGGTGTGATCGCCCTCGAGCATGAACGCCCGCAGGCCTTTCCAGTTGCAGCCCGGCACGTCGCTGTGACTGCGCAGCTCCAGCAAGTAGACCGGTTCGCCATCCAGGTGCCCGATGCCGTGCTCGGCCAGAATCGACAGGTCCTGACGCTTGAGCCATTCCCGTGGAAACAGCGCACCATTGTCATCGAACAAAAAGCCTTCGGGGCTGCGCGCCACGGCCCAGCCGCCGGGTTGATCGGTGTCCAGTACTGCGGTGGTCCAGCGTGAAGTCATGGTTAATCAATCCAGAAATTCGGGTTTCTGTTTGCTCATATGGGCGGCCATGGCCACGCGCAGATCGGTGGATTGCAGCATGGCGGCGTTCCAGGTGGCGACGTATTCGAGGCCGTCGTCGATGCGATGGTCGCGCATGTAGCTGATCATCTCTTTGGTGCCGGTGATAGCAATCGGCGACTTGCTGGCGATCTCGCGAGCAATGCCCATCACGCCTTCAAGCAGGCTGGCGGTATCGCTGTAGACGCGATTGACCAGGCCGATGGTGCGCGCTTCCTCGGCGCCAAAAGTGCGACCAGTGTAAGCCAGTTCACGCAGCATGCCGTCACCGATTATCCGTGGCAAGCGTTGCAAAGTGCCCACATCGGCAGCCATGCCGATGTCGATTTCCTTGATGGAAAATTGCGCGTCCTCGGTGGCGTAACGCATGTCGCAGGCGGAAATCAGGTCGATGGCGCCGCCCAGGCAATAACCCTGAATCGCCGCCAGAACCGGTTTTCGGCAATTGTCGACGGCATTGAACGAGGCTTGTAGTGCAAGGATTTTGCGCCGTAGCAGGCGCGCATTACGGCCGACATCCTTGCCCAGTTCATTGGCCACACCGGCCAGCATCATCAGGTCGATGCCCGAAGAAAAATGCTTGCCGGCGCCACTGAGTACCACTGCCCGGACTTCATCGGTATCGTCGATCCACTGGAAAATCTCGATGATCTCGCTCCAGAACGCGGCGTTCATCGAATTGATCTTTTCCGGGCGGTTGATCTGCACATGGGCGATGTTATTGGCCAGTTCGACGCTGAAGGCGGTGTATTGAGTCATGGCAGTGATCCTTTACCGGGCGGAATATGAGGCCCGAACTATAACAAGGCACCAGGGTTGGCAGTAAGGCAGCGGTTCGGCCAAATGCGGGACTGGCTTATGGATCTTTAGTGTTCGGGCCGGCCCCTTCGCGAGCAAGCCCGCTCCCACAGGAAGACTGGGAACGTCCCGGATTCAATGTGGGAGCGGGCTTGCTCGCGAAGGCCACACCGCCGACCCAACTGCCCTGCACTGTCACAAACGCAGCCATTTAATAAAACCGACTTAGCGCGCGAGCGAAGTTATCAGTATGCTTGCACCTGACTTTCCAAGGAGGAACCCCACCCATGCCAATCTCTTCACGTGCTGCCCTGCTGGTGATCGACGTACAGAACGACTTCATTCCCGGCGGTCAGCTGCCGGTGCCGGAGGGTGATTTGATCGTGCCCTTGATCAACCGCCTCGGTCGTCAGTTCAAGCAGGTCATTATTGCTCAGGACTGGCACCCGCCCGGCCATGCTTCATTCGCCTCCAGCCACCCCGGTCGCAAGCCTTACGACGTGATTCAGTTGCCTTATGGCGAGCAGACGCTCTGGCCTGAGCATTGCGTGCGAGCCACACCCGGCGCCGAGTTTCACCCGGAACTGGACCTGCCCCACACTCAACTGATCATCCGCAAGGGCTGCAACCCGGACATCGACAGTTATTCTGCGTTTCTGGAGGCGGATCGAACCACCACCACGGGCTTGGCCGGGTATTTGAAAGAACGCGGCATCGACACGGTTTATATGGTCGGGCTGGCACTGGATTTCTGCGTGATGTTCTCTGCGCTGGACGCGCGGGCGGCGGGGTTCAATGCGTTTGTGGTGATGGACGCGTGTCGGGCGATTGATCTGGATGGATCGCTGGCGGCAGCGATTGACCGGATGCAGGTGGCTGGGGTTGGGTTGATTCCTTCAACCGAAATACTCGGCTGAACGCTCAATAATTTGTGACTGGTCATGCTCCTACAGTTTCCGCGGCTTAACTGACTGGCATTGTTGGGGCAAGATTCAGGCAGCTGTCGGCAACCACAACCGAAACCGCGCCCCACCCAGCGACGACATTTGCGCGGTGAGAGTACCGCCCTGCGCTTCCAGCGCCCGGCGGCTGATCGCCAGGCCCAGCCCAAACCCGCCAGTGGCGCGATCGCGACTTCGATCCAGCCGATAAAACGGCTCGAAAATCCGCTCCCGCTCTTCCTCCGGAATGCCGATGCCATCGTCATCCACCCAGATCTCACAACCCTTGGGGCACACTTGCACAGCGATCTGAATCCGTTTTTCGCAATAGCGCATGGCGTTGCGAAGAAGATTCTGGATCGCCCGGGCGGTCAGTCGCGGGTCCAGTGAGAAGCGTTCGAGCTGGCCGTGAAGCAGCACATCAATGACGATTTGCGGTGACTCGAGCTCTTCATCGACGCTGCCCAGAATGCTGTCGATGAACTCATCCAGCGACACGTCGACCTGTTCCGGCAGCTGCGCCGGGTTTTGCAGGCGGCTGTAAGATAGCAGTTCCAGCACCAGCTCATCCAGTTCGCGAATGTGCGCGACCAGCCCTTGCAGACGTTCGCGGCTGGTGGCCGGCAAGTCGTCGGACAGCGCCAGGGCCAGGCCAAAATCCAGCCGCGTCAGTGGCGTGCGCAATTCGTGGGACACGGCGTTGAGCAAGTCTCGCTGCTGGTTGAGCAGGTTTTCGATGTCGCCGGCCATGGTGTCGAACACATTGGCCAGGCTGCCGATGTTGGAGCTGGGGGAAATCTGCGTGCGCTCGCTCAAGTGGCCCTTGCCGAAGCGTTCGGCGGTGCCTTTGAGGCGTTCGAGGTCGCGCCAGTGCGGGCGCAGCCACAACAACAGGCAGGCGAGCATGGTGGCACCGATCAAGACGTTGATGCTCCAGTACAGCCAACTGACGTCCGTCGGGTCCGGCGGCACGACCATTTCCACCACCATTTGCTCGTTCAACGGTGTCACCGCCAGGGTGCGCCAACCCCAGTCGCCGATGCGCACAACATTCTCACCGCGCTGCAAGCGTCCACGTTCATCCAGGGTAAATTCAGGGTCGTCGTTGCGGGTCAGGATAATCTGCAGCGGCTGGAAATCCTTGTCCATTTCTGCCGCAAGGGCCGGCCACTGCCCGACGGGCACCGCGCGAAATTGTTTGACGATCAGCGTTTGCAGGCCTCGGGAGTAATCGAGGTTGTAAGTCACAAAGCGCTCATGGAAGACCTGGATCACCAGGTCCGGCACCAGGTAGATCGCTGCGCTGAACGAGACGATGGTCACCAGATAGAGGCGAAACAGGATTCTGAACATCGATTCAGCATTCCCACTCAGAGCGGCTGAACAGGTAGCCCTTGCCCCACACGGTCTTGATCTTGCGCGCCTCGCCGGCGTGGTCGTCGAACTTGCGCCGCAGCTTGGAAATCGCCACATCCACCGAGCGATCGGTGCCGTTGAATTCGATACCGCGCAGGCGCTGCAGAATCTGGTCGCGACTCAGCACTTCGCCGGCATGCCGGGCCATCACCACCAGCAGGTTGTATTCGCCGCTGGACATTTCCACCGGCTGTTCGCGCCAGGTCACGGTGCGTTCGGACAGATCGATGCACAAATTGCCGATGAGGATGCGGTCGTTGGCGGTTTGCGGTTCGCTGAGGCTGCTGCGGCGCAGCAAGGTGCGCACTCGAGCCAGCAACACCCGTGGTTCGCAGGGTTTGGTGACGTAGTCGTCGGCGCCCATTTCCAGGCCCAGCACTTGATCGTGACTGTCGTCGCGGGCGGTGAGCATCAGGATCGGCAACGTCGCCGAATCAGCCCGCAGCAAGCGGCAGACCTGCAAACCGTCGAGCCCCGGCAGCATCAGATCGAGGATCACCAGGTCCGGCGGGCTTTGCCGCGCCCGTTCGCGCACATGGTCGCCACGGCTGATCACGCTGACCGAATAGCCATTGCGTTCCAGGTAACTGGCAATCAGTTCGGAGAGCGCGGAGTCGTCTTCGACCAGGAGGATGTTGGGCATGGGGTGTTTCCAGAAAGTGCTGTGGCGCCTGTGAGGGCCTCTTCGCGAGCAAGCCCGCTCCCACATTTGATCTTCAGTGCGACGCAGATCCAGTGTGGGAGCGGGCTTGCTCGCGAAGGCGGCATAACAGGCGCAAAGGAATCAAGCCGCCAAGGATATACGCCCTCACGCGCGCATGAGCAAAACCCTTACACAATTTCACACAGCACCTACAAAGCTTCACCGCTAGCCTCGCCGGCTCCCCGTAGGATGCGGGAGGTCATTATTGGGGTATTTACATGTCAAAGAATCTGCTTGCCACGCTCAGCCTGATTTCACTGGCGTTGACCCTGAGCGCTTGTGATCAGTCCTCAATCGCCGAAGAACAGGCCCCGCTGGCCACTGTGCGGATTGAAACCATCGAAGCCCGCCCCCTGTCGATCAGCAGCGAACTGAGCGGGCGGATTGTTGCGCCACGCATCGCCGAAGTCCGTGCCCGAGTTGCCGGCGTAGTGTTGCAGCGAACCTTCCGTGAAGGCAGCGATGTAAAAAAAGGCGACGTTCTCTTCCGTATCGACCCGGCGCCGTTCAAGGCCGACCTGGACAGCGCCGAAGCAGCACTGCGCAAGGCCGAGGCCAACGCGTTCCAGGCCAGATTGCAAGAACAGCGTTACGCCCAGTTGATCGAAGGCAACGCCATCAGCGCTCAGGATTACGACAACGCTCGCGCCAATGCCCGGCAAACCGCCGCCGATGTCGCCGCCAACAAAGCCGCCGTGGAGCGGGCGAAACTGAGCCTCGGTTACGCCACCGTCACCGCGCCTATTTCCGGGCGCATCGGCCGAGCGCTGGTGACCGAAGGCGCGCTGGTCGGGCAGAACGAAACTACCCCGTTGGCACTGATTCAGCAGTTGAACCCGATCCACGCTGACCTCACGCAATCGACCCGTGAACTCAACGACCTGCGCCGCGCGTTCCGTTCTGGCCAGTTAAAGGAAGTAGGCCAAGGTCAGGCCAAAGCCACATTGATTCAGGACGACGGCAGCCTCTACCCGTTACCGGGCAAGTTGCTGTTCACCGACATCACCGTCGACCCGGGCACCGGTCAGATCATTCTGCGCAGCGAGTTCCCCAACCCGGACCTCGACTTGCTGCCGGGCAGCTTCGTGCGGGTGCGTCTGGAGCAAGCGTTCAATCAGCAAGGCATCAGCGTGCCGCAACGGGCCATTCAGCGTGACAGCGCCGGCATCGCCCAGGTGCTGCTGCTCGACGCCGAGCAGCGGATCGGCCAGCAACCGGTCGAACTGGGCCCGGTGCAGAACGATCGCTGGATCGTCACCCATGGCCTCAAGCCCGGCGACCGCATCGTCACTGAAGGCCTGCAACACGCGCGCCCCGGTGAAAAAGTCCAGATAGATGACACCCCTCTTCCACTTGCCCAGGTTTCTGGTCAGTAAGCAGGACGCTTTTTTATGCCGCAGTTCTTTATCGACCGCCCGGTGTTTGCTTGGGTGATCGCCTTGTTCATCCTGCTGGCCGGTGCGTTGGCCATTGTGCAGTTGCCGGTGGCGCAATACCCGAACGTCGCGCCGCCGAAAGTCGAAATCTATGCCACCTACCCGGGCGCCTCAGCGCAGACCGTGGACGAAAGCGTGGTCAGCCTGATCGAGGAAGAACTCAACGGCGCTGATCACCTGCTGTATTTCGAATCCCAGAGCAGCCTCGGCAGCGCCACCATCACCGCGACGTTCCAGCCGGGCACTGACCCGGAGATGGCGCAGGTCGATGTGCAAAACCGCCTCAAAGGGGTCGAGTCGCGCTTGCCGCAAGCCGTTACTCAACAGGGCTTGCAGGTGGAGAAAGTCTCCGCCGGTTTCCTGCTGCTGATCACCCTCACCTCCAGCGATGGCAAGCTCGACGACGTATCGCTCAGCGATTACCTGGCGCGCAACGTGATGAACGAAATCAAGCGTCTGGACGGCGTCGGCAAGGCCCAGTTGTACGGTGCCGAACGGGCGATGCGCATCTGGATCGACCCGCAGAAACTGATGGGTTTCAACCTGACCCCGGCCGATGTCAACGCCGCCATCGTCGCGCAGAACGCTCAGGTTTCCGCCGGCAGCATTGGCGACTTGCCGGCTCGTACCACTCAGGAAATCACCGCGACCATCCTGGTCAAAGGTCAGTTGTCGACACCTGAAGAATTCGCCGAGATTGTGCTCAAGGCCAATCCTGATGGGTCCACCGTGCGCATCGGCGATGTGGCGCGGGTCGAGATCGGCAGTCAGGAATACCAGTTCTCCACCCGCCTGAACGGCAAACCGTCGACTGCCGTCAGCGTGCAACTGTCGCCGGGCGCTAATGCCCTGAGCACCGCGACGCTGGTGCGGGCGAAGATGGATGAACTGGCGCGCTACTTCCCCGCCGGTGTGGAATACAAGATTCCGTACGACACCTCCCCCTTCGTCAAAGTCTCGATCACCAAAGTGGTTTACACCCTCATTGAGGCGATGGTGCTGGTGTTCGCGGTGATGTTTCTGTTCCTGCAGAACATCCGCTACACGCTGATTCCGACACTGGTGGTGCCGGTGGCGCTGATGGGGACTTTTGCGATCATGTTGGCGCTGGGCTTCTCGATCAACGTACTGACCATGTTCGGCATGGTGCTGGCCATCGGCATTCTGGTGGATGACGCGATTGTGGTGGTGGAGAACGTCGAGCGGATCATGGCCACTGAAGGCCTGTCGCCCAAGGACGCCACGCGCAAGGCAATGAAGCAGATCACCGGCGCGATCATCGGCATCACCCTGGTGCTGGTGGCGGTGTTCATTCCAATGGCGTTCATGCAAGGTTCGGTCGGAGTGATCTACCGGCAATTTTCGTTGTCGATGGCCACCTCGATCCTGTTCTCGGCGTTCCTCGCCCTGACCTTGACGCCGGCGCTGTGTGCGACGCTGCTCAAGCCGATTGCCCAAGGTGAGCATCACGAAAAATCCGGATTCTTCGGCTGGTTCAATCGCCGTTTCGAGCAACTCACCGTGCGCTATCAGGGCTGGGTTGCCTATGCGCTGAAACGCAGCGGTCGTTACCTGCTGATTTACGTCGTACTGCTGGTGAGTCTGGGGCTGCTGTTCAGTCGCCTGCCATCGTCGTTCCTGCCGGTGGAGGATCAGGGTTACACCATTACCGATATTCAGTTGCCACCCGGCGCGAGCAAGAACCGTACGGTGCAGGTGGTCGAGCAGATCGAAGCGCACAACGCCACCGAACCGGGCGTCGGCGACAGTACAGTGATTCTCGGCTTCAGTTTTTCCGGCAGCGGACAGAACGCGGCGTTGGCGTTTACCACGCTCAAGAATTGGTCGGATCGCGGTAGTGACGATTCAGCGAGTTCGATTGCCGACCGGGCCAACATCGCGCTCAGCCAGATCAAGGACGCCATGGCCTTCGCGGTATTGCCGCCACCGGTCGATGGCCTCGGTACGTCCAGCGGTTTCGAGTTCCGTTTGCAAGACCGTGGCGGCCTCGGCCATGCCACGCTGATGCAGGCACGCAGCCAATTGCTGGCCGCCGCCGAAAAGAGCCCGATCCTGATGAACGTGCGCGAAAGTGCGCTAGCCGAAGCGCCGCAGGTGCAACTGATCGTCGACCGCAAACAGGCGAATGCGCTGGGGGTGTCGTTTGCCGACGTCGGCAACGTGCTGTCCACCGCCGTGGGTTCGGCCTACATCAACGATTTCCCCAATCAAGGACGAATGCAACGAGTGGTGGTGCAGGCTGAAGGGGATCAACGCAGTCAGGTCGCCGATCTTTTGAAGATTAACGTGCGCAACAACACCGAGAAAATGGTGCCGTTGTCGGCCTTCGTCCGGGCCAACTGGACCCAAGGCCCGGCGCAGTTGACCCGTTACAACGGCTACCCGGCCATCAGTATTTCAGGTGAGCCGGCGCCGGGTTACAGCACCGGCGAAGCCATGGCGGAAATCGAACGGCTAGTGGCGCAAGGGCCGGCCGGTTTGGGACAGGAATGGACCGGGTTGTCGTTGCAG
This sequence comes from Pseudomonas sp. QTF5, assembly GCF_000512695.2. Classification (GTDB taxonomy): domain Bacteria; phylum Pseudomonadota; class Gammaproteobacteria; order Pseudomonadales; family Pseudomonadaceae; genus Aquipseudomonas. The sequence continues at coordinate 79,734 of NZ_AZRW02000013.1, read as the reverse complement.
GAACGCTTGTCCGGCAGCCAGGCACCGATTCTGCTCGGGCTTTCGTTGCTGATCGTGTTCCTGTGTCTGGCGGCGTTGTACGAGAGCTGGTCGATTCCGACGTCGGTGCTGCTGGTGGTGCCGCTCGGTGTGCTCGGTGCGGTATTGGCCGTGACCTTGCGCGGTATGCCCAACGACGTGTTCTTCAAGGTCGGGCTGATCACCATCATTGGCTTGTCGGCGAAGAACGCGATCCTGATCATCGAATTCGCCAAGAGCCTGTACGACGAAGGCCACGACCTGATCGACGCCACCCTGCAAGCCGCGCGCCTGCGGTTGCGACCGATTGTGATGACGTCGCTGGCGTTCATCCTTGGCGTGGTGCCGCTGGCAATTGCCACCGGAGCCAGCTCGGCGAGTCAGCAGGCCATTGGCACCGGGGTGATCGGCGGGATGATCACCGCGACGTTGGCGGTGGTGTTTGTGCCGGTGTTTTTTGTGGTGGTGATGGAGCTGGTGCGGGGGCGACACAAGGATCTCTGACCACCACCGGCCCAATGTGTGCGAGCCTGCTCGCGAAAGCGGTCTAATCGTCAACATGGATGTTGAATGTGATGACCCCTTCGCGAGCAGGCTCGCTCTCACAAGGGATCTCACAAACTTGAAGGTTATGGTCACAGCACACGACCCTGGGCTAATGTGATTGCAATGCCCTGACTCCATCGAGTCTCCATGCCCTTCCTCACCCACACCCACCCGCGCCTGTCAGCCGCGACTACCCTCGGCATTGCGGCGGGCATTCTGGTTCCCGCCGATTCGATCATCTCGAACTGGCCGACAGCAAGGACCTGGACACCACTCGCAAGCTGCTGCATTACGTTTCACCGCATGACCGTGATCGGTTCATGGCTGCTGATCGGCGTAATATTCAGCGTGTAAATTCGCTAATCAGCGGTGCGGAACGTCCCTTGGCATTAAGCGCTGTAATGCGGATTTCGTAACGATTGAGCGCCTGCTTTTCGAGCCTCAGGAAATTCCGGGTAGTCTGGAATGAAAGTTCTTCCCTCCCAGGCCCGGTCAAAACGATGTCGTAGCGGATGACATCTTCCATATCACTTGGCGCATCCCAGCTTATAGCAGGCATCAAACCCCTACTGACAAGAATATTTGTCGGTGCGCTGAAGGGAGTGCCCTTGATTTCAATTGGAATCGAAGCCGGTTCAGAAGCATTTCCCGAAAAATCCACAGCACGCACTTCAAACGAATAAGTATCGGGCACTAAGTCAACGGCCGTGTACTGGGTTAACGGGGTACTGTCGAAATATACGCTGTTGTTGTAGATGACATACTCGTGCACGCCGATGTCATCGGTTGATTCGTCCCAGCTCAGCGTAACCGAATCCGGTGTCATTTCTGTGATGCTTAGATTTTCCGGGACGGTAGGGGGGGTGATATCTTTGGCCTCATAGATGACGGTCATGGGGCCATGTTTGAACGGAGAGCCAAATGGAAACAACTCTATGGTGTACGTGAATCCGGGAATCAGACCCTGGACGTTTGAAAAACCTACCAAAGCCGCAACCGCATGAACATCGCCGTTTATCAGGATCGTTGCACCTAACACGAAAACGATCGGGTCGTAAAACCATTGTATTTGTGCACTAGTTGAAGTTAAGGGAAGGACTCTGGCGGAGTGAAAAGGAACTTCTCCTGAATGCTCCGGACCTGTCGTTTTGAATATGATCGGCTCACTGTGCTGTGATAGATTGCCATCTTTGTCTTCAGCACGCACAAAAACGAGCTGGTTGATACCGCTCTGCATGTTTGTAAGCTGATACTGCGTCTCTTGATAATCTAATTTGACCAATCCATTCAAGACGACTCTGTATTGAACAAAACCGCCATTATCGCTCGACGGCGCCCATTCCATATGAGCAGTACTGTCGGTGATATTTGTAATAACTGGCTTGCCAGGCCTGGAGGGAGGCTCTACATCATACAATGTAGTCTCAAATTCTGTAGTCTCCGATACCTGGCCATCAAGTTCGGCGTACACCTCAAAAGTGAAATGATGAGGCGCTGGACCAGGCGACACCTCAGCAAGACTGAAATTCAACCCCAAAAAGCCTGCGGTAAATTTTTTGCCGTTTATCGTGACCTTGTGAGCCGGAAACTTGAAGAACATCGGAGACCAGGAAAGTCTGCATGTCCCGGCATTATGTTTCAGTTTCAGATTGGTCGGTGGGCGCAACAAAGTCCTGAACGTTACAGAGGCTGACTGGGAGATACCGCCTTCGTTGAACGCCACGACTTCGACAAGATAGCTGACGCTGGTTCGCAAGTGCGAAAGTTTGAATGTCGGCTGATCGGTCTGGCCTACCAGATGTCCATCAAGATAAACCCTGTAGCGAATGTTCCCGCCATTGTCTGTCGATGGTGCCCAAGTGAGGGTTGCCGAAGTACATGTCAGATCGCTTACTTCCGGGGTTCCCGGTTTGGTAGGAATAACCGGGATGAATTTGTTCAAATGATACGTACAGCGCCTTGATACATTGTTATCCGCTGCTATCGCGTATACATAAACCAAGTATTGGGCCCCTGGCGTCAGGCCCGATATCTCGCAAGGGGGGTGAGACACTTTTATACTCGTGAGACCTTCGATGACAACTTCGTACTCGATGGGATCCGGGCATCGAGAACACGTCGAGTAGCGTTCTTCCCAGTTCATTACGACGGTAGTTGGCGTAAGTCGGTGACCGCTCACATAACCAGGTGAGCAAATTTGCTCCGCCGATTTTACAGCGATAACACTATCCAAGGAATGGTCGTCGGATGATAAGCGATTCATAGACATTTCCCTTTACCAAATAGAAGTACCCAAGTAGAACCCTTCTTGATGTGGTGCGCCACTAACAGATCTATCAGTGGCATTCCATGGGATTTGTGCTATTTGGACCAGTCTGATGTTGCGTTAGCGGGGCTAAGCGCGGCGTACATCCAATAATTGCGCGGCACACAACGCAATTCGCTGACATGCATCTGCCAACCTTCCCTGGTCAACCACCAAACCAATACGGATATGCCCCGCCGCGCTCGGTCCGAACGCCTCCCCGGCCAGCACCGATACGCCGTAGCCTTCCAGCAGTTGCTCGGCGAATCGCTGGGCGCTCAATCCGGTTTGGCGTACATCAACCATTACGAACATGCCGCCATCAGGTCATACAGGCTTCAAGCCCTGGCAGTTGCCGAGGCTGAGCCACACCAGATCGCGGCGCAACCGGTATTCATGGCGCATACGCAGCAGTTCTGGCAGATCATCATCGAGAGCAACCACTGCGGCGTGCTGAATGAACTCAGGAATGCCGAACAGCATGCACTGACAAATGCTCCAAATGGTCTATCAGGGGCTTGGGGCCGATCACCCAGCCTACACGCCAGCCGCTCATGGCGTGAGATTTGGACAGACTGTTGATCGTCGCTGTGCGTTCGGCCATTCCGGGCAGGCTACCCGGGCTGACATGTACGCCCTCATACAATAAATCGCTGTACACCTCATCACTGATCAACCAAAGATCGTGACAGACACAAAGCGATCGAGTTCATGCCAGGTCTTCAATGAAAGGCTTGCACTGGACGGATTGTTCGGACTGTTAATCAAGATGGCTCGAGTCTTCACTGTGATCAATGCCGCGACATCCACCGGATCAACGCGAAAGCCGTTCTCCGGACACACCGATACCGGTACCACCTTTGCCCCACATGCGCCGAACACGCCCTCATAAGTCACGTACATAGGTTCGGCGACGAGTACCTCGTCACCCGGATCGAGCAGGCACTGTGCAACCGAATACACCGCGCATTGGGCGCCAGGCGTGACGATCACCTGATCAATGCCCACCACCTGACCACTGAGACGTCGATGACGCTCCGAGATACTGCGTCGCAGCCCGGCACTGCCGCGCGCCTGCCATAATGTGTATCGCCGGCCAGAAGACTGTCGATGCACGCCTGGACAATGGGCTGTGGTGTATCGAAGTCTGAATCGCCCACCGACAGCAGCAACACGTCAGCACCCTGCTCGCGTAACGTCAGCGCTCGATCATGAATGCGCCAGGCCGCCGCGCCATCGCCGTCAATTCGTTGGGTCAAGGCTGAATAACGCATGTATCTCTCCATTGGCGCGAATCCTTGACTCAACCCTATCTCAAATCTCGATGCTCGCCAGTACCGAAACTGCATGTCAGCGGTATCGGCACGACCGCAAGCAATATCAGAACGTGAGCGCAAGACGGAAATCCAGTGATCTCTCCTACGACAAGGGTCGCTTTGCCTGACAGTCTTTCCAACAATGCCTCATTAAAGTCCCACACCTGTAATTTATGACAGGTCACACGCAAGCCAAATCGAGATATAAGAAAAACGTTCCTTCAACCGCGCCCAGGCGCCCGAAGGATGGCCGTGCGAACCATGCCATTTAGAAGTAGGAAGATTCTGCCGCGCCCACGCCGTCAATGATGATGAATGGGAGATTCAGATATGCACCGCACCACAACCGTCTCAGATCGATCAACCCCTGATGCTTCTTATCAACCCGCAGAGCACCTTCAACCTCGATCGATCAATCTCACGCGCCGGGAAAAGGAGTTCTTGCAATGGAGCGAAGCTGGCAAGTCTTCATGTGAAATCGCGATGATCTGCAGCTGTAGCGAAGCTAACGTGAATTACCACATTAACAAGACACTCAAGAAATTTGGTGTGAGCAAGCGCCATCTCGCCGGAACAATGGCACGGGAGTTAGGCCTCATCCATGGACCTGGCATCGGCGTCTGTTCGGCGGGCGTATCATTGACCCCTGTCGAGCCCCTTCATGAACCTGAATCACACGCGAAAACACCTTGACCTCCCCCGCATCGGTGTCCGTGATGACGCGCAAGCGTCCCACGGGCATGGTTCAACTAAAGCGCTACGCATCATTATCGCCGATGACCATCCCGTCGTACTGATGGGAGCAGAAATGACGCTCGGCACTACCTTCTCCATCGTTGCTCAGGCGCAGAGTGCCGACCAGTTGATCGGCCATCTACAGCGCACACCCTGCGACGTTCTGATAAGCGATTACTCAATGCCTGACGGACAGTTTCCCGATGGTCTGAACTTGATGAATTACGTAAAACGTCACTTTCATCAAACGCGCTTAATCGTCATGACCATGTTATCCAATCCCTCCATACACCAGGCTTTGCTCAAGCTGGGTGTGGACGGCTTGTTCGATAAACGCAGCCTGCTTTGCGAATTGAAGCAGTGCGTGGATGAGGTGATGAGGGGACGCCGGTTTCTGAGTCCTGCCTTTGCTCAAGGATTGCGTGCGCAAAGCGTATCCAGGCAAGCGGGTGCGCCTGTAGCCGGACTTTCCGAACGGGAGCTGGAGGTGGTGAGATTGTTTGTTCAGGGTCTGTCCGGCCGTCAGATTGCCGCGCAACTCAACCGCAGCGAAAAAACCATTAGCAGGCAAAAGCGTACCGCCATGGACAAGTTGGGGCTTGGCCATGACGGGGGTCTGATGGAGTTTGCTCGGGTGAGTGGGTTACAGCGTTAGCAGCTGCCCATATACATCCAATAGAACGTCAAATTTAAGCACTTGTAATCACTGCTCGAACTGGAAGCGCCCTTGCGTTTCCCTGATTTCTTTCACCGAAGGTTTATTCGCAGCTTTCGATTTTTGCACGTGCGTACTCTGTTCTGGGGCGGAGTTTTTCGTAACAGTGTATGCAGGGACTGTCGAAAACTCTCGTTCGCTAAGCAGCGCCCCATTCTCCCACGAGAGCAATTTCTTCGGTTTGTCGAAAGCAGGATTACTCTCTACAACCCATTCAGCTACTGGATTCTTTTCATTGCGGCGTAAGTATGAGTTCGGTTTTGGTTTTGGAAATGGCATGGGCGGTCTTTGAGAGGTTGGGCTCACTGGAGTGAGTAAATCATCAGCTTGTTGGGTAGCAGGTGCAGCTGATTTACTCGCACTTTTGACCCTGGCCTTCATCGCGACAGCTTGTGCAGTAGATGCACGGCTAAACTGAGCCGCGTTTTCCGCCTTGGCCTGTTTGATGAAGCTTACACGGCTAATCATATGCCCCGTTTCATCCTTCCATTTGATTGGATTGCCCAAGACATACGTGTATCCATTCATTCCCCCTGCGCCAAACGGACTCCAGCTATCCGGGCTATGGAATCGCATCAGCAATGGGTTGAGCGCCCGATATCCATTCCCTAGGAAATACCAACCGGTATCCGCCTCTCGAAGTTCACCGTTATATCCGTAGGATGTATTGACCGCCGCTTCAGCACTGCGATAGCCATAAGCCGAATAGGCGACATTGTTGGACGACTCGGGAAGCATCTCGCATAGAGGGCTATTTTTATTGTCTTCGGCCAAGACCAGGGTCTTTGGGTCAGCACCGACCTGTTGCTCCGCGAGCACACCTCCTTCGCCACGCACGAAGGTACTCTTCTCGGCCCCCTGAATCCGATTCGCCAGCTCTCCTTTTTGATAAAAGCGCTGCTCCTGCGTACTGTCTACATCGCCAGAGCGTGAACCTGTCAGCGTATTCTGTGGGTCGTACTTGAACGATGAGTCATTGACACTCAACAGCTGATTAAGCGCGTTGTACACCAGGTTGCGACCGACTTCGTCGCGAATCAAATTCCCGTTCAGGTCATATTCGAGCTTGATCTCCGCAGGATACTTGGCATCAGTATTGACATCAGTATTGGTATAGGTATTAGTAATCCGTGTCAGCTGGGTTTTATCTGGGTTCTCATAAAAATGTCGCGCTACGTTTTCCTTCTCGCCGAAACTCGTAATCACTCCAGTGATATTATCCATTGCATCAAATCTAAAGACTTGACTGCGAATCTCATTGCCATAAGGGTCCTTTGGCGGCTGGCTCCCTTCGCAGGTATAGGTCACGAGTCTGCCGCGCGGGTCGTAATCATACATCTCGTCTCGCAAGACTTCGGTTCCCGCTTTCAAGGTGCGCTGAACCAATGCGTCGACCTCGTTGTACACTTGCGTCAGCTCCTGCATGACACCATTCAGGTTGAATACGCGCTTTGTTTCGCGATCGAATTTATCGTATGTCAGCGTAGTAATTACCTTTTGCGAACCGTCTTGCGTTTCAGTAGTAAAAGGCCGCCCAAATTCATCGTAAGTAAAAACTGAAGAGGTGGTGCCCAATTGTGTTTTCACCAATCTTCCCGTCAGGTCGTAGCCATAACTTTGAAGCTGACCGAGCACGTCGGTATAGCTCAGTTGCCGTCCTATAAGGCTATTGTCGTACATCATTGTGTATTCGCCGTCGACACTCGTGCGAGTTTCGGTTTTCACCTCACCGGTAGTGAAGTACTCGCGACTCAGGCCCAGGCCTTCGGACTCGCAATGCATTAGCCGGGCATTCTGTACATCGTGTTCATACACAGCCTCGATCTCACCGGCGTCGCCGGGCAGATAACGCAACCAGGGTTCCTCTCCCAGTTGCGGCCTGTACTTGTAACGAATCAGCTGCTCGTCTGCGGTGGTCACGCTGGCCGGCTGCGCCTGGCCGATGTCGTAACTGTACGTTTGCATACGCCCGCCGGTCGTGTCGCTTTTCTTGCGGTCCAGTCCGTCAAAATCCTGTAAACCCAACACATAATTATCGACACTTATTTGTATGGGCAAATCTTCAGCGCTGTGTTCGGCGTATTGGCGCCGCACAACCGCGCCCATGGGCAATGTGTTCTCGGTCATTCGCCCGAAATGGTCATAGTTGAAAAGCGTCACGGCGTTTTTGGCATCGGTTTCCTTGACCGTGCGCCCCAGTCCGTCATATTCGTACTGATGGTGGCTGATAGGTGTTGAATCACCACGCGTATTGAAGCGTTTGACGCTTGCCGGCTTCTCGAAAAGATTCAAATAGGTCATGGTCTCGCCACTGACGGCCGATGGCTCTGCGGGTGTTTCGCGCCAGCTACGCTGAACCGGTCCATGTTTCCACTCCGGCACGCCCAAATGGTCGAGTTCCTCGAAAACCTTAATACCGTCGTGGCCGATGGTGCACCGTGGCTCATTCCAATCGTTGAACTCATAGCGCGTGGTCAATACCAGTGATGTGTCGCCATTAGGCCATTGGGCACTGAGTGACTTTGCTTCACCATTAGGCCAATCGAACACCTTCTCCTCGACGAGATTACCCAAGGCATCGTAGGCAAATGCCATGGTTTGACGATATTCGTCAGCCCGCACTTTGCGGTCAGCTTGCTGGCGCTCTTCGTAAACAGGTCGATTGAGCCCATCGAATTTAGTGCGAGTCGTTACCCCTTTCACGTCGGTCATAGTCTGGGATGCCTGCGGTTCTTCGGGTGACGCCAGTGTATAGCTGTATAAACGGGTCGCTTCGTACTCCGTATTCGGCGATACGGTTTCGCTTTTGACGCGTTGCAACTCATCGTACGTGTACTTGATCACCACATTATTGTCGTCAAAGGTGAGCAGCGGTTGACCATGCAGCAAAGAAATTTGACGCGTATTGATTTTTTCGACGTGCCGCGGTGTCGGCTCACCGTCAACCAGATGGTCGAAACCGGTCAGGGTCTCAACGATCTCCAGCACCGATGCGCCAGCCAAAGCACTATCAAGCCTGTTGTAGGCGAATGTTGTGGAAGTTGTCTTTCCGTTCAGCGTCAGTCGTTGGCTGGACGGTCGACCGTGGAGGAATGCGTTCTCTGGAGTGCTGTTGTAAAAATTCTCCGTGCATTGGCGCTCGATTTCGTTGCTGCCTTGCAACTCCAGCAGCAACTCCTTATCGGGAACTAGCCAGCCATTGGAAGCGCTACCCGTTAACGGTGCAAGCAGTCGGTATGTATGGCGTGTGCACAGCACCTGGGCATTGCCGGAGGCACCGGATGCGGGGTAAACAATGGTTTCTTTTGGGGAACGCACGAAGCCTTCAGGATCGCCAGGCACGTCATCCTTCTGATAATAAGAAAACGTAGTCCTGATGCCGCTGGCTTCGGTCTGTTCGGTCAGGTTGCCGTACAGGTCGTAGCTGGTAAGGACTTCCTCAGTGCGCAACTTGGTCGAGTCATTTGCCAACTCCCAACGATTCTCGACTTTCTTCGGCAGCTGAAACTGTGCAGGTTGCTGCTCGAACTCGGCGTCCACATCATGATAGGTTGTTGAAACCCGTTTAACGCAATCATTCTGGGTGGTGACTTCTTCCTTGAGCAAATGGAAACGGTTGAAGGTACGCACCACGCTGCGAACTACTTTGCTATCAACGATCAGATTGACTGTGGTCCCGTAATTGTAGAGGTAGTTCACTTTATAAAGCGGGTCCAGACCCACCTCCACACTGACCTCCGCCCCGTAACCCAGGAAGTTATGGCCATTATTCTGGTCGTTGGAGGAATAAAGGTAAGTCATTTCGATTTCAGGCTGGTCAAAACCCGGAATCGAGCGGTGACGTGTCACTCGTGGGATTTTAAGCGTTGGTTCGCCAGGTAAACTCGGGATGCCGTGCCCGTCGTCGAGGTATTCGATGATTTCGCGCCCGCCGACCGGCGAATCAACCTCCTTGATGCTAAGTACATCGTGTTTCAACTCGTACTTCAAACGCCACGAGCCCCCAATGGAGAAAGGAAGATGTATCTCTTCGAGCCTTCCGCTGTTGACTTCCAACTCATAGTTGGCAAGCGCACCGCCAGAACTGCCATCAGGGTGAACAAGCAGATTGACTCGCGTTCCAGCCTCGTTGCGCTGAACACGAAGTAACACGCCGTTGCTGTCACTGATCGAATCGAGCAGTTGATCAACACGGTCATAGGCCAGATGGATTTTGTGCCCGCTCGGGGCCTCGATTTCGTGGGGCAATGCAACCAGGTTGCCACTACCCCCCACGGTTTTCAGTATTTCAATCAAACCTGACTTGTGGGCGACACGGTAGGTGCCGTCCAGGTTATTTTGAAAATGAAAACTATCGAGTTTTTTTTCCTTGAAGTATGGTATGCCCCCGGTAGTACTGGTGACTTTATAGGTTTCACCGGTGTTTAAGGCCAGAATACCGTTATCCGGTGTGAACTGCGTGAAACGCAAATCCCAGCCAACGCCGAATCCGGAATTACGTGTATTCATTGGATTGAAAACCAGCCCCAACGGGTATCCGGGACCATTGAGTTCGTTAGCCTGAAACTCTGGCACATTGATCGATAACGTGTACTGGCCTGTTCGTTCATCGACACCGGACGACAGATAGCTCATAAAGCCAAACGCTTGGGAATGTACTTTACTGGAAGTAGTCATTTACAGTTCTCCGGCCCGTTACAGGCATAATTATGCAGGACGCTTCTTTAAGTTAAATAAGCGCAGGTAACCCGCCAGCAAATATTATTGTGGTTTATATACCAATCGATTTCGGCTTTCGTCAAGCGTGGGGGCATCAAATCCAATTCTTAACTTATGCCGATTACCCTCTTCATCCAACATTACAAATATCATCGCCGGGTCCAGTCGAGCCCGATAAAGTTTATGCTCGTCCCCCTCTGCCATTTTGTCGTACCAATAAGGCATGTCGTGAACGCGATGCAGGCTGACCATTAACTGCCCTGGCCCCGGCGGGTTGCCCCCCCGAAACGATGTGTCGAGTTCTGTAGGATAGACGTCCCTCATGAGCGCCCACAGATAGGGATCAAAAGATATATTTTTAGCCACCGGGCTGTCGCTATTGGTGTAGTTGGCAGGGTTGAACGCGCATCCGGTATAACTGCAGTACGTTTCGTCAACCTGATCACTTTCCCACTGAATCGATGACACGTTACCTTCTACACTCATCGTCGCGAATCCGACCGGTATACCTGCGCGGCGGTATTCCAAATACCAGAAATCTACGGAATACCGATAAAAACTCATATTGTCGCCGTTTGGATAATCAGGCGACGGCTCTGCGTCATGTCCATCCGGGTCTTTCGAAATGCGCTGCGCGACGAAAGAATATTCGCTATCCGTCACTGGAAGTCTTTGCACTCCCGTAACTTCGATTTGATTATTTTCATACGTCTTATCAATTGAACGCCAGGTAGCTCCGTTAGCAGCCTGGAACTGTGCATAAAACGTACGACTGCCTTCAACCGCCAGATGGATGTAAAATTCCTTGTACCGGGTACGATTATGCTTTGGCGCTGTCGATGGCAAAAAATCAGCAGACGGAAGGTTCGAAACGTTGAACAGCCTAAATCGATTTCTTTTTTTACTGGCTGCCCAGCTATCGGTTCCATATTCAATACCTTCCTGACTAAAGTGCAGAAACGGCACCTCAGCGCCGGATATTTTATCAACCAGTTTCATTGTGGATAGTTCGAGATCACTGAGTGGGATATCTACATACACATTATGATCGACCTCGACGGGTTGCGTTTCAACTTCGACAACCACGACGATTTGCTGGAAGCCATTAGCGAAACACCGGTTAAGGTTGCCGGGAGCGGTGATTGAAAATTTCTCAAGCGCAGCCCATTTAGGGTGATCTTCTTGGCGTTCGCTGAGACGAATGATGCTGAATCCAAAGGCTATAGGCTGGCCAAACCTCGATTCCGAACATCGTACGACACTGATTGGTGACAGCGGATTGTCGGGCGGAGTGAATAGACCGTCTTCAATTGTGCCGTTACCCTCCCCTATCACTTCCCAGTCATAATAATCTGCCGGGCCACCCATAACGACCTCTAGTTGAACCGGCCTCAATGAATTAAAGGGAATAAAATACGGATTTATTTGTATCTTATGCTCCCATTCCAGCAAGACAACCGTAGCCTCAATCGTTTCCTTAGTAAGCTTGTCCGTGACGATAATTCGCTGTACATCGCTGGTCCCATCTATAGTAGCCGGCGGCGTATACCGCGCATGGTTATTGTCAATAACCGTCAACTCGCCTTGAGTCGGGGAAAGCGTGGGCCATACTAGATCCCCACCGCTTAACGTCGACACTGCCAGCTCAACTGTAAGCGCGGTAGCGCCTACTCCCCGAACGGCGACTTGAGGAGAAATCGCCATGCTTTCAAATACCGCTATCACCTGGGCCGAATGAACATATTCTCGCGCACCGCTTGTATAACGCGCGGTGACCACGGTGAATTGATGCTCATTACTCATCTTCGATCGTTCGGAGGCCTTGTATAAACCCCCGATGGACATCGCCCCTTCAGAAAGCGGACTGTCTGGACAGCTGACACTCCATTCAACGTTATTCACCACGGTACCGTCGCTACGGCGTGCGGTAAACTGCTGTTCCGCGCCGGCTTTTAGACTAATGAACGAAGGTGTGATCGTGACCCGCTCGGGTTCGGCGACGACATTGCCCAATATCAATAGATCATGGGGAGTGTGCCTGTCCTGTTCGCCCGGCCTTTCGATGAACACTTTTTGGCCCGGAAACAACAAACTGCCGAGCACATCTAACTGTTCGTCCGTGACGAACGAACGCAGTTGGTAATTGAGAACCAGTGCGGCGGAATACAACGGTTTGCCCTGGAGAACATCATCAGGAATCAGGAAGGGGAACCCGCTACCCTCAATAGGCGTCGCAGCGGCCTCGTCCAACGCCTTCACGTTCATAAACACTGCTACCAGCCCATCGGGATCAGTTTCGTCTTCCACGGACTTTTGTGTGCGGATGACAAATCGGGTCGGGCTAAGTGGATTATTACCGTTAAAATCCAGCAAACCCAACTCGAACATTCGCCAATCATCTGGTTGATTGGATAAATAAGACCTTATGTATTCTGCAACTTTCTTCCGGATGCTATCAGTGCTCCCCAGATTTGATTCGGCTGTTGGATTGGCATCGACCTCAAACATAACTCGACCGCGTTGATCGACGTTGCCGGTCACCTGAATCAAGCTGATTTTGAGTTTGACGAAATAGCCCATGTCCTCCGTTATAGGCATATGGGAAAACAGCATGGGCGCCGCTGTGACGGGGGAATGTATCACCGTGTACGAACCGCCGATAATATTCATCGTCAAAGACGCAGTGGAGCCTGCCAGCGAGGATTTTTCGAAAGATAATACTGGCTTGCCAAATACGATGGACTCAAACGTTGCAGACTCAGTATTCTCCGGGGTTAAGGACAACTCACCACTCATGGGCGGCAAGAAGCGAGATGCATTCAAACCATCAAGGTATTGGTCCGCTAATAGTTGATTGAGCGCAGTGCGGCTGAATACTGCGACCGCAGCCCAACCAAAGCATACCGAGCGCCCGTTCATATTTTCCAACAGATCTTTCAGTGAAGTTTTCATTAACGCCTACTCATCTTGGTAATTGATTCAGAGGTTAATTATTAATCACGTAAAAGTCGAAGGGTCTCCGGAACTGTGAATAAAGGGATCGGTAGCAACTTAAACGCTGTGCTCGGCGATTGGCCAGGATACTGCGGTGGCACTTCAAGAGTAACAATAATGAATGGCAACGCACCGTCAGGATCATAAGTCACGACACCCATTTCATCTATTGTCCCCGCTCCAATAGGCACAGTCCATTTCCACGGGTACTCCGGTAGTTGCACGATTGGTCCGTCTGGCCCCATCATTGCTATCTTAATTTTGTTATCCGGCAGTTCTTGCTCAATGCCTATCGTTAATAGGGCAGGCACATGATGGACCAAGAGATATGAACTTTGGCTCCTCCCGATTGAGTTTGTGACGATAACTTCGTCCACAGTGAATAGTGTCCCCTCCTGGTGTGGTCCTACGTAAAAAATGTGATCACCCTCCTCCCCTTCGGGAACCGGCTCAACACGACCACCTCTTGCAGCAGTTTCCGCGGACACGCTCCATGTCAATGTTTCCCCGCCCAATGCCCCCGCTCTGAGCGCTCGCCCCTGGGCGCTGCCAGCGCCGACTATCTGGATCTGCGGAGCGAAGTCCATCTCGTCTACCAGCACGCTAACCAGTGCGGAACTGGTGTTTTCACCTTGTACGGCGTTAACCCTTACTCGAAGAAACCTTCCTTCGAACTGATCTTTCGATGGAGCGACATAAACGCCAGTCGCAGGATCAATGGTTCCGGTCTCGCCAGTATTACCGTCAATGTTTTCAACGGACCAAGTCGCATCGACAGATGGAACGGTGACAAACTTCAGGGTTTGTCCCACACCAATCATTGGCTCCAGTCGATCCGTTGACCACTCCGGCAGATCATGGTCAATGGTGAACGCGGTCAGCGTTGGGCCAACCTGACCGAAAGTCACCACGTCACCTGGAAACTCTGCTCGTTGGAGTTTCACGGAGTTCTCATTGCGGAAAAGAAGGCTATTCAACCTGAAAATATCGATCTCTTTCGACATGTTCAAAAAAGCCGTCATGCTTTCATTCAACTCAGCTAACAGTTTTGGATGGACGGCTCCATGGATACCTTCGAAATATGGCGAGACGTCTTCATACTTTACATATTCCTCAGGCGTGACTCGGATGGCCAACTCATCACCTTCTGGGTTCACTACCATTCGCAACGAACCGGATTCATCCAGTTCAAATGTAAACTCCCTAACCATTGCCCATCGAGTTCCAATAGGGTCCTTATAATTAGTACCGGATTGCGCGACCACGTTCACGGGCTGTTTCTCGTCTCCCGTCCAAGTTAGTTTCAGTTTGTTGTCCTTGAAATCCATATAAAACTGGGAATCCCCAGGGAGAATGTCGGAAATTTGTTTGCCCAAGCCCAAAACCAGTTCCACCAGTTCGAAACTGGTAAGGCCTTCTACTGAATCGACCCCAAAACCGTTTGTGCGCCGAGACCCATCTGTAACGGTCAGTTTTTCAGTGAACCCTTCTTCTGGCCCTTCCAACTCAATCTTGTACTCATCCTCGGTATTGATGATCCCTTTGCACCCTTCAGTGATAATTTTTTCCATCAGGAACTTATGCCCTAATACCAGGGTTGCGGAGTGCCCATCAGGAATCAGATAGGGCAAATCAGCATCTGTGACAGGGGTAGTTCCGTTTTTTCCGCCTTTCATGGTGATAAAAACAAGAACGGCACCTTCCTCGGCATTAGAGGCGCCTTTAACCCTTGCGCTTACAGGCTGATGGGTGCGGATATAAAACTCCTGGGGTTGCAGATAGTGAGTCGGGTCCACTTCCACCCGGTTTAACTCCCACTCTCGAATTTCTACAGGAAGCCGCGCAAAAGCTTTCTGAAATTCCGCACCTTCCGTTTTGCGCATGTCGTCAGTGTCGTTGTACTGCAAGGTATAAGTGTTATCGATGCCCTTTGAAATATCCAGTACAACACGGCCTTCGCCATCTATCTGCCCCTTGGCGACTGTGAGGTCTATCTGCATTTCCAGGTTGGTCTGCACAAGCGGGCTATGATTACCAATCTTCACAACACTCCACTCTTTTGCGCCAGTGGCCATTTCAAACGTTACATGCGTGCCACCGATCACCTTCGACGTAAGTTTCGCCCGGGAATTTGCAATATTGGTATTCTCAAATGAAAGCCTTGGCGTATCGAACCGGTACTCAAAGATGTAGGCTTTGTAGGTTGGCGTCTCAATATCTTTAACCTGAAATGTAATCGGCTCCATTTGGTTATCTGTGTTGTGACGCAGGATGTATTCCTGCAACAACACCGTATTCGTATCCTTTCGGTTATAGCAAAGGATTGCATCCCATCCCAATGAGCGAGGTTTGACTTTGAAGTATTCAAGAATTTCCTCAGGTGAAACGTCATTGATCGTGTCGTTATTCATTTCACTAACCTCGCCGTATGAAAACATTGGGACGGAGCAAATTTTTCAATTTGTCAACGTCAGGTATGTAGATTTGAAACTCTGGTATGTCTCGCCGCCATCAAAGCTGACTTTGGAAATAAGACTAAACTGCTGGTCGCGCTTCAAGCCGTTAAGGAACGAGTAATTCAGTATTTCTTCTATTTTCTTCAAAATAAATTCATCACTTGTCACTTTCATGGCATTTCTTACAGTTGTCGCAACGGCTTCGCCGCTACCATGCGCGACACCCGTAGCACTGATCGTCAATAATTGATCTTTCGCCATGAACGGCCATACGGGTATCGCTGGCTGGGAACTCTCCAAGTAAAGATCTGCTCCATTAGTTACATCCCGCAGTCTCACGGTAGACGTGCCTTGTCGGCACTGGACGGCGGGATAACGGTCTGAATCCAATGGTTCGATGCGCAAGTTCAGTCGCGCAGAATCTTCCGGGCTCTCATCAGGCAGTGTTACTCGATAAAACACGGGAAAACGCTTGCTGTCGTCACTCGACATATTGGCCGCGATTGCAGTGCTCGGGATAAAGTAACGACGTTCGTATCCGGCGACCGGACTTGGCGCGATATGACGGCCGTTGACCTGGTGGCCGTACCAGTGCACTTCGACCTGAGCCCCATCTATTTGCGCATCATCAGGTATTTCTACGTAGGCGCCACTGGTATTGGCCAGCCACCACGCGTTACCCGTTTGTTCTGCCTTTGCATCAACAACATGAGGCATAGGCAGATGTAATGGCCGCTTCACGGTCAATGCCAACGGTTGCCCGGATTGCCCGGCGCCACCACGGGCGTATTGAAAACTGGCGGTTATTACCTTGCCCACATAGGGCATTAACCATTTATGTTCGAGATGAAGTTCGAGCACTCCGCTGTCAATCGTCGACCTGTCGGCTTTGGCGTACTTGATAACACCCGGTGGTTGATTGCCCTCGCCCCAATATAACAAAACGCCGTCGCCAATCTGGATTCCCGGATAGACCGGTTCAACTTGCAGCGTCAATCCATCAAGGAAATCCGCCGGGTTGAGCGGCCCACCGTCGTGTCCCTTGATCTTGATCGCAGGCAGCAACATTGCATCATCGTGCTCGATAACTTCTATCATTTGTGGTTCGGACACGCTGTCCTGGCCCAGGTCTCCAACATATTCAACCTTATAGCTGATCTCGGCACTGTCACTGAATAGCACGTCGGCCTCAGGAATCATGAACACCAACGGATGCCCGATATCCGCTGTTTCGATCGACCTTTTAGGTGAAATCCAAGGTGGTTCTGGCAGCCCCTGATAGTAGCCTTGCCAGGTAAACGTTACTTCGTCGCCTACGCTCATGGCCTGATAAGGCGGAACAACGCCAGTGGCACCAGCCGAGGTGATCGCATCAATAGCCAGGCGCAAATCGTGTGACTCCCTGATTTGCGGAACAGGCAATTGTTGCGTGGCTGTACGTCGTTCACCGACGTAACAGAAAATCCGCGCCGACTCCGGTCCACGATCATTGGGGTCTTCACCATCCGCTACGGCATAAGAATAAAATATCCATCCCTGGTCGAGGGAAATCAGCCGTTCATTTGGGATTTCCACGGGCATGCCGAGTTCCGGGGTATATCCATCTTCTTCCGTAACATCGACGCGCGCCTGGGCGTGATCCTGTGCCTCCCCTTCGGCGCTGCAACCGCGCCAGTTGGGCCACAACACATCGCCGACCGCAATGCTGTCGTACTTTATATAAGTCAACAGATTAGCGCTTCCCAACTCAAGAAGATCAATCCATTGCCCGTCCCATTCGCCATGTTTGGCGCCTGGAATTGTGGGAGCCTTGAGCCTTGCCATAACTAGCCACCGTTTGACTGCGCATGAAAATTAACAACTGATGCGAAGTTGTACACCGCTGCCATGAACAAGACCACTATCAGAACTGATAGGTTACGTATTGTGAAATCGCTGATAAGGTTATCTTCAGAAGGGTTGCGCGATTAGCTGGGCGTAGACATTCAACTAAAGTCGCAGCACTACTAACGGTTCGGCCAGGCAGTCATTCGAAATGAACGACGCTTCAACTAGAACAAGAGACAACGATTTAATTCCGCCGCTCAAACGCGGCATTAAAGATCTAAATGAGGATTCATCATGAAGAATTTTGTGTCGAGCCATATTCCGCTTCGACTTATTCGCCATGCGACACTGTCTTTGTTGTCAATGGTCATGATCGTTGGTTGCTCGCCAGAAAGCCATTCACCGACTACTGGTTCTTCCGCGCGCCCCAAAAACCAAGCTGAAGTCACTCCGGGAGAGTGGACTGTGGGAATTAAAGAATCAGGATCCAGGTTTACGTGTACAGTGGATACTGTGCTGATCGGTAGAAAGCATTCTGGGGATGAAAATGCAAATACTCACTACAAGTGCGCAACCCTTTCCCAATTCGGAAAACCAGTAACTACTGACGAGCCACTTACATCCGATAACATCAAAGAGAGCGGGAGTGAGTACGTTTGCCCTACGAATATGGTGATGGTTGGTCGCGAGCATGATGGGGATGAAAACGGTAACACTCGTTACAAATGCGCGTTTTTGAACGGTCCAATGGGGCAGTTGCAGGTTGCACCAGGTGCTTGGTCGGCTGGTCAGGCAGAAAGTGACCATTCGCTTGAATGCGCAGGAAATCAGGTTCTTGTCGGGCGTAAGCATGACGGTGACGAGAACGGGCATACCTACCATAAGTGCGCAACTCTTTGGTAGTCATTTGTTCGGCTTCAGTATACCTCTGACGAATGTTTTGATTGCCAAATGGCCCATCACACCGATCAACTCCAGCATGAGGCTCAATAAATGCGTGCACTAACAGCAACTTTAGGCGGTCTTGGCTTTTACGTCAGTCTCATGGCGTCTTTTTCCATGACCACCGAAGCAATTGCAGGGTCGATTATCATTGAGGACAAAGATGGCGCTACATGCACCCTACCCGCCCCACCAGCAGAAAGTGGACAAACATGGCAATATGAGTTTCCGAACGCAGAATCCCCCTGCTCGGATAACAATTCTTTCAAAATAACCTTCGTCGAATTACCGTCAGCAACAACAATATTACTGACAGATGACAGGTCGTGCTCGAAGAAGCTCGATGGACGGGATGATGAGTTCAGCAATAATTTTTGGTTTGAACTTAAAACAAACAAAAAACACTCTACGACTCGTCTATTCGAAGTTGATGAAATTGATACCTTTCAGCCCCCACGAATAATCGACCGGGGGTTGGAGCTGAAAGCTAAACAACGCCTGAATCAAAATGCGCCTATCCGCGACAAACTGTCGTGCGTAAGAATAACGGCTTCATCGCCCGAAGTGATTAAACGAGAGCCTGTGAGGATTATCCCCAATGAAGCATGGAACAAAGTAGAAAAGGAGAGTAACTCGGATTTTACTTGCGCAGGCGACCAGGTCATGTTAGCTCGAGAACATAGAGGTGATGAAAATGGACCCACCCTATATCTCTGCGGCACCGCGGAATCTGAGCCACCCTTTACACTGACTGACAAGCAAGAAGTCGAAGTTGGCAGCGAAGAGGACTCCTACTATCTATGCCCGGGAAATAAAGTTTTGTATGGCCGCTATCATATGCACGACGAAACAAAACCCACCTCCTACCGGTGTGCGTCCATAGTCGATGCTAATAATAAACCGTTAAATCTGATCCGCAGTGAATGGTCGGATGAACAAGTAGAAAGTGAATCCAATATGCAGTGCCCCCCCAACGAAGTCATGATTGGACGGCAACACGAGGGCGATGAAAATGGCAAAACACGCATCCGCTGCACCAAGTTGACGAGAGAACAAATCGGACCTTCACAAGCTCAGTTGATCGAAGAGCGTGAAAAGGCAGAGAACGCACTTAAGTTGTTGAGGGATAAATCATGACAGCCTCACTTCCCGCTCAATCACAGGCAGCGTCTTTCTCGAGTTTCCTGGACAACGGAGTCGACGAACGAACGGGGCAGTACACCTTGTCGATCAAGATACCCGAGATCCAGTGCAACGCAGCCAGCGGGCCTGGCTACGCTTTTGCGCTGGTCTTCAGCCCGATGAACTCCACCAATTCAGGATTCGGTATGGGTTGGGACACCAACCTGACGCATTTCACGCCTGGCAAAAAAATACTGTCTCTCAACACAGGTGAACGCTTCAAAGTTACCGGAAGCACGCCAAACGGCACTCCGGTTTTCAAGGAAAAGAAACTCGACACCTTTCATTTTTCAGATGAGGGGGGCGGCACCTACCGTGTCACTCATAGAACCGGCCTGGTCGAAATCCTTAAAACCGGCGGCAGCATTGAAAACGAAGTGGCGCTGCCCCATGAGATTTATGCCCCCAGCGGCCACAAGATTTCCCTGACTTATGTTTCGGTCCTGGGTGTTCAGATGCTCAATACCATCAGCGATGACATGGGGGTCGTGCTGAAGATTGTGCGCAATGATGCTGGAACGAGGGTCAATCTGCTCTTACACCCTGACGGCGGTTCTGACGGAGGACCGCGCGCCGACTACAGACTGGAAGTCAATAGCGGGCGGCTCGAGTACATCCATCTGCCAGCGTCGGGAGGTTACTGGCATCTGGGATATGAAACGAAATATGGCGTGCTCCACATCACGGAGGTCAACACACCAAGCGGCGGCCGTGAAACCGTTGAATACCTCGATGACGGGCACAGTTTCCCCGGTAACTCAGATCAGAAACTTCCGCGGGTAACTCGTCACTGCACCTTTCCCGGATTCGGACAACCAGTGATGGAGACGACCTACCTCTATTACTCTTCCGCTCAGAACAACCACCATAACTTCCTCGGCAACGGCGCGACCGTCAGCGTAGTAGAAGGGATGGACTCTCTGTACAACGTCACTCACACCTACAATTACGGCACCACGATCAAACTTGTCGCTGATGGCAAAGAGGTGCGCAACGTGGTGCGAACCTTCAACCGTTTCCACCTGCTCACGGAAGAAGTCACCACCCAGAACCATTGTGTCAAGCGGGTTCTGACAACTTATTTCGCCGAAAATGTTCACTTTGAGAATCAGCCGCCACAGTTCCAGTTGCCCAGAAAAGTCGAAACACGCTGGGAAATGGACAACGATGTGTCCAAGTTGCGCATTGAGCAAGCCCTGACGACTTACGATGAAAATGGCAATTTGGTTGAACAGGTTGACACGAATGGCATCACCACTACACACGTCTATTACAACGATGCAGACGAAGATTGGCCCGGCGATCCACTCGGCTTTCAGCGCAGCCTAAAAGAAACAACGGTGTTTCCCTCGTCCCTGGTGAAGGGTGGGGGAGTGACCCTGAGAAAGCGTTATCGCTACGTCGCGCTACCGGCGTTGGCAAGCAGCGGGATGGCGGACTGGTTGGCAGTCGATAGCGAAACCAGTTATCGCATCGATGACGGTCAGGAAACGGAACTGCAAAAGAGCATCACCACCCACTTTATTGATCCGGCAGACGACTTCCTCCACGGTCGTGTCAAAAGCCAAGCCAATGTAATGAATGGCCACGCCACGATAACTAACTACGAATACTGCAAAATTCGCAACGATTTGGCCGGCGAGACATTGCTGCAAACAATCGAGACGCTGACGGGGTTCGATCATGAAGCAGGCAAGCATGAGGCTCAGGCCAGGATCCTGCGGCAGCGATCCCTTTTCAGCGGCCAAACAGTTTTCTCGGCAGATTTAGACAACGTGCAAACGCTTTTCCGGTACGACGACTTGGGACGTGTGAGCAGCGAGACGGTATCCCCGGGTACGCCGTTTGAAGCCACCCGCTGCTTTGAGTACACCGCCTCAATCGGTGGGAAACCCGCCGAGGAAGTGGTAACCGATGCCCGGAAGGTGAAAAGCTTCACCCGGTTCGACGGCCTCGATCGGGTGATTTACCGGGGCCAGCTTGAGCCCGCGACCGGGGGCCAGCCGGAGCCTGTAGAGCCCGTGCAGACCTACGAGGCGGAGCACGACGCCTTGGGCAATATGACGGCTGAGACGGTGTTTGACTGGCCAAACGTTGAGGTGCCGATACGCAGTGCCGAAGGTTTTTGGCCAAATGGTATTGAACCGTTGAAGCTGATTACCCGGTATACCTTCAACGATTGGGGCGAATCGCTTCGCACGATTGGGCCTGACGGTGTCGCTACTGTCGAGGACTCATCCCCCTTTGGCAAGAACGGACCGGTCGTGCGCAGCTGGCAGGAGAGCCCTGAAGAACCTCCCAGAATCAGCGCTTTGAACATCACAGAGTACAACCGTTTCGGCAAACCGGATTCGTTTCAACGGCTCGACGCTCAACCTTTGTACGATCACCTTTTGGTTGCTCATAAACAGGGCAAGCAGCCCGATGTAGCGCAAAGCCTCCATGCTTTGTTGCGCCGTCGCGAGGTGCCGATCTTATCGACGACCAACTATGTCTACGATGGCCAAGGTCGCCTTACCCAACAAAGCGAGACACTGGATAGCAGCCTCACGCGCACGACTGATTATGAACATGACGACTGGGATCGGATGCAGTCCACCACCCTTCCCGATAAAACCATCATCAGCCGTACCTTTGCCGAACACAGCACGAGTGAATTACCCGTCACGTTGCAATTGACTCCCCTCAACCAGAATCCGATATCCGCTGGCACACAAGGGTTTGACGGGCTATTGCGCCAGACCCATCGTAGCGTTGGTCCACGGGTCGAGCGTTACAGCTATATCGGGGGCCAGATGCAGATCGCAACGCGGACGACGCCCGCCAATGAGCAAATCAGTTATTCGTACGAACCGAACCTCACCGAGCAACCCACTGCCATCAAAACATCCGAGGGCGAGGCCACCTACGAATATAACCCCGTCAGTGCCAACATCGAGAAAGCGGTCAATGGCCAGGGAAATCGTCAATACACCTATAACGCCGTCGACCAACTAACGAGTGAGCAATGGACCGATGTTGATAGCACTTCCAAAGAAACGCATTACGTCACCTCCTTGCAACAGCGGCCATTGAACCGTAGTCACACCGACGGGCGGGACAATGTCTATGAATACGATATATGTGGCCGCGTCGCCCGGCTCACTCAAGGCACACTTCAAGCGAGTTTCGAATATAACGCCCTGGGCCAGCCAAGTCGCACCACTACGCATGACTCAAGCAACAACAATACCTTAGTGACTGAGCTCGAATACGACACACAAGAACGGGAGATAAAACGCACCCTGAGCCTGACCGGTCAACCGACGCGCATCATCACCCAGACCTGGCTGGCCGATAATCAGTTGCAAAGCAAACACCTGCAACTCGCCGCCGATGGACACAGCCTTCTGAAGGAGGAGTATCGCTATGATTTGCTCAATCGACTGCAAATGCATAGCTGTTCGGGTGAAATGCTCCCCTGCGACGCCCATGGCAATAGAATCAAATCACAGTTGTTCCGTTTCGACGCATTGAACAATATCCAGACTTGCCGAACGACATTTGACGTCAACGGAACTTCACAGATAGATAACGCAGCTTTTACCTACGCGACCGATGATCCTTGTCGGCTGGAGAAAGTTACCCATACCTATCTTGAAGGTGGTTATCCCGAAAGCCAGACATTCGAATACGACGCTGACGGCAATATGCTCAATGACGAGCGCGGGCAACGCCTGAGTTATGACAGCCAGGGTCGGTTGCTTTCGGTCAAACACCCGACGCAGGAACAAGTCCTTTACAGCTATCGTTACGACGGCCACAACCATCTTGTCGGGGTTCGCAAACAGGGCGAGAGCGAGAGCTTGCGGTTCTATCAAGGCTACCGTCTAAGCCATGTGATCAAGGACCATAAGCAAACGCAGTACATGTTCCTGGCGGATCTGCCATTGGGCGAGCAACAGTTGGACGACCACAATCGCACACTGCTTTTCATGACGGATGCCAGCCCGAGTGTCATCGGCGAATGCCTTACGAATAACCAATTGCGTACCGGAGAGTACAGTGCCTTCGGAGAGCGCACGGATACCCAGCTGCAAAGCCTGTTGGCCTTTAATAGCGAAGTGCGCGAAGAAGGTCTGGGCTGGTACTTACTGGGTCGCGGGTACCGCGCGTATAACCCGGGACTGATGCGTTTTCATACCCCGGACTCTCTCA
The DNA here is from genome assembly GCF_000512695.2 of Pseudomonas sp. QTF5. GTDB lineage: Bacteria > Pseudomonadota > Gammaproteobacteria > Pseudomonadales > Pseudomonadaceae > Aquipseudomonas. The sequence continues at coordinate 55,782 of NZ_AZRW02000013.1, read as the reverse complement.
GCCCGTTCGGTGCCGGCGGCGTCAATCCATACGTCTATTGCCTGGGTGACCCGGTCAATTTCAATGACCCAAGCGGGCACTATAGAACCAATGGACGACCGACTTTGACTGGCTACGTCTACCCTTTCGAGCAACCGAAACAGAGCTTTTGGGATAAGTGGCTTCCCGTCGCGGGTCTCGCTATTGGTTTCGCAGTCGCAATCGCATTTACGCCTTTCACCGGTGGTCTGTCTCTTGGACTTGCACTCGGGGTCGTCGGCGTTGGGCTCAGTGGTATTGCGTTGGGTGTTGGCGTTTATGGAACGCTCAAGGAGGATCAAGGTGCGATGACTGCCGCAATGTGGTTGGGTATTGCAGGTACTGCCCTCTCGGTTGCCGGTGGTGCGATTGCGGCGAGGGCTGCTGCTAAGGTTGCCGCTGCGCAAAAAACAGGCGTTGGGGTCGCGCGAGGCGCTGCCGATGATCTGTTGAAACTACCTAACGTGAAAAGTTTTGTAAAAACGGTTGAATCTTCGGGAATAAGCAATTTCAAGATTCCGAGACCTAGCCAGATTAAAGTGCCTAAACCGTCTATACGGCGTAGTGAGTTAACGTCCAGTCCAGCGCGCAGTTCAGTTTCGTCCCGAACCTCGCCTTCATCCGGCTCACAAAGTGTTTCCGCTCACGCGTCTGACGACAGCTTGACGACATCGCGTCTGAATAATTTTGCAGATTTGCCGGACGCCGCCCCGCCGTTGGCACCTGTTCCGATGCGCCCCTTCGAATCTGTACCGGGCGGTTATATCGGGGCTCAACAAAGGGCAACTAAAACCGCAGGATTCAAAAACTATTTTTCAGCCCTCCCCGTGATGTAACAACGACATCAACCATCCAGGTGCAGTCCTACAAAGGGCTGCACCCATTACCTTCCTATATTTACGCCGCCTGATAGTCAAACAACACGCCTTGCAATAATCCCAGCGCACAGCCACACCAAAGTGAGAGTTCTCTCATATCTCCTCCCTCTCCAGCTTTCTAGAATCCCTACCCCGTCGAGACAAGACATTGCTCGTGACTTCGTTTGCCTCGCATCGCTACAGCGCCCATGTCTCGATCTCCATGCGCTGGGTTCTGCGAGACTAAAAAGGATTTGAATTGTGAAAAAAACTCTACTCGCGTTGTCTCTGGGTTTGACTGCAAGCCTCACCGCGACAGGTGCCTTCGCCAACACCGGCACTATCAACTTTGAAGGCAGGATCACCGCCAGCACTTGCCCGATTGAAATCGTCAACCCGGAAGACGGCTCCATCGGCAACCAGGTCAAAATGGGCAACATTGACGTCAGCCGCTTTACCGCCGTGGGGCAAGAATACGGCGGCAAGCGATTCGCCTTGCGCGTGAAGGGTGGTTCGGGTTGCGTCCTGACACCCACCAGTACCGCCAGCGTAACGTTCAATGGTACGGCTGATTCTACTGGCGCCAACTTCGCGGTCACGCCCACGGCAGACGGCGCGAAAGGCGTCGCTATCACGCTGAAGGATAAAAGCGGTGCAGCGATCCCACCGGGCGGATCCTCTGTCGATTACGACCTGGACGACACCAATCCGACCGACATGTTGTTCAACGCTTACTACCGTTCGATAGCCATGCCTGTAACGGCGGGTGCTGCCTCGGCCGACGTGCAATTCGTCGTCGCCATCAACTGACTCCCTGCCCCTGTTCGCTATTGCAGACACGGGGCGTTCTGATGCTGTCCAGGCGGGCACTGCTCGCCTGGACCATAGGTAATGAACATGCTCGGTTTGATCAAACTGGTGGACTTTTGTCGGCCCACCGTCGGCGTTTGTGTGATTGCGTCCATGCTCGCGACATACATACCCGCCAGCCAGGCGGCGCTGAGGCTCAGCGGCACCCGCGTGGTATTCGATGGTGAAAAACGCAGTACCTCACTGGTCGTTACCAATCCAGGCGAAAAACCATTCGCCGTGCAAACCTGGGTCAACACGGTCGAAGACGATACCACCACCCCGGTGCCGTTTATTTCTTCTCCACCGCTGTTCCGACTCAACCCGGGAAAACAACAGCAAGTGCAGATAAGTGGCCTGCCCAACAACCTCCCCACCGATCGCGAGTCATTGTTTTATTTCAATGTTCAGGAAATTCCCCAAGCCGATGACAGCCAGGGAAATGTTCTTAATTTTGCACTGCGCACCCGAATCAAGTTTTTCTATCGACCTGAACAGCTCACGGACAATCCGGTCGCTCGATTGAAGGATCTGCAATGGTCGATCAAGCGCATCGGAGACAGACAACACCTTGTGGTGAATAACCCCACGCCTTTTCATGTGACTTTCGCGCGACTGGAAGTGACCAGCGCCGACCAAAACCAAATCATTCAGGCCGTCAGGATGGCCGAGCCATTTTCCAGCCATACCTACGCACTGGATTCGCTCAAACCAGAGACTGGTTTGCAGGTGGTATTTTCGGCCATCAACGATTACGGCGGCTACACCCTCCCTTTGACCCTGCCTTTACAGCTCACACCGTGAATTGCGCTTCTGCCCGGAATACACCATGACATGCTTACCGGAAAACCGGTGCGCGCCCTTGCGCCTGCACCTGGCCCGACTGATTGTCATCGGCAGCGGTGCGGGACTGTTGCTCGATGTAAAGGCTGCACAGGGAGCATCGACCATCGAGTTCCAATCCAGTTTCATGCGCCAGAGCCCGGAAACTGATGCAGAGGCCGGGGCATTGGCCCTGAGCACGCTGTCGAACGGCGACGATCTCGGTCCTGGACGCTATTGGGTCGATATTCAGGTCAACCTCAATCACTTTGGCCAGCGGGAAATCCAATTCATTCTCAACCCCGAGGGTGATCGATTATTACCTTGCCTTTCGCCCCGGCTATTGGACGAGATGGGCATCCGGCTCGACGGTCTGGTCGATCCGGATTTGCTGCAAACGACGTGCATCGACCTGTTGAAACTCGTTCCCGGCGCGCAAATCGATTTCGATGGCAGCAAGCTGTCGCTTGCTCTTTCCGTGCCTCAGATCGCCATGCGTCGCAACGTCCTGGGCGAGGTTGATCCCGAGCGCTGGGACAACGGCATCAACGCCGCGTTTGTCAGTTACCAGGTGTCGGCGCAACAAACCAACAGCCGCCATGCAGGCGATCAAAGCAGCGATGACCTGTACCTCAACAGCGGTCTGAACCTCGGCTCATGGCGATTGCGCAGCAACCAGTCGCTGCGTATGAATGAGCAAGGCGAGCGGGAGTGGACGAGAACCAACACCTTTGCCCAGCGTGATTTGCCGGGCACCCATGCAAACCTGACTTTGGGTGAAACCTTCACCAGTGGCGACGTTTTCAGAAGCGTGCCCATCAGGGGCGCTGTCATAGGTTCGGACCCTGGGATGCTGCCCGATGTGCTGCAGAATTACGCGCCGATCATCCGAGGCGTGGCGCAAACACGCGCCAATCTGGAAATTTTTCAAAGCGGTTACCCGATTTATTCCACCTATGTCAGCCCTGGCCCTTATGAAATCGATGACCTCAGTATCAGCGGCGGTAGCGGCGAGCTGGACATCGTTCTAACCGAAGCGGATGGACAGGTCCGACGTTTTTCGCAACCCTACGCGACGCTCAACAATTTGCTGCGCGAAGGCGTGTGGCGCTATAGCAGCGCGCTGGGTCGCTACTATGGCGCAGACGATCTTGAAGAACCTGTGTTCTGGCAGGGAACATTGGCCATGGGCACTGTGTGGAGTTCGACGCTGTATGGTGGCCTGATGGCCAGTGACTTCTACCGGGCCGGCACCGTTGGGGTATCCAGGGACCTGGGATCGTTTGGCGCGCTGTCCCTCGATCTGACCCAGTCCCGCGCCGATATCGGCAACGTGGACTCGCAGGAAGTTCAAGGGCCGAGTTATGCGGTCAAATATGGCAAGTCGTTCGCCTCCAGAACGAACGTGCGCTTCGCCGGTTATCGCTATTCCACCGAGGGGTATCGGGACTTCGATGAAGCTGTGCGCCAACGCAGCCAAAGCTCAACCTGGCGCGGCAGCCGTCGCAGTCGGCTGGAGGCATCCGTTTATCAGAATATAAGCGCTCAAAGTTCACTGAGCCTTTCCCTGTCGCAACAGGATTATTGGCAGAGCACCCATGTCCAACGCCAGTATCAGTTCAACTTCAACACTCGATACAAAGGCGTGAATTACAACCTGTTTGCCTCCCAATCGTTGAGTAACGATCGTGGCAATGACCGGCAGATTGGGCTAAGTGCAACCTTTCCATTGAATTTTGGTCATTCCAGCAACGCGACTTTGGACTTCCAGAGAAACGGCGATCAACTCAGTCAGCGCGCGAGCCTGAGCGGTAGCATCGATCAAAACCGGCTCAGCTATCAGGCGTCTGTCAGCAACGACGAAGCGAGGCAAAAGTCCGCCGCGCTTTCGCTTGGGTATCAGGCGTCCGCCGGCAGTATCGGCGCCGGTCTCACTCAAGGTAACGACTACCGAAACGTTTCGCTCAATGCCAGCGGCACTGTGATGCTGCATTCGGGAGGCGTCGAGTTGGGGCCTTACATGGGTGAAACCACGGCGCTTGTTGAAGTTCCAGGCATTGAGGGCATCGGGGTAGTGAATGCCATTGGCGTTGAAACCAATGTGCGGGGCTACGCACTGGTGCCGTACTTGCGTCCCTACCGAGTCAATCATCTCGTCCTGGAAACGGATAAGTCCGGCCCCGAAGTAGAAATCGATAACGGTACCGCCCAGGTCGTACCCAGACGCGGTGCTGTGGTTAAGGCGACCTTCGCGGCGCGCTCTGTCACCCGCCTGGTGATCACGGGCAGTACCGCGAACGGTCAGCCGTTACCCTTCGGGGCTCAGGTGAGCAATGGCAATGAAGTCATCGGTATCGTTGGGCAGGCCGGTCAAGTCATGCTTTCGACCAGTGCCGAACCGCACGTTCTGCAGGTGCGTTGGGGGGCACAAACTGAACCGCGGTGCCAACTGTTCGTTGACCCACAGAACATGCAGCAGACACAGGGCTACCGGTTGCAGTCTATGACATGCCAATCGTCGTCGCGCTAAGACTCAAGAGGCGCGGAAAACCATGACCACCCTGACCGCTCAGGAAATCATCATGAAACTATCCATAAACAAATTGGTTGGCTTGCTGGGGTTCGTTGCCGGTTTCCATCACTTTCCGGCGCAGGCCACGCCCAACTCCTGTGATTGGAGAACCGGCGCCGGGACCATGACATTTCATCAGAACCTCGGCAGTGTATTCGTGCCACGAGATGCGCCGGTTGGTAGTGTGATAGGCAGGGCTTCGCAATTCATAAGAACGTCAAACAACGAAGGACGCGCCATCATCTGTGAAAACGATGGGAATGTCCGACTGTCATTCAATGCACATACGAGCGTGCCGCTTGCTCAGGGTCTGTTGCTAGCCACGGGAACTCAAGTGGCTCCCAATACCCTCATGCAAACCAATATTCCTGGTGTAGGTGTACAGATAAAACTGTTGTTCCCGTTCGATAACTCCGCGAGCAACGCTTTTGTCCCAGATTTCGGCGACTCCACCGTGCCGTTCAGCGCACATCACCAACGACCAATGGGTGCCGCATTGCTGACTTTTTCACGGTTGGAAAGCCGAATTACGCTGATAAAAACAGGGCAGATTCCGCCGGGGCCGCAAACACTCAACGGACAAGAATTGTTCAGCGGTTCTTTTTCGGGCATTACCGGCAAGGCTTTTGGGGTCGGACTGATTGGTACGGTGGTCCAGGCTCATTGCGGGACCAGCCAAGTCAGCGCCGACCCTGTGCAACTCGGGGACTGGGACGCGGTCGATTTTTCGGGGCCGGGCTACACGACCACTGCAGTACCGTTCAAGATCACCCTGGCTTCATGTGTTACCGATGGGCGCGATATCAACATCGCCTACGCCAACATTCATCTTGAGGGTGCCAGTGGCTCGCAACCGGCAACCCCATCGGGAGTTTTCAGCCTGACAGCTGATTCCTCGGCTGAAGGGATGGGTATACAGATCCTGCGCGGCGATGGTCTTACACCCGTCGAACTCGAGCGAGAAGTACCTCTAAAACCGATAAGCAACGGCGACACCGTTCTGGATTTTACCGCGCGGTATTATCAACTTGGTGCAAGCAGTGACATACGTGCCGGGTCTGCAAAAGGCGCGTTAAACTTTACATTGACTTACAAGTAGACTTGTTTAGGTTCGCGCTAACAGCGTCTGTGTCCAGACAAGTATTCAATCGACAAGTGTCAGTGTCAGTAGTGGGAAATCAGGCGAAGAATCCGGAGGCCAGGTTTTCCCGCCGTCAAAGCTGACGTAGACGCGACCGGTGAGTGGCGCATTACGGCGGAGCGTATTCAAAAAAGTCTTCGGTACCCGGATGACTTGATCCCCACCGATACCAACGAGCACCTCGCGAGCGGTGACCGCACGACCGTTGATCACTGGATAGGAAATGGGGACTCCACTCCCACTATTGAGGCCGGTCATCGTTATTCGGATCCAATGATCGGTACTCATCAAGGGCCACGGTATGAGGGTCATCTTCGCACCTGTTGCCTCGACGTTCCTGTAGCTTAGGTCTCCACCTGTAAGCCCATCGCATTGAACCGTAGGCAGGCCGCTTAGCTTGATGATTTTTAGAGTAAGTCGTTGAGACGGTAACTGTTCAGAATTGTGGTCGACCACGACGTAGTAAACAGGCACCTCCTTATCGATAAAAGGGGCGACGGATTCCTTTGGAACCAAATAACGTCTTTGCCCGGGGTCTATAGGGGAATCAACTCGACAGGCACCCAACGAATCGGGCTCGCCCCACTGCAGCCACACCTCTTCAGATGGATAAGCCGCACCCTCAGGAATCACCACAACCGCACCCGTCGTAACCTGCAACGGATCGAGCGTTTGGCGCGCCCCCTCACCCGAGGCTTTTTCTACACTAGGCCAAGGCAAATCACGCGGAATTGGCGTTGCGGCAACGTCCAGCTCCACTGGTTCGGAACGATGACTCACATTGCCCGCGCGGTCCCGCACCTTGTACCACACATAGCGCCAACCATCGTCTCTTTCACGGATCAGATCACCTGGAATTGTGATGATGACGGGTTCGGAATAGTCGCTGTCATCGAGCTCGATCTCGCCGCCCTCTTCCTGGGTACCCGGGGTTGGACCCCAATACCACGTGATGCGATCCCAGGGCCGAGGACTTGTATATGACGGGAGGCCAGCCTTCACCTCGTCATCGTTCAATTCAAGGTAGCGGGCGGTCAGTTTGTTGGGTGGACGAATATCGTCAGGAATACTCAATTCGCTGGCGGTAGCCAGTATGGGAGGGGTTTTATCGATGGTGACGTTGACTGGCACTGAATCTCGAGGGGGTGAACCATTCCAGGGAAGTACTCGGTAGCGCAGCTGATGTACACCCTCTTGCAGATTGGCAATTGGTACATGCAACCAGAGATCGGGCGGATTGTCCGGATCAATTGGCCCTTGATACTGCTTTGTGGCAACCGGATTACTTTCGTCGTTATCCCATATCAGTTCCAGGGTATCGAATACCTCTGGGGCCTGAGCGTAATCGGGCCAAAGATTGAATTCTACGCGTAACGGTTCAAGCCATGCGTCCTTGGGTAGCAGATTTTCTTCGCCGCCAGGCATAGGCGGAAGCGCACCGATTACCCTGGGAGCATCCAGATTTTCAAGGCTCTGTTTGCGAGAAAGTAAGTTTTTGAACAATTCGAAAAGCTTGAACATGCTGGTTCCCTCACACATGAAAACAAGCCGAAAAACACCGCTTATTACATTCCCGGCAGATAGATACCACTTCCTCTTTTCTTGTAATCGATTACCCGCCATCCCTCCGGTACGTACGGGGGAGGCAAAAACGCCATCCCCTCTTCAACGTATTAAATTACCAGCGATAACGTGCACCGACATTGAAGCCCCACGGCTGCTCGATCTTGTCGCCGTTGCTGTAGTCAAGATCAACATGCATGGAGACGGCTTCGTTAATGTTCACGGCAATGCCTGTACCCAACTCACCACGGGAGCCGGACAAATTGTTGTTGAATACATTGTTGTTGACTTCAACTTCATTGTTTTTGGCGAACTCGTGAACATAGGCTACCCGGATATAGGGCTGGACTGTCTTGTTCTCACCCAGGTTGAAATTTCGTCCCGCAGTGGCGCCCACCTTGCCCAGCAGGGAACGCGTACGATCCCCTTCGGCGACCAGGCCATTGTCGAGGTCGTAATCCTGACCTTGAATGATCACACCCGACAATTGTGTGTACGGCTCTACGAAGTAATCGTCGGCCAGTTTGATATGTCGTCCGAATTCAAGGGATGCGCCAACACCGTTGTTGTTGTAGTGACCTTTGGTCTTATCACCATCACTGAGCTGGACGTCGGACTTGTTCTGGAACCGGTTGAACTTGAGTACGCCATCGAAGTAATAACCGCTGGGCTCGTCCATCCACGTGGTGTAGGCGCCCAGATAATAGCTGTCGACCGTGCCACTGGTGCCTCGGCTCAGATCGATATCGGATTGGCTATAGCCACCCAACAGGCCCACGAGCCATTGGCCATCGCCAGCCGGCAACACACCATCGGCACCGAAAGACAAACCCTGCTGCGTTTGTTGATAGGCGACGCCGGAGTTGGCGCTGACGTCGTACTTGTTGCCGTACGCTCTCACCCACCCGCCAGCTTTGCCGTGGTCCATCCGCACCTCGCCCATCCGGGTACGCAGCGTACTCAGTTCGCCGTACCAGACAGTCGGGGCTGTATTGAAAAGCGCAAGGACCGAACGCGTGCCAGGGCTTATGGTTCGGCTCGTGGTGTTCAGGTACCAGTCTTTGTCGCCTTGTTTGATCAGGTCATAAGAAAACGCACCCAGATCCACTTCGCCACCTAGCAGCGTGAACTGAGCATCGCCGCCGCCGATATGCACAACGGGTATTGACCCGGCCGCCACAGGTTCCGAACCGCTGGAATCGATCGAAACCAGATGATTGCCACTGGCTGTTCCGGTGACGGTCAGGGTGTCGACCACGCCGAAATTGGTGTGCATGTAGAACGTACCGCCCTCACCCGCCAGATTGCCAACCGTCAGCTTGTAGAACTCGCCAGGGTTGCCGAACTGAATTCCACCGCCGTTGAGTTCTACATTCCCGACGTTCCCGTCACCGACCATGACCCACCTGGCTCCGCTATTGACAGCAAGGCTGGACACATTGTCGAGTTGACCGGTCAAGGTCGACTGGTTCTGCAATGTGATATTTGCAAAAGCACCGGATTCGACAGTGACATCACCCACCAGATGGCTGTTATCGACCGTCATGTTGGCCGTCGAGGAACCTTTGACTTCAAGCAGATTGCCGTTGCCCCCGACCAGAGTGGAGCCATTACCTACTTCAACAGTAGCGATAATCGGCGACAGACCAAAGTCGTTGATGAGGATTGCCGAGCCGCTTTGACCTACCACGTCCGTATTGTCGAGCACCAGACGCCCGGAGTTGCCTGTGCCGCCAGGCGTAAACAAAACACCATTACGCCCACCACTTATTTTGCTATCGGTCGCCGACGCCAGACCATTAGCGATTTGAAGCCCCTGCCCGCTCGTACCGGTGAGAACCGTGCGGGTCAAAGCCAACACACTCAAGTTACCCACCGAGGCACCGTTCGTCCCCCCGGTAATGACGCTATCGGTGACGCTCGATGATGAGCCCTGAGGGTTGGCGGCGACAGTGCCAAGCGACAGGCCCGTACTGGTACCCGTCACAATACTCCGGGTAATGTTCGCACTGGCATCGACTAAATCGACAGCAATCGGGCTTCCCACGGATGTCACCGTGGCGCCGTTGAGCGTCAGCTTCGAACCTGTATCAGCTCTGATCTCACGGGTCGTTGCCCCATTGGCCGTCAGGGCGGAATTGTTTCTGAGCAAATAATTATCAGCACTGACATTGCCGTTGATCACGGCGGTTTCATTGTCAAGGATTCTGGCCATCGAGTGGGTGCTTACCAGCAAAAAAGGCAGGAGAGGCGCCCACTTGAGGGAGGCCGATAAAGGCTGTAAGAGCAAGGCATTTCTATTTTTCATCAGGCACCAGAGAAAGACGATTTCCATGACAAGTTCGCAGAGCTACCGACATGTTTGTGAACTCACAAGGGTGACAAGATTAGCGAGCAGCCTCAGAATGTTCTGTAGGACTAATCCGAACGTTACGGAAAATAATCCGTGCGCTTACGATGGCCGAAAGGAAACTCCCTCCGGCTTACTCATCGCAAATACCTCAAGGCCTGGGAATTGCGCAGTGACCATTATTTTCGAACACGCCAATGAGAACTCCAACTACATCACTGGCCACTGTTTCACCGCGAATCGTGATGCCGTATGCAACTTTCCCTCGTCCTCCCGAATTTCCTGAACCACCATAAGTAGGTTTCAGGCATTTATCATAAGGGATAAACCAATTGATACCGCCTTGCTCTTCAACCGAAGTGACAGGCAACTCTTCGATCAGATAAGTTTTAGGTAATGCAGTGACTCCGTCCAGTTCGTACGAATTCCACACAGCAATTACGTGCGCGCCGACCTTCAAGTAATTTGAAGGCGGGATATGTACGTTTATCCCCCAAGTCGAATTTTTTTCGAGCAGATGAGTGCAGTTGATTGGATTGCCTGGAAGGGTAGGTTCCGGCAGGTCGACTCTCTCAACGATTACGTTGATCGTTCTACGCAATGATTCCTGCGGATTCGGAACACCGGGGCGAGTCAAGATGTAGTACATTGGCAAATCCGTCATCACCAAAGTCTTTTCTATAACGGACCAAAGAATAGTGATCGGAACTTCCTGATTAGGCGCTTCATTACCCGTAACGGTGTAGGGCGGACTTACAACTTCACCATTGTAGACGAGCGTCAACACGTCGCCAATCTTGGGATTATCATACAGCTCGATATACCCCGTTGCATCTTTACCAATATCCGCCGGTGTCAACTCGGTTGAGCTATTGCTGAAACTCTGGAACCTGATAAGTTCCAGATCCTCATTGATCGGCTTAGGATCAGGGTTTTCCGGCCCCGGAACTTCAAAGTTTTGCACGACGGAGATATTACCCGGAGAGGCTGTCGGGTAGTCTCCTCGATAGACCACATAGTCTACTGTTACTGTTTGGTTCCCCCCTGTCACAAAATCATATGTTTCCTTGAGGATGGACCACGGTACATCTATTTTCACATCGGGTAAATGCGCGCCGACTGTTGTCTTAACCTCCTTGTCTCCCCACTTGATCACAATGTCGTCATTGCTGTCCCAACCTGTGTATAGCTTTATATGCACCCTCGTAGGACCGGTAGTCTCGGCGGCATCGGCACGGTCAATCAAACCATCCGCAGCTAGGGGGACCGAGCACTTTTCCAAGTCGGCGGGTAGTTCACCCAAAGCAACTAAAACAGGTTTTGGCAGAGACATTTCACTGCGGTTGCCCGCTTTGTCGTACAAAAAATACACTACATAATGGGTTTTCGAACCGATGTTCGTAACGAAACGCTTTGGCACCAGTACTTTACGATCAGCAGGAAGCACGTCCCAAAAGGCTACAAGTTCAGGGAAGTCGCTTTCATCCTCCGGAATCGTGTCCATCCAGGCAACAGCAACTCTAACGAAGTCTTTTTTCTCCTCAGCAAAATCTGGAATTTGGCATATGACACCGTTGTCTTGATCCAAAGTTTCCGTTGTGATCAAGCTTGGTACAATCATGGCCAAAGGTACGGCAGGCCAGAGCGGCCCTGTCCGGTCAATGGTAATGGGTGCCGATGCATGCACTTCATCATTGTTCCACATCTTCAAGCGGTATCTGAATTGGAATGTTCCTTCATAACTATTAAAAATGGTTAGAGGTATTTCTCTCTTCAGTGGGAAATTAGAGCTGGGTAGCGCGACACTGCCTGGTATCGATTCTGAAGGCCGAACAGGTAAATAGTCCGCTGATGAACTAGGCAGCCACTCCAGATACAATGTGTCTTGCGGGTCACTAGGTTGATCCGCTAGACGATCCGGCCATTCCGGAATCTCGACCTTTATCGCCGCGCTAATGTAGATTTTTGGCATCAATCCGTCGGCATCTCCAGGGAACGCATCAATGATGTCAGGGGGCACCAGGTTTACTCGAGAAAACTGTTTGCGATAATCGATGCGCACCTGTTCAGCCGTTAGTTCTTTGTATGAGTTGGCCATGCTTATCTCTCCAAAATCGTTCGGGTTGAGCCACGTATGACCTCATGGCGTTCAAAGACATCCTTGGCAGTTCAATGCATGGCTCCACTACTACGAAACGCTTTGCCGTTTCTGCCCGATCATAAAAACCTGGACGAATTAAGCGCCGTTTTTTTTTAACGCGATACTGTCAGAGTTGATAGGTGGCTGCTTATACAGGTGCAGTTGAAAACCATCGCATAATGACTCCGCTCTCATTGTTAATGCAGAGCACAGTGCCAGTCCGCCCTGTAGGAGCGAGCCTGCTCGCGAAAAACCTGAGGGCGGCGCCAGGCATCTGGTTTTACGCGTTATCGTTCACGACCATCGCGAGCAAGCTCGCTCCTACAGAGCTGGTCGGCATTACCAAGATAAGAAATCATGTTCAAGGTCACACCAAATCCCCCAGACACCGATCCGGTCTCCCCGTACGAACCCGGTTAAAAAAAGCTCAACGAGGCCACCGAGAGCGCTCTCGACTTCCACTTCGCATCGATTGCCGACATCAAAGCCACGCCGCGCCCCCCCAGCACCCTGTTTACCGTCGACCCGGAGGCCACGACCGAAACCCTGGCGTTTTTTTTGGTCGAGACACTGGCTTCGGTCGATGTGATGGTCCATCAATTAATGGATCATCTGGAGGGTGCATCAATTAATGGATCATCTGGAGGGTGCATCGCGCTATGCGCTGTTGGGCATTTCCAACAGCATCATGGTGGCGGAGATCACGGCGAACCGGGTGCTGGATCAGATTGATCCGCCTGCGTAGGAGCTGTTACGCGAAACCTGTGTGGCGAGGGAGTGGCTTGCTCCCGGTCGGGTGCGCAGCAGCCGCAGCTTTTTGGGGCCTGCGCATCGGGCCAGACTTCAGCCAGTCCGAGGGCAATGGCGTCGGCCACGCCCTGGGCGCTGAGGCTGTCTTTGAACGAGTCGGGAGCGATAACGATTTTCATGGGAATTCTCCAGTATCGATGCCCCCATGCTGCCAGCAGGTATCAACAATAACGCCGGGCTGCTGCACAAGTGGTCATGAGGATTATTGTTCATTTCCACAAAACCCGGCGATTCATACACGCCCTTGTAGGAGCACGGCTTGCCGGAGATGGCGTACTCAAGATCGCCATCGCCGGCAAGCCGTGCTCCTACAGGGATTTGCGTCGGTCAAAAATCTGCGCTTACACCACAGACCAATGTAGGAGCCTGCTCGCGATAGCGGTGGGTCAGTCAACATTAAGTTAGATGTGACGGCCTCATCGCGGGCAAGCTCCCACAGGGGGGCCTGTGTCGATCACACGGTTTGTTGGCGATCACGAACTAATGTGGGAACTCGCGACGAGGCCAGCCCAAACAACACAACCCTTCAGGCCCGCCGCACCTGCAGCAAATCCGCCGCACACGACGCAATCCGCTGACACGCATCCGCCAGCCGCCTCTGATCCACTACCAACCCTATGCGAATATGCCCCGCCGCGCTCGGCCCGAAAGCTTCGCCGGCCAACACCGACACGCCATACTCTTCAAGCAGTCGCTCGGCAAAATCCTGGGCCCCAAGCCCGGTCTGGCGCACGTCGACCATCACGAACATCCCGCCATCGGGCCTGATCGGCCGGATGCCCGGGCAACCGCTCAACCTCGCGCACACCAGGTCACGACGCTGGCGATACTCCTCGCGCATCAATGCCACTTCCGGCAAGTCTTTATCGAGGGCCACTTGCGCGGCTTTCTGGACGAAATCCGGAATCCCGAACAGCATGCACAACGACAGGTGCATCAAGTGTTCGGCCAGCGGTTTCGGGCCGATCATCCAGCCCACTCGCCAGCCGGTCATGGCATGGGATTTGGACACACTGTTGATAGTCGCCGTACGCTCCGCCATGCCCGGCAGGCTGGACGGGCTGATGTGCTCGCCCTCATACAACAGATCGCTGTAGACCTCGTCGCTGATCAGCCAGAGGTCATGCCTCACGCACAGTGCCGCCAGCGCCTGCCAGCTCTTCAACGACAGGCTGGCACCGGAGGGATTGTTCGGGCTGTTGAGCAGGATGACGCGGGTTTTAGGGGTGATCAGCGCCGCGACATCCGCCGGCTCGACCCGAAAGCCGTTCTCCGGACGCACCGCCACCGGCACCACGCTGGCCCCGCAGGCCCCGAACACGCCTTCATAGGTCACGTACATCGGCTCGGCGACGATCACTTCATCGCCCGGATCGAGCAGGCATTGCGCAACCGCATACACCGCACACTGCGCGCCGGGCAGCACGATCACATGGCCGGCGTCCACTTCCTGACCGCTGCGCTGCTGATGACGACGGGCGATGCTGCTGCGCAGGGAGCGGGTGCCGCGTACATCCGAGTAATGGGTGTCACCGGCCAGCAGGCTATCAATGGCGGCGTGGACGATCGGCAGCGGCGTGTCGAAATCCGGATCGCCGACCGACAGCAGCAGGACGTCGACGCCCTGCTCGCGCAATTCCAGCGCTCGATCGTGAATCTTCCAGGCTGCGGCTCCCTCACCGCCGATTCTCTGGGTCAAGGCTGAATAGCGCATGTACTTCTCCTAACGCGCGGGTTCCAGTTTCAACCCTATCTCAAATCACGAAACGCGCCACCATCGCGTTCAAATTCACCGCCAGTCGCGACAGTTCGTGGGTGGCGGTGCTGGTCTGGTTGGCGCCAGCTGCAGACTGGGTGGCCAGGTCGCGAATGTTCACCAGATTGCGGTCGACTTCACGGGATACCTGTGCCTGTTCTTCCGAGGCGCTGGCGATCACCAGGTTACGTTCGTTGATCAGCTGGATCGATGGGGTGATCTGCTCCAGGGCGATGCCCGCCGCACGGGCCAGCTCCAGGGTGCTTTGGGTGCGTTGATTGCTTTGTTGCATCGACGAGACCGCTTCACCGGTACCGTTCTGAATGCCAGCCACCATTTTCTCGATTTCCTGGGTCGACTGCGCGGTGCGATGGGCCAGCGCCCGAACCTCGTCCGCCACCACCGCAAAGCCACGCCCGGCCTCCCCGGCACGGGCCGCTTCGATCGCGGCGTTGAGGGCAAGCAGGTTGGTCTGCTCGGCAATGGCGCGGATCACGTCCAGCACTTTGCCGATGTCGCGGCCCTGCGCCGCCAGGCCCTCGATCATCAACGCCGTGTTTTGCACGTCGTGGGTCATGGTCTGGATCGCGTCAACGGTTTCCACCACCCGGTCACGACCTTCACGAGCAGCCTGAGTCGACTGGTTCGATGCTTCGGAGGTCGATACCGCATTGCGCGCCACTTCTTCCACGGCGGCAGTCATTTCGTTGACGGCGGTGGCGGCCTGTTCGATTTCGTTATTTTGTTGTTGCAGGCCACGGGATGCTTCTTGAGTCACGGTGCTGAGTTGTTCAGCGGCGGCGCCCAATTGCGTGGCGGAGCCGGCGATCTGTTCGATGGTTTTACGCAGGTTGGTCTGCATGGCGGACAAGGCGCCGAGCAAACGCGCCGGTTCGTCGTTGCCGTCGACTTCGATGACCTTGCTCAGGTTGCCACCGGCAATGGTTTCGGCTGCGAGCACCGCACGGTTCAGCGGCGTGAGAATGCTGCGGGTCAGCAACCAGGCCAGCAGCACGGTCAGCAGCGAAGCCATCACCGCCACCGTCACGATGCCGATAAAGGCTTCGCTGTAGTGCTCGCCCGCTTTCGCCGATGCAGCTTTGGCATCGGCGGCGTTGAGCGCCACCAGTTTGTTCAGTTGCTCGCCCATCTGATCGGTGCCCTCCTTGATCCGCGTGTTGATCAGGGTGCGCATCTCATCCAGTTTGTTCTGCCGCGACAGCTCCAGCATCTGACTCTGGGCTTGCAGGTAATTGTCGAGGGTTGTCGCGAAGGTTTTGTACAGCGCCGCTTCTTCGGGGCTGGCAGGCAAGGCGGCATAGCTTGTTTGGGAAGTGCGCAACTTGTCGACGAGCACGCCGATGCGCGTCTGAGCTTCCTGCAACGCCGCCGGGTCACGGTTGACCAGCACGCGGAACGAGAGAATTCGCATACGCAGAACGTTTTCCGTCATGTTGCCCAGAAACCCGATGCTGGGTAACTGTGTGGCTTCCATGCCCACAGAGGCCTGACGGATGATCGTCATGCGGTTCACGGCAAACACACCCAGCACGATGACCAGCAAGGCGATGAAGGCGAAACCCAGGAAAGCTCGAGGCGCGATTTTCAGATTACGCAGTGACATAGGATGATCTCGGTAATTGAGGCGGCGAGCATCCTTGCGGGGATCACTGTCGGGCGGGTAATGGCGCGCACCCTTTCAGCTTGGCGCCACTGTTGTAATTGGTTTGTGTGCGCCTGTTGGTTGTATCGGCCGGGGTTGAGGTTTTTGCAGGGGTTGGAGAAATAAATTTCTAGGGAGGCAGGAGTGCTTCAGTGGTGAAACACTGTGGCGAGGGGGCTTGCCCCCGTTGGGCTGCGCAGCAGTCGCAAATCCGGTGCATGCGGTGTGCCTGGCGGAATGAGGTTGCAGGTTTTTAGGACTGCTTCGCAGCCCAACGGGGGCAAGCCCCCTCGCCACAGGGATTTCTTTCTGCTGAGGATTGGGTCAGGCCTTGCGGGCCGCCACCCGCCACACCCGCGCAATATCACGGGCGCGCTCGCGCAACAAACGCGGCGCGTCGGAGCAGGCCTGCTCCAGTGTCATCGGCCCGCTTGCCAACGCGAATGACGCATCGATGCCATGCTCATACAGCGCCTGATACCCCTCGCCCAAGGTGCCGGCGATGACGATGACCGGCACGCCGTGCTGGCGTGCAATGCGCGCCACGCCAAACGGAGTTTTACCGCGCAACGTCTGGGCATCGAAACGCCCCTCACCGGTAATCACCAGGTCGGCGCCTTTGACCGCCTCGGCCAAACCCACCAGTTCAGCGACCACTTCCACGCCAGCCTGAAATTGCGCGCCGAGAAACGCCTTCGCGGCAAACCCCAGGCCGCCCGCCGCGCCGCTGCCCGGTTCGTCGCGCACGTCTTTGTCCAGGACTTGGGCGCAGCGTTCGGCAAAGTGCCCGAGGGCGTGATCCAGTTGCTCGACTTGCTCGGGTGACGCGCCTTTCTGCGGGCCGAAAATCGCTGAGGCACCGTGAGGGCCGCACAGCGGGTTATTGACGTCGGCGGCGATGTCGAAGCGCACCTTGGCCAGACGCGGATCGATGTTGCTTAGATCAAGACGGGCCAGTTGCGCCAGAGCCAGACCGCCAGGCATCAGGACTTGACCCTGAGCGTCCAGCAGCTTCACGCCCAAAGCCTGCATCGCTCCAGCGCCGCCGTCGTTGGTGGCGCTGCCGCCAATCGCCAGGATCACCCGTTGCGCGCCGGCATCCAGCGCGGCGCGGATCAATTCCCCGGTGCCGAAGGTGCTGCTGGTGCAGGCATCGCGCAGGTTCGGCGCAACCAATTGCAGGCCACTGGCCTCGGCCATTTCGATGATTGCGGTGTGGCTCTGCGGCAGCCAGCCCCAGGCGGCATCGACCGTTGCGCCCAACGGCCCGCGAACGCGGGTGCGGCGCCGCTCTCCGTCGCACGCGGCGAGAATCGATTCGACCGTGCCTTCCCCACCGTCCGCCATCGGGCATTTGAGCAATTGTGCGTCCGGCCAGACCTCGGCCAGTCCGAGCGCGATGGCATCCGCCACGCCTTGGGCGCTGAGGCTGTCCTTGAACGAGTCGGGGGCGATGACGATTTTCATGCGAATTCTCCAGTTCCAATGCGTCCATGCTGCCAGCCGCCATGAACAATAACGCCGGTCCGCTGCACAAGCGGGCATGAGGATTATTGTTCATTTCCACAAAACCCAGGATTGATAGCGATTGGGATGGCCTCTTCGCGGGCAAGCCTCGCTCTTGTAGGAGCGAGGCTTGCCCGCGAAGGCGTCCTTACAATCACCACCTCTCTAATCAGTTTGCGGCAGAAGCTGAACGCCCAGATACAGCGCCAACATCCCATCCAACCGCAACGGATCAACCCCACTCAACTCGGCAATCCGCTCCATGCGGTAACGCAAACTGTTGCGATGGATCCCCAGCGCATCGGCACAGGCCTGGCTCTGGCCGTCGTGTTCGCACCAACTGCGCAGCGTCGCCAGCAGTTGACCATTACCATCCTTGGCGATGACTTTGCGCAACGGCCGCAGCAATTCATCCAGCGCATCGTCATTGCGGTGCCGCCAGAGCATCACCGGCAGCCGATAACGGTTCAGGGTTAGCAATCGCGAATGCGGCAGCACATCGCGTCCATAGGCCAGCAAATCACCGACCCGCCGATAGCAGCGGCGCAACCCCGACAATCCATCAGCCTGCCCGCCCACGGCAATGCGCAAAATATTCCAGCCGAGGCCATCGAGCTTCTCCAGCAACCGATCGTTCTCGATCGCAGGCGTCGCCGGTCGGCACCACAGCAACGAAGACTTGGCCGAGCTCACGCACCAACTGTCCGGGTAGCGCGACATCAGCCAGGCGCTGAGCGCTTCGACGGTCTGGCCGGGACCGTGTTCCATGCCCAACTCGAACAGGTACGGCACCCGCGTCAATTGCGGTTTGAGCCCCAGTTGCTGCGCTTCATCCAGCAACCGCGGCGAATCCCCCGCCTCGCTGAGCAGCAGCGCCAACAGGTCATCACAACGCTGCCGCCGCCATTGCTGCTCGGCCTGCTGATTGCGCTGGCCCACCAGCATCTCGGCGGTCATGCGCACCAGTTCGGCGTAGGTGCGCAATTGTTCAGGCTCGCCGGTAATGCCCAGCACACCAATCAAACGCTGATCGAGCAACAGCGGCAGGTTGATCCCCGGTTGCACGCCTTTGAGGTGAATCGCGGTCTGCGCATCGATCTCCACCACGCGCCCGTTGGCCAGCACCAATTGCGCGCCTTCGTGGCGGGTGTTGATGCGCTCCGGTTCGCCGCTGCCGAGAATCAGCCCCTGGCTGTCCATGACATTGACGTTGTGCGGCAGGATGGCCATCGCCCGGTCGACGATGTCCTGGGCCAGGTCGTGATCGAGTTCGAACATAGCGCGGTTCCTTGAAAACGTGATGGAACGGGTTGTTCACCCGCACAGGCCTTGGTCATAAACCCTGTGCTCAGGCACAAAGACAATCACCCAAGGGGTGGCCGAGACTCACTGGGCGATCAACGTTACCCTTGCGTCGCAAAAAATCATAATAAAGAGAGAGCCCGCCATGTCACAGAGCGCCGCAGCTACCCTGGCCACCGCTGACGACAAAAACGCCGTCTACAAACGCATTACCCTGCGTTTGATCCCCTTCATCTTCATCTGCTACCTGTTCAACTACCTTGACCGGGTGAACGTCGGGTTTGCCAAACTGCAGATGCTCGACGCACTGAAATTCAGCGAAACCGTGTACGGCCTTGGCGCCGGGATCTTCTTCATCGGCTACGTACTCTGTGGCGTACCGAGCAACCTGGCTTTGACCAAATTCGGCCCGCGACGCTGGATCGCGCTGATGATGATCACCTGGGGCACGCTGTCGACTTGCCTGTTGTTCGTCACTACACCGACCGAGTTCTACACCCTGCGCCTGTTTACCGGTGCGGCCGAAGCGGGGTTCTTCCCGGGCGTGGTGCTGTACCTCTCGCAGTGGTTCCCGACGTTCCGTCGTGGTCGCATCATGGCGCTGTTCATGTCGGCGATCCCGGTGTCCGGCCTGCTCGGCAGTCCGTTTTCTGGCTGGATCCTCAACCACTTCGGCGCAGGCCAGGCCGGTTTGACCGGCTGGCAGTGGATGTTCCTGCTGCAAGGCATTCCGACCGTTATTCTCGGCGCCCTCGCCTACTTCCTGCTCAGCGACAGTTACGCCAACGCCAAGTGGCTGACCCCTTACGAGCGTTCGGTGCTTGAGGCCGATCACGCTGAAGACCTGGCCAGCAAGCCGAAAACCGCTACCGATTCCTTGCTGGCGGTGTTCAAGAACCCGGCGATCTGGGCCTTCGGCCTGATTTATTTCTGCATCCAGAGCGGTGTCTACGCGATCAACTTCTGGCTGCCGTCGATCATCAAGAACCTGGGTTTCAGCGATAACCTGGTGATTGGTTGGCTCAGTGCGATTCCGTATCTGCTGGCGGCGGTGTTCATGTTGATGGTCGGTCGCTCGGCGGACCTGCGCAAAGAACGCCGCTGGCACTTGGTGGTGCCGATGCTGATGGGCGCGGTGGGCCTGTTGATCGCGGTGAACTTCGCCGCCAACCCGACCATCGCCATCCTCGGTCTGACCATCGCCACCATGGGCGCCCTCACCGGCCTGCCGATGTTCTGGCCGGTGCCGACCGCCATGCTTAGCGCGGGTGCGGCTGCCGGTGGCTTGGCGTTGATCAACTCCATGGGGCAGATGGCGGGTTTCCTTAGCCCGTATCTGGTGGGTTGGGTCAAGGACAGCACCGGGTCGACCGATGCGGCGCTTTATCTGCTGGCGGGTGTGATTGTTTGTGGGAGTTTGCTGGCGTTGCGCATGACCCGGACGTTGCGGGTTTAGGTTCTGCGAAAACAAAAACGGCCCTTTCGGGCCGTTTCTCATTTCATGGATGCACAGATGCTTCTGTGGCGAGGGAGCTTGCTCCCGCTGGGTTGCGAAGCGACCCTAAAACCTGCAACCGCGTATTTTCAGGCACACCGCATAAACCGGTTTTGCGACTGCTTCGCAGCCGAGCGGGAGCAAGCTCCCTCGCCACAATGGATCGCTCAGTTCTGAGGATCGAGGTTATCCAGCACCCGGTTGACGGCCAGCTCACCGAGCATGACCACCGATTGAATCCCCAACATCATGTTGCGATGTGGCATGTCCATCAACCCGGCGAACTCACTGAGCATCACGCTAGCTGACGCCAGGGATTCGCAGGCGTTGACCAGCAGGGTTTCGTTATCGACCTTTGCACCCACGTGGTAGATGGTGCTGGGTTTGCGCGCGGTGTCTTTGGGGGTGGGCGGTTTGAGGTAGTGGTCGAGGGCGCGATCGGCGGCTTCGTGGAGCTTTTTGGAATCGAGGGATTCGTAGGGGGATGTTGGATCGGTTTCTGGTGGATTTGGCGTTGGTTTGAACATAAATAAAGCTCCTCTCATCGTATAAAGGAACCATCACCCTTCGCTACCAAACGTAGGGTGGCGGCCATGCGCAGGTTGGTAGACCGGGATGCGAGGAGACCGGCGCGCTCGAAAGCGCCCTGTGCATGACCACCATAAAGCAGAGTCGAACAAACACTGCAAATCATGATGCTTATGCACCTCGCAACGGGCTACCAAACCCCATCACTGTTTTTCAGCGACAAGGAAACGATATAGCCCGGGCCAAAGATGCACTAGCCGGCGGATTCTGGCGTAGTCGTAGGCAACGGCGCAAGGATGTGTAGCCTCTGAGAGCATCCATCGATGCCATTTAAACATTGCTGTTTATTGCCACTTATCCAATGTGGGACTGAGTCAATAATTCCGATTGCTCCCAGCCACGGTTCTGGTATTTGATTAGGCCTTTCTGACCGGTAAAAGGATTTCGTCATGAGCTATCGCACGCTGGGTCATTCGGGTTTACAGGTGTCGACCCTCACATTGGGTACCATGATGTTCGGCGAACAGACCAGCACCGAAGATTCCCTGCGGATCATCGACAAGGCCTGGGACCAGGGCATCAACTTCATCGACACCGCGGACGTGTACACCAACGGCCGCTCCGAAGAGATCGTCGGCGAAGCGATTGCCGGCAACCGCCACGAATGGGTGCTGGCCACCAAGGTCGGCTTCGGCCCGGTGGATGGCGTGCCGAACCGCAGCGGTTTGAGTCGCAAGCATTTCTTTAATGGTCTCGAAGCCAGCCTGACCCGGCTCGGCACTGACTATCTCGACATCTATTACCTGCACCGCGAAGACCACAACACGCCGCTGGAAGTCACGGTGTCGGCCATTGGCGATTCGATCCGCCAGGGCAAGATTCGCTACTGGGGCTTGTCGAACTATCGCGGCTGGCGCATTGCCGAGGTGATTCGTGTAGCCGACAAACTCGGCATCGACCGTCCGATCATCAGTCAGCCGCTGTACAACATCGTCAACCGCCAGGCGGAGGCCGAGCAGATCACCGCCGCGCAAAACTACGGCCTGGGCGTGGTGCCTTACAGTCCGCTGGCGCGCGGAGTGCTCAGTGGCAAGTACGCGCCGGACGTGACGCCGGACGCCAACAGCCGCGCCGGTCGCCAGGACAAACGCATCCTGGAAACCGAATGGCGGGTCGAGTCCCTGCGCATCGCCCAGCAAATTCAGCAATACACTCAAGACCGTGGCGTGGGCATCGTCGAGTTCGCCATCGCGTGGGTGCTAAACAACAGCGCCGTCACCTCAGCCATCGTCGGTCCGCGCACCGAAGAACAGTGGGACGCGTACACCAAGGCGCAAGCGGTGAAGATCACGGCGGAAGATGAAGCCTTTATCGATTCGCTGGTGACACCGGGACATGCGTCGACGCCGGGGTTCAATGACGTGAGCCATTTTGTGTCGGGGCGTAAACCGGGTACGGCTTGAGATTTATCGCGAGCAGGCTCGCTCCCACAGGGGGATTGTGTCGACTGCAAAATTGTGTACCGCATCGGTCAAAATGTGGGAGCGGCGGTGCGGCGATCCGACTTGCTCGCGAAGACGGTTTCACATTCAACATTGATATTGGCTGGCAGACCGCTTTCGCGAGCAAGCCCGCTCCCACAGGGTTTAGTGTGGACCGCAGGTATTGAGTACACACCGGCCAAATGTGGGAGCGAACCTGCTCGCGATGGCAGTGTTGCAAGCACCCTTTGAATAGGCTGTCTGCCACACTCGATGGGTATTGATCGTTCGGACAATTTCAGGTTCGAAAACCACGTATCCTCTGCGCCCGCTTCACGCTCTACAATGTCACGCGAGGGCAGTTTGTCTAAAGGTATCGCTCTATCGGTCACAGCCTCGGTGCTGTTTGCCGTCATGTATTACTACACTTCGCTGCTCTCACCTTTGAGCGGCGTGGAGATCTTCGGTTGGCGGATGCTGCTGACCGCGCCATGCATGACTGTGTTCATGGTGGTGTCCGGTGAGTGGAAGCGCGTGGTCGAGATTGTTCGGCGGCTGGCTGGCAAGCCAAAGCTGATTGTCGGCCTGATTGGCTCCGCAGTGCTGCTGGGCCTGCAACTCTGGTTGTTCATGTGGGCACCGCTCAACGATTATAGCCTCGACGTGTCGCTGGGGTATTTCCTGTTGCCGCTGTCGATGGTCCTGACCGGACGAATCGTCTATGGCGAGCGTCTTTCCTACCTGCAGAAAATGGCCGTGTTCTTCGCCAGCCTAGGCGTGCTCAACGAGTTGTATCAGGTCGGCGGTTTTTCCTGGGCGACCTTGCTGGTGGTGGTCGGCTATCCGATCTATTTCATCCTGCGCAAGCGCCTGGCCACGGACAACCTTGGCGGGCTCTGGCTGGATATGGCGTTGATGCTGCCGGTGGCGTTCTGGTTCGTGCAGGGCGGTGAGCAAGGCTTTGGCGTTTTCGATCAGTACCCGATGTTGTCCTGGCTGATTCCGCTACTCGGCGTGATCAGCGCTTCGGCGCTGGTGGTCTACATCATTGCCAGCCGTTTGCTGCCGTTCAGCCTGTTCGGGTTGTTGAGTTACGTCGAACCGGTGCTGTTGCTCGGCGTGGCGTTACTGTTGGGGGAAAGCATCAAGCCCGGCGAATGGCTGACCTATATTCCGATCTGGTTGGCGGTACTGGTGTTGGTGTTTGAAGGGTTCAAGCATTTGATGCGTCATCGACGATAAGCCAAGCAATGACGAACCCTGTGGGAGCGGGTTGCTCGCGAAAGCGGTGTGCCAGACAACATTAATGTCGACTGACACTCCCTCTTCGCGAGCAAGCCCGCTCCCACATTGGTTTTGCATGATCCAAAAAAAAGCCCGGCCAGCATTGCTGCTGACCGGGCTTTCTTACATCTGAAACGGCTTAATCGGTGGAGAGCACGCCCCGACGAACCTGATCACGTTCGATGGACTCGAACAGCGCCTTGAAGTTACCTTCGCCGAAACCATCGTCGCCTTTACGCTGGATGAATTCGAAGAACACCGGGCCCATCAGGGTTTCCGAGAAGATTTGCAGCAGCAGACGCTTGTCGCCCGACTCGGACGAACCGTCCAGCAAAATGCCTCGTGCTTGCAGTTGATCGACCGGTTCGCCATGGTTCGGCAAACGGCCTTCGAGCATTTCGTAGTAGGTGTCTGGCGGCGGCGTCATGAAGCGCATGCCGATGCTTTTCAAGTGATCCCAGGTCTTGATCAGGTCATCGCTGAGGAAGGCCACGTGCTGAATGCCCTCCCCGTTGAATTGCATCAGGAACTCTTCGATCTGCCCGGCGCCCTTGGACGACTCTTCGTTCAGCGGGATACGGATCATGCCGTCCGGCGCGGTCATCGCCTTGGAGGTCAGGCCGGTGTATTCGCCTTTGATGTCGAAGTAACGGATCTCGCGGAAGTTGAACAGCTTCTCGTAGAAGTTCGCCCAGTAAGCCATGCGACCGCGATACACGTTGTGGGTCAGGTGATCGATGATCTTCAGGCCGGCCCCGACCGGGTTGCGGTCCACGCCTTCGATGAACACGAAGTCGATGTCATAGATCGAGCTGCCTTCGCCGAAACGGTCGATCAGGTACAGCGGCGCGCCGCCAATGCCTTTGATCGCCGGCAGGTGCAGTTCCATCGGACCGGTTTCGATGTGGATCGGTTGGGCACCGAGTTCCAGGGCACGCTTGTAGGCCTTTTGCGAATCCTTGACGCGGAACGCCATGCCGCACACCGACGGGCCGTGCTCGGCCGCGAAGTAAGACGCCACGCTGTTCGGTTCGTTGTTGAGGATCAGGTTGATCGCGCCCTGACGATACAGGTGCACGTCTTTGGAACGGTGGGTCGCGACTTTGCTGAAGCCCATGATCTCGAAGATCGGCTCCAGGGTGTTAGGGGTCGGCGATGCGAATTCGATGAACTCAAAGCCCATCAGGCCCATTGGGTTTTCGTATAAATCTGCCATTTTGGCGCCTCATCATTTCTTATCAATTAACGGATCGTTAGTTGCTAGCAATGCTGAGACCGGCGGGTGGCGCACAGGAGATGCCCCGCACACTGCGGGCGAGGAAGTCACCGTAGATCAATTGAAACCCAAATATCTTCATTGTCGACCCAAGGCTCTTGCGGGCGAGGCTTCTGCTGCCAGAAGAGGATTATTCTTATATGCGTAACCCGATTCTACACAGCGTAAATCAGTTGTCCATCCTTCTTATAAAATCCCCCTTTTCGCAGCCTGTGCAAGCGGTTTGTTGCACAGAAAAATCCCCGCCAGGATCAGCCCACCGCCCAGGCACATCACCGGGGTCAATTGCTCGCCCAGCAGCAACGCGCCAAACAAAACGGCGGTCAGCGGGTTCAAGGCGATGAACACACCCGAACGCGTCGCACCGATTTTGCGGATACCGTCGTAATAACCAATATAGGCCAATGCCGAACCCAGCACGCCCAGGTACATCAGGCTCAACCATTGTTGCGTGCCGAGTTCGGCGAGCGCCGCGACACTCAGCTCGCCACGCACGGCGCTGGTCACCCAGAGCATCAGCGTGCCCAGCAAAATCGAGTACGTCACCGTCTGCACCGGCCCCAGCGTTTGATTCAGGCCTTTGGAAAACAGCGAATAAATGCCCCAACCGAGCACGCAGCCGAAGATCAACAGATCGCCGATCCAGGCATCCGTACCACCGGCCAGCAATTGCGGATTGCGACTGACGATCACCAGACTGGCGCCGGCAATGCAGATCGCAATACCCGCCACTTTCGCCCCGCTCAATCGCTCCTTGAACAGCAACCACGACGCCAGACCAATCACGGCCGGGTTCAACGCCACGATTAATGACGCCCGTGACGCGTTGATGTAATGCAGCCCGTAAAAGAAGCACAGGTTGTAGAAGAAGATCCCGAAGAATCCCAATAACGCTAACTGCAGCCATTGCCGAGGGCTAGGTCGCACCAAAGGCACCCGCGCCAGCAACAGAAACAGCAGCAACGCCGCGCTCGCCAGCAAGAACCGCAGGCTCGCGGCCAATAACGGACTGAGGCTGTCGGCCAGAAATCGCCCGGCGACAAACGTCCCGCCCCAGATCATGGTGACCGCTGCCAGTTTCAGATAAACCGGTACATCCGAGGAATTCGCCAGGGTCTGTTCACACGTAGTCATAAGTCTCCACCATCAGAAATCGGGCACATGGCGTATCATTCGACTAATTCCAGATCATCGTAAAATGAGTAAATACTCATGACCCTCACACAACTCGAGATTTTCTCGCTGGTGGCCGAACTGCGCGGCTTCACGGCGGCGGCCAATCGTTTGGAAATTTCCCAATCCGCGGTGTCTCACGCGCTCAAGTCGCTGGAACAGGAATTGGGCGTCGAACTGCTGCGCCGGCATCAGTCTCACGTCGAGCTGAGTGACATCGGCCAGCAGCTATTGCTGCGCGCTCGGGCAATGCTCGGGCTGGCCAGCACCTTGCGCCAGGAAGCGGCGGATGCTCGCGGAATGAAATGCGGCACCCTGCGCATCGGCTCGTTCGGTCCGACTTCATCGATCAAACTGCTGCCGAAAATCCTGCAACATTACCGCGCTGCACACCCGGGCATCGAGGTTCACATCGACGAAGGACCGGATCGCCAGGTGATCCAGTGGCTGGAAGAACGGCGTATCGATATCGGCTTCGTGGTATTGCCCCAGGAACGTTTCGACACGTTCAGGCTGATCGAGGACCAGATGGTCGCGCTGCTACCTGCCGACCATGCGCTGGCCGGTCGCGACAGGTTGAGCTTGAGCGATTTGTGCCACGACCCTTTTGTGCTGACCGAAGCCGGCTCTTCGGAACTGGTGTCGCGCTTATTCAATGCGGCGCGATTGACGCCGAACATTCGCTATCGCTGCTCGCAGTTGCTCAGCACGCTGGCCACCGTCGGCCGTGGCGATGCCCTGACCGTTGTTGCCGAAGGCTCTTTGCCTGACGACAACGACAACCGCTACGTGAAAAAACCTCTGTCGCCACCGGTCAGCCGCCCGGTCGGGCTGGCGGTGCTCGATCAGCGTCAGTCATCACCTGCGACGCTGGCCTTTATCAAACTGGCTTCGAGCCTGAATGATCATTGAACGGCATAAATGCTGTCGGCCAACTATCATGGCTGAACTCTTCCGGGAGACGTGTCTCCCTGCCAACCTTTGAGTGCCCTTTTTTTTACCGCGATGGATTTGCGAATGCCACTGAACGTCAAAAATCGCCGCAAGCGTGGCACCCGGATCGCTGTGACTGTTTTGAGCGGGTTGCTCCCGGTGTTGCTGGGGGTCGCCATTCTCTATCTGCAAGCTGAACGTACGCTCAAGCAAAGTACCGAACTGACTGGCGAGGAAGCCGTTCGCCAATTCGAGCTGATGCTCGACAACAATGCCCAAGCGGCGCGGCAACTATTGCCACTGGCTGGCCAAAACTGCAATGACGTTAAACTGGCCCTGCGTGAACAAGTCACCCGCCGACCGTTCGTGCGCTCGACCAATCTTGTATGGGACAACAACCTCTATTGCAGTTCGTTGTTCGGCGACTATCAGGAAAAGATCAATCCCGGCGACTATACCCAAGGCACGCTCTGGCTCATGAACGGTAATGCGGTCACGCCCAATACCGCGTTGTTAGTGTATCGGCTTAGCGAAGGAAACCAGGGCGCATTGACCACGCTGGACGGTTATCACCTGAGTAACGTGTTGCGCTTGATGGGTCGCAAGACATTACTGTTGCTGCGAATCGGCCCTAATTGGCTGTCCGCCGATGGCAAAGTCCACGACGACACCCTGCCCGTCTTGCCGGTGGCGCAAAACACACTGACGTCTGCGCGTTATGCCTTTACGGTGGCCGCCGGTTTCCCCGAAGGAGAAACCTGGCGATATATGCGCAGTGAGTACCCGCCGCTGTTCAGCCTGTTGATGTTCTTCGGTATGGTGTCAGGCTCGATCGGGCATGTCCTGCAGAAGCGCTCGACCTCGCCCAGCCGTGAAATGCAGCGGGCGCTGGAGGCAGCAGAGTTCATTCCGTATTTTCAGCCCGTGGTGCAGGGCGACAATAAACAGTGGTCCGGCGCCGAAGTATTAATGCGTTGGAAACATCCCAAGGAAGGCCTGGTACGCCCGGATCTGTTCATTCCGTTTGCCGAACATTCCGGTCTGATCGTGCCGATGACTCGTTCCTTGATGCGACAGACCTGCGCATTGCTCGCCCCCTTGTCGGCGTCGTTCGACGGGCCATTTCACATCGGGATCAACATCACTGCCAGTCACTGCCGGGATCTGGAGCTGGTCGAGGACTGCCGTGAGTTCCTCAGCGCTTTCGCACCTGGCAGCATCAACCTGGTGCTGGAACTGACCGAACGCGAACTCATCGAGCCGACAGCCATCACCCTGCACCTGTTCGAGCAGCTTCACGGCTTGGGCGTGATGATCGCGATTGATGACTTCGGCACCGGCCACTCAAGTCTGGGTTATTTGCGTCAGTTCAATGTTGACTTCCTGAAAATCGACCAGAGTTTTGTGGCCATGATCGGCGTCGATGCCCTCTCCCGGCACATTCTGGACAGCATCATCGAGCTCTCGGGCAAACTTGATCTGGGTATCGTCGCCGAAGGCGTGGAAACCGTAGAACAAAGTGACTATCTGACGGCCCACGGCGTGAACTTTCTGCAAGGTTTTCTGTTTGGCCGGCCGATGCCCGGTGCAGAATTCATTAGAGCATTAAGTGATCATTAACTAACCACTTCAAGCATCGAAGCCATGATGGTGCGCACCAAATTGAATCAAAAGTCTACTCTTGTTACATGAAGAAAAAGTCAGGATTTACTCTTGGTCAATTAACTACTACAATTTTTCATACCTGTGCAGAACTGGCAGGTGCGCCATTATCACCGAGTCGCTTCAAGGCTCTTGGCTTATAGCTTTGTTTGCGGTTGGTATCAGCCAAACACACTATTGGAGTAAAGATATTGTCCAGACTCGCTGAATTCCGTGCAGCTGAAAAGGCTCTTCAAGAACAGCTCAAGCAGTTGGAATCACTGAAGAATGATGCCGGGCTCAAGAAAGAAATCGAATTCGAAGAAAAGCTCCAGGGGCTGATGAAAACCTACGGCAAGAGCTTGCGCGACATCATCGCCATCCTCGATCCGAACCCGGCGAAATCCGGCCTGCAGCAGGCAGCAGCGCCTAAAACCCGCCGCGCTCGCGTGGTCAAGGTTTATCAGAACCCGCACACCGGTGAACTGATTGAAACCAAGGGCGGCAACCACCGCGGCCTGAAAGCCTGGAAGGAACAATACGGGGCCGCTACCGTTGATTCCTGGCTGCGCGGCTAAGCGCTCGCGGTCATAAAAAAGCCCTGCCAATGCAGGGCTTTTTCATGGATGACGTCTAATAGTCGTCGATCAATTCATTACATACCGACCAACTTTATGCTTAATCCCTTTGGCTATCTAAAAAATGCCGAACACGCTGAAATCTACTGATACGCAAACCATAAACTAAAGTTTCAAGCTGTTTCGAGCAGCCTCTATGTCGTCCTGACTTGCCTGATAAGCCGCTGCCTCCCCTGCATAGGAAAGAACATAGGCTTTATCGGCGTCCACCGCAGCCACCAATGTTTGAGACAGCACATGTCGACCGTTCTGCGTAATCGTGCAGGTAGTTTCCAGCGCCGATAGCCGGCTCAAGGTAGTCGGGTGAATTTTAGTGCAAACGCTCTGATACCCACTCTGAAAAAAGTCCTTTTGCACCGACTTGCGCATTTCCAGCAGCACGCCTTCCAGGTTCACCTGGTGACCGCTTTCCACTTGAGTCATGGTCAATTCCATCACCATCACCGGTGCACCGTCCTGATCGTTTTTTACCGCGCGTTGCCGGGATACCTGCGGTTTAGCCTCGTCTTGGGGGACAGCCTCGACGGTCCATCCATTTGGCCAGGTGATGACCGGAGCCTCTGCATGAGCACTGGTAACACCTGAAAGCAAACACATCAGGACGAACATCAATTGACAGGATCGGATCATTGCAATGAACACTCACAGATTGAGGGGCAAAGTCTGAGCCTCACCCGGCTGTCAGGCAAGCCTGCGGTTTTGGTTTGGCGATGCCAGAGCCGTTGCGTATCATTGTGAGCATTCTTAGCTTGTTTTCCGGAGGGCCCATGAGCCTGCACGAACTCAACACCTTTCCCGGTGTGACCGCCCAACCCGACACCGCCACCCAGAAATTCGTCTTCAACCACACCATGTTGCGGGTCAAAGACATCACCCAGTCCCTGGACTTCTACACCCGCGTCCTGGGTTTTTCGCTGGTGGAAAAACGCGATTTCCCGGAAGCCGAGTTCAGCCTGTATTTCCTGGCGCTGGTCGATAAAAACCAGATCCCGGCCGATGCCGCTGCTCGCACCGAGTGGATGAAATCGATCCCCGGCATTCTCGAGCTGACCCACAACCACGGCACCGAGAACGACGCGGATTTCGCCTATCACAATGGCAACACCGACCCACGCGGCTTCGGCCATATCTGCATTTCGGTGCCGGACATTCGTGCCGCATGCGAGCGCTTCGAAGCGCTGGGCTGCGATTTCCAGAAACGCCTGAACGACGGTCGCATGAAGAGCCTGGCCTTTATCAAGGACCCGGATGGTTACTGGGTCGAAATTATTCAGCCTGCACCGATGTAAACCCCACCGCAGACTCCCTGTGGGAGCGGGCTTGCTCGCGAAAGCGGTGTGTTATTCACCAGTGATGCTGGCTGACAGTCCGCCTTCGCGAGCAAGCCCGCTCCCACATTGGGCGTGTGCAAGACACAAAAAACCCCATGATCGCTCATGGGGTTTTGTGTTTTCAGCGTCGGCGTTTATGCAGGCGCCGAGGTGCGGATCAAGTGATCGAATGCGCTCAGGGAAGCCTTGGCGCCCTCGCCCACCGCAATCACGATTTGCTTGTACGGCACGGTGGTCACGTCACCTGCCGCGAACACGCCGGGCATCGACGTTTCACCGCGGGCATCGACAATGATCTCGCCGCGCGGCGACAGCTCGATGGTGCCTTTGAGCCAATCGGTGTTAGGCAGCAGACCGATCTGCACGAAAATCCCTTCCAGCTCGACCGTGCGCAACTCGTCCGACTGGCGATCCTTGTAGCGCAGGCCGTTGACCTTTTGGCCGTCGCCAGTCACTTCAGTGGTTTGCGCACTGGTGATTACGGTGACGTTCGGCAGGCTGTGCAACTTGCGCTGCAACACTGCATCGGCGCGCAGTTGGACGTCGAACTCCAGCAGGGTCACGTGGGACACGATACCGGCCAGGTCGATAGCCGCTTCGACGCCTGAGTTACCGCCACCGATCACCGCCACACGCTTACCTTTGAACAGCGGACCGTCACAGTGCGGGCAGTACGCAACGCCCTTGTTGCGGTATTGCTGCTCACCCGGAACGTTCATTTCACGCCACCGGGCACCGGTCGCCAAAATAACGGTTTTGGCTTTCAAGGACGCACCGCTGGCGAAATGGATTTCGTGCAGTTCGCCATTTTTGCCTGGCACCAGCTTGTCGGCGCGTTGCAGGTTCATGATGTCCACGTCGTACTGCTTGACGTGTTCTTCCAGCGCCACGGCCAGTTTCGGCCCTTCGGTTTCCTGCACGGAGATGAAGTTCTCGATGGCCATGGTGTCGAGCACCTGACCACCAAAACGTTCAGCCGCCACACCGGTGCGAATGCCTTTGCGAGCAGCGTAGATCGCCGCCGAAGCACCGGCCGGGCCACCGCCGACGACCAGTACATCAAAGGCTTCTTTGGCGCTGATTTTCTCGGCCTGACGCTCGATGCCGCTGGTGTCGATCTTGGCGAGAATCTCTTCGAGGCCCATGCGGCCCTGGCCAAAGTTGACGCCATTCAGGTAAATGCTTGGAACGGCCATGATCTGGCGCTCGTCGACTTCAGCCTGAAACAGCGCGCCGTCGATGGCGACGTGGCGGATGTTCGGGTTCAGTACAGCCATCAGGTTCAATGCCTGGACCACGTCCGGGCAGTTCTGGCAGGACAGCGAGAAGTAAGTCTCGAAGTTGAACTCGCCTTTGAGCGAGCGGATCTGTTCGATCACTTCGATACTGGCCTTCGAAGGGTGCCCGCCGACTTGCAGCAGGGCCAGCACCAGTGAAGTGAATTCGTGGCCCATCGGGATACCGGCAAAACGCAGGCTGATATCGGCCCCTGGGCGGTTGATCGAGAACGATGGTTTACGCGCATCATCACCGTTGTCGAGCAACGTAATCTGGGTGGAAAGACTGGCAACGTCTTTGAGTAATGCGAGCATTTCCTGGGATTTCGCACCGTCGTCGAGGGAGGCAACGATCTCGATCGGCTGGGTGACCCGTTCCAGGTACGATTTCAACTGGGCTTTAAGATTGGCGTCCAACATACGGGCGATTTCCATGTATTCGATAAAAAGAAGTCGAAAAAAAACGCCCGAGCGAATCTCGCCCGGGCGTTTTTTAAGGGCGGTGCAGCTTACTTAGGAGGTGCGGAGTTCCGCCCTGATGAAGCGCGTCACAGACTTAGATCTTGCCGACCAGGTCCAGAGACGGAGCCAGAGTGGCCTCGCCTTCTTTCCACTTGGCTGGGCAAACCTGGCCTGGGTGAGCAGCAACGTACTGAGCGGCCTTGATTTTGCGCAGCAGCTCGGAAGCGTCACGACCTACACCGCCGTCGTTGAGTTCAACGATTTTGATCTGGCCTTCCGGGTTGATCACGAAGGTGCCACGGTCAGCCAGACCCGCTTCTTCGATCAGCACGTCGAAGTTGCGGGAGATGACATGAGTCGGGTCGCCGATCATGGTGTACTGGATTTTGCCGATGGCTGGCGAAGTGTTGTGCCAGGCAGCGTGGGCAAAGTGGGTGTCAGTGGAAACGCTGTAGATCTCGACGCCCAGTTTCTCGAACTCGGCGTAGTTGTCAGCCAGGTCTTCCAGTTCGGTCGGGCAAACGAAGGTGAAGTCAGCCGGGTAGA
Source organism: Pseudomonas sp. QTF5 (assembly GCF_000512695.2). Classification (GTDB taxonomy): domain Bacteria; phylum Pseudomonadota; class Gammaproteobacteria; order Pseudomonadales; family Pseudomonadaceae; genus Aquipseudomonas. The sequence continues at coordinate 22,368 of NZ_AZRW02000013.1, read as the reverse complement.
AGAACACGACAGACCACTTGCCTTTCAGGTCAGCGTCCGACACTTTTACGAAGTCGCCATTTTTAAAGGCGTCAGCTTTGAACGGTTTAACTTGGCTGTTGATGATAGGCATCGATGACTCTCCGTCAGGGGTTAAGAAGTTGATGGAGTGAATCCTACTCAGTCGATCGCCGGTTGGCTCATTGGCAAACCTGATGCTGCTGATTGGTTTTCGCTATTAGCCGAGCGTATTAATAGAAGAAAACGTGATCTATGGTGTCAACGGCTTTTCAGCGATTCGGGTCATCCCGAGAAACGGGCTGGCTTCAACATAGCGCATGGCCGACTTCATATCCTTCCAGCCCACATAACTCATCAACGACTTCAAATCCCAACCGCTCTGATGGGCCCAGGTGGCAAAACCACGACGCAAGGAGTGACTGGTGTAGTGCTCGGCCGCAATACCGGCGCGCTCCAGGGCCTGGCGCAACAACGGGATCACGCTATTGGCGTGCAGGCCCTCCTCGCTCAAATGGCCCCAGCGGTCGATACCCCGGAACACCGGCCCGCGGACCAATGCCGCTTCAGTGATCCATTGGATATAGGCCTGCACCGGACACAGGCGCTGCAAGGCCGGCGTCTGATACGTCTGGCCAAGGTTCTCGCGGTCGCTCTTGCTGCTAGGCAGGTAGAGGGTGATGCCTGAGCCGGCGCTGGCCCGCACATGTTCAATCTGCACGCGGCACAACTCATCGCTACGAAAACCGCGCCAGAAGCCCAGCAGGATCAGCGCCGTGTCGCGCCGCGCCCGCAACAAACCCGGTTGATCGCCCTGCGCCTTGGCGGTTTGCGCTTCCTGCTCCAGCCAGGCCACCACTTGCTCCAGATGCTGAAGCTGCAACGGCTCGGCCTGTTTTTCCTGGGCCGGGTGCAGCGCACGAATGCCCTTGAACACTTTGCGCACCACGGGCGCCTTGGTGGGATCGGCGAAACCCTGACTGTTGTGCCACTGGGCCAACGCGGACAAGCGCAACTTCAAGGTGTTGATCGACAGCACGCCCGCGTGGGCCACGAGATAACGCGCCACGCTATCGGCGGTCGCCGGCAGGAACCCGCCCCAACTGACTTCGAAATGCTCGATGGCCGCGCGATAGCTGCGACGGGTGTTGTCGCGCGTGGCGGCTTGCAGGTAACGATCCAGCTCGGTCATGGGCTCACTTCTCAAAAACGTACCGCTCTGGCGGGTAAAACTCGAATTACAGCTCATCACACGGGGTAATACCAGTATATCCCGCATGATTAAGCATAGGATTTTAACTTTATTCGCATCATGGTACAGTGCGTATATTAGTGGTACGTACCACAGTATCAAATCGTAGGAGAACACATGGCACGTGGCGGCGTAAACAAGGCACTGGTGCAGGCGGCACGCTCGGCAATCCTCGCCCGGGGCGAACACCCGAGTATTGACGCAGTGCGGATCGAGATGGGCAATACCGGTTCAAAAACCACAATCCATCGCTATATGAAGGAGCTCGATGACGGCGCCGAGCCCACGCAAGCACCTTCCGAGCCTATCGATGATGAGCTGACAAGCCTGGTGTCGCGCCTGGCGCAACGCCTGAAAGAACAGGCACAAGAGCCCATCGACCAGGCGCGCGCACAGTTCGAGCAACAACGAAAAGACTTGGAAACCCAGCTGCACGAGGCCCGCGAGGCCAATACCGAATTGCACCAGCAATACGAAATTCAAAGCCTGGCGCTGACTCAGGAATCGGCAGAACTGCACGACATCCGCTCCATGCTGCAAAGCGAGCAAACCCGCAACGCCGGGCTGAACCAGGCGTTGGCAGATTTCGAATTACGCTTGCAGGACAAGGACGAGCAGATCCGCTCACTGGAAGAAAAGCACCTGCACGCCCGCGAAGCACTGGAACACTACCGCAACGCCGTCAAAGACCAGCGCGAGCAGGAACAGCGCCGCCACGAAGGTCAGGTGCAACAGATTCAAATGGAGTTGCGTCAGGCGCAGCAAAGCGCACTGGTACGTCAGGATGAAATCACCCAACTGCATCGCGACAACGAGCGCTTACTGACGGAAAACCGTGGAACGCTGCGGGAGTTGAGCCTGTCGCAAGAGCAACTCAAGCACACCAACAGCCGACAGGATCAGCTGCTGGAACAGGTCAACCGCATCGACAGCGAACGCACCCTCCTCCAGGAACGCTTGCGCATTGCCATGCTGGAAAGCCAGTCACTCAAGCAGAACAACGACGAACAGTCGCACATCAACAAAGCGCTGGAAGTTGAACTGATCAAGTTGCAGGCCAGCCTGGATGAAAGCATGCGCCTGACGGCTGTCGTTGCGACAGGGCCAGACGCATCAGTGCCGCGTAAGGACGATTAACCCGCGACCGGCGTTCGCATGGTGACGAACTCTTCGGCGGCCGTCGGATGCACGCCGATGGTTTCGTCGAAATCACGCTTGGTTGCGCCCGCCTTCAGGGCAATCGCCAATCCTTGCACGATCTCGCCGGCCTCCGGGCCGACCATGTGGCAGCCCAAGACCTTGTCAGTCTTGGCGTCCACCACCAACTTCATCAAGGTGCGTTCCTGACACCCGGTCAGGGTCAGCTTCATCGGCCGGAAACGGCTTTCGAAGATCACCACATCGTGCCCGGCCTCTCGCGCCTCTTCTTCGGTCAGGCCGACAGTGCCAATGTTCGGCAAGCTGAACACTGCGGTCGGGATCATCTTGTAATCCACCGGGCGATATTGCTCGGGCTTGAACAAGCGCCGCGCCACGGCCATGCCTTCGGCCAGCGCGACCGGCGTGAGCTGCACCCGACCAATCACATCGCCCAGAGCCAGGATCGATGGCTCTGCGGTTTGATACTGCTCATCGACCTCGACAAAACCTTTCTTGTCGAGTTTGACGCCGGTGTTTTCCAGCCCCAGATTGTCGAGCATCGGACGCCGACCGGTGGCGTAGAACACGCAGTCCGCCTCCAGTACGCGACCATCCTTGAGCGTGGCTTTCAGGCTGCCATCGGCTTGCTTGTCGATGCGCTCGATGTCGGCATTGAATTGCAGGTCCATGCCACGCTTGGTCAACTCTTCCTGCAAATGCTTGCGCACCGCACTATCGAAGCCACGCAGAAACAGATCACCGCGATACAGCAGCGTAGTCTCGGCACCCAGCCCGTGGAAAATCCCGGCAAACTCCACCGCAATGTAACCACCACCGACCACCAGAACACGCTTTGGCAGTTCTTTTAGGAAGAACGCCTGGTTGGAACTGATGGCGTGCTCGTGCCCCGGAATCTCCGGGATCTGCGGCCAGCCACCGGTAGCGATCAGGATGTTTTTGGCGGTGTAACGTTTGCCATCGAACTCGACGGTATGCGGATCGACGATTTTCGCGTGACCTTCATGCAAGGTCACACCGCTGTTGACCAGCAGATTGCGATAGATGCCGTTCAGGCGATTGATCTCGCGATCCTTGTTGGCGATGAGCGTCGCCCAGTCGAACTTCGCCTCACCCGGGGTCCAGCCGAAGCCTTGTGACTGCTCGAAGTCTTCGGCGAAATGCGCGCCGTAGACAAGCAATTTTTTCGGCACGCAGCCGACGTTCACACACGTACCGCCCAGGTAGCGGCTCTCGGCCACGGCGACTTTCGCGCCAAAACCGGCCGCAAACCGCGCAGCCCGCACACCACCGGAACCGGCACCAATCACATATAGGTCAAAATCGTAGGCCATTTCTATCTCCTCGGCAGGTGACCAGCATACCTGCGGACGGCCGTTGAGCAAGCATTGCGCCGAAATGCTCGGGCCGTGCGATGCGTGGCCCAACCTTCGCCTTCGATCAATGCCCCCCTGCAGATTGCGCTTTCGGTGTCCGCAGAGTGCGCCAGGCAATCAAAATCGCCATGAGTGCCAGGCCGAACGTCACCCACGAAACCAAACCGATCCCACCTTCGAATGCCCTTCCCGCCTGCGTCATCAATTCCCTTGCCTGGTCACCCGACAAGCCTGCCGCCACATGATGGGCGCCAGATAGCGTCTCACTCGCCAGCATCATCTGCACTTCGCTCAGAAACCCCGGAAGCTGCAACGCACCGCGATAGTAGGCGGTGACGAGACCGCCGAGCACGGTCGTCCCCAAAACTACGCCCACTTCATAGGCCGTTTCGCTAATGGCCGACGCAGCGCCCGCTTTTGCCGGTGGTGCGGCTGACAAAATCACATCATTGGACACCGTCGCGATCGCCCCCACGCCAATGTTCAGCAAGGCAAAAGCCACCACTAGAACGGTCAGGCTACTGCCCATGCTGGCGACCAGCAAAAACGCAGCCCCAGCAAACGCCATCAGAATCGGTATCAGCACATGCACCTGTAATCGCTGTGCAACAGGCACGACCGCCATCCCCACAACTATCGCCATGATCTGACCTGGGACCAACGCGAGGCTAGCACTCAAGGGCGACATCTGAAGAACGATCTGCAGGAACTGAGTGGCAAAGAATACGAAGCCGACGAGAAACGCGAGACTCATCAAATTGATCGCGACAGAGCCGCTAAAGGTGCCACTGCGAAACAGACTCAGGTCCATCAGCGGTACTGGCAGTCGTAACTGTCGACGCACAAATAACCAGCCCGCAACTGCGCCTACTGCAAATGTTGTCAGCGCCATCCAGTCGATACCATTACTGGCGCTGTGTTTAATGCCATAAACAATGGCACCAAGGGCTACCATCGATTGCAGGATGCTTATCGGATCCAAGGGTCCTGAAGCATCTCGCTCGGACTCGGGCAACAACAATGGCCCCAATACCAGCAGTGGCACCAACACGGGCACCGCCAACAGGAAAATAGACCCCCAACTGAAAAACTCCAGCAATACCCCGCCCACCAAAGGACCGAGTGCCGAACCGACCGTCAACGTCGTAGCCCAGATCGCGACTGCTAGCCTGCGTTCTTCTCGGTCCTCGAACACCGAACGTATCAATGCCAGCGTTGAGGGCATCAGCATTGCACCGAAAACGCCCATACAAGCTCGCCCGGCAATCAGTTGCGTGGCGGTATCGGAATACGCGGTTAGCACCGACACAATGGCAAACCCCAGAGACCCGGCCAGCAACAACTTACGATGACCGATTCGATCTCCCAGACTACCCATCGACACCAGCAATCCCGCCAATACCAGCGAATAAGCATCGATCATCCACAACTGCTGACTAGCGCTCGGACGCAGGGCCTCGGCAATTTTTGGTAACGCGAATCCAAGCACCGTATTGTCAACTGTCACCAGCAACACAGGCAGCATCAGCACGCTTAGGCCTAACCAACGCTTTGATCTCGCTCTGCGGTGTGCCGCCTCACTTATTAATGCCATGGGTAAAACTCCTTACTGCACACAAAAAAATTCACGGGACATTTTTCAATGCTGCCGTGAATGTATTTGAAACTCCCTGTAGGTCGCTTCTGAACTCGTCGTAATCCTGATCTGTACGATCAGTCTCACCGACTCGACAGACATTTAAGTGTTGATCGGCGAGAAAGCCTTTTTTCCTTTCACCCACACAAAAGCAAACGCCCCGAACAAGTCGGGGCGTTTGCTTGGGCCTTCACCAGTGTGTTTTCACACAGTCTGAAGGTGGCTTTTCAGTACAAGCAGCTCAGGTGCTATCAGTAAGCCTTGCCAGTCTTGTAGAAGTTCTCGAAGCAGAAGTTGGTCGCGTCGATGTAGCCTTCGGCGCCACCGCAGTCGAAACGCTTGCCTTTGAACTTGTAGGCCATGACGCAGCCGTTTTGTGCCTGCTTCATCAGGGCGTCGGTGATCTGGATTTCGCCGCCCTTGCCTGGCTCGGTCTGTTCGATCAGGTCGAAGATGTCCGGGGTCAGGATGTAACGGCCGATGATCGCCAGGTTCGACGGCGCGTCTTCAGGCTTTGGTTTTTCAACCATGCTGTGAACGCGGTAGATATCGTCGCGGATCATCTCGCCGGCAATCACGCCGTACTTGTTGGTTTCTTGAGGATCGACTTCCTGGATGGCCACGATCGAGCAGCGGAACTGCTTGTACAGTTTGACCATTTGGGTCAGTACGCCGTCGCCTTCGAGGTTGACGCACAAGTCGTCCGCCAGTACCACGGCGAAGGGTTCGTCGCCGATCAACGGACGGCCAGTCAGAATCGCGTGGCCCAGGCCTTTCATTTCGGTCTGGCGAGTGTAGGAGAACGAACACTCGTCGAGCAGTTTACGGATGCCGACCAGATATTTTTCCTTGTCGGTGCCCTTGATCTGGTTTTCCAGCTCGTAGCTGATGTCGAAGTGGTCTTCCAGGGCGCGCTTGCCACGACCGGTGACGATGGAGATTTCGGTCAACCCGGCGTCCAGTGCTTCTTCGACGCCGTACTGGATCAGTGGCTTGTTTACCACCGGCAGCATTTCTTTGGGCATGGCTTTAGTCGCTGGCAGGAAGCGAGTACCGTAACCGGCTGCTGGGAACAAGCATTTCTTGATCATATAAGTCCTTGAAAGGGCTGTGTGTACGAGTTTCGGCGCAGTCTAATCAGGCGGCGTGCACCTTACAATGCCCCGCACTGGCTAACCGATGCCATCATAGAGAAATATTCTGATGGATAGTTCCGCAGATAAAATCTGCACAACCCTTCATAAATAGCAGAGATCGGCAGATTTGCACGGCCATCAGCCGAAAGACAATCTGTCCCACCCTACACCCATCGGCACCCGTTGAGGGCATTTGGCGCTATCATTGTGCGATTGAACCAGCCAACGAGGCAGATAGATGTCGGCAGCAAAAAGCGTTAACGGGTACCTGATCAATCAGGCAAAAGACGGCCAGTGGTGGGTAGACAGCGTCGGCGGCGAGAATATTGCCGGGCCGTTCCCTACAGAAGCGTTGGCGGTTGAAGTGGCATCGGTGTTGCAGGATCAACCCGCAGCCCCCAAGCGGCGCGGCAAGGACAAGCCTTGAGCTGAACCTGACACGACCGCAGCCCTGCCTTTTGCGCAGGGCTTTTTTGTGCGTTTAGCCCCATCACTGATGATGACCACGACATGAATAAATTTTTGCCATTGATTGCGGTGCTGGCCCTGAACGGCTGTGCCACATCCGAAACGACTTACCTGAAAAATGGCGAGCAAGGCTTGAGCATCGACTGTTCCGGGGAAGCCAACGCCTGGGCCAGTTGCTACGAAAAAGCCGATGCCTCGTGCGCCGGCACCGGTTATCGGATTGTCGGTACCGACGGCACACCGTCGACCAAGGAAAGCGACAAGACCCTGGGCGTCGACGTCGGCAACTACAAAAACCGCAGCGTGGTGGTGGTCTGCAAGTAGGGCATGCAAACCCTGTGGGAGCGTGGCTTGCCCGCGAAGAACGATGACGCGTAATACCTGAAAAACCGCGGTGCATTCTTCGCGGGCAAGCCTCGCTCCTACACCCTACATATGAATTTCGGCGAATTTGATCCCAAGCCCGCGCACGGTCTCGATCAAATCGTCGAGGCCGCTGAAGGACTCGACTTCATCGTTGTCATCCACCAGGAAAAAACTACGCCCGGCGCTTTTCTTGAAAAACACGATCCACTCCCCCGGATTCGCCGGGTTTTGAATCACGTGGGTGGCAGAGATATGACCCTCTGCATGGCGCGCCCGTACCTGCTCTCGCTTCATGCTCGACTCCAGAAATGACAATGCCGTCAAAGCGCGACTTTGACGGCATTAGTGCTGACTCGGGGTAGTTTATCAGCCGGAGATGCACGCCGTTGCGGCATTGCGCACATCCCATGGGCGTAAAGGCACGTTGGAGATGCGTTCATGCAGCTTGATGCTGCTGCCACCGGAGCGGTCTTCAATTTCAAACACCGCTGCCGGCCCGGAGGAGAACTTCTGCGGCACGATAACCCGCACGCCTTCCTTCTGCGGCTCGACTTGCAGGGCGCCACGGCTATCGGCCAGCTTCTCGACGAGGCACTTTGCATATTCATGGGGGTTCTTGCCTGAAATCACGCTCATGGTGGGCAGTGAGTCATTAATGTCCGAGACACTTGCACATCCACCCACTGCCAATGTTAACGGCACGACCAGAACACCCCACTTCATACAAAACCTCCGATAAAGACCCTCCGACAGCACAAATGCTGTTTTTCTCCAAAGCTCACTGCTTTTAAAGCTCATAGAGTTCCGAATAACTGTTTTTTATTGTCAAAGCGGACCCCGACAGCCGGATAATAACCCGTTCGGGCTGATAAACTGCGCCAATCGCCCATGCTATCGTTTTGATTTTGTAGAAAAAGCCCTTCTGGAGGCGCCTCATGAAATTTATCCACCAGCGCGAGCACCTCAACGAAGACGACATCGTCGTCATCCAGTGCTCGCAAATGTGCAACATCCGCTTGATGAACGACGCCAACTTCCGCAGCTTCAAGAATGGCGGCCGTCATACCTACCATGGCGGTGCATTCGACACCTTTCCGGCCCGGATCACCGCGCCGAGCACCGGTTTCTGGAACATCACCATCGACACGGTCAACCGCCGGCCGATCAGCGTGACCCGCAAACCGACGCTGACGCATTCGATCAAGATCATTCGTCGTTCCAGCTCGAAGCTGAGCTGATCGACGACCTCACACCAAAACAGGCAGATATGACCGTGGCCCAGACGACCAAGTACGTCATCAAATACAAACTCAACGGCGAGCGCCGCTTCGAATTCGCCCAACTTGAAAACGGCACAGAAGAAGAAGCCAAGGCTGCACTGGACGTCATTCACGGCCAGACTGAAGACGTCATCAGCGAGATCAGCGTGAGCAAAGCGCTGTAAATGCGATCTGGAGCGACAACATGGATGTCAGCTCCCCTTTCGAATTCGACCGCAAGCGCCGGAGTGTTCACTCCCCAAACGCACACTAAACTGGCCGCCTCGACCTTTTGGTCAAGGAGTCAGAACCCTTGTTTACCGACCCGATTCGCAACGATTCCCTCGACTGGGCCCGGCTTGAGACGCAACTCGATCAGGATGGCTGCGCAGTTATCAGGTCGTTTTTAAGCCCTGATACCTGCGATGAAATAAGCGCCCTGTACGAGCGGCCTGAGCCTTTTCGCTCGAAAGTGGTGATGGCTCGCCACGGTTTTGGCCGTGGCGAGTACAAATACTTCAGATACCCGCTGCCGGATCCGGTGGCCCTGTTGCGTAGCGCGCTTTACCCTCGACTGGTTCCAATCGCCAATCGCTGGTACGAATCCATGGGTCTACCGACCCGTTTCCCCGAATCGCACGAAGCGTTTCTGCAACGCTGTCATGCCGCCGGTCAGGAACGCCCGACACCTTTGTTGCTGCAATACGGCCCGCAGGATTACAACTGTTTGCATCAGGATCTGTACGGCGAACACGTCTTTCCGCTGCAAGTGGCGATTCTTCTGTCAGAACCGGGTGAAGATTTTACCGGCGGTGAGTTTGTGCTGACCGAACAACGTCCACGGATGCAGTCGCGCCCGCAAGTCATCGGTCTGAAGAAAGGCGACGCGTTGATTTTTGCCGTGAATCAGCGCCCGGTAAAAGGCGTTCGCGGCTATTACCGAGTGACCATGCGTCACGGCGTGAGTCGCCTGCACAGTGGAAAGCGGCATACCCTTGGAATCATCTTTCACGATGCGCTATGACCCCATGAGCCCGATCACCTTCGATCTGTTTGCCGACGCCGAACCCGAGCAGCAGCCCCGGCGCGAGCAAATCGGCGAACAATCCTACGTGCTTAGAGGCTTCGCCCTGCCTTGGCTCGACCGGTTGCTGCCGACGCTGGAGGCGGTTCTGGCTGCAGCCCCTTTTCGGCAGATGGTCACACCCGGCGGCTTTACCATGTCAGTGGCGCTGAGCAGTTGCGGCACTTGGGGCTGGACGACCGATCGCAGCGGCTACAAGTACACTCGCAACGATCCGCAGACCGGCCTGCCCTGGCCTGAAATGCCTGAGGTGTTTTTCGAACTGGCCCAAGCGGCGGCGCGGGAAGCTGGGTTTATCGATTTCGTGCCTGATTCCTGCCTGATCAACCGCTATATTCCCGGTGCCAGGATGTCGTTGCATCAGGACAAAGACGAAGGTTCCTACGCGGCCCCTATCGTGTCGGTATCCTTGGGATTGCCGGCGACATTCCTGTTCGGTGGCTTCGAACGCAGCGCCAAAAGCCAGCGGGTGCCACTGTTGCACGGCGATATTGTGGTCTGGGGCGGCGTCGACCGTTTGCGTTATCACGGCGTCTTGCCGATCAAGGAGGGTTATCACCCTCAGTTGGGCGAACAGCGGATCAACTTCACCTTTCGTACCGCAGAATGAAACCGTTGAATTCGACCGCAAGACCCGGAGTGTGGCGTCTCTGCCGGCTGGTTAATCTGCATGAAACGGGTCAACGGACATGAAGCCATGACAACTCATTCGAAAAATATCGCCACCGAAAACGATCCTCGCTGGGCCGCTGTGGTCGCGCGCGATCCCCGCGCCGACGGGCAGTTTGTGTATGCGGTGAAAACCACCGGCATCTACTGCCGTCCCAGCAGTCTGGCGCGCTTGCCGAAGCCGCAGAATGTCGAGTTTTTCGACACGGCCGAGCAAGCTCAGGCGGCAGGGTATCGTCCCAGCAAACGGGCCGCTAAAGATCAAAGCGACGTCGCCGCACAACACGCCACGACCGTAGCCGCTGCGTGTCGTCACATCGAATCCGCCGAGACCTTGCCGGCGCTGAATGAACTGGCAGACGCGGCCGGCCTGAGCAGCTTCCACTTCCATCGCGTGTTCAAAGCCGTCACCGGCCTGACGCCCAAGGGCTACGCGACGGCCCACCGCTCGCGCAAGGTTCGCGAACGCCTGGCGGACGGCAGCACGGTCACCGACGCGGTGTATGACGCCGGCTTCAACTCCAACAGCCGTTTCTATGAGGCGGCGGATCAACTGCTGGGCATGAAGCCCGGCGATTACCGCGCGGCCGGGCAGAACAACGACATTCGTTTTGCCGTCGGCCAGTGTTCCCTCGGGGCGATTCTGGTGGCGCAAAGTGAGCGCGGCGTCTGCGCGATTCTGTTGGGGGACGATCCGCATCAATTGGTCTGTGATCTGCAGGACAAGTTTCGGCGCGCCAACCTGATTGGCGCCGATCATGAATTCGAGCAGTTGATCGCCAAAGTGGTGGGTTTTATCGAAGCCCCGGCCCTCGGCCTGGACTTGCCGCTGGACGTACGCGGCACGGCGTTTCAGGAGCGGGTGTGGCAAGCCTTGCGAGAGATTCCCGCCGGCAGCACCGCCAGTTATGCCGATATCGCTCAGCGCATCGGCGCACCGAAAGCCATGCGCGCCGTGGCCCAGGCCTGTGGCGCGAACAGCCTGGCGGTGGCAATCCCTTGCCATCGCGTGGTGCGCAGCGACGGCAACCTGTCGGGCTATCGGTGGGGTGTGGAGCGCAAGCGTCAGTTGCTTGAACGCGAGAACGCGGCTGAATCCTGAATGCCGATATAGACCGCCACGGTCTCCGGGCCGGTGTAGACCTCGAAGTCCGTGGCGAACTTGCGGTGAACCTGCGGGTTATCTTCGAAGTAAGCCCAGACCAGTCCCCACGTCTGAATGACGCTGTCTGGCATCGGTCCTTTGGAGCTGAACACCAGATAATCGCCGCCCTCAATTTGAAGCTGCGCAAAACCCTCGGAGGGCGCGGTGACCGCTGCACCCGCGGTTACATCGAAGTGGCCCGAAGCATCGGATTCGTAGTTGGAATAGACGCCGTACATAAAGGAGTTCGGCTGTTTGTGGGCGATTTTGTCGAAAACGTCCTCAACGAAAAATTGTTCCCACATAGGGCCGATACGTGCGGTATCTGGCTGCTGTTCTGCGGCATTGAGGGTTCGCACCTGCAAGCCCGCGACACTAAAGGGCAGCACTTCACGCAGCTTTACATCCATTGTCGCTATTTCCTTATTTCTACAGTTTGTCTGTTTGATTGGCGCCAAGACGATCAACGATTGACGTCGACCACCACCCGACCGCGCAACTGGCCGGCAAGCAGGCGCTGCGCCGCATCGATGGCTTCACTCAAGCCGATTTCGTGACTGATCAGCGGCAGCAAGGCGAAATCCAGATCCTTGGCCAGGCGATTCCAGGCCAGTATCCGCTTGGCTTTGGGTTGGGTCACGCTGTTGATGCCGGCCAAGGTCACACCGCGCAAAATGAACGGCGCGACAGAGGCTGGAAAGTCCATGCCTTGCGCCAGACCGCAGGCGGCGACGGTGCCGTTGGCCCGAGTGCTTGCGCAGGCGTTGGCCAACGTGTGGCTGCCGACCGAATCGATCACCGCCGCCCAACGCTCCTTGGCCAACGGTTTGCCCGGCTCCGACAACGTGGCGCGATCGATGATTTCGCTGGCGCCCAATTGCTTGAGATATTCGTGCTCGGCGGTGCGGCCGGTGGACGCCACCACGCGATAGCCGAGTTTGCTCAGCAGCGCGATGGCGAAACTGCCTACGCCGCCGTTCGCGCCTGTCACCAGCACCTCGCCTTGCTCGGGGTTCACGCCGTTGTGCTCCAGTGCAAGGATGCTCAGCATCGCCGTGTAACCGGCCGTGCCGATGGCCATTGCTTGCGCGGCGGTGAATGCTTTGGGCAACGGGATCAGCCAGTCGCCATTCAGGCGCGCTTTCTGCGCCAATCCGCCCCAGTGTCCTTCGCCCACACCCCAGCCATTGAGCAGGACCTGATCACCGACCTTGTAGTCCGGATGACTGCTGACATCGACAGTGCCCGCCAGATCAATCCCCGGCACCATCGGGAATTTGCGCACCACCGGGCTGCTGCCAGTGATCGCCAGGCCATCCTTGAAATTTAGCGTGCTGTACGCCACACGCACGGTCACATCGCCTTCAGGCAATTGATCGTCATTGATCTCTTGCAGGGTGGCCCGGTAACCGCTGTCGTCCTTGTCGATCAAAATGCCTTTGAACATCACTGCCTCCCGATGGAATCGTTCAGTTGTCGTGCTGTTGAAATAACACATGAAAACACATCGCCGTAGCCGACTTTAAGCCAATCCTCAAACTCGACTGGCCTTGGGTCAGCCATTACTGATACAAATTCGTTTCTACCGACGCCGGAGAACACTGCACATGAGCCAATGGCCAGACACCCGCATTCTTGACCTGCTCGGGATCGAATTGCCGATCATTCAGGCCCCTCTGGCTGGCGCGACGACGTCGGCCATGGTGATTGCGGTGAGCAACGCTGGCGGCCTGGGCTCGATGCCTGCCGCGATGCTGAGCATCGAGCAGTTGCGCGAGGAGCTGAAAACGATTCGCCAACACACCCAGCGCCCGTTCAACGTCAACTTCTTCTGCCATCAACCTCCACCGCCCGATGAGCAACGTGCCCGGAACTGGAAGAATCTGCTGGAACCGTATTACCGGGAATTGGAAGTCGATTTCGATGCGCCGACGCCGGTATCCAATCGCGCGCCGTTCGATAATGCGGCCTGCGAAGTGCTTGAAGAGTTTCGTCCTGAAGTGGTGAGTTTTCACTTCGGCCTGCCGGAAAAGTCCCTGCTGGATCGGGTAAAAGCCACCGGGGCGAAAATTCTTTCCTCGGCGACTACCGTCGAAGAAGCCATCTGGCTGGAGCAGCATGGCTGCGATGCGATTATCGCCATGGGTTACGAGGCTGGCGGCCACCGGGGGATGTTCCTCAGTGATGACTTGAGCAGCCAGGTGGGGACCTTTGCCCTGGTGCCACAAATCGTCGACGCGGTGAACGTGCCGGTGATTGCGGCGGGCGGGATTGGCGATGCGCGAGGCGTTGCGGCAGCTTTCCTGCTGGGCGCCTCGGCGGTTCAAGTGGGTACGGCTTATTTGTTCACGCCGGAGGCCAAGGTCAGTGCTTCTCACCACAAAGCGTTGCGCACAGCCAAGGAAAGTGAAACGGCGGTCACCAACATTTTCACCGGGCGCCCGGCACGCGGGATTCTCAATCGGGTGATGCGGGAGCTGGGGCCAATGAGCGCCAAAGCGCCGGCCTTTCCCTTGGCGGGTGGTGCGTTGATGCCGCTGCGGGCCAAAGGGGAAGCGGATTTCAGCAGCCTTTGGGCCGGTCAGGCGTTCACGCTGGGCGTTGAAATGACCTCGGCAGAGTTGACTCGGCGTTTGGCGGATGAGGCGTTGGCCAAACTGACTCGCTAGGCACAAAACCAGTGGGAGCGGGCTTCCTGTGGCGAGGGAGCTTGCTCCCGTTCGGCTGCGAAGCAGTCGTGAAGCTTTTGGGGCCGCTTCGCGCCCTAGCGGGAGCAAGCTCCCTCGCCACAGGAAGCCCACTAGCCACAGGTAAGCCCTCTCCCCACAAATCCGGTGCCAAGCCTGCACTCTGCATCCGGCAAGTTCCGTTTACAGGCAATTCGCTATATATTCCGCTATATAGCGTTTCATCTCGCCTACCACGGAGCCGCTTCATGATCATTCGTGCCTCACGTATTGCCCCTGCGTGCCTGTTCACCGTGTTCGCTTTCGGCTCCGCCCAGGCGGATGAAGTCCAGGTCGCGGTTGCCGCCAACTTCACTGCGCCGATCCAGGCCATCGCGGCGGATTTCGAGAAAGACACCGGGCACAAACTGGTCACCTCCTTTGGTGCAACCGGCCAGTTCTATACCCAGATCAAGAACGGCGCGCCGTTCGAAGTATTCCTCTCGGCAGACGACACCACCCCGCAAAAACTCGAAACCGAAGGCGACACAGTCAAAGGCTCACGCTTCACCTACGCCGTCGGCACTCTGGCGCTGTGGTCGGTCAAGGACCGTTACGTCGACGCCAAGGGAAAAGTGCTGAGCGACAATCAGTATCAGCATCTGTCCATCGCCAACCCGAAAGCCGCCCCGTATGGCCTTGCCGCCACTCAAGTACTGGCCAAGCAAGGCCTGACCAACAAGGTCAAAGACAAGATCGTTGAAGGCCAGAACATCACCCAGGCCTACCAATTCGTCTCCACCGGCAATGCCGAACTCGGTTTTGTGGCCTTGTCGCAGATCTACAAAGACGGCAAAGTCACCAGCGGTTCGGCCTGGATCGTCCCGGCCGATCTGCATGACCCGATCAAACAAGACGCGGTGATCCTCAATAAGGGCAAGGACAACCCGGCCGCCAAGGCACTGGTTGACTACCTAAAAGGTCCGAAAGCCGCCGCTGTCATCAAATCCTACGGTTACCAACTCTAAATGACGCTATCGAGTGCCGATTATTCCGCCATCTGGTTGACCCTGAAACTGGCGTCCCTGACGACCGTGATCCTGTTGGTCATCGGCACTCCGATTGCATTATGGCTGTCGCGCACCCGGTCCTGGTTGCGCGGCCCGATCGGGGCGATCGTCGCCCTGCCCCTGGTGCTGCCGCCCACGGTGATCGGCTTTTATTTGTTGCTGGCGCTCGGCCCGAACGGCTGGATCGGTCAGTTCACCCAATCGCTGGGTCTCGGCACCCTGACCTTCAGTTTTGCGGGGCTGGTGATCGGCTCGGTGCTGTACTCGATGCCGTTCGTGGTCCAACCGCTACAGAATGCTTTTTCCGCCATCGGCACTCGCCCATTGGAAGTGGCTGCCACCTTGCGCGCCAATCCCTGGGACACGTTCTTCAGCGTGATTGTGCCGCTGGCCCGCCCCGGTTTCATCACCGCGGCCATTCTTGGTTTCGCCCACACCGTCGGCGAGTTCGGCGTGGTGCTGATGATTGGCGGCAACATTCCCGACAAGACCCGCGTGGTCTCGGTGCAGATCTACGATCATGTCGAAGCCATGGAATACGCCCAGGCTCATTGGCTGGCCGGGGCGATGTTGGTGTTCTCGTTTGCAGTATTGCTGGCGCTCTACTCCAGCCGTAAAACCAAAGCGGCCTGGAGCTGATCGATGATTCATACGCGCTTGAAACTGAACTATTCGGGATTCGCCCTGGATGTCGACCTGCAACTGCCCGGCCGAGGAGTGACGGCGCTTTACGGCCATTCCGGCTCGGGCAAAACCACGTGCCTGCGCTGCATCGCCGGTCTGGAACAGGCCGAGCAGGGTTTTATTCAGGTCAACGATGAAGTCTGGCAGGACAGCGACAAGGGGATTTTTGTCCCGCCGCATAAACGCGCCTTGGGTTACGTCTTCCAGGAAGCCAGCCTGTTCCCACATCTGTCGGTGCGGGCCAATCTTGAGTTCGGCCTCAGGCGCATCCCTCGCCAACAGCGCCGGGTCGACATGGCGCATGCCACTGAATTGCTGGGGATTGGTCATTTGCTGGGCCGTGATCCGCAGAACCTTTCTGGCGGCGAACGCCAGCGGATCGGTATCGCTCGTGCCCTGCTCACCAGCCCGAAGCTTTTGCTGATGGACGAACCGCTGGCGGCGCTCGATACCCAGCGTAAAAACGAAATCCTGCCGTATCTGCAACGGCTGCACGATGAACTGGACATCCCCGTGCTGTACGTCAGCCATTCTCAAGATGAAGTCGCGCGGCTCGCCGACCACCTCGTCCTGCTCAGTAACGGCAAGGCTTTGGCCAGTGGCCCCATCGGCGAAACCCTGGCCCGGCTCGATCTGCCGCTGGCGCTGGGCGACGACGCCGGCGTGGTGATCGAAGGACACGTCAGCGCCTATGACGCTGACTATCAGTTGTTGACCTTGCAACTGCCCAACACGGAGCTAAGCATTCGAGTCGCCCATTTACCGATGGCTGAAGGCCAGGCATTGCGCTGCAAGGTCCAGGCACGGGATGTCAGCCTGAGCCTGCAAGGCGTCGAGCACAGCAGCATCCTCAATCGCCTGCCGGTCACGGTGATCAGTGAAATCGGCGCCGATAACGCCGCTCACGTACTGATCCGTCTGAACGCGGCCGGTACACCGCTGTTGGCGCGGATCACCCGCTATTCCCGGGATCAACTGGGCGTGCACCCCGGACAGCAACTCTGGGCGCAAATCAAAGCGGTGGCGGTGCTGGCCTAAAATCTGTCGGCACTCTCCAGGCATTCTCCAGGCACCCCGGCAACAGTGCGCGGTCAATGGTTTAACGCCCCATGATTCGTCGCTCAGGATTGCCCGCCATGCCAGATACCGCGTTGCCCGATGTTCTGCCGCCCGATCTGCATTACGTCGATGACAGCCAGCCCGGCATTACCCGCAAGCTCCTGCGCGGCAAGTTTTGCTACTTCGACCCGGCGGGTCAGCGCATTACCGGTCCGGATGAAATCAAACGCATCAATGCACTTGCGGTGCCGCCCGCCTACACCGACGTGTGGATTTGCCCCGACCCACGCGGCCATCTGCAAGCCACCGGCCGCGACGCTCGCGGCCGCAAGCAATACCGTTATCACCCGCGCTGGCGAGAAGTGCGCGATGCCGACAAATACTCGCGCTTGCGGGACTTCGGCCTGGCCCTGCCGAAACTGCGTAAACAGCTTGAAACTCTGTTGGCGGCGCCCGGTCTCAGCCGCGACAAAGTCATGGCCACGGTGATTACTTTGCTCGATGCGACGCTGATCCGGGTCGGCAACACGCAATACGCCCGGGACAATCGCTCCTATGGCCTGACGACCCTGCGCAACCGTCATGTCGAGGTCAACGGCAGTGCGATCCTGTTCCAGTTTCGTGGCAAGAGCGGCATCGAGCACCAGATCACCGTCAAAGACCTGCGGCTGGCGCGGATCATCAAGCGTTGCCTGGAAATCCCGGGGCAAAACCTCTTTCAGTATCTGGACGAAAACGGCGAGCGGCACACCATCAGTTCCTCCGACGTCAACGCCTACTTGCAGACGCTGACCGGCGCCGATTTCACCGCCAAGGACTACCGCACCTGGGCCGGCAGTGCGCTGGCGTTGGCGGTGCTGCGCGAGTTGCAGTGGGAATCGGAAGCCGACGCGAAGCGGCATGTGGTGGAAATGGTCAAGAACGTCGCCCGGCAACTGGGCAATACCCCGGCGGTTTGCCGCAAGTGCTACATCCACCCCGCAGTCGTCGATGGTTTCATGCGGGGGGCATTGTCCGAACTGCCACGATCTAGGGGACGTAAAAGGCTCAGGGCCGAAGAAGTCGCGCTGGCAGTGCTTCTGGAGAAGCTTATCGAGACGGCCGAAACACCGTGAGATCTCTTTGAGGTGGACTAAACCGACGAACTGACCTGTCCGTTTTTTGCATGATCGCAAAGGGCTTCTATGCTTGATCTGAATACGAATAGCTTCGGTGACGCCATGGAAGACATTTTCGTTGTGAAACGCTGCAACAAGATCATCATTCATGGTCGCCGGGCCGGAGAACCCGATCACCCGCCACCCGACGCTGCCGTCTGGTATCGCATCACCGATACCCGCACTCGCGGCTTCATCGGTGACGGCTTCGATCTTGAAGAGGACGCCGCACGCGAATGTCGGCGGCTTAACGCGGTCAGTTCGCCGAAGTCCCAGCAGGCCTGAAGCTGACCTGTTTTATTTCCGGGTCTATACTCATAGGAGCTGAAGGATCAGCGACCCACCGGCAGAAAGCTCGCTCCTCGCGGGCTTTTTGTTGCCCTTTGCCCGATTTCTTTGAACGGAGGTGTATGTCATGTCCGAGAAAGAGTCCATCACCACCCTGCTCACCCTGCTTGACTCCCGTCAGGCGCGCCTTGCCGCTGCGTGTAAGGAAATCGCCGATTGGGTCGATAATCAAGGGGGGCATCCCACAGCCCTCAGGATTCGCGATCGTCTGAATGACATCGAGAAAGACACGCCGCAGATTCGCAGCGCGCTGTCTTCACTCAAACCTGTCGAGCCACCGCTGCCTCGGTTCAGATGAGTCGACCCAAGTACTTGAGCCAGGCACAAAGCCCCATTCAGGGCACCTGAACGGTGACAGCCGTCACCAGGCTTACACCTGCCTGCCTGTCATGCGCTACACACCCACCCGGCCAAATATGCCGGGCTTTTTTTGTTTGGGTCTTTTCCCATTTCACACGACCTTCACAACTCATGCCCTACAGTGCATCCACTCCTTTCAAGAAATCCCCTGGCCCGCCCGCATGCGGGCCTTTTTTTGCCTGCTATATAACGAACGAACGCCCTCGCCCGTCTGTCGAACGATTACACATCACGAAGGAGATACCCCATGGTCACTCACTTCAAAGTCAGCGGGCACCTGGCCTGCGGACACAAAGGCAGCAAGCTGATTTCAAGCAGCATACTGACTCGCGTAAAATGCAGAAGCTGCCGAAACACCGATGCGTTCAAAGATGCACGCAAAGCCGAACGCAACGCTGCACGTCGGGCCGCACGCAAGGCCAAAGTCGTCCACACAGTCACTGACTGGCGCGCAGCCTGGACCCAGCGGCTGATCGAAATGCCCGGTTTGCAAAGACTGCCGCGCGGTTTCACCGGCCAGCCATTCGTGTAGCTGACTCCCAACCCCGACATGGGGCGCTATAGGAGAGGAAACACCGATGAACAGACTTCTTCTGCTTCTGGTCGTCTGCCTGTGCCCCACGTGGGTGATGGCCCAAGGGTGCGACGTCAAAACCCGATCTCAAAGCCCTTCAGTTCCCTTGATCGAAACACACAGCTGCTATGAGTACGAAGGCATGCCCGTGGACTCTATTGATTGGTCCTGCAGCAACGAGAGCAAGGAAATGCTGACCACCACCAAGAAAAAAGTCGCACAGTGCGGTGATCGCTATCGGGCTACCTGCCTGGGCACATTGACTGCAGAGGCGCTGGCCAACCCTCAGTCCATCAGCAAGGACAAGAACAGCAAACCGCTGAACATCCCCGACAATGCCCAGGTCATCACTTATTACTACAGCGTCGAGAACCTGCCGCAGGTCAAGATCGATTGCGAAACCGGTGGTGGGAAATGGACGGAGAAGTAGCTGTTTTATGAACCGACCTGCCTGACGCACCGCAACTTCTGGTTCTACGACCGCTGCGCAGCCGAACGCAGCCTTCGGCAGCTGCTACAACGCGCGTGTCGCGGCTGAAATGCTTAACCGACTGGCATCCAGGATAAAGCCTGTCAAAAATTGCGAAGCAGAAACGACAAAGGCCTGCATGAGAAACCTCATGCAGGCCTTTGATAAATATGGTGCCGAAGCCGGAATCGAACCGGCACGCCCTTACGAGCGGGGGATTTTAAGTCATCTTCCCCACCGCCAGCCTACAAAAGCATTTGAGCGCTGAGATCGGCTGCTGACCGTGTTTACAGGCTTAAAAATTTGTAAAATCAATCACTTACGAACACTCTTTGCTGGCCTTGATGCGAGGGCGAGAGCTGAGCTCAGCATGCCAGGAATGGCGAAAGCTGTCTGCAAAGCTCCCAAGCCGGCTCCCAAGCGGCTCACAAACCTCAGATGCTGGCTACCGAATCGCAGACGACAAAAAACACCAGAGTCGGTTAGACGCTAGTGACAGATGTGAGGGGTAAGCGAGATGAAAAGCGAGTGGAGTGGTGCCTCGAGCCGGAGTCGAACCGGCACACCTTGCGGCGACGGATTTTAAGTCCGGTGTGTCTACCAATTTCACCATCGAGGCTTATGTAGCGGGTGGAGCGCTAAAGCAGGCGACGATTTAACACCAAAACAAAACCAGAATCAATCACTTAGCCACGGGAAATGAATGTAATGGCCATGAAAATCAATTTCACCAAAGCCGCTCTGGACGACTTGACCTGCCCTGACGGCAAGGCCGACATTCTGGTGTACGACACGAAAATCAAAGGCCTGGTTATTCGAGTCACCAAAGCTGGCGGTAAAACCTTTTTTGTGATGCGCAAAATCAAGGGCCGAGACCATAGGGTTAAGCTGGAGGCTTACGACAAACGCACCACTAAGATTCCGCTGATTCGCGAAGCCGTCGAAGCACTACATTGAATACATCCTTGGTCAACCCATAATTCTAGCCATCAGAAAGCCGCAGGTGTGCGCGTTTGATCGAAATCCATAGGGCCAGGTTTGTCGGAGCGACGGACGTAGACAGCCAAAGGATTGCTGGATACGTCTTTAGCCTCGCGTCATCCCGGGCGTGGTGCGGAGGATCTACGATAAGGTTTCCAATACCTGTAGACACCGACGCCGAGTTGACCCACATGCCGACGCAAGTCTGCCCCCCACGTCGGCGCCAATCCAGCACAGGCAATGGCTTGCGAAGAATCAGACCGGGTCAGTGACATCTCAGCAACTGGCTCAATTCGATGTCGGCGCTAACTGCTCAGTAATGTCCAGCAGGTCACGGGGATGGTGCGCAGCTAGCCTGTCTAGCCGCGTCACTGTTACCAAATCACTGGCGGGCAAGTGATCGAGCAGTCTGAACGCTTCCTCGCTGCGTTCTGAGCCTGTACGCAAAGCGAGTTACCATTGCCGACAAACAAGCAAGGAGACCACACGTGAGAAGGCCACCTATGAAAATCATCATCGAAGAATGGGATGGTGACGGGGCGATACGCATTCCAGACGAGACGCTGCAGGAGCTCGAGCTGGATGTCGGCGACGCTGTGTACCTGATAGAAGAATTTGTCGGCAACACGCGCTGCCTAGTCCTATCAAAAACGGCTCAAGTAGCGGAGCGAATAGACGAACTCACTGCGACCTGGAATAGCGGGCAAGAATGATGATTGACACGAAGCGTCTCTGGCAGCGCGAACGTAGACGACGCTATGCCTTGTGGGATTTAGAAAGGCTGCAGCCAGGATCTGATCGAGCAATTCAATACCTGGAGATTCTTGATGAAGTTGAGCGCGAAGGTCGAGATGACCCCATTGGTGATGCGTAAGCGTCCGAACTACACCGCCTTGCATCTCAAACCTTAATCCCCTTTAACCGCTGATTGACGCGCTCACACTCAAAAACCGTTGGATCGAAGTTATCGCCATGCCACTCCAGCATATCTTCATGCTCTGGGTGGTCGGGATGGGATCTGCCATCACTTCAAGGAATTCGGCATAGCCCGGCCAACCGCCGATGTCTTCCGGCGGGCAAGCATTGGCACCGTCGACGCAATACGGCACCTGAGGGCATGCCGCAGCGGGCAATCTCTTTCCGGTCGGCCAGGGTTGAGCGCTCCAGATCTACGCCCTCGCGGGCGTAAATCTCGGATTGCCGATACAGCGGAAGAAGATCGACAAACTTGGAGACCAGTACATGGGCCAATAACCCCGGGCCAGCGAGGCCTCGAGCTATCGGGCGACTCGCGCCGGCACCTGGGCGATGTGCTCGCAGCAGCGGCAGACCCATTTGGGACGCACATGGCGAATCACCTTAAAACGTGCCGGAACGTACTCCAGCACTTCAGCTGCGGATTCCATGACCATCCGGACACCCATTCCGCCAACATCCGGACATTGATTCCACGCT
>NZ_AZRW02000012.1 GCF_000512695.2 Pseudomonas sp. QTF5 | reverse complement strand
ATGAACCAGTTTGCTGCGCGACAGCGCGGCGTCGAAGACGGTGCGGGGCCTCCCTCGCCACAGACGGTATCCGCTGGCAGCGCCTGCTCTTACAATGCCCGCACCTCCCACATCGGCCTGCCCATGGACATCGACCTCGCCCACACCTTTCTTGAAATCGTCCGTCACGGCAGCCTGGCCGCGGCGGCTGAAAAACTGCACGTCACCCAGACCGCCATCACCGCCCGGGTGCAGAAGCTCGAAAGTCAGCTGGGCAGCACGCTGTTCGTGCGCAACCGCGCCGGGGCGCGCCTGACGCCGAACGGTGAGGCCTTTGTGGTTTATGCCAATCAACTGGTGCAGACCTGGGAAGCGGCGCGCCGGGACTTGCCGCTGCCCGAGGGCTACCGCGACGTGCTGCACATCGGTGGCGAGGTCAGTCTGTGCAACCCGTTGATGCTCAGCTGGGCCGGCGAACTGCGCGAGAAAATCCCCAGCCATGCCTTGCGCATGGAAATCCGCGACGGCGAAAACCTGCTGCGCCAACTGGAGCTGGGGGTGCTGGATGCGGCGCTGGTCTATCAGCCCGAGTACTGGCCACGTCTGCAAGTCGAGCAAGTGCTGGAAGAAAAACTTATCCTGGTACGCCTGGCCGGACGGCCCGATCCTTACGTGTATATCGACTGGGGCCCGGACTTCCGTCGTCAGCACGATGCCGCGCTGCCGGAAAAGGCCAAGGCGGCCTTGAGCTTCAACCTCGGACCGCTGGCCTTGCAGTACATTCTGGAAAACGGTGGCAGCGGCTATTTCCGCACCCGCGTGGTCCAGAGCTACCTGGAAAGCGGCGTGCTGGAGCCAGTGCCCAAGGCTCCGGAGTTCAGCTATCCGACCTACCTGGTTTACTCCCGGGACCGGGACTCGGCGACCTTGCAACGGGCCTTCGATTTGTTGCGCGAAGTGATCAAGATGGATGACGACTGGTCCCAGCGCTGGAACCCGTTGACCTGACGCCAGGCGTCTTGCACCGGAGCATGGCGCATGTGTCCTCAAGGTTGGGCCAGCCTCTGCGGCGGGATCGACTAATCTGCTGGTTATAACAATAACCACAGGTGAACGCAGTGAGGCAGACCACCGAAGCATTCCGCGCGCGCTACCGTGCCGACATTCATCCGCTCTACAACCCCTGGCTGCATGGCGCCTTTGTGTTGCTGTTCGGGTTGCTGGCCATCGGCGCGTTCTGGAGCACTGTGCATCAGGTACAACCCCTGGAATGGCTGGCGGTGCCGCTGACCCTGTTGTTGTTCAACTTCGGCGTCTACGTCGTGCATCGGCATCTGGGGCACCACAAAAAGCGCCTGGCGCGAATGTTCTACGCCCGTCACGCCGGTGACCATCACAGCTTTTTCACCCCCGGCCACATGACCTACGACAACGCGCGCGACTGGAGGGTGATTCTGTTTCCGGCCTGGCTGATCGTGTTGCATACCCTCGTCATCACCGCGCCCGCGTGGTGGCTGCTGGCTCAGCTCAATGGCAACGTCGCGGGGCTGTTCGGCGGCTGCATGGTCCTCGGTTACCTGACTTATGAAGTGTTCCATGCCTGCGAACATCTACCGCCCGGCAACCCGCTGACACGTCTGCCGTGGATTCGCCAGATGCGCCGTCTGCACGAACTGCACCATCGCCGTGAGCTGATGCAGGAGCGCAATTTCAATATCGTGTTTCCACTGATGGACTACCTGTTCGGCACCCTGTACTGGGAACCGGAACAAGCGCCTCCGCACTTGACGAGAACACCCATGACCCGCCTGCAGCACGTGGTCGACATCGCTGGAAATCCCATCGCCGTGCTCGCCTACGCCAGCACCGCAACACGTTGGCCGGAGTGGCATCCGTCCTCCCTCAAGGTCGATGGCCAGAGCGGCCCGTTGTATGCCGGGGCGCGGTTCGAGGAAGACATTCGGGCCGGCGGGCGTGAGGGGCATTTGCGCTGGGAGGTCGACGAATACTTGCCCGGTCGCCGCTGGAGCGCTCGGGCCCAAGGCGATCATGGACTGTCGTTGGTGGTGACTTACGAGTGCGAGGCTTTTGGCGACGGCACGCGCTTTGTCCGTACCCTGGAATATTGCTTCAGCGGTGTGGTGATGCGCATCGCCAATCGACTGTTGCTCAAGCGGCGCATCGAACGTGAATCGGCGCAATCGATGCTGGCGTTACGCGAGATGGCGCAAAAACATCTCGCCTCGACAGGAGTCACTGCGTGAGAGCCCTCAAGTTTCGACATTTATTGTTGCTGTTGATCATTGTGATTGGCGGCTTCCTGTTGTTATTACCCACCAAAGTCCAGCCGATCGCCTGGACACCGTCACCGGCACCCTCTCTCGTCGATGGCATCTACACAGACAATCAGCGTCTCAAAGGCGTAGAACGTGTCGGCGCCGCTGACATCGACGGCCCGGAGGCGTTGCTGCTGGAGGAAGACGCCCTCATCACTGGCCTGCATGACGGTCGGTTGATTCGCACCAGCCTCGACGGCAAGACCACCAAGGTGCTGGCCGATACCGGTGGCAGGCCATTGGGCCTGGCGCGGCACCCCAATGGTTTGCTGGTGATCGCCGACGGGGTCAAGGGTTTGCTGTCGCTCGATGCTCAGGGCCGGTTGATTGCATTGAGCACCACGGCCAACAACGTGCCCTTCGGTTTTACCGATGACGTGGCCATCGACAAGCCCGGGCATTACGCCTATTTCAGCGATGCTTCCAGCCGTTGGGGTTACGGCAAGGATGGCGAGGCAATCATCGAGCACGGCGGCGACGGTCGATTGCTGCGTTATGACTTCCAGACCGGTACAACGACGGTCTTGCTGGATAAGCTGGAGTTCGCCAACGGTGTGACCCTGGGGCCTGACGATGCGTTTGTGCTGGTCAACGAAACCGGCGCCTATCGCATCAGCCGCTATTGGCTGACCGGGCCGAAAGCCGGAACCCACGATCTGTTCATCGACAATTTGCCAGGGCTGCCGGACAACCTGGCATTCAATGGCCGCGACCGTTTCTGGGTGGCGCTGTATGCACCGCGTAATGCACTGCTCGACGCCACGGCGCCCTACCCTCTGGTACGCAAGATGATCGCGCGCGCGCTGACGGTCCTGCCCAAACCGGTGGAAAGTCGCGCCTTCGCCCTCGGCCTGGATCTCGACGGTAAAGTGATTGCCAATCTGCAGGACGCCAGCAGCGGCAACTACTCACCCATCACCACCGTGCGCGAGTATGGGGACTGGTTGTATCTGGGGTCGCTGAAAGCTCGGCACATGGCGCGGTTGCCGTTGAGTACGGCATTGCAGTAGTAACGGTGATCAAACTGTGGGAGTGGGCTTGCTCACGAAGGCGGGCAGACATTCAACATTGATGTCGACTGGCATGGCCTCATTCGCGAGCAAGCCCGCTCCCACATTAGATTCAGGTTCGTTTGGGAGAGTTTTGGATGGGGCACCTCGCATGGAGCCGTAACGTCGGGCTCTGATCGTTCGAGGTGCCG
This sequence comes from Pseudomonas sp. QTF5, assembly GCF_000512695.2. Taxonomy (GTDB): domain Bacteria; phylum Pseudomonadota; class Gammaproteobacteria; order Pseudomonadales; family Pseudomonadaceae; genus Aquipseudomonas. The sequence continues at coordinate 158,159 of NZ_AZRW02000012.1, read as the reverse complement.
GTATTTATCCCCGTTCCAATTTTTCAGTCACCGGTCGTCGGTGACTCGACATGGCGCATCAGGACGATGCCTGAAGTTGCTGGACGATCTTGTCCTTCACCTGCAAGCGCTTCTCTTTGAGTTTCTTCAGTGCCTCATCGCTGGGCGCATCTGATTGTGCGGACTCGGCCTTCAACACCTCGGCGTCCGCCTGCGAATACTTGTTGATCAGTGAATCCAGTAACGGATCCTTGGTGCGTTTTTGCTGGATCTCTTCCTTTGAAAGTTTCAGATCCTGATACAGATCATGAGTCACCGGCATGGAACACCTCCGTTTGTTAATCGGTAGCAAACGCGATCGATTGCGTTCACTAGCTACCAGAATGGCCTTGCTTACCCTGTTCTGTCGACCGTCTATCAGACCAGCGGTGTCCGTTCGTCGCCCTGTCGCAAATGCGATAAAACCTTTGCATTAGCGCCCGCCTCCATTGATTAACGATCACCTGGATCGCCCATAAAAACCTGTGTGGAGAATGACCGATGGACGGATTCACTCTGCGTCACCTCGCCCTGGCCGTAGCCTTGAGCACCAGCATGGGCACGGCGTTTGCCGACACCTCCAACGACTTCGTCGATGACGCGGCCGAGGGTGGCATCGCGGAAGTCGAGACCAGCAAACTGGCCCTGGAAAAAAGCTCATCAGCCGACGTCAAGGCGTTCGCCAAGATGATGGTTACCGATCATTCCAAAGCCAACGATGAACTGGCGGCACTGGCGAAAAAGCATGACATCGAAATGCCGGACACGACGACGGTGGTCAAACAGGCCAAGGAAAAAATTCTCGACCTGCGCGATGAATCCTTCGACACGGCCTATGCCAACAATCAGGTAAAGGCTCACGAAGAAGCCATTGAACGGTTCAAAAAAGAAGCCAACACAGTGACGGACGACAAAGAGAAAGGCGCCACTGACCTGAAGGCGTTCGCGCAAAAAATGTTGCCGGCGCTGGAAAAACACCTGGATATGGCGAAAAAACTCCAGGCGGCTCATCCCGATAAGTAATCCCAAGCCTTGAGGCCAGGTGCGGAACCTGTGGGAGCGGGCTTGCTCGCGAAGACGGCGTCACACTCAACATCAATGTTGACTGACACACCGCTTTCGCGAGCAAGCCCGCTCCCACATGCATTGCGCAGTAAATGAAAATCCAGGGCCTGGCAATCCATTGTGGCGAGGGAGCTTGCTCCCGCTCGGCTGCGAAGCAGTCGTGAAACCATTCACCGCGTTGTATCAGATGAACAGTGATACGGCTTTTGGAGCGCTTCGCACTCAGCGGGAGCAAGCTCCCTCGCCACAATAGAATCAACCACCCAGCACGCTGCGGATCATGCTCAACAGCGCTTCAGGGCCATAGGGTTTGCTCAGCAGATAAGTGTCGGGGCTGAGTTGGTGATTGCGCGAAATAATGTCCCGGGTATGGCCGGAGGTAAACAGCACCGCCACCGGAGGATTCTGCACCTTGGCCCAGGCGGCCAGGTCCGAGCTTTTGATCAGACCGGGCATGACCACATCGGTGAAAATCAGGTCCACCGCCGCGCCATCGAGCAACATCTGCATGGCCAGGTCACCGTTGGCCGCGGTCAGAACCTGATAGCCCTCTTCACCCAACAATTCCACCGCCGAGCCACGCACCGCTTCGTTGTCCTCGACCACCAGAATGGTTTCGTGCCCGCCACGGTGCTGCGGCTCATGGCGCGTTGTTTCACCGGGCAACGGGCCCAAGCTACGCGGGAAATACAGCTGCACCCGAGTGCCCTGCCCGACGACGCTGGAGATCTCGATATGCCCGCCGCTCTGTTTGACGAAACCGAACACCATGCTCAAACCCAGGCCGGTGCCTTGGCCGTCGGCCTTGGTGGTGAAAAACGGCTCGAAGGCCTGTGCGAGCACTTGAGGCGGCATGCCCACACCCGTATCAGCCACCGCGACGCAAACATAGTCGCCGGCGACGATGCCCTTGCCTGCGCAAAATTTGCGGTCGAGGGCAATGTTCTCGGCGCTCAGGGCAATGGTCCCCTCGCCGTTCATGGCGTCTCGGGCGTTGATCGCGAGGTTGAGAATGGCGTTTTCCAGTTGATTGCGGTCCACGTAGAGATGCCATGGATCGCCAGGCGCCGTCACCTTGATCTGGATAGTTTCCCCCAGCGCCCGCTGCAACAATTCCCCCAAGCCTTCGAAGATCTGCCGTGGATCGCAGACCGCCGGCGACAAAGGCTGACGACGGGCGAACGCGAGCAATTGCGACGACAATTTGGCACCGCGCTCGACCGCGGCAATCGACGCACTGACCCGGCGTTGCACGTTGGCGTTGTCCGGCTCGTGCCGTGCCAGCAAATGCAGGTTGCCGGCGATGACCTGCAACAGGTTGTTGAAGTCATGGGCCACGCCGCCGGTGAGACCGCCGATGGCTTCGAGTTTTTGTGATTGACGCAACTGCTCTTCGGCCGCCAGCCGCGCTTCGACTTCGTCGGCGACTCGCTGCTCCAGGTTGCGGGTGAATTTGAGCAAGGACTCTTCGGCGGTCTTGCGTTCGTGGATGTCAAGCAACACCCCGGGAAAGCGGAACGCCTCGCCTTGCTCATCGAACTCGCAACACCCGCTGGCCAGCACCCACAGGTAACTGCCATCGGGACGCAGAACCCGGTATTCGGCGTTATAGGGTATGCCGGTTTCCACCGACTGATTGAGCCGCTCCTGAACCCAGCTACGGTCGTCGGGATGGATCTGCATTTCGGCGATGAGGGGTGGCAGGTTGGCCAGGTCCTGGTCGGGCGGGTAGGAAAACGTGCGGGCGAAGCGTTCGTCGGCAGACAGCACATCAGCCTTGATATCCCAGACGAACGAGCCGAGCAAAGCCCCGGCATTGAGCGCCAGGCGAACCCTTTCGTTGTCGGCGCGATAAGCGCTTTCGGCTTCCTGGCGGCGGCGCTCGGAAATCACATGGTCAGTGGTGTCGACCACCATCGCCATGACCCCCGCGGGGTGTCCGTCATCATCGGCGACGGGACTGTAGTAAAGATCCATCCAGACGTCTTCGGGTACGCCATCACGCAAGAGCACCAGGGCTTTGTTGTGATAGGACAAGGTACCGCCCGCAAGGCAGATATCCACCACATGCCGATTGAATTCGGCGACCTCTGGCCAGCCCAATTCCACCGGGGAACCCAACAGATAAGGATGACGCCCACCGGCAAACCTCGAGTAGGCATCGTTATAGATCATGTAACCGGGTCGGCCCCACAGCATCACCATCGGCAGCGGTGAGGCGAGCAATAATTGCACCGCGCTGCACAGGCTCCCGGGCCAGGTCTCGATGGGCCCGAGCTCGGTCAGGCTCCAGTCGAACGCGCGAATGCGTCCGGCCATTTCGCCGCTCCAGCCGGTACATCCGTGGCTATTGTCTAGAAACTGCATCGACTGGCCTATGTCCTGTGGATGACATGTTTTCAGGCAGTGCAACGGCGTGAGGAGACGGTGCGTGCCCGTTTGTTTCGAGCACCGCCGACGCCAATGGTTTCATAGAGGTATAGCTGAATGTCGCAGGTTCAGCGGAAATCCCGGCTGCGCACATGGATGCCGTCGAGCAATGAACTCAGGTCGCTCAAGCGCCCGGCAATCAGGTGCCGCACCTCGCCTTCCTTTTCCCAGCGCCCATCGACCTTGAGCAATTGCGAGCCGACCAATACCTGCTGTTGCCGTTCGGCCAAGTCGCGCCAGACCACCACGTTGACGTTGCCGAACTCGTCTTCAAGCGTCACGAAGGTCACGCCGCTGGCGGTGCCCGGGCGTTGCCGGCCGGTCACCAATCCGGCGACGCTGACCGGTCGGCCGTGCTCGACAGCCATAAGTTCTTTCGAACTGCGGCAACGCCTGGCTTTCAATTCACCCCGCAGCAATGCCAGCGGATGCGGCCCGAGGGTGGTACCGACACTGGTGTAATCGGCTTGCAGGTCTTCGCCCACGGTGGGTTTGGGCAGAGACACCGCCGGCTCTTCCTGACTCGGCAAACCGGCAAACAAGCCGAGCTGTTTCTGCACCCCCGCCACTTCCCAGCGCGCCCGATGCCGGTCACCGGCCAGCCCGCGCAATGCACCGGCATCGGCCAGTTGCTCCTGGGCGCGGGCATCGAGTCGCGCCCGTTGGCCAAGGTCGGCGATGTCGGCAAACACCCCTTTCGACCGTGCCACTTCAATACGCCGGGCATCGTCCTCGCGAAAGCCCTTGATCATCCGCAACCCCATGCGAATGGCCGGTTGCGCGCCGGTGATCGGTTCCAGGCTGCAATCCCAGTCACTGGCCCGTACGTCCACCGGACGAATCTGCAAATGATGCCGGCGGGCGTCCTGGAGAATCTGGTCCGGGCTGTAGAAACCCATGGGCCAGCTGTTGATCAACGCACAGGCGAAGGCCGCCGGCTCGTGACACTTCAACCAGCAACTGGCATAGGTCAGCAAGGCGAAACTGGCGGCGTGGGATTCGGGAAAACCGTAATTGCCGAAGCCTTTGATCTGCTCGAAAATCTGCGCGGCGAACTCTGCCGTGTAGCCGTTTTTCTTCATTCCATCCGCCAGTCGTTCCTTGTGCGGTTCCAGTCCGCCGTGGCGTTTCCAGGCGGCCATGGAACGGCGCAATTGATCGGCCTCGCCGGGGCTGTAGTCGGCGGCGACAATCGCAATCTGCATCACCTGCTCCTGGAACAGTGGCACGCCCAGAGTTCGTTTGAGCACTACTTCGAGTGCTTTCGACGGATAGACCACCTCTTCTTCGCCCTTACGCCGCCGCAGATAGGGATGCACCATCCCGCCCTGAATCGGCCCCGGGCGAACGATCGCCACCTCGATCACCAGATCGTAGAAGTTTTTGGGTTTGAGCCTCGGCAACATCGACATCTGTGCCCGGGATTCGATCTGGAACACCCCGATGGTGTCCGCATGACCAATCATCTCGTAGGTTTGCGGGTCTTCGGCTGGCACTGTCGCCAGACTCAGGTCGCGGCCACGGTGCCGACGCAGCAGATCGAAACAACGACGAATCGCACTGAGCATGCCCAGCGCCAGAATATCGACCTTGAGCAGCCCGACCGCATCCAGATCGTCCTTGTCCCACTGGATGATGGTGCGCTCGGCAATGGCGGCGTTTTCCACCGGCACCAGGCTGTCCAGGGGCTGTTCGGAAATCACGAAACCGCCAGGGTGCTGGGACAGGTGCCGAGGGAAACCGATCAACTGCCCCGTCAGGCTCAGCACCCGGCGCAACACCGGGCTGTCGGGATCGAAACCACCTTCACGCAGGCGCTCGACGGGCGGCGCCTGATCACTCCAATGGCCGCAACAGTCGGCCAGGGCGTTGACCTGATCGGGCGGCAAACCCAGGGCCTTGGCCACATCGCGGACTGCGCCGGCACCATGGTAAGTGCTGACCACCGCCGTCAGCGCCGCGCGGCTCCGGCCATAACGCTGAAACACGTACTGCAGGACTTCTTCGCGCCGCTCGTGCTCGAAATCCACGTCGATGTCTGGCGGTTCGTTGCGCTCTTTGGAGAGAAAACGCTCGAACAGCAGCGTGCTCCGCTCCGGATCGATCTCCGTGATCCCCAGCACGTAGCACACCGCCGAGTTGGCCGCAGAACCGCGCCCCTGACAGAGAATGTGTTGCTTGCGGGCGAAATTCACAATGTCGTGAACCGTCAGGAAATAACTTTCGTACCCCAACTCGGCAATCAGCTGCAGTTCCTTGTCGATCTGCACCAACACCTCGGCTTTAGGACCTTTTTCCCAGCGCCAGCGAATACCCTTTTCAGTCAAGGCTCGCAGCCAGGACGTGGCCGTATGCCCTTCAGGCACCAGCTCCCGGGGATATTGATAACGCAACTGACCGAGGTCGAACGTGCAGCGCCGGGCGATGTTCAGCGTTTCGTCGAGCAGTGCCTGCGGATAGAGATCGCGCAAGGCGTCGAGACTACGCAAATGCCGTTCGCCGTTAGGGTGCAGACGCAACCCGGCCTCGGCCACCGGCAGGTGATGGCGGATCGCGGTCATGGTGTCCTGCAAGGCACGCCGGCCACGGGCGTGCATGTGCACATCGCCGCTGGCCACAGCCGGGATCCGCAATTCCCGCGCCAGGGTCAGCAACGCCGCCAGTCGCCGGGTGTCGTCCTGCCCGCGATGTAACTGAACGCTCAGCCACAAGCGCTCGGCGAAGGTCTGCTTCAGCCAGTGACCCTGCTCAAAGTCATCGACGGCGTCCGGCACCCAGAACGCCAACAGCCCCGGCAACGGCTCGCCGAAATCCTCACGCAGCACCTGATACTGGCCTTTCTGCGTGCGGCGTCTGGCGCGAGTAATCAGGCGGCACAGGGTTTGGTAACCCTCGAGGTTTTCCACCAGCAGCACCAGTTTCGGGCCGTCTTCGATGCGTATTTCACTGCCGATGATCAGCGGCAATTCCACGGCCTTGGCCGCCTGCCAGGCGCGGACGATACCCGCCAGGGTGCACTCATCGGTAATCGCCAGCGCTTGATAGCCCTGTTTTTTTGCCCGTTGAAAAAGCTCAAGCGCACTGGAAGCACCGCGTTGAAAGCTGAAGTTCGACAGGCAGTGCAGCTCGGCATAATCGACACTCATGCGAACCAGCCTTGCAGCCACAACGGACCGTCTTCGCCCACCGCCCGATAGGCCCAGCCCTGCTGACCCGAGCGGGTTTCGATCAGGTAGTAATCGCGGCGCACGTCGTCGCCGTCCCACCAGCCCGACTCGATGCGTTCCGGCCCCATGAGGATGCGCGCCGAACCTTCGTGTACCGCCTGCGGTTCAGTCAGTAGCCAGCCCGGGCGTTGCACGGCAGGCAGCCCCCCACAGGCCTGGCTATCGACACTGGCCTGCCACGCGCATTCCGGCCGATGATCGGCCTGGAACCGCAAGCCTTGCACCGCGTCATCCCCCAGCCGTGCGCGCAAGCGTTCGCGCAGTTGCTCCCAAGGCAAGGATTGCTGCGGACGATCATCGAACAGTTCCTGGTACTGGGGCACGAAGGCCGGTAGCTCTTCGGCGCGCAGACGAAAACCGCGCACCGGCGCCTCGACCTGAACCTGTTCCAGACGCCCCCGGGCCAGTTCGAACAGCATCGCCGGATCGCGCTCGGCACTGAGCAAGCCGACCTTGATCAGCGTGTCTGGCAACCCGGCGTGTTCCAGGTGCAGGTCAAAACGCTGCACACCGCTGTCCCGCCCGCAGAGGAACGCCGCCAGATCGCCGGTCAGCCTGCGCAACGGAAACAGCAATGCTTGATGGGACTGCACATCGAAATTGAGCTCGATGCGCACATCGAAACGGTCCGGCGGCAGGTAAAACGCCAGCGCCAGCCGTCGCTCGCCGAACAGGGTGTCCAGATGCTTGAGCACCTGAGCCTCGAAACGCCGGGCCAGGCTATGTCGTGGCAGCGCCTGCACCTGACTCAAGGTGCGCAACCCCATGCGCGACAATGCCGTGGCAACGCTTGGTTCCAGGGCGATCCGGTCGACGGGCAACTGCCCCAGGTGGTGCTGCAAAGCGTCATTGTCCGGCACCACCAGACCGTCATAAACGTTGGCCAGCACCCGCGCCGCCACCGGGTTGGGCGCGGCGACAATCCGGTGACGAAACCCCAGTTCGCCGAGTTCGGCCCGCAAACGCGCCTCGAACTGCGGCCAAGGCCCGAACAAGCCCAGGCTGGATTCGATTTCAAACACCACGGCTCGCGGGTAATGCACGCTGACCTGGGAACTGAACCGATAGGCCCAGGCAGCCAGGAACTGCTGCCAGTGTTCGATCTCGGTGGCGTCATATTCGGCGGTGACAAAACTTTTGCTCAGGGCCTGGGCGGCGGTCATGGACTGGCCGGGCCGCAAGCCCAACGCCCGCGCCGAACCGTTGACCGCCTGCAGCACCCGACGCTGGGCCGGACCGGTCAGCAGCGCCAGCGGCTCATTGGGGTCGGGGCGCTGACGCAGTACCGCGTCCAGTGCCAATTGCGGGAAGAGAATGCAAACCCAGCGCATGGCAACCTCAATGCCCGACGGCAAAGGCAATCGGCGCCGAACGGGCCAACCCGCCCCGACACTTGAGCACCCGCAACTGAGCAGGTTTGGCGTCGATGGCGATGCGCAGGGCCGCTGGTGACGGGTTGATGGCTTCACTGAGCGAGCGATAGGCGAACGCCAGGGTCTGACCGGTTTCCGCTGCCACCTGCAAACGTCGCAACGCTCGATCGTCGGCTTTGTGAGGCCAGCACAACACCGCCCCGCAACTTCCCGAACGCAGGCATTGTTCCGCCGCCCACAGCGCATCGCGCTCACTGGCCTGGATGATCGACAGTTGCCGCAAATCGACCCCGGCGTTCTGCCAGGCCTGGGGATACGGCACGTAAGGCGGCGCCACCAGCACGATGCGCTCACCTGCCGCCGACAGCCGCGCCAGCGCTGGCCACACCAGTTGCAACTCACCCACGCCCTGCCCGGCCAGCAGGATTTCAGTCAGCGCCGCTTCCGGCCAGCCACCGCTCGGCAATGCCGCATCCAGCGCCGCATGCCCGGTGGGTTGCGGGCTGACGGCCGGTGGCGCAGGCCGGCCCTTCCAGACCTGGCCGCCATTGAACAGCGTATCCAACGCAACGACGGCGCCCATCACCCTTGCCTCACCAGACCGCAGAACACGCCTTCGATGGCCAGGTCCTGATCGGCTCGAACAATGATCGGCTGGTAAGCCGGATTGCGTGGTAACAGGCGAACAGAATTGCCGACCCGCTCGAAACGCTTGATGGTGACTTCGCCGTCGAGCCGCGCCACGACGATCTGGCCGTTGACCGCTTCGGGATTGCGCCGCACGCCCACCAGATCGCCGTCGAGAATACCGTCCTCGATCATCGAATCGCCCTGCACCCGCAGCATGTAATCCGGCACCCGCGAGAAGATCGACGGATCAAGCAGCAAACGGCTGTGGACCTCGGCATCGGCACCGATCGGCGCACCGGCCGCCACTCGACCGAGTACCGGAACATCCAGCAGCTCGGGCCGCGGCGGTTGATTCAGCAGCCGGATGCCTCGCGCCTGATGCGGATTGACCTCGATAAAACCGGCTTCGGTCAGCGCCAGCACGTGCTTGCGCGCCACGCTACGGGAGGCGAAGCCAAAGGCCTCGCTGATCTCAGCGAGGCTCGGGGGCTGACCGTGTTCGGCGATTCGATCGCGGATGAAGGTCAGGATGGCGGTACGGCGGGGAGTTAAAGTCGTCATGGAGTACATTTGTACTCTTTTGGGTTTTTCCTGACAAGGACCGCCAGTCAGCTGATGCCCACGAACGGGTCACCGATCCAATGTGGGAGCGGGCTTGCTCGCGAAAGCGGTGGGTCAGTCGACATCGATGTTGAATGTTGAACCGCATTCGCGAGCAAGCCCGCTCCCACATTAGACAGTGGTGGTTTCAAGTCCGAGTTGAGCCAGATAAGGCCATGGGTAGATGCCGCGTTCGTGGCCATCGCTGAGGATCAGTTGCAGGCCATAGCCCTGGGCATTGAGTTCGACCACACGAATGCGCTCATCCACTTTCACCGTAAGGCCTGCAACCGAAATGCCCGGCATTGCGAACACGGACATTGGCGGCGCAGTTCGGTGTGATCGAGTACCTGCTCACGCCCATCCGGCCAGTTCAATCGCAGCTGTTGTTTGCTCCGGGAATTACCAATCGCCAGCGGGGTCCTGCAACGCCTGTCGCAAGGCTGGCGAAGCCTGCGATCTTTTCTTTTGCCGCTGTTTAGCCGATACGCAGTGCGCGCAGGTCGAGGCGACCGTCCTTGAGCGGCGGGCACCAGTAGTAGCCGCCAGTGATCGGTCGGCTGATGCGATACAGGCCGTCGGTGATGCCATCTTCCAGACCGCTCATGCGCCGCAGTTGGGCTTCGAACGCATCGAGGGAAAAACCGAAGGCCAGGAACATCAGACCGGCACGATCGCCTTCGATCCACGGCATCGAGCGACGGACCACGAAGGCTTCGGGTGTGAAGCTTTCCTGAGCGGTGCGTTTGACGTGGGCAGAGATCGGCGCGTCGTCGAGTTCTTCGTTGTCGCTCAGGCGACGCCCCATGATGTTGTCCTTCTCGTGGGACGGCATCGCGTGAAAGCCTTTCAAGTCATGCTGCCACTGCTGGATCGCGGCGAAGCTGCCACCGACCAGACCGTCTGCGCCTTCGCTCAGCAATGCGGCCGCTACAGCGGCTTCGTCGTGAGGGTTTTCGGTGCCGTCTTCGTAACCGGTCAGGTCATGGCCGCTCATGTGGCGGAAGGTTTCGTTCATCTGCACCAGACGCAGGGCCGGTGCCAGCGCGGCTTCGATCGCATGACTGCGATTGAGCAGTTCGCCACGGTCAACACCGTGCAGCCAGCACCAGAGCGCGTGTTGGGTCGACGGGTTGTCGACGCCGACACCGACCAGCGCAGGAAAGGCGCGCAGCCCGTCGATCTGCGCGTGCAGCGCCTTGACCAGAGATTCACCGAAACCGACCACCGCCGACTTTCCGTCCACCAGGCGCATCAGGTTATCCAGCGCAGCCGGCAGTGCCTCGGCGGATTCAAGGGCGAAGAACATATGACGAGCTTGAGGCGGAACAGGGGTGGCGAGAATGCCCGGCTGGTAATAACTCATATGAACTCCTTAAAAGAGTCGGAGTTTAACCGGAGCCTCGTCAGTTGTGTGCTATCAGGACAAAAGAACAGAGCCCGGAATCGAGTCATGACAATTCGTGTTGCGATCTGATAAAACGTTTCAGCTATGCTGATCAGGCCTTGACCTAATAACGGTACGTAGCGATAACACCTTATCCGCATCACCCAATCCAGACGGGGTAGCGACATGAACACAGCACAGATCCTTGGCAACCTGTTTCCCACCGCCGACAACGTCCCGGAAAAATACCGCCTCAACGGCCCGACCGAGCAGCGCGAGTATCTGGTCGATGGCGAACTGAAAACCTGGTCCGGGCCCCTCGCCCAAGTCCGCAGCCCGGTGTACCTGAGCGGCGCGAATGGCGATGAACAAGTAATCCTCGGCAGCACGCCGCTGCTCGATGCCGATACTGCACTGACCGCGCTCGACGCCGCCGTCCGCGCCTATGATCGGGGCCAGGGCCTGTGGCCGACCATGCGCGTGGCCGAGCGTATCCAGCACGTCGAAACCTTCCTGGCTCGCATGCGCGAACAGCGCGAGGCAGTGGTCAAGTTGCTGATGTGGGAGATCGGCAAGAACCTCAAGGACTCGGAGAAAGAGTTCGACCGCACCTGCGATTACATCGTCGACACCATCAATGCCCTCAAGGAGCTCGACCGCCGCTCCAGCCGCTTCGAACTGGAACAGGACACCCTCGGCCAGATCCGCCGCGTTCCGCTGGGCGTGGCGTTGTGCATGGGGCCTTACAACTATCCGCTGAACGAAACCTTCACCACGCTGATTCCGGCGCTGATCATGGGCAACACCGTGGTGTTCAAGCCGGCCAAGCTCGGCGTGCTGTTGATTCGCCCGCTGCTCGAAGCATTCCGCGACAGCTTCCCGGCCGGGGTGATCAACGTCATTTACGGCAGCGGCCGCGAGACCGTCAGCGCGCTGATGGCCAGCGGCAAGATCGATATCTTTGCGTTCATCGGCACCAACAAGGCCGCCAGCGACCTGAAAAAACTCCACCCAAGGCCTCACCGCCTGCGCGCGGCGCTGGGCCTGGATGCAAAGAACCCCGGTATTGTTTTGCCTGAGGTGGATCTGGACAACGCGGTGAATGAAGCGGTCACCGGTTCCTTGTCCTTCAATGGTCAGCGCTGCACCGCGCTGAAAATCCTCTTCGTCCACGAAGACGTGGTCGAGGCGTTCATCGAGAAGTTCAACGCCAAACTCGCCGGCCTCAAACCCGGCATGCCGTGGGACAGCGGCGTGGCCCTGACGCCATTGCCGGAATCAGGCAAGGTCGATTACCTGCACACCCTGGTGGCAGATGCTGTCAGCAAAGGTGCGGCCGTGGTCAATCCCAATGGCGGTGAGTCTCGCGCATCATTCTTCTATCCGGCCGTGTTGTACCCGGTGACACCGCAGATGCGCGTCTACCAGGAAGAACAGTTCGGCCCGGTCGTGCCGATCGTGCCTTACCGTCATCTGGACACCGTGATCGATTACGTCCTGGAATCCGACTTCGGCCAGCAACTGAGTATCTTCGGCACCAACCCGGTGGCAGTTGGCAGGCTGGTGGACACCTTCGCCAACCAGGTCGGCCGGATCAACCTCAACGCCCAGTGCCAGCGCGGCCCGGACACCTATCCGTTCAACGGCCGCAAGAACTCCGCCGAGGGCACGCTGTCGGTGCACGATGCGCTGCGGGTGTTTTCGATTCGGACGTTGGTGGCGACCAAGTTCCAGGAAAGCAGCAAGGAGCTTCTCAGCGAGATCATCAGCGGGCGCAACTCGAGTTTTTTGACCACCGATTACATTTTCTGAACGTGGGGGGAGCTCTCTTGGGGGCTCCCCTGAATGTTTTATTACAACAATGAGTCTTTTTTTATAGTCAGCAAAACGTCCCTTATTAAAATGATGCGCCCTTAAAGGCACAACAAAATAAGGACATTAAATGCCTAATACCGCTATTAACCGCCACCAACCCTTCCCCCCATCATTCAGATACATAGAAGCGTCAACCGCACAGGGAGATAAACGCCTCATAGTTGATGACACAAAAAAAGTAGCTTATCTATTACAAGAAACACATAACACAAGCACCCCCAAGCTCGAATTGCAAAAATTAACAAAATCAGAAATGAAAAAACTCGACATCACTTTATTCAACAAAATCATTCACTGCAAACCTGAAGAAATACTAAAAGAACCTGGCCTGGTACGGACCATTCTCGGACAGTTCAACGCAAGTATCTCAATCCCCGATCGGTTTCGAGCTATTACTGGCTTGAATGAGACTGAAATAACACAATACAAACAACTATCCAACCCAGAAACAACCGAAACGCTTCGCTGCAATCTCATATCACTCATCGATGAAGATCTGAGAGCACCCTTCGAATCAGTACTGAGCGAATGGGCGACCTTCGGAGTATCTGCAAGCGAAATCGATATACTCGCCTATAAAAATTTCAAGGCGTTTTACGATGAAACAATGGATAAGCACGCCATAAAAAAAGAAGATTACAGCAAAGTTGATTTCGCCACTCAGAACATCAAATCCCACATAACAGATGCTCGCTGTCTCGACGCCAAACTGACTCCACTGCAAATTTTTAAAGCGGCTTTCCAGTTGGGTGGCATCCCCGCCGTCTCAAATTTTCGCTTCATGGACAATCCGGCCAGTAAAGACGACGGCAAATACAGAGAGTGGATGTTCCACTTCGACAACAGTAACTACGCGGCGGAGTTCAAACTCATCACTACCCGTATCACAGGAACCTGCCAAGCCAACAAAGAGCAGTGTCTGGCAGCATTTCCCTACGACACCACAAAATTCATTCGATTTACCCAAAGCGAAGCAGCAACCAAATTTCCTACCATGGAAGATCTGCAAAATGAATTTCGCGGTGTACCGGGTGCAAGCTATGCGGTGATTCAAAACCCGCATAACGATACGCCACTGGAAACCGGAATCAGAACCGAAATGATCGTACATCATCGCTCGGCCAGCAATAAAAACGGGCGTGATCACGGAGAATCAAGAAGTTCTGAATTAATGACCTTTCATGGACTGGACCGGTGCACACCATTTCTTTCCGTTCAAGAATTGGCCGAAGCGAAAAGCCTTACCCCATTGCAACACTTCGTATTAGGTGGTTTCAAAAACACCACTCCAGAAAAATTCATGGATTATTTTATCACTGAGAAACAGACCCTTAACTTACAAGTGCGAGAACTCATTAACAACAATAGGGTCAAACCGCTTGACAGCCTGACTGTCGCAAAGTTTAACGAAACCGACATAACCGTCATAAACAAGTCTTTATTCAATAAGCAGATCGATACATACGAGAACCTCCCGGAAGTACTTGAAAAAATTCCTCGATTGGCAGATGAAAGTAATTGGTCTAAAGAAACCGTACTGAGAATGGTGCCTTTGCTAATGAACTACGACCAAAACGCAGAGCTCAAACCTGACTGCTCGGAAAACAACGCCTTTCCGGCCCGAACTCAAATAAGAGAGCGAAGCGAGGAAGAGTTCCTCAAGCCACTCAGGAAGGATCTGGAGCAAATCAAATTCAGTACCCGGGGGGAAAATCTTCTCGAACTGGACCAGATCATCGACATCGCCCAAAACATCTGTGACTTTTACACCACCTACACGAAAGCCCTACCGGCAGACAATAAATTAGTGAGCTTATTCGAAAGTCGCGCAGCATTGGCGAAAGAATACACCAATCAATTTCGTTCAGGAGCGACGTTGCCTGAAACACACCAGACTCTCACTCTCTTTACGTACTACATGATTGACGATCTGGACAAGGCCAGTCAGGCATTCTCCGACAACAATATCAAGATCGACAGCTCCGCACTTGAAATATTCAAGGGCGAAAAAACCCGGATACTGCAACACTTCCTCACCAATCGCATATTAAACGACAGAATCACGCACTAGCACTCCTTCCATTTTCTTGTGACCCGTGTTGGGGACGCTTATATCGACGCCCCCACCACTCCCGATCCAACATCGCATCCAAGGGTTGAATCCATGATAGGTAGCAATTACAGATTGGCCATAACGCAGTTCATTCCTATTGATTCAAATAGCCAGCCGCATTCGGCTCAACTGACCGAAAAAAAGGACAAACGCGATTTCATTGAAATGAGTCAGGTGCGAGGGCAGAGCAATAGCAATATTGAAAAAATGACTCATCCTCTCACTCAGCCTGATGATATAGACCATTTATCACCGTACATGATAGACCTGGTAGGTAAAACAACAACTTTAGCCTTTGCCGAAAAAGTGCTTCAAGCCCCGAGAAAGCGACTACTGGACAAGCTGGGGATTGACGACACACAAGAAAAACAACGTCAGGCCAGGTTGAAGTCTGCCCACACAACAATTTCCAGGTTTTATAATCAAGCGCAGCCGATACCTCTGACATTGAATGGGTCCCCTTTTCTCGAACAGGAGCCCACAAACCCATATTTCATCGAACAAAAAATCATCACACCTGACTTCAGAATGTATAGGCATAATGAAAACGCCCAAGCACTCGATTTGCTACACTGCAAACTCCGTGACGATAGCGAAATAGCATTCAATAAAGCCCCCATCGAAAAACTGCAGCAATACAACAACTCTATATATTTAAACGAATCCCGCCTGCGCGAAAACGGGAAAAATTCCAACAAGGCAGAATACTTCGTCGAAATGGTTGACTACCTGATTCAAAGAGCAAAGCCTGGAGACTTCATCGTACAAAACTCACTTGAAAGCAGCAGTGATAAAAACACTCCGCACTTCCAGTACATTCCTAACCAGGTCCCGCTTCCTATTTTTTTCCATACACCTCACTACAACGACAAGTCCAACACTCAAATAGTCGACTGGCACCTTCCAGCTCTATGCAAGAAAATTGATTTACAACAATCCGACTGGAAAGACAAAACCCACCAGCTACAAGATCTGTGCCAGGAATTATTGAACACCCAGCATATTAGCACTACCCCTCTTTTCAGAAAGCTGGAGAATGACCTAATTGAGAGCTACTTGATTTTTAAAAAAGATTGCTCCTCAACATGGAATATAACTCCAGAGGATATCCAGAATGCTCCCGGCTGGCTGGAGGCCTGCGGTATATTTGTCGCTAATTCCCCCAAGGCCGAAGTATTCAGCAGCAAGGGAGCAGAAAAATACTATGCTACCTTTAGTGTGACGACGGAGAGTATTAGATATTTTTTTGAAACTTCTACCGGGACAAATATTGAGCTCAAAAAAACAAGTCCATCTCCGACATAAGCGAGATGTTCCAGCGACTGGCGCAAATCGCGTCGTGCTGGAGCATCTGAAGCCTCTTTAAAACTTTACTGAGTGACTGCCCGCCGAAACTTCAGGCCCCAGCCTTGCTGCATCCCGGCGGCGGCCAACAGAATCGCGGCGACACCGATCCATTGCAGCGGCTCCAGGCGATGGCCGAAGGCGAACCAGTCAACGAAAATCGCCGCAATCGGGTAGATGAACGACAGCGCGCCGGTCAGCGCTGTCGGCAGCTTTTGAATCGCGCCGTAGAGCAGCACATACATCAAACCGGTATGCACGATACCCAGGGTTACCAGACTGGCCCAGGCACTGGGTGTTTGCGGTATTGCCGAGAAGTGCGCAAAAGGCGCGAGCAACAGTACGCCGGTGCAGACCTGGATCAACGCGATCAGATGCGGTGGCGTACCGGTCAGGCGTTTGATGATCAACGCGGCAATCGCGTACAGAAAGGCAGCCCCCAGCGCCAGACCAATCCCCATCAGGTAATCGTTGCCGCCCTCGCCCTGCTCACCATGTGCGCTGACAATCGCCAGCATCCCGAGAAACGAAATGCCCAGCCAGAACAGTTTCTGCAGGGTGATTTTCTCCCCAAGAAACAGCGCGGCCAGCCCCACCAGCATAAATGGCTGGACGTTATAAACCGCCGTGCCAATGGCAATCGAGGCGCGGGAGTAGGACGCGAATAACAGCACCCAGTTGCCGACAATCGCCACACCGCTCAGTACAGCCAGCAAGAAAGTGGTGGATGTCAAAATGCCGGGGCGCAGAAAGCCGAACGCCGCGCAGATCAGCAGTAAGGTCGCAGCACCGAACACGCAGCGCCAAAACACCACGTCCAGCACCGGTTGCCCGGACACCAGCACGAACCAACCAATGGTCCCGGAAATCAGCATGGCGGCGGTCATTTCGAATGACCCGCGACGTAGTGTTTTGTCCATCATCAACCTCCTGTGTTTGAGCCCAAAGTATGCCAATCCACCGGGGGGCTTCTCCAGCGCAAAAAGCAGGCTAAACTCGGCTTCTGCCTTTTTTATCAAGGCTTATTCAGCCGATTGCCTAACAGGGGATTCCCATGACCGACGACATCGACCAAGTGCTGATCAGCGCATTGATGGAAGACTCACGCCGCTCGCTCAAGGCCTTGGCACAGATCAGCGGCCTGTCCTCGCCCAGCGTCGCCGAGCGCCTGCGCCGCCTCGAAGAACGTGGCGTGCTCAAGGGTTACACCGTCGAGATCGACCCCAAATGCTTCGGCTATCAACTCCAGGCCATCGTCCGCATTCGCCCGTTGCCGGGCCAGTTGCAGGAAGTGGAGCGACAGATTCAGGCCATCCCCGAGTTCACCGAGTGCGACAAAGTCACCGGCGATGACTGCTTCATCGCCCGCCTGCATGTGCGCTCGATGGAACAACTGGACACCCTTCTCGACCGCCTCAACAGCCACGCCGAAACCAATACAGCCATCGTCAAGAAGACCCCGGTCAAGCGCCGGCTACCACCGATGGCGTGAGTGCTGTTTTGTTCGCAAAGGGGTAGATTGTTTTTTTTCCGGCGAAGGATTGACGGCATGAAAACTCAAGTCATGTTACTGGCGGCGCTGATACTCACCGGTTGCGGAACGTTTCAGACGGTGGTGCGCAGTGACGAGGCTGCGGCAAAGAGTCTTAAGGAACAGAAAACCTACTGCGGTGCGGTTCCACGGATCTATAGCGGCGTGACTTATGACTTTTGCAGTCTGCATGCGCCCCCAGGCCCGGGCATCGATGAGTATCAATACAACAATGGCACGCCCTTTGTGTTGATCGACGTAGTCATTTCCGGCGTTCTCGACACCATGCTGTTGCCCTACACCATTTATCGGCAGCAGGCTGATGGCAGCATCGTCATTGCCGAATAATGTTGATGTGTCAGGCACGTGAGGAACGGCGACCCGATTTTCAGACAATAAAAAACCCGCCGAAGCGGGTTTTTTACTCAAGGCTGGCGATCAATCATCGCGGCTCATGATGCCGAACAGTTGCAGCAAGCTGACGAACAGGTTGTAGATCGATACATACAGGCTGATGGTCGCCATGATGTAGTTGCGCTCGCCGCCGTGAATGATGGCGCTGGTCTGGAACAAGATGCAGACCGACGAGAACAACACGAAACCTGCGCTGATCGCCAGTTGCAGACCGCTGATCTGGAAGAACAAGCTCGCCAGTGTCGCGCCCAACAGCACAAAGAAACCGGCCGTGATGAAACCGCCGAGGAAGCTCATGTCCTTGCGGGTGATCAGCACATAAGCCGACAGGCCGCCGAACACCAGAGCGGTCATCGCGAAGGCCGAACTGACGACTTCCGCGCCGCCCTGCATGCCCAGGTAACGATTGAGGATCGGGCCGAGCAGGAAACCCATGAAACCGGTCAGCGCGAACGCAGAAACCAGGCCCCATGCCGAGTCACGGAGTTTGTTGGTGAGAAAGAAAAGACCGTAGAAGCCGATCAGCACCACGAAGATGTTCGGGTAGCCGACACGCATCTGCTGCGCGACAAACGCCATCACGCCGCTGAATGCGAGGGTGAGGGCGAGTAAGCCGTAAGTGTTGCGCAGGACGCGGCTAACCTCTAGCTGCTCAGCCTGCACGCTGTTATTAACTGCGTAATCCTGTTCGCGCATGGCGACACTCCTGTTGGGTTTGAAACGTTCAGTCGCAAAGATCATAACAGACGCTCTGTAACAAGCCATGCAGAGAGTTTGACAGTGTGTTTCATTCAGGTATTATGGCGCCCGCAACACAAACGGAGGTGTGGCCGAGTGGTTTAAGGCAACGGTCTTGAAAACCGTCGACTGTAACAGGTCCATGAGTTCGAATCCCATCGCCTCCGCCATATTTGTACCGAAAAAGCCCTGATTATTCAGGGCTTTTTCGTTTCTGGGGTTTGAGCGGCACCCACTGTTTTTGGCATGTGTTACAAAACTATTAGATAACCGTTACAAAACTTTCCAGTTTTCGTCCTCCTCCGGCGTCCTGCCGATCGTTAAACATCTTTCATGTAAAGCAATGCTACGCTGCCCTCAAAACCGAGGATTTGCGATGCCACTCAGACCTTCTCCCCTCCCTGCTGTACAGGATCAACGAAAACCAACTCGCCCTTGAGGCCGCCATCCTGGAGCTTTCGAACTGGGTCGAGCAGCGCGGGGCGGCCGAAGTCGCCGAGAACGTTCGCGGTGCCCTGGCTGCTATTGACCGCAACGAAGAATTCATCAAGATGACGCTCGCTGTACTGATGACGCCGGAGTGATGACGGCCACATCCCCTGTTGAAAGACTGCTATCGCGAAAAGCAGTCGTTCGGTATGCCTACTAACCGGGTGGGTTCGCATATCCAGAAGAACATTTGTTACCTTGCATTCTGGTACATAGCGCCTACACACCTGGGGGGGGGAAATGACGCAGTTTCGTAAGGAAAACCACTACGTTCCGAAGCTCTACCTGAAGCAGTGGGCGAAGGATGGGAAAATTTCTACCTATCGTCTTCTTGTACCAAGTGCAAGCTACCCGCTGTGGATTGATCAACGTCTGAAAGGCATCGCCTATCAGAGCCACCTATATACGTCTGTAACAGGGCGAGGTGCATCCGATGAAATCGAAAAATGGCTGGGTAGCGAGTTTGAAAGCCCGGCACAGGAGGCGATTTCTCTCGCAATCAATGACCAGCGCATGTCTCCTGAGCATTGGAATCGCTTAACGCGCTTCGCCGTAGCGCAAGATCTACGCACGCCCGCACGGCTAAAAGAATTTCTTGCACGGCAACGCGGAACGCTGGAGACATTTCTCAATGAAACGTTAGAGAGTTCAATTGGTAACTTGGAGAGAGCAGTCAAATCAGGCTCATTACCCCCAAGGACTCAGCCGAACAGCTCAGAAGCTTTCCCCGTGAAGATCAACGTTGAAAAGCTGCCAGACGGTGGAGGTCGGGTACAAGCGAAGGCGGTTGTTGGCAGAGAACTATGGCTCTGGAACATTAAGCATCTCCTCACGAATACCATCGGGCGCCTTCCACGGCAGCGTTGGACGATTCTCCGTGCCCCAGAAGGTATTTGCTGGCCGACGTCGGACAATCCGCTTATCCGCCTGAACTATCAAGACGCGTCCAACTACGATTTTGGTGGCGGCTGGGGAATGAAAAACGTAGACATTCTCTTGCCGCTCAGTCCTAAGCACATTCTCCATAGCTGCATAGGGCGGCGCTCATGGGGTCGCGGAACAGTAATGGATGTTGAAATGGCCAAGCTAATACGGAGGATTATAATTGAGCATGCAGACCGCTACATTTTCTCAAGTGATCCTGATGATATCCACTTGGTTAGGCCCAGGATCGTGTGCGCCGAAACCCACAGGCAAGAACAGGAAGCATGGCAACGCTGGCACGACGAGCAATGCTTAGCTGAGATTGAACTCCAGAACAACCTATAGATCGGGCATGCACTGCGAATTAAAGCCCGATTCATTCATAATTTGCTGAAAAGGTAATCATACTACATGACGTCTTTAGCCGGGTTCACCTTCAACAGAATCGTAATTATCCAATCACTAGAACCCGACGAAGTTGAAACCGGGAAAATACTCTCCGAATATTTAACATCTTTAGGTACTGAAACCGAATCATTTAATGTACCGATAGAGATAATAAGCTGCAGTCACGCCAATCAATTCTTAGAAATACTACATCAACTAACTCAAGAAGCAGCCACCGGTAACATCCCCCTCATCCATGTAGAATGCCATGGTGATCAATTTGAGGGTTTGGAGTTTGAGAATAGTAGCACTCTCAGTTGGGAGCGCGTAGCCGCAGCTTTACTTCCGCTAAATATAGCCAGTCGATTCAATCTACTGGCTGTGTTTTCAGCATGTTTCGGTGCTTATTTTCTAGGACAAATGGGAGCAATCCAGCCGTGCCCCTGCTGGTGCTTGGTTGCTCCTACGAAGCGTGTTGACGTTGCAGAAGTATTAAGCGGATTCAGAACGTTCTATTACGCACTATTCAATGACATCGACTTGGGGTCTGCGACCCATGCGATATCGAAATGCCGATTGAGTCATGGGAGGTGGCTGTCGAAACCAGCGGAAATATGGTTTGAAAATTTGGTAACGGGTTATATCAAGGAACACTGCACCAAGCAGGCCGCACGAAAACGGGCGAAGATAATGTTTCGGCAACTAAAAAAGAATGGTACGCACCGAGGCATTGGAGCCCTACTCCGAATGCTTCGCAATAGAAACAAGACCGACCTACTGGATAAATACTTTGAAACATATTTCATAACAAAGCAAATACCAGAAAACTCCAAACGTTTTGAAAACTCTCGAAAACGTGTTCAAACCAGATTGTCTGAGCTCAGGGATAGTCGTCAATTTTATTTATAACAGAACGAAAACTAGGATCTTAAATCTATGCAATCGCAAATCATGAGCACCCAATCTGAAACATCGTGCATTGCTGAGATTCCTTTGGCACGGCGCTTACGAATATGTCGAACGGAGGCATATAGTCCAGACTTTCAGTGTCTGTTTTGGGTCCAGATTGTGTGAAAACGCATGTGCTGATTTGAAGTCTGCGTTGCTACGTAAAATCTGCCAGGGCCAAATACTCACGGTAAAGCCTTGATCGCCCCCGACTGTATTACGCGGGCGTCACACATTCCGCCGCCGACGATGCCACCCCGCCCGATCCAATGACATGCGAAACCGACTCGACCTGCCACAGTCGATTAGCGCTGGTGCGATGGTTGCGCACATCGAGCCGGCCCTCGGCGACAATTCCAGGCGTCAGCGGTCGGGTGATGGACATGGTGGACTTGCCGCGCTGCAGTTTCTTCAGTTGCGCCGCCGCCGCTTCCTGGGCGCTTTTCTGATCCGTATGGGTCTTGCGGATGATGTAGCGCGGGCCCGCCTGGCTGTCGGCGTCTTCGCTGGCCTCGCTGGCATTGTCCGGGGACTCGCCGTACACCGACACCGCGCCGGCGACTATGCCCGCGACCGCCGGCACCTTGCGCTGTTCGGCTTCGTTGAACCAATACGCGACCACCGACTGATAGTCGTTGCGCTCTTGGATCGTGACCCGGCCGCTGCTGTTCTCCGGATCACTAATAACGACGGTCGGCAACGCGGCGCCGGTGACGGTCTGAGCCACACCCTTGGGCACCACTACCAGACGGCCGCCGACCGGCTTCGCCACAGCGCCCAGCTCACGAGCCAGGCGCGTCAGCAGATTCATATCGGATTCGGCACGCTGGTCGATATGGCTGAAAACATGCTTCGCCAGATCCGGCGCTACGGCGGCAATGTAACCATGCTCGGCGGCCATTTTGCCGACCAGGGCGCCCAGGGTAATCCCGTCGAACGTGGCGTCACGCGGGGCCTTGATCCCGCCCAGCATCTTGGCCGCTTTGCCGTGAATCACCAGGGCCTGATCGTCTAACGGCTCTTCCAGTTCGTCGACCTGATAGGCGCCTTTGAACACCAGGGCGCCCGGCTCGCCAATCCACACCTTCAGCTCCGCGCCCGTCGACGGCAGACGAATCAGGTTGTCGCGGTTATCCAGCTCAATCGCCACGGTGTCACTGTCCTCACCGGCGGAATCCTGCAAGGTCAGCTTGATAAAGCGCTTGCGCAGCATGGCGGTAATATCGGCATCGTTGGCCGTGATTCGGTAGTCAGCTTTTTTCATGGTCGTCCTCAATCCCACAACGACACTTGCCCAGGCGCTTGCGCCGGGGCCAGGTCTGGCAATTCGATCAACAGTCCTTCAGGCAGCACCGCGCCCCGCCGGCAAAGCCCCGGGTTGGCCTCTAAAACCGCTTCGGCGGTCCCCGGGCGAGCGCCGTAATGGACATGGCAAATGGCGTCGAGCATGTCCCCCGGGCGGGTGCGGTAAGTCCTCATGCTTCATCCTCCCCGTACTCGGAAATTGACAGCGATCCCTTGCGCACCAGGGGCGTACCGTCCTTGAGGAAAAATTCATCCGCCACGGTCAGGCCGTCGATCACCCACAACCCCAAGTCGGCCCCCGACTGCTTTAACTGGCCTTCCACCTTGGCCGTCCCACCCGACACCAGGCGCAACGGCTCGCCCGCGTCGCCCATCATGCGTAGGCGGTCGAACAGCAACACGTCCGCGCGCGACTGCGGGTAAACGGTGATATCGAAGGTTTTGCTAGTGCTGTCGGGGCCGTGAAATTGCTTGCCGGGCTTGGCCCCGTAACGATCCTTTTTCGCCCAGCGCCAGGCCATCGAGGTCGACAGCCCCTGATATTCGGCGGTGGCCACGCTGAAGCGAAAATCGCCCAGCGCCATCATTACTTCAGACATACCCCTCCCCGCGAAGACCGCCCGGGGGCGGTTTCGCTATTTAGCTATTTCGCTTATTAGCCTTGGCCATCCCCCAGACGACCGCGCTGCGACCGACTGGCCTGGCGGTCGCGGGCATCCAGCTCGGCGCGCACCTTCTTCGCGACTTGCTCTTCCGACATGCCCGGGGCCGCTTGCACGACGATGCCGCCGTATTGATTGACCTGTTGCGTTGAAGGCGGCCGACCGGCCGGCGATGCCACGCCTCCCACTGGCGCCGCCAAGGGCGCCCCGGGTGCGGCTACCGCCCCCGCGCCCGGGGCCACCGGTGGCAGTGCGGCGTTCACCGCGTCGGTCGCACCTGTGATTTTCTGCGTGATGGCGACCGCGCCGTCGCCGAGAAAGCCCCCGACCTTGTCCATGATGGACGTGACCGGCGCCAGAACCTTGTCCGTCAGCCATTGGGTCGACTCAGCAAACACGCTCTTGATGCGATCCCAAAGCGTACCGAAGAACGTAAACAGTGGTTCCCACGCCTGAGTCACCAGCGCCAGAGGGGAATCGGCCATCAGCGCCTTGATGAACTCCCAGGCCGCCGAGAACAGCACCTTAACGCGCTCCCACAGCCCACTAAAGAACGCCACTAGCGGCTCCCACACCAGGAAGATCGACCAGACAAAGGCGAAGTTCATCAGCGCTTTGATGAACTCCCAAGCCGCCGAGAACACCATTTTGACGTTGGTCCATAGGCCGCGGAAAAAGGCGGTCAGAGGTGCCCATGTCTGCATCAGCAAGGCCATCGGCGAATAAGCCAACAGCGCCTTAATGACTTCACAGGCCGCCGAGAACACGACCTTGATGCGTTCCCACAGCCCGCCAAAGAAGCCTTTCAGCGGCTCCCAATAGCGCACCACCAGGGCCACCACACCCACCAATGCCAGCATGCCGGCAATCACCAGGCCTATGGGGTTGGCCGACATGGCCACGTTTAACGCCCATTGCGCTGCAGTCATCACCGCCGCGCCTACGGCGTAGGCACGACTGGCGGTGCCCAGCAGCAATACCCCCGCCGCAGCCGCGATCGATCGAACTCGCGTTACGAGTAACGCCGCTTGCGTGCGCAGGTTGGCCGCCGTGAAGAACATCAGCGAACGGCGGGCCAGCATCAGTCCATCAGAAAGGAACGCGAAGCCAAATCGG
The DNA here is from genome assembly GCF_000512695.2 of Pseudomonas sp. QTF5. Classification (GTDB taxonomy): domain Bacteria; phylum Pseudomonadota; class Gammaproteobacteria; order Pseudomonadales; family Pseudomonadaceae; genus Aquipseudomonas. The sequence continues at coordinate 133,583 of NZ_AZRW02000012.1, read as the reverse complement.
GCGGCAATCGACGCCACCTTCAGGCCCACCAGCCCGACCAGGGCGAAGCCAATCACCTGGGAGAGAAACGGAAAGCGCTCGGCCAGGCTGCCGATCAGGCTGGCCAGCTGGCCCACGGCACCGGCGGCAAACATCATCGCCGGGGCGAACACCGCGCCCAGGGTGACACTGGCGTTTTGAATGCGCTGGCTCATCAACTTAAACGACTCGTTCGGGCCGCTGTTCATGATTTGAGCCATGCGCTCAGTGGTCGACATGCCTGTTTTCAGCGCTTCACCCATGCCGCTGATGTTCTTTTTCAGCGAGTCAATTTCGGGGTACAGCAGCTGGATCAGGGCGATAGCTTCGTCGGTGCCAAACGCCTTTTTCATCTCCTGGGTTTCCATCGCGTCCAGGGTGGCGCCGTACTTCTTGCGCAGCACTTCCAGAATTGCCGGCATCGACAACAGCTTGTCGTTGGCATCCATGAAAGAGACGCCCAGCTTTTCACTGGCCCCGGCGGCCGCGCCGATAAACGAACGGTACTTCGTGGCCGCTTCAGAACCGGACATCGTGAGCTGAAGCTGGCCGAGAATAGCCAACTGCTCGGCAAACGGAATGTTCGCCGACGTGGCGGTCGCGCCCAAGTTGGTCAGCGCCGCCGACATCTGCTGCCCGTCCGATTTGAACACGTTGACCGTTTCGACCAGGCCCGCCGCGAAGTACTTGCCGAACTCAATGTCGCGTTCTTCCGCGCTCATCTTGTCCCAGCCCGCCACCACCGCTTTACCGAAGTCGTCGAACTGGCGGCGATACACGCCGTAGCCGGTCGACATCAGCGACGTCATTTCGGCGGTGGTCGACTTGGTCGACTTCGCCACCAACGCCGCAATTTTGGTGAAGTCGCCGATAGCCTCGGCGCCCAAGGTGTCAATCGCCGACTTGATTTCGACCGCGCCTTCGATGAACTCCTTTTGCGTGGTGCCCGACCACATGTTCGAAAACTCTTTGGCCTTGGCGGTAATCGAATTAATGCCAGCCTCATCCAGCCCCAGGGCTAAACCGTCATTGCGCGCGGTGACTACTTCGCCATACGCATCGACCAGCTGTTTCGCGCCGGCGATGGCCACACCGACCCCGATGGCGTCACCCGTCGCCGACATTTTCATGTCGCTGTTGCGCTGCTTGATTTCACCCAGGCGCTTTTGCTTTTCGGCGACCAAGGCCAAGGCTTTCTGTTCCTTGGCCAATTGCTCGTTGTAGCGGCGCGTCTGCACTTCAATACGCCGCGTGGCTTCGGAAAGCCTCCCCGTGTTCACCCCCGTTGCCGCAAGCTGCTGGCCGGTGCGCTGAAGCTCCAGGCGTTCGGACTGCTGTTGTGCCTGCAAGCGTTTGACCTGTTCGGCCGCCCGGGTAAATTCATCCGTCATCTTGCGGGTCGGGTTGGCCGTGGCATTCAGCTGCTGCCCCAGGGCCTGCGCTTTGGATTGAGCCAGGGCCAAGGCCTGCGCGGTCTGGCCGGTGCGCGCCTCGAGCGCTTTGAAGTGCTCGATGTCCTTAGAGGTATTGCCCAGGCGCGACAGCTCGGACTGGGTCGCCTTGATTTTTTCGCCCATCCGCGACGTGGTATCGGTCACCTTCAGAATGGGCCCGGTGATTTTGTCCACCAAGCCCATGATCAGGTTTAGCCGCATAGAATTCGACATAGCCCACCCCAAAAAAAGGCCGGGCGGCCCCTCTCAGGACTGCCCGGCCCGGCCCTGCTCGTACCGAGCAAGCGCGATCTTGTGCCAACGCATCAGCTCTTCAAGCCGCATGCGCTCCGTCGTCAGCGCATCCCAGCCGGTGAAGACCAGGAAAATGTCGGCTTCCGCCTCCATTACTTCGTGCGGTACGGCGGTCAATCCGTGAAAAAAGCGACCACCTCCGTCTGCACATTCAACAGATCTTTGGGGGCCAGCAGGTCGAACTCGTTGGCGGTGATATTGGCGATACGCGGCACCAGTACACGGTGCGCGTTCACACCCATGCGGATCACGTCGAACATGTCCAGGCCACGCAATTCGCCGGCGCCGGGCTCGCGAAAGGTGACCTCAGTGATTTCGGTTTCGCCGCGTGTGATTGGGCGGGTCAGGATTACAGGCTTGCTCATGGGGATTCCTCAAAAATGGGGCAAAAAAACGCCGGCCCTTACTGGGCCAGCGCCGCGCGAATTTCTTTGTTGCGGTCCACGCCGTTGACGCGGAATTCGTTGTTGAGCTTGTCGATGTAAATCAGCTCTTTGCCGTCCACCTCAAAGTGGAACAGCTCGACCGCGATGGCGAATTTCATGGTGGCCTCTTTTTCCGGGGCCCATTCGTTGAACTCGGCGGACTTCCAGAAGCCTTGCATGCGCACAATCACCGTCTTGATGATCCCGCCCACGTCGACCGCACCGCGCAGCGTGAACACCTCTTCACGGCTGTCACGCGCGCCCAGAAGGCCGGTAATGCGCTCGGAGTAGTCAGAGATAGTGACATCGCACTCCAGCTTTTCCAGGCGTCCCAGGTCGCGCTCGATGTCACCCGCGACGCCGGCCAGGGTCTGGTCCATCGTCTTGGTGACAACCTTGGGCAAGGTGGCGGTATTACAGCGGCCGGCAAATGATTCGTCCTTGAAGAACGAATTCACGTCGACCAAAACACTAGGCAGCTTGGCGCCCATGGATCACCCCCTTACTCGAAAATGGCTTCGTTGTATTTAGTGCTGATGTGCTGACGGAACGTCATACGTTCGGCCACGTCGTAGAAGCCCAGGTCGTAATCCCAATACACCTGGCCGGCGCCGATGGCGGCTTGGTTCAGTTCCTTGTCGACCCAGCATTCGCCGCCGCTGATTACGTCGCGCGACTTCAATCGGCGGATCAGTTTGTTGACCCGGTTCTTCACGCCATCCACGTAACCTTGGGTGACGTTGCGGTCGAGCAATTCCTGGTGCGCGTACAGGATCGAATCGCCGACGATGTAGCGAATCCGCTGGTGCGGCATCATCACGGAATTGGCCAAGCGGTTGCCGTACAGATACCAGCCGCCTTGCTGATTGACGATCACCGCCACGTTCTTGCTGTTGTACAAGTTGGCCTTGCTGGTGGTGCTGCCGATGGCATGGTCGATCACTTCGGACGTGCCGAGGATCCCGAAGATTTTCCGGCTCGACGCACTGTTCCAATAGCCCTCTTCATTGTCGACGCGCACGATATGCCCGGCGATGGTCGGCGACGCCTTGCGGGTCACAACCTGGCCGGTAACCTCGTCCAGCACCTTGACACCGCAGTTCACGAACAGCGTTTCTTGATACAACGCCGCTTCGCCGATAACGGCGGAATAGCCCTTCTCGCTGCCGTCGATGATTGGGATTGCGTTGAGCTTCTTCGCAACCACTTCCATTGCCGCACCCACGCCCGTCAGGTGACTGAACTCCGGGGCGATGATTAGCCGCGGGCGCACGCCGACCAGGGATTCAGCGGCCAACAACGCCTTGAGGCCGGTGTATTTGCCGGTTTCGTTGTCGATGGTGCCGACCACCCCGGCGATTTGGGTTTCAGGGGTTTCCGTCGCGTCGACGCGCACCACCACGACCACCGCGCCGGACTGGCGGTAGATGTCGTTCAGCGCATCACGCAGGGTGCCCGTCATGCCGGCCTTGGCGATTAGCTTGTCGCTGTTGCACAGCACCGGGGTATTGAGCGGAAACACCAGCGGGTCGGCATCGTCAGCGGTGGCCACCAGGCCGATGGTCGATGCCGCCAGGACTTCGATAGGGCGGTCGAGGTTTTCGAGAAAAAACTGCTCGACCCCGTGCAGGTAATCAGCTGCCATTTCAATCTCCAGCAGAAAGCGAAAGCCCCCAGGGCGGGGACTTTCAGGCGAAAAAAAACCGCTTTCGCGGCTTGGGGGTGTCTTAGCGGGGAGGCGCTGGCTTAGATGGCGTCCAGCTCAGCGATCACCAGTTCACCGGCGGCGACCACCGCTTCGACGGTGGCCAACTCTGTCAGCGAGCCCTTGCCGCCGATGCGGGCTGCTTCAATGCGGGCCGCCACGGCCAGCCAGGAATCCCGGGCTTCAATCACCCGGTTTGCCTGTTCCTGCGGGGTAATCTGCAACGCCTCGGCTTCGGCCTTGAGCAACACATAGTCGCTGGCATCCACTGGCGAGCCGGCCGAGATATAGCGTTCGGCTTCATTCGCCTTGAGCAAATACATGGAATCCTGGCCATCGATCCGGGTGGCATTGCGCGCACGAGCCTGGGCCACGGCCGCATCAATCCCTTTCTGGATATCCTCAGCAGCAGCTCCGGCCAGCACAGACACCGGTATCCCCGCTGCTAGCGCATCCTCCACGGTAAACGCCGAATAAAACTGCCCATCATATGTAAAGTTAAGTCGCATCATTAGTCACCGAATCAACCAAGAACCAAGTTACTAACGACACTTCTAGGCGCGCCGTTAGAGTCAAAAACAACGCCAGTCAAATAATCACCCGACCATTTAGCGCCAGCCGGCAACGTATTATTTTGCGCAGACAAAATAATCGGAGTACCTGCGGTCTCGATTAATGGCGTGTTCTTAACGACCGGTCCCACTCGACTGATCTTGTTCGAGTACAACGAAACAATACCGGTTTGCCCGTTGATGGTATGACGAGAAAGCGAGGTATCACCCAGTTCAACTTCGCAACGAGACAGATGAATCATGCCCAGCGGTCGATCGTAGCGCCGGAACAAACCGGTATAGACGTTGTTCGTCGTTGACTCAGGCTTCGTATAGTTGGCCGTGCGAATGCGCAAGTTATCCAGCACGACGGTAGAACTATCCATCATAAAGCCAGTGGTCGAGTTATCCAGGTTCCCCGAACCGTCTGCACCGTTGGCCGGAATGCACACGTTTCGCAGGATTGGCATGACCGTCTCACCCTCGGCCATCGCAATCGTAATGTTCTTGGAAATGATGAAAATCAGGCTGTCGATCACATGCTCATGACCAAACAACCGGATATAGCCACCGCCTCCATAAGGGATGGCATTCACGGCCTTTGCAATCGTCTTGAATGGCTTGAGCCTGTCGCCTAAACCGGTGGCATCATCACCGGCAATAGCGTTGACATAATAAATCTTACTCATCACCGGGACCGCACTGACAGCAGCGGCCACGGCGTCTTTAATGCCTTTCTCTTTATCCTGAAACATTGTTACAAGGCGAGTAGCCTCAGCCAGCAGTGCCGACATGCCCATAATAATTCCCCGGTTTATTTCTGTTTAAGTTGCGAAACTTCGTTTTTAAGTATCCGGATCGACTCACTCATTTCCGCAATCGAGTCTTTTTGCGTGATGTGGCCACGCATCAAGCTCACCATGCTGGTCGTGCAGTCGCCCGCCAAGGCATCAACGGCCGCCGCCGCCCAGCCCCCTTCGTGGTACATCGGATAGACCGGGTAACGCAGGACCAGGCCGCCAGCGCCCTCGACTTTCGGCAACACCGCGTAGATGCCCGAGGCCCGCAGCAGTCGAGGCGTTCCGGTGCTATCCAAGACCCAGCGCGGGCTCGCCCCGGTATCCGCCGGATCGGGGTCTAACACCGTGTCAGAGAACATCTCGGCCGGCGTGATGTAGTGGCGAGAACCATCACTGCGCCCAGTCCAGGCGGTTTGGGGGGTGGCCCCGTCGCCGGGCGTGGCGGCTACCGTGGCGATGCCGTAGGGGTTCCAACCCTCCAGCGGCGTGCGCAAGATCAACTCCAATGGAATCGCATAGCTGTTGCGATAGGTTTGGCCATCCGCCGCAAACGACGCCACCTCAGGGCGCGTATTGGACGCGACGAACAGCGTCGGGTCGTTGTAACTGCGCAGGCCCTTGGTACGGCCGCTGGCATTGCGTTCATGCCCATACCGGCGGTTGTAGTAAGCCGCGTTCAGCAGCTCAGGGCTGTCCCACTTGGTCAGCTTGGTGACCACGCCGCTGTCGGTGTACTGCTCGACCAAGTTCGCCCCGGCGCCATCCAGCCCCGGCACCTTGGCCATCAACTCATCCAGCAGGTCGATGGTCGGGCTTTCGTTGTACGCACCCCAGGTCGGATCGACCGACAGCTCACGGTTGATACGCCACCGCTGGCGACGGCTTGTTGCCACCTGCGGCCCCGTCAGGTTCGCGTGCCAACGCTGCAACGGCAAATCGAGCGGGGTAATGAGTTTGTCCACGGGGTAATCCCCGACGCTGCCCACGTCCGCGACCGAAATGCGATAACGCCAGGCCACGTACTGCGGCCGCCCCGTCTTGGACACTTGCCGCACCGAGCCGGGGATAAACGACCCGTTTTCATTGCGACCGCTGAAGCCGGTGGCGCCCATCAACAAAGTGCGCGACAACAGGTCGCGATAGCCGTTGATTTCCTCCAGATGGCGGAAGCTTTCAAAGGTGTCATTCACCTCATCGGTCAACAGCTCCGGCCAGATTTCCAGCACCGACAGGTTCCAGCGAAAATGGGGCTGATAGTCGCGAATCGACGTATCACGCGCCGCAAAGGCCCGAAAGTATTCGCGCATTTCCGCAACCTTCGCCGGAATACCGACCGCCGCATTCACCGACGCGGGGGCTGCTGGTGGGGCAATGTCCACCATCGCCAGGTAGTTACCCGGCGCCGCGCTGCGCAAGCGATAGTCGTTATGGCGCGTCCTGACCATGTGGCCATTGATCATGGCCGCGATTTCACCCAGCCCGGGGGTCGCCAGTAGGTTCGGGTGGTTGTGCAGGTTGATGGCCGAATAAGCGCCGTCGAACGTGCGGTTGAACGACTCGGTACCGGCAGAACCGTATTGGCGACTGCCCAACACCCCCGACTGACCAAAGGTGCGGAAAATCTCCGCCAGGTATTCCGACTGACTCGACTCCGACACCCAATCGGTTTCGATGAAATTGGCCAGCGGGTAGGTGTGGGTTTTGCCTGCCTCATGCTCCGCCGACAAGACGCTGGCCAACTCGGCATCAACAAAATCTTTCACCCAGGCGCGGGTCGCCTGAATGACCGACCCGTCGAGCATCAACGTCACGTTGTCGGCGTTGGACGTGGTGAAGATCGTGCGGATACTGACTTCGCGACCGGCGCCGTTGTTGATCAACGGTTTGTATGACTCGGGGTATTTACCGATGGCATACAACACGCCGGTGTCGGTCCAGACACCCACCTCGCGCACCCACCACCCGCCCACCGTTTCAGGAATGACGGCCTCGACCACCAGCCAGGCCGTGTTCACCTTGTCCTGATACAGATTGTTTAGGTTGCCCTCCCACACCTTGCGCTTCAGCGTAGTTTGCGTATCCACGGGGTTATAGGACGCACCGTTACCATCACCGACGCTCATTTTTACCAGCTTGATCGGTTTGCCGTTGGCCTTGCATTCGGCTTCGTATTGAAAGCCGGCCTTGGTCAGAATTGTGTAGAACTCTTGCGCTGCCATCACACCTCCAGCGGGTAGATAGTTGTCAGTTCCACCCCGTCCGCGCCGACTGATTGAATCGTCGCGGCTTGCTGTTCCAGCTCGGTCATTTGCAGGGGGTAGATCGTGGTTTGCTCGCCAGAATCGCCACCTACCGAATCCACGGCAGGGTTAGCGCGCTGCTCGAGCAACGTCGGTTGAAGCGGGTAAAGCGTGGTGGCATCACCGGTGGTCAAGGTGCCCACGGCGGTCGGCAACCGACAGTGCTGCTCGAAAGCCGTGGCCTGCAACGGATAGAGCGTGGTGTTTTCGGTCATCGTCGCCACACCCGCCGCCGCGCGTTTGGTATGCGTTTGCTCTAACTGCGTTACCTGTAACGGGTAGATCGTGGTCACTTCCCCCGCGACAGAGGCCGCAACGGCTCGGGACTGGCTTCGCCCTTCCAACTTGATATGGACGGTGGCCAAGTGAATCGACGCGCGCTTGTTCTGCTCCAGGGCAGTCATGATCCGCGCGTCCAGCTCAGGCGTTATCGGAACGCTGTCGGTGGCTAGGTCAAGCCGGAAGGTGCCACGCGGCAACGGAGGCACCGCGTCAAACCATTCCGTGACCTTCGGCGTCAGGTCGAACTCAGATAGCGCCTGCTCGACCGCGCGCAACGTCCCTTTGATCCGGTGCAGGTCCAGGGAACTGGCCACCGCCGCCCGTTGCTTTTGCTCGGACCAGCTCGCCCGCCAATGATCGATGGACAAGTTCCAGGCCAACCAGGGCAACACCTCGACCGGGCACGTCCAAGGATTCCACAGGGTTTCCGTGCGCACCGGAATGGCGTCGATTCGCGCCGTGCTGGCGTCAATCTTGCGTTCAAGCTCGGCCAGGTGTGGCGGTAGGATGTTCATCGGTCATCCTCCCTGCCGTAGCACCACGTCATAGCAATACGGCGCCTGCGACTTAACGCAGCGAATGTCCTTCCAGCCATTCAACACAACCTCAGTCACGCCCTCGACCGTCAGCGCCGCGTCGACGGCCGAACGCACAACTTGGCCGCCCAGCTTGTGCATTTGCGCTACATACGCCTTGGCGCGCTTCTCAGCGACTTCAAGCGCCATTGCCGGGTCCAACTCGGACGACACAAACACCGTCGCATTCAGGGCATAGCGCACAATCTCCGCCGAGCGCACCCGCACACGGTCACCGAAGGGCCGGAACGGCTTCAGATAGCTGTCGACCGCCTGCAACAGCCCGGGGCCGGCCTGGCCGTCACCCGTGCGCCCCAGAACAAACAGGTCAATCTCACAGGGTTGCGGGCTGTCGACTGAAACGTCTTTGACCTCCTGGCTGGCATTGCGCGCATGAAAGCGATAGGCGCCCTCGGGGCCCGCCACCGACAGCCCCTCGGGCGATTCCTGCAAGCGGGCCCGATAGTCGTCGTCCAACTCGCCAGCGCGGCGCAGGATCGGGCTACCGTCAGGGTTGCGGTAGTAGGTGACGCCAATGTGGTCGAGCTGGCTGCCGTAGGCATGTGCCAACGTAAGCCCCTTGGCCTGCTCGTTCATTTCCTGGCGGATCAGCATTTCCCGATAGGCGCAGGCCAGCACAACCCGATAGGCCGGATCGGCCGGGCTATTGTTCTCCACCCCGGCCGAAGCGGCGATTTCAGCGACAATGACTTCATAGTCGACCGTTTTGACAACGGTCAAAGGCGGCAGCAAAGCCGGGATTACGCCTGTCATTTGAGCAAGATCCTTTCCAATTCCACCGCGCTGGCTTTTCCCTGCTCGTACAGCAGGCCGTTTAGAAACAGCTCGATATGGTTGCTGGCCACCACCTCTACCCGCATCGTCAACAGCCTGAAGTCGTCCAGGCCGTTGGCCTTGTTGTTGATCGCTTCAGCGAGCCGGACAAAGGCGTCCATGTGGAATTCCGAATCGACGTTTCGGTCGAGTAGTTCAAACAACCGAGAACCAAAGTCACGGCGGCCGACCAGGCTGCCGACTGGCGTTGCTATGACATCGCTCAGGCGTTGCCACAGATAAGGGATGCCGCCAATCAGGCGCCCTGTAACCCTGTCCATACCTTGCTTCATGCTGTTCTCACTGTTGCGGATCAGGGGCCGGGCTGTTGCCGTGTTTATGGCCGTTGTACAGCGCCCGGTCGGCGCTCATGTTGCGCACGGCGTCACCGACTTCGGCGTCGCCTTTGATGTCGCCCGTTACGCGTAACGTGCCGTCGATTTCGGTGTCACCGGTAATCTTGACGCCACCCGGGGCGACCACTTCGGCGCGACCGCCGGCGGGCAAGTCGAGGCGATGCAAGTGCGCCTTGCGGTCGTAAGACACCGACCCGCCATCGCCGTACTGGATCAAAAACAGGTCGGGGTCGCTCGATGGCGCGACAAAGTCTTTGTGATAGCTGCCGGGCAGAATCTCGCCCAGAGCCAGGTCACCCTCACTGATCACCGTGACCCCTTCGCCCTTTTCGGGGCACCACCAGACAATCGCCTTCCCGGTCCGGATCGGCTTCCAGGGTAGCCAGCCGGTTGTCATGCCGGGCCCGTACTGGACCCGCGCGACGGCCTTGACGGGGTCGACCTCGGCAATCTTGCCGCGCACCACCATTTGGGCAACGCGACGTTCCAGCTCTTCCAGGCGCTGCAAAACGTCCATCACGCCTCCGGCTGATCGTTACCTACGTGGTCTTGCCCTATGAACACCTCAAGCGCCGGACCATCGACGGGCAGTTCCCAGGCTTCGCCTACATGGGCCGTTTGCTTCCAGCTCACCAGCCAGCTCTCAAAACCTTTTTCGCCCGGGGTGAACAACCCGGGAAACGCCTCTAAATCGCTAGCGCGTTCCACGTAATCCAGCCCCCATCGGGCGCCATCGATCAGGCGCAGCAGGTGGGCCGCGAAGTTGCGCACCTCTAGCTGCACGTTTTCGGTCTGGGCGCTCAAGACACAGTGCGCGGTCCATATCAGCTCCATCGGCGTGCGGCCGCCCGTGGCGCGACCACTGGGGCGAATCTCGGCCAGCTCTAGCAGCACCGCCGGCGTCTTGATCGACTGGCTGTTCGGGTCCACGGGGTTGTACATGTCCACGGTCGTCAACCGCGCACCGAACCGCTCGCGTATGGCCGCGATAATCCGGTTATGCAATTCGGTCAAATCGACTTGGGATTCGTCAGGTTTTCCGCTCATGGTTCACCGCGTAATTGATTTCTTGTTCGATCAGCTCGGCAAACCGCGCCAGGGCACGCCGCTCGTAACGGCGGAACACTTCGTCGGCCATGTCGGCTAGTTCGATGCCGACACGCACCACCGGGAAACGGCCCCGGTTGCTGCTGTCATTGCTGCCACCAAGATCAAGAAAGCGAGCACTGCCCCCGCCGTTCTGCCGACTCATAGCCGGCAGTTGCAGACCCAGCGCCTGGGCGCGGCTTTTGCGAATCCAGACCCGCGAAACCCCGTCGTAAACGCTGCGATAGAACGCCCCGTCGAAGCGACGACCCGCGACCGTGGTGCCCTTCTTGCCCTGTCGGGGTCGACCCGCGTTCTCCGCCGGCAACGGCAAGGTGCCAAACCAGAGAATCGTTACTTGTTCGGCGCCAGAGCCGGCCGTGGTCGTGCTCCAGCGCGCTTTTAAGCTTTTCTGCGGCACCCGCAGGGCCTGGCTGATTTCGCGCGCCATACGCGTCGACAACCAGCGCATGGTTTTACGGCGGGCTCGCTCGCCGGCCTTCGTCACCTGTTCGGGGGTGGCCTGAATCTGCGCGGTGACGCGGGTGATTTCTTGCGCGAAGTTCAGTTGAAAGTTAACGCCACTGGCTGCCATGACTTGCGCCCTCCCCTACGGCGGGTTCGTCCAGGCTGTCGGCCAGCCAGAGAGTCAGCCAGCCCGCACCGTCGGCATAAGGCGCAGGGCAAAAGTAAACCTTGTCCTTGATGGTCAGCCGCCACGCTTTGCTGATCCCGGCCAAGCGTTGATCGCCGGTGGTGAACACCGGTTGCCGGCGCTTGAACTTCAAACCGCCAGAGTCGCTGGAGCCTTCTTTTCGATGCTCGAAATCGACCTCGGCATTGTCGAAAATGCCCTCGACATCGAAGCGCTCGCCCGCGTCCGTCAGCACCTGCGCCGTGGCGTCCTTACAAATCAGCATCGTTCGTTCAACAATGTTAAATCGGCTCACGGCTCCCCCTTTTCGCATGCGAAAGCCGACCCGCCTGGGTGGGCTTTCGGCTGCGAAAAGCCCCGCACTGGGCGGGGCTCTCGGTACAGTGTGGCGACGCTTAGATCACGTTTTGCAGAAGCAAGCCGCACTCTTTGGCAATCACCAGTTCCTTGACTTGCTCACCGACGCGCAGGCGGTAACCGCCCTTCAGGCCGACGCTTTCGTCGTACCAGGTCCCGGCGAAGCGATCGTCATATTGCGCAGTAGCCCCCCAGGTCAGAGTCCCAGCCGGAATCTCAACGTTGGCCGCTTGGTAGGTGAACGCGCAATGCCCGGCCCACACCCGTTTGACCTCGGCCGGCTTGCCCTTCTTGGCGATGTTCACGCGGCTTTCGCCGATGAATACGTTTTCGATTTCCAGCAGTTCCATCAGTTGGGCGATGCTCACCACGCCTTTGTCGCCGCTGTTGCCGTGGGCTGCCGCGACCATGCTGCGGTTGACCCGCAACTGGGTCCATTCGGCGCGGCCGATGGTCAACGTGTTCGGACGCATCAGCGGGCCGTCGAGCTGGGCCAGCAAGAACGGCAACAGGTCGGCGTCGCGATTGCTGAACTTTTCCCCGGCCGCCAACGGCTTGCCGTAGGCATGGTTATCCGGGTTGAAGGTGGCCCGGGCGACACGGACTTCGCGGTCCAACAAAATCAGGTCGGTCAGCGCTTCCGAGGCGTGGTCGAGCGGGTCATAGTTGCTGTTAGCGGCCTTGTCGATGTCGCTTTGCGGGACCACGTCGTCCAGACCGAAATCGGCAGTCGAGGCGTCTTTTTCCTCGGCCGCGAACTCGACTTCCAGGGCGGCACCCTTACGGCTGATTTCAGTGTCGATATGGGTCAGGCGCTCGGCCTTGTCATATTCGAACCACTTGAACTGTTCGCCACCAACGGACTTACGCGGCATCACCTGATCAGCGATCAGTTTGTCATTGCGGTAGGCAATGACGATCCCGGTACGGACCGGGTCAATAGGAAACGGGGCTGGCATGCTTGAATTACTCCAGGGTCAAATTAAGCGGCCGGCACAAAGCCGCGCTCGATGAACACGCGGCCGATGGTGCCGGCGTCACCGGTTTCGTCGGCGCGAGCGATGTAGGCTTCGCCGGGTTTCGCCTTCACCGCACGACCGGCGATGTCGGCGGTCAACAGGTCACCAAAGCCCACGGCGCCGCCATACTCCAGCTCGGTTGGACCGCTTCGGATCACGTCGCAGACGGTGCCTGCCACGGCACCCAGGCTACCGGTCACGCCCATCAACGGCGCTTCGCTCGGCCCCGCGGCTTGCTTGAACTCGCCTTCGACATCGTCATAAGCGGCAATGCGGCAAGGCTCGGCATCCGTACCGGCGCGACGGCTTTCAATGTGTTGACGCATCAGGCTTTACCCCCTTGGATCATTCGCACAGCGGCGGAAATAGTGATTTTGTTGCCCTTGGCGGCTTCGGAGTCGACCAGGGTGCGGGCTTCAGCGGCCAGCGTTTTCGGGTCAACGGTGGACTTTCCGCCCTGGGGTTCGGCGCCGCCCTTGACCTTGTTGGCTTCGGTATTGGCAGCGTCGTGCAGGTAGTCGGCACCGCCTTTTTTCTCGGCGGCGATGATCTGCGCGGCGGCTTCCAGGCCGCTGGTGGTGCCGTCCAAGGCCAAGGCCTGAATCAGCTTTTCGTGCCCGGGCAGGCTGTTGGCAAACACCGCTGTGACGCGTGCGGTTTCAGCGGTACGGCCGGCGATTTCCCCTTCGGCTTTGCCCGCCGCGTGCCCCGTCACACGGGCCGCTTCGACGGCGGTGGCCATGTCGGCCGCACCGGTGGCGGCAATGGCGGCGAAAGCGTCCGGGTGTTGGGCCTTCAGGGCGTCAGCAACGGCGGCCGCCGTCGCCCCTTCTGCGATAGTCAGAGGCATATGGTTTGCTCCTACGTTGGTCTTGGCGGCGGTTGACGCCTTGAGTGGTTGAATCGGGCGCGACGACTGCCGGCCGCTTAGCTCGGCGATCAAGCCTTCCAAGCTGCCGAGGCGGTGCGCCATGCCCTGCTTTACTGCCTTGGCACCGATGAAGGTGCCGCCCCGGCCAAAGTCGGCCAGGACCTTGTCGCGGCCGACACCCATGTTTCGGATCACCGCGTCGATGAACACCGTTTCGAGGTCGTCGACGATGGTCTGCACCGCGGCCTGGCCGTCCTCGCTGGTCGGGTCAAGGCGCTTGTTCGGCGCATTGCTCGACACGACTTCGATGCGTTGTTCGCCCTCGACCGGCGGCAGGATGCGAAACCCCGCCACCGTGCCCACCGAACCCAGTTCGGCGGTCGCGTCGATCACCACTTCGGCACAGGCCGAAGCCATCCAGTACGCCGCCGAACAGGCTTGGCCGCCGACATAGGCGACGATCTTTTTCCGGCCACGGGCCTGATAGATCATTTCGGCCATTTCATTCAGGCCGTTGACCTGGCCACCAGGCGAGTCGAACCACAGCACCACGGCGCGGGCCTTGGGGTCTTCAATCGAAGCCGACAGCGACTTGGCCAGCGCCTCGGTCGACGTGCCGCCGCAGATGTCGTGCATCCAGCTGGCATAACGCGACACCACCCCGCGCACCTTGATCAGTGCCACCCCGTCGCGCAGCTCGACGGCGGGGGCCGATTTCATCCCCTCGCCGTCTTGCGTGGCCAGTGCCTCCAGGCTGCCGGCCTTCAGCTCTCGGCGGGCGATGGCTTCCATGTCGGCCAGCATCATCGGCGGCAGCGCCCAGGCTTGTGAGGCCAGAAACTGCAAGGCCATCAGCTTTTTCATGCGTCCTCCCCTGGCAGCAAAAAGCCCCGTTGGCGGTTGCCTTCGGGGCCTTGTTCGACGTTGTCGTCATTGGGCGGCGCACTCGGCGCCGCCGGTTTGTACTTGCGGCGCTCCTCGATCACGCGCCGGTTGTTGATTTGCTCCCAGCCCTGGCCCAGCAAGTGACGGCTTTCCCGTTCGTGCGTACTGATGCCGATCTTTAGCCGCTTCTCGGCCGCGTTGACCGCCTTCAGTTCGTCCAGCTCGCCCAGGTTCGGCCCGTGCCACAGTGTTTGGCAGTAGGCCCGGCGGACTAGCGGGTCCTGAAAGTACCCCGGCAAGCGCAGACGCCCCCGCGCCACCGCTTCCGCGATCACGGTTTCGTAATACGGCTGGCACACGTCGACGACGAAGTTCGCCCGGTCGACCATGATGTAATGGGCGAACTGCAACAGTGCCGCCCGGCTGGCCGAGTAACTGGCGGTAAAATGTTTGATCAACACTTCAAACGGCACGCCAATGGCGCCGCCGATCATGCGCCAGAGCGCCGTCACGAACGGGTCAAAGGCCGCATTCGGTCGCCCCGGGTTGGCCGTTTCAATGCTCTCGCCTTCGTCCAGCTCATACACCAGGCCATCACCCAGGCGCAGGTCGCGGGCTTCGTCGCTGTCGTCGTCATCGTCATCCGCTGCGCCTGTCCTGCCCCCTCCCGGCCCATAAGCATCCCCACCACCATCGCGGTCGGACTTGATGAACACGGTGAATTTCGAGCTAATCACCGACGCCATCAGTTCGGCATCGATGTAGCGCCCGGCCTGCTTAATCACCTCGATCACCGGCGCCAAATCAGGAATGCCCCGCGTTTGACTGGCCCGCATGTTGTGGTTGGAGTGAATCAGCACGTTGCGCCGGCTCTGCTCACCGAACAGCGGCACCCGCTGCCAGGACGCTTTCGAGCGCAAAAAGCGCTTGGCCGGGTTGGTTTGCAGCACATGCACCGCCACGGCGGCGCCGTGTTCGTCCAGCTCGAAACCGCCCGACAGGGTTTCGCTGTCGGGTTTGTTGTTCGGGTTGCACACGCGGTCGGACTCGACCGACTGAAAGTGCGTCGCGTACGGTGACCCTTCACGCTCGAAATGTGGCAGCAACAGAAACGCGTCGCCATTCACCCGGGCGCTATGGAACAGCTCGGCTTGCTTTTGAAAGAAGGTCTTGCGCCGCGCGGCGTCTGCCTCCAGGCAATCGGCCGCCAGGTTGAACTCACGCAACATTTGCGCCTGTAACGTCTCCGCCTGCTGGGAACTCAGCCCCAGGAACTCGGCGTCGATACTCGGTTCAGGCCGTAGCCCGGTGCCGATCACATAGACCGTCTTGGTTTTCATGGCGCCGTGGGCAATCGGGTTATTGCGCTCCAAGTCGCGCGACCGCGACCGCAGGGTCGCCAGTTCGGGGTTAACGTCGCCGTCGGCGTCTTTTTTCGAGGTAAACCACGATTTCAGCGCCGGGCGACTTTTCGACGCCCCGGCGAATGAATCCAGGGCGTCGAGACTCATCCGGTCCCGCGCGCGCTCCAATCCCGCCGAAGCGGAAAAGAAACCGACCACGCGGTCGAAGACGTTTCGACTCATATCGGAATCCCTTGTCGAGCCACCGGCCCGCCGCGCAGGCTGCGCCGCAGGCGATCGCGTTGTGCATACAGGGTTTTAAGGTCCGCCATCTGCACCTTTCGCGTCCCGGCGGCCGTCGTCACCTCGACGTTTTGACCACCCTGCAGCACATCAAGAATGGCCTTGTCGATGGCGGCGATTTCCGCCCGAACTGCCCCACGGTTTCGGCTCATAGTTGGCACTCACTCACAGCCCCCCGACGGCGTTTTTTCCGCTTCGGCGCCGGCGCTGCCGGTTCCGGTGGGGGTTTGGGTTTCTGTTTTACCCGCGCGCCATCAGGCAACGCAGGCATGTCCGTTAGGTCAGGCGCCGTTTCATCCGGCAGGTCTAGCATTTCGTCCCCCAGGCGCGGCAGGCGATGCACCTGCTCAAGATGGGCGGCTGTCGCCGCCAACACTTCAGCGTCGAAATAGTGGTTGTCGGTACGCAGCTTGTGCCAGAACACGCGCCCCGCCTGGGTCACTAAGCGCGCCTCGGCAACCACCTGCTGGCAGTAATCGTCGCTCGCGTCTTGCGCGATGTACCAGGCGCCGGCATGTTCGACCGGCCACTCGATACGGGCATGCACCCAGCTTTTGAAGTGGTCGGTGTGGATGTGCATCAGCTTCAGCGGTTGACGTTCGTGGCCCTTCTGGTCCACGTCAGCGAACTTGTACGGCTTGTCTTGTTGCTGCCGGCCCTTGGTTGGCACCGCGCGGCCGTAGTAGCGCCGGCAGAACTGATAGACCATGTGCACCGGCGCGGCCTTGCCGCCGGGCTTATAGCCTGAATCGACCAGCATCCGCGCAATCGGCCGGCCGTCGTAGGTCGTTTCTAACAGTGTGGCCAGGTCCTGCCACACCTGTTCCTGTTCGGTGTCGCCCCATATTTCGCCGTGCTCGATCAGCCACGACGAAAAGTTGTAGCCGAAGCCGCGCACCACATAGACCAGGCGGTCGCCTTGCACGTCGACACCCGCGACGATCAGTTGCACACCGCGCGGCACCTCGCCAAAGGCATAGGGCCGGCGTAGCGCAGCGACCGACTGCCAGGCCGGCGCCTCGCCCCTGACCATGTACAGCTCGCCGAATGCGGTGTTAATCGCCGCCTGCATCCGCCCAGGTTCGCCCGACTGCATGGCCACCACGAACTTGCGTGCGCGCTGGCCGAAGGTCTGCCAAGGCGAACACAACCCGGACACCCAAAACGACGCCGAACTGTCCGCCTCCAGCGGCGCCAGGTAGGTGCCGAATTCAACCGTTACCGTAACGCCGCCCTGCTCGATCTGTACGCCTGCCGCATTGAAGCCAACCAGGCGCTGGCCCGGGGCGACAAACACGCCCCGGTCATTCATCCACTCTTTCGACTCTTCGGCGATCATGCCGGCGCAGTGCGGGCAGAACAGCCGGGCGTCGTCCAATGCCTGCTTAGGCGTGGCCCCATCAGGGATAAACAGGGTCGAAAAGCGCGGGATGAAGTAGCGCCCGCACTCCTGATGCGCGCAAGGCCAGGCCCATTCGTGCCGCGTGCCTTCCTGCCACAGTTTCCACACCGGCGAATTGACGTCGTCCGAAGGCCGCCAGCGCTCCAGACCGTTCTCGTCGGCTTCGGTTTCGACACTGCCATAGGTCGGTGTCGAAACGACCGTGACATTGCCGTCGATGAAGTTGGAAATGCGCGCTTCGGCTAGGGTTATTGGGTCGCCTTCACCGCCAACGTTGTTGCCCATGCGGTCGCGCTCGTCGACGAACACATCGCGCGACGGGTGCGACGCCAGTTCGGTCGCCGAGCCGGCCCAGCCAAAACCGATGCGCTGGCCGTTGATAAATTTTTCATTGATCGTGTCTTGCTTGCCTTTGGCCAGCGCTTCGAACAACGACGGCACCGACTTCAGCAGCTTGGAAAAGCGATCCTTACTCACCGACTCGACGTTCTTGCGGGTCGGACCGATGTACAGCACCGGCCCGGGGTCGTCGTCCATCCGCCAGCCAACCGCATTCAACAGCACGCCGTCGGTCTTCGACATCTGCGCGCCCATCACGCCGGTCACCATCTTGAACAGCGGGTCGCGGATGGCCTCGGTGATGCCCTTCACCCAGGGCGCGCGGTCGCTGTTCCACGGCCCCGGCTCAGGACTGCCCGGCGGCAAAATGCGTTTCTGGTTCGCCCATAGCCAGGCGGCACGCAACGGCGGCGGACGAAAGACCTTGGCCCCGCGCTTAAGAATCCTCTTCAGACGGTGCGGCATGGATGTCTAACGCCTCCAGCATGTCGGCCGCGACCGACATGGCACGGGTCAGTTCGTCATCAAATATCTGCAAGCCCGCCGCTTCGTTGCGCGCGGTGAAGACTTTGGGAATCACCTTGCGGCCTACTGGGCGCAGGATCATCGCCATTTGTGTCAGCGCGCTAGCCAGCGTCTGCTCGACCAGGTCGATGTCGATCAAGTTCTTTTTCTTTTCGCCCAGCTCCAAGGCGCGCAACTCGGCTTCGGCTTCCCGCGTCTTGCGGTCTGCGCGCAGCTTCATCAGCTCTTCTTGTTCCTTGGTTGTGGTTTCGCCGTCGACCACGCGACCGTCACCAACTTGCTTGGCCAATTCGCGGGCAATCTCCCAGGCGGTGGCCTTGGCCATGTCGATGCGCATGGGGTCGCCCTTCTTGCCGCTCCCCTCATGCGGCAGCCCCTCGCCAAGCCAGCGCGTAACCGTCCGTTCGGACATACCCCGGGCGTCGGCGTATTCGCGTTTATTCAAAATCAGCGGCATAGGTCGACCAATGCGAAGGGGTGGCCGAGCGCTTGGCCTATTTGTCCACCTTGCCCTCTTTTTTCCGAGTACACCGCGCCAGCAAATTCAAGGGCTGCACGCGACCATCTGTTCAAAATTTGAACGATAAAGGTGGACAAAGGGCGCGCATTTCCAAAAACCGAAAAATTCGCGAGCCGCGCGGGCCTGACGACCGTAGGTTCAAATTTTGGAGCCAGAGGGACCCAGATCTATCGGCGCGCCATTGTGGTGCGTGGTCGGTGCCTGTTGTTGGATGCAGGCCAGCACCTGGGCGGCGCAGGTCTTCAACGCGTCTTCAGTCACCAACACGGCATCCTCCCATTGCTCATTGGCCAGCACCGCCGGGCGTGCCGGCAGGCGGCAGGCTACCAGCGGGCAGGGTTGCGCCTGGCTTGTACTGGGTTGGGTCGGTTGTTTCTGGACGGGCGAACTGCACCCCGTAAGCAGCAGGTACAGCACCGGCCAGGTAATCGGCGATAGCTTGATCATTCTCTTTAAGCTCCTGTAGCGCGTTACGCGTAACGGCACCATCCTTAGCGATGGTCTGCGCCAATGATCGGAACAAGCGGTCAGCGGTCTGCGCTTGCTTCAGTTGGGCACGCTGGTCATCGATCACCCCCGCCTGTTCGGCGGTTCGCTGCTGTTCGGTTGTCAGCTGATTGCTGACATTGCTGCTGGCCTGTTCGGCCAACGCGCGGGCCGAATCGACGGCCTCGATGCGCCAGAGCGCCAAGGCCGCGACCAGCAACGCGATACCCCAGGGAATCAGCTTCATACCATCACCACTTGATACGGACCGACCGCCACGGTGGCCAGCAGGAACACGACAACACTTACCAGCGCGCCGATCACAAGTCCCACGCACATAAGGTTTCCTCCAGGGAGCGACGATGAATGATGCCGTCGCACTTGCTGCTCTTCAGCGCGCAATCCTTACCGGCAACGTATCGCCACCGCTTGAGTTGATCGCACGCTTGCACGTACTGCCCTTGGCGAAGCAGGCTGGCCGCTGTCGAGCCGCAGAACTTTGGGCCGCCGACGTTGTAGGCAAACAAGCCCCACCCCGCTTTCATCGATTCGGGCATCAGGTCGGGGGTGATTACACACCGCGCAACGTCCCTCAGTCCGATGTCGATGGCCTCACGGTTGCGGCGCCTGCAGCCCTCGACTGTTTCAACATCGCCCAACTTCACATCCTTGGTCACCCCTCCGCAGATGGTAGGAACGCCGCCAATGTCTAGATAGGCATGCAGAGGGTTGCCCTCGACGATGGGGACTGCCACGTCCATCAGCTGATAGGCCGAACCACCGGCAGCCAACACCGCCAGAAGCGCGGCCGGCAGCTTTATTTTCGCCATGCCGTCACCGCTGACGTAACCGAACTAACCAGCGTGGTGCGCCAGGACGGGAACGCCTTATCGAGCAACAGCAACAGGGTATAGAGCAGAGTCATCCAGCCAATCAGGTGGCTAATTTGAAAGCCGAAAAGCGTGGTGCTGCTGAAATACGCCACCGGCGGCGCGGCTTTCGCGACCGTCACCGCAAGGCCAGATTCTGTGTTCACTTTTCTGTCCCCATAAAAAAGCCCCCGACCGTTGAGGGCCGAGGGCTTGAAGGTTGTCGCTCCCCTGCTTCGGGAGAGCCCAATAAAAAATCCGCTGTGTGAGCGGGCAAGCGTGTAGTCCAGAAACGCACAAGCCCGACACGATGGTCGGGGTTCTCGAAGGCGTCACGCTGCGTTCACAGCATCACACGCTGCTATAAAAACAGAACTATTCCGCGCGGAAAAGGCCTTTTTTCTCCCGTCAATAAAATCGCACATTGCTTGCCAAAGATGGCTTCGCTTCCTATGTCTATGTATGTCGACAAACAATTCAAACGACAAAAAAATGTCGAATCCATATCAACCATAAGCTATGGCCCGCAGTGAATGGGATCGGAACAGTGTAAAAACGAAGAACAAAAGAAAGTCTAACTAATGCAGTAAATTCAAGCGCACAAAAATGATAGTAAAATGCTATCAGCCACTAAGTTATAATTAAAATTTCTTAGCCGCTTGACTATCATCGGAAATCAGCTTTTCTCTAGAAAGTATGATGGTGACTTGATATCTCACTTTAGTACAACCGATATCTTTTGGGTTCGGCCATACCCAAATAAATGGTATCTGAACGCAATTTAATTGGAGTTCCAAGCATGAGCACACGGACAAAAGCGTGCATTGTTTTCGGGTCTGTTTTAATTGCCGCATGCGCAAACAAAGAGCCAGTTAAGGTTTTCTCAACTTCAGCGGAGTCGCTAACAAATACATTCAATAGCTACGCATCAAACGCAAAAGCCACATGTCAAAAAAAATACATATATCAAGAACTCACAAAACCCGCCGAGTACATTGCTCAAGCAAATAACTCAACCAAAGAATGCCAAGACTATGACCAAGCCTTTAATACATTACAAACTTATTCCTCGGTTGTTTCATCATATGCCAAATCACTTGGAGTCTTAGCCGGACTAGAACCTTCAGTCTTTGATGACAACATAAATGGAATCATGACCAAAGTATCAAAACTCGAGAACTCAGGCGGCAAGTTAGTAGATCAAAAAGCCGTAGATGCTGCAACAAAGCTACTTAACTCAGTTTCACAAGCAGCAACAGGCATAATTGTAGACCAAAAGATAAAACGAGAACTGCGCGACAATCATAAAAGCTTGGTTGCCGTGATAAAAAACATGAAAGAATTTGAAAAAAACCTTCAAAGCCAACTTAATACAGCAAAAAATTACGCCAACGAACCTCTCGCTCGACTTGTTGATCTTTCGTACTCTCCTGGAAATGACAAAGATCAATTTTTGACGCTGCTAGCAAGTGGTACATTCTCACAACAACCAGAAGCAGCAAAAGGTGCGCGACTCCCATATAGGCTGGCGCAGGCCGAGATATTGAAGCAACAAGCCGGTATAGATGCAGAAAAGAATGCGCTAAGCAAATTCTCAGAAGCATGTGATGCTTTGATCGACGCCCATTCAGACCTGAAGAACAATTTCGGCGAACTTAGCAAAGAAGAACTTCTCGAAGAAATTAAAAACTTCTATGAGAAAGCGAAAGAAGCACGCGAAAACTTCATCGTCCTTCGGGCGTAACAATAGAGAGAGATCTATATCATGAGCAATGGCGGCAATATCCCCAAAGAAAGAATAGCACTGGCAGATTCTTTTTTAGAACAAGCGAGCGTACTTAGATTGGCTCGAAGACAGATACTACCCTTAGAAAAAGAACAAGAGATATACGACACTGAAAGAGAGTTTCTGCGCCAAGCCGATCGACTGTACGCGCTCGACATCGTTGTCAGAGGACAGGAGTCTAAAGACGCGATCACTGCACTTCAAAGCGCATCAGAAAGGATCGAGGAGTTTGTTAAACTAGTAAAAAACATTGAAAAAATACTTACTGTTGCAGGTTCTATACTAGGCATCGCCGTAGCGGTTCAGACCGGCACGGCCGGAACAATCCTTAAGGCAATCAGAGTATTTGTCGAGGCAGTAAATGACAGTGACAAAGAAACTGGAAAATTAGGATCTGAGACACTTCAGGCGCTTGACGAATTAGCCACATCAAACGCCACTCTACTCAGCACTCCTGACTCTCAATGACTGCAACAATTTAAATACGGGTATGAAATCTGGGTCAAAAGCGATCTTTAGTTCTTGGTTAAAGCACTCTCTAGGAATGCGAAAAAACACCAAGCAGATGCACTGACCCAGTCCCTTTATGCTGCCTCTCGTATGCAACTTAATGCGCAATCGATCCATGCCGCACCAGCTCGCGCCAGTTCACGAGCTTTCCCCTCACTAATTCCGTAATATTTACCTACTCTCGCCATAGGCCACTTGCTGCCAAAATACAACCAAACGATATCCCCCATTTGTTGATCACGACTAGCCAGTCTGGCAACGGCGCTGTCGATGGCGATAGCCCAATCATCCGTAATGCAGTAGCTCCTACTTGCAGATGGCTGCGGTATCGCTTGGCACATCAGCGCAAAACTCGGCGATGTGTAACCAGGTACACCCATCCCATCCATACGCCACCAGCCCCACTGTTCCAGTAAGTACTCGGTATCCCCCAAAGGCCGTCCTGCCGGCTTGCGAATCATCATGCTCTCAATCCCCTGTGTAGTTCGACCCGCCTGCTCCCAGGCGGTTGTTCAATTCGTAGTGCTTTCCGATACCGGTGGTCGATGCACGCTTCAACGCCTCGACCTTCCGCTGTGCCTCCTGCAACTTGAAGCTCAATTGCATAACCAAATCCTGTAACTGAAGCGCCTCGCCGGTTTCGGCAACGACCCACCCGGACGCGTTGCACTGGATGCATTCCATCTCGTGGAAAACGCCCTTGATAACTGCCTTCCCCCGGCACGCCGGGCACTGGGCCAGCTCGATCAGCTGTTTGCGAAAGGCGGGGCCATGCTGCTTTTTCATCATTTTTAAACCTCGCCTATGGTTGATTCTNGCCGGTCAACATATGAATCTGGTCAAAGCCCTTCGTATCTAGATGCGCGTGCCACTGCTCAAGAGCCTCGCGCTTACGGCTCATGACGTCCGACTGGATGTACACCTTCACGTTGTGGCCCATGGCATGATTGATCAGCAACTCACCGATCAGGTGGTCGACGCCAAGGTCTGCCCAACCGGTGCGGGCGACTTTGCGCAAGTCATGGCTGGTCCACTCGCCCTGCCCCAGCCGCCCGAATACGGCACTCGCCTGCCCTTCACTGAGCGCTTTGCCGTTGCGCGACGGAAACAGGAACTGACCGTCATATCCTTTGGCCCGCTGGATCTCGCGATAACTGATCAGCACCTTGCGCACCTGTTCAGTCAGCGGCAGGTGATGCTCCACGCCCGTCTTGGTGTGCTCGGCCGGAATGAACCACTCGCACTCCGCCAGGCTGATGTGCGACCACCGCGTCTGTCGCGTTTCACCGATGCGCGTGCCGTGGCAAAGCATCATCAGCGCGAGCAGCCCATCCGACGGGTTGTTCGCCATGGCACCGAGCAAACGTGTCATGAGGTCTTGAAGCTGGGTGCTGCGTAACCGGGAAGGTTTGATACCCACCTTCGCCTTGGAGAAGTCACTGAACTTGACGGACGCCAGGGGGTTGGACGAAATAAGGCCCAACTTGAACGCCTGTCGGAAGGCCAGGGCCAGCAACTGGAACACCAGGCGCACGTAGTCAATGGAAATGCTTTCCTGCAATGGCCACATGAGCTGACTGTCGAGGGTGGCCTTGTCAATGCCGGTCAGCGGCAGGTCGCCCAGGCGTGGCATCAGGTGGCACTTAATGGCCGAGGCACCGGTTTTTTTGCGTTTCTCGGACAGGTTGCGGTCGCGGGCCATTCGATCGGCATACCAAGCCAACAACTCACCGGTAGTGACCCAAGTTGAAAGCGTTGAGCCCTCGTTGGCAGCAACCCGAAGGCGCACCGCCGGCAACGCGGCCACAACCTGCTTGGTACTCAGATCTGGAAACCCGCCAATCCGGTGCCAGGTGCGCTTGCTGAGCAAGTACCAGGAACCGTGCGCTCGATTCTTCGCGAAACGAAAGTGCAACGCCGGGTGACTCGCATCTCGCAGATCGCGGATGTGCAGCTTCTTGGCACTGCGCTCAATTTCGGCATCCGAAAGTTTCACGGTCAGGGTTTTCACTTGGGCCGTCATTGCGGGTTACCTACGGGCGCCAGAAGATCGACGACTTGAAAGGTGTTCGGCCACATCGATGCGCCATAACGCTCGGCCATCGCCTGATCAACAAACAGCGCCAGTGCGTGATCGGGAGTACTCCCTAGATCCCACTTGTAAGAGCAACAGAACACGGCGAATCGGTAGTTCGCTGGATCAGGATTAGCCAGGCGGCGATCAGACATAGGGGGCCCCCTTAGACATTGCATCAATTGCCTGCTGGGACAAAAACGCCCGACGGGCAGCAAATTCTTGTTCGGCCGTCACACGGGCCAGCCTTTTTTGCTCGGCACTTGCTTTGCGTATCTTCAGCATGCTGGCTTTTACGTCCTTCAGCTTTTCCCTCACCTCAGGTGTCGCTTTAACGATCTGCCCCGTGATCAGCCCCGCGAGGGCGCGCCCATCTTCAGTGATCGGCTCATGACTCAAGTCGGCCAGGTAAAGACGCCCGCGTTCTTGCGGGATACGCTGCATTTGAACGGCGGCATTGACTGCTTCGATCCGACGATTCGAATCGAACCCAATGGAGACATGCCAATTCACCGGCTTCGATTCGGCGCGAGACTGGGTAACAAGTCGCTCGTAAGCGTTGATGAACGCCATACGGGCACCAACCTTGTCGCCAAGATTGAGCACTGGACGCGCGGCGCCGAGGGCGATCTGGACTTCATCGGTCATGACAACGGTGTTGAATTCGTCGCTCGAAGCGAGAGCGATTGCCCAAGCCTCGTCTTTGTCTGGACGTCCATCCGCCGATTCGATGCGCGACATGATGTCCGCCATCGTCAGCTTGCCGCGGACTTCCTTGCGGCAAGCCTTCAGCGCCTTCTCAATGAGGTTCAGTGGACACTCGCTCAAATCCACCGCCATGATCGCTGCAGCATTTGGGCTCAAGGTCACACCCATCGCTTCAGCCGTGCCGCAGAGCAAGTCGATGGCAATTTCGAGCTCGTTTTGGTTAAGCATTTTCGACACCACGCTTGCGCAACATTGCCTTGGCTTGCTCGGCCGTCGACATGTTCGCCTGGGTGTTTTCCATCTGTTTCGCAGTAGTGCCATTGACCTGAGTGTTGGTTGCCCACTGGGTGCGATAGGCCTCCGCCTTGGCCAACAACGAGCCGATGTCGTGGCATGAACGAATTAAGTAAGCGTCTTGAATCGAGACGTAGTAAGCAGCGACAGAGCGTGCCTCATCAGCACCCAGGCGTTTCAGCAGGTTGTTTATTTGGGTATTCACGGTTGCATTGCGAACTGGCTCTGTCTGATAGCGTTCGAAGTAAGCCGCTGCGTAGCTCGTCCAAATTCCCCGGCATGCTTCTTGACGGTCAGCTTCAATTTTTGCCTTCGACCGAATCTCTTTCTCGGGGGCCGCAACAACGACCGTGCCCTGCCCGATTAGGGCCGGGAAAGAGGATTGCGGTTCTACTGATGGTTCAATGGCGGTTCTATTACGGTTCTGGGTGCAGCTGCTGCGGGGGGGTGGCGCAGCATTTGCGGGGGTGGGGTGCGACTGATGCGGAGGTACCCCCGCAGCATTTGCGGGGTGAATTTCCTGCGGGGGTGCATATGTCGCGGGGGTGATCATGTACATCGTCGAGCGCCCCAAACGCTCCCGAACAGTCAGAATCCCTGCTGAACACAGCCACCTAATCGCGCTTTGTACAGTTCGCTCAGCGAGGCAAGTTCTTTGACCAATTTTGGCGATTGAAGGCCAGCAGACGCCCTCATCATTCGCATTGTCAGATAAAGAAATCAGCACGGACTTCTGAGCAGGGCTCATGCCCTGAAGCGGCCAGCACAAGCTCATAATTATGGTGCTCACACCCGATCTCCGCTCTCAAATTCGATTGTGACACTGGGCCGTGACACGTTTAGCGGATGCTCGAAATGTGTCACGACATGGCGGGTATTGCCGGGGGTGATGTGGATGTGCATAATCGACTCCAGAAAGTTTTAACGCTGTTGAAAAAGCCGACCTAGTCCGTCGGCTTTTTTGTGTCTGTGATTCAGGCGGCCTTTACCGAAACTTCCATGACCGACAAGCTCTCTCGCACATGCCCGATCTCTGTCAGGATTTCGGCTTTCTCGCTGCTGGATATGTGGCTGTCCTCTAGGGCGTCATGCACCGCAATGGTCAAGTCAGCGACCTCCTTGCCCACGCCGATCATCGAAGTAGTCAAAGCCTTCGGTGCCGGTGCTTCTTTAGCGACAAGGTCGAAGCCGAACTCATTGGCAAGAGCAATCAGTGGGCGCAAGTCACCGGTGTGTAGAAGAATCCCAAACAGATGTTCGATGGTCAGGTGATGAGCGTCGTTATCCGGATTCGCACGCTGGAGTAGGCTGACATGCGGCACACCCATCTTTGCAGCAAGCGATTTGGCCGCGTTGTCGAGGACGGCGCTCTGGCATGCCCTCAAGAAATCTTCCATTCGTAAAACCTCGACTTTGTTTCCGTGGTGCCCCGCAGGTGTTGAAGCGATCATTTGCGTACTGAATCTGTTCAAGGATGCTTCATGACGACAACCGAACTGCAAGGCGGGGTAAATGGCCTTCACTGCATGTCGGGGGCTTTAGCAACCGCCCTTTCCTCTCTGCCTAAAAATCAGGCTATGGCCTTCTTTGAGCTGCTGGCTGATCTGGTAAGGATTCAGCTGCTAGGCGCGGAACCTGACCAGGGAAGGGCTTGATCTCCTCAGCCCTGAAGGAGCCATTGGAAAGCTCGATTACGTAAACCGCTCGGTCAGCGCTGATAGCCTTACTTATCCCGCCCTGAGTCAATCCAAGCGCGGCTGCTGCTCTCATCTGCCCAACCTTTTCTACAAACTCTTTCAACGGAATGCGTTGCATACGGGATTCTCCTGCTCTACGCATGAGCAGTATTACCTGCGGTCTTATTTGTGTCAATATCCGCGGTCTTGGAATGTTAATATCGGAAGTAATACAGTTGACCAATGAATATAAAAGTGAAAAAGCGCCAACTGTCCGATATCGAGGCAAGCGAGTGCGCAGCCCTCAACGCCATTTACAAGGCGAAAAAGAAAGAGCTCGGGCTTAGCCAAGAAAAGATCGCAATCGAAGGTCTTAAGGCGAACAGTCAGAGCGCCGCAAGCCATTATTTGACGGGGCGAAATGCCCTGAATGTCGAGGCTGCGTCTGTATTTGCACGTTACTTAAAAGTCCCTGTCTCTGCTTTTAGCGAGCGCTTGGCCAAAGAGATCGGCAGACTTTCAAGCTCGGAGTTACCTAACATCGAAATGACGAGCCAGCCAATAGAGTCGTTCCGGTACCCGGTAATCAGCTGGGTTGCCGCGGGGGCTTGGGCCGAAGCGGTCGAGCCCTTCCCGCCTGGGTTTTCTGATCGATACGAACTGTCTGACTACAACTCAAAAGGCCCAGCGTTCTGGCTTGAGGTCAAAGGTGACTCGATGACCTCGCCTGTCGGCATGAGTATTACTGAGGGTACGTTAATCCTCGTCGACACAGAGGCCGATGCACAGTCTGGGAAACTGGTCGTCGCCAAGCTGGCTGACAGCGATCAGGCCACGTTCAAAAAATTGGTTGATGATGGCGGGCGACGCTTCTTGAAACCCCTGAACCCGGCCTACCCTATCGAGATGTGTGCGGAGAACTGCCGGATCGTCGGCGTGGTGGTTAGGGCACTGCAGAAGCTCTAGAGAAGCGAAGTACGCTCTCTAGAGCTGCACTTTTAATCTGCAACTCTCTTGGAGTTTGAGATAAAACGCGTTCTAGAAAGAGGAGATTCATAATAATCCTCATCTAAAAAACGCAAAAGCCGACGAAGCTCAGTGCGATTAGTTGGAACCTCAATCCTCCCATCTTCACTTAGATTGATCGGAAACTGAAATGTAGTCGCAACAGCTAGAATATCTTGAACCGAGTAATTCTCCAAAACCGCCGACTGTCTGATCAAGGATATTTTCTTGCGAACTTGCGGACCAGCTGATTCTAAAAAATCAGCCATGTTCGCCACTGCAAGCTTTTCATGCCCAGCGAACGTAGTAACTTCTTCATTCGTAGCTTCTTTAAAATACTCACTCAGCTCAAACACTCGACGAGCAAAGTGGAAGCTTTGAAATTTCAGAGCATCCCCTTCAATAACAGCTAGCAGCTTTGTATCCAAGGACAGACCTGAGTCCGTCATTTTCTGAAATTGATTACCTGCGAAAAACATCGCTAGTCCACTGCGTGCAATGAGCCTTCGCCTTTCAAACAGCTGAATCAGTATCTGAGGGTTATTATTGTGTATTCGCCCCATGAACAACGCTTTCACCGAGTCTAGGCTATGAACCTCAGGATCATACTGATCAATGGATAAGGGGCTGGCGACGGCATTAGAGAGCCCATCCACATCTGCGAAGTCATTAATTGAAAGCAGTTCGCCCTCTTCAGGAATATAACGCCCGTCGAAAGGCACTATTGTATCTACGCCGTCAAAAAAGGCATTTGCCTGATTCTCAAATATCGTGGCGATGTCATCCCGCAGGTCCGCCGAAAGCGGAAATCTGATTATTCTAGATCCAGCAACATCAGTAAGAGCAAAAAGATTCATAGTCTATCCCTTTATGTCTGCTTCCAATATTCCATATTCAGTGAGCTGAACGACTTTTTTAATACTTGTAACATTATTTATCGTACGTTTACTTATCAATAGATATGTCACCCCCTCCTGAGTTTCAACCTCATAGAAATGAAATCCCAACAGACCTAAAACCGGATTAACTTGTAATGCATGAGTAGTCCAGAGTACAAATACCAACATTAAAGAAGCCAACAGCCAGGCCCCAATATCGGCATCGGTCTGGCCTTTAAAAATCAATGGCAAAGCATACGCAATAAAAAACCCTACGACTTCCTTATCCGCACTCTTTGCCTTTTTTATAACTATCGGAAGCTGCTCAAACTTTGTAGAAGCTGAACTTATAATCCAACTTGAAATAATCCCGAGTGCAACACAACCACAAATAGCCCATATCGCCATTAACCAGTTGTGGTCTCGTGTCGCGAAAACATAAGCCAACGAAACCGATAAAGGTGCTATCGCGGTGAGTGCCAGCAGCACTCTGGTTGGTTTTCCTAACATTCCGCCTCCATCGTATCTGGTTTGGATCATAGCTTAGGGAAGGCGTTCTGCCTGCCCAGACCTGTATGCGAGCGTATCAAAACAGGCTTGTAAAACACGGAAAGCAAAATATACTGTATATGCATACAGTATACAAAGGAAGCTCATGCGATGATTGGTACGGAAGATAAATTTGCTGGCGCATACGAGCGAATCGGCAGACGCGTACAGCGACTCATAGCTGCACCAAATGTGCAGAAGGTCCAGACCATTACCGTCACCAGACAAGAAGACGAAAATTCTGAGGTCTGGCAGCAGATCCTCTTGGAAATCGAGGAAACCAGCGGCGTCCGAATTGATCACCTAGAGAGCGGAGCTGTCAGGATAGGCTGGAAAGGCTACTGCGATGCATAAGGAAGCCCGCCATTGAGCGGGTTTTTTATTACCTACAATATTTTTTATTACCTGCGGTCTTGACCAATATTATTATCGCTAGTAATTTGTATCTCAAGCCAGCGCACCATCGGCTCCGCAGTAAAAGGACCGCCGCTCTTTAACAGTCAGCGCAACAAACAACAGACCGCATTGCCTCTACCGGCGACCGGCGAGCAGACAGGCCCGAAGGCCTGCCAACGACAGGAACAACCTGGGCGGCTGCTCGATGGTGAAACGCCAGAACCGAGTGAATGACCCGGCATGTAATGCACCCCGCCCCTTCCAGCGGCAATTGGATAGACAGCATCACTTCTGCCCATTCACTGAGTGGGCAGCGGGATGCGGGCGAAACCCCGGCTTGTACCGGCCACCTGCATTGTTCAGCTCACCCTGCGTGGAGGATTGGCCCATGTGAACTTCAGATACCCGCACAGCCCTTATGCGCTCGGCGGGCTCGTTACGTAGGAGGTAAAGCCAGATTTCGGTCTGGTTTTTTTACGCCTGCCTTTATCCGTCAGCACTCTCCCCTGCGTCCAACGGCAACCAGCAGGCAGCCAGAGTGCTGACGGATACACGCAACCCACCCCGAGGAATCAGCCATGCAATCACTCATTCAGCAGCGCATCGACGGGCTTCAGGCTCTGCGTCTTCGCGCAGTTATCGCAACGTCCGAGTTCT
Source organism: Pseudomonas sp. QTF5 (assembly GCF_000512695.2). Taxonomy (GTDB): domain Bacteria; phylum Pseudomonadota; class Gammaproteobacteria; order Pseudomonadales; family Pseudomonadaceae; genus Aquipseudomonas. The sequence continues at coordinate 102,796 of NZ_AZRW02000012.1, read as the reverse complement.
ACTCATTGATCGGCAAGGAAGCGCCTGTGCAGAAAGTGCGCTTCCAGGTGAAGACCGTCGGGCCAAAGGCTTACCACATTGTCGACCTGGTCACCGGCAAGACCCGGGGCTTCCGCTTCGAATACGCATCAGCTGTCGACTACGCCATGCAGCTCGAGGAAAAGGCCAGCCGCCTTCCTGGAGGTGCGCAGTGATCGGCGTACCAATGCCCAATCCGCGAGACTCGCTCATCGCGAACCTGAATCGGCAGCTGGATCAATTCTTCGGCGCCGGTCGATCGGTGCAGGAAATCGCCCCGGGCTTCAGTGGTGAAAGGGAGTTGGTGTTCGGCAGCTCCCACAGCAATAAGCTGAAAATTGAGCGCGACAAGCTCGCACCGCGGCTGAAGCATCTGGCCGACGCCGGCAAGACCGTCATCGAAGCAGCGAAAGAAATGGGCATGGAAACCAAACGCGCCAGGCTCATCGCCCGCGAGAACAACATCAAGTTCCCGGGGCCGCCGTGAGACGCATCAACAACCAGGTGCGCCAGCGCCTTCGTCAGTCGCAATTCAACCTCCCACCTAGCGGCCTATTGGCCACCCCGGAGCAACAGCCATGCCCACTCCTACCGATACCGCAGAATTCCTCGAAGAGCTCAACGGCGGCGCTTTCGCCAGCCAGATCGGCCACGCCCTTTCCGAAGTAGCTGCCGGAGTCGTTGATCACGGCAAGGCCGGCAAGTTGGTGATCACCCTGGACTTCTGCCAGATCGGCGAATCGAGCCAGGTGAAGATCAAGCACAGACTCGACTACAAGGTGCCGACCAAGCGTGGCACCCGCAGCGAGAACACCAGCCTGGACACGCCGATGCACGTCGGCTCCGGCGGCAAGATCACCCTCTTCGCGGAGAAGCATGATCAGCTCTTCAGCCGCGAACAAGCCCCTATCACTCCCCGCACCTAACCGCTCGACCATCAAGGAACTGAACAATGTCTCTGACCAAAGAAGCGATCCAGCTCATCACCGACACCGCGCTCGAAGCGAGTGGCAAAGCGCTGGCCACCCATACGCCTACCATTGTGCTACCCGAAGGTTGCCAAGTGGTCACCATGGAAAAATGGAACGCCGGCCGCAGCCGTTTCCGTGGCATCTACTCCACCCACTCGCTGGCCGACTTCAGCACTTACGTCGCCGAGCGGGCAATCTCAACTGCCAAAGGCTTCATCGACCAGGACGAAATGACCTGCACATTGCTGTTCAACCTGGGAACTGATGCAGAGCCGGGTCACGCAGACGACCGTGCAGTCCTGAAACTCAAGGCATCGGCCGGCTACAAGGCCGCGCAAGCCATTGGTGGCCGGGCCATGTCGCAGAAGGACTTGAGCGACTGGATCGAGGACTGGCACCAATACCTGACACCTGTGGATGACGAAGGCAAAGCGATTCCTGTCGCCAGGGCCATTGCAGCCGTACGGACGATCACGGTTAAGGCAACCAGCGAATCCGAAACCACCGTCGGCGACACCAGCGCCAGCCGTAGCGCCATGGACCAGATTGAGGCCCGCAGCAAGGAGACGTTACCGGCGGCTCTGCTATTCAACACCATTCCTTACGAGGGTTTGACTGAACAGCAGATCAACCTGCGGATTTCCGTGATCACCAGCAGCGCACAGCCGGCGCTGAAGCTGCGCTGGGTTGGAGAAGAGGTTCAGCGCGAGGACATCGCGCAAGAGTTTAAGACTGTACTGCAGGAGAAGATTGGCGATGCTGCCGGGTTATCCTTGGGCTCGTTCGATCCGAAATAAGCACACAGGCCGGGTAACCGGCCTGACTACTGACACCCGGTACGTTACAACTACTCATCTCGATCTAACCAATGAAATAAATCGTCAGCTCCATTTAGAAGATTTGACTGTTCAACTGGGCAAGGGAGGCCGAACGATTTTGCAATTGCGCCGACAGCCTTCACGTAAGAGCCACTTACAAAAGGGGATACATAAACCCCATCAATAAGTTTGAAAACATCGCAATTAGCCATGTATGGCTTAATAACAAAATCATCCAAATTATTTACATCTAAATCAGGACACAAAAAAGCACGAACTTCGTTCTCATGCGAGTATGACACCCTTTTGAGCAATGGCATTATATGGCCATCAACAACGCAATCAGAAGGTGCGATAGAAGAATCGGAATAGTCTAGATATTTAACCTTTCCAAGAAATATTTTTGTTTGTCTTTCCGTGGCAATTGCAGCGCTCAAAGCATGCTTCAGCTTACCAACAGTAGTTTTTACGGCAACTCCTTTCCCTTGATCGCTGTAAAGCTTCCACATAGCCTCTGATTGATGCTCAGAATAATACCAGCAGCTTACTAACGTTCCCTTTGATAGCAAACTGAGTAGCTTACGAAACACCGCTGAACGTGTTGCCAGCTGATCTTTTGCTTTCTGTATTGCATCTAAAAATTCAGGAGTTTTTTGGCGCGCAGAATTCTCCAGCGAAGACACAAAATTGATTACACCTTCATATGTAGAATCACTGACCGAATACATTGCTTTTATGGCCACAGCCGGAGGAAAACCCTCATATGGATCGGATGTCATGTAGGAGTCAAGAGGTGCAAAATAAATTCCACCGTCATCCAATAAATTTACAAATTTATCCAGAGACATGTATCTCCATAAAATCATGTCGTCATTTAAACTTTTTAGCACTTCTACTTCCACCCTGCCTCCTTGATTAGGCTAACCCCTGGTCCGAACACAAATACCCCACTTCAACGAAACACGCCAGCCGGCTAGTGACCCGCCCTGATCATTTGCGGATTTTACCCACCAATTCGGCAAGCTTATCTAAGCCATCGAATGTAGAAGGTATCGCGCTTTCATCATTAACTATGCCACTAAACACAACCTGCTCAAAACGCTCCAGCAGCCCCTTGCTACCCTCAGGTGCGCCTTTTGAATATTCCGCATACCTCTGCACAAATTGGCAAAGCGTCATCCGCAAATCAATCTGAAGCAGTTGAGCTTTGATAGAACGAAAGTTTTGGAGTGCCACTCTGAAAAAATAAAGAAGCAGTAATTCCAAGCCAGCTAGAGCGGCAAGGCCTATCAAGTCTGGTTCTGATTTTGCTGGTGCGTTGAGCAAGCTTGCGAATTTTATAACTACCGGAAATAGCAGCAAGGCACCAAGCACGAGAAGAAAGAAAAAACTCCACCTCCTTTCAGAAACCTTTGTAATCTTCAGACTTTTGAAACCTGAGTAAAGCCCAACAAAATTAAACGCTGTTTCATACGTCTCAAGCTTTTCAGCTAAAGCGTTTACTCTGGTCTCCCTGTCGAGGATGGATTTTTCAGCATTCTCCCGTTCGGTTTCAGAACGCTGAATAACCTCCGGCAAATTTTTCAATGACGTTAGACTTGGGTGATACAAGTAATGCTGTACAACGTTAAACAACATTTGGTGACCAGCATATCTGACTTGACTGGCTGAAGCGCCATATTCGAAATCCGAAACACGAGATAAAATAGCCAGTAGCTCTGACGAAATCGAATGCGGAGTGCTGATCTGATACTCAACTACAAATCGGTAGCAGTAAGCAAAAAGATGTTCGGCGCTTTCTTCGCTCAGGTCAAAACTCCTAACTTCTTCCATGAACCGGTCGCCTATAGAGGCAATATTCATAATACATCTTTCATCAAAACTGCCAGGATTGCTTTGAATATGAAAAAGCGTGATCCCGACAAACTCAAGAAGAAACTTATGTTTATCATTATTGCTATCTCTTATCGCATCTAATCCACCGCGAACTTTACTCATCACGTTAGATAAAACTTGCTTGTTGTAATCAGTGGCGAAATAGCTATCCGTTGGGCTTTTCATGCTTTCTCCCCTTCCCTCCCCCAAAAGACTAAATATACCTCCGAGGTATTCCCATGCCCACAGAAAACCAAATCCCTCGAGCGTAACCCTACCTAACCCCTACCAGCCTGCCGGTGAGCGGCGGGCGAGGAATCCTCATGTCAAAAGAAAATGTGTACGACGAACAAATCAGCCCGCTAGTCCACCAGATCATCGAAATCTGCAAGGAACACAACATCGCGTTGCTGCTCTCGGCCCAGCTCCAAGACGAAGACGATGAAACGCTTTACTGCACGAGCATCCTCCCCGGCGATGACGATGTGTCAGATGAAAGATTCGTCCAAGCGCTGAACATCATCAGGCCGCCCAGCCGATCCGTGATGCACATGACCACTACCCATGCCGACGGCAGTCAGACGCTGACCGCAATCATCTGATCCCCTCCCCACCTTCTGCCGCCACGCGTGGCATGGAGCATCAACATGGAAACTGAAATTCTCTCAGACGAAGAACTGGCAGATCTCACCGGCTACAAGGCCAGGGCTTACCAGCGGCGCTGGCTGATTGATCGTCATTGGGTGTTCGTCGAAAGCCGCGGTAAGCGTCCACTCGTGGGGCGCATGTACGCCCGCATGAAGCTGGGCATGATCACGCCCACCATCGCTGACCCCAACCCACCGCCGGCGGCACCGGCATGGACGCCCGACTTCTCACGAGTGAACTGATATGCGACCCCGCAAGGCCGAAACACGCAACTTGCCGCCCCGGATGTATCAGTGGACGCGGAAACGGAAAAGCGGAAAGGACTGGATTGCCTATTACTACCTGGACTTGACTGGTAAGGCGATCCCGCTGGGCAAAGACTTGGACCTGGCCAGGATCAAATGGGCAGAACTGGAGGCCAAGGAAAAGCCGCTCGATCTGCGCACCATGAAGGGCATCTTCGACCGGTACATCCGCGACATCGTCTCCAAAAAAGCACCGCGCACCCAGAAAGACAATCTGGCGGAGATCAAGCAGCTCCGACCGATGTTCGATAGCGCCCCCATCGAATCGATCACCCCGGCCACGATTGCCGGGTACCGGGATGCACGGACAGCTAAAGTGCGGGCTAATCGTGAGATCGCCACCCTCTCCCACATCTTCAATATCGCCCGGGAATGGGGGCTGACGACCAAGGAGAACCCCTGCCAGGGCGTGCGCAAAAACAAGGAAACGCCCAGGGACTATTACGCGAATGATGTGGTTTGGGATGCTGTTTACAAGAAGGCAGCTCAAGAGCTGAAAGACGCGATGGACCTGGCTTATCTCACCGGGCAACGGCCGGCAGATGTTCTGGTCATGAGAAAGGATGATGTCGAGGGGAAATATTTGGGCGTGCAGCAGAACAAGACACACAAGAAGCTGCGTATCCAGATGACTGACGGCGACGAGGCGAACAGCTTGGGGCTGCTGATCGCGAATATGGCCGAGCGCAATGCCCAGCACATCTGCAGCTACCTGATTGTGAGTGCGCGCGGCAAGCGCATGACTGCGAAGATGCTTCGCGACCGGTGGGACAAGGCGCGTGAAAAGGCCAAAAAAGAGGCTGACGAGATTGGCGACACACTGCTGGCCGAGAAAATCGGCAGCTTCCAGTTTCGTGACATCAGACCAAAAGCCGCGTCAGAAATCCTCGACGTCGGTGATGCGAGCCTGCTCTTGGGTCACACCAAGGGCGACATCACGGAACGCGTTTACCGCCGCATCGGCGCCATCGCCAAGCCATCAAAATAGCCCGAAAACCCGTTACAAAACTCAAAATTCGCCCCTTGTAGAATGCGGTCTACAGAGGGGCCGAAAAACAAAAGTACTGTAACGAAAAAGAGCTACAGGCCAAGGTTTTAGCGGCTTTAAATAGCGGTCTTGAAAACCGTCGACTGTAACAGGTCCATGAGTTCGAATCCCATCGCCTCCGCCATATTTGTACGTTAGAGCCCTGATTATTCAGGGCTTTTTCGTTTCTGGGGTTTGATAAAAATCGCGGCTCTCGGCATGTGTTCCATAACTATTATGGACGTGTTCCAGAACTCAGCGGCTGCCCCCCCCCTCCGGCGTCCTGCCGATTGTTAAACATCCTTCAAACCGTGATCGCAACGCTTGGCGAGCTACACGCGGCGCTTGATCGCCTGCGCGGTGAATTTGTGCACGGCATCAAGACCCCCGCTGACTATGAGCGTGCGACCGACCTGCTCGATGAACTCACCGACGGGCGCGAATTGAGCAAGGTCGAGGAGAAAATTCTCGTTGAACTCGAGGACGAAATTCTGGCCTACCAGCGCGACTCCGACCAGTTTCGCGAATCGAATGCCGCTTTTGAGGCGACGTGCACCCCTGTGCAGCTGATCAAGGATCTGATGGAGACGCTCGGACTCACTATTGTCTAAGCTCAAGGTTCAGCATGAGGGCTCAGCCATGTGCGGACGACTTTCGCAGTATCGAGGTGTTCACGAGTTCGTGGCGGCGCTGAGCATGCCCAACGCCCTGATCAACAATGCTGGCGATCAGCCGTTAGCACTCTACAATGCCGCGCCGTCGACTCAGCTCGCCCTCTTCCATGAGGAAAGCGGCGTGCTGCACGCCGACAGGGTTCGTTGGGGCTGGCGACCGCACTGGGCCAGGGATCACGCGACACCGATCAATGCCAGGGTTGAGAAAGTCGCCCATGACCCTTTCTTCAAGGCAATATGGCCGCACCGGGCAATTATCGCCATCGACAACTGGTTTGAATGGGTTTACGAGGGCGGTCCGAAGAAACAGCCTTACCTGATCCGTCGCAAGGATCGCGCGCCGATCCTGTGCGCTGCGATTGGTCAGTATCCAAGGTACGAAAATGAACCGGACGAGCATGACGGCTTCGTGATCATCACTGCGGACAGTGAGGGCGGCATGGTGGACATTCACGACCGTAGGCCAGTGACGCTCAATCCTGAACTGGCGCGGGAATGGCTTGATCCGTACACGCCCAAGGAGCGTGCCGAACAGATGCTTCTGCAGCAAGGCGAACCTTGCGATGCCTTCGAATGGTTCAAAGTGGACCTGGCTGTGGGCAATGTGAAGAACCAGGGCTCAGAACTGATAGAGCCTGTCGACGGCCCGCGCACATGACTCGCCCCCCAGACTTACCCGCCTGTACGAATCCCCAGTGACGCCCCGCCACCATCCTCCGCCACCATCGAACAGGGTATGGCCGGACACGCCCTATCCGTCCGCAACCATGACGAGCGGGGATAAAACAATCTGAACCCGCACGTCCCCTCCAAGTCGAAAAAATTGGCAGCCCTTAATCACTGAAGCATCTCTTTAAAGGAGTCTTTTCATGAAGATTTCGGAAGTCATGACGAAAGATGTTTTAACAGCCAAACCAAGCCAGACGATCCAGGAGGCCGCGAACATGATGGCCAGGATCGATAGCGGCGCCATCATGGTCGAGGAGCAAGAGCGTCTGATTGGCATGATCACGGACCGGGATATAACCATTAGAGCCGTAGCCGAAGGACTTACCGGCAAAACCCCTATCAGTAAAATAATGACTGGCGGCATCCGCTATTGCTTCGAGGATGAAGACATAGAGCATGTGGCTAAAAACATGGCGGACGTGCAACTGCGTCGCCTGCCCGTGCTCAACCGAGACAAGCGTCTGGTTGGCGTCGTGTCGCTGGGAAACATTGCCAGCACTCGATCTCAATCCGCCGCTGCTACGGTTTTACACGGAGTGGCACAGGCTCATCATTAACCGGGCCGCTTCAGCGTTCATCAGGATTAAAGCTCGCATGGATCTGGCACGCTCGCCTGGCCTGGAATCCCGTTCGAAACCAGGCTTCAGGGTCAGGCGAGTCCTTCTGCAGACATCAGTCCGGCTCGATGAGCAGGTCTTTGTCATCCGGACCGAGCGCCGGCTCTTGATCCTCCAATCTGCCGGTTTCACGCTTCTTTTTCAGCCGGGTTCGAGCACGCTCAGTGTCATAGGTCTTTGCATCGGCCAAGGCATTCAGGGTTGATGAGATCCGATAGAAACCACCACACGGCTCACAATAAATACGCAAGCCGCCCCCGAACGAAAGATCTTCCAGCGCACTGGTGTTTCCACACAGCGGACAGTTCATAGGCACCTCCTGACCATTCAGCTACGGCCGCTTTCAGCCCACCATAAACGCTGACAACCTGGATAGGTATGGGTGACGAATAGCGGGGGACATGTTGATATCGACATGGGCTATCCATGGAGGTTGCTTGTTTTTCCGTAAGAGCCGGCTTGCCGGCTCCTACGAGGTCGGCAGCGCACAAAATGACGGTGTGCACAGTCGGCGGTGTTCACAAAATCAAGGTGTGCACCATTGGTGTAGGAGCTGGCTTGCCAGCGAAGACGGCCTCATGTCCTGCATCGCCCATGAAAACGCCTTCGCCGGCAAGCCGGCTCCTACGGGGGCTGCGATCTTTTGATCTTATTTCAGCTTCGCCAACAACGCCTTGGCGGTCGCTTCCGACGAGGCCGGGTTCTGACCGGTCAACAACAGACCATCCTCGACCATGTAACTCGCCCAGTCATCCGCCTTGGAGTACAGGCCACCATTGGCCTTGAGCATGTCTTCCACCAAAAATGGCACCACGTCCGTCAGCTGCACAGCGGCCTCTTCGGAATTGGCGAAGCCCGTCACACCCTTGCCTTTGACTAACGGCTGGCCGTCCGCCTCCTTGACGTGACGCAACACTCCCGGCGCATGACAGACCGCTGCAACCGGTTTGCCCGCCGTGTAAAACGCTTCGATCAGCGCAATTGAAAAGGTGTCTTCAGCCAGATCCCACATCGGGCCATGTCCGCCTGGATAGAAAACAGCGTCGTAATCTTCGGCCTTCACAGTGCTCAGTATCCCGGTAGACGCCAATGCGGACTGGGCAGCGGGATCCTTGCGGAAGCGATCAGTGGCGGCGGTTTGCGCGTCTGGCTCATCGCTCTTGGGGTCCAGCGGTGGCTGGCCACCCTTGGGTGAAACCAGGGTCAACTGCGCGCCAGCGTCCTTGAAGGTGTAATACGGTGCGGCGAATTCTTCGAGCCAGAAGCCGGTTTTCTTACCGGTGTTACCCAATTGATCGTGGGACGTTAAAACCATCAGGATTTTCATGTCGCTCTCCACTTTTCAGGATTGTTCAGTGAACTCGGCGCTGGATTTGACCTTCGGGCAGCGCTGTTCGTTGCGATGATTGCTCATGGCCTTGATGCGCAAGAAATTGCTCAGTCGCTCCTCCCAAAAGCCCCCCGCGACCAGGTTTAACAAGCCCTCCAGCCGAGCACGCAAGAGTTGCGCGGTGGCGCGCAACTTCTTGCGCACTTTTTCAGGTGTTCCTTGCCAAAACCCCTCTCGGCACTTTAAAAAACGCCTCAACCATCTGAATCATATAGCTTTCAGTATTTCTGGCACGGTCCTTGATAACAGTCAGGCACCCACCGGGCGATACCGCCTCCCGGGCACTCTAACTTTTAGCAAGGAATGCATCCATGGCTACACCAGCGTACATGTCCGTTATTGGCGAGAAACAAGGCCTGATCACTGCCGGTGCTTTCACCGCCGACTCCATCGGCAACGCCTACCAGGAAGGTCATGAAGACCAGGTCATGATTCAGGCTTTCAGCCATGATGTGATCATCCCGCGCGACCCGCAGTCCGGCCAACCGACCGGTCAGCGCATACACAAGCCAGCCATGATCACCAAGGTCTACGACAAGTCTTCGCCACTGCTGCAAGCGGCGCTGACCTCCGGCGAGCGCATGAGCGAAATCGTTATCCAGTGGTACCGCACCTCGGCTCAAGGCACCCAGGAACACTACTACACCACCAAACTGGAAGACGCGATCATCGTCGCCATCAACAATAAAATGCACAACTGCCAGGATCCGTCGAACTCGCACTTCACGCACCTGGAAGAAGTGCAATTCACCTACCGCAAAATCACCTGGACCCACGAAGTATCCGGTACTTCGGGTTCCGATGACTGGCGCGTTCCGGTCGCCTGATCCAGGCTGACCGTTTCAAGCATCGGCCAGCTCTGCTGGTCGATGTTGTTTGCGCCCTCCAAGAATTTTAGCGTCCGCAAGCTCCCCCGGGTGCCGCGAACGCCGCAGCACTGCACGAGGAACAAGGGATGTTCGCGCCGGCCAATCAGACTCACTTTGCCCTGACTATCGAAGGTGCTGATGCGGACAAGGCTGGCGCGGTTCTAACCCCGGCGCAGATCAATACGCTGAAACGTAATGCGCCGCTCTGTGAAGAGTGCGAGAAATACAAGGCAGGTGCTTGTGCGATCTGATCTTTTGACCCCTCAAGCGTGGTTGGCTGAACGGCCGTTGCAGACGGGTGAGCGTTTGTACTTGATCGTTAGCGCGGCCAGCAATGCCGAAGCGCTCAAAACGCTTTACCAAAATGAACCAACAACCCAGGCGATCCCGATCTGGGGCCGTACGCCTTATGCGGCTTGGCAGCCAGTGATGCCCTACCTCACCGAGTTGAAACCCTCCTGCCATGGATTGCCGAAACCGACGCCCTCGATTGGGGGTGGCTGGCCGTTTCCAGCAGCGAACCGAACGTGGTGTTCGAACATCTGCGTAGCCTCACTCAGGTTCAGATGCCGGATGGGACTGAAGTGTTTTTCCGGTTCTGGGATGGGCGGCATATCTACCCGATTCTGGAAGGACTCGGCAATGCCGCCGGTGAAGTACTGCCGGTGTTTGATCGGTACCTGATCAATGGGAAAAGCCTGAAGGTGGGGTCGCGCGCGGTGCCACCGGCGAAGGATTGGCCATGGTGGGAGGTGCCGAAAGCATTGCTGGATGGGCTGACCAAGCAAACCCCATCGACCGTAATCGGCAACATGATGCAGTGGCTGCGGGACGACCACGCCGAGCTGTATTTCTCGTTCCCCGAATCCAACCTGCGAGAAAAAGTGGCGCGCTTCGTAAAACGCACCCCACTCACGGAAGAAAACTACACAGGGCTGTTGAAGGCCCATCTGGAAAATGAGGTGGCTGTATGAGCATTTTGATGGGTGAGATTGTAGGAAACCTCACGGCAAAACAACCAGATGCTCAGGCCATCATCAGTGACTTCAAGCAGTGCCTGAAGGACTACCGTGAGCATGCCGAGGCTTGGTACGGCGGCGTGCTGAACGCGGAACCATACCGCCTTATTGATTGCCAGCGATGAACCACTGATGTGGATCTACGTCGCAGCCATCGTAGCCTGGTGAAGATGCTGCCGCCGCAGACTTGCACAGAAGTGCTGGCGCAACTGACTACAGAGGTATTGCTGAACATTCTGGTCGGTGTTGTCCTGACTGGCGGTATCGGCCTGGCCGTGCGCGTTGGCACGAAGAAGCGGAAGTTGAAATTAGTGACGGTGACTTCACATGCATCGCCTTCTCTCAACCTTGCAATGTCATAGTGGGCGAGAATCTAACTCAACCACTCCACGTTTTTTCTGTAAAAAACGCAATGATCAGTAATCAGTCGGCGGTAGGAATATGGAACTTAAGCGACATAAAACTTGATAGGAAAGTCGTGCCAAAGTTATCGACATTACTAACTAAGTGGTTGCCGTTGGCGACATACATATGGTGATCGATGATTTTTTACCAGGCGAATTTGAGATTGGGAACATCATTGAATTCGAGTGTGCAAGAATAGACTTATGGTAGCAGCATCTAACAATAAAAAATAAAAAGGGACAAAAATAAAAGGGGAAAGATTTATTTTCTACGCACTCATGAAAATAAATCTGTCCCCTTTTGCTTTCAAAAACCGACTCAACATCGCGAGCACAAAAAACCCAAAAAACTGGCTCTTCGGTCAGGTAACGCCTCACCGCCTCACCTGAAAACAGCGAAAAACAAAACAATGGTTTTCAACCAACCTTCAAACTATACTTCCGCGCGCAGTATGGAGGCTGTGATTTATGTTCAAACTCAAACAGAAAACATGGATTTTCCTCTTGGTCTACATCGTAGGTGTCAGTGGCTATATCTACTACCTCTACGTCGAGACTCAAGGAATCCTCACAGAGAATATTAATAACAAGCTGCTGCATGCCGCGTTGGGCGCTTCGGCCATCCTTGGCGACCGCTACCATGACAATCTGATCGACAAACAGTCCAAATCCGAAGCAGAAGACTGGAATGCCATTCAGCGACTCTCCAGCTTCAACGATTCCATGGGTACTGCCTTTGTCTACAGCGTGGTCAAACGCTCGGGCAAGGCCTATCTAGTCAGCTCCAGCGCATCGAAAAAAGAGATCCTGGAGAAGAATTTCGTACGATTTTTCGATCCCTACCCGGATGCCAGTCAGGCGTTGCTCGACAGTTTTGAACGTACCAAACCCACCTGGATCGACTACTCGGATCACTGGGGAGATTTTCGCGCGGTCTTCGTCCCGATGAAATCGCAGGACGGTACGATTTATATCGCGGGTGCGGAGATGACGTTGGCGGATTACTACCAGCAACTTAATCAAGACTCCCTGCACCATATCATCCTGGCCATTCTGGTATTTCTCGTCTTTAGCCTTATTCGCATGCGCGCTCATCTCCAGCAACTTCAAATAAACGAACAGGTATTGAATCAGGCAAAAAATGCCGCCGAGGACGCTGATCGTTCAAAAACCAGATTTTTGGCCACCATGAGTCATGAAATCCGCACGCCCATGTACGGTGTTATCGGCGCGACCGAGTTGCTGGCGAGGTCCACCCTGAATCCCGAGCAAAGCAGTCTGCTAAAGACGATTAATACCAGCGGACGAACCCTGCTGTCTCTTATCGACAACATTCTCGACCTTGCAAAAATTGAAGCGGGCAAACTTGAATTGAAGCCTCGTGTCTTCGAAGTAAGAGCTCTGGTTTCATCCAGTATTGAAATGATCCGGCAAAACATTCAGGACAAGCCAATAGCACTTGAGGCCCAAGTCTCACCGGACGTACCTTCCTTGGTCAAAACCGATACCGATTGCCTTCGCCAGATATTGCTCAACTTGTTGGGCAATGCGGTCAAATTCACCGAAACCGGAAAAATATCGCTCATGGTCACGACTAGCGGTTACGGCCCTCAAGCCCGACTCGACTTCTCCATACGCGATACCGGCATAGGTATCCCCGCTGAACGGCAAAACAGCCTATTCAAGCCCTTTACTCAGTTCAAAGGGCCGGCCAGTCAACGCTTTACCGGGAGTGGGCTCGGTCTTTCAATCTGCAAAAATCTGGTCGAGGCGCAGCATGGGACTTTATCCTTTACCAGTCAGCCTGGCGTTGGATCGACGTTCTCCTTCTCACTCCCCATGGAGCTTTTTTCAGTCTCGGAAATACCCATCGGGGACGATCATGCAGTGGTGGGTTTCGACTCATTTTTTGCCGGGGACTACCCGCTCGATATCCTGCTGGTGGAAAACCATCCCGTGAGTCAGAAAGTTGCCATGGCGATGTTACGGGAGTTGGGTTATACACCCGACCTTGCGTCAGATGGCCTGGAGGCGGTCAATCAGTGTATGACGTCGACTCCAGATATCATTTTTATGGATATCAACATGCCTGTTATGGATGGGCTAGCGGCCATTCGTAAAATCCGCAAACTACCATTGGGCGATACTTGCTACATCGTTGCTTTCACCGCGAGCGCTTTTTCGAGCGAGACAGAGCGTTTCAGGGCCGCTGGTGCCAATGACGTTTTAACCAAACCGGCGAACTTTATGGCCTTGACCCGAGTGCTTCAGCGTGCAGCCAACTACCGACAGCAGCTCCAGGCCAGCACTCCGGTAGTGGATGCCATTTAAAGTTTAAATGGGCTCAGGGCACATTCGCAGCGTGTTTCAACGGTTGGAAACGCTTTCCCTGGGTGAGGCGCTTGGCGATGTCGCTGCGTTGTAGCAGGCATTTGCGCGGGGGGGCGGTTGCGGGCGCAGCTTTAAATCACCCAACAAAAATGGGCGACTTCAAGGTCGCCCATTTTTTATGTCCGAAACTTTTAAACATTGCGTTCCAGAGGAGGTGTTCGCCCAGTGTAATGGCCTGGCAATCCATGCACCGGTAAAGAGCCCTGACACCGGGCGAACGGGGAGGATTTTAATAGAATTTGGCCGATATGTCCTCTGTATAAACATGAAATTTATGCACGTAATATTTCGTAAGGCTTTGCTTACAAAGCGTCTACAAACTTCCTAAACTCACCAGTTCGACCATTAAAACGGATTGTTCTTATACAACTATCTGCACAAGAACAATCAATCTGTACAAGTAATGATCAACTTGCGGGATGGTGAGTCACTTTCAACCTATTGGTATCGATCACCACAACGCTCTGTTCTACGTTCAGATCTTTCATTTTCGCCTGCATAGACGCTGCTCAAGGAGTGTCCGCAGTTTCTTGCGCGGTGGACTCCCCGCTGTCTGTGCCCTTGCCGCTTTCCTTGCGCCGGGTCGGGTCGGTGGGGCGCAGGGCGTCGTTGTCGCGCTCGACTTCGCCTGGTGGCCGCGGTTCGTCGGGGTTTTCGGAGGGGGTGGTCGGTTTGGGACTCATGGAATGTTCCTCAGGCTTCAGGATCGTCGACTTCGTGGGCGACGTTCACGGCGGGTGAGTCTTTGTGGGATTGATCGGCCTTGGTTTTGAGGATCTGCCATTGATCGAGGTCGATGGTGCCCTGCCCCAGCAGATCGTCGGCGATGCGCAGCAGTTCGCTGTAATGCGCATCGGGGGATTGCTGCCAGTAGGCCTTGTCGTCGAACAGCCGTTGCCAGGTGGCCAGGTCGGGCGGTTTGAGGTCGTCGCTCATGGCGGGCTCCCGTGAATGGGCTTCATTACGTAGGAAAACGGCGTGGCGCCGAGAGTTCCGGGTCAATAGCCGGTCATCTCCAGATACCCCTGCCCGCCATGACTGCCGCTGAGCCGCACCGGCCCTTCCCAATAGGGAATGCGCAAATCCATCCAGGCCTTGGGGTTGAGGGCGGCGATAGTGATATCGAGGTGCCTGGCGGGGATTTTGATCGACCAATGCACGGGCATTGAACGCCCGGCCACGTTGGCGGTGTCTTGCGGTGTGAGGCTGATGTCGTCGGCATGCAATAACTGTGTCTGCCCTTGAGCGTCGATCCAGGTGCCGGTGAGGTACGGCGCGCCGTCCTTTTGCCGCATGCGGTAGAGCATGACCTGTTCGCCGCTGTCCAGGTGCAGGGAGAACCAGTCCCAACCGGTTTGATTGGCGGTCAGGGGTTGGCTGCTCCACTCGCGGTCGAGCCAGGCCGGGCCGCTGACCGTGTAAGTTTTGCCGTCGACTTCCAACGTGCCGCTGGCCTGGAAAAACGGCTGACTGTAGTAGTACGACGCCTGGCCTTGTTCGGACTTCTGGCTGAAGCCTTTGTCTCCCTGAAGCACCAGTGGCCGACTTGAAGTCAGTCGAAGCTGGTAGCTGAACGCCTTGTCGCGAGCGCTGAGTTGCAGGTCCGCCAGAGGATCTTCAGCGGTGGCCTGACTGCTGAAACGCCAATCGTCGATCCATGCCTTGAACGGCGCCAGGCTCACGCCGGCCTGGCCGACGCCGCCTCGGGCGTAGCGTTCGGCGGCATGGTGCGCCGTGGCGGAAGTCACGGCCGCATGGCCCAGCCAAATGGTCTGATTGCTCCAGCCGGATTGTTCGGGAGTCGCTTTCAAGGCGCTGCGAAACAGCGTCCATTGCGCGCCGAATTCCTGGCCCTGATCGTCCTTGAGGTTGGCGGTGACGTACCACCATTCGATACGAAAGCCATCGTGGGGGCCGTGGTCCGCCGGGAAATTGAAGACTCGCCCGGGCACCACCGGGGTAAATGCAGCGGCCTGATGGCCGAGGCCGGCGAAGCCTTTTTCTGGCGCAGGCGTGTTGTCACATCCGCTCAGCAGCGCGGCCAGTAACAACACGCCGAGCTTAATCTTCATGAGCAAACGTCCTCAGCAGATCCGCCGGTTGCGTGCGATACAGCGAATACAACGGCCACGCCGACGCGAACAATGTCGCAAGCAACGCCAGGCCCATCAACTGCAACAGTTGCAACGGAAACACCCGTAGCGGCAAACGCCAACCGAAGGCCTGAACGTTGATCACCGTGTCCAGGCACCACGCCAACGCAATGCCCAAAGGCAATGCCAGCACCAGCGTCAGTACCGCCAGCAACCAGGTTTGCCCGAGGTTCAGCAGCATCAACTGCCGCCGCGTCACGCCCAGCGCCCACAGTGGCGCGAGTTGCCCGAGGCGGCTTTGGCTTTGGGTCAGCAGGCTGATGAACAGCGCCACGCCCGCGACGCAAAGCGTCAGGCTGTTGAGCGCGGCGGTGGCGGCGAAGGTGCGTTCGAACACTTGCGTGGACCAGCCCTTGAGCCGGGCTTGATCGACGATGCGGCTGTCGTCCAGGGTGAAGCGGGTTTGCAGCGTGGTCAGGAACCCAGGAATGGATGCCGGGTCGATGCGCAGGTTGAACCGGTTGGGCGTCAACTGCGGCCAGCCGCGCAACAGGTGATTGATGTTGACCAGCAAGTGCCCCTTGGGATTGCCGTAGTCGGCGTAGATCCCGACGATCCGTGGCGACCATGGGCCATTCGGCGTGGAGATCGTCAGGTGATCACCGAGCCGTACCTTCAGCCGCCGGGCCAGTTGCTCGCTGAGCATCAGTGCGTCGTCCTTGGCCAGTCGATCCCAAGGGTTGTCGCCCAAGGCTTCCAGCAGGGGCCAGTGCTGACGATAAGTCGGGTGATCGATCACGCCAAAGACGTCCGCCGGCCAGCCCTGCAACTGGATCGACACTTGCCAGTTCGGCAGTACCGCCGTGACTTGAGGTTGTTGTTTGAGCCAGGTGTGCAGTTCTCGAGCCTGGGCGGGATTTTGCGGATTGAGGTACAGCTCGGCGGTCAGGCGTTGTTCGAGCCAGTCGCTGAACGTCTGGCGGAAACCGGCGGTCATGCTGCCGGCACCGATGTTTGCCGCCAGCGCCAACAACAGCGCCATCAAGGCCAGGCTCAGGGCCGGCAGTTGCTGGCGGCAGTCGGCGAGAAACCATTGGCCGAGCACCGAACGACTGCGCCCAAGCACCCAGTTGAGCACACTATTCAACACCACCGGCAAGGCCAGTGCGGCGCCGATCAACAACGCGGCCATCAACACGAAACCGCTGCTCAGGCTGTCGCCCAGGATCAACGCCAATAACGCGATCACCGCCGCCATCGCGGCGACCCAACCCTGGCGCCGCAACCAGCGCGCGTGGGCCTGATGCCAGGCTTGCGGATCGGCCAGCGCCAGCAACGGCAAACGCGCCGCCCGCAGCAAACTGTTGGCGCCGGCCAGCAAGGCGCCGAACAGGCTCAGGCCGATACCGCTGAGCCACCACAGCGCACTGAGGTTCAACTGCCCCGGCACTTCGGCGCCGTACAAGCCGCGCAGGCTGGCGGCGACATCTGGCAACAACACACCCGCCAACAGGTAGCCGCTGACGACGCCGGCGAGACCACCGACCAGCGCCAGCCCCCCCAGCTCGACAGCGAGACAGGCAATCAACATGCGGGCGCTGACTCCACAGGCGCGCAGGGTTCTGAGCAAGCTTCGACGTTGCTCCAGCGCCAACCCGATCGCCGCGTGAACGATGAACAGGCCGACCACAAACGACAGAAAGCCCAAGGCATCGAGGTTCAGGTGAAAGCTCTCGGTCAGGCGCGCGAGATTGTTTTCTTCGCCGCTGCTTTTGAACTGAAGTTGGCCCTTGAGCTCATCAGGCAGGGTCGCCTTGAAATCCTTGGGCAGCAGCAGCCGTGACAATTGATCCGGCAATTGCAGAATCTGCTGGGCGAAGCCGATGTCCACCAGCAACACACCGGGCGCCATGTCGGTCTGAGCACGCAGCGGTGGCAAGGTGACTCCGCTCTGGGCCACCGGGGTTTGACCTTCGTGCAAGCCCAACGCCTGCAAAGTCTGCGGTGAAATCCAGGTGCTGCCCGGCGGGGTGAAAAACTCGACAACCTGCTCGATCGGCAACGACCGCCCGGCCACTGCGGAACCGGCCGGCAACGACACCGGTTCAATCCCCATTAACTGCAAGCGCTGGTCTTCAAGTCCCTTGAGCGTCACCCGGCCTTGCAACACAGGCGATACCGGCCAACCCGCACGACGCAGGTCGACAAACACTTGCTGGGAAAACACCCCACCGCCGAGTGCAGCGAGACTGGCTTGCGGTTCGCCGCCGATCAGCTGACTGGCCCGGGCGTAGCTTTCTCGCGCCTGGCTGTTCAGCGCTTGCACGCCGGTCAGCAGGCTGGTGGCGAGCCAGAGCCCGGTCAGCACGCTGAAAAATTGCACCGGATGTTGCCGCCAATGGCTGAGCAGCGCCCGCAGCGTTTCGCGAAAAACCCGCACCTCAGCGCTCGTCCGCGCCAGCCAGACGGCCACCGTGCAGCACCACTTTGTCTGCCAACCGCGCGGCAACCCGAGGGCTGTGAGTGACCATCAACAAAGTCGTCGGGCTGTCGTCGAGCAGTTCCAGCAACAACTTCAACACCTCATCGCTGGTGGCTTCATCGAGGCTGCCGGTGGGCTCGTCGGCCAACAGCAGTTTGGGTTGCGATGCCAGGGCGCGACCCAGAGCGACGCGCTGCTGTTGCCCGCCGGACAGTTGCTCCGGATAGCGCCGCAGCAAATCCTGCAACCCAAGACGTTGCACCAAATGCGCTTGCCAACGCGGATCGTGGCGCCCGGCCAGACGCGCCTGAAATGCCAGGTTGTCTTCGACGCGCAAACTGCCGATCAGGTTGAACTGCTGGAACACCAGACCGATTTCGGTCCGCCGCCAGTTGGCCAGTTGGCTTTCGGTCATCTGCTCCAGCCGATGCTCGCCGCTGCGGATGCTGCCACGGTCGACCTTGTCCAGCCCGGCGATCAGGTGCAGCAAGGTGCTCTTGCCACTGCCCGATTCGCCCATCAGCGCCAGGCTGCTGCCGGGTTTCAGCGTGAGGTCGACACCTTGCAGCACGGGCAATGGGCCTTGGGGGGTGGCGTAGCTTTTGAAGACGCCCTGGACCGAAAGCATGAGGGGAGACTCGTTGAAGACAGTGGGCCTAGGATAGCGGACGGCAGCGACACCGCGTTATCGTTCTTCGCGAGCAAGTCGAATCGTCGCACCGCCGCTCCCACAGGGATCGCCGGTGTACGCAGAATCTGTGTACACATCGATCAAATGTGGGAGCGGCGGTGCGACGATTCGACTTGCTCGCGAAGGGACCGGCTCAGCCAACAAACAACCTCACTGCCCCACCGCCACACTCGGCACCACCCGGCCCGGCGTCACGATGCGGTTCAGATCAATATGCTTCCACGCAGGCATTGCCCCCAACCGCGCATTGAAGCGATAGTTAAACGTGAAGTCGTCCACCGTCGGCACACTCAATGGTTTGCCGTACACCGCCTCGATCCCCGCCAGGTCATAGCCCATCAGCTGCAGCAAGGTCGGGAAAATGTTGTAGTGACTGGAGCGATCCTTGTTGGCCGGCAACTGCGCCTGCCAATCCAGGGTCTTCAAACCGCTGCCCGAAATCACCACCAACGGCACCAACCCCTCCTCTTCCACCGGATCACCACCGCAGTGCGTATTGAGTCCCGGGTTACCGCGCTCGTGCAGATCCTGCCCATGATCCGAGGTGTAAATCAGCAGCGCATGACTCAAATCCGCCTGGGCAAAAACCCGTGCGAAGAACTCGCCGACATTCCACAACAGCGTATTTTTGTAAGCATTGCGGTACAGCAACCAATCATCCGGCTGACCGTTGAAACCATCGCGTTTGCCCGTGTCCGCCACTTCGACAAATTGCCCTCGGGGCAATGTCGGTCGGTAAGCCATGAACGTGTCCGGGTACTTGTCATGCACGGGAAAGTGCGCGCCGACCTTGTTGATCACCACCAGTTCCGGCTTGCCGTCGTTGAGCAGTTCGATCAGCTTGGCGGCGGCTGCCATGTCGCGATCGCGAACGCTGGTCCGGTCGAATTGCACGAACTCGTCGATGTCCTTTTCCTCGGCAGCGTTCATCAGGTTCTGCAGGTTGCCACCGGTGCGCTGGGAGTCGATGTAAACGGTGCGCAGCCCGGCCTTTTTTGCGTACTGCCAGATCGACGGCAACGTGCTGTTGATCCGCCTGTAGTCGCCGCGGGTGCCACCGTAGCGCAAGGTGACGTTGGTGTCGGCACTGCAATTGGCGATGGACGCCGCATAGCCGTAATTGAAAATATCCACGCCCGGTTGCGGTTCCTTGAGGTTGCTGTGCACACCGAACGGCGTGTTGATGTCCAGGTAGTTGCCGGAGATGCTCTCGTCGATGATCAGCACGATGTCGTGCCCCACCGGCTGATCGATGCGCGTCAGGCTCACCGGCTCACGCGGGCCGACGGTGTTGTGCAGTGCTTCATAGGTGAACAGATTCAAATAGGCCAACGGTGTGTACATGATCGGCAAGCCACGGGCGCCCTCACCCGCCCGCACGAACAGTACTACGCTGAGCAGTAACACCCCGAGCACCGGTGCCGCCACCAACAGCGCACCCGGTAATGGCGCCCGTCGACGCGGCTTGAGCCCGATACCGAACAGCAGCAACAAACCACTGACCATCCCGCTGATGATTGCATCGCGGTACTGGAGCGCCGCCTCTTGGATGAACCCGCCGGAGTACACCAGCGACACGAAACTGCTGTAAGTCATGTAGCCGGCGGTCACATGCGTATAGACGTCAAAGAACACCGCCGAGGCAAACATCGCCAATGCGAACAGATGACGGATCAGCGTCTGACGGATGTACGCGGTCATGAACAGCGCCACCGTCAGTGCCACGAACATCCCGCCATACAACACCACCGGGTAACCGATGCCCAATGCAGTGAGGCGATCAAAGTAGTCGTCGTAGTTTTTGAGTAAATACAGAACCAGCAACAGTTCCTTGAGGTATCGGATCATGGCAGTTGGAGTCACTCCGCGAACATCGTTGGCCAAGATTGTCGGCCACTTTCTGACACTAGCACCGAGCCATCGAAGCGCAAGAAATGCCGGTTTTTTGCCAAAAGCGTCAAAAAAATGTTGAATCAAATCTGACACAGCAAAATGCCTGTAACCCTTGTATTACAGGCCTTTCGACCGTTTATCGCATTCTTCAAACCCTCAAAAACCTCTCAAAACCGCGGTAAATCCAGCAGCGGCAAGCACTTGATGGCAAAGAGCCCGTGAAATCAGGGTTTCCTGCCCCAGCAACCCGTCATTTTGCTGACACGCTTTCCCATGGCTGGGCTATACCCCTTTTGACAGTCTCATTTCAGTTACATCCACCGTTTTACGAGGCACGCCAATTATGGACGTGAGCGTATTTGGTACGGGCTATGTCGGTCTGATTCAAGCCGCGGCATTGGCCGATGTCGGACATCGTGTGCTGTGCGTTGATATTGACCCCAACAAGATCAAGCAACTGCAGCAAGCCGTGCCTCCGATCAGCGAACCGGGACTGTCCAGCACACTGGAAGACAACATCAAGGCCGGTCGCCTGCTCTTCTCCACTCAGGCCAGTGACGCGGTCGAACACGCCGAGCTGATTTTCATCGCGGTGGGTACACCCGCCGATGAAGACGGTTCCGCCGACCTCAGCCATGTGCTGAATGTCGCTCGGCAGATCGCCAGTTTCATGGAGGCCGACCGTACCCTGATCATCAAGTCCACCGTGCCGGTGGGCACCGCGGACCAGGTGGCGAGCACCGCCAGCGAAGAACTGCAACGCCGTGGCAAACAGGCGTTGAACGTGCGAGTAGTGTCCAACCCGGAGTTTCTCAAGGAAGGCAGCGCCCTGGCCGATTGCATGCGCCCGGACCGAATCATCGTCGGCACCAATGACGATGAAGCGCGCAACCAATTGAGCGAACTCTATGCGCCGTTCTGCCGCAACCGCGAAAAGCTCATGTTCATGGACAACCGCAGCGCCGAGCTGACCAAGTACGCCGCTAACGCAATGCTCGCCACCCGCATCAGTTTCATGAACGAACTGGCCAACCTCACCGAGTTGCTGGGGGCCGACATCGAAGCGGTGCGCAAAGGCATCGGCTCGGACCCGCGCATCGGTTACCACTTCATCTACCCCGGCTGTGGCTTCGGCGGCTCGTGCTTTCCCAAAGACCTGCGTGCCCTGCTGCACACCGCAGAACACCACGGCATGCCATTGCGTCTGCTGCGCAGCGTCACCGACGTGAACGACAGCCAGCGGCACATCCTCTTCAGCAAACTGCAGGCGCTATTTCCCGATGGCCTGGTTGGCAAATCCATCGCCATTTGGGGCCTGGCCTTCAAGCCCAATACCGATGACATGCGCGAAGCTCCCAGCCGTTATCTGATGGAGGCGCTGTGGACCGAAGGTGCGAGCGTGCAGGCTTACGATCCGGAAGCCATGTCCGAGTGCCGGCGCATCTACGGCTACCGCAATGACCTGCACCTGTGCGCTACCCGCGACGACACCCTGGAAGATGCCGATGCGCTGGTGATCTGCACCGAGTGGAAGAATTTCCGTGTGGTCGATTTCGACCTGCTGGCGAGCAAACTGCGCGCGCGGGTGATTGTCGACGGGCGCAACCTTTACAACCCGGAACATGTGGCGGCGGCCGGTTTGCACTACAGCGGCATCGGGCTTCGGCACATCGTTCCCGAGGCGCCACGGCCATGAAGATACTCGTCACCGGAGCGGCCGGTTTCATTGGCGCCCATTGCGTATTGCGGTTGATACGTGACGGGCATCAGGTGTGCGGGCTGGATAATTTCAACGATTTCTACGACCCGCAACTCAAACACGACCGCGTGGATTGGGTACGTGGGCACGTCGGTGATTTCCCGCTGGCGAAAGTCGATCTGGCCGACGCCACGGCCCTCGATGCCTTGTTTGTTCGTGAACAACCGGAGGTGGTGATTCATCTCGCGGCCCAGGCCGGGGTGCGCTACTCCCTGGAAAATCCCCAGGCCTACCTCGACAGCAATCTGAGCGGATTCCTGAACATCCTCGAAAGCTGCCGCCATCACCCGGTCAAGCACTTGATCTATGCCTCGTCCAGTTCGGTGTATGGCGCCAACCAGCACACGCCTTATTCGGTCAAGGACTGCGTCGACCATCCGTTGTCACTGTACGCCGCAACCAAAAAAGCCAATGAGCTGATGGCCCACAGCTACAGCCATCTGTTCGGCATTCCCTGCACCGGTTTGCGTTTTTTCACCGTGTACGGGCCTTGGGGCCGGCCAGACATGTCGCCGATCCAGTTCGCCCGGGCGATTGCCGAAGGTCAGCCGCTGAAGCTGTTCAACTACGGCCAGCACCAGCGGGATTTCACCTACATCGACGACATCATCGAGAGCATCGCCCGTCTGCTCGAACGCGCGCCCCAAGCAGCACGGGACTGGAACCGCGAACAACCGGACCCGGCCAGCAGCATGGCGCCGTGGTGCATTTACAACATTGGCGGACAACAACCGGTGGAGCTCAAGGACTACCTGGCGCTGCTGGAAAAACACCTCGGACAAAAAGCCCTCGTCGAGTTGCTGCCCCTGCAACCGGGCGATGTGCTCAACACCTGCGCCGATGCCAGCGATCTGGCGCAGGCCACCGGTTTCCAGCCACGGATCGAGCTGGATGAAGGACTCGGACGATTCATCGCCTGGTTCCGTGACTACTACCCACTGCGCATCGCCCACTCGCCGCTCGCGTCCGGGCTTCAGCGGAGGCCCCTATGACTGGACAAGAAAAAGGCATGTTGCTCAATCACATGCAGCGTGACAAACGCCTGGACCCCGATCACCGAATGCGCCTGGACAAGGCGATCCACATGCAGGGTCGCGGCTGGGTGACCGGCCGCGATGGCGGTCGGCCCTGGACGCTTTCGCGAACCAATCGGATGGTCGCATGCGTTGGCGCGCTGGTGATTCTGCTGCTGCTCTCCCCGGTACTGCTGGGCCTGGCCCTGGTGATCAAGTTCAGCAGTCCGGGGCCGGTGATGTTCGTGCAGAAACGCACCGGCTACCGCGGCCGCATATTCGGCATGTACAAGTTTCGCACCATGGTGAGCAACGCCGAGGAGCTCAAGGAGTCTTTGCGGCATCTGAACAAGCACGGTGCCGACGCCATCGATTTCAAGATCGACAACGACCCACGGATCACCCCTATCGGCGGCTTCCTGCGGCGCAGCAGCCTCGATGAACTGCCGAACCTGATCAATGTGGTCAGCGGCGACATGCGTTTGGTCGGTCCGCGACCGACCTCATTCAACGCCTATCGCTACAAAGACAGTCACCTTGCACGCCTGAGCATTTACCCCGGCATGACCGGCCTGTGGCAGATCTCCGGGCGCAGCAATATCAACTTCGACCAGCGCGTTGAGTTGGATCTCAACTACATCGCCGAGCAGAGCCTTTTGCTCGATCTGAAGATCCTGTTGAAAACCCCCTTCAAAGTATTCAGCGGCCACGGAGCGAGTTAAATGGACGGTTCATCGAACAAAAGCCTGACCATCGCCAGCCCGAGCGAGTCCAACCTGACCTCGACCGTGCTCGATCTGGATCTGCGGATCCTCTTTCTGACCGCCGCCAATCCAGGCGCCGGCACCACCACCAGCGCCCTGGCGCTGACCAGCCAACTGGCGTCAATGAGCAGCGGCCAAGTGCTACTGGTGGACGCCAGCCAGTCAGAGGACAACCTCACGCAACAACTGGGGCTGACCAAAGAACGCGGCTTTCGCGACCTGCTGTTCAACGACTCCCCGCCGCTGCTGCAGGACTGCCTGGTGAACGTCTCCAGCCTGCCCTTCCACATCCTGCCCAACGGGCGACACATCCGCGGCGCCGAGCACCTGACGACTGAGCAATTAGCCCCGTTGCTCGACCAACTGGGCGATCGGTATCGCTTCGTGGTGATCGACGGCGACGCGGTGTATTCGGCCGCAGACACCCTGGTCATCAGCACCCTGGTGGACGGCGTGATCATGGTGGTGCGCGCTGAAGACACGCGCTGGGAAGTGGCCCAGGCCGCGGTCCAGCGCCTGACCCAGGCCGGCGCCAAACTGGTGGGCAGCGTCTTCAACCGGCGCAAGTACTACATGCCCAAATGGCTTTACAAAAACCTGTAAGCAACCGCAGAAAGGATGACGCCATGAACGCCAAAATACTTGTCCTGCTGTTGCTGCCGCTTGCAGGTTGCTCCAGCACAAGTGAAACCCAACATATGCCGGTGCAGATCCTCACGGCCGACCCGGCCAATGCCCAGGCCACCGACATGCCCAAGATCGAACAGACCTTGCGGCCCAAGGACGTGCTGGACGTGATCTTCCACATCAGCACCACCAGTGGCTCGGGCGCTTACCGCATTCAGTCCGGTGACCAGGTCGCCCTGAACTTCACCGCGGCCAGCCAGCTCAACGGCACTCAACTGGTGCTGCCCGACGGCACCATCGAACTGCCGGGGGCCAATACCGCGGTAAAAATCGCCGGGCTGACGGCTGTCGAAGCGCGGCAGGAGATCCAGCGCGCCTATGAGCGCAAATCCCTGTTTCAGCCCAATCGCAATCAGGTAACTGTGCTGGTCACCAGCCCGCTGAGCGGTGAGCAGAACCTCAAGACCACCCTGAGCCAGCCCGGTAGCGGTATGACCCGGGAGATCACCGTGGGCAACGACGGCTATGCGAGTTTCCCGGAAATAGGCTCCGTACCGCTGCAAGGCATGACGGTCAACCAACTGGAAACTTTCCTCAATCAACGTTACGCGCAACTGCCGGGGCGGATGAGGGTCGACGTCATGCTCAAATCCACCTCGGGCAACGAAATCTATGTGCTGGGCGAAGTCGCGCAACCGGGCTCCTACCCGATTCGCCGGCCGGTCTCGGTGCTCGAAGCGTTGACCCTGGCCCGTGGCACTAACGTCAAGGCGCGGCTCGATTCGGTGGTGATCATGCGCCGCACCGGCAACCATGTGCAGGCCGTGCACTACGACGTTGAAAAAGCCTTGTCCGGTGACGCCTCGCAGATTGCTTACCTGCAACCGGACGACATGCTCTACGTGCCCAAGACCAAACTGGCCAGCGCCGGTGAGCTCGCGCGGCAACTGGCGGACGTGGTGTTGTTTCAGGGGGTCGGCTTCAGCTTCGGCTACCGCGTCGACAACAAAGGCAGTGATAACTAACGCTCAGGTGACCGACCATGAACCCAAAGGAAAACTACCTGCATGAGTTCTTCAGGATTTTCTTCGCCAACAAAAAGTTGGTGAAACGAGTCTTCCTGATCTTTGCAGTGATCGCCCTGCTCTTGCCGCTGATGCTCAAACAGAGCTTCGATATCACCGCGCAGGTGATCGTGCAGTCCAAAAAACTCTCCCAGGGAGACGCCACCACGTCCCTGACCCAAGGTGATGCCTCGTTCATTCCGCCATCACTGGCAGACATGGAAACCGAGAGCAATATCCTGCGTTCGCCAGCCCTGATCCGTCAGACCATCAGCGACCTGCGGGATAAAGGCGAGTACGCGCCCAACACCGGGACCTTCAGCAAACTGGTGACCGAACCGATCAAACGTTTTGTGACCACCCCCTTGCGTGAATACGTGATCAATCCGGTGCGCGACGCGTTTGGGCTTGAGACCGATCCCGTGCGCGATACCGACCTGGATGTCTTCACCCAGCAGGCCACCGAAAACCTGAAAATCGAAACCCTGCCGGGTTCCAACGTAATCTCCATTGTCTACAGCTTTGGCGATCCCGCTCAGGGCACCCGGTTTGTCGCGGCGTTGCTGCAAAATTACCTGGCCAACCGTCAGGAACTGCAATCGATCGAACTGCCGCAGAGCTTCTACGAAACCAAGAAGAAGCAATATCAAGTGCGTCTCGATGGCCTGGAAGGCACTCGACTGACGTTGCTCGAAGGGGTGGGTTCTTCCGATCCGAAGGAAGAAATCACCTTCCGCCTCAATGCCATCAACACTGAGGAACAGGCCCTGAATCTGTATCAGGATCGCCTGTTGCAAAGCCAGCGCTGGCTCGACTACCTGAAAACCGCCCTGACGACCGCCACCAATACGTCCCGGCTCAGCGAGTACACCTTCCCCTACACCTTCACCACCACGGTGGACAATATTGCGTTCGAAGACCGGGAGATCAGACAGCTCGGTGAACAACTGACGACTCAGGTCAGCCGCTACATGAACGACCTGGCGATCTTCAAGCCGGGCAGTGAACCGATGCTGTTGACCCGCGAGCAGATTTCCCGCACCCGTCAGCAGTTCCTGAAAATCGTCAGCAACCGGATTCAGGAGCGGACCAACGATCTGGCGATTGTCACCTCGGTGATCAAACAGAAAACCGCGCGCATCGCCCAGTTCAAGGACCGCATCCATCAGTTGCAAGTGGCTCAAAGCAAGTTGCAGCAGATGGACACCGAGATCAATGCCTTGCACGCGGCGTTCTCCACCTACGCCCAACGCTTTGCCGAAAGCAGTTCCGCCGGTTTGCTGGACAACGATATGTCCAATGCCCGGGTACTCAGCCCGCCGTACGAACCGACCGAGGCAGCGTTTCCCAAACCGCTGCTGATCATTCCGTTCGGGATGCTGACCGGGCTGCTGCTGGCGATTGCCTTCGTCTACATGCGTGAGTTCTTCGATCACCGCTTCAAACACCCTGCGCAAATCACCCATGAACTGGGCTTGCCGGTGCTGTTGGTGATCAACGAGCAAGACGTTATGCCGAACAACCCGCACAAAAACTGGACCGTGGACAGCTTCGTGCATTGGGTGCGCCATTGAACGGGCCGCTCAGCGCCAGCGCTCTGCCGATCATGCATTTGATCAGCAGCGGCGGCTTCTATGGGGCTGAGCGGATGCTGCTGGACCATTGCCTGGCGACGCCGGGGCAGCACCAGGTGCTGTTTCTCGATGCGCCGCCAGTGCTGATCGCGCGATTTCGCGAGGCAGGGGTCGACTGCCGCAGCTTTGCGGGTTTGAGGGAATTGCTGCGTCATTTACGTCAGCGGCGAGCTGAACAACCGCTGATCAACACGCACAATTTCAAGGGTCTGTTATTTGGTTGGGTGAGTGCGACGTTGTTGGACTTGCCGCTGGTGATTACCCAACACGGTTTTACCCCGCGCAGTCGCAAGCAACGCCTCTACGGCTGGCTGAGTTTGCAACTGTGCCGCACGGCGTCGGTGCATCGCGTGGTTTGCGTGGCCGAAAGCATCGCGGTGCTGCACCGCAAAGCCAGTGTCCGGACGGAGAAACTGCAAGTGATTCCCAACGGTCTGCCCAAGGCCAGCGACCGGCTGCCCATCACCACCAAACGCCAGCGCTGGCTGGCGGGCTACGTCGGTCGGCTGAGCAACGAAAAAGGCCCGGACCTGTTTCTCGATGCATTGATTCCGCTCTGTCAGCAACACCCGCAACTGGACGCCGTGATGCTCGGCGACGGCCCGGAACAAGAATCCCTGCTGGCGCGGATTGCCGCTGCCGGTTTGCACGAACGCATCATCCTGCCGGGTTATCAGACCGACATGAACCGGTGGTGGCAGCAACTGGATGCGCTGGTGATCAGCTCGCGCACCGAGGGCACGCCGATGATTTTGCTGGAGGCGATGCAGGCCGGGGTGCCGGTGGTGGCGTTCAGCGTCGGCGGGATACCCGACGTGCTGGAGGACCGACACAACGGCCTGCTGGCACCCGCTACCGACAGCGCCGCCCTTGCCCGGCAGATCGATACGCTGCTGAGCGAGCCGGCACTGGCACGCGAACTGATCGACAACGCAAGACGTACGCAACTGGACCGTTACGACCTGAAGGCTTTGGCTGAACGTTGGTCGCAGCTTTATATCCGTATTGCACGGGAGGCACGCGCGTGATCTTTCCGCTCTCGATCGTCAGTCTGCTCGCCCTGGTCTGCCTTGGTTTGCTGGCCAGCCCTTATCCGTTTCTGGCGCCGGGCGCGGTGCTGGGCCTGGTGGCCATCGCGGTGTTGTACCGAAAACCCGCGTGGGGTTTGTTGGGCATTGCGGCGCTGGTGCCGTTTGAAGGTTTCTTCAAGGGCAATGCGGTGTCGGGTACCAAGTTCATCGGTGCGTCACTGGCACTGATCCTGATGTTGCAACTGGCCATTCACCAGATTCCGTCCGAGCGTCTGCGCAGCAACATCTGGCGCTACTTGATCTGGTTCATGGTGTTGTACCTGTTGAGCATGATCATTACCGACAACCTGGACATGTCCCAGTCTCATCTGCGGGAACTTGCCGTCGGCCTGATTTTGTTTGTGATCACCTTGCTGATCGGCCGTGAGCTGAACCTCGATCTGTTCGCCCGGCTGGTGACCCTCAGCGTCAGCGCGACCTGCGCGCTGGCCATGTTCTCCATCAAGTATCAGGACAAGGGCCGCGCTGCCGGGCTGCTGGAGGACCCGAACTCCTTTGCCCTGCTGATCGCCTTCGCCGTGCCGTTGGGCCTGCTGCTGGTGATTCGTGGCCCGAACCTGTTGCACCGGTTGTTCTGGGGCGCCTGCTGCATTTTGCTGCTGGGCGGCATGACCAAGACCGAATCCCGTTCCGGGTTGGTGGTGTTGTTCCTCAGCTTGATGATCGGCGCCTGGCACTACCGCGCTCAGTTGCCACGCATCCGTCCACGCCATCTGGGTTTTGCCATGCTCGGTCTGGTGCTCGTGATTCCGCTGGCCATTTATTCGATGCCGGCCGGTTACGTCGCGCGTATCCAGTCATTGAGCATCTTGAAGGCCGGTGCCAAAAGTCAGGACGAATCCCTTGGCCGGCGCGCGTCATACCTTGTGGTCGGCAGCCAGGTCATTCGTGAGCACCCGTTACTCGGTTCCGGCCCCGGCACCTTCCCACTGCAGTACGCCACCACCGGTTACGCCATGGCGTTTTCCGCCAACCGCAAGCCCGGTGACCTGTACCGCCGCGCTCACAACACTTACCTGGAAATTTTCAGTGAACTGGGAATTCCCGCCGGGCTGTTGTTCGTCAGCATACTGGGCGTTGGGACGTACAACCTGATCCGCGCCCGACACGCCTGGTTGTTGCGACGCAACTGGGACCAAGCCGACATGATCACGCACCTGGGTATCAGCTATCTGTCGCTGCTGCTGTTTTTGATGTTCCTCAGCGCACCGAATCACAAATACCTGTGGATCATGCTCGCCCTGACCTGCGTGTTGCGCCTCAAGGCTGAAGAAAGTCCGCTGATGGAAGCCAAGACATGAGCCGCATCAGCCTCGTCATCCCGATGTACAACGAAGCCCGACACATCGGTCGCACGTTGCTCGCCGCGAAAAAAGCCGCCGAGGCCGCCGGGCTGGATTGCGAATTGATCGTGGTCGATAACGGTTCCAAGGATCAAGGGCCGCACATTGCGCGGCAAATGGGCGCGCAGGTGCTGGTTCTGCCGAGCCTGTTGATAGGTGCGCTGCGCAATCGCGGCGCCGCTGTTGCCACAGGCGAATGGCTGGCCTTCATTGATGCCGACATCGAAGTGCCCGAGGACTGGCTCACGCTGTTGTTGAGCATCCAACCCGCAGTTCAGGTCGACGTCCTGGGACTGGACCTGCACACCCCGGCCGAAGCCCCGTGGTATGCCAATGCCTGGCAACGCCGCACGTTGCGCCCGAACGATGAAACGGTGAAAACAGTGCGATGGCTGCCCAGTTCCAACCTGTTGATGCGTCGTCCATGGTTCGACAAGGTCCGCGGCTTCAACGAAAACCTGCGCACTGGCGAAGACAAAGATTTCACCATGCGCCTTTCCCACTCTGGCGCACGCCTGCTGTCCGTCAACCAGAGCGTTGCCCTGCATTGGGGTTACGAGAGCAGTTGGCGCGAATGGATGGGCAAGGAGTTCTGGCGTCAGGGAAGTCACCTGCAATTACTGCGCAGCCACGGCATGAATCTGCGTTTACTGCGTTTCCCGATGCTGTCGATCATCGCCTGGGTGTTGGATTTCATGGCGATATCCACCCTGTTCAATGGTTTCCCCCGAGTGGCGTTATTCATGCTGTTCGTCACCACACTGCCCGCGCTCGCCCAGAGCCTGCGCCAGAGCCTGAAACACCGTGACCTTGGCCTGATGCTGCAACTGTGGGGCCTGCACTGGGTGCGCCTGCACCTGGCCGGTGCCGCGCTCCTCCTCAGCCTTTGTCATTGGAATGCAAGGAGGCCGGCCCGTGGCTGAATTCATTTTCTGGTTGTGCCTGTTATTGCCGGTGTATGCCTGGCTCGGCTACCCGCTGCTGCTGACGCTGATCGCGCCGTTGTTCCGCGTGCGGCGTCATGCACCAGCACAACCGATGAATGTCAGCATCATCATTGCCGCGCACAACGAGGCCCGGCATATCGAAGAGAAGTTGCGCACCCTGCTCACTCAGGATTATCAGGCGCGCTCGCTACACATCATTCTGGCCAGCGACGGCTCCACCGATGACACCGTGGCCTGCGCCCGCAAGGTGATCGACCCGCGCATCAGCGTGCTCGACCTGCCCCGTCAGGGCAAGGCAGCCACCTTGAATGCCGGCGTTGCCCTGAGCACGGGCGAGATTCTGGTGTTCACCGATGCCGACAACCAATGGTCGACCGACACCCTCGGCCAGTTGCTCGCGCCCCTGGCCGATCCAGAGGTCGGGGCCTGTGCCGGGCACATGATGATCCCGGTAGCGGGCACAGGCCTGAGCCTGGGCGACAGCCTTTATCGGCATTACGAAGGCTGGTTGCGCAAGATGGAAAATCGCACCGGCTGCATGGTCTCCGCCGACGGCGCCCTGCTCGCCCTGCGTCGCCAACTGTTCCAGCACGTGCCGGCGGAGGTCAACGACGATTTCTTTATCAGTACCTGCGCGCCGGTGGCGTTCAAACGCATCGTCTATGTGCCCGAAGCACAAGTGAGCGACCAGGGCGTCGACGAAATCGCCAAGCAATGGCGTCGTCGCCAGCGCGTCACCGTCGGCGGCCTGCAAAGCCTGACCCAGCGCCGGGAGCTGCTGAACCCTTGGCGCCATGGCTTGTATGCGATTGCACTGATCAGCCACAAGCTGATTCGACGCCTGGCACCGATCCTGTTGCTGCCATTGCTGCTGAGCAATTTCTGGCTGTGGAATGTACATGGCTTCTATCGCCTGAGCCTGATCGTGCAACTGCTCGGTTACGCGATGGCCATCGTCGGCCTGCTGGATGTGCAACACCGTTTTCCCAAACCTTTTCGCCTCGCCGCGTTTGTTCTGGTGACCCTTGCCGGGATGAGTATCGGTCTGTGGCAGTTCCTGCGCGGCCAGCGGTACGCGCAGTGGAACCCCGAGCAAAATCGTTGAAAGGACCGCGCCATGGCGATCAAACAACTATTAAAACGCACCAGCGGCTGGCTTTATCTCAACTCGCCTGTAGGCCGTCACCAATTGCACGGTGCCGGGGTGATCCTGATGCTGCACCGGGTGCTGGCCAATGACCGCGCCGCCGACCTGCCCCATCGCAATGAACTGTGCGTCGGGCCGAAGGCCTTTGCACATCTGCTGCTCTGGTTGAAAAAATACTTCGACTGCGTGCCGCTGATGGAAATCTTGCAACCCGGCGCCATCAGAACCGGGCGGCCAAAAATCGCGCTGACCTTCGACGACGGCTGGCGCGACAACGCCCTGAATGCCTTCCCGTTGCTGAAAAAACATCAGGTGCCGGCGAGCATTTTTCTCTCCACCGATTTCATTGGCAGCCGGCAACGCTTCTGGTGGGAAAGCCTGGGGGAAACCCTGTGGCACAGCCACGGTGAAAAAGCCCGGACGCATTTGATTGAATGCCTGCGACAGCTTGGGCGACCGCTACCGGTGCGGCTCGATGATCTGGACGTGCAGCGCCGTAGCCTGGCGCTTTTGCATTTTCTGCAAAGCTTGAAAACCCTGCCCCCGGGTGAACTGAACCGGCTCACCGATCAATGCCCGGAGGAGTCGTTGCCCCAGGCTCTGGACTGGCATCAAGTACGCGCGCTGGAAGCCAGCGGGTTGATCCGCTTCGGCCCCCACGGCGCCAGCCACGCGATTCTCACCGGCCTTGACGATCAACACCTGGATGAGGAACTGAGCCGCAGCCGCAATGCCCTGCTGAACGGTTGCAACCGGCCACTGCCGGTCTACTGCTACCCCAATGGCAACCATGATGCGCGGGTGCGCGAACACGTGGCGGACCACGACTTCCCGTTTGCCCTGGGCACCGTCGCCGGGATTTATCGTGGTATCAGCGATCCATTGGCCTTGCCGCGAATCGGCATCAGCCAGCGCACGGCGCGCAATCCGGAGTTGCTGTCCTGGCGCATCTACCGCGGAGCCAAGCCATGAGTCGCAGTCATTACCTCAAACACCTGGCCCTGAGCATGGGCACCAAACTGGCGATGATCGGCCTGCGGCTGCTGCGCAACGTATTGCTGGCGCGGATTCTGGGGCCTAGCGAGCGAGGTCTGTTTGCGTTGCTCAGTACCCTGCCCGACTTGATCAGCGCCGCGACCAGCGGCGGGCTGAATTCGGCGGTGGGGTATCAGGCGGCCAAGCAACGCCCCATGGGATTGTTGCTGAGCCAGGTGCTGGTGTTCGGTTGCCTGTTGGCGGGTTTGCTGACGTTGTTGGTGGTGGCGCTGGTGCGGGAGTTCGGCAGCGAACTCGACATCACCACGCAACTGGGATTGCTCGCCTGGCTATTGCTGCTGGCGGTACCGCTGACCGTGCTCAAGAGTGGCCTGCTGACCTTGCACAATGCGTCGGGCGGTGTGGTGGCGTTCAATGTCTTGCGGCTGGTGGAATCGCTGGCGCCCCTGCTGGTGTTTCTGGCCTTGTTCTGGATGTGGAAAGACGCTGCGCTGGAAGCGGCGCTGATCAGTTGGCTCGCCGGCATCAGCCTGGTGGTGCTGGCCGGCTGGTTCTGGCTCAAGCGCGCTCAGCCCTTGAAGTTGCAATGGGACCGCGCCAGCCAGAATGAACTGTGGCGCTACAGCGCTCGCAGCCATCCGGACTTGCTGTTCCAACAAGTGATTCTGCGCTCCGATTTCCTGTTCATCGGCGCCCTGCTCGGCAGCACCGCATTGGGTCATTACGCCATGGCCAGCGCCGCCGCCGAGTTGCTGCTGATCGTCCCGGAAGCGGTGACCACGCCACTGATGAAACGCCTGCTGCAACAGGACGAAGGCATGGATCGCCTGACGCCGTTGGCCCTGCGTCTGACCGCCACGGTGATGCTCGGTGCCTGCCTGACCATGGCGGTGATCGGTGAATGGCTGATCGTCACGCTGTTCGGTATTGCCTATCAGCCGGCCTACCCGGCATTGCTGGCGCTACTGCCGGGGCTGCTCGGTCTGTGCTATGCGAGCATCCTGCGCCTGGATTTGCTGGGCAAAAATCGCCCCGGCACGATTTCACTGTTGATGGGCCTCGGCGCGTTGCTGAACCTGGCCCTGAACCTGTTGCTGATCCCGATTTACGGCATCGTCGGCGCCGCCACGGCATCGTCCATCGCCTACCTGGCGGTCACCCTCGCGCTGCTGGTGATGTATTGCCGGTTGAGCGGTGTACCGGTCTGGCAAACCCTGATCATCCTGCCCAGCGATGTGGCTCCGATGCTTCAGATGCTGCAGCGGAAATCGGCATGAAACGCCTCGTGCTGCTGTTGAGCCTGGGCCTCGGTTTGAGCGCCCAGGCGGCGCCCATGCGCTGGGCTGATATTCGCGACGGCAGCCTGTACCTGCAAACGGATCGTCCCGACACGCTGACTATTCGCTGGGCTCCGGCATGGCAAGCCGATGCCAACGAAGAACGCCTGTACCTGCTCGATGGCAACGGCAACCTGAAGGGCGAACGCCTGATCGCCGCCAGTGAAACCCGAGGCAAGCAGAGCTGGCCACTGGCGCCGAGTGCCGCCAGCTATCGACTGGAAATTCCGGGCTACAGTTTCCGCCGCTACACGATCGAACACGACGAACACACCGTGGCGTTGTTCGCCCCGGCCAAGGTGCATTTCAGCGCCGAAACCCGCGGCGGCGATGAGCTGTATTTCAAGGTCGCGCCGGGGGAACACGCAGTGCTGGCCGGCAAGTTTCATGGTGGGATCAATGCCTTGCAGGCCCAGCGCGTGAGCGACAATAAACAACTGTCCCTGGCGCTGAAACCCTATCGCGCCTATTGGCAGTTCGATCAGGTGGCATTGCCCGTCACCCAGGACGAACAGGTTTGGCGCCTGCGCCTGCAAGGCAGCGGCAAGGTTGCGTTCTGGCTCGATGGCACGGCGAACCTGTTCGCCCAGAACCCGCAGCAGCTCAAACCCCTGCGCGAGGACGATGGCCAGACCCGCTTGACCCTGCACAAGGAGATGCTCGGCCCCACCCCGAACCTGGGGATTTATTTGCCCTACGTACTGCCCCCTCAATCCAGTTTCGCAGCGCTCGACGCCCTCAAGCCCCAGGCGGGCACCTATTACAGTTTCGTTGACGTCACCGCGCAAAATCCGCATCACGAAGATGCGTTCCGCCAGCTCTACCAGAACCGCTTCGGCATCACGCAGGACCTCACGCTGTTGGCCGGCAGCCAGCGTCAGGCCGATCTGCGGGCCGACACCCAAAGCAACGCCGGCCTCGAGGCCTGGCTCGCCGCCACTCGCGCCCTCGGCGGCAGCGGTACGCACTACATCGCGTTCGCCGACGAGCCGAACCTCAATTACCCGAGCTACGCCGACTACCAGGCGATCTTCAACAGCATGGCCCGGCAAGTGCGCAGCGATCCGGCCAATGCCAGGGCCGGTGTGCGCATCGCCATGCCCGCCACTTCGCGCTTCGTCAACGGCCCGTTCGCCGACAACGCCGCCGACAAGCGCGGTATCGATTGGGCACGGCGTCTGCTGGCCGAATCCGGCGAGCAGATCGACGCCCTCGCCTGGCACGAATGGATGATCCGCGACCTGCTGGCGACTCGGGTCTACCGCGACAGCGTGCGCCGTGCCGCCGAGCTGGTAGGCCTCGATGCCAAGGGCCGGCCACGCAAGGCCTTGCTGCTGGATCAGACCAACCTGTCCAGCGGTTCGAGCCTGAGCCCTTACGATCAGGAAACCCATTTTGCTTCGCTGTGGTGGACTTCGGTGGTCATCAACTCGGCGCAGGATGGGTTACTGGACATGCTCAACTGGTTCCAGGCTGCCGATGAACCGACCTACCCCAAAGGCATGGTGCGGGTACTGGGCGGCGATCGTTTCGAACTCAAACCGGTGGGGCTGGCCCAGCAATTCATCCAGCAACACTGGCTGAAAAACGTCATGCGCCTGGACAACGACGCCTTCGAGGTCGATGTGCTGGCCATGGCCACCGAACGCCAGCGAAGTTTGCTGGGAGTCAACAAGGGGGTGCGCTTGCAGCGTGTCGATCTGGCCGGGGCGACGTGCCCGCTGGCCAAGGGCACGCTGATGTATTTCGGTGCCGACAGCCGCAGTCGTAGCGCCCAATTCAACTGTCACGACGGTCGCGTCAGCTTCGACCTGCCGGGCGAAACCCTGTTCGCCTTGAGCTGGAGCGCCTCATGAACGCTGTCAACTTGCATCACCACGACCGCACCGCGCTCGACTGCGTGTTGCAGCACGTTATCCGCAAACGGTCCCTGTCAGGAGGCAATGACATGAATGCCTTGGGGAGACTTTGCCAGCTACGCAAACCGTCCCGTTCACCTGTTCCTGCGGCGGTGGGCTGAACCTATGATGGCTCGATTCGAATGGCGCACGTCGTTGTGCACCCCGGACTTTCCGACAGCCGCTTATGAGGGGTTGTGCGGGCGCGTGACGGACCATACGCCGTTCAACACCCTCGCCTGGCTGCGCGCATCGGAACAGGCACTGACGGCCAAGGAACACTTGCACGTCCTGCTGGGCTGGCAAGGCGATGAATTGGCTTTGTGTTTGCCGCTGGTGGCGTCCATGGAGCACTTTGGAAGGTTGCCATTTCGGGTCCTGCGTCACCTCGGTTATCCCCTGACCGACCGCCTGGCCCTGCTCACCTGCCTCGATGCCGACAGCATGCGCAAGGCGCTGGTGATCATCCGCCGTCGCTTGCCCCATGCGATGTTGCAACTCAATGAATTATCCGAACCCATCGGCGAAGAAAGCGCGCTGACCACATGGATGGCCCACAGCTCGAGCGGTGAGCGCCGTCTCAGTTGCCGGGTGCCGGTGCATTTGATCAACGAGACCGACCGCCAGGAAGTCTCCGGCGATCCGCGCTACAAACTGCGCCGGGCGCGTAAACGTATCTTGGCCTATGGGGCCCAGGTCCGACGCGTAACCCCTGACGCGGCCACCATCGGGCCTTTGTTGCAGACCCTCGGCGAAGTCGAAGCGCAGAGCTGGAAAGGCATGCAAGGCGTGGGGATTTTCACCAACGACCGCAGTCGACAATGGATGGAGCGTGCCTTCACCGCACTCGCCGAACAGGGGTTGATGCGAGTGGTGGTGGTGGAACTGGACGGGCGCTGCATCAGCTACCGGCTTGGCTTGCTGGAACAGGGCCGGTTGTACGACTACAACCTGGCGTTCCTGCCGCAATACGCCGACCTGGGCAGCGGTCGTGTGCTGCTCGAAGAGTGGATTCGCTGGGGCGTTGACGATAACTGGCACTGGATCGACGCCTCGCGGGTCAGTCTGACGAACTCCAGCCATCAACTCCAGGAGCGCATGACCGGGCAACTGGAACACTGGCGCTGGAGCTTCTACTCCTGGCGCCCCAGTGGCCTCGCCCTGGGGCTGACCATGCGACTCTGGCATCAATTCAAGCCCTGGTTGGAAAAGTGGCGGGCCTGGCGGGCGGCGCAGGTTGTTCCTGCTTCCACTCCTACACCCCCGCCCACGAAAAAAAACATGGAGGGTGAACATGCCTCGTCAAGTCATAGTCAACGCTGACGATTTCGGCCTCAGCCTGAGCGAAAACGCGGTGATCCTCGGCGCCTTCATGGCCGGGGTCATCAGCTCCGCCACCGCCATGGCCAATATGCCGGCGTTTGAGGAAGCCTGCGTCCTGGCCCAAGAGCCGTTGCTCAAGGGGCGAATCGGCTTGCATTTCAATCTCACCTACGGCCGGCCGTTGAGCCCGTCGATTCTCGCGCGTTCGACGTTCTGTAACAGCCAGGGCCTGTTCGACCTCGACCTGCCCCGCCACAGTCTCTGGCTCAACCGCCTGGATCGCGAAGCGGTGCTGGAGGAACTCGAAGCCCAATGGCAACGTTGCCTGGACAACGGCCTGCGCCCCAGCCACATCGATTCCCATCAGCACGTGCACAACATCTGGCCCATCGGCGTCATCGTCGCGCGCTTTGCCGCCTACCAAGGGGTGCCCGTGCGATTGGCGCGCCATCTGGGGAATAATCTGAGTATGCAAAAGCGGGTGTTCAAGACGTTGCTCAATTATCGATTGAACCGCCTCGCCGGAGCGACCGCCGAGTACGTCTGCACCCCGGTGGACTTGCGCAACGTGGCGATGCCGATCGACGGCCTGCTGGAAATCGTGGTCCACCCGACCCCTATCGGGGCCGATTTTGGCGATATCTATTTAAACCCCGGAGAGTCTCTGGCTCACATGCTGGAGCAGCGTCTTCCGGGCATTCCGAGAGTGTCCTATGCCGTAGTGCCAAAGGCGTTGAAAGAGCAACCGCAGCACGCGACTGAGCTACACACCGTACAACCTTGATTTTTCGCCATTGAAAACGTTACCCACCCAACCCTGGCGTCAGCCTCGGAGGACTTCATGAGCGTCATCGACAAGCTTCGCGAACGCATCAAACAAAAAGGCCTGCTCCAAACACTCCAGACGCTCTGGAAGCGCTATGTGTTCTTCCATCGGGAGCTGTTATGGCTGGGGCGCGATCTGGTTACCCCGGTGGCACCGCACAATCTGCGGCCCTACACGGGCTTGCGTCTGGTGACCATCACCCCGGAAAACGCCACGGCTTTCACCAAGTATTACGGTAACCGCGTCAAGGCCATGGCCGAAATCGCCGCCGAGGGTCACACCGGGCACATGTACGTGGACGAGGAAGGTGATGCCATCGGATTTATCTGGGGCAGCGCCAGGGACTACTTTGACCGGCACTATTACGGCTGCTGGTTCCGGGTCAATCCCGGTGAATTTTTCGAGTTCGGCGGTGAAATGATCCCCCAATACTTTGGCACCAGCTTGTCAGTTGATGCCCAGTTCAAGCTCTGGGATGCAA
Organism: Pseudomonas sp. QTF5; assembly: GCF_000512695.2. Classification (GTDB taxonomy): domain Bacteria; phylum Pseudomonadota; class Gammaproteobacteria; order Pseudomonadales; family Pseudomonadaceae; genus Aquipseudomonas. The sequence goes on along the minus strand of NZ_AZRW02000012.1, from coordinate 63,632 downwards.
TGCGGGCCAAAGGCTGCAACAAGATCGTGGACGTCTGCGATACCCGCAACATCCAGGCCATGAAAATGCACATCCGCATGGACTATCAAGAGCAAGGTCGCATCACCCACATCTACGACCTGTTCGGCCGCTTTCGCTTCTTCCGCGAAACCCACTACAGCGGCTCGCGGCTGACTGAGCTGCGCAAACCTGCACAGCCGACGGCGACTGCGGCGCAGGCGTGATTTTGGCTGGTGGGAGTTCGTTGCTTGATTTGCCGCCATCGCGGGCTTTCCTGCGATGGCGTCATTTTGCCTACACAATTTAGGGAAAAACACACACTAGACCAGAGAATGAACTGACTGCTCGTCCGTATTCATATGGATACATTCGAGCAATGAATTATCTTATTCAACAAACCACAATCTTCGTGACATGGCATGCCTCGATTCGCGACTTGCGGGCCAAGGTTGCGATCGCTCGTCGCATTGACCGTGCCTCTGCGGGTAATCTAGGCGATATAAAGCCGGTGGGTGATGGTGTCTCCGAAATGCGCGTGGACGTCGGTGCAGGCTATCGGGTCTACTTCACCATGAGAAATGGCGTAGTCATCGTATTGCTGGCCGGTGGTGACAAGTCCTCGCAAAAACACCGATATCCGGCGGGCGAAAAAATTGGCAAGGGAGGTTTAAACATGAGCCAGACTTTGACTACTTTCGATATGGCGGCACTGCTCGACAGTGACGAAGCCATCAGCGAGTACCTCTCTCAGGTACTGGCAGACGGCGACAACGAAGAGTTTCTTCGTGCTATTGGCTACGTGGTAAAGGCCCGTGGCATGACACAAATTGCCAAAGATTCCGGAATGGGCCGCGAAAGCCTGTACAAAGCCTTCGCGCCAGGCGCGAAACCACGTTTTGATACGGTTCTAAAGGTCATTCATGCCCTTGGCATTGATCTCTGCGCACAACCGGGACATGCGGCAAATCACTCAACTCTCTGAGAATGTCCTCGGCACTACGTTGTTCGCCACCAACGTGTAACACAACGGCAACTGCGCCTTTTGCTGCTGATACCGATCGTAGAGTTCTTCGCGGTTGGAATGCGGGTATTCCTTGAAGTGGCTGATCTGCAACCCCGCCTCAACGGCACCGGTGAAGATGGCGCCCAGGGTGTGGACGAACCAGTAGGACGCTGAAGCCGGCTGTTCGACTTTGCCTTCGTAAACGATCGGCTGGTTCTGGACGAAAGGTTCGCTGCGAAAATACGAGCTGTCCGGGCGATAGGGATCGGCTGACTCGGGGTCGAACATTTCCAGGAACGGGTGGGTTTCGTATACCACCAGGCTGCCGCCGGGCTTGAGGGTTTGCGCGGCATGGCGCAAGAATTCGGTGATGTCCGGCATCCAGTTCAATACGCCGATGGTAATCAGTGCCACGTCGAAGCGCTGGTGAAGATCAGTCGGCAGGTGATGGATGTCAGCCTCGATAAATTCGGGCTCATGGGGCGAACGGGATGCCAGCTCCCGGGCCTGATCGAGAAAGGCCTCCGACTGATCAATACCCACGACACGACGGGCGCCCAGGGCAAACAGCGAAAGACTTTCGCGTCCGTTGTTGCAGCCCAGTTGCACCACATCCTTGCCGTCGACGCCGACCTGTTGAAGCAACCCGGTGAGGGTGTCATCCAGGCAGGAAAAATCGCCATGGCTCACGGCACTCAAACAGGCCTGCCACTCAGGGGTGTCTTTGTGGTGTGGGGCGGAGTCATTCCACGCATCGCGATTGCTGGTGATGGCTTTTTCTTTTGTCGGCATTTCCATTGCACGCTCCAGAATTCGGGCCTTTGATTGGCCGGCAAGAGTCTGGATCAGCGTCAGGAAAACTACCATTCGAGCTTTGTTGCGATCTTGTAATCACCGGTGGGGCGAAACCTCTTCGCGTTGATTCAACCGCTCACGCAAGAACTCGATCAGCGCCTGCACCGGTCGCGATCCCTGGCGATGCTGCGGGTAAACTGCCGACAAAATCAGCGGTTCGGGGCGCAAATCATCCAGCACCGGCACGAGTCGGCCGTCCTCCAGGGCCGAACCGACAATGAACGTCGGCAGGTAGGTGATCCCCATGCCGGCGATGGCCGCGTCTTTGAGCAACTCACCATTGTTGACCCGCATCCGCCCGGTGACGTTGACCGTTAGCGGCTTGCCCTGCCCATCGAAACGCCACTGCACCTGACGACCGTGACCGTAAGGCAAGCAATCGTGGGTGTGCAGATCCTCCGGTTTAAGCGGCGTGCCACGCTCGGCCAGATACGCAGGGCTCGCGCAGTACACCCGCTCGATGGAGGCGAGGCGTCGGGCGATCAGTGTCGAGTCTTCCAGCACGCCGATGCGCAATGCCAGATCGTAGCCTTCGCCAAGCAAGTCCACTGGCCGATCACTCAGGTCGACTTCCACGGTGACATCGCGATAACGCTGCAAAAACTCCGGTAACAGACACCCCAGATGCGCCACGGCAAACGACAACGGTGCGCTCAGGCGAATAGTGCCGCGAGGCTCGGTGGTCTGGCCGGCGATGCCCTGTTCCACTTGCTCAACTTCGCTGAGCAAGCGCAGGGCCGATTCGTAATAACTCTGCCCCAGTGGCGTGACGTCCAGCCGCCGGGTCGAACGGTTGAGCAGGCGCACACCGAGGCGCTCTTCCAGTTGCATCAGGCGGCGGCTGACGAACTGCTTGGACAACCCTAATTGATCGGCTGCCGCCGTGAAGCTGCCGGAGTCCATGACCTGGCAAAAAATACGCATATCCTCGAACGGATTCATTGTCGCGCTCTGGTTGACAGTAAAACGCTTTATAGCCGCTTTTTCCGTTCCCGGCTTCCCAAATCAAAAGATAAAAAAGATCGCAGGCTTCGCCAGCTCACAATCTTGTAGGAGCTGGCGAAGCCTGCGATCTTTTAAGCTGCCGACCGAGACCGGCAGCCGTACCCCTTACTTCGCTGTGAACGTCGTGTAGCTGTTGATCAGGTTGCGGTAGTTCGGAATGCGCTGCGATAACAGGTTGGCCAGGCCTTCCATGTCGTTACGCCAGTCGCCCTGCAGCTCGCAAGCCACCGAGAACCAGTTCATCAGTTGTGCACCGGCCGCCGCCATGCGCGCCCAGGAGGCTTGTTGCACGGTGGTGTTGAAAGTGCCGGAAGCGTCGGTCACCACGAATACTTCAAAACCTTCAGCCAGCGCCGACAGAGTCGGGAACGCCACACACACGTCAGTCACTACACCGGCGATGATCAGTTGCTTGCGGCCGGTGGCCTTGACGGCTTTGACGAAGTCTTCGTTGTCCCAGGCGTTGATCTGACCCGGGCGCGCAATGAACGGAGCGTCCGGGAACTGCTCTTTGAGCTCCGGCACGATCGGGCCGTTTGGACCGCTGTCGAAACTGGTGGTGAGGATGGTCGGCAGGTTGAAGAATTTGGCGATGTCGCCCAGGGCCAACACGTTGTTCTTGAATTCGTTCGGCGAGAAGTCCTGCACCAACGAGATCAGACCAGTCTGGTGATCGACCAGCAATACAACTGCATCATCTTTGTTCAAACGTTTGTAAGGAACATTGCTCATGTGAAACTCCTCGGAGGATGGATGATGCTTAGGGCGCCGACACGCCAGGCCGGCGCTTTTTTGGAATGACTAGAAGGCAAAACACGAGCAGCCAAACGCGCCCCAGAACCCCTGGAAATCGCTGACCGGTGCGTTCGACAAACGCGCCCGTTCATGGCTGTGGGAATGCACCGCGCACGGCCCGCTGCAATGGTGAACCTGCGCCTGCATCGGCGAAGTCGGACGCCAGTGACCCGGCACCTTGACCACCGGCGACCAGTCCGGCAGCACCGGCACGCTGGGAGGCCCCAGTTTTTCGAAGTCGCCGGCGGCATACACCACTTTGCCGCCGACCACGGTCAACACTGACTCGATCCACTTGATGGCTTCTTCCTCGACACTGAAAAAGTCCGCGCTCAATGCCGCCACGTCAGCCAGTTGACCGACCTTGATCTGGCCTTTCTTGCCCTGTTCCGACGAAAACCAGGCACTGCCATGGGTGAACAATTCCAGCGCGGTCTGCCGGGGCAGGCCTTCGCTGTGCAGCGCCAGGCCACCGACGGTGCGACCGCTGACCATCCAGTACAACGAAGTCCAGGGGTTGTAGCTGGACACTCGAGTCGCATCGGTGCCGGCACCGACCGGTACACCCTCGGCCAGCATGCGCTTGATCGGTGGCGTGTTTTCGGCGGCCTTGGCGCCATAACGCTCGGCGAAATATTCCCCCTGAAACGCCATGCGATCCTGAATCGCGATACCACCGCCCAGCGCCCTCACCCGCTCGATGTTCTGCGGGGTGATGGTTTCAGCGTGGTCGAAGAACCATGGCAAACCATTGAAGGGAATGTCGCGGTTGACCTTCTCGAACACGTCGAGCATGCGGCTGATGGACTCGTTGTAGGTCGCATGCAAACGGAACGGCCAGCGCTGCTCGACGAGGTGGCGGACCACCGGCTCCAGTTCGTCTTCCATGGTTTGCGGCAAGTCCGGACGCGGCTCGAGGAAATCCTCGAAATCCGCCGCCGAGAACACCAGCATTTCTCCGGCGCCGTTGTGCCGCAGAAAGTCGTCGCCCTGATGCAACTTGACGCTGCCGGTCCAGTTCTTGAAATCGGTCAGTTCTTCCTTGGGCTTCTGGGTGAACAGGTTGTAAGCGATGCGGATGGTCAATTGTTGGTCCTTGGCCAACTGCTCGATCACCGCGTAGTCGTCCGGGTAATTCTGGAAACCACCGCCGGCGTCAATGGCGCTGGTCAGGCCGAGACGATTGAGTTCGCGCATGAATTGGCGGGTCGAGTTGACCTGATACTCCAGCGGCAACTTCGGTCCCTTGGCCAAGGTCGAGTACAGAATCATCGCGTTCGGCCGCGCCACCAACATGCCGGTCGGCTCACCATTGGCATCGCGCACAATCTCGCCGCCCGGCGGGTTCGGTGTGTTGCGGGTGTAACCGGCAACGCGCAGTGCGGCGCGGTTGAGCAAGGCGCGGTCGTACAAATGCAACACGAACACCGGGGTATCGGGTGCAGCCTGGTTGAGTTCTTCCAGGGTCGGCATGCGTTTTTCGGCAAACTGGAACTCGTTCCAGCCACCCACCACCCGCACCCACTGCGGCGTCGGCGTGCGGTCGGCTTGATCCTTGAGCATGCGCAAGGCATCGGCCAGGGACGGCACGCCTTCCCAGCGCAGTTCGAGGTTGTAGTTCAACCCGCCACGAATCAAGTGCAAGTGCGAGTCATTGAGGCCGGGGATGACGCAGCGGCCCTTGAGGTCGATGACCTGGGTGCTCGAACCGCGCAGGGCCATGGCTTCGGCATCGGAGCCGACCGCGATGAAGCGGCCGTCGCTGATCGCCACGGCACTGGCGAGGGGTTTTTCACGGTCAACGGTATGGAACTGACCATTGAACAGAATCAGATCGGCATTCATCGCGTTTCCTTAAGGCTGTGTGGAATGGGACTGGCCGGCTTCCAGCCACGGCGTGAACAGGCGCGTGGCCAGCGGCATAAAGACGTACACCACCGACAGCACGATGGTCAGCGTGATCAGAAACGTGGCGACCACGTAATTGGAAAGAAAGGCATTGAGCTGCAGCAACGGCCCCCAGAGCAGCGGCACCAGCAAGGTGTGGGGCAGAATCACCAGCAACGTCACCACGGCCTGCTTCCAGCGCGGCGGTGGCGAACCGGTCTCAGCCAGCGGTGAGAACCAGAATTCATTGACCGGGTTGACCTCGGTCTGGTCGCCGTCGGCCAGCATCGGCGCGGCTTCGTCGACCAGTGCCTGGCGTTGCGACGAATCGAGCCAGCGCTGCATCGCCTCGGTGGAGCAAAAACGCAGCACGCAGGTGAACATATCCAGGCCACCGTTCTTGCCGCGGATCACGTCCACGCCCAGATGTCCTTCCGTGCGCCCTGCGACGCTGACGATATTGCGCAACCAAGCTTCATACGCTGCTTCGAAACCGGCCTTGACCCGGTGCTTGACGATCAGCGTCACGATCTCATCGGACCCCGGCGCTTTTTGAGTTCGGGCTTCAGGCATAACGGAGCACTCCGGGCAAACGGACATTGAGCGCCAGCCGTCCCGGCCCGGCGATAAACACACTGGTGAAGAGGATCAACAGCAGCCAGCCGAACTGCCCTTCGGCCACACTCCATTGCGGGTGCACGACCAGCAGCGCCACCAGCAGCACAAACAGAATAGGCAAGCACGCCAGCCGCGCCAGCACACCGGCGACAATCAGCAACGGGCACAGCACTTCGGCGAAAATCGCCAGGCTCAGGGTGAGGTGGGCGCCGAGGTGGAAAGGGTCTTCGATGCGTTGCAGTTCGGCGCTGAAATCGAGCAATTTCGGCAAGCCATGCACCCACAACAGAAACAGCCCGCCGCTGACCCGCAGAAACAGCAGCCCGAAATCTTGAGCCTGTTCATTCCATCGCGAAGCGTTCATGGCCCTACCCTTGATCAATCATTGCCCTGAATAGTGCAGCGACGGGGTAGGGAAAAATTGAATGTACGTGCTCTCTTTGTACTGCGGGAACGCCGCACACAAATACAACACACCCCATTGTGGCGAGGGAGCTTGCTCCCGTTGGGCTGCGAAGCGGCCCCAAAATCCGCAATCACGGTTTGTCTGGCAAACCGCATGCACAGGGATTACGACTGCTGCGCAGCCGAGCGGGAGCAAGCTCCCTCGCCACAGGGATCAGGTTATAGGGCCGGGGCTGCCTTCAATTCCAGACTATCCAGCGCCCGACTCACCGCCAGTTCACCCAGCATGATGAGCTGCGCGACGCCCAGTATCGTATTGCGCTGCGGCCCCTCCAGAAACCCGGCACAGTCACTGGCGATCACCTTGGCCGAGGCAAAGGATTCGCAGGCATTGGCCAGTAGCTCTTCGATGTCGATGTTTGGGGCGACGGTGTAAATCGTGCTCGGTTTGCGTGGGGGCTGATTGGCGCCGTCGGGGTCGGACGGTTTGAGGTAGTGATCGAGAGCACGCTCGGCGGCTTCGTTGAGTTTTTTGGGATCGAGGGGATCGTAGGGGGAAACGTCGTCGGTTTCTGGCGGGTTAGGTGTGGCTTTGAACATGGTGAATCTCCGGTTATACCTGATGGAACCACCAGTACCTGTCGCTAAACAAGTAAGGGTGGCGGCTGTACGCAGGTTAGCGAACCGAGAGGTATAAGACCCGGCAGACCCGAGGGTCTCCCGCGCACAGCCACCATATCGAAACTGCAGACATGGAATGCCTGCAATATGACGGAGCGTTGTTGCGCTTATACCTGTTCAAGTCGCTAAACCCGATCGCTGATTGGCAGCGATGCGGAAACGATAAAGACCAGGCCCAAAGCGCACAAGCCGGCGGATTCTGGCGCAGTCGTAGGCAACGGCGCAAGGATCTGTAGCTTTCAGGAAGTAACGCTAAACACCATTAAACACAGCCCTCGAATCAACACACATTCCCCTGTGGGAGCGGGCTTGCTCGCGAAGGCGGCGGGTCAGTCGACATCACCGTTGAATGACACACCGCCTTCGCGAGCAAGCCCGCTCCCACAGGGTTCGAGGAGTGTTGAAGACCTGTATTTACAGCCTTAAACCACCGGAATATCCAGCGCCACCGACATGAACTGGCTGATCCGCGACCTCAACCAGCGCTCCGCAGGATCGTTGTCGTGCACCCCACTCCACGCCATCGACAACTGCGCCGCATCGATGGGGAACGGTGGATCTTCGGCACGCAAAGCACATCCCTCAACCAACGCGCAGGCTGCGTAATCGGGGACAGTGGCGATCATCTCAGTGCCGGCGAGCAACGCGCGTAACCCACTGAATTGCGGCACCCCAAGTACAACGCGTCGCGTGCGCCCGACCTTGGCCAAATCCACATCGATGTTGCCGCTCAGGTCACCGGAAAACGACACCATCGCATGGGGCCGCGCACAGTAATCGTCCAGGGTCAGCGGTTCTGGCCGGTTGTCGCCGCGCAGTACTTTGCACGGAATGTCGCGCAGCTTTTTGCGTTTGGCGTTGGCCGGCAGATCGGTGGTGTAGCTGACGCCCACCGAAATTTCCCCGGAGGCCAGCAATGCCGGCATCAACAGGTAATTGGCGCGGCGCACGACCACCACGATCCCCGGTGCTTCTTCTTGCAGTTGTCGTAACAACGGAGGAAAGAGACCGAACTCGGCATCGTCCGACAACCCGATGCGAAACACATCGCAGCTGGTCGTCGGGTCGAATTCCTTGGCGCGGCTGACCGCCCCCGAGATGGTGTCCATCGCCGGTTGCAGTTCCTTGAGAATCGCCAACGCCCGTGCCGTCGGCTCCATCCCGCGACCGTTGCGCAGCAACAACGGGTCGTCGAACAAATCACGCAACCGCCCCAGCGCGGCACTCACCGCTGGTTGGCCCATGAAGAGTTTTTCGGCGACCCGGGTCAGGTTCTTTTCGAACATCAGGGCTTCGAAAATCACCAGCAGGTTCATGTCGACGCGGCGCAGATCGTTACGGTTCATAAGCACAATCCCATTGTGTTTTCGGCCTGGCAAGAGGGTTGACGAGTGTGGCTGACTGTACTCGAGACTGCCCGCGCCGATCGATGAATTAACAACGTTTAACTCGCAAGCCAAAGCCCCCGCGACCAAGAATGAAGCCCTCTGCGCAGACCTTTTTTTAGAGGGAGCGTGCTGACTCACCGTGCAGTGCACCCGCGCGCGCCCTTCGACACGGACATTGGCCATGGCTCATTTTCAGCAAAACGCGATCAGCGCGTCCTCCACTGAAACGCGAAAAAAAACTACTGGCGGGCTCAGCCCCTGGCGTGAAAATCTGGCCAGGCAGTTGATCCTCGACCACCTCGGCGAAACCCTGGAAGTGACTGAACTGGCACGGGCGTGCGCCCTTTCACGCAGCCATTTTTCCCGTGCGTTCAAGTGCAGCACCGGCCTCTCGCCGCAAGACTGGATTCGTCAGCAACGCATCGCCCGGGCCAAGCAGTTGATCCAGAACACCGACTTGACCCTGACGCAAATCAGCCTGGAATGCGGCTTCTGCGATCAGGCGTATTTTTCCCATATTTTCACCCGCAGCGAAGGCGTTTCACCGTTTGCCTGGCGCTGTCGAACTGTGCGTTATCTTCCCTCTCTCACAATCAGAAGATCGCAGTCTTCGCCAGCGCCTACAGGGGTTCACATACCCGTGTAGGCACTGGCGCAGCCTGCGATCTTTTGATCTTGATCAGCCCTTGATGAATGCCAGCAGATCTTCGTTGAGTTGGTCCTTGTGGGTATCGGTCAGGCCGTGGGGTGCTCCGGGGTAGACCTTCAATGTAGAGCCCTTGACCAGTTTCGCCGCGGCGATGCCGGCGGCTTCGATCGGCACGACCTGGTCGTCGTCGCCATGCACCACCAGGGTCGGCACGTCGAACTTCTTCAGGTCTTCGGTAAAGTCGGTTTCGGAGAACGCCTTGATGCAGTCATAGGCATTCTTGTGGCCAGACATCATGCCTTGCAGCCAGAACCAGTCGATCATGCCTTGGGACGGCTTGGCACCCGGGCGATTGAAGCCAAAGAACGGACCGCTGGCCAAATCCTTGTACAACTGCGAACGGTCGACCAGGGACGCCTGACGAATACCATCGAACACCTCCAGCGGCAGGCCGCCAGGGTTGGCCTCGGTTTTGAGCATCAACGGTGGCACCGAGGAAATCAGCCCGGCTTTGGCCACGCGACCAGTGCCGTGGCGACCGATGTAGCGCGCCACTTCGCCACCACCGGTGGAGAAGCCGAACAGCACGGCGTTTTGCAGATCCAGATGCTCGATCAGCTGCGCCAGGTCATCGGCGTAGGTGTCCATGTCATTGCCGAACCATGGCTGGCTCGAACGACCGTGACCACGGCGGTCATGGGCGATGACCCGGTAGCCTTGGGAGGCCAGGAAGATCATTTGCGATTCCCAACTGTCGGCGTTCAACGGCCAACCGTGGCTGAAGACGATCGGCTGACCGGTGCCCCAGTCCTTATAGTAAATCTCGGTGCCGTCTCGGGTGGTAAAGGTGCTCATCAGGATGACTCCTCATGCAAGGATTTTGCGGTGGTTAAAAAGCGGTGTGGGCCATGCGTTCGGCCAGGCGTGCGACCAGCTCGCCCAAATGTGCGGCGGTCTTCGGGTGGATGAACTTGAAGGTTTGGATTTTTGAGCGTAGACCAGACGCAGGACGAGTTAAACGTTGTTAATTTTTAAGGGTGTGGCAACGGAACTGGCGCCCCTCTCACAAACCTCGCACCCAATAAATACAGGGCCAATGAGCAAGGACGAAAATGCAGCAGCCTATGCACACACCGTCGAGGCGCTCGACGCCGCGTTGCGCTGCCGAAAAAACCTGAGGAATATGCCCGAATACCGCGTGATAGACGGATGCAAGCAGGAGTGACCCGTTGACCCTTCCCCCCGAACAGGCCATTCATTTCGGCCCCTACCGGATCTACCCCGGACAACGCCTGGTCATGGAGGCCGGCCAACCCCTGCGCCTGAGTCGGCGGGCCATGGACATTCTGTTGATCCTGCTGGAACACGCCGGGCATGTGGTGAGCAAGCAACAACTGATCGCCCGGGTCTGGCCCAAAAGTGTGGTGGAAGACATCAACCTGCGGGTGCACATGGCGGCACTGCGTAAAGCCCTCGGTGACGGTCAGGCGGGTCAGCGTTACATCGTCACCGTCGCCCAGCGCGGGTACAGTTTTGTCGCGCCGTTTTCCCTTGAGCCCATCCAACAACACCCGAAAAACGACGCCAATGCGCCGGGTAGCCATAACTTGCCGATTCGCCGGACCCGCATGATCGGTCGCCAGGCTCTGGTCGACAGTCTGGTGACGCAACTGGCGCGGCAGCGCTTCATCACCCTCGTGGGCCCCGGCGGGATCGGCAAGACGACCGTGGCGCTGCGTGTTGCCGAGCAACTGATCGGTCATTATCGCGACGGTATTCGCCTGCTGGACCTGGCACCGATCAACGACCCGTTGATGATCGCCACACACTTGGCAACGCTGCTGAATTTGTCCTTGCACGAAGCCGGACCCACGAGCGGTCTCGCCACGCTCCTGCGCGAACGGCAGATGCTGCTGGTCATCGACAACTGCGAACACCTGATCGACGCCATTGCGTTGCTCAGCGAAAGCATCCTGCGCGCAGCACCCCACGTGCACATTCTGGCCACCAGCCGCGAGAGCCTGCGGGCCGAAGGCGAATGCGTACAGCGCCTGGAATCGCTGGACTGCCCGCCGCCCATCGCCGTGCTCGACCGCGCTCAAGCCCTGGCGTTTTCGGCACTGCAATTGTTTGTCGAGCGGGCGATGGCCAGCCACGACAGTTTCGAACTGACTGACGATGAATTGCCGCTGGCCATTGAAATCTGCCGGCGTCTGGACGGCATACCGCTGGCCATCGAACTGGCGGCAGCGCAAGTGGGCAGCCTGGGGTTGAATGGGTTGCTGTCGCAACTGCAAGGCAGCTTTCGCCTGCTCACCCAAGGCTGCCAAACGGCCTTGGGCCGCCATCAGACCCTGCGCGCGACACTGGACTGGAGCTTCGAACTGCTCAATGCCTGTGAGCAAACCTGCCTGCGCCGATTGGGGGTGTTCCGTGGCGGTTTTACCCTGGAGTCGGCGGCCGCCGTGATCGTCGGTGAGCACCTCGAACCCGGCGTGGTGTTCGCCTCGATCACCCAATTGGTTGCCAAGTCATTGCTGAACGTGGAAGTCGGCGACGAAGAGGTGTTCTACCGTCTACTCGATACCACACGTGGCTATGCACTGGAAAAACTCGCCGAGGCCCAAGAGCTGCCGGACACCCGCGAACGCCACGCCGAACGCTGCCTGGCCTTGATGCAGCAAGCCCAGGACGACTGGGAGCATATCTCGAGCGATCGCTGGACCGAGCGTTACGCCCGCAGCCTGGAAGACATTCGCGCTGCGCTCGATTGGGGCTTGAATGCTCAAGGACCGCAGGCCTTGGCGATCCGCCTCGCTGCGGCCTCGACGCCGCTCTGGCAGGAGCTGTCGTTGCTCAAGGAACACGGCGTGTACGTGCGCAAAGCCCTGGCACTACTCGAAGCGACGCACCAGCCCTGCCCGCGTTTGACCATGACCCTCAAGCTTGCCCTCGGCAGTGCCTGCTACCACACCCTGGGCAGTAGCGCTGAAGCCGTCGAAGCGTTCGTCAGCGCCAAACACCTGGCCGAACACTGCAACGATGTGGCCGGTCAGCTCAAAGCGATTTCCGGACATTTGGCGGTTGATCTGAGTTGCGGCCACTACCAACAGGCCCTGGAGCAGAGCCGACAATTCGAGCAGTTGGGGCTGCACGGTGACGCAGTGTTGGCCCTCAGCACCCAACGCTTGCGGGTTCTGGCCCTGCACTTTGCCGGGGATCAGGCTCTGGCGCGGGAGAATGTGGAACAGGTCATTCAATGCCTGGCCCAGAATGGTCACCTCAACCGCTTCAGCTACTGCTTTGGCGTGCATTACGATCAGAGCGTCGCGGCCCTGACAATTCTGGCGCGCATTCTCTGGTTACAAGGGCACCCGGAAAAAGCCTGGCGCACCGCGCGACAGGCGCTCGACATCGCGATTCAGATCAATCATGGCACGTCCATCTGCTACACCCTGGCGCTGGCCGGTTGCCTGATCGCTCACTACAACGGCGACACCCCGGTTGCCCGCGAACTCCTGGGTCTGCTGCTTGAGCAAGCGCAAAAACACTCGGTGTCGCTGTTCCACACCTGGGCCAAACATTACGCGCAGGTGATCGATGCTGCCGATGCGCCTTCGTCGCCGCGACCGAAAACCGGGTTGATCAAGGAAATCATGGTCACGCTGGACAGCCGCTTCATCGATGACGCGTTGCTGGAACGGGCCGAGAAAGGCGCGGCCGGCTGGAGCACCGCGGAAATTCTGCGAGCCCGGGCCGACGTGTTGCTGGCAGAGGATTGCCCGACCGGGGTCAGCGCGGCTGAGGCAGTGCTGCTCAAAGCCTTAGCCGTGGCAAAGACCCATGGAGCGCTGGCCTGGGAACTGCGCAGCGCCACCTCATTGGCCCAACTGTGGCAGCGTCAAGGTCTGTTCCGGCAGGCCCATGAGTTGCTGGCGCCGATTTACCAGCGTTTCACCGAAGGCTTTGCTACACCAGACCTGATGAAAGGCCGTCGGCTACTCGACGAGCTGCAGCGACACCTGCCCGGCTGATGTCCAGCATGCCCGGCTGATATAGCGGGCATAACGCAGTTCAAAGGCACGCAAGCGACCGCTGCGTTCGAGTTTCTCCAAGGCGTAGATACGGGTGGTGTTGAGGAAACGGTAACGGATCACGCCGCTGCCCTGCTCCAGCGACAGCAGTGATTTGCTCGCCAGCCGTTCTACGATTTCGCCCAGGCAGCTGGGCCGCAGCACCGCGCAATTGATCACGCCAATCGCCGCGTCCAGCGTGAACGCCATTTTGAACACCGCCAGCCGCTGCAGCACGGTTTGCTCCAACGAGCTCAGCTGTTCATAACTCCAGTCCAGTGCGGCTTTCAGACTCTGATGCCGTGGCACCGCAGTGCGCCGACCCTGGGTCAGCAGCTGAAAACAATTGCCGAGTTGCGCTTGCAACCCCACCAGCGCCAACGCATCGATCTGCGCCGCCGCCAGTTCAATGGCCAGGGGCAGGCCATCGAGCCGCCGACAGATTTCGCGCACCACATTGAGATCCTGTTGGCGCAGGGTAAACCCTTGCTGACGGGCTCGGGCGCGGCTGACCAACAGCTGCACCGCCGAATAACCCATGGCCTCGGCCACGTTGTATATCGCGCAGGTCGGTGGCACCGCCAGGGCCGGTATATGCAGCAGCGTTTCCCCCGCCGCTTGCAGGGGTTCGCGGCTGGTGGCCAGGATCGACAGCCGTGGTGCCGAGGCCAGCAGATTGTCCACCACTGCCCGACAGCATTCGAGCAGGTGATCGCAATTGTCGAGCACCACCAAGGTATGTCGTTGCACCAGCGCCGCCACGCCGACGTCCAGTTCCAGCGTGCGCGACAGATACTCGACGAGTTGCGCCGGGTCATCGATGGCCGCCAGATCAACCCTCCAGACACCGTCCTGATAGTGCTGCAACAGCAACTCGGCCACGCGCAACGCCACGGTGGTTTTGCCGATACCGGCGGGACCCACCAAGGTCATGAGACGTCGAACCGGCAACTGCCGGACCACACTGCCGACAATCGAGTCGCGACCGGTCACCGGAGTGAGCCGCGTCGGCAGGTTGTGCTGAGGCTTGTGCACAGTGTCGACCGGCACCGGCGTGCCTGTCCCGTCCTGATGTACCGGGGCGATGAAGCTATAGCCGCGCTGGGGAATATTGACGATGTAAGGCTGCCCGTTCTGGTCATCGCCAAGTGCCCGGCGCAGGGCGGCGATGTGCACGCGCAGGTTGATTTCTTCGACCACTGAGGTCGGCCAGACGTGGGTAATCAGGGCTTCCTTGCTCACCACTGAACCGGCGCGTTCGACCAGCACCTGCAAAATATCCAGGGCTCGCCCGCCCATGCGCAGCGGGCGATCACCCTGAAGGATCAGTCGCTGACGCAGGTGAAACGCGTAGGGCCCGAACCGCAGCACCGCATCGCTGTTTATATCTCTGAGGCTGTTCATGCACGTTCACGCGCTGAAAACCTGGCCCGGCTCAAGGTACTGCAACATCCATCGCACCGGTCCATCCAGGTTCCCGCACCTCCATGGTAAAGAGTTCACGGGTATCTTGGCAGGCATGAGTAACGGAACAATGACCACGGGAGGAGCATCACGGCCATCACGGTGCGCGTGACGGACAATGCCACCTAACTGAACTGTTCGCGGTATTGAGTGGGGGTCAGGCCGAGCTTTTCACTGAACAGAAAACGCATATGCCGCACGCTGCCAAAACCACTTTTATAGGCCACGGTCTTAAGTGGCAGGTCACTGGTTTCCAGCAGATTCCTGGCGTGGTCGATACGCGCGCTTTGCAGAAACTCCATCGGCGTCATGTTCACTTCCCGGGCGAAAACCCGGGCGAAGTGCCGCGCACTCATGTTCACCAGACTGGCCATGCGTTCAATGCTGAACGCTTCATCGAGGTGCTCGAGCACATGGTTCTGCACCCGGGTGATCGGCGTTTCTTGAGGTGCCACTGCTGCCATCAACGGACTGAACTGCGCCTGCCCGCCCTGACGCTTCATCACCACCAGCAACACCTTGGCGACGTCCTGGGCGACCTTCTTGCCATGGTCTTCGGCAACCACCGCGAGCGCCAGGTCGATGCCAGCGGTGACACCGCCAGAGGTGATGAGATTGCGGTCCTGCACGTAAATCTGATCGGTCTCGACACTTGCCTTGGGAAAGCCTTTGATCAGGCGTTCGGTGTAATGCCAATGCGTGGTCACGCGATAACCGTCCAGCAGCCCGGCATGCCCGAGCACGAACGCGCCGGTGCAGATCGAGCCATAACGGTTCGCCCGGCTGACAGCGCCCTGAAGCCAGCCCAGCAGCGGTGGATGTTTTTCGTTGTAGGCTCCCGGCCCGCCCGGCACCAGCAACAAGTCATAACGTTCGTTCGCCTGATCGATATGCAAATCGGCCTGAACATTGACGCCATTTGAGGCTCGTAGCACACCCGGCTCGGTGCCAATGGTCGACAACTCGTAACGGTCGCCGGGTGCCAGATAACGATTGGCGATGGAAAACACCTCCATGGGACCGGCCATGTCGAGCAGAAGAAAGTCGGGGAACAGCACCATTGCCACGGTTTTCATGGGTTCAAAATCACTGAGGTCACTAGTAGAGGATTGCTTAACCTGTGGGAGCGGGCTTGCTCGCGAAGCTTTTGGCGACCCTGAAGGCCCCTTCGCGAGCAAGCCCGCTCCCACAGGTATCGCGCCCGGCATTATGGCCAAATGTAACAATAAGAATACATGAACCTGATCACACAACTGTCAACTTGAAAGAGACAGTATTTCAATTTTCATCTACTTATTGCATTCAACGGTAAACATTAACCTTCTCCTCACTCGGACGAATTCACGTCCTGACAGGAGATTTCATCATGCTGACCCTTCGTAAAGCTTCGGATCGCGGCGCAGCCAATCACGGTTGGTTGAAGTCCTTCCATACTTTTTCCTTCGCCAATTACCGCAATCCGCGGGAGCAGGGTTTTTCCGACCTGCTGGTGATCAACGACGATCGCGTGGCGGCCGGCAAAGGTTTTGGCCAGCACCCTCACCGCGACATGGAGATTTTTTCCTATGTGCTGGAAGGCGCCCTGGAACACAAGGACACCTTGGGCACCGGTTCGGTGATCCGTCCCGGTGACGTGCAGTTAATGAGCGCCGGCAGCGGCGTCGCGCACAGTGAATACAATCACTCGGCGACACGCCCGGTGCACTTCCTGCAAATCTGGATCGTGCCAGACGTCAGCGGCGCCAAACCGCGTTACCAGCAAGAGCATTTCAGCACGCAGAAAAAACGCGGGCGCTTGCAACTGATCATCTCCCCTGACGGGGCCAACGGTTCGCTGAAAGTTCGGCAGGATGCGCGGGTGTATGCCGGCCTGATCGACGGCAAGGAAAGCGCCATGCTGGAACTGGCCGCCGATCGCTATGCCTATGTGCATGTGGCGCGAGGCAGTGTCGAGTTGAATGGCGTGCAGTTGCAGGAAGGTGATGGTGTGCGGGTGCGTGAGGAGCAAGTGCTGACCTTGAGCAACGGCGTGGATGCCGAAGTGCTGGTGTTTGATTTGCGGCCGCAAGAGTTGCCGCAAATGCCGTGAAGTCTGATGAGCCGAAAGCCCCCCCCCTGTGGGAGCGGGCTTGCTCGCGAAGGCGGTGTGTCATTCAACATTAATATTGGCTGACCCGACGCCTTCGCGAGCAAGCCCGCTCCCACAGGGGGATTGAGGTGCCTTTGGGATTTACGACAATCTCGTGATTCATGAGACTTTCAAACTACCGATAACCACGGGCCTGCACGCTGAACAACTGCGCATAGCGCCCGCCCGCCGTGACCAGACTGTCGTGATCGCCTCGCTCAAGAATCGAACCCTGGTCCAGCACGATGATGTGGTCGGCATTGCGCACGCTGGAGAAGCGGTGAGAAATCAACAACGTCATGCGGCCTTCGGTGTGTTGGCTGAAATGCTCGAACACCGCTGCTTCCGCCGCAGGGTCCAGGGCCGAGGTCGGCTCATCCAGAATCAGGATATCGGCATCGCGGCGCATGTAGGCGCGAGACAAGGCAATCTTTTGCCATTGCCCACCGGACAATTCCTGCCCACCGGCAAACCACCGTCCCAGTTGCGTGGCATAACCGCGATCCAGACGCTCGATAAAGGACGCGGCCATGCCCTCATCGGCTGCTTGCTGCCAACGCGCTTGATCGTTGAACGCCAACGTATCGCCAACACCGATGTTCTCGCCCACGGAGAACTGATAGCGAATGTAGTCCTGGAAGATCACGCCGATGCGCCGTCTCAGCGCCTCTTCGTCCCAGGACTGCAAATCGCTGCCGTCCAGCAAAATACGGCCCTGATCGGGGCGATACAGACGAGTCAGCAACTTGATCAGCGTGGTTTTGCCCGAACCGTTTTCCCCCACCAGCGCAACGCTGTGCCCGGGAAGCAGGTGCAGATCGATGCCCTGCAAAGCATCGCGACTCGCCCCCGGATAACGGAAACCGACATTCTCGAAACGCAAACCATCGCCGGGCAGCGCGCCCACGGTAAGGCTTCCACTATCGGCAATAACTGGCTCGGCCAAGTACTCGTAGAGGCTCGACAGATAAAGACCATCCTCGTAGAGACCACTGATCGCGCTCAAGCTGCTGCTCACGGCGGCTTGCCCCTGCTTGAACAGCACCAGGTACATGGTCATTTGCCCGAGGCTGATACTGCCGTGAACGGTATCGATCACAATCCAGGCATAGGCCAGATAAAACGCAGCAGTGCCCAGCAGCCCCAGTACAAAACCCCAGCCATCGCGGCGCAGCGTCAGGCGCCGGTCTTCGGCGTAAAGACGAGCGAACGTGTCCCGATAACGCTTCAACAGCAGCGGCGCGAAGCCGAACAGCTTCACCTCTTTAATGTAGCCCTCATGGGAAAGCAGCGTCTCGATGTAATTCTGCTGCCGACTCTCCGGCGCCCGGCGCGTGAACAGCCGAAAGGCATCCCCGGAAAAGTGCGCCTCGGCAAAGAACACCGGCAACGCCCCAACCACCAGCAGCACCAGCGCCCATGGCGAAAAATGCACCAGCAATACACCGAAGCTGATCAACACGATCAGGTTCTGGATCAGCCCCAGCGACTTCATCACCAGCGCCAGCGGCCGGGTGGATGCCTCGCGCCGCACCCGTACCAGCTTGTCGTAGAACTCGGAATTCTCGAACTGCACCAACGATAACGTCTGGGCTTTCTCCAGAATCATCGTGTTGACCTTCTGCCCCAACTGCACCCGCAACAGCGATTGCTGAACCGACAGTGCGCGCTGTGTCCCGGACAGCAACGCAAGCACGCCCGCTTCAAACAGCACATACCGCACAACCGGCCAAAGCGGTGCACTGCCCTGCTGGGTGTGCAACTGCATGGCGGCGACTACGGCGTCGACAATCCGCTGCCCCAGCCAGGCCGCCAGCGCCGGCAGCACACCGGCAATCAGCGTCGCCAGTACCAATCCCAGAAACAGCCCACGGGACGTTCCCCAGACCAGCAACAAGGCACGTCTCGCCTGGTCGAGCAAAGAGACGAAACGGGTCAGAATTGGCATTGGACAATGGTCTCGATTGGCGGATGTCGCGACAGGCGTTACAGTACGCAAGAACAAGCCATCGACTTCAGGGAATATGACGCGATAAGGCTGGCCTCACCCATCATAAAAACATCTAAAAAAACACCGTCACTCGCCACGTTTTAGCGCTTTGCTATGGAGAGTCAATGCCCATCGGGACATTCAGCCGATGCGCCCCCTCTCTATAAGTCGGAGCAAAACATGAAAATCAATCCCTACCTGATCTTCAATGGCGAATGCAAGGCTGCCTTCACGTTCTACGCCAAAAGCCTGCCAGGCCAGATAGAAGTCATGATGACCTTCGGCGAAACCCCGGCGCGCGACCATGTGCCGACGGACTGCCATAACCTGATCATTCATACGCGTCTGCTGGTCGGGGATCAGGCAATCATGGGCTCCGATACCACACCTGATCGCCCCACCGCTGGCATGAGCGGTTGTTCGGTTTCGTTGAATGTCGACAGTGTGACTGAGGCAGAGCGGGTATTTGCTGCATTGGCGGAGGGCGGCAGTATTCAAATGCCATTGGAAGAGACGTTCTGGGCGGCACGTTTCGGGATGCTGGTCGATCGGTTTGGCGTGTCATGGATGGTTAATTGCGAAAAGGATCAATGAGCGGCCTCCACCGGTGAGCGCATAAAAATCGCTGGCACTTTAGTGTCAATTCTGGGTTTTTTTCAATAACCCAACAGAATAACTACCCGTTCACAAATTCAGCCTTTGACATAAATATTACGACTATAATGCAAAATAACTCAATTAATATAGCGCTCCGTTCCGTTCGCCCTGGAAAGAGGCGATCGTTGCACCCGACGCCTCCTCAACGTGCATCTAGAACACCGTGGAATATCCTTATAAATCAACTGCAATTTTCAAAAATGCGGACTGGTGCACAGTTCATACGCAAGACTTCTCGATTGTGCTTCGTTCTGCAGCCAGATGGGCGATAAGCCATCACATCTAGAGTGCGACTGAAAAGGGTCCACGAACTAATCCCGAGGTCGCAAAAACAACTGGGCTTAAGCCTCGGCACTTGCCTATGTCATTGATTCAGCTGAAACTACTGACGATGTGGGACGCGCGTTCTCGATGGAAAATGTTAGAAAACGTCAGATAACGTCAGTATTTTGTGTATTAAGATTGCAGCGCCAGCACATATGAGTAATTTACGGATGAATACTGAGAGCAAAATCGAAAATAGCCAGAGAGAAACTCTCGCTATTGGGCACACTTGGCGCTCGGCAGAAAAACTTCGACAGTTATTTGCACCCAACCTCACACATGTTTATACATTGGCTCATTCAAACCCGCCAAGTCCGGATATCGAAACGCAAACATTCGATACCGTACTGATCGACATTGAAAGCCCCTCCAAGCTTAATGACTGCCTGGCGCTGATCAAGAAGCTACGTGCGAACCCGGAAGAACTGGCCATTATCGTTGCAATCAATTATCGCTCTCCGCAAACTAAAATTGAATGCTACATGGCCGGCGCCGATCACTGCATCAATGTACCTAACGATCAGGATGAAAAAGCCAGGCTACTATCAGAGTTGCTCGAAACTCCTGAATGGCAATCCAGCGTCAAGTTGACCCTGGACCCAACATGCCTGCACTTATACAACAACGAATATAAACTGGATCTGGCCTATCAGGAAATGAAAGCCCTGGATGCGCTTATTAACGCAGAAGGCAATATCCTGCACCATGATTGCATGGCCGAATCAATGGGCTTGAATATAAAACTCTATGACTCACGCGTCCTGGAGAAGTCCATAAGCCGGCTTCGAAATAAAATCAAAAAACACTTTGGCATTAACATCATCCACAGTGTTCGCGGTTATGGCTATCGATTGCTTCGAGGCGTCATATCAGCCAACCCGGTAAACTTTCACTCTTAAAGGGATTCAATGATGGAGCCAAGCAGGCAACCTATAGCGCACGAAAACTTTGCATTGGCTTTCTTCAGGCAATCGATTCTGAAACGAAACGATGAACTGTTCGGCAGTGAAATCTATGCCAAGGCGACCCAGCAAGAGATACCTCTGAATAAGGGGTATCAACTATTGCACCTCGATCACCCGCTGGCGATTTATCGCGAAGTACTCATGCGGATCCAATTAAATGCCCTCTCACAGATCGAGACCCTACCCTCTCCGTCGGCACACCTGCCCAACAAACTGTTCATGACCATGAACCAGTCCGCCTTGTTGGATAAAACGTTCATCAAGGAACTGAACGACGCTCAAGTGACACTCAGCAAGCATGAGCAACAGCTGATCCCCTGCATTAACAGCAGTTCGTTCCTGTCGTTCAACCTGAAAGAAAAACGAACCATTATCGATCATATTCATTTATTAAAAGACAATGGGATCGAGATCGCTTTCGACGGCTACGATTTAAGCGATGACAGCACTGCAAAACTGATCAGTCCGATGCTGTTCGATTACATAAAAGTGGACTTGACCAAATCCAATTTCGACATCATGGTCGACAACAATCAGGACTTTTTCAACAGGTCTTACGACCGCCTGAGCGGCATGATCCATGACAGCAAGATCAAATTCGTGGCGGACCGCGTGGAGCACAAAGCCCTACACACACTGGCTCGCAGCATGCCTTTCGACTTTTTTCAGGGGAGGTACTACTCGCCAACCGAGCTTATTTAAGTTTTGAAAATTTCACCCCACTAGGAAGGAACCTTATCGTGAACACACCAAATAACAGCTTTCTGATTTTCACGCGAGACCAACTGGCACGACAAGCAATCGAATCGCTTCTCGCCCAACGCTCGTATCAATCGTTTGAAATCGAGTCAGGCAAACTCAGCAGCGAACGCATCCGAAAGAGTCGATTCACGCACATCCTGCTCGACCAGGCGGACATATCGCTGAGCGATGTCAGTTTCATCCGTAAAAATCAAAAAGATGCGGAAATCATCCTCATAACGCCTAACGCTGAACCTTCGGAACTTCATCATTTTTCGCATTTCGGTGTTGATGGCTTTCTCAAGAAGCCAGTGGCTGACGACGAGTTCATCACGGCAGTTAGTCGGGTTAAAGAGTCCCAGGGCAATCCTGATATCTGGTGGTTTAACGCTGATGATCGAACATTAGTCAAAGAAGACATCACTATTCCATTGACCGGCACCGAATCGTTAATGCTCAACCAGCTGATCCTCAGCGATCGACGGGTCCTCAGCAAAAACGATCTTATTCTACGCATCGATAAAGACCCGGAAAACTATAGCGGCCTTGAGATGTGCCTGAGTCGGTTGCAGAAAAAGTTCAAGACGGCAGCCAATGGAGAACGGCTGATCCGCTCGGTCAGAAACCGCGGCTATTGCCTCGCACAAAGGATACGAGTCGCTTACTGATCGAGTGATCGCAAAAACAATAACAATAAATGCGACTCACTGCCCCACCTGATCCACCCACACCCACGACCTGCCTCCTTGCACTACACATCCTGATTATCGCCATCAACTCTTCCAGGTATGGCGCCCCGCTCCGCTTCATCCCTCGCCAACACGACAAACGTTTATCGAATGCTGCAATTATATAGACGACTGAGCGATATCCTCCAAACAAAAGAGCACGTCCTTTTATAACAAGGCCGCTAAAGGCATGGCCGTTATAATTCGTCTGAGACCCACAAAGATTTAGGTACTAGTATAAAACTGGACACTGAGACAACCGTATCAGCTGACTTGAAAACAAAGCCAGGATGGCCAGCCATAAGCCCCGTTATTCCCTTCTAATAATAAAAACATTTCCTGACTGACGCGCTCGCTCAGCCTTTGTGCGTGGCTGCCATTTTTTAACCGTCGACTGATACACAACGTGGCGCAGGCCCGAGGGACACCGCGATGGTACATAATCGTATTAATCGAAATAACATAACCAAAGGACTGACCTTCTGGGGGCAATGGATAATTGCCATCACTTCGGTCAATACATTGTTATTTGGTCTGGCGTTGTACCAGACAGGAGAAATCGACGCCCATTATCGTGTGCTTGCAGTACTCACGTTCCTCGGTTCGGTCCCTTCCTACTCCCTGCTGCTGGTCTATCACAAGCAGCATAGTTACCTCAGCGGCTTGGCGCGCCTGCTACTGGGATGGCTGCTGCTGCTGGCCGGGCTGACCAGTATTGGTTTTTTCAGCAAGACCAGCGAATTGTTCTCCCGGGAAATCATCGTGGTCTGGGCCACGGCCGGTTATTGCATTCAGGCCTTGCTGTACCTGCCATTGCACAGTTTTTCCAAGCACTACCAGCGGCAATTGCACAGCCAGTACAACACCCTGATTATCGGCACCGATCAACTGGCGGTTAATCTGGCAGACAAACTGACCAAAACCGAGTATCCGCCGCTGGTGGGCCTGATCAGCTCGAATCCCAACGAGCTGTCGACCCAGGTCAATGCCCACCGGGTTCTGGGCCCATTGCAGGAACTGCGTGAGCTGATCCAGGTGCACGACGTTCGGCGGCTGTATATCGCGCTGCCCTTGAGCGAGGCCAAACAGGTCGAGGCGCTGTACATCGACCTGCTCGACGCCAATGTCGATGTGGTCTGGGTTCCCGACCTGGGCAGCATGACGTTGCTCAATCACTCCATCAGCGAACTGGACGGCCTGCCTGCCATCCACCTCAATGAAAGCCCGCTGACCAGTTACCCGACAGCGGCGTTGAGCAAAACCTTGCTGGACAGAAGCCTTGCTGCCCTCGCGCTGATCGGCTTCAGCCCGCTGCTTCTGGTGATCGCCGCCGCCGTGAAGATGTCTTCCCCGGGCCCGATCATCTTCAAACAGGAACGGCACGGCTGGAACGGCAAGATCATCAAAGTCTGGAAGTTCCGCTCCATGCGCGTGCACGACGACCACCAAGTCCGCCAGGCCGGTCGCGAAGACCCGCGCATTACTGCGGTCGGACGCTTCATTCGACGCACCTCCATCGATGAATTACCGCAGTTCTTCAACGTACTGCAAGGCCATATGGCGCTGGTCGGGCCACGGCCACATGCGATCGCGCATAACGACTACTACACCGGCAAGATCCAGGCCTACATGGCCCGCCATCGAATCAAACCGGGCATCACCGGGCTAGCCCAGATCAGCGGCTGCCGTGGCGAAACCGAAACCCTGGACAAGATGCAGAAGCGTGTGGAGATCGACCTCAACTACATCAACAACTGGTCGTTGTGGCTTGATATCAAGATCCTGATCAAAACGCCCTTCACGCTCTTTTCCAAGGACATCTATTAACTGCTGCGATTCACCCGCCCTTTCTTCAGCTTGCGGCTAACAACGCTGCAGTCCGGGCAGTCAGACTTCTGACTGTCCGGAACCCCTCTTTCTCATCTCATTCGCACTCTTTTTTGTAGCCGCCGCCAAAGGCTGCGCTCTGACGAAGCAGTCGTGAATTTGGCGGCCAATCTTTATATTCTTCGTGGTGATACAGGAAACGGCCGGGGTATGAAGTCATGTATCCGAGTCGGATATATGCTCCACTTGAGTTCTTACCCCAAACAACCGGTCGGCTATCTGCCGACCTCGCTCCAGCCCTTCAGCCGTCAACCAAATCGATTTGTTCTTGTTCACCGGATTACTGATGAAACCCTGTTCATGCAATCGGTTCATGGTCTCGAAGTCGAACCCTTTCCAAGTATTGCCGTTATCGAAACTGAAGGCTGCCAACAGGGCAAGCACGGCTTCTTCAATCAGTTTATCGTCGTATTCCATGTTCGTTGCTCCGGGTTTATGGCGCGCTTATCGTGAAAATGCCTTCGCCGGCAAGCCGGACTCCTACGGGTTCGCGTCGTTCACAATATTGTAGGAGCTGGCTTGCCAGCGAAGACGGCCTCACGTCATGTAGCGCCCATGAAAACGCCTTCACCGGCAAACCGGCTCCCACGGGGTTCGGTGTCGTTCACAATATTGTAGGAGCTGGCTTGCCAGCAAAGACGGCCCCACGTCATGCAGCGCCCATGAAGCCGAACCCAGGCTCGGGTGCGGCTACAGGCATTTGACTGGATGAAGTGGCAAGAGAGGTGTTGCTGGAGGGGGATAGAGAGAGGATCTACAGTTGCAACATGCCGGCAGACTGCTTGGCATTTCGCACCTTTTCAGCGCACCCAGCACCTTGAAATCAATAACCCCATCAACACGCCGATAGTATTTGCCAGCATGTCATAGGGCGAAGCCGTGCGCAGCGGCATCAAACCCTGCGCGGCCTCGATGAGTACGCCGGTGAGCAAGCACCCCACGGCTACCCAGTGAAATTTCACAGTGGGAAAGGCCAGACGGCAGCTGCACGCAAATACCAGAAAGCCGATCCAGTGATGAAGCTTGTCCTCTTCGACGAACAGTTCCGGGATCGGCTGAGATCGCAAACCCGCGAACAGCAGAATCACCGTCACTGCGGCAAAGGCCAGGCCCCGGAGCCAGAATGGCAACTCAACCAAGCCTTTGAGCCACATGATCATTCGGTAATTTTCTCGAAGTTGTTGTAGAACAGGTCGCTGTCGCGTCCATCGGTCATGGTCTGCAGTGAGTAGGTGCGGCTCAGACGTGCACCGCCATCTCGGGTCAGCGGCGCCCAGACGATATTGGCCCGGCGCACGGTCGAGGTATTCAACAACTCGTCAAACGGGATGGATACATAAATCCCTTTGTCGAAGCTGCCCTCGCCATATTCCTCTTTCGATGCACTGGTCAGCGTGACCCAGCCGCCAAACTTCACGCCATTCTTGAACTCCCGCGACAAATCCATGGTGGTACCCCAGTCCCGCGCCAGATAACGCCCCACACTGACCGCTGCAAGCATGTCATAGGGCAACTGAGTATAGCTGGTGATATGCCCGGTCACGGTCTGGTAGTCACGCAGACCGAAGCCTTGATTGTAATCACGCTGACGCACAAAGTTCAGGTCAGCGCCCACCGACCAGCGTTTCCCCGTGGGTCGATACAGCACTTCGCTGCCGACCCCGGCATACATGGATTCCAGATAGCCGCCGTAGGCCATGCCATACAAATCCCGATCCAGTTGCACCGCATGGTTGAACTGGAACGTCGGCATCATCACGTCGGAGGTGGTCATGTATTGGCGCAGATCAGTGCGCACTCTCGGCAGCCCGCTCGGCGCGTCGTAGGTGAACTTGTCGAAGTTGTTCAGTAGGTTGGCACTGAGCAAGCCGTTCCACCAGGTATTGCGGGTGAAACGGTATTCCGCGTCGGCATCGGCGGTGAACTGATAAAGCAGTCCGTCGGGGCCGCCGATGTTCTGTTTGTAGCCCAGGCCCAAGCCGTAGCTGAACGGTTCCAGCGCCTGGGTGTAGAGCGTGGTTTCCCGGTGCGCTGTCGCCGGATTGACCTCGGTCGTACGGTGCAGATCCTTCATCGGCAGGTCGTTGTTCACGACCGCACGGAAGGTTTCCCGCGGCACGCTGGTTTCCTCAATGGACATGTCATAACGCTGGTTCACCAGGGTGAACCAGTCGATGTCCTGATTGACGCTGTTATCGAGAATCCGACTGGCTCGCCCAACGGCCTTGGCCGAATAGAAATAGCGGGACTGCTCGCCATACACCATCAGCTCCGAACCGCGCTGGGTGATGCGCTTCACTTTATAGCCGGCATTTTGCTGCAGCCGATCGGAAACATCAGCCCAGTTGACCTGGTCGGCCGGGGTCGACGGTGCCTGCACCGGCAACGACTCGGCGGGAGGGTCATACG
This sequence comes from Pseudomonas sp. QTF5, assembly GCF_000512695.2. Lineage (GTDB taxonomy): Bacteria > Pseudomonadota > Gammaproteobacteria > Pseudomonadales > Pseudomonadaceae > Aquipseudomonas. The sequence goes on along the minus strand of NZ_AZRW02000012.1, from coordinate 36,980 downwards.
TTTTGGCCGGTGCCTTGCGGCTGACAAAGTTGGTGTGCAAGGTGATGCCGAACATCGCCGTATTGCCACGCTCCCAGCCGGCACTCAGATCGATGCTGTCGGCCAGCTTGTAGACCACGCCAATGTTGATCGGCAGGTCTTGTTTGATCGAGTTGTCCAGCGGTTCATTCTTGTAATCATTGCCCTCGTACTCGAGCTTCAGGCTCAGCGGCGCCCACGGCGTTTGATAGGCAACCCCGCCAAACAACGAAGGATGGCCCCTGAAGTAAGCGTTGGTGTTCACGTCCCCTGCCCTGGCGACAGCCGCCGAGCTCTCTGGCCGGTCGTTGAACTTGCTGCCGAAGACCGCCAGCGGGTTACTGAAATCCCCCCGATTACCCAGATAGCCCCAGGCAATGCCGAGGCTGAAATCCAGGTTTTCATAACGCTTGTTGGCGACAAAATATTCGCTGGAAAACAAACCGGTACCGCCGATGTCCCGAGCGCCGACAGCGATCTGCGGCGCCCAGTGACTTTCTTCCCAAAGCCGCGCCTTGACGTCGATGGCCTTGTCTTTGAAGCTCTGATCGCCGCTAAAATCCTCGGGACCATAATTGCGGTTGGTGATCGCCGTATAACGAAACGATCCCTCCAGCCAATCGAGCGGCTGCAACGAAAAACTGTAGCGCGAGTAAGGATCGGTACGACTCGCGGTAGCGCTCAATTCACCTGCGGGGGCCATGCGTGCGGTGGGGGTCTGTAGCAGACCGACGCCACCAAAATCACTCTGGGTGTAACGCGGCTCACCATGGGCCAATCCACAGGGCAGGAGCAATGCAGCAGCAAAACGTAACTTAAACGGGCACTTCAAGGAGCCACCTCAGCCAAGGGTTGGGTGGCGAGAAACTCGGCCAGTTGTTGATTGAGTTCAGGGGTCGGCGTCTCGAGGTCGTCACTCCTGATCGGTACCAGAATCCTGCTGCCGGGAGCAGCTACGACGCCCTCCTCACGATTCCATGCCGCCACGCCCACGCGCCGCACCTGACCATCGGGCTGGATCAGCCACAGATAATCGCGCTCAGCGCCGTCGAGAATGGCGCAATCGCGCGCATAGGCACTCACTTCCTGCAGGGCACGGTAAGGCACCTGACAGGGCTGAATGACTGCCCCGAGAACTTCCACGGTAGAGGGGCGCATCGGGTAAATCAGACGGTCGCCGTCATCCAGCCGGGCATTGTGGGCAAACCCAACTTCCACGGCGATCGGGTCCAGCACCGCGACCTTGCGTCCGGTAACCGGCAGTCGCTCGATCTGTTCATACAGGCGCGCACTCAAATCCGCTCGCGCTTCCCTGCCATCGAGCAAGGCACCCCGTTGCACCAGTTTCAGATCGAACAGTACGCCGGCCTTTAGCCGGGCCTGCTGATCCTCCAATGAACGATGCAGCCAGGCCGCCCCCAGCCAATAACTCTCGGCGTTGGGTTGGGCGTTGTGAATGGCATCCAGCAAACGTGCCCCAGGTTTGACATCAAAGTCGCCCGGGCTGCGCACATCACCGCTGACCGTGACGCCAGCGTGCCCCACGCCCGGGCCGATCAAGAGCAAGCCAAGCAATAGAAGGTTCGGACACTTCACCGGCCAGCTCCCCGATCAGGGCGCAACTGCACGATTTTGAGGAACAGCTGCGGCGTCAGATGCTGCTCGCTGCGCAGGATAAAACCGTCCTGGGGGTCGACCCAGTAACGGTTGGTAGCGTGAAAATTCAGGGTGGGTGCATCCACCTGCTCGTCGATGCGCAGCAAGGCGTAATCCTTGTCCAGAATGCGGATGGTCTCGATGTCGTGGGTGCTGAAACGGCTATTGACCGCGATGCCGATGCGGTTGCCGTCGTAGATGTCGATCCAGCGCGTACTGACATAGCCGTTGGGTAAATGCTGAAGGCCGCGCTTGAACGGCGACTCATCATCGAAGTGAGTACCATCCAGGGAAACACCCAGCCCAACGGTGCGCACCACCAGACCGTCGCGCATCATCAGTACTTGCTTGCCGGAAGCGACCCAGAACTGCAGATCGCCACGCCGGCGAGCCATGGCCATCACCCCCTCGCTAGAGGTGGTGGTGACCAGAATCTGCGGATACGGCACGGCGTCGACCTGAGCACGGGTCAAGTGGATGGAGGCAGGCCCCGCGACGGAAGCGCCAAGGGTGTCCCAGGAAGCCTTCATCAACGGATTACACCCGCACAGCAAGAGCGCCATCGTCAGACAGGCGCAGGTAGGCAAAATTTTCACGGCGGGATAGAGCCTTATCTGCTGTTAGCTTCGCTGAGGTTATTAACAGAGCTGGCGCCGGTCCCGAGGACTGCGGCCGTAGGCAGAAGCTGGCTGATCAGACGGTTCCAGCGTGTCACGCCGGCCGGGCCAACGTAGACGATGTCTTGCGGCTGCAAATCGAAACGGGTGGCCAGCACCAGGGCCGAAGGGGATTCGGCATCGAGCTGGAATACTTTGGCCGGCTCGGTTTCCAGATTGTCCGCGCCGCGAATCACGTACACCGCGTTGCCATTGGAAGTGGTCTGGTTCAAGCCTCCTACAGTGCCCAGAGCATCGGTCAGGTTGATCGATTTGCTCTTGAAGCTCAGCGCGCGAGGCTGGTTGACCTCACCCATGACATAGATTCGCTTTTGGTCGTTATAAGGCAAGTACAACCGGTCGCCACCCTTGAGGTAAACGCCCTGCAGCTGTGCGTCCGGGCGATTGAGCATGTCCAGATCCAGCTTGTATTCGCGCCCGTCACGGGTCAGCGTCAGGCCCGACAAATCTGCGTTCAACGGGTCCACACCGGCCGCGCCAACGGCCTCCACCACACTCAACGGGTTGGTGGTGATCGGTTGCTGGCCAGCTTTGAGTACCGCACCGGAAACCACCACGGTTTGGCTGGCGAAACGCAAAACGCTGACGTCAACCTGTGGGCTTTCGACAAATTGCGATAAACGCTCGGCGATATAGGCTCGCAGCTCTTCAATGGTTTTACCCGCGGCCGGAATATTACCGATGTAGGGATAAAACAGCGTGCCGTCCGGGCGCACCAGACGACCGTTGGCATCGATTTGTTGTTGCGGGCCAGAAGGCGCTGTCAACTCGGGATGATCCCAGACTGTGATAAACAACAGGTCATTGGCACCCACGCGATAACCGCCAGGCACATAGGAGGACAATGCTGCGGGAACCGATTCGCGAACTTGCGTGGCGGCATCCATGGCAATCAATTTAGGCGTGATCGGAATAAGCTCCACCCGGCTACTTTCCGGAGAACCGTCACTGACCATTTGACTGGTGTCCATGTGTTGACCAGGCGAAAACATACAGCCGTGCAAGCTGATGCTTGCCAGCATAACAACAGATAATCTACGGATCATAAATGGCACTACGCTAGTCGAGGGCAAATCTAAAACAAGATCACCCAGAGAACTCTGAGTGATCTTGAACAACACACTTCGCGGGGTATTAGTTGGTACCGGTCGTACCGCCAGTGCCGGTGGTGCCACCTGTGCCAGAGGTACCGCCATTGGAGTTGCCACCGGAGTTTGAAGCAGCCGCAGCAACGCCAAGAACGGCCGCGCCGATCAGCACGGTTTCGGCGACCGTCACCTCCCCGACCAGCGGGGTGTTCAAGGTAAGTGGCTCGTTTACCGGTTTACTCGGTGGTTCATCCGCTGCCAATGCCGCGGTGCTCATGACAGCCAGCAAGCCGGCCGTAAGTAGCTTCTTCATGTCAGACTCCTTCTCGTCATCAAACTTTCATTAGAGTTGATACTAAGGGACCGGGAATGGAACAGCAGAACGAATAAAACCGGCCCATTGAACCAGCCAGTTCATACCATCGCCTCCGCTGAAGGATGTCATTTATAGGCATTACTTGCCATATGCCAAACCTGGTCACCTCACGGGTAAAGCATTTACATAAGACAGTGACAACTGGAAATTTAGCGCATTTTTTAAGACGTTGCCGCCGAAATTATGGTTTTTTCACGAAAAATCCCGGATGCAACTCATCCCTCTTTTGCGCCGATTGTTATTATTAGTCAGTATTTTCACAGCATCCAGTCCGCAAGATTCCAGTGCGTCAGGAGCCTCATTGTTAAATAACATCAGGTCATAAAGAGTTAATGTTAATTATAGACAATGATGGGTCAGTCATTCCCCGTTCAACACCGCGCGCAACCTTGGATTGCGCTGGTCTTTTTCCGAAAGTTGGGGCGATTCTAAAGGCCAGGCAATGCCCAGCTCCGGATCATTCCAGAGCAACCCACCCTCATCCTCGGGAAAATACAGGTCAGTGCATTTGTATTGAAAATCGGCGATATCGCTGAGCACGCAAAAGCCGTGGGCATAACCTGGCGGCACCCATAGCTGAAGATGGTTGTCGGCGGTCAACTTGACCCCCACATGTTCACCACATGTCGGGGATTCAGGATTGATGTCTACCACCACGTCGTACACTGCCCCTTGGGTGACTCGCACCAACTTGCCCTGGGGCCGAGTCCGCTGGAAGTGCAAACCACGTAACACCCCATACTGCGAGCGCGAGTGATTGTCCTGGACGAAAGGCAAGTCGATGCCGGCGTCGCGATAACGCTGCTCATGATAGCTCTCGAGAAAGAACCCGCGAGCATCGCCAAACACCTTGGGCTCGATAATCAATACGCCGGGTAACCGGGTGTTGATGACATTCATTTCGCAGGCTCCGTCGCCAGTACCCGCGCCAGGTATTGGCCATAACCGGTTTTGTGCAGCGCGGTTGCTTGCTGATCCAGCTGCGCGGCCGACAACCACCCCTGGTGGTAAGCCACTTCTTCAAGGCAAGCCACTTTCAAGCCCTGCCGCGCTTCAATGGTCTGAACGAAATGCCCGGCCTCCATCAACGAATCATGGGTGCCGGTGTCCAGCCAGGCAAAACCACGCCCCAGCACACTGACATGCAGATCCCCACGCTGCAGATACGCGTTGTTCACGTCAGTGATTTCAAGCTCGCCGCGGATCGAAGGTTTGACTTGCTTGGCAATGCTCACCACGTCTTTGTCATAGAAATACAAGCCGGTGACGGCATGGTCGGACTTCGGATGTTTCGGCTTCTCTTCGATCGAGATCGCCTTGCCTTCGCTGTCGAACTCAACAACGCCAAAACGCTCCGGATCGCTGACGCGATAACCGAAGACGGTCGCCCCAGACTGTCGTTGAGACGCTTCGCGCAACAAGGCGCTGAAGCCATAACCGTAGAAGATGTTGTCGCCCAGAATCAGCGCCACATTACTGTCGCCGATAAAGTCCTCGCCGATCAGAAAGGCTTGAGCCAGACCATCGGGAGAAGGTTGTTCGGCATAACTGAGTTCAATGCCGAAAGAAGAGCCGTCACCCAACAGGTTCTGGAAGTTGGGCAAATCCTGCGGCGTGGAAATAATCAATATCTCGCGAATGCCTGCCAGCATTAATACCGACAGCGGATAATAAATCATCGGCTTGTCGTAGACCGGAAGCAGCTGTTTGGATACACCACGAGTAATAGGATGCAAGCGAGTGCCGGAGCCGCCCGCCAGAATGATGCCTTTCATATGAGGATTCCTTTCAAAGTTTAATAGTGGCAGGGTTTGAATGGTTCAACCGATATGGCCAAGACGCTCCGGGCGGTACTCACCGCTAAGGACCCTTTGCCACCACCCTTGATGCTCCAGATACCACTGAACCGTTTTGCGTATACCGCTTTCAAAGGTTTCCTGTGGTTGCCAACCGAGTTCACGCTCGATCTTGCTCGCATCGATGGCGTAACGAAGATCATGCCCGGGGCGATCGGCGACGAAGGTGATCAGTTCCTTATAAGAGCCCAGCTCCCCATCGCGTGGGCGCAGCTCATCAAGCAGCTCGCAGATGGTTTCCACCACTTGCAGGTTGCGCTTCTCATTGTGCCCGCCGATGTTGTAGGTTTCGCCCACAGTGCCGCGCGACACCACTTCGAACAGCGCTCGGGCATGGTCCTCGACAAACAGCCAGTCGCGGATCTGCGAGCCATCGCCATATACCGGCAGCGGCTTGCCGTGGATGGCATTGAGAATCACATGGGGGATCAGCTTCTCGGGGAAGTGGAAAGGCCCGTAGTTGTTCGAGCAGTTCGTGACCAGCACCGGCAGGCCATACGTGCGGTGCCAGGCGCGCACCAAATGGTCGGAGCCAGCCTTAGATGCCGAGTATGGCGAGCTCGGCTCGTAGGGCGTGGTTTCGGTGAACAGGTCGTCGGTGCCTTCCAGGTCGCCATAGACTTCATCGGTGGAGATATGGTGGAAGCGAAAGCCCTGTTTCTGCTCCGCCGCCAGTCCCGACCAATAGCGACGGCTGGCTTCCAGCATGCTGTAGGTGCCGACGATGTTGGTCTGGATGAAGTCCGATGGGCTGTCGATGGAACGGTCTACATGAGACTCGGCCGCCAGATGCATCACCGCATCGGGCTGAAAACGCGCGAACAACTCGTGCAGCGCCTCGGTGTCGCAGATATCCACCTGCTGGAATTCATACCGGGGGCTGCCCGCCACCGACGCCAGGGACTCGGTATTGCCGGCGTAGGTGAGCTTGTCGATATTGAGCACACTCACATCGGTGTTGTCGATCAGATGGCGAACGACGGCAGAGCCGATAAAACCGGCACCGCCGGTGACGATAATACGTTGGGTCACTTGCTGTACTCCTTGGGGTACCACTGGATCAGTAATTTTTCATATTGGGAAAGGATGTTTTCCCAGGTGAACTTTTCGTTGAAGCGGCGGGTGCTTTCAGCCTTCATCGCTGCGATCAAATGGTTGTGGTCGTCGCGCAAGTACTTCTCGAACAACTTGGCACAGTCGTGCTCGTCGTCGAAGTACACCGCCGCATCACCGGCGACCCAACGGTTGAAATGGTTGTTATGGGCAATCACCGAGCAGCCGGCACCCAATGCCTCCACCAGCGAAGGGTTGGTGCCCCCGACCTGATGGCCATGGATGTAAAAGCGGCTGAAAAACCGCAGGGCCTGGACCACCGCCGCCTCATAGATGGCGCCGGGGAAGATCACTTCCTCGCCGGCTGCGTCCATCACCCGCTTGTGGTACTCATTCTTCTCTGGCGTGAAGTTGCCCAGCACAACCAACTTATGGTTACGGCGCTTGCTACTAAAGGCCTTGACGACCTGCAGAAAGGAGTTCTCCGGTTCCGGCCGGGCGATAACTACGGAGAAACCATGGGGCTCGAGGCCAAAACCGGCCAGCACGGCCGGGTCTGCCTCGTTCACCCGGTCCCCGCCATAGGGGATCATGGTGATCTTCGAATCCTTGACCCGGGTGGCCAGGTGATCCTTGATTTTCGGATGATCGGCCACCAGATGGTTGCCGAACCAGCAACCTGCCCGCTCATTTAGCCAAAACCAGGTTTTGGCAATCAAACCCCACTTTTCGCGCTTCCATTCAATGCCATCCATATTGATGACATTAGTTTGGCCCTTTATGCGTTGAAGAATATTGAAGACAGCTGTGTTGTAACCGAGGGTCAAAAAAAGACCATCTTGGCCCAATGCGTGGACAGTTGCTTTCCAGTCGAAAATCATGGTTCCAGCGACCCCCGTATTGGCGGACGGGATATGTATTCGTTGAACGCTACGCCATTCGGTAGTGGAGATCCCGCCACTGCCTTTTTCTTGGCAATAAACGGTGACCTTCCAACCATTATTTGTTAAGTAAAGTGCGAGTTTCTCTGCGAAGGTTTCGAATCCGCCATGCTGAGCTGGAATACCTCGTATGCCCAATATATGAATTTTTTTATCAACCCCCATACACCCCCCTCCAATTAACGATATAAACAACAAACCTTCATTTTAAAAAATTTCTCCTTATCGCATCTAAATATTTAAACCTATACTTTTTCGTTGGCTCTATATACGACCCCTCGCCATACTCATTCCAACAGCATATAATCACAGTATTGTGGGTTTTTTCTTTATTGGAACGAGCAGTAGTTATAGCTTCATGTATATGATGATCAAATTCGTCTGGCGTGCTGATAGAACTATCGTGGAGAGGATCAGCACTCCCACCCCACGGCCTTCGGTCCCAACCGGAGGTAGCTGGCACAAGGAACGGCAGAGGCGAATTGTTAATCATCCAGCTCCAATTTTCCTGATAAGCATCAGACAACTCAGTATAAGAACGAGACTGCTTGTATAAGCTCTGCTTTAAAACAGGAGCAGATTGGTAGTTATAAGCAGTTAACGCATCATAAGTTGCATCAGGTAATATTTTCTTAACAACGTTATCGATCGGCGCCGTATTGGATATAAAATATATACCCTTAAATCCTTCATTTCTTGCCTGTTGACGGGCTCGGGCTAACAAGCTTTTGGTACTCTCTCCAAATTGTTTTGCATGTTTTTCAAGAGACTCTGGTGAAAAAATTACTACGACCGGCTCACTATTGATTTTCTTATAATTGCTATTGACAAAATAGTTTTTTAGCCAATATGCAACAATCTCATCAAACTGTCTTAAACTTGATGGTGTATCAGTGTGATTTGCCCATAAGATCGCAAAATCAATATCTGTTGTTTTACTGTGCTCTATAAATGAATCAATAGCGTGGTTTAGAGTCACCCCATATTTCGGGACCCAATACCAGTCATATACTACGAAATCAATGTGATTGTCTTTCATCCACATTAACTGCTTAGCAGTTACATCTTTTGATCCATCCTTATACCAGCCAAGCAATGGTTCTTTATCAGGGAACCTTTTTATTAAATCCCATGGCGGACGCTTGATCAATGGAGCCTCCTGCTTCCAGCCTGGAAAATAATACACGCCTATACTGGTAGCTTCTTCACCAAAGCAACTGTTGAGCAGAATAAAAAAGATCGCGACAGTGCGAAAAAACTGTTTCGCAAAAAAACCAACAGCCCTTGCACCCAAACTTTTCATAGGCTAACTCTCCACAGCCTTCCAGTCTTTCAACCTTCCAAAAATAAAGGATAATAGCAGAGCTACATTTCGATCTAGTTTATGCATGCTAATACCTGAGGAAAAACATTTCGACAAACCCAAAACGACTGAACCACTTCTCAACCCAACAGTTAAAGATAATAATTTCCGTTGAGAAGGTGTTACTCTCCAACCGTAACACTCATTAAAACTAGCAGCCTGCAATATGACTCTGTTTAGATATTTTTGAGCTTTTAACCATGGTTTTTGATTATATAGAAGTCGTAGATAATGCCGAAAGCCGGAATCTTTGGCACCTAGACAATTACCTCCATGCTGGCGATAAAGAATAGTGGGCTTATCCAAATAAGTGATTTTACCTAAACTAGATGCGACCAACGCCAACCACCAGTCGTGCATCATTATGTTATTCGGTGTAGCAAATGCGGATAGTTTACTTTCTTCGAGTAGTTTTTTATTCGCCGCAATTGTGCATCCAACAACGACATTCTGAATTAATAGTTTTGAAAAATTGACTCCTTTTATAGGATCAAATCTACTCTTCTCCATAAAAGAGCTTGACATCTCTTCCAAATGCTCGTCGACGACCTTTAGATCAGTAAATACTAAATGTGGCCCATCATATGACTTGAGAATTTTTATGCTGTCATAAACCTTATTTGGCAACCAAACATCATCTTGATCGCAAAACATAAAATATTCTGTTTCAACACAAGCTAAAAGCTTAATGAATGATCCGGCGGGACCTTGGTTTCCATAACCATCAGCAATTATCTGCACCCGTGCATCTTTTACCGAATAAGATTTTACAATTTCAAGCGTGCTATCAGAAGAACCATCATCCCTTACAAGCAACACCCAATCTTGGTATTGTTGTTGAACGATAGAATCTATCTGTTCTCTTAGATACTTCTCACCGTTATATGTTGAAAGCAGGATAGTCACAGAACCACTTGAATTAGCCATCTCGTCGCCCCTTACTAAAAATTCATAAACCTTTGTTTTTTTGAAAGACTTCAAGTTTAGTTATAAGCGCAAAATATACATACGCCAACGTAAACACTTCAAAGGTACTTAATACAGCACAAAATATTAAAAACCCAAACAGCGATATTGAAAGACCGTCCGACACATTACTATACGGCGACTCTAACTTAGCCGTAAGCTTTCTTGCCTTCCTATAATAAGCCACCACTATACAAACAAAAAATATAAACGCAGGCAATCCGGAATCAGCTGCAATTGTTAGGTAGTAGTTATCAACTGACTTTTCACCCGTTGTGACATTTGAACTTGCAACATGATCCACAGCCAACCCAGGACCCCATCCTACCAGTGGATGTTTTTCAAATGTCTCCAGCCCAAGATTAAACTGATCAATTCTCGCTTGAGTGCTCATTGACTCAGAATCACTTTGCCTTTCAAGTGTAATACTCGCAAAATTATATGCGACTGGAATACACGTAAAAACAACAGCAATCATGACAAACGATCTAACAATGGGCATTATCTCTCGTTGATTTTTTAGGTCCCGGATCAATTTAAACAAAAACATAAGCCCAAGCTGAAGTATAAAAATAAGGACTCCAGCTCTCGACCCAGTCGAAATCAGCGTATATGTTCCAAGCAATAAAACTGTGACAGAAGCAAGCTTTATATGCTTACTGACTTTTATTTTTAAAAACAAAATCGCCACTGGAATAGTTAATATTAAGTATTCAGCCAATACTAACGGATGTAAGAAACCAGCCTGAACTCTGTAAGTCCCCCTAATTTTTTCTGTTAACGCCGATGCAACATACCCCGTTTCCATTGCACTTCTAGGAACTAAATTATAAAACATATTAGCTTGGATTAAAGACTCAATAACCCCAATCACAGAGACTATGACCGCGCCATACAACACAAACTTAAGCGCTTCAATTATCTTCTTTTTATTTGACACCAACAAAATGGTCATCATAAAAAAAGAATACTGCAAAAGAATATCTAAAGTAGCAATAAAAACTGAATATATAGGATCTTCTGAAAAAACAGATGATATTAATCGCCATAAAAAGAACAAACTTACAAAAACGACCGCACGTGAGCTTTCGCGAAAACTTCTATACGCGATCGTCATATTTTTTGGCGAAGCCAACATTGAAAATATCGTCAATACTATCAATAATAATGCGTACACCCTCTGAATATTAAGTATAGGTAGACCCGAAACTTTAAGACCCGCATACGTTGGCCACAAAGTGAACAACGTGAGGTATGCCAAGTATAGTCTATATAGCATACTCAGACATTCTTCCTATTTTCTCTCATCTTGAACCCACGCCTTACTGTACCTGCAAATGATCTTAATAAAGATACAGGCGTAGCGAGCATCGTTGCCTTCAATAGAATATTCGTATTATATCTTGGAACGGCCAAGCCAATCAGCCTTAGAGCCAAGAATCTAAACAACAACGTTTTCTTTCTGTATGCTTGATGAAATTGAACCTTTTCTACTCTCGAACAATCTACTTCACTAGAAACGTTTATATATCCACTTTTAATACATTGCTCTAATAGATTTTGCCCTACTCTATTTCTAGAAATAATAAAGCTCTGGCCATCCCTTTCTGAAAAATCAGGCGATCCATCCTCCGCAACATGCCAGGCATCAGCACCTGTAATATCTGCAAATTCACCTGTACCATCGGGACATAACTTACAACGCCATTGGACCCGCGGACTAAGAACATATCTCCATGACTCCTCATAGGACATAGATCTTGTGGTATCGTCCTTGAGTGTGACTGTAGCAGACCCTGGCCAACCATCGCCTCTGTATCTAAAGTCTTTAACTTCAGATTCCTCTACTCCTAAATCTTTAACAATTTTCAGAGTACCTTCTTTACTGGGGACACCAGCACACATGAACGACAACATATATTTAATTTTGTCGTCTATTCGCTTATCGTGCTTTGCCAATCGTCTCAAAGCTGCCACATCACAAGGCTTTCCGACGAAAGCAAAGGTTCCCGGCCTGTCTAACAAACTAACAATAGTATTCAATGGAGCCGAGGGGGAGTATCTAGAACCAGTAGCCTTTAATATTTCAACTCTATTTTTTGCTATATTAACTTGTGTATCGAACGGATTCTCATCACCAACACAAGTATTCACAACGTAATCTACTATTTTTTCCTCTAGTAGATATATTTGAATTGCACTCAATACCCCGCCAGATGACCCTTTCAGACGCACTTCGCTATCTGACGCGGCACCAATAGAAATTGTATCGACAACGCCCCACAATGGGTGATGATCTTTACTAGCAGTAGCGTGACTAACATTCAATCCTGGACAAACATCTTTTATAACTTCTGAATCCAACAATTTCAGCTCATTATAAATTTTCGGCCTTAAATATCCTTCATCATTCATTGCAACCTTGATGTTACTGGCGCCCGCGATACTTTCACACAGCCCGCACCCAGTACATAGATTGTTTTTCTCTACTAACTTAATAATATTTGAGCTCATTTATTCACAGCTCTCAAATTTTCTTTTCAGGAAAGATTTATATACACCGAGCTTAGTTTGCGCCAGAGCATTACTCTTGCTTATTTCCTTGGCAAGACTTTCTCTATCAGCGTAACCTTCTAAGATTGTATTAATAGCGGCTTGAGTTGTATCAGACTGACCATCTACTAAATTTTTATACCCTAATGTCCCATATAGACCGCTAAACTTGCGACTGTACGCCACAGGCACTACGGGTACCCCGCTAGAAAAGGCCGCAATCGTTGCATGCATACGGGCACCAGTAAAAAAGTCCAAGTTCGAAATATAACTTTTTGCCTCTACAGGCGAGGAAAATTTAGGCGCTAATACACACTCAGGAAATTTATTCTTAACACTCACGCTAGCGCGATAATCATCTTCAACCGCATACCTATCAGTTATAACATGCGAGACCAAGTGCACTCTAACATTACTGTCCTTCGAAAATTCTTTAATAACACTTTCGATCAAGCTCGGATAATTAATCGTTAATCCAAACTGATTCTCCCCGTTGTACCCTCCATTCATTAGCAACCCGGAAATATTGATCCCTACATTTATATGTTCTTTTACTTTTTGAACATTTCCACGATTATACGGTAGTGCAAAAGCCAGGTCGGTTACTACGCTTGAGTTACGCTGATGTCCATTTTTTACCAAATAATTATAGGACTGCTCATCTCGAGCAAACACAGCACTCGCTTTCTTTAAAATGAAGTTTGATACAACCTTCCCATACCCTTTATTAAAGGGCCCAATAGTTTGGGGGCTAAGCACAAGTTCTTTACCGCAATTAATCACCAACGCCTTACTTAATGCCTGCTGAAGAAACCTTTTAAAACCATATATATCCGTAAAACTATCACCTTCACTCAAATCAAACACGATAAAGCATTCAGATATCGCCTTCCTGATATCAAGTAGCTTTAACGGATTTTTAGCTATTTGCCTTATTGAAAACTGAGAATAACTTACCTTGCGTGTCGTAGCTTTTTGAAATTCATTATCCGTCGACGGCATCATTCCAATGACGTGATAACCAACATCTAAATTAAGTTCTTCAAGTGCCTCTTCGATCAAACAAAAATGACTATAACTTAAAGCTCCAACGCCTAAATTTTCAGAAGGATAGTTGTGCCATAAAAGTCCAATTTTTTTCATTACCCAATTCCTCCAAAGTCATTAATAAAAAAGATAGCTATAAGCATATAGAATCCGATGGTTAGCACTATATTTTGTTTCGATAGCCCCAATGGCACGTTACTGCTAATTAGCCTATAGATATAAAGCATGTGCAACACCAAAATAGAAACCAGAAGAGAAACTACAATCCCTTTTATTCCCAAATATGGCACAACCAATACAGATAGCGCTAAAAAAACGAGCATACTTAAAACGTTGTAAAAAGCCCGATAACTTTGATGCCCTAAGCTAGATAAGACTATCCCGTGTGCTGCTGCCAAATATCTCTGCATCAGCAAAACACCTATAAGAGGAAGTAAGCCTACTAGCTCTACATATTTTTCTCCGTAAACTATGCTTGTCATTGGCGCGGAGCCATATATGAACAGCACAGCTCCTAGACCGCCTAACAACTGCATCTTAAAATACAGCCGGACTATCAAAGCTTTTAACTTGTCGTCATCAGCATTATGACGTGAAAGACTCGGAAGATAAACATTAGACAAGACTTGCGCCCCCGTATTCGCACCTTGCAATAGGCGCATCCCTGCCTGATATATACCAACCGCGTTGTGCCCTAGTAAATACCCTACAATCAGAGTGTCTATACTGGTCACAAAGTTAGTTAAAAATGCATCTATTCCAAAAGCTGTATTTCTTCTTATATCGCTTATGGTTTTTTTCAGACTACCCCGAATCATCTGTTGGTAGTTTATAAATTTATAGATGGTACAAGACAAAGCAAGCTGCACCGCCTTACAAAAGAGCATACCCAATGCAACACTTTTAGCTTCTCCTCCCATAATTAAAATTGTCATGAGCACAGAAAAGTATACACAATTGCTAATAAGTGTAATTGCAGATTCGTAATGGTACTTATTAATACCCCTGTACACCGCATTCATAGATTCGGAAAACGAGGTCATAACACATGAAGCTAACACAATAAAAAACAAAACCACCTGGTACATATGAAGCTTCAAGTACATTACCGTTAGCGCTGAAACAAGGAGCAATACAAATGACAACACTAACTTAGCCTTTATAACATCAGCTAATATCTGCCTTTCTTGATTCTTGTTGACTCCTATATCACGCAATATACTTTGAGTGAATCCAAAATCCACAATCAAACATGCTATCGTTGCTGCTGTATATATATATATGAACTCACCAAACTCAGATACATTCCAATAACGCGCCATAAAAACGAATAGCGCGACATTAGTTAACAGCCGAACAAATACGGTAAAACCCATGAAGAATATTTTTCGAATCACTGACAACCCTTTGACCTTTACAAGGTTTCTAGAGAGCGCGGGCACGCTACCGCCCCAGGATTTTTCGTCATATTCCTCAGGACGTGATGTTTCCATGAAATATCGGCTCGATCATGCCTATTGGCTAATGATCCGGAACAGCAGCAAACGATAAAACCAAAGAATAATAGTACCGCCGTCAAACATCTGAACTTATGACGCGCCCTTATTCAATACTCATCAACTTTTGTCAGAGGCATAGGCATAGTTGTAATAACCATAATCGCTGTAGCCATATTTATTGGACGCCTTTCTCTCCACGCCGTTAAAAATCGCACCTTTAATGGCAACGCCATTCTGGGAGAACCGGCGGACCGTCAACTCGATTTCTTTCGCCGGGTTCAGGCCATAGCGCGTCACGATCAGGTTGGTCCCGGACAAGCGTCCGACGATCGCCGCATCTGTCACCGCCAGTAGCGGCGGCGTGTCGAGAATCACCAGATCGTATTGCTTGCTTGCTTGCTCCAATAGCGCGCTGAAATTGGCGTGCATCAGTAGCTCGGAAGGATTGGGCGGGATTTGGCCTCGACTGACAAAATCGAAGTTGTCGATTGCGGTCTTATGGATAGCGGTGGCCGCATCGCAGCGCCGGGCCAGGATATCGGAAAGCCCATTGTCTGCAGAAGTACCTAACACTTTGTGCAGATAGCCCTTGCGCATGTCGACGTCGATCAACAATACCCGTAACCCGGTTTGCGCTATCACCACCGCAAGGTTGACCGATACGAACGTTTTACCCACTTTAGGGCTAGGCCCGGAAATCATCAGGCGGTTATTGTCGGCCTCATGCATGGCGAAATGCAGACTGGTACGCAAACTGCGCAATGCCTCAATTGCCAGATCGGTAGGATGACTGACGGCCAGCAAAGTAGAACCTGCGGAACGCCCTCGTCCGCGGGAGATTTTGTCTTCTTCGGTTTTCTGCAGAGCGCTGTAAGGAATCGAAGCGTAGACCGGCAACCCAAGTTGCTCGATGGCTTCCGGGCTTTCCAATCCCCGGTTCAGCGCCTTGCGTACCAACACCAGGGCCACCGCTAGGAAGCCGCCAAATATTGTGGCGATCAGTACAATCAAGGCTTTTTTCGGTTTGACCGGCTTGAGAAAATTGACGTCTGCAGTGTCGATCAGACGCACGTTACCGACCGTCCCCGCGCGCATCACATCCAGCTCCTGAGACTTGTTCAGCAACTGGGTATAAATGGCCGTACCGACTTCTACATCCCGGGTAAGGTTCAGCAATTCTTGCTGGGTGGAAGGAAGGCCCTCCACCTTGCTCGCCAAACTTTTCTGCTTGCTGCTCAACTCACCGATCTGGGTCAATAATGCGCGATAGGCGGGATGTTGCCGGGTGAACTTGCGGTCCATTTCGGCTTGTTGCAGCTTCAACTCGGAGATGCTGGTATCGAGCCCGACAATCTGATCGAGAATGGCTTTGGTTTCGAGCGTGATGTCCACGGACTTGCTGCGCGTCTGGTATTCATTCAAGGCATTCCCGGCTTTCTCCAGGTCCTTCTTGACCACCGGAAGTTGCTCTTTGAGAAACGCCAGGCTCTGCGCTGCCTCAGCGGAAGTGCGCTCTACGTTTTGCCGAACATAAATAGCGGCGATTTCATTGAGTGTTTTAATGGCCTGGTCCGGATCTGTACTTTCCAGTGACAGGCCGATCATGCCCGAATCCTTTCCGCGCTCGACTACATCGAGATCCTCTTGGTAGTCGAGGATACTGCTCAGGCGGGAATTGCGGATGATTCTGAAACGGGTCCCAGGTTTGGCATGCAGTTCCTCTATCTGAAACGTAACGCCATTTTGTTCGAAAAGTTGACCCGCCTGGCTGTCTGCCAATAAGTTGTCGTCTTCGTCCACCAGGGTGTAATGCCCATTTTCACCCGTGGTCAGGGTCAGCTTCTTGTCCAGTTGCGAGTCGGGAAGATCCAGTTTGAATATCTTCAGCGACTCCCCTCCCCAGGCGTAACTGTTCAATCCCAACAAAGGGTCGGCTATTTCACCGGGATTTTTATTCTGGAACCGACGCGCCAGGAACTCGCCGACAATCGGGAAGTACATCGGTTGTATGACGATATCAAGTTTCAGGTTATCGACCGTCTTGCCAATCACCGCACGAGACTTGATCAACTCGATCTCGGTCGCCGAAGGCGACTCTTTTCCCAACATGCTGCTGACATCGGAGAAGCCCAACAAATCGTTCTTCTTCGCTTCAACCTGCAACAATGCATTCGCCTGGTATACCGGCGTCGCCAGCACCGCGAACGCTACACCAGCCGCCATAAAGGCACCGGTAACCGCGGCAATCAGCCATTTATGGTCGATAAGTGTTCCAAACAAGCCGAGAAGATCAATCTCTTCATTGTCGTCGTCCCGCACGTTGATTACCGGTGCTTGCTGCATAAGTCGGATTCTTTGCCTGTATTACGATTCAAAAAGGAGTGGCCATCAGCGCGCCAGGCGCTGTGCCCATGCGAGTACGGCTTCTTCGATCAACGCATAAGCGTGCACAAAAGCAGGTTTGCCTTGACGGTAGGGGTCGCTGATTTCGCGATCGTCTTGCCATTTGCCCAGCAGCAACACTTTGCCTCGGGCTTCAGGGGCAATGTTGAGTACCCCGCTGACATGTCGTCGCTCCATCACCAGAATCAAGTCCGCATCATTAACGGCTTGAGACGTGAGCTGAACGGCCTGGTGCTCGTGGGGCAGATGACCGTGCTCCGTGAGTACTGCGTGTGCCGTCGACTCGAAGGGTTTGCCCGTCAAGGCAGCTAGGCCAGCCGAACTGACCTCAATATCGGAATGAACGAGTGCCCCGCGCAGCAGATGCTCCGCGGTGGGACTGCGGCAAATATTGCCGACGCAGACAATCAAAACCCTTTTAAGCAAGATAACATTCCCCGTCTTGTCAACATTGGCGGTGACATAGCACTTGCCGAACATAAGAGCTTTAAACTACGAATGAATCCGGGTATTTATAACCCGGCAACTGCAGCTGAAATTTTCAAGAAATCAGTGCGTATTTATTACCATGAGGTTTGAACACCCCCCAACTTTTTCTCCAGACAAAAAATAACATTTCGCTCTTTAATGCCGAATAAATGCCGAAAATAACAGTTCATGAATTTATCCAGACAATTTCTAACAATTACCATTTTCCCGCGACCGTTCAATCTAAATTACACCAAAATAGCGAATGGCTTATGTATAGCTGTTCCGCTAGTGCATTGCCAGGGCGTCGGGTATTCGGTTAATCGTTGGGTAAGAGATGCCTTGGGCAATAACTTTTTTTATAGCGGGTGAGTCAAAAGCATGCCGTGGAACAACCAGACATGCTCGCCGGCCAACCAACCGCCCGATCTTTTCTCTGCCTGCACCTGGCGCAAAACATAGCGTAGAGGCTTTTCGCTGCCGACTGAGGGTTGCGAACATTTTCTCGAGTGATCGGACCATCTAGAGCCCGCACTCTCCAGCGTTGTCGGTTCCGACAACAAGAGTGGAACCTTTCCTACTGCCATTAGCCACTCCATCTGTCTACTTTCAAGGACGTTTCCATGATTCGTAAATGCCTATTCCCCGCTGCCGGCTATGGGACCCGCTTTTTGCCCGCCACAAAAGCCATGCCGAAGGAGATGCTGCCGATCGTCAATAAGCCGCTGATCCAGTACGCCGTCGAGGAAGCGCGCGACGCCGGCCTGCAACATATGGCCATCGTCACCGGCCGGGGCAAACGAGCGTTGGAGGATCATTTCGATGTCAGCTTCGAGCTGGAACACCAGATTCGTGGCACCGATAAAGAGCGGTACCTGGAAGGCACTCGAGAGCTGATCGATACCTGCACTTTTTCCTATACCCGCCAGGTAGAGATGAAGGGCCTGGGTCACGCGATTCTCAGCGGTCGTTCGTTGATCGGTGATGAGCCATTCGCCGTGGTGTTGGCCGACGACCTGTGCCTGAACCTTGAGGGCGATGGCGTACTGGCGCAAATGATCAAGCTCTATCAGCAGTTCCGCTGCTCGATCGTGGCCATTCAGGAAGTGCCCCGTGAGCAGACTCAGAAGTACGGCGTGATTGCCGGCGAGCTGATTCGCGAGGGTATTTACCGGGTCAACAGCATGGTCGAAAAGCCCCGCCCGGAAGACGCCCCATCCAACCTGGCCATTATCGGCCGGTACATTCTGACGCCCGATATCTTCGATCTGATCGCTGACACCGAGCCTGGCAAGGGCGGTGAAATCCAGATCACCGACGCCTTGATGAAGCAGGCCCAAAATGGCTGCGTGCTGGCTTACAAGTTCAAGGGCCAACGCTTCGATTGCGGCGGCGCTGAAGGTTACATCGAAGCCACCAACTTCTGTTTCGAGCACCTGCATCAGAACACCTGGTGACGGCGCTGAACCCTGACAAACGTGTGCGTTATCGAATTGATTTTATGGTCTTTATTTCCCTATGGACGAAGCCTCTATGAAGACATTGAGCGGTTTCAAGGCAGGTGACAGTCGCCGCCCGTATGGCGCTGACCTTAAAAACAACCTCGCGTACCTCATCGTGCGCGCCTATGCGTCGGAGCTGATTTTTCCCCGCGTGCAGAAACCACCGGTGCTGCTGGTGGAGCGCATCGGCGCTTTCCCCTCCTCCGGGGAGATCCGCCGTCAAGTCAAGGATGGTCCGGCGTTGCTGGCGAGCATCAGGCAGCGTTATGCCGCCGATGCCCTCGACATCGACGAGAGCGATGGGCTGAACCTGGTCTTTGCCGACTGGCGTCTCAGCCTGCGTCTTTTGGACGATGGTTGCGTGACTTGCCTGACCGTGGAAAGTCGCGGCGACAGCGTGCTCATGCAGCACAAAACCGCCGAACTGCTGGGGCAAATCGATGCAGGGAGGGAGTTCGAATGAACGCGATTGCAGAACACGCCGAGAAAGCCTGGTATCTGCTTCAGTGCAAACCCAAACAGGATGAGCGCGCCGAAGAACATTTACAGCGTCAGGGCTATGCCTGTTTTCGCTCGACCTACCGGCGTGAGCGCGTTTTGCGCGGGCAGCGTCGTGTGATCAGCGAGTCGTTGTTTCCGGGCTATCTGTTTATTCAACTGAGCCTTCAGGACAGTTGGGGCCCGCTGCGCTCGACCCGCGGTGTTTCGCGCGTCGTCGGGTTCGGCGGTCAGCCACTGCCGATCCGCGATGCGCTGATCGACGAGCTCCAGGAGCGAGACAGCCAGGCGATCGTGACAACGTTGTTGAGGCACGGGGATACGGTGCGCATTACTGAAGGCCCGTTCTCCGATCTCGAAGCGGTGTTCCTGGCCATGGACGGCGAGGAACGGGTACTGCTGATGATGAATTTTTTGCAGCATGAACAGCGCATCAGCCTGCCGTTGGCGGGGGTTAACAAGCTTTAAATTTTGTGGGAGCGGGCTTGCCCTAATGCCAGTCAGTTAAGCGTGATACTGGCATTAGGGTGGCCCGCGAAAGCATTGTGTCAGGCGATATCAATGTTGGCTGGGCGGGCGAGCCCGCCCCTACAAAACCTACGCCCCTTCTGAGAGATGATTCCAGTCGATCCAACCCAAAAACCATGTCGCCAGAATCAGTAAACCGAATGCGATCCGGTACCAGGCAAACACTGCATAACTGTGGTTGGCGATGAACTTGAGCAAACCGCGCACGGCAATCATCGCAAAGACAAATGCAGCGACAAACCCTAAGGCAAACACCGGCAAGTCCGCGGACTGGAACAGGTCGCGGTACTTATAGCCCGAGTACACCGCGGCGCCCACCATCGTCGGCATCGCCAGGAAGAATGAAAACTCGGTAGCCGTCTTGCGTGACAGACCAAACAGCAAACCGCCGATAATCGTCGATCCCGAGCGCGAAGTGCCGGGGATCATCGCCAGGCACTGTGCGCAACCGACTTTCAAGGCATCGGTCCAGCGCATCTCGTCAACGTGATCGATCACCACCACATGCTCGCGTTGTTCGGCCCACAACATGATGACTCCACCTATCACCAGCGCCACGGCCACGGTGATCGGGTTAAAAAGATACTCATGGATCTTGTCGGCGAACATCACACCCAGAACAACTGCCGGCAAGAAACCGATCAATAAATTCAGCGTGAAGCGCTGCGCATTACGCTGGGTCGGCAAACCGGTCGTGATCTCCAGAATCTTGTGACGAAACTCCCAGACGACCGCCAGAATAGCCCCCAACTGAATGATGATATTGAACGCCATCGCTCGCTCACCGCCGAAGTCGAGCAAGTCCGCGGCAATGATCTGATGCCCCGTGCTGGAGATGGGCAAAAACTCTGTGAGCCCTTCAACCAACCCTAGAATCGATACCTGCGTGGTGGTCCAGAAATCCATTAATCCCCCGTTAAACCCTCTCGGCTGAAAGGTCTGTTGATGATGCCGAGCATTTGATCCTGATCGCGATTAAACCTGTCGGACCAGCGGAGGATTAAAGCGCACTCTCTGCCCGCTTTAGCTAAACGTTATAAAACGTCCATGTCGGAGCGCCGGGGCCGGCGCCCTGTAAATGACCTACGCCGGCGAATGAAAATGTTTTGCAGGACTGGTATTTGTGCATCGCGAATCTATGGATGCCACTCATCGTCGGATCGTTGACGTTTTGACTTTCGGCGCGCGCAATGTCCTACCCAAAAATGATCGCCCAAGAGAAAACTCCATATGGCAAAGATCACAGTACTCGCCGGTGACTTCCCGCAGTGCGACGGGGAATATCACCTTGGAACCATCACCCTCAAAACGTCTCTCAAACCCCGGCTTGGAACCAGCTTCCCGGTCTCGGAATTTAAAGATCTGACCATTCAGAACACTGATTCCAACAAGAATATTAAGTCCGCCATAGGCCTGGGGCTCGCGGGTGCCATGTTGCTCGGTCCCGTTGGAGCCATTGCCGGTTATCTGCTCGCCGGCAAAAACACCGAAGTGACCTTTATGGCCACAATGAAGGACGGTGGAAAGCTGCTCGCGGCGACCGACAGTGACACCTACCGGGATATCTCGGCACGCGCCCTGAAAAAATCCCGAGCCGGCCGCCGAGATCCCCTTTCCAGATCACTTAACAACGGATCCATTCATTGATCCGCTTGCCCGGTGACGGCGAAAATGTTGCAGGGCACTCGATAGAGAACATGCTCCGTGGTACTGCCCACCCACTTGTCCAGCCCCTTGCGATGCGCATTTCCCATGACGATCACGTCGGCCCGGTGATGCGCTGCAAAGTCGGCCAGCGCTTTACCAGGCGGCCCTGCAACGAAGTGTTGCCGCTCGGTGGGTACGCTGTAGTGATCGGCCAATGCGATGAATGACTTGTGCAAAGACTTGCGCACGTCGCTACTGAAGCCAGGCATTGTCACTGCACCGGCGCCCGCATCGGACATATGCGTCTGCGCCAGATCGTAGGCATACAGCAGATGCATTTCTGCATGGCATTGCGTTGCCAAATCATTCGCAGCCTGGATGATCAGGTCGTTGATTCCAGTGATCTGAGTCTCTGGGTGCGACGGATCGACTGCCGCCACAATCACGCGCGGAAGTGGGCAACCGACTTCGCTGACCAGATGGACGGGCACCGGACATTCGCGCAGCAGATGCCAATCCAGAGGCGTGATGAACACGCGTTTGAGCGCGGACTCATGCTGCACGTCCTTGATCACCAGGTCCGGCTGTAGGGTTGCCACGTGTTGAAGGATTTCTTGCAGCGCGTCGCGAGTGAAAAGTACCTCGGTGCTCAAGTTGATTCCGCGCCCGCGGATTAGATCGGCTTCATCCTTGAGCCATTTTTCGTTCTCTTGCTGACAAGCCTCACGAAACCGCGCACTGGCGTGTATCAAACCCATGAGGTTGAAGTCTTCGATAACCACCGTGATATGCAGCGCTGCACCGGTGGCTTCGGCAATGGCGACGGCCCGCTGCAGCGCCGGCGTATGACGCATGGTAGGACCGGCTATTAGAAGGAGTCGTTGATATTGGCTCATGTCACACCTCCAAACGTTCTGGGATATCTGCTAGCCCCCCAGCTTCTCGTCTGTCGCACCGCCAGCGATCTGCTCTCGCCGCAATGATCTGGATCGACACAATCAATATACGCCTGGATTCAACTAACCATCCAAGGTGTGTCTCATTGCAGCCAATACAATGAGACACATCCCGACGGTCAATTGATTGACGACGTAAAGTTACTTCTTCGCGTACTTCGCGCCGTGCGGATCGTTAAGTTTCACCTGCATCAACTCCCATTCACGCTGAATGATCGAGTAAGGGATAAAGACGCTGACTCTCTCAGCCCCCTCTAACCCAGGGTGAAAACTCACATCATTAAAAGAGGTGGAGAAAAAACCGACATTGATACCGACAATGCTGCCGTCATTGGCGATGACGGGGCCACCTGACATCCCCTTTATTATCGGGGCATCATGAATGGCATAGCGTTCGCCGCTGCCTTCATTGCTATTGATGAAAGGCGCCGAATACACCTTGCCTTGCCCGCTGACGGTGGTCATGTAGGGGCTCGCCCCCACGGCGGTGATGTGTTCACCCACACGCGGTGCGCGCCATGACGGGTAGCGGCCGTCGGCCTTGTGCTGGATGAAAACAAGGTCGCAACCGGTGCTGCAGCTGTATTTCACGTTGCGGATGAGGGGGGTGTGGCGAGTGGTGACGGCATAGTCTTCGTTCCATTGCACGGCCGAAGCCATGTACAGATAAGGCAAAGGAAAGCCCGAGAAGACTGAAAAGTATGAATCATTGGCAGGCCCCGACAAGTCGGGTTTTACCATACCGTTGCATCCTGCAAGAACAGCTCCTATAAAAAAGTAGGTCATGAATTTAATCATGATGATCACCGACTTATTAGGAGGATTTGATTTTTATTGTGGCGAATCTTTTAGTTGTCAGGTTCTTGTAGTTTTCCTCGCAGCCCGGTCTGGTTGGTTATTTATGGCTGAAGTTTTAATAAATGCGTATGAATAAATTGTGCTAAGACTAATTACTTTTCGATCCATATAATAAACTTCAACTATTTGACGCCTGAAAAATGGCACCCACATAATAAGCACACTAGAAATTAAACTTTCTTACTTGGTGTAAAGCCCATGAAACAGCGGCTTTCAGGGCAGTTGAATCGCCTTGGCATGCCTGGGTAACGCCACAGAAATCAGCGCTGCGAAAATAACAAATGCACTGGATATCCATAAACACGCCCCCAGACCCAGCCGAGCGCCAAGGTAGCCACCCATCAGGTTGGTGATCACGCCATTGGGTTTCTCAGCGTTTGGGGTTTACGCATTTGGGCCAACGGCAAATGTGTCGACCCTGCATGTGAATGATATTTATTTACTTACAAAAGATAATCGTTATCATTAGCGCCAATAACTAAAAAAGGAGCTCATGGTGGCTTTACCGCGCATTTACCCCGCCTCTCTCTCACTGCTGGGGCTTTTTGCAGTACCTGATTTACAGGCAGAAACCCAATCGGCATTGGCCCTGCCTGCCACCGCTGTGACCAGCGATTACAGCGAGCAGAGCTACAAGCCGACCGACAGCCGCAGTGCGCTGAAGATCGACGCCCCGCTGCGGGATATCCCGCAAACGGTGAACGTGATCCCCCAGAGCGTGATCAAGGATCAGGGCGCACAATCGATGGAAGACGTGTTGAAAAACGTTCCAGGCATCGGTCTTTCCAACGGCGATGGCCAGCGCGACCAGGTCACCATTCGCGGCTTCAGTGCCATCGGCGACATGTACGTCGACGGCGTTCGTGACGACGCGCTGTATTTCCGCGATCTGTCCAACGTCGAGCGCGTGGAAGTGATCAAGGGGCCGGCAGCGGTGCTCTATGGCCGCGGCTCATCCGGTGGCCTGATCAATAGCATCAGCAAGAAACCCAACTTCACCCCCAAGCAGGAAGTGGGTGTCAGCTTCGACAGCGAAGGTAAAAAGCGCACGCAGTTCGATGCTGGCTGGGCCGATCAGCAGCAAAACGACAAGGCATTCCGGGTGACCGGTGCGCTGGAGAACAGCGACACCTTCCGCGATGACGGCTATATCGATCGCAAGGCCATTGCGCCTTCGGCCTACTTCAAGCTCTCCGACGATCTTGAGCTGAATCTGGGGGCGACGTACCTCTACGACAAACGCTTGATCGACTTCGGCATTCCCGCGCGGGGCAATCGCCCAGTCGATGTCGATCGGGACAAGCGTTTCGGTTCCGCCGACCCGGATGACGATTACACCCGCAGCGAAGTGTTCTCGTTCACGGCCGGCGTCGACTACCGCATCAACGACGACTTCACCCTGAGCAACACCAGCCGCTACTACCACTACGATCTGGATCGCAACAACACACTCGCCGACTCCAGCCCGACACGTTTCGTCACTGCCCCCAACGGCGAATTGCTGGTGAAACTCAACCGGGGCAACGTGCAGCGCAAGGAAGACGGCTGGTTCAACCAGACCGAACTGAAGCAACAGGCCATGTTCGCCGGGATGAACCACAACCTGCTCTATGGCGTGGAACTGGGGCGCCAAGTCAAGGACCAATCCGTCTTCAGCCAAAGCAACGTAGCGCGGGTCCCGGTGTACCGCGATGGCCTGGTCGACGTGCCGTTCCAGGCCAACCGTCAAACCGCCAAGGGCACCAATACCCAGGACACGGCCGGTTTCTACGTCCAGGATCTGATTGAGCTGACTCCACAATGGAAAGCTTTGCTGGGTGTGCGCTATGACGTGTTCGATCAGGAATACTCGGATGACCTGACGGGTGCCTCCATGTCCCGAACCGATAATACCTGGAGCCCGCGCGCAGGCCTGGTCTACCAGCCTGATCAGGTTCAGTCCTACTACATTTCGGTGAGTCGTTCTTACCAACCCTCCTCCGAAGTCTTCGCCCTGAGCACCACCAACCAGGACCTCGAGCCGGAGCAAACCACCAACTTCGAGATCGGCGGCAAGTGGGACCTGCTCGACAATCGCCTGGCGTTGACGGCGGCGCTGTTCCGTCTGGAACGCACCAACATGAAAACGACCGATCCGGCGAACCCGACCAAACTGGTCCTGTCGGGCGAGCAGCGCACCGACGGTCTTGAGTTGACCGCCAGCGGGCAGTTGAGTGACAAGTGGCAAGTGTATGCCGGCTATGCGTATCTGGATGCCGAAATCACCAAGTCCAACAACCGAACCAACGGCGTCGCCAACGAAGGCCAGACACCCACCCTGACCCCGCGTCACAGTGCCAACCTCTGGCTGGTGCGCTCGCTGACCAACACCTGGCGCGTGGGCATGGGGGCAAACTATGTCGACGATCGTTACACCGCACTGGATAACCAGGTGGTTATGCCGGCTTACACCACCGTGGACGCGGCGTTGCTCTATAACTTGCCGAAATGGGACATGGCGCTGCGCTTGCGTAACGTCTTCGACAAGGACTATTACGCCTCGGCCCATGGCTCGGTGGACCTGATCACCCCTGGAGCACCACGAACTCTGGAGTTGAGCACCAACTATCGGTTCTGAGTGAAAACCTGAAATCAAATGCCGCAATACCGGTCAGTTAAGCGCAAATTCCTGTGGGAGCGGGCTTGCTCGCGAAGACGGCAGCACAGTCAATATTGATATCGCCTGACACACCGCTTTCGCGAGCAAGCCCGCTCCCAAAGGTTTCGCACCTTAACCGATTGGCACTAGTCAAACGCCCGGGCGTTTGTTGCAGCCCGCAACATCGTGACAACGATCAAAAGCTCAACTAATCTTCAGCGCGCGAGACTGATTGAGAATCTCTCGCGTTGTCGGACAACAACAATATTTCGAGGAAAACCCATGCGTAAACTTCTGTTGCTCTCCCTTCTTGCCGCCTCCCCCCTGGCTTTCGCCGGTACTCAATGCACCACAGCCGACAAGGCCCAATGGCAGGACCAGGCCAAATTTCAGGAAGATCTCAAGGCCAAGGGCTACAACATCAAGAAGTTCAAAGTCACGACCGGCAATTGCTACGAGATCTACGGCTTTGACAAAGACAAGCGCAAAGTCGAGATCTACTTTGACCCGGTCACCGGCAAAGTCGTGAAAGAAGAAATCGAATAGGACGAATGTGAAAGCTGAAACCCTGCGTCTCTGGGATCCCCTCGTACGCGTTTGTCATTGGTCCCTGGCGGTTGTCTTCATCAGCGACTACTTCCTCAACGAGGAAGGCGACGGCTGGCATCGCTGGCTCGGCTATTACGCCGTGGCGGTCGTGCTGGTGCGCGTAGTGTGGGGGTTCATCGGCCCACCATCGGCACGTTGGGCAGACTTCTGGCCGACCCCGACCCGGGTCGCTCATCATGGCCGGGCGCTGTTTTCCGGCAAGGGCTATC
Organism: Pseudomonas sp. QTF5; assembly: GCF_000512695.2. Lineage (GTDB taxonomy): Bacteria > Pseudomonadota > Gammaproteobacteria > Pseudomonadales > Pseudomonadaceae > Aquipseudomonas. Next base: position 9,571 of record NZ_AZRW02000012.1, on the reverse strand, counting down.
ACCGCATGGGGCACTCGCCCATCGGTGCACTGGTGATGGTCCTCATGCTGCTGTTGATGACCGGCCTCGGCATCAGCGGTTTTTTGATGGAAGAAGTGGACTACTTCTGGGGCGAAGACTGGCTACGTGATGTCCATGAGGTTATGGCCAACGTGCTGCTCGCGCTGGTTTGCGTGCATATCGTCGCGGCGGTGGTGGAAAGCCTGCGTTTGCGTGAAAACCTGCCGCTGTCGATGATCACTGGCCATCGTCGTAAGCGCTAGCTCTCAAAGATTCCTGATACCGCACTTGCCCTCCCCCTTGCGGGAGAGGGCACGTGCCACCCTATGTGTGATGAATTTCCCGATCCTTGGTTTCCGGCAGGAAGAACGTGCCAAGAATGGCCGTCATCACGGCGATGACGATGGGGTACCACAGCCCGTAATAGATATCCCCCGTGGCTGCGACCATGGCGAACGCCACCGTGGGCAGAAAGCCGCCGAACCAGCCATTGCCGATGTGGTATGGCAGCGACATCGAGGTGTAGCGAATGCGCGCCGGGAAGAGTTCAACCAGCCAGGCGGCGATCGGGCCATAGACCATGGTGACGTAGATCACCAGGATGGTCAGGAGCAGCAGCACCATCGGATAGTTGGTCTTCGCCGGATCGGCCTTCTCGGGGTAACCGGCGTCCTTGAGGGCGGTGCCGAGGGTCGCGACGAAGGCATCGTTGCGGGCCTTGAAGTCAGCGGCCGGCATGCCAGTGCCCTCGAAGCTCGGGATCACCTTGTCGCCGATGCGCACCTGCGCAACAGCGCCCGGTTCAGCCTTTTCGTTCTTGTAGGGTATGGCCCTCTTCGCCAGCAGGGTCTTGGCAAGGTCGCAGGAGCTGGTGAATTTGGCCTTGCCCACCGGGTCGAACTGGAACGAGCACTTACTCGGATCGGCGATCACCGTGACCGGGTTCTTCTCCTGCGCGATGAACACGTCGGGGTTACCGTATTGGGTCAATGCATGGAAGATCGGGAAGTAGGTCAGCGCCGCGATAATGCAGCCGGCCATGATGATCCCTTTGCGGCCGATGCGGTCGGACAGGCTGCCGAATATGACGAAAAACGGTGTGCCGATCAGCAGGGAGCCGGCAATCAACAGGTTGGCGGTCTGCGGGTCGATCTTCAGCGTCTGCAACAGGAAGAACAATGCATAGAACTGCCCGGTGTACCAGACCACGGCTTGGCCGGCAGTGCCGCCAAGCAACGCCATGATCACTATCTTGAGGTTGTCCCAGCGGGCGAAGGATTCGGTCAGCGGCGCCTTGGAGGACTTGCCTTCTTCCTTCATCTTCAAGAACACCGGTGACTCGCTGAGTTGCAAGCGGATGTACACCGAGACGATCAGCAGCAGGATCGACAGCAGGAAGGGAATCCGCCAACCCCAGGCCTCGAAGGCTTCGGTGCCGAGAATGGTGCGGCAGGCGAGGATCACCAGCAGCGAAAGAAACAGGCCGAGGGTCGCGGTGGTCTGGATCCACGAGGTGAAGTAGCCGCGCTTGCCTTTGGGCGCATGTTCGGCCACGTAGGTCGCCGCACCGCCGTACTCACCGCCCAGGGCCAGGCCTTGCAACAGGCGCAGGGTGATCAGGATGATCGGTGCCGCCACGCCGATGGTCGCATAGCCGGGCAGAAAGCCCACTATGGCGGTGGAGATACCCATGATGACAATGGTGATGAGGAACGTGTGCTTGCGCCCGATCATGTCGCCCAGTCGACCGAACACGATCGCGCCGAAGGGGCGTACGGCGAAGCCCGCGGCGAACGCGAGCAGCGCGAAGATGAAGGACGTTGTTTCGTTGACGCCGGCGAAGAAGTGCTTGGCGATGATCGCGGCGAGGGAGCCGTAAAGGTAGAAGTCGTACCATTCGAACACGGTGCCCAGGGACGAGGCGAAAATGACCTTGCGCTCCTCCTTGGTGATCCCGTGGTGGGGCGCGCTGCCCGTGGATGCGTTGTCGATTGCGGCCATGAGTCTTCTCCGTCTTGCTCTTGTTATAGGCCGGAGTACCTTTTTACCTTTCTACCGCACCCAGGCCCCAGGGCTGATGTCATCGGATCAAGGATTGCGCAAAGCATGCAAACAGGCTGACGGCCTCGCATCGCTGCAAGGTTTTTTGAAGCATAATCGGCTTCGCGCAGATATCCACTCGGCCATCCCGCTCAGACCCGGGCCGACGCGCTGTCGAATGACTATTCAGACCCGTGAGATCCCACGCGAAGCGTCTGGATGGCGCCCCGCTGATGCCTATTCTTCGGGGCGGCCATCGCCCGGAACTTCGCAGCGAAAGAATTTCGTATACCCTATCGCCATCTCACTCCAAACGACCGCTGCCGTGAACCTACCCAAACTCAACGCTCCCGACCTTGGCAATACACCCTCGACCTCGGAAATCATCACCCGTCATCTGCGGGACGCGATCGTCGCCGGGCATTTCGCCGAAGATGAGCCGATTCGCCAGGACGACATTGCCCGCCAGTTCAACGTCAGCAAGATTCCGGTGCGCGAGGCCCTCAAGCGGCTGGAGGCCGAAGGGCTGGTGATGTTCCAGCGCAATCGCGGGGCGATGGTCACGCGGGTGTCCGATGCCGAACTGGCACAGATGTTCGAAGTGCGGATGTTGCTCGAGGACAAAATACTGCGCCTGGCCATTCCCAACATGACCGAAGAAACCTTCGCCCGTGCCGAGCGCATCTGTCAGGAGTTCATCGGCGAGGATAACGTGGGCCGCTGGGCCGAGCTCAATTGGGAGCTGCACGCTTGCCTTTACGAGCCGGCGCAACGACCGTTTCTGGTCAGCCTGATTCGTTCGGTCAACGACAAGCTGGAGCGCTACCTGCGCATGCAGATGAGCCTGTCGGCGGGCAAGGAACGGGCTGATCACGAACACCGTGAAATTCTCGCAGCCTGTCGTGCAGGCAATGTGGATCTGGCGGTGAAGCTGCTGGACGAGCACATTGCCGGGGTCTGCAAGACTCTGTTCGAACACCTGCCTCACGCGCACTGACCACTAGAATGCTGTGCTGATTTCGTCGCCGGCACAGGATAAATCCATCAAGCCGACACCCCGCTGCACAGGCCACTCTTTCGTTCACTCATCTGAACGGACGTGGCCCTCCCATGAAACGCATCACCGTGATCGACTCCCACACCGGCGGCGAACCGACCCGTCTGGTGACTGCCGGCTTTCCTGACCTGGGCACCGGCAGCATGGCCGAGCGTCGCAAGCTGCTCGCCGAACATCACGATCAATGGCGCGCCGCTTGTGTGCTGGAACCCCGTGGCAGCGACGTGCTGGTGGGTGCCCTGCTCTGCACACCTGTGGACCCGAGCGCCTGTGCCGGGGTGATTTTCTTCAACAACACCGGATACCTGGGCATGTGCGGCCACGGCACCATCGGCCTGGTGGCGTCGTTGGCGCACTTGGGCAAAATCGGCCCCGGTGTGCACAGCATCGAGACCCCGGTGGGCACGGTGCAGGCGACTCTGCACGAGGACCATTCGGTGAGCGTGCGCAATGTGCCGGCCTACCGTTACCGCAAGGCGCTGGTATTGCAGGTGCCAGATGTCGGCCAGGTGATCGGCGATATCGCCTGGGGCGGCAACTGGTTTTTCCTGATCGCCGAGCATGGCCTGCGGGTGGCCGGCGATAACCTCGAGGCGCTGACTACTTATACCTACGCTGTGCAGCAGGCGCTGGAGGCCCAGGGTATTCGTGGCGAAGACGGCGGGCTGATCGACCATGTCGAGCTGTTCGCCGATGACGATCACGCCGACAGCCGCAACTTTGTCCTCTGCCCCGGCAAGGCTTATGACCGCTCACCGTGCGGCACCGGCACCAGTGCCAAACTGGCGTGCCTGGCAGCGGACGACAAGTTGCAACCGGGGCAGATCTGGCGCCAGGCCAGTGTCATCGGCAGCGAGTTCGAAGGCTCTTACGAATGGCAGGGCGAGCGCGTCGTGCCGACCATTCGCGGCCGTGCCTTTATCAGCGCCGAAGCCAGTTTGATCATCGAACAGGATGACCCGTTCGCCTGGGGCATTCGTCCATGAACGAGGGCCTTGTGGCCGATGTGATCGTGATCGGCGCCGGCATCATCGGCGCCGCCTGTGCCCAGGCGCTGGCCCGTCGTGGCTTGCAGGTGCTGGTGCTGGACGCCGGCCTGCACGGTGCGACGGCGGCGGGCATGGGCCACCTGCTGGTGCTCGACGACAACCCGGCCGAGCTGGCCCTGAGTCAATATTCCCTGCAACGCTGGCGCGAACTGGCGCCGGACCTGCCCGACGGCTGCGCCTACCGCAACAATGGCACGCTGTGGCTAGCGGCCAATGCCGAGGAAATGGCGGTCGCCCATGGCAAATACCTGAACCTGCAAGCCCAGGGCGTGGAGTGCGAATTGATCAGCGCCAGTGCTTTGCGCCAGCGTGAACCGGAACTGCGCGAAGGTCTGGAAGGCGGTTTGTTGATCAATGGCGACGGCATTCTTTATGCGCCGGCGACGGCCAGCTGGATGCTCGACACGCCGAACATTCGTCAGAGCCGGGCGAGGGTCAGCGCAGTCGATGGCAACCGCGTATGCCTCGATGACGGCCACTGGTTGAGTGCCGAAGCGGTGGTGTTGGCCATCGGTATTCAGGCCAACGAACTGTGCCCGGAGTTGCCCATCGAGCCGAAAAAAGGTCACCTGCTGATTACCGACCGCTACCCCCGCACCGTCACCCACACCCTGGTGGAGCTGGGTTACGTGACCAGCGCCCACAACGCCACGGGGCCGTCGACCGCCTGCAATATTCAGCCGCGCCCCACCGGGCAATTGTTCATCGGTGCCTCACGGCAATTCGGCACCACCGACCCGCAAGTCGAAGGCTGGATGCTGGCGAAAATGCTCAAGCGCGCCGCCGAGTACATGCCCGGGCTGGCCCGGCTCAACGGCATCCGTGCCTGGACCGGCTTTCGCGCCGCCAGCCCCGACGGCCTGCCGCTGGTGGGCCAACACCCGCAGCGCCAAGGCTTGTGGCTGGCCGTCGGTCATGAAGGGTTAGGCGTCACCACGGCCCCCGGCACGGCCGACTTGCTGGTGGCACAACTGTTCAACGAAACCCCGCCTCTGGCCGCACAACCCTATCTGCCCCAGCGTTTCCTCGGAGAACCTGCCTATGCCTGAATTGCTGCTGGACGGCCGCGCCTTGAAGGTGGCCGAGGGCACCAGCGTCGCCGCTGCCTTGGCGTTGGGCAGCGACGGATGCACACGCACGTCGGTCAGTGGTCAGCGCCGCGCTCCACTGTGCGGCATGGGCATCTGCCAGGAATGCCGGGTGACCATCGACGGCCGGCGACGCCTCGCCTGCCAGACCCTGTGCCGAGATGGCATGCACGTGGAGACACGCCCATGAACGAATACGCCGATTTGCTGATCATCGGTGCCGGTCCCGCTGGCATGGCCGCCGCCCTTGCCGCCGCACCCAGCGGCGCACGCATCGTCATGCTCGACGACAATCCGCTGCCGGGCGGGCAAATCTGGCGTGACGGCCCGCAAGCCAACGTACCCGATCAGGCCCGTCGCCTGCGTGAGCGTTTGCAGGCTTGCAGCAACATCCGCCATCACGCCGGCACCCGGGTGATCGCTAGTCCCGGTCCAAAACAACTGTTGGTCGAAGATGAGGACAACGGCTGGTTGATCAGCTACGACAAACTGATTCTGTGCACCGGCGCCCGCGAGCTGCTGCTGCCCTTCCCCGGGTGGACGTTGCCTGGCGTGACCGGGGCCGGTGGCTTGCAGGCGCTGATCAAGGCGGGTGTGCCGGTGCAAGGTGAGCGCGTGGTGATCGCCGGCAGCGGCCCGCTATTGCTGGCGAGTGCCGCCACCGCGAAAAAATATGGCGCGCAAGTACAACGCATCGCCGAGCAAGCCTCGCGCATCGCCGTCGCCGGTTTCGCCGCGCAACTGCCTCGCTGGCCCGCCAAATGGTTGCAATCGTTCAGCTTGTTCGACCGCCATTACCGCACCGCGACTCATGTGCTGGCCGCCCTTGGCACTGACCGATTGGAAGGCGTGCGTCTGCAACAACAAGGCAAAATCGTTGAGCTGGAATGTGATCGACTGGCTTGTGGTTTCGGCTTGATTCCGAACATTCAATTGGGCCAGGCACTGGGTTATGCCCTCGAAGGTCAGGCGTTGGCGGTGGATGCCTGGCAGGCCAGCAGCCGCGCCGATCATTATGCGGCAGGCGAATGCACCGGGTTTGGTGGCAGTGAACTGGCGTTGGTCGAAGGTGCAATTGCTGGCCACGCGGCGGTCGGTGATATTGAAGCGGCCCGCCAATTGTGGCCACGCCGGGGACGCTGGCAGGGTTTCGCCAAGGCACTGAATCAGGCATTCGCTCTCGACCCGCAACTCAAGTCACTGGCCCAACCCGACACCCTGGTCTGCCGCTGCGAAGACGTGCCTTACGCCGCATTGGCCGGGCACACTGACTGGCGCGAAGCCAAGCTGGCCAGTCGCTGCGGCATGGGGGCCTGCCAGGGTCGAGTGTGTGGTGGTGCGGTGCAGCACCTGTTCGGCTGGCAACCTTCAGCGCCCCGCCCGCCCTTCAGCCCGGCGCGGATCGAGACCTTGATGTGCCTGGACGACACCCCGCCGGCCTGATTCCCACTCGGGGGTTTCGGCCACGCTGCCGAGCCTCTATGATCCCGGGGTCGCCCTCAGACCCCAGCGCCATGTACCCCTCGCTCAGCACCTTCAAACCCTGCGACCTGCCAACGCTGCTCAACAGTCTGCAGCCGATCGCGCCGCTGCTCGATACCCTGGCGGACGTGGTGTTTTTCATCAAGGATTGCGAAGCCCGCTACGCCTTCGTCAACCAGACCCTGGCCCGGCGTTGCGGTTTCAAACATCGCGAGGAGCTGCTGGGGCGCACCGCCGACATGGTCTTCCCGGAACGCTTCGGTCCGCTGTACACCGAACAGGATCGACGGGTACTGTCCAGCGGCCGCGAACTGTCCGACCAACTGGAGCTGCACTTGTATTACGGCAACCAGCCGATCTGGTGCCTGACCCACAAACTCGCCTTAAAGGATGAACAGGGTCAAATCGTTGGCCTGGCCGGGATCTCCCGCGACCTGCAATCACCCCAGTCCAACCATCCCGCGTTCCAGAAACTCGCCGCCGTGGATGCGCACATCCGCAGCCACTTCGCCCGCCCCATCAGCCTCGCCGAACTGACCGCCATCGCCGGCTATTCCGTGGCGCAACTGGAGCGTCACTGCAAACGGGTATTCCAGCTCACCCCACGGCAGATGATTCACAAGGCACGCCTGGAAGAAGGTTCGCGGTTGTTGCTGCACACAGAACTGCCGATCACCGAAATCGCCCTGCGCTGCGGCTACACCGACCACAGTGCCTTTAGCCGACAGTTTCGTGCCTTGACCAGCTTGTCACCGAGCCAGTTTCGGGATAATCAGCGTTAGGGTCATTTTCCGGTGGTTTGATCCTGGGTTTGAGGGTGTTCTTTCGGGCCTCTTTGCGAGCAAGCTGAACTGGCCTGACGATTTTTAAGTGATTGCGAAATTCATGCGCTATGCTTGAGTCATCAAGTATCTATCAACCAGGAATACCCATGAACAACGATCAGCGAACCGCACACCTCATTTACGGACCGACCGGCGCAGGAAAAACAACCTTTGCCCGAAAGCTTGCCACGGAAGTCAACGGCGTTCGGTTCGGCGTTGACGAGTGGATGCATGCGCTGTTCGGGGATGACGTGCCGGAACGAATGGACATGTCTTGGGTGATGCCTCGTGTGGCCAGATGCCAGACCCAGATCTGGTCGGTTGCACAACAAATACTGGGTACTGGAACAGATGTCGTTCTGGAGCTTGGCTTGCTTCGAAAAGTAGACCGAGACTCGATCAAGGCAAAGGTTGAACAAGCAGGGCATGGGGTGCTTTTCCACTTTGTCGATGCCCAATTACCGATTCGCAGACAACGAGTGCTTCGCAGGAACTCGGAGCGGGGAGAAACGTATTCGTTCGATGTGACACCCGGAATGTTCGAGGCAATGGAGTCGTACTTTGAGCGTCCGACCGAGAGTGAACTGTCGGGTTCGCACCTTGTGCGAGTACCGCAAGAATGAGCATCGTGAAAATAGCTGACACTGGCAGCGATGCGGACTCAGGCCTTGAATTTTGCATCAGATTGTCACGCGCCTACGCCACCCTGACGCGACGCCTCGACAACGTGTTATCCGGTTTGCACGGGCTCAGCTTTGCCGATTTCATGACCCTCTACTACCTTGAGCGCGCGCCAGGCGGCAGGCTGCGTCGGGTGGACTTGGCCGAACGCTTGGGCTTGACCGCCTCTGGCGTCACTCGCAGCTTGCTTCCCCTGGAAAAGTTGGGCTTGGTATCACGACAGCCTGACCCGAGGGATGCACGAGTGGGCTACGCAACACTGACAGATTCCGGGCACCAGCTCCTGGGCCATGCAGTTATTTCGGTCCGCATGGTTGCAAAAGACGTTACAGAATTGGTTTTGACAGAACAAATCGAGGCGACATCTGCGCTACTCGGGCGACTGGCAGGGATGAACTCGTCCAATAGTTGAGAAGTCTCAGCCAGCCCAGAAAATTGCCCTTCTCGCACCACAGGTGATCTATGGTGTTCGCAAAAAATGGGTTCACTGCAAATCCACTGTGGGAGCGGGCTTGCTCGCGAAGAGGCCGGCACAGCCACCACAAGGCTCGGCGTCAGACCGCTAAACAAGCATTGTTTAAACGACACTTCCAGACACTCACCCAGGCTACACATCCTTGCGCCGTTGCCTACGACTACGCCAGAATCCGCTGGCTTGTGCGCCTTGAGGCCGGGCTCTATCGTTTCCGGGTCGCTGACGAATCAGCGATCGGATTTGACCGTCCGAATCAATCAAGGCGCGCCAGCGTCCAAGACCTAATTCAGGCATTGCCTGAAATATCGTGTCGCGGTGGCTGTGCGTGGGACACCTTCGGGTGTGCCGGAGTCCTTGATGTCCGGTCGGTCAACCCGCGTACAGCTGCCACCTTGTTCGTTTGACCGCGAACGGCGGTAGCTCCAGTCATCAAGGAGTTCACCATGTTCAAACCTACACCCAACCCACCGGAAACCGATCCAACCTCCCCCTACGAATCCCTCGATTCCAAAAAACTCAACGAAGCCGCCGACCGCGCCCTCGATCACTACCTCAAGCCGCCCATCCCCAAAGACACCAAGCGCAAACCCAGCACCATTTACCATGTCGGCACCGAGGTCGATAACGAAAACCTACTGGTCAACGCCTGCGAATCCCTGGCGTCAGCGAGCATGATGCTCAGTGAGTTCGCCGGGTTGATGGACATGCCACATCGCAACATGATGTTGGGAATTCAACAGGTCGTGATGCTCGGTGAGTTGGCGGTGAATCGGGTGCTGGATAACCTCGATCCGCAGGGCTAACAGACGCACTGATCGTTCCCACGCTCCGCGTCACTAGTGTCCGGTAAACATGTTTCATAGCTGAAGGCTGCC
>NZ_AZRW02000011.1 GCF_000512695.2 Pseudomonas sp. QTF5 | reverse complement strand
CTCTGCGTGGGAATGCAGCCCGTGACGCTCCGCGTCACTGGACGCGGAGCGTCCCTTGAGGCAAGCGGAGCGTGGGAACGATCACCATAAAGCAGGGTATTTCGGGCCGTTTCGACGGCCTGTTTTTTTGCCTGAAAAAAGACAATCCGCATATTCATTTAGGGTATAACCAAATGAATAAATATGATTTATGGATATATTGATCAGCTGTTAAGGTCACTCCACCAACGCGAGATCGCAAGCTGCGAATCGCCAACACCGTTCAAGGAATTGTCTGAATGCTGGTCGTCTCTCTCGGTGGTAGTCCCAGCCTACGCTCCCGTTCCGGGGTTTTGCTGGAGCGCTCCCAACGCTGGTTGCAAAAGCAAGGGGTGGAAGTGGTGAGTTACCAGGTACGGGACTTCCCGGCCGAAGATTTGCTGCATGCCCGCTTCGACAGCCCGAAGGTGATCGACCTGTTGCAACAGATTGAAAACGCCGATGGCTTGCTGATCGCCACACCGGTTTACAAAGCGTCGTTCTCCGGCGCGTTGAAAACCCTGCTCGATCTGCTGCCCGAACGCGCGCTGAGCCACAAGGTGGTTCTGCCGATGGCTACCGGCGGCAGCATCGCCCACATGCTGGCGGTGGATTACGCGCTCAAACCGGTGTTGTCGGCGTTGAAAGCCCAAGAAATGCTGCAAGGGATTTTCGCCGTAGACAGCCAGATCGCTTACGGCGAGGGCAGCGCCCAGGCGCAGTTGGCGCCGGAGCTTACGCAGCGATTGTTTGAAGCGCTGGAGGAGTTTTTCAGCGCCATGGCTCGTCGGCCCAGGCCGCTCGATCCGAGCCTGTTGAATGAACGTTTGTTGAGTGCCCGCTGGAGCATTTAAGCCAGCACTCAAGCCACACCTGAATTTGAAGTACTCCACCTTACTCAGCCGCTAACGGCCAAGCAGGTGCAGCCAAAACCCAACTGCAAAAAGGAGAGCGCTATGCGCACTGTCATTTTGCGTCGTGGTCTGGTCGCTCTGTTTGCTGCGGCTGTAACCTTCGGCGCCATTACTCAAGCCCAAGCTGAGACGCTAAGAATCGGCTATCAAAAATACGGCACTCTGGTGCTGCTCAAAGCCAAAGGCACTCTGGAAAAACGCCTCGCCGCCCAAGGCGTGGACGTGCAATGGACTGAGTTTCCCGGCGGCCCGCAACTGCTCGAAGGCCTGAACGTCGGCTCCATCGACTTTGGCGTCACCGGTGAAACGCCACCCGTGTTCGCTCAGGCGGCCGGTGCCGATCTGCTCTACGTCGCCTACGAACCACCAGCGCCCCACAGCGAAGCGATTCTGGTGCCGAAGGACTCGCCGATCAAATCGGTGCAGGACCTCAAGGGCAAGAAAGTCGTGCTCAACAAAGGCTCCAACGTGCACTACCTGTTGGTGCGCGCGCTGGAAGACGCCGGCCTCAAATACACCGACATCCAGACCGTGTTCCTGCCGCCCGCCGATGCCCGCGCCGCGTTCGAACGTGGCAGTGTCGATGCCTGGGTGATCTGGGACCCGTACCAGGCCGCCGCCGAACAGCAACTTCAAGCACGCACTTTGCGCGATGGCAAAGGCCTCGTCGACAACCACCAGTTCTACCTGGCGACCAAACCTTACGCGCAGAAAAATCCTGAAGTGATCAAGGCGCTGGTGGAAGAAGTACGCGCGGTTGGCGAATGGTCCAAGGCCAATCCCGAGGACGTGACCCAGCAAGTTTCGCCACTGCTCGGCCTGCCAGCGGACATCACCCTGACCTCGGTGAAACGCCAGGGTTACGGCGCGCTGTTCCTTACACCGGAAGTGGTCGCGGCCCAGCAAAAAATCGCCGACAGCTTCTACCAGCTCAAGCTGATTCCCAAGCCCTTGAGCATCAAAGACGTGATCTGGACACCATCCGCCGCTGTGGCCAAAGCGCCGTAATTCGACTTCCCAAGGAGACCACTCCATGAGCCTCAATATCTTCTGGTTCCTGCCTACCCACGGCGACGGCCATTACCTTGGCACCGCCGAAGGCGCTCGCGCTGTCGACCACGGTTATCTGCAACAGGTCGCGCAAGCGGCGGATCGTCTGGGCTTCGGCGGGGTACTTATTCCAACCGGTCGCTCCTGCGAAGATTCGTGGCTGGTGGCCGCATCGCTGATCCCGGTGACCCAGCGTTTGAAATTCCTTGTCGCCCTGCGCCCCGGGATCATTTCCCCGACGGTGGCAGCGCGTCAGGCCGCGACACTGGATCGTCTGTCCGGTGGTCGTGCGCTGTTCAATCTGGTCACCGGTGGCGATCCGGAAGAACTGGCCGGCGACGGTTTGTTCCTCAGTCACGAAGAACGCTATCAGGCCTCGGTGGAATTCACCCGCATCTGGCGCCGGGTACTGGAAGGTGAAACCGTCGACTATGACGGTCAGCACATCAGCGTGAAGGGCGCCAAATTGCTCTATCCGCCAATCCAGCAACCGCGTCCGCCACTGTATTTCGGCGGCTCGTCGGAAGCCGCGCAAGACCTCGCGGCAGAGCAGGTCGAAATGGTCCTGACCTGGGGCGAGCCACCGGCCGCCGTGGCAGAAAAAATCGAGCAGGTTCGCGTCAAAGCCGCGAAGCTCGGACGCACCGTGCGCTTCGGTATTCGCTTGCATGTGATCGTTCGTGAAACCAATGCCGAGGCGTGGCAAGCGGCGGATCGACTGATCTCGCATCTGGACGACGAAACCATCGCCCGTGCTCAGGCGTCTCTGGCGCGTTTCGATTCGGTTGGCCAGCGACGCATGGCCGCCTTGCATGGCGGCAGCCGCGACAATCTGGAAGTCAGCCCCAACCTCTGGGCCGGCGTCGGTCTGGTGCGCGGCGGGGCGGGTACGGCGCTGGTAGGTGATGGTCCGACCGTGGCGGCTCGGGTGAAGGAATACGCGGACCTGGGCATCGACACGTTCATCTTCTCCGGTTATCCACATCTGGAAGAGTCCTACCGGGTGGCCGAGTTGTTGTTCCCACACCTCGATATCGAGCGCCCGGAGCTGCCGAAAAGCGCCGGTTACGTCAGCCCGTTCGGCGAAATGGTGGCCAACGACATTCTTCCCAACGCCGCGTCCCAGAGCTGAGGCGCCGCCATGAAGAAAATTTTCCACAACCTTGCGCCCTGGGCGTTGCCGGTTTTGCTGCTGGCGGTATGGCAGTTATCGGTGTCGGCGGGCTGGTTGTCGACGCGGATTCTGCCGGCACCGATCGCGGTGATCGAAGCCGGTGTGAGCCTGGTCAGCAGCGGTGCAATCTGGACTCACCTGGCCATCAGCGGCTGGCGCGCGGCGCTCGGTTTCGCCATTGGCGGCGGCATTGGTCTGGCCTTGGGTTTCATCACCGGCTTGTCGACATTGGGCGAGCGCCTGCTCGACAGTTCGGTGCAGATGATCCGCAACGTACCGCACCTGGCGCTGATTCCGCTGGTGATCCTGTGGTTTGGCATCGACGAGTCAGCGAAGATTTTTCTGGTGGCGTTGGGCACGTTGTTCCCGATCTACCTCAACACGTATCACGGCATCCGCAACGTCGATCCGGCGCTGGTGGAAATGTCCCGCAGTTATGGCTTGTCCGGTTTCAACCTGTTTCGCCAGGTGATTTTGCCGGGTGCATTGCCTTCGATTCTGGTCGGTGTGCGTTTTGCGTTGGGCTTCATGTGGCTGACCTTGATCGTGGCGGAAACCATCTCCGCCAGCTCCGGCATCGGCTACCTGGCAATGAATGCCCGGGAGTTCTTGCAGACCGACGTGGTGGTGTTGGCGATTCTTTTGTATGCGGTGCTTGGCAAGCTCGCCGACCTTGCGGCGCGCGGGCTTGAACGCGTGTGGCTGCGCTGGCATCCGGCCTATCAGGTTGCCAAGGGAGGTGCCGCATGACGGCTCAACAACCTCCACGCCTGCTGCGCGGTCTTCCGTTGGTGGTGCGCAAGCTACAAAAGACCTTCGGTTCACGGCAGGTGCTGCGGGAAATCGACCTGCACATTCCGGCCGGGCAGTTTGTGGCAGTGGTCGGGCGTAGTGGCTGCGGCAAAAGTACCTTGCTGCGCTTGCTCGCCGGCCTCGACAAACCCACGGCGGGCGGGTTGCTCGCTGGTGCAGCGCCGCTGAGTGAGGCCCGGGAAGACACGCGGCTGATGTTCCAGGAAGCGCGTCTGCTGCCGTGGAAAAAGGTCATCGACAACGTCGGTCTCGGGCTCAAGGGCAACTGGCGACCGCAAGCACTGGATGCCCTTGAGGCGGTCGGCCTGGCGGATCGCGCCAGCGAGTGGCCGGCAGCGTTGTCCGGTGGGCAGAAGCAGCGGGTGGCCCTGGCTCGCGCGCTGATCCATCAACCGCGCTTGCTGTTGCTCGATGAACCTCTGGGCGCGCTGGATGCCCTGACCCGAATTGAAATGCAGCAACTGATCGAACGGCTTTGGCACAAGCACGGTTTCACCGTGTTGCTGGTGACCCACGACGTCAGCGAAGCGGTGGCGATTGCCGATCGGGTGATCCTGATCGAGGAGGGCGAAGTCGGCCTCGACCTGACAGTGGAATTGCCGCGCCCTCGGGTCCGTGGCTCCCATCGGCTGGCGGCGCTGGAGACCGAAGTGCTCAACCGCGTGCTATCGCTACCCGGCCAACCGCCGGAGCCGGAACCTGTTTCACCCCTGCCCACGCAATTGCGCTGGGCTCAATAACTTAAAGATTCATCCAACGACAGGAATCAACATCATGACTATCAAAGCCATCAACGTTCGTAACCAGTTCAAAGGCTCGATCAAGGAAATCGTGCTGGGTGACGTGCTGTCGGAAATCGATGTGCAGACTGCCTCCGGCATCGTCACTTCGGTGATCACCACACGTTCGGTGAAAGAGCTGGAACTGGCGGTCGGCAGTGAAGTGATCGCGTTTGTAAAATCCACCGAGGTGTCGATCGCCAAGTTGTAAGCGCGTGCGCAAACAACTACCCCGGAGGGTGTGAGCCCTGATCGTTCCCACGCAGAGCGTGGGAACGATCAAAGCACTTCGCGCTTGGGCAGGTAGGGTGGCAAATACAACCCAAGATAAGCATCAAACACTCGCATCCCTTCCTCAGCCATTCGCGGCGTGATCTGCCCATGCTGCTGCACCGAGCGTGCATACACCCGATCGCCCAGCTCCATGGCCAGCGCAAACACATCGACATCACTTGGCAGCGTCGGCAGTTCGAAGTGGTGGTCGAACAGCTTGTGCATCAGGTCGCCGAGTTCGATGTCGTGCTGGCGGTCGGCCTGGGTGACTTCGGTCAGGCCATGCTGGGCGAGGATCAGCTGGCGGGCGGCGGCGTCTTCGTCGTAGATGGCGAGCATGCGTTGTTCCACCAATCGCGACAAATCGCGCCAGCCGTTGAGGGTGTGATGGTCGATGGGCGCTTGCAGGCAGGCGCGGAACGCGGCGTGGACGTCGGCGGTCAGGGCTTCGAGCAGGGCCGGGACGCTGGCGAAGAAATGGTAGACGGAGGAGGGCGGGATCTCGGCGCGTTCGGCGACGCTGTAGATCGACAGGCTGGCCACGCCCTCGGCGGCCAGCAGCGTGCGGGCGGCATCGAGTATCGAATCGATCCGGGCCTGACTGCGGGCGCGGGGTTTGCGAAGGGTGGCGGTGCGCGTCATTGAAGTCTCCTGCGGGGCAGCGGGCATTGTACGAGTCGAGTTGTGTGTTGTCTTCTCGGCCGCCATCGCGGGCAAGCCCGCTCCCACAGGGATCGTCTGCGTATTCAATATCTGTATTCGACACATGACACTGTGGGAGCGGGCTTGCCCGCGATGCAGGCACCTCGGTTCAGCTGAATAAACCCCATAAAAAAACGCCGCAGGCTGTAAGGCCGGCGGCGTTGTTTTTACTGCAACCGCTTACACGGTATGCAGGTACCAGTTGTACTCGAGGTCGGAGATGGAGTGTTCGAACTCCTCCAGCTCACTCTCTTTACAGGCCACGAAGATATCGATGTATTTCGGATCGATGTACTTGGCCATGACTTCGCTGTCGTCCAGCTCGCGCAATGCATCACGCAGGTTGTTCGGCAGGCTTTGCTCGTTCTGCTCGTAGGAGTTGCCTTCCACGGGCGCGCCCGGTTCGATCTTGTTGACCAGGCCGTGGTGCACGCCGGCCAGGACGGACGCCATCAGCAGGTACGGGTTGGCATCGGCGCCGGCAACGCGATGCTCGATGCGCACGGCATCGGAGGAACCGGTCGGTACGCGGATGGCCACGGTGCGGTTGTCCAGGCCCCAGCACGGCGAGTTCGGTACGTAGAACTGTGCACCGAAACGACGGTAGGAGTTGACGTTCGGGCAGAGGAAAGCCATCTGCGCCGGCAGGGTCTCGAGCACACCGCCGATCGCGTGACGCAGTGCGGCGTTCTGCTCGGGATCCTCGCTGGCAAAAATGTTTTTGCCATCTTTATCAAGAATCGAGATGTGGACGTGCAGACCGTTACCCGCCTGGCCCGGATAAGGCTTGGCCATGAAGGTGGTGTCCATCTCATGGTCGTAGGCGATGTTTTTGATCAGACGCTTGAGCAGGACCGCATAGTCGCAGGCCTTGATCGGGTCGGCCACGTGGTGCAGGTTCACTTCGAACTGTGCCGGGGCGCTTTCCTTGACGATCGCGTCGGCAGGGATGCCTTGCTCTTTCGCACCTTCCAGAATGTCCTGGAGGCAGTCGACGTATTCGTCGAGGTCGTCGATCAGGTAGACCTGTGTCGAGTGCGGGCGTTTGCCGGAGACCGGCGAGCGTGGCGGTTGCGGACGACCGTTCACGTTCTCTTGGTCGATCAGGTAGAACTCCAGTTCGAACGCGGCGCAGATGGTCAGGCCCATCTCGTCGAACTTGCGCACCACATTGGCCAGCACTTCTCGCGGGTCGGCAAAGAATGGCTGGCCTTCGAGTTCGTGCATGGTCATTAACAGTTGCGCGGTCGGGCGCTTCTGCCAGGGCTCATTGCACAGGGTGTCGGGGATTGGATAGCAGATTCGGTCAGCATCGCCGATGTCCAGGCCCAGGCCGGTGCTTTCCACCGTCGAGCCATTGATATCCAGAGCAAATAGAGAGGCCGGCAGGTTGATGCCTTTCTCGTAAACCTTGTGGAGACTGGTGCGTTCAATGCGCTTGCCGCGCACCACACCATTCATATCCGCAATCAGAAGGTCAACGTACAGAACCTCAGGATGTTCCTTAAGGAACGCGTTCGCTTCGTTAAGCTGAACGGCACGCGGGGGTACCGACATGATGCAACACCTTTGTTGTTAAAAATATCAATCATTGATCTCTTCGGATTCCAGTCAACCCGAACGGCATGCCGAAGTCAAGCGAGGCCTTTTTTGCCCTAAAAAAGCACTCGCAAGGCTTTTTTGAGGCACTTTGGGGCATTTTTTTGCCTTCAGTCGTCTTGGCGCCCGCGAGCTTGAGCGGACCGTGTTGTATTTTTTACGGGGGTGTTGTGTAAAAAAATGAACAAGGCTAAGCTCGATTTAAACCCATAACAGCAATAATACCGGGGTGCTTCATGTCTCGCCTGCCGTTAATCGGCGTCACCGCCTGCTCAAAGCAGATCGGTCTGCATGCTTATCACATCAGTGGCGACAAATACGTACGCGCCGTGGCATCAGCTGCCAAGGGCCTGCCGTTGATTCTTCCATCCCTGGCGGATCTACTGACATCGTCCGATATTCTGGACGCTCTGGACGGCATTCTCTTTACAGGCTCCCCTTCTAATATAGAACCGTTTCACTATAACGGCCCGGCCAGTGCGCCAGGTACTGCTCATGATTCTGCACGCGATGCCACCACTCTCCCGCTGATCCGCGCCGCTGTCGAGGCCGGTGTTCCTGTGCTCGGCATTTGCCGCGGCTTCCAGGAAATGAATGTGGCGTTTGGCGGCAGTCTGCATCAGAAGGTTCACGAGGCTGGTCCATACATGGATCACCGTGAAGACGACAGGCTGCCGCTGGAAGGACAGTACGCGCCAAGTCACCCGGTGCATGTCCAGCCGGGCGGTGTACTGGCCGGGCTGGGCCTGGCGAGCGAGCTTCAAGTCAACTCGATTCATGGTCAGGGTATTGAACGTCTGGCGCCTGGCCTTCGTGTGGAAGCCGTGGCGCCCGACGGGTTGATCGAAGCCGTCTCTGTTATCGAAGGCAAAGCTTTTGCTTTAGGTGTGCAATGGCATCCCGAATGGCAGGTAAGCTTGAATCCTGACTACCTTGCGATTTTCCAGGCATTTGGCGATGCCTGCCGCAAGCACGCACTACAACGCGACGCCGATGCGTCAAACAACGCCTGACTTATAAGAGTCAGGAAACTCAGCCTAAGAGGCATTTATGAGTAACAACCTCGACCAGCTCACCGAT
This sequence comes from Pseudomonas sp. QTF5, assembly GCF_000512695.2. Taxonomy (GTDB): domain Bacteria; phylum Pseudomonadota; class Gammaproteobacteria; order Pseudomonadales; family Pseudomonadaceae; genus Aquipseudomonas. The sequence continues at coordinate 162,401 of NZ_AZRW02000011.1, read as the reverse complement.
TGGTTGAAAGACCACAAGATCACAGAAGTCGAATGCATGATTGGCGACCTGACCGGCATCACCCGGGGCAAGATTTCGCCGACCAACAAGTTCATTGCCGAAAAAGGCATGCGCCTGCCCGAAAGCGTTCTGTTGCAGACCGTCACCGGCGACTACGTCGAAGACGACATCTATTACGAACTGCTCGACCCGGCCGACATCGACATGATCTGCCGCCCCGACCAGAACGCGGTGTTTCTGGTGCCCTGGGCGATCGAGCCCACCGCGCAGGTGATCCACGACACCTACGACAAGCAGGGCAATCCGATCGAGCTGTCGCCGCGCAACGTGCTCAAGAAGGTGTTGAAACTCTACGCCGACCACGGCTGGCAGCCGATCGTGGCGCCGGAAATGGAGTTCTACCTCACCAAGCGCAGCGATGACCCGGATTACCCGCTGCAACCGCCGATTGGGCGCTCTGGTCGTCCGGAAACCGGTCGCCAATCCTTCTCGATTGAAGCCGCGAACGAATTCGATCCGTTGTTCGAAGACGTCTACGACTGGTGCGAACTGCAAGAGCTGGACCTCGACACGCTGATCCACGAGGACGGCACCGCGCAGATGGAAATCAACTTCCGTCATGGCGATGCCTTGTCCCTGGCTGACCAGATTCTGGTGTTCAAACGCACCATGCGTGAAGCCGCGCTCAAGCACAACGTGGCGGCGACCTTCATGGCCAAGCCCATGACTGGCGAGCCGGGCAGCGCCATGCATTTGCACCAGAGCATTATCAGCATGGAGACCGGCAAAAACGTTTTCTCCAATGAAGACGGGACCATGAGCCAGCTGTTCCTCAACCACATCGGCGGCTTGCAGAAATTCATTCCTGAGCTGCTGCCGTTGTTCGCACCCAACGTCAACTCGTTCCGTCGCTTCCTGCCGGACACCTCGGCACCGGTGAACGTGGAATGGGGCGAAGAAAACCGCACCGTGGGCCTGCGGGTTCCGGATGCCGGGCCGCAGAACCGTCGGGTGGAAAACCGTCTGCCGGGTGCCGATGCCAACCCTTACCTGGCCATCGCCGCCAGCCTGTTGTGCGGCCTTATCGGCATGGTCGAGGGGCTTAACCCGAGTCCTCCGGTCGTGGGTCGTGGCTATGAACGGCGCAACCTGCGCCTGCCGTTGACCATCGAAGACGCTCTGGATCGCATGGAAAACAGCAAGACCATCGAAAAGTACCTGGGCAAGAAATTCATCACGGGCTACATCGCGGTCAAGCGGGCCGAGCATGAAAACTTCAAGCGCGTGATCAGTTCGTGGGAGCGGGAATTCCTGCTCTTCGCCGTCTGATGCGCCGGGCGCCGCTGCGCTTGGCGGCGCCCTCCACTCGAATCTTAGGAGAATTCGCATGACCAGCAACAACCCGCAAACCCGTGAATGGCAAGCCCTGAGCAACGATCACCACCTGGCCCCATTCAGCGACTTCAAGCAGCTGAAAGAGAAAGGCCCGCGGATCATCACCAGCGCCAAGGGCGTTTACCTCTGGGACAGCGAAGGCAACAAGATCCTCGACGGTATGGCCGGCCTGTGGTGTGTAGCGATCGGCTACGGTCGCGATGAGCTGGCCGATGCCGCCAGCAAGCAGATGCGCGAACTGCCTTATTACAACCTGTTCTTCCAGACCGCTCACCCGCCGGTGCTGGAGCTGGCCAAGGTGATTGCCGACGTTGCGCCTGAAGGCATGAATCACGTGTTCTTCACCGGTTCCGGTTCCGAAGGCAACGACACCATGCTGCGGATGGTTCGCCACTACTGGGCGATCAAGGGCCAGCCGAAGAAGAAAGTCATCATCAGTCGCAAGAACGGCTATCACGGTTCGACCGTGGCTGGCGCGAGCCTGGGTGGCATGACGTACATGCACGAACAGGGCGACTTGCCGATCCCGGGCATCGTCCACATTGCCCAGCCGTACTGGTTCGGCGAAGGCGGCGACATGACGCCGAACGAGTTCGGTATCTGGGCGGCCAATCAGCTGGAAGAGAAGATTCTGGAAGTCGGCGTCGACAACGTCGGTGCCTTTATTGCCGAGCCGATCCAGGGCGCCGGCGGCGTGATCATTCCTCCAGACAGTTACTGGCCGCGCATCAAGGAAATCCTCGCCAAGTACGACATTCTGTTCGTGGCCGACGAAGTGATCTGCGGTTTCGGCCGCACCGGTGAATGGTTCGGTACCGATTTCTACGACCTCAAACCCCACATGATGACCATCGCCAAAGGCCTGACGTCCGGCTACATCCCTATGGGTGGCCTGATCGTGCATGACGACGTGGTCGAGGTGCTCAACGAAGGCGGTGATTTCAACCACGGTTTCACGTATTCCGGGCACCCGGTGGCCGCTGCGGTGGCGCTGGAAAACATCCGCATCCTGCGCGACGAGAAAATTGTCGAGCGCGTGCGTGCAGAAACGGCACCCTATTTGCAAAAGCGTCTACGGGAACTGAACGATCACCCGTTGGTGGGGGAAGTGCGTGGGGTCGGTCTGTTGGGGGCCATCGAGCTGGTTCAGGACAAAGCCACCCGCAAACGTTACGAAGGCAAGGGCGTCGGCATGATCTGCCGCACGTTCTGCTTCGAAAACGGCCTGATCATGCGCGCCGTCGGCGACACCATGATCATTGCTCCGCCACTGGTGATCACACCGGCAGAAATCGACGAGTTGGTTACAAAGGCTCGCAAGTGTCTGGACCTGACCCTGAGTGCGTTGCAGGGCTAAGTGCTAGGCTCTGAGCGAGGTGCGGAGATTGCGCTTCGCTCAGTGCAAACAAAGGATGGGTCTTTCCTTGAAAGCCTGCCTTGGATCTTGCCAGACTACCGGTTGTTCGGATGCCCAGTAACAGGCCGCTGAGCACGTGGTTAAAAAGAAAAATTGGAGCATTACCCATGAAGGCATTAGGTATGAAGATAGCTGGCAAGACCCTCCTCGCCATGTCCCTGATGGGCGTGATGGCGGGTGCCGTTCAGGCTGACGACAAGGTGCTGCACGTGTACAACTGGTCCGATTACATCGCACCGGATACCGTGAAGAAGTTCGAGGCCGAGTCGGGTATCAAAGTCGTCTACGACGTGTTCGACAGTAACGAAACCCTAGAAGCCAAGCTGCTGGCAGGCAAGTCCGGCTACGACATCGTCGTGCCGTCGAACAACTTCCTGGCCAAGCAGATCAAGGCCGGTGTTTACCAGAAACTGGACAAGTCCAAACTGCCTAACTGGAAAAACCTGAACACTGACCTGCTCAAAGCGGTATCGGTCAGCGACCCGGGTAACGAACACGCGTTCCCTTACATGTGGGGTTCGATCGGTATCGGTTTCAACGCCGAGAAGGTCAAGGCTGCACTGGGTGCCGACGCGCCAACCAACTCCTGGGACTTGCTGTTCAAACCTGAAAACGCTGCCAAGTTGAAGTCGTGCGGTATCAGTTTCCTCGATTCGCCAACCGAGATGATTCCGGTGGCGTTGCATTACCTGGGCTATCCAACCGACAGCCAGGACAAGAAACAACTGGCCGAAGCCGAAGCATTGTTCCTGAAGATTCGTCCTTCGGTGGGCTACTTCCACTCGTCCAAGTACATCTCCGACCTGGCCAACGGCAACATCTGCGTCGCCGTGGGTTACTCGGGTGACATCTACCAGGCCAAGGCTCGCGCCGCTGAAGCCGGTGACAAGGTGAAAGTCAGCTACAACATTCCGAAAGAAGGTGCCGGCAGCTTCTACGACATGGTCGCCATCCCTAAAGATGCCGAAAACGTCGAAGGCGCCTACAAGTTCATGACCTTCCTGCAGAAGCCGGAAATCATGGCCGAGATCACCAACGCCGTACGTTTCCCGAACGGTAACGCGGCGTCCACCCCACTGGTTGATAAAGAAATCACCAGCGATCCAGGCATCTACCCGCCAGCAGAAGTGTTGGCCAAGCTGTACGCGATTGCCGACTTGCCGGCCGCCACCCAGCGGATCCTGACGCGCAGTTGGACCAAGATCAAATCCGGTAAATAAGCCGGTTTGAGGTAACTACCTGTTGCCGTCGTCTGCGCGGCGGCGGCAACAGGGATAATTAAATGTCAGAAAGTTTTGCTGGAACGGTTTTTCGAGGGTAAGTTGCGCGCCGGTTTTGTTGCCAGACAGCCATGGCTGTCATGTAACGCGGGGCAACTTGGGCCCAACTCATTTTAGAGGACCTCCACGTGCCTATTTTTTCTTTGTTGCGTAATGCCCTGCTGGTCGGCACCGGGCTGACACTTGCTGTCAGTGTTCAGGCCGCAGGCACAGTGCATATTTATAACTGGTCGGACTATATCGGTGAGACCACCCTGGCCGACTTCCAGAAAGAAACCGGCATCAAGCCGGTGTATGACGTATTCGATTCCAACGAAACCCTGGAAGGCAAGTTGCTGGCCGGGCGTACCGGTTATGACGTGGTCGTGCCGTCCAACCACTTCCTGGGCAAGCAAATCAAGGCCGGGGCTTTTCAGAAGCTCGATAAATCGAAACTGACCAACTATTCCAACCTCGATCCGGTACTGCTCAAGCGTCTGGAGCAAAACGATCCGGGCAACCAGTACGCCGTGCCGTATCTATGGGGTACCAACGGCATCGGTTACAACGTCGACAAGGTCAAGGCAGTGCTTGGCCTCGACAAGATCGATTCCTGGGATGTGGTGTTCGAGCCGCAAAACATCAAGAAACTGCACAGCTGTGGCGTGGCGTTCCTCGACTCCGCCGATGAAATGATGCCCACGGTCCTCAACTACATGGGCCTGAACCCCAACAGCACCAACCCTGAAGACTACAAAAAGGCTGAAGCCAAGTTGCTGGCGGTGCGGCCTTACGTGACGTATTTCCATTCGTCCAAATACATCGCGGACCTGGCCAACGGTGACATCTGCGTGGCGATCGGCTTCTCCGGCGATATGTTCCAGGCCAAGGCCCGCGCGGCTGAAGCCGGCAAAGGCATGAACATCGCCTACTCGATTCCGAAAGAGGGTGGCGCGCTCTGGTTCGACATGCTGGCGATCCCCAAGGATGCGGCCAACGTCAAAGAAGCCCATGCCTTTATCAACTATTTGCTGAAACCCGAGGTGATTGCCAAGGTCAGCGATTCCGTAGGCTACGCCAACCCGAACCCCGGGTCGGACGAACTGATGGAACAGTCCATACGCACCGACGCATCGGTATATCCACCGCAAGCGGTCCTCGACAAGACATACGTATCCATCGAGTTGCCACCGAACATTCAACGTTTGATGACGCGCAGCTGGACCAAGGTCAAGTCGGGCAAATAGCTTCAAACTATCCAGGTTCGCCACGTTGAGCGAACTGCAAATTCTGTTGGGAGTTTCGTAAATGGCAGTTGCCTCCGGCGCCTATAAGAAAGCCCTCGAGGGCGACCAGACACCTAAACAGGTGTTGGTCAAAATCGACCGGGTCACCAAAAAGTTCGACGAGACGATTGCCGTGGACGACGTGTCCCTGGAAATCAAGAAAGGCGAAATCTTCGCCCTGCTCGGCGGCTCGGGTTCGGGCAAATCCACCTTGCTGCGGATGCTGGCAGGTTTCGAACGGCCCACGGAGGGGCGCATTTTCCTCGATGGCGTAGACATCACTGACATGCCGCCGTACGAGCGGCCGATCAACATGATGTTCCAGTCTTACGCCCTGTTCCCGCACATGACCGTGGCGCAGAACATCGCCTTCGGCCTCAAGCAGGACAAGATTCCGACGGCTGAAGTCGATGCCCGCGTGGCCGAGATGCTCAAGCTGGTGCAGATGAGCCAGTACGCCAAGCGCAAACCCCATCAGTTGTCCGGTGGTCAGCGTCAGCGTGTGGCACTCGCGCGCTCTTTGGCCAAGCGGCCGAAGCTGTTGCTGCTCGACGAACCGATGGGTGCGCTGGACAAAAAACTGCGCTCGCAAATGCAGCTGGAACTGGTCGAGATCATCGAGCGGGTCGGCGTGACCTGTGTGATGGTGACCCACGATCAGGAAGAGGCCATGACCATGGCCGAGCGCATCGCGATCATGCACCTGGGCTGGATTGCCCAGATCGGCAGCCCGATCGACATCTACGAAACCCCGACCAGCCGTCTGGTCTGCGAATTCATCGGCAACGTCAACATCTTCGAAGGCGAAGTGATCGACGACGCCGAAGGCCACGCGACCATCACCTGCAAGGACCTGGATCGGCAGATTTATGTGGGCCACGGCATCAGCACGTCGGTGCAGGACAAGTCCGTGACCTACGCGATCCGTCCGGAAAAACTGCTGGTGACGCCGACCATGCCGACCTGCGAGTACAACTGGTCCAGCGGCAAGGTCCATGACATCGCCTACCTCGGCGGCCACTCGGTGTTCTACGTCGAATTGCCGAGCGGCAAGATCGTCCAGTCGTTCGTCGCCAACGCCGAGCGCCGCGGTCAGCGCCCGACTTGGGGTGATCAGGTTTACGTGTGGTGGGAAGACGACAGCGGCGTGGTACTTCGCTCATGAACATGCGCAAGCTCAAACGCCGGCTCAATCGAATAATTCCCGGTGGCCGTCAGCTGGTCATCGGGGTTCCGTTCATCTGGCTGTTCCTGTTCTTCATGCTGCCGTTCTTCATCGTCTTGAAGATCAGCTTCGCCGAAGCCGACGTGGCCATTCCGCCGTACACCGAGATCTACAGCTTCATCGACCAGAAGCTCCAGGTGCTGCTTAACCTGAGCAACTACGCGATGCTCGGCGACGACGAGTTGTACATCGCCGCTTACCTCGGCTCGTTGAAGATGGCGCTGATCAGCACCGTCCTCTGTCTATTGATCGGCTACCCGATGGCCTACGCCATTGCCAGCGCCCGCAAAGAGCTGCAAACGGTGCTGGTGTTGCTGATCATGATGCCGACCTGGACTGCGATCCTGATCCGCGTGTATGCGTGGATGGGCATCCTCAGCAACAACGGTCTGCTCAATGGTTTTCTGATGAGCATGGGCTGGATCGACGAGCCGCTGCAGATCCTCAACACCAACCTTGCGGTGTACATCGGCGTCGTCTATTCGTACCTGCCGTTCATGATCCTGCCGCTCTACGCCAACCTGGTCAAACACGACACCAGCCTGCTGGAAGCCGCATCCGACCTGGGTTCGAGCACCTTCAACAGTTTCTGGAAGATCACCGTGCCGCTGTCGAAAAACGGCATCATCGCAGGCTGCATGCTGGTGTTCATCCCGGTGGTGGGCGAGTTCGTGATCCCGGAACTGCTCGGTGGTCCGGAAACCCTGATGATCGGTAAAGTGCTCTGGCAAGAATTCTTCAACAACCGTGACTGGCCGGTGGCGTCTGCCCTGGCGGTGGTGATGCTGGCGATCCTGATTGTGCCGATCATCCTGTTCAACCGTAGTCAGGCCAAAGAAATGGAGGGCAAGGAATGAAGCGCTTCCGTTTCTCAAGTTTCATGCTGGTAGCGGGTTTGCTGTTCGTCTACGCGCCGATGCTGATCCTGGTGATCTACTCGTTCAACGCCTCGAAACTGGTGACGGTGTGGGGCGGCTGGTCGATCAAGTGGTACGTGGGGTTGATGGACAACACCCAACTGATGGGCTCGGTGGTGCGCTCGCTGGAAATCGCCTGCTACACGGCGATTGCAGCGGTGGCACTGGGGACGCTGGCGGCCTTCGTGCTGACGCGGATCACTCACTTCAAGGGCCGTACACTGTTCGGTGGTTTGGTCACCGCGCCACTGGTAATGCCTGAAGTGATCACCGGTCTGTCGCTGTTGCTGCTGTTCGTGGCCATGGCGCAGATGATCGGCTGGCCACAGGAACGCGGCATCGTCACCATCTGGATCGCCCACACCACGTTCTGTGCAGCGTATGTGGCGGTGGTGGTGTCGGCGCGCTTGCGTGAACTGGACCTGTCGATCGAAGAAGCAGCCATGGACCTGGGTGCGCGGCCGTGGAAGGTGTTCTTCCTGATCACCATTCCAATGATCGCGCCGTCGCTGGCGGCGGGCGGGATGATGTCGTTCGCTTTGTCGCTGGATGACCTGGTGCTGGCGAGCTTCGTGTCCGGGCCGGGTTCCACGACCCTGCCGATGGAAGTGTTCTCGGCGGTGCGCCTGGGCGTGAAGCCCGAGATCAACGCCGTGGCCAGCCTGATTCTGCTGGCGGTGTCGCTGGTGACGTTCCTGGTCTGGTACTTCAGCCGTCGTGCCGAAGAAATTCGCAAGCGTGCGATCCAGCAGGCCATCGAAGAAGGCGCCGCCGATTCCTGGAAACAACCGGACGTGCGCCGGGCGCAGGCGCCGGAAGCGGCTTGAGCCTGATGCCGGGTTGAGCACATCTGTGTGGCCAACCCAAATCCACTGTGGGAGCGGCGGTGCGACGATTCGACTTGCTCGCGAAGACGGACTGACATTCAACATCCATGTTGACTGACACACCGCTTTCGCGAGCAAGCCCGGCTCCCACATTGGTTTATGCCACCCAAGGTGATTTGCGGATGATCTCGACGAAGTTCATCGGTTTGAAACCCGGCTCGCTGTCCACCAGTACATCCGCGTTCACCGTGCCAAACGTGCTGTCCGGCTTATGTTTGAAGCCATTCAGGATCAAACACCTACCTGTGGCGAGGGAGCTTGCTCCCGTTCGACTGCGCAGCAGTCGCAGATAGCCGGATGCGGTATGCCTGACAGAATTCGGTGGGAACACCACGATGGCAACGGTTTTACTCATGGCATGAAACGCTCTCTGTCCCCGCAGGATCACTATCGGCTGGTGGTGATCGGTGTCGAGCATGGGGTGATGGTGTGTTCCAACGGTTTATCGCTCAATGCCCACCGGCATTTCAGTGAAGCGCTGGAGGCTTATGACTTGCTGTTGGTGGCGGGCGGGCCGCAGTTGCCGTTCATGAATTTTGGCGCGGCGTTCGATGCCTGGTTGCGCGATGCCTGTGCGCTGGCGCAACGGTTTGGTTCGATCTGCAATGGCGCCTTCATGCTCGCCCGGGCCGGATTGCTCGACGGGCGAACCGTCACCACCCATTGGGGCGATGCCGCAGCGCTGGCGCAGTTGTGCCCGTCGACTCAGGTCGAGGCTGATCGCTTGTACGTGCAGGACGGCGAGCTTTACACCTCGGCCGGGGTTACGGCGGGGATCGATCTGTCGCTGTATCTGCTGGCCCGGGATCACGGGCCGGACGTGGCACTCAGCGTGGCCAAGCGGCTGGTGGTGTTCACTCAGCGCTCGGGCGGGCAATCGCAGTTCAGCCCGTTCCTCACGCCCCATGCCGAACCGACTTCGGCGGTGGCGTTGGTCCAGCTCTATGTGTTGGCCAACCTCAATGGCGACCTGACCATCGCTGATCTGGCCAACGCCGCCAACATGAGCACGCGCAACTTTTCCCGGGTGTTCGCCAAGGAGGCGAAAATCACCCCGGCGGAATTCGTCGAACGGGCGAGGGTGGACGCGGCGCGGGTGATGCTCGAAAGCACCCATGCGCCGCTGAAAACCGTGGCGTACCAGTGCGGGTTTCGCGATGCCCAGCACATGCGCAGTGTGTTCAACCGCAGGCTGGGAGTGACGCCGCAGCAGTTCAGGTTGAATTTTTCGGTGATGGTTTAGCGGCAATTTGTGTTGCTTGTCAGGGCCTCTTCGCGAGCAAGCCCGCTCCCACATTAGACCGTGTCTGTCCGGACAACTCGGTCAACTGTGGGAGCGGGCTTGCTCGCGAAGGCGTCAGCCCGGCCAACTAAAATCTACTGCGCAGCCCGCGCCGGCAACAGCTTCAACGTACTACGTGTATTGGCCGTCACTTCTTCATCATTGAAATGCGCCTGGTAATAAACCCCTTCGATATACGCCTCGGTTTGGTCGGCATAGTGGCTGTCGAACGGCACGCCGCTCTGGCCGACCGGGTTGATGGTCAGGCTGTGGGCCGGGTCGGCGAAGTCGATCAGCCGTCGCGTCGACGGGCCGTAAGTCACGGGCCACGGCGCCGGGCCGATCTTGGCCGAGAGGTTATTCGGCACTTCGTGGGTGCCGGGCGCCGCGAACGGTCCGACGTTGAAGATCCGCTCCAGCGGTTTCTGCGTCCCCAGCGGATGGCCGTGAGTCAGGGTGTGCGCCTTGCCCCACTGCCATTGTGTGGAATCGGCGCCCAGAGAGGTCTTGAGATGAGCCATGCTCGCTTGCCAGGCCACCTTGACCGTATCGGCGCGGGTTTCCTTGCCGGGGGTGTTGCGGTTGTCCCACCACGGTGAGTCGGCGGAGGCCGCCAGACGCGGCAGTGCGGCATCGATCACCCGGGTCGGGAGCAGCGTTTCGAAGAAGTCATTGCCCAGTTCATCGCGCATCGCCGCGTCGGTGAGGTTAAACAAGAACTGGTTGAACAGCGTGGCGCTGATGGAGTCCAGCGGGTAATCGCCGCTCCACTGCGCCAGTTGCTCCACCATCTTGAGCTCGACGGGATCGCTCACCACTTCACGCAGTACCGGTAGCAACGGCGCCAGCAGACGCGGACCGTAGTCGGTGGTGGTGCCCAGTTGTAGCTTCTGGTTAGCCTCGTTGTCCCACTTCACGTTCTTGTCGCTGAGCTGACGATTGAGCTGCTGACCGCGATCGGCGAGGTTGTAGTACCCGGGAATTTCCATGCCGGTCGGCGACACTGGCTGGAAGTTGGCCGAGACGATATAGCCCCGCGCCGGGTTCTCTTCCTGTGGGTTGGCGCTGAACGGGTAAAAACCTTCCTTGTCTGCCTGAGGGGTGCTGCCGTCGAGGATGAAACCGGGCTTCACCCCGGCCGGGCGCTTGGGCAGCAGTGCCGAGGCCCACCAACCGATGTCGCCCTTGGCGTTGGCGTAGACGATGTTCAGCCCCGGAGCCTGAACCTTGGCCGACGCGGCGCGGGCCTTGGCCAGAGTGTCGGCGCGGTTGAGCTGGTAGAAACCGTCGAGGATCGGATTCGGGGTCTCGAGGAAAGCCCACCACATCGCGACCGGCGTCTTGCTGGCGGCAGCGCCAAGCGCATCGTTGATGATCGGGCCGTGGGGCGATTGGCGCAGAGTCAGCGTGACCGGTGACTGGCCTTTGACCGCGATCTGTTGTTCGGTGTTGACCATGTCGACCCATTGGCCGCGATACCAGACCTGGTTCGGGTTGTCCGGGTTGACCTTCTCGGCGATCAGATCCAGATCGTCGTTCTGGAACATCGTCAGGCTCCAGCCGAAGTCCAGGTTGTGGCCCAGAAACGCAAACGGCACCAGCGCCTGATGGTAGCCATAAAGCTCGAAGCCCGGCGCCGAAAGGTGCGCTTCGTACCACACCGACGGCACCGAGAAGCGAATGTGCGGGTCACCGGCCAGTAGTGGCTTGCCGCTTTTGCTGCGGTTGCCGGAAATCACCCAGGCATTGCTGCCTTCGAATTGTGGCAGGCCATTGTCGGCTAACGCCTGCTCACTCAAGCGGGCGAGGGCGTTCAGACCCTTCCAGTCATTGGCGGTGAGAGCCGGCGCAGGGTTGGCGCGCCCTTTGGCCAGCACACCCTTGGGCTGCCAGTCGAGATCGAAGATGTTCAGGTACTCGGCGCCCAGTTGGTCACGCACGTAAGTCAGCAACGGTTCGGTGCGAAACGCCGCGGCAAAGCTGTAGGCCATGTAGCCGGCGATGCTGATGCTGTCTTCAGCGGTGAAAGGGCGCTTGGGAATTCCCAGCACATCGAACTCTACCGGCGCAGCGTGGCTGTCCTGATATTGATTGATGCCGTCCAGATAAGCTTGCAGGGCCTTCCATGCCGGCGACTGACGATCCAGCGCAGCCACATAGCTTCCAGCCCGTTCGCGGATGCGCAGGCTGCGAAACAATTTGTCGGTGTCGATCAGTTTCGGGCCGAGGACTTCGGCCAGCTCGCCACGGGCCAGGCGCCGCATGGCTTCCATCTGGAACAGTCGGTCCTGGGCGTGCACGTAGCCGAGGGCGCGGTAGAGGTCGGTTTCGTTTTCGGCACGGATATGCGGCACGCCGCGCACGTCGTAGCGCACGGTCACCGAACCTTGCAGGTGCTGCAATTGCACCTGGCCCTGGCGCGTCGGTTGCTTGCTGTACACGTACCAGCTGCACCCGGCGACGAGCACGACAATCAGCAAGGCAAGTACGGTCAGGACGCGTTTCATGGTGACTCCTTGTTGTTATGAGTGGCAGTAGTTCCTTGGTGCCACTGTTTAACACGGCTCACCGAATTGGCCCACCGCTCGTAGGAGGAATTCGTATTTAAACGTGTTTGCTACTTCGTGGGGTCGACTGAGCAAGGTCGGTAACACCCCACCGCGAGTGTGTGCGTGGCCATCCCAAGAAAGTGTCACTGAATCTACGGACTCCATCTTCTAGTGTTCGTTGTCGTGTCTGGATTAAACAGTGTTACGTATGAGTTGTTTGGAGTAGTGTCTCATATAGGTAATTCCTTGCGCATAATTAGTACGTCTCCTACGCAAAGGCTGGTTGCTGGTTCGTACTGCGAAGTATATAAATAGTTGAGTCAAAAGTTCGCGGATAAATGAGATGGTTTTAGGCGGAAGAACATGATCTATAGCGTTGAGGCCGCTGATCTAGGATTAATGAAGCGGCACCATATTTCTGGGTGAGTAGCGGATTAATTGGTTGAGGTGATGTGGTTATAGGAGATTTCCTTCGTTAATTAGCGAATTGTACTACAAAAATAGCATTGCGAGTTATTGCTAAGCTGCCTATAAAGAATACAAGTGGTTTGGGTGGTGGGATGCGGGAGTCTCATAGTGACTCTGCCTTTTCAATCTGGAAACGACCTGTACAGATAAATGTGGGTAAGATTTCAGGGGGGGAGTGGCCTGGTTCCGTGCCCGAAAAGTGCAGCTTCACTTTTAATGTTGGTTTTTTGCCAGCTGCGTCGATAGAAGATATCGAAACTTTATTGAATACTCGAGTGAAATAACTGTTTCTGAGGAGGACATTTTTTTAAAGCGATTAGATCAATCTGTTTCCGAGGCGCGGGGGGTTAGCAAAGAACAATGGAATATTTGCATGGAGGGCTAGTTGTGATGCTCGACATTATGCCCGGGAAGCCAATATTCCCACTGCGATTTTTGGTGCAGGCTCTTTAAGTGATGCACACTCAGCTAATGAGAAAATCGATATCGATCAAATGCGATCTGGCATTAAAGCATTAGCAAATTTTTTATCTAACCCTTTAGTTGTTGTCTAGATTTTTGGTAATGGTTCGGTGGGCTGAAACCGTTTGTTTCCGTAAGTATTAGAATAATATGCGGGTATTAAATATGATAGATATAAAGCAGCTGCAAGAAAATCATCAGTCGATGAAGTCCAATTTGTCGGCACGAAATATAAAAATCGATTTGGATCGCATTATTTCTCTCTATGAGGACGTTAAATCGCAAAAGCGAGAGCTTGAGGATATGCAAGGTCAGTTGAATGCTCTTTCGAAAGGTCCCAGAGATAGTGCCTCAACGGCGGAAAGCCCGCCGTCCGTCGCGATGAGTACGAAGACATTAAAAGGTGCCATTATAAAAGCTAAGGAGAGGTTTAATTTACTTGATGCAGAACTTTCATTGTGTATCCGCCAGTTACCAAATTGGACATCGTCAGATGTGCCAATTGGCCTCAGCGATGAAGATAACTTAACTGTTCGAGTAAGTGGAGACATTCCCAAGTTCTTCTTGCCCAGTAAGGATCATCTTGAATTGGGGCGTAGTCTCGACTTGCTTGATTTTGACTCGGGTGCAAAAGTCGCAGGTTCAAAATTTTATTTTCTTAAAAATCAAGCAGTGTTCCTCCAGCACGCGCTGAAGAGCTATATTTTCAACAAGGCATTAAAGGCCGGCTTCACACCTTTGCAAACGCCGGACATATCTTACAATCATATAATGGAAGGCGTAGGATTTTCTCCCAAGGGGGACGAAAGCAATACGTACGAACTGGGTGGCCTAGATAAGAGTCTTATCGCTACAGCCGAAATATGTATTGCCGGTATGCATTCTGATGAGGTAATTGATCGTGCTCGACTGCCACTTCTTTATATTGCCGAAAGCCATTGTTTCAGGCGAGAAGCTGGGGCCTCCGGTAAGTCTAGCAAAGGCCTTTATAGGGTCCATCAATTTGAAAAATTAGAATTATTTGTAGTGTGTTTGCCCGAGGATAGCGCTGAATATCATGATAAAATTCTTGCATTGCAGGAAGAGATTTATACCGAGCTTGGTATTCCGTATCGAGTCGTACTAAATTGCACTGGCGACTTGGGGGCGCCGGCGTACAAAAAATACGATATTGAGGCTTGGATGCCGGGTAAAGGCACTGCCGGGGAATATGGTGAAATAACGTCAGCAAGTAATTGTACTGACTATCAATCGCGGCGCCTTAATATTAAATATAAGGATCCTCTTCTGAAGAAAAATCAGTATGTTCATACTCTCAATGGAACCGCTTCGGCACTAGGAAGAACGATGATCGCGATTTTGGAAAACTTTCAAAAGGCTGACGGCTCCGTAGAAATTCCGGGGCCATTAAGACGTTATTTGGATTTTAAAGATATTGTCTAATACCTTTGCCTAATATCATAAATCTTCGTAAAGCAATTTTTGCCCATCCTGACTTAAGGTGGGCATATTGCACTAGTTATCTATTGTTTTTTTTTTGGCCACGGGCAGTAGCAACCCACCGCCAGCGTATTCGTGGCATTCACCGCCCGCCCTTCATTCAGCGCTTGCAGGATCGGCTCGATAAAACTGTTGCTCGAGTTGCAGGTCAGGCCTTCGCTGTACGGACCGAAATACGCCAGCCTGCCACTGCGGTCCCAGATCGCCACCGCCGGGCTGGCAGGGATCTGTTCGGAACCTGGCAAGACAGTGATGGTTTTAAGGCGACTCAAGGTGCTCGGCAACTGACCGTGGCTGCCGGGCTTTTGTACCGCATAGAACTCGACACCCTGCGGTAGATATTGCTCAACCAGTTCGGTCAGGTGTTGTTGATTGCCGACATTGCACGGGCAGGCCGGGTCCCAGAAGTGCACCAGGCGAATGGCGCCGGGGCCTGCGAGTTCGTCCGGCAGGCGCAACGGGTCGCCGGAGAACACCGCAGTGTGCGAACTGAAGGCGCGCAAGTAGCGCCCCTGAAACCAGTCATAGGCGGCCCACAGCACGCCGGCACACACAAGGGCGAGCAGGCTGGTAAGCAGTGTGGTGCGGTAGGCCGGGCGCATGGGTTTCCATCCTCGAAGGTCGGCTAGCTTGCCATGCTTGCCGCGACAGATGAATATCGCAGGCCCATAAAGTCCGTTTCGCGTTCTGGAATAGCCCATGTCTGCCACTTTCGACCCCGATCATTTGCGTGCCGGCCTGCGGCCATTGGCCGAGTGGCAGCCGCTGTCGATGGAAGCCATGGCCTATCAGCATTTTTATGGACTGGATTTTGCGCAGCGAACCTTGCGCAATGGCCTGGGGCGTTTCGAGGTCGATGGCTATGAAGTGGTCAGCCAGCTCTGGTGGCCCGAGCGGGCGAAGGCGACCCTGTTTCTGTTTCACGGCTTCTACGATCACACCGGGCTCTACCGGCATGTAATCGAGTGGGCGCTGGACCAGGGTTTTGCGGTGATCGCCTGTGACCTGCCGGGGCATGGCCTGTCCAGTGGCGAACGGGCGAGCATCAAGGATTTCGCCGAGTATCAGAGCACGCTGCAAGGGCTATTGGCCGAGGCGCAATCGCTGGGCCTTCCGCAGCCTTGGCACTTGTGCGGGCAAAGCACCGGCGGGGCGATCGTGATCGATCATGTGCTCAATCAGGGGGCGAGCAGTCCCGCCCAAGGGCAGGTAATTCTGCTGTCGCCCCTGGTGCGGCCGCGAGCCTGGGGCTGGTCGAAGCTCAGTTATTACTTGCTCAAGCCGTTCGTCAACGGTATCGCCCGGCGTTTCAGCGAGAATTCCAACGACCCTGACTTCCTGGCGTTCCTGCAAGCCGATCCGCTGCAACCGCTGCGCCTGCCAACGGCCTGGGTCGGTGCGTTGGGGCGGTGGATCAAGCGTATCGAAGCGGCACCGAAGAGTCCGCGGCGGCCGCTGATCGTGCAGGGGCAGGCGGACATGACCGTAGATTGGCAACACAACCTTGAGGTGTTGCGGGGCAAGTTCGATCGGCCTCAGGTGCTGATGCTGCCTGAAGCGCGGCATCATCTGGCGAATGAGACATCGGCGTTGCGTGGGGAGTATTTCGGGTTTTTGAGCAAGCGGATGAAGGGGCGGAATCTTTAGCGGTCGTTCGGGCCTCTTCGCGAGCAAGCCCGCTCCCACATTAGATCTCCAGCGGATACAGAATTTGCATACGCCAGAGATCAAGTGTGGGAGCGGGCTTGCTCGCGAAAGCGATGTTCCAGACGCTGAATATTATTGACTGAGGCTCGACGTACTCTGCCCCACCGCCAACCCCGCCCGAATCGCCGCCAATGCCGCTTGGTAGTAAGCCTTGCCTTCAGTGGACTCGGCAAAGGTCGCGAACTCTTCCAGCTCTTCATCCGTCAGGTCGCGATAGACATACAGCAGTGTGTTGTTCAGGTCAGCGCCGATCTGCTCCATCAGGCGCTGACGCTGACCATTCAACATGCCTTGAGCCTGACCGCCCCCGAGCAGGCCGGGGATCATCGAGCTAAGGCTGTCGGCCGCCACGCCCGCGATCGCCAGGCTGACTTCAGCACCGGCCTCGCGGGCAGGCAGGGCCTGGGCGAGGTGGCCAATGATGAGTTGACGGGTATCGCTGGCCTGTATTTTCGGCAAGCCCTTGGCGTTTTTCGCCAATTGATCGCGGCGGGTCGCCAGCAGTTCGGCGGCGACGATTTTCTTGCCCAAGGGCGATTGGAAGAAGGTCAGTGCAGGTTTCGGATCGGTGAGTTTCTTGCGCAGTTGCGCCTCGGCACGCTGGTCCATGGCTTTGGGAGCAAAGCGCTGGTTGCTGTTATTGACCAGAGCCTGAAACACTGCCGGCGGCAGGCTATTCTGGTAACGCTGCTGAGCGGTGGAGAGAGCATCGTTGAAATGCGCGCGTTGTTCTGCCCAGCCGGCGACCTTGTACAACTGGTCGTGGCCGTCCGCCCAGGCGGGCAAAACGCAGAACATCAACAGTGAGAAAAGCAAACGACGCATAGGGGCTCCTGTCAGCAGGCGACTATTCTCCGTGGGGTATTCGTACTTGTCGAGAATTCGTATCAGGTTGAGTGCCTTATCCGACCAATCCTCCGCTGCGCGGCTCTGTCGGATTTGCGGGCACAGGAATACTATGCGCGCCATGCACATACCCTCTGATCACCCGCTGCTGTTACGTATCGTCGACGACCTGGCTGAGCGCGGTTGGTCGCAGCAGAATATTTTCCTGCCTCTGGATCTGACCCAAGCGCTGGCGGCCGAGTGCCGAAAACGTGCTGCGGAGGGCGAACTCGCCCCGGCCGCCGTGGGGCGCGGGCCGTTTTCGGAGATCCGCGAGGGCATTCGTGGCGACCATATTCAGTGGCTCGAACCCGGTCAGGCCGAGGCTTGCGACCGCTATCTGGGGTTGATGGACGGCCTGCGTGAGGCGATGAATCGCGATTTGTTTCTGGGCCTGGAAGATTACGAAAGCCATTTCGCCCTGTACCCGCCCGGCGCTTTCTACCTCAAGCATGTCGACCGTTTTCGCGACGACGACCGGCGCATGGTCTCGGCGGTGATCTACCTCAATGACGGCTGGCTGCCCGAACATGGCGGCCAGCTACGCATGTACCTGGACGAAGGTGTCGAACACGATGTAGTGCCCACCGGAGGATGCCTGGTGGTGTTCCTGTCGGGCGAAGTACCCCACGAAGTCCTGCCCGCGACCCGCGAGCGCCTGTCGTTGACGGGCTGGTTCCGCCGTCGTGGCAACGAGCCGTTCTGATCATGCAAAAAATTCTGGTAAGCCGCTGTTTGCTCGGTCACCGCGTTCGTTACGACGGCGGGGCGAGCGGGCCATTCAATCTGTTGGAACAGTGGATTGCCGAAGGCCGGGTGGTGCCGTTGTGCCCGGAAGTCGCCGGTGGTTTGCCGACGCCAAGGGCGGCGGCGGAGATTCCGGGCGGGCAGGGCGATGAAGTGCTTGATGGTCTTGTATCGGTCATCACCACCGAGGGCGAGGACGTCAGTGCCGAGTTTCTTTCGGGGGCTTATCAGGCGCTGGAACTGGTGCAACAGCACGGCATCCGCATAGCCGTGCTCAAGGCCAACAGTCCGTCTTGCGGGAATCTGTTGACCTATGACGGGACGTTCAGTGGCGTGAAGGTCAGCGGTGAAGGGGTTACCGCTGCATTGCTCAAGCGCAATGGCGTTCAGGTTTTCAGCGAGTTGGAGTTGCCACAAGCGGCGATAGCCCTGGCAACCCTGAACTGACGACCTGTCCAAAACCCATGTGGGAGCGGGCTTGCTCGCGAAGAGGGAGTGTCAATCGACATCAATGTTGCCTGACACACTGCATTCGCGAGCAAGTCGGATCGCCGCACCGCCGCTCCCACATTAAATCTTCATTGTCTTATTGTTTCGGCGCCACATTCGCATCCGCCCCGAACCACTTCTGTGACAACGCTTCCAGCCGACCATCCGCCTTGATCCGCTGCAGCGCGTTTTCCAGGCTGGCATGAAATGCCGGGTTACCCTTCTGAAACGGAATCGCCAGGCTCACGGTCTGGCTGGCTTTCGGCTTTTCCTCTGTGAGTGACTGCACCAGTAGTATTGAGCGCGGTTCTTCTTTCTGCGCGATCAATTGCGCATTGGTTTGAATGTAAGGTTGGCTGAAGTCGAAACGCTCCGTGAGCGCCGGACTCTCTGTAATGTGGTTGATGGCGATGTCGTATTTGCCACTTTCGACGCCGGTCAGCAAATCACTGGAATCGGTGACGACAAAGTCGGCGCGCACATCCAGCTCAGCGGCCAGCAACTGCCCCAGCTCGACCTCGAACCCGGTCAGTTTGTCGTCCTCCTTGAAATTGAAGGGCGGTGTATTAGCCTCAAGGGCAATGCGCAATTCGCCGCGGTCGTTTACATCGTCAATCAGTTCGGCATGAGCCAAAGGGCTCAAAAGGGGTAGCAGGCAAATCAGGCCAGGCAAAAATCGCATGGTCACTCCTTTGAATTCATTTATCGCGACGCGCTGTTCAGGCTCGCTTTGCTATGGTTGTCGTGTGCCTTCGACAACGAATGGCCGTGAAGTTGTCACGGTCGAGCGAATTTTACGGAAAAACTGGAGAAGAGAATGAAAAGCTTTATGTCACGTGCAGCGTTGGCTGGTGTGCTGATGGGTGTTTCGGTGTTGGCCAGTGCTGCCACGCCGGCTCCGAAAGGTGCCGAAGCGTCCATTGTCTCTCCTGAGGACGGCGCCACGGTTCCCCAGACCTTCACCGTCAAATTCGCTGTGAAGAACATCGCGCTGGCGCCTGCCGGTGATGTCACCAAAAACACGGGGCATCATCACCTGCTGATCGATGTCGACAAGCTCCCCGCCGAAGGTGCGCCGATCCCGACGGATGCCAATCACATGCACTTCGGTAAAGCGCAGACCCAGGCCGAAATCAAACTGGCACCAGGCAAGCACACCTTGCAGCTCGAACTGGGCGACAGTGGTCACATGCCGTTCGATCCGCCAATCGTTTCGAAGAAAATCACCGTGACTGTGAAGTAACTTTTTCACCGGCATGAAAAAGGGAGCTCCAAGGAGCTCCCTTTTTTGTCGCTCAAGTCGCGATCAGAACAACACGCGGCTACGGATAGTGCCGTTGATGAGCTGCAGCTTCTCTTGCGCCAGGTCCGAGTATTCGGCGTCTACGTCGATCACCACGTAGCCGACTTTCTCGTTGGTCTGCAGGAACTGACCGGAAATGTTGATGCCGTTTTCGGCGAAGACCTTGTTGATCTCGCTCATCACACCCGGAATGTTCTCGTGGATGTGCAGCAGACGGTGCTTGCCAGGGTGAGCCGGCAGAGCCACTTCCGGGAAGTTCACGGACGACACCGACGTACCGTTGTCGCTGTACTTGACCAGTTTTTCCGCCACTTCCAGACCGATGTTGGCCTGCGCTTCAGCGGTGGAACCACCGATGTGCGGGGTCAGGATCACGTTGTCCAGGCCACGTAGCGGGCTTTCGAACTCTTCTTCGTTGGAGCGCGGCTCCACCGGGAACACGTCGATGGCCGCGCCGATCAGGTGCTTGTCCTTGATCGCGTCCGCCAGGGCGTCCAGCTCGACCACGGTGCCGCGAGCAGCGTTGATCAGAATGCCGCCCTTCTTGATGGCGCGGATTTCCTTCTCGCCGATCATCCACTGGGTGGCAGCGGTTTCCGGAACGTGCAGGGTGACGATGTCGGACATGCCCAGCAGCTCGTGCAGGTTACCGACCTGGGTAGCGTTGCCCAGTGGCAGCTTGGTCACGGTGTCGTAGAAGTACACCTGCATCCCTAAGCCTTCCGCCAGGACCGACAATTGAGTACCGATCGAGCCGTAACCGACGATACCCAGCTTTTTGCCACGGATTTCGAAGGAGTTGGCTGCGCTCTTGATCCAGCCGCCACGGTGGCAGGAAGCGTTCTTCTCAGGGATGCCGCGCAGCAACAGGATCGCCTCGGCCAGCACCAGCTCGGCGACGGAGCGGGTGTTGGAGTACGGCGCATTGAATACCGCGATGCCGCGTTCACGAGCCGCGCCGAGGTCGACCTGGTTGGTGCCGATGCAGAAACAGCCGACAGCCACCAGTTTCTTCGCGTGATCGAAGATCTCTTCGGTCAGTTGAGTGCGGGAGCGAATGCCGATGAAGTGAGCATCAGCGATCTTTTCCTTCAGCTGGGCTTCCGGCAGAGAACCTGTGAGGTACTCGATGCTGGTGTAGCCCGCCGCCTTGAGGACGTCGACAGCCGATTGGTGGACGCCTTCGAGAAGAAGGAACTTGATCTTGCTCTTATCGAGAGAAGTCTTGCTCATCTGCGTAAACCTGTATCCCGGAGAAAATTGGCAGGGAAGTAGCCAGCAGACGCTGACCCGAGCGGCATGACAGCCGTCGCCGCAGAACAGCCGTTGGGCACTATCCTGCGGGGTCGGTATGCTAGCATATGCGCCCTGCTAAACACTCGTTCCTGCGACGTGAAGCGTCTTCAGGATGACCATGAATTGTTCGAGAGTTCTGTCGATGACCACTCCTGCCTTGATTGATGAGCTGAAGACCTTGGTTGAGCCTGGCAAGGTGCTGACCGATGCCGACTCCCTGAATGCTTACGGCAAGGATTGGACCAAGCATTTCGCCCCGGCCCCGACAGCCATTGTTTTCCCCAAGACCACCGAGCAGGTCCAGGCCATTGTCCGTTGGGCCAACGAACACAAGGTTGCGCTGGTGCCGTCCGGCGGTCGTACCGGGCTTTCCGCTGCGGCCGTGGCAGCCAATGGCGAAGTGGTCGTGTCCTTCGACTACATGAATCAGATCCTCGACGTGAACCTGACTGACCGCACGGCCGTTTGTCAGCCGGGCGTGGTCACCGAACAATTGCAGAACAAGGCCGAAGAGCACGGTCTGTACTACCCGGTGGACTTCGCCTCGGCAGGTTCCAGTCAGATTGGTGGCAATATCGGCACCAATGCCGGCGGAATCAAGGTCATTCGCTATGGCATGACCCGCAACTGGGTGGCCGGCATGAAAGTCGTCACGGGCAAGGGCGATCTGCTGGAATTGAATAAAGACTTGATCAAGAACGCCACTGGCTACGACCTGCGCCAGCTGTTTATCGGCGCCGAAGGCACGCTGGGCTTTGTGGTCGAAGCCACCATGCGTCTGGATCGTGCGCCGAAAAACCTCACAGCGATGGTCCTCGGCACTGCCGATTTTGATTCGATCATGCCGGTGTTGCACGCGTTCCAGAGCAAACTTGATCTGACCGCATTCGAGTTCTTCTCCGATAAAGCCCTGGCCAAGGTCATGGCGCGCGGCGATGTGCCGGCACCGTTCGAATCCGATTGCCCGTTCTACGCACTGCTGGAATTCGAAGCGACCACCATCGATGTGGCCAATCACGCCCTGGAAACCTTCGAGCACTGCGTCGAGCAGGGCTGGGTGCTGGATGGCGTGATGAGCCAGAGCGAAAGCCAGTTGCAGAACCTCTGGAAGCTGCGCGAGTACATCTCCGAAACCATTTCCCACTGGACGCCATACAAAAACGACATTTCGGTCACTGTGTCGAAAGTCCCGGCGTTCCTGAAGGAAATCGACGCGATCGTCGGCGAACACTACCCCGATTTCGAAATCGTCTGGTTCGGCCACATCGGCGACGGCAACCTGCACTTGAACATCCTCAAGCCGGATAACCTGAGCAAGGACGAGTTCTTCGCCAAGTGCGCGACCGTCAACAAGTGGGTGTTCGAAACCGTCGAGAAGTACAACGGTTCGATTTCCGCCGAACATGGCGTGGGCATGACCAAGCGTGACTACTTGACCTACAGTCGCTCGCCGGTTGAGATCGAGTACATGAAAGCCGTCAAAGCGGTGTTCGACCCGAACGGCATCATGAACCCGGGCAAGATTTTCGCTGTTTGATTCTTCGAACTTTAAGAGCACGAAGCAGGAGTCGGTAATGAGCTATCAGCACCAGTATGTCGACGGTACGCGTATTCATTTCCCGTTGGGGAAAGTGGTGTGCATCGGCCGTAACTACGCCGAACATGCCAAGGAGCTGGACAATCCGGTGCCCACCGAGCCGCTGCTATTCATCAAGCCGGGCAGTTGCGTGGTGCCGCTGGAAGGCGGTTTCAGCATTCCGACCGAACGTGGCTCGGTGCATTACGAAGCGGAAATCGCCGTGTTGATTGGCAAGCCGTTGTCGACCAAACCGAGCCGTGAAGAAGTGTTGGATGCTATCTCCGGCATCGCCCCGGCTCTGGACCTGACCCTGCGCGACAAACAGGCCGAGCTGAAAGCCAAGGGGCTGCCGTGGGAAATCGCCAAATCCTTCGACGGTGCGGCAGTGATTGCGCCGTTCGTGGCTGGCAGTACCTTCGCCGACCTGACCGACATCGGCATCCGCCTGAGCATCAATGGCGAAGTCCGCCAGGATGGCAACAGCAAGGACATGCTCAATCCGATCGTGCCGATGATCCAGTACATGGCCGGCTGCTTCTCGTTGCAGGCCGGTGACGTGATCCTCACCGGCACGCCGGTGGGTGTTGGCCCCCTGAATGTCGGCGACGAACTGGTGCTCGAACTGCCGGGCGCCAGTCGCTTCACCAGCAGCGTACGCTGACCCAACGCAAAACCCTGTGGGAGCGGCGGTGCGACGATTCGACTTGCTCGCGAAGAGGCCGTCAAATCCAACATCAATGTTGGATGACAGACCGCATTCGCGAGCAAGCCCGCTCCCACTTTGGTTTGTGATCCTTCCTGCAAATCGCATCTGCCCGCACAGGGCAATCCCGCCATTTCCCGTTTTTTTCACATTTTGTCTGGATAATTCCGGGGCTTCTGGCGTCTGAGCCAGTCTCAATGTGCTATTACCCATAGCCTGAATTTCTGGAACGCATCCCCGCATGACCACCCAACCGCTGCCCAAGCTGAAAACTGCCCGACGCTCGCGCTTTGTCATGCGTTGGTATTCCTGGTTTTTACTGGTGGCGGCCGCCGTGTATGGCCTCGTGTTTGCGATGCACTGGGATGATCGCGGCGTGCTCTGGGTAATGGAGCGGTTCGAAAGCCCGGCCGAACGTCAGGAGAGTGTCTGGCTGCCGGATTACCGGACGGTGATCGACGCCAAGCTGCTGCCAGGCATGGAGGAGGATGAAGCGTCGGACCTGTCTTATGACCCGCAGACCAAAACCCTGTTTGCGGTAATGGGCAAGAATCCGTTCCTGGTCGAGCTGACGTTGCAGGGCGATGTGTTGCGGAAAATGCCGCTGGTGGGTTGGGGCAACCCGGAAGGGGTGACGGTCATGGGCAACGGTTTGCTGGCGATTACCGATGAGCGCAAACACTTGCTTTCCATCGTCAAGGTCGATGCCGATACTCGCGAACTGAATATCACCAGTTTCCCGAAATATGACCTTGGGCCGTCGAAAAATCAGAATAAAGCCTTTGAGGCGATCGTTTGGGATGCGCGCAACCAGCAACTGCTGCTGGGTGAAGAGCGTCCACCGGCGCTGTTCAGCTGGAAAAGCGACGGCAGCCAGACCCTCAAGGGCGACAAGCAAAAGCTGGCCAGCGACGAACTGGATATCCGCAATCTGTCGGCCCTGGCCATTGATCCGCGCACCGGTCATACGCTGGTGTTGTCCGCCGATTCTCACCTGTTGCTGGAACTGGATGAGAAGGGCGAACAGGTCAGTTTCATGACCTTGCTCGGCGGTTTCAATGGTCTGAAAAAAACCATCCCCCGTGCCGAAGGCGTGACCATGGACGAAGCGGGAACGCTGTACATGGTGAGTGAGCCGAACCTGTTCTACCGCTTCGAAAAGCAAAAATAATAGCCCTACGCCATTAAGCTTGAATTCATACTGCCGTGGTATTTCATCCGCCCGTTTTGTTTCCGAGCTTGCCTGAATGCGCCGATTTGCCCGTCCAAAATCCCTGATGCTGATCCTGTCGGTAATCGTGCTGATCGTGCTGGTTGTCATCGGTCAGCACCTGCGTCTGTTCGAGCGCGCCTGGTTCAATGTGCAGGCGTTATGGCAACCGATGAATGCCCAGTCCATCGGCCTGGATCAGTATCAGGTAGCGATCGAGGCGCGAGTCATTGACGGTCTGGACGATGATGTTTCGGCGCTGACCTACGATCCCGTGCGCAAAAGCCTGTTCACCGTCACCAACAAAAATGCCGAACTGATCGAGTTGTCCCTGGAAGGCAAAATCCTGCGGCGTGTGGCGCTGGTCGGGTTTGGCGACGCGGAGGCGGTGGAGTTCATCAGTGCTGACACTTACGTGATCACCGACGAGCGCCAGCAACGGCTGATCAAGGTTCATCTGGAGAAGGACACGACGTTCCTCGATGCCGCGGACGCTGAGCAGATGACCCTCGGTGTGCACATGAGGGGCAATAAGGGGTTTGAAGGGTTGGCCTATGACTCAGTGGGCAAACGCTTGTTTGTCGCCAAGGAGCGCGACCCGATGCTGATTTACGAAGTGCAGGGGTTTCCGCATTACAACCCGGAAAAATCCTACGCGGTGCATGTGGTGAACAACCCCAAGCGTGATGCCGGGATGTTCGTGCGAGACCTGTCGAGCCTGCAGTACGACGAGCGCAGCGGCCATTTGCTGGCGCTGTCCGATGAGTCGCGACTGATCCTGGAGCTGGATGTCGACGGACGGCCGCTGACCACCCTGTCACTGAGCAAGGGCCGTCAGGGATTGCAGAAGACTGTGCCGCAGGCGGAAGGCATCGCCATGGACGATGACGGCACCCTGTACCTCGTCAGCGAGCCGAACCTTTTCTACGTCTTCAAAAAACCGGCACAACCCTGACAAACACTACAAAACAAATGTGGGAGCGGGCTTGCTCGCGAAAGCGCTCTGTCAGCCGACATCTCTATTGGCTGACACGGCCTCTTCGCGAGCAAGCCCGCTCCCACACTGTTTAGTGTTTGCCTTATTGGGCGCGCAGGGTTTTCACACCTCCGCTCGTGCCCAGCAGCAGCAAATCAGCCGGGCGAGCTGCGAACAAACCGTTGGTGACCACGCCGACGATGGCATTGATCTGTGTTTCCAGTTCCACCGGGTTGGTGATCTGCATGTTGAACACATCGAGGATGATGTTGCCGTTGTCGGTCAGCACGCCTTCACGGTAAACCGGGTCGCCGCCGAGTTTCACCAGTTCGCGGGCCACATGGCTGCGGGCCATCGGGATCACTTCCACCGGCAGCGGGAACGCACCGAGGACCGGCACCAGTTTGCTGGCGTCGGCAATGCAGATGAAGGTCTTGGCCACAGCCGCAACAATCTTCTCGCGGGTCAGGGCCGCGCCACCGCCCTTGATCAGGTTCAGGTGTTCGTCGCTTTCATCGGCGCCGTCGACGTAGAACTCCAGATTGCTCACGGTATTGAGCTCATACACCGGAATGCCATGGCTCTTGAGGCGGGCGGCGGTGGCTTCGGAACTGGCGACCGCGCCATCGAACGCGCCTTTGTGCTTGGCCAGGGCATCGATGAAACAGTTGGCGGTGGAGCCGGTGCCGACCCCGACGATGCTCTTGTCGTCGAGTTTTGGAAGGATGAAGTCGACGGCGGCCTGGGCTACGGCCTGTTTGAGTTGATCCTGGGTCATGCGGGCTCCGAAGTGCCGAAAGGGGAACGAAAGGCCGGCATTATAGGCCTCGCGATGGGGAAGGTCATTGCCGGTATGTCGAATGGTGGCGAGGGGGCTTGCCTGTGGCGAGGGAGCTTGCTCCCGCTCGGCTGCGCAGCAGTCGTAAAACCTGCTGATGCAGTGTGTCTGAAAGAACGGGGTGTCGGTTTTGGGAACGCTTCGCGCTCCAACGGGAGCAAGCTCCCTCGCCACAATGAGTCTCTTGCGCTCGCGAGCGGTTAAAACCACCTGTTTAGTGTGGTCGCCCGCCCAAAAGCCGGGTTAGACTCCTTGACCCTGCCCAACCCGCTCAGTGATGCTTTCCGATGCTCGAACAGTACGTCAAAAAGATCCTCACCTCGCGCGTTTATGACGTTGCCGTAGAAACCCCATTGCAGACTGCCCGCCAGCTCTCCGAGCGGCTGGGCAACGATATCTGGCTCAAGCGTGAAGACTTGCAGCCGGTGTTCTCGTTCAAGATTCGCGGCGCCTATAACAAGTTGACGCAATTGAGCGATGAAGAGCGCGCTCGCGGCGTCGTCACCGCGTCGGCGGGCAATCATGCGCAAGGCTTGGCCCTGGCGGCCAAGGTACTGGGCGTGAAAGCGACCATCGTGATGCCCAAGACTACCCCGGAGATCAAGGTCGAAGGTGTGCGCTCGCGCGGCGGCAAAGTGGTGCTGCACGGGGATTCGTTCCCGGAAGCCCTGGCCTACTCGCTGAAACTGGTCGATGAGAAAGGCTACGTCTACATTCACCCTTACGACGACCCCCACACCATTGCCGGGCAGGGCACGGTGGCGATGGAGATTCTGCGCCAGCATCCGGGGCGTCTGGATGCGATCTTCGTTCCTGTGGGCGGTGGCGGCCTGATCGCCGGAATTGCGGCGTACGTGAAATACCTGCGCCCGGACATCAAAATCATCGGCGTCGAACCGGATGACTCCAACTGCCTGCAAGCCGCCATGGCGGCCGGCGAGCGCGTGGTGCTGCCGACCGTGGGTCTCTTCGCCGATGGCGTCGCGGTGGCGCAGATCGGCCAGCATACCTTCGATATCTGCAAAGATTACGTAGACGAAGTCATCACCGTCAGCACCGACGAGATCTGTGCCGCAATAAAGGATATCTACGACGATACCCGCTCGATCACTGAGCCTGCTGGTGCCTTGGGCGTGGCCGGGATCAAGAAATATGTCGAGCAACGCGGTGTCACGGGGCATACCTTCGTGGCCATCGACTCCGGCGCCAACGTCAACTTCGACCGCCTGCGCCATGTGGCCGAGCGCGCTGAACTGGGCGAGGGCCGCGAAGCCATCATCGCCGTGACCATCCCCGAGAAACCGGGCAGCTTCAAGGCGTTCTGCGAAGCCATCGGCAAGCGCCAGATCACCGAATTCAACTACCGCTACAGCACCGGCAGTGAAGCGCACATTTTTGTCGGCGTGCAGACGCATCCGGAAAACGACCCGCGCAGCGCGCTGCTCGCCAGTCTTACCGAGCAGGGTTTCCCGGTGCTCGACCTGACCGACAACGAACTGGCCAAGTTGCACATTCGCCATATGGTTGGCGGGCGTGCTGCCCACGTTGTCGATGAAGTGGTGCTGCGTTTCGAGTTCCCGGAGCGTCCGGGGGCGTTGTTCAACTTCCTCAACAAGCTCGGTGGGCGCTGGAACATTTCGATGTTTCACTACCGCAACCACGGCGCGGCGGATGGCCGGGTGGTCGCGGGCCTGCAAGTGCCGCACGACGAGCGTCATCTGGTACCGGCCGCGCTGGAAGAAATCGGTTACCCGTACTGGGACGAAAGCGACAATCCGGCCTATAAGCTGTTTCTCGGCTGAGCGGCTACGCTGACGAGCAAGCCATAAGGAAATCGAACAATGGAAACGTTAACCACCCTTAAAATCGCTCACATGGTGGCGACGGTAGTGCTGCTAATCAGCGCACTGGGACTGGCGATCTGGGTCTGGCGCATACGCCGCAGCGGTGATGCGACGGCTCACACTCGTACCTTGCAACGGCCGCAGGTGTTCATCTGGCTGTTGATGGGGCTGGCATTGCTGAGCATGCCGTTCACCGGCTGGTGGATGGTGCATCTGGTGGGCTGGCCGTTGGGGCAGACCTGGCTGTTGGCTTCCAGTGTGCTTTACGCCGTGGCGGCGTTGGGCTGGTTCTGGTTGGTGGTGCGGCTCAACAAGTTGCGCAAGGCGCCGACGGGGAACGGCAAATTCACCTTTGCGCTCGCACTGTTCAGCTTTGTTTGTTTCATCGCGATTGCGGGGTTGATGGGCGCGAAGCCGGTTTAAGGCTTCAGACCGAGTTGGCCCCTTCGCGAGCAAGCCCGCTCCCACATTGATCTCGGCTGTGCACAAATCCTGTGTCCACCGAAATCATTGTGGGAGCGGGCTTGCTCGCGAAGGCGATATCAGTCGCGCAACGACATCACCGGCCAGCCACGCTTCTCGGCCTCGGCGCGCAAATTCGGATCAGGATCGACCGCCACCGGATTCGCCACTTGCTCAAGAAGCGGCAAATCATTCATCGAGTCGCTATAAAAATAACTGTCTTCCAGTGAATACCCGGTCTCTTCCAGCCAACGAATCAACCGGGTCACCTTGCCTTCTCGGAAACATGGGACATCGGTGCTGCGCCCGCTGTAACGGCCGTCGATCATTTCGCATTCGGTGGCGATCAGGGTTTCAACGCCTAAACGTGCTGCAATGGGCCCGGTCACAAAGCGGTTGGTGGCAGTGATGATCACCAGTTTGTCGCCGGCTTCACGGTGTTTGGTCAGCAGTTCGATGGCCTTGGGCAGCACGATCGGTTCGATGCAGTCGCGCATATAGTCCAGGTGCCATTGATCCAGCGTGGCCATCTCGGTGCGGCCAAGAACTTCCAGGCAGAAGTTCAGGTACGCGTCGTTATCCAGCTTGCCGGCCAGGTAATCCTGATAGAACTCGTCGTTGCGTGCCTTGTAGGCGACGGCGTCGAGGAAACCGCGCTCGCACAGGTAATCGCCCCAGGCGTGGTCACTGTCACCGCCCAGTAGCGTGTTGTCCAAGTCGAATAAAGCCAGCCGCATTGCAGTTACTCGCTGAAAAGTCTGTAGAAAGGTCTCCAGAATACGGACTTTTCACAAGAGTGCACATAAGGTAGGTCGGCTCGTTGCTGCTTTCACAACCTTTGTGGAACAATGCGGTGATATGCGTTTGCGAGGTTGTTGCCGTGATCGACCCCGATGGTTTCCGCCCCAATGTCGGGATCATTCTGACGAATGATGCCGGCCAGGTGCTATGGGCTCGCCGTATCAATCAAGATGCCTGGCAGTTTCCACAGGGAGGGATCAACCCCCAGGAGACGCCGGAAGACGCCTTGTACCGCGAGTTGAACGAAGAAGTGGGCCTGGAGCGCGAAGATGTTGAAATTCTCGCCTGCACCCGGGGCTGGTTGCGTTATCGTTTGCCGCAACGTCTGGTCAGGACGCACAGCCAACCACTGTGCATTGGCCAGAAACAGAAATGGTTTCTCCTGCGCCTGATCTCCAACGAGCAGCGGGTGCGGATGGATTTGACCGGTAAACCGGAATTCGATGGCTGGCGCTGGGTCAGTTATTGGTATCCGTTGGGCCAGGTGGTGACATTCAAGCGCGAGGTGTATCGACGCGCTCTCAAAGAGCTTGCCCCGCGCCTTTTAGCGCGCGACTGACGACGGAGTTCGACCCCGAGCCATGCTCAATACGCTGCGCAAGATCGTCCAGGAAGTTAACTCCGCCAAGGATCTCAAGGCGGCGTTGGGGATTATTGTGTTGCGCGTCAAAGAGGCCATGGGCAGCCAGGTCTGCTCG
The DNA here is from genome assembly GCF_000512695.2 of Pseudomonas sp. QTF5. Classification (GTDB taxonomy): domain Bacteria; phylum Pseudomonadota; class Gammaproteobacteria; order Pseudomonadales; family Pseudomonadaceae; genus Aquipseudomonas. Next base: position 132,216 of record NZ_AZRW02000011.1, on the reverse strand, counting down.
GTCTACCTGCTTGATCCAGAGACCAACCGCTTCGTGCTGATGGCCACCGAGGGCTTGAACAAGCGCTCGATCGGCAAGGTCAGCATGGCCCCCAACGAAGGTTTGGTCGGTCTGGTCGGCACGCGTGAAGAACCCCTGAACCTCGAAAACGCCGCGGATCACCCGCGCTATCGCTACTTTGCCGAGACCGGCGAAGAGCGCTTTGCCTCGTTCCTCGGAGCGCCGATCATTCACCACCGTCGCGTCGTCGGCGTGTTGGTCATTCAGCAAAAAGAACGCCGCCAGTTCGATGAAGGTGAAGAAGCCTTCCTCGTGACCATGAGCGCGCAACTCGCCGGCGTTATCGCCCACGCCGAGGCCACCGGTTCGATCCGTGGCCTGGGCCGTCAGGGCAAAGGCATCCAGGAAGCAAAGTTCGTCGGTGTACCGGGTTCGCCGGGCGCGGCGGTCGGAACCGCGGTCGTCATGCTGCCTCCGGCCGATCTGGACGTAGTACCGGACAAGGCCATCGCCGACATCGACGCGGAACTCGGATTGTTCAAGACCGCCATCGAAGGCGTGCGCGCCGACATGCGTGCCTTGTCCGCCAAGCTGGCAACCCAGCTGCGGCCTGAAGAACGGGCGCTGTTCGACGTTTACCTGATGATGCTCGACGATGCCTCGCTCGGCAGCGAAATCACCACGGTGATCAAGACCGGTCAGTGGGCCCAGGGCGCACTGCGTCAGGTGGTCACCGACCACGTCAACCGTTTCGAATTGATGGACGACGCCTACCTGCGCGAGCGCGCCTCGGACGTCAAAGACCTCGGTCGGCGCTTGCTGGCTTATCTGCAGGAAGAGCGGCAGCAGACGCTGGTCTACCCCGACAACACCATTCTGGTCAGTGAAGAACTGACGCCGGCGATGCTCGGCGAGGTGCCGGAAGGCAAGCTGGTCGGCCTGGTGTCGGTACTCGGTTCCGGCAACTCCCACGTGGCGATCCTGGCGCGTGCCATGGGTATCCCGACGGTGATGGGCCTGGTCGACTTGCCGTATTCCAAGGTCGACGGCATCCAGATGATCGTCGACGGCTACCACGGGGAGGTCTATACCAACCCGAGTGACGTGCTGCGCAAGCAGTTCGCCGAGGTGGTCGAGGAAGAGAAGCAACTGGCCCTCGGGCTGGATGCTTTGCGGGATCTGCCGTGCATAACGGTCGACGGTCACCGCATGCCGCTGTGGGTCAACACCGGCCTGCTGGCGGACGTGGCGCGGGCGCAGAAGCGTGGTGCCGAGGGCGTGGGACTGTACCGCACCGAAGTGCCGTTCATGATCAACCAGCGCTTCCCCAGCGAAAAGGAGCAGTTGGCGATCTATCGCGAACAACTCGCCGCGTTCCACCCGCAACCGGTGACCATGCGTACCCTGGACATTGGTGGCGACAAGGCGCTGTCGTACTTCCCGATCAAGGAAGACAACCCGTTCCTCGGCTGGCGCGGCATTCGCGTGACCCTTGACCACCCGGAAATCTTCCTGGTACAGACCCGCGCCATGCTCAAGGCCAGCGAAGGCCTGAATAACTTGCGCATTCTGCTGCCAATGATTTCCGGCACCCATGAACTGGAAGAAGCCTTGCACCTGATCCATCGGGCCTGGGGCGAAGTCCGCGACGAAGGCACCGACGTGCCGATGCCGCCGGTTGGCGTAATGATCGAGATTCCGGCGGCGGTATATCAGACCAAGGAACTGGCGCGACAAGTAGACTTTCTGTCGGTCGGCTCCAACGATCTGACCCAGTACCTGTTGGCGGTGGACCGCAACAACCCGCGGGTGGCCGATCTCTACGACTACCTGCACCCGGCAGTGTTGCAAGCCTTGCAGAGCGTGGTGCGCGACGCCCATGCCGAAGGCAAGCCCGTGAGTATCTGCGGCGAAATGGCGGGTGACCCGGCGGCGGCTGTGTTGTTGATGGCGATGGGTTTCGACAGCCTGTCGATGAACGCCACCAACTTGCCGAAAGTGAAGTGGATGCTGCGTCAGATCAACCTGAGCAAGGCCAAGGAGTTGCTGGCGGAGCTGATGACCATCGACAACCCGCAAGTTATCCACAGCTCGTTGCAACTGGCGCTGAAGAACCTTGGGTTGGCGCGGATGATTAATCCGGCTTCGGTTAAAACCCTTTAAAAGGCTGATGGCCTCATCGCAGGCAAGCCAGCTCCCACAGGAATTTGGGTCGATTCACTGATTTGTGATCAGCACCAAAACCTGTGGGAGCTGGCTTGCCTGCGATGGGGCCAGTCCAGGCAGCACAAAATTAAATCCTGACTTCCACTTCCCCCAAATGCCCCCCATACGGCCCGAAACTCCTTTCGACCATATGCCGCACCCCATCCGCCTGAACGATCAATACCGTGCTCGCCCGTGTCCCGTAAGTCGGGCTCTTGATAAACACGCTCGACAACAACGTCTCGGTGGCCTGCCCCACGCCGGTGTCCGGCAGTTCGGCAAGCGGTGCCGTCTGCGGGTCGCTGAGCAAGGCCAATAGCGCCTGCGGCTGCGGATCGCCCAACACCTCGCTCAATGCTGCCTTGGCCTTGAGCACTTTCGGCCACGGTGTATCCAGTCCCGCGTTCGATAACCCATAAATGCCCGGTTTGAGCATGACCGCCTCCGTCTCCCGGGCATTGAAGTGCCATAACTCGTGGGTATTGCCGACCAACAGATTAAACCCTGCATATTCAGGCGAGCGTCCGACAACGTCCTTTAAATAGTCGTCAATCGACATGTCCCCGCTGAGGAACTGCGCCACCAGTTCACCTCGCGATTTGCGCGCTGGCGGTTGAAGGGGATCACGGATATTGGTCAGCGCGGCGAAGCGCCCGTTGGCGCCGACACCGAGCCACGTACCGCCAGCCTCAAGGTCGCGACCGGCGTACATGTGCGGGGCTTGCGGCCATTGCCCCAGGGGCAGGCTGGGCCGGGCATAGAATTCGTCGCGGTTGGCCGCCACGATCAGCGGCTGGGCATGACCCGGCCGCCAGGCAAAAACAATCAGGCACATAAGGTGGTCCTTGTGTGTTTTTTGCTCACTCTACGCAGACATCGCTCATCGATCCATCGCCATCCACAGTGGAGCCCGAGGCCATGCTTCCGTTACCATGCCGCTCCTGATTCGGGATGCTTGGGGATGCGCCATGGAAATTCTGCTCTATCTGGCGCTGGGCGCCTGTGCGGGCGTGCTGGCCGGGCTGTTCGGGGTAGGCGGTGGGATCATTATTGTCCCGGTGCTGGTGTTCAGTTTCACCTTGCAGGGATTTGATGCGTCGATCCTGACGCATTTGGCAGTCGGTACCTCGCTGGCGACGATCATCTTTACCTCGGTCAATGCAGTTCGCGAGCACCATCGCCGCGGCGCCGTGCGTTGGCCGATTTTTGCCTGGATGACCCTCGGCATTCTGATCGGTGCCGGTTTCGGCGCGCTGACTGCCGAAGCGATTTCCGGGCCGAATTTGCAGAAGATCATTGGGGTATTTGCCCTGATCATCGCCGTTCAACTGGCTTTGGACTTCAAACCCAAGGCCAGCCGAACGGTGCCCGGTAAAGTCGGTCTGACCGTAGCCGGCAGCATCATTGGCTGGGCCTCGGCGATTTTCGGGATCGGCGGCGGCTCATTGACTGTGCCGTTCCTGACCTGGCGCAGCGTACCGATGCAGCAGGCGGTGGCCACTTCGTCGGCCTGTGGTCTGCCAATCGCCTTGGCCAGTGCATTAAGTTTCATGATTCTGGGGTGGCACGATCCATTGCTGCCGGCCCATAGTCTCGGTTTTGTTTATTTACCGGCGCTGCTGGGGATCGCCCTGACCAGCATGGTTTTCGCCCGCCTCGGTGCGCGACTGGCCCACACGCTGTCGCCGCGCTTGCTGAAAAGACTGTTTGCCGCTTTGCTGTTTTGCGTCGGCTTGAGCTTCTTGCTCTGACGCGCAACGCAATCCTGGCTTAATCCTGGTGTGACAGCGTCGCCCGGGAATTTGAAGGTTTCAACTCTAACGAGGAGTCGCAATGCTGCCTTACCCGCAGATCGACCCGGTGGCCCTGGCCATCGGTCCGCTGAAAATCCACTGGTACGGCCTGATGTACCTGATCGGCATCGGCGGTGCGTGGTGGCTGGCGTCACGCCGGCTGAACCGCTTCGATCCGACCTGGAGCAAAGAGAGACTCTCCGACATGGTGTTCTGGATGTCGATGGGCGTCATCGTTGGTGGCCGTTTGGGTTATGTGCTGTTTTACGATCTGAGCGCCTACATCGCCAACCCACTGTTGATTTTCGAAGTGTGGAAGGGCGGCATGTCGTTCCACGGTGGCTTCATCGGCGTGATGCTCGCGGCGTTGTGGTTCGGTAAAAAGAACAACAAGTCGTTCTTCCAGCTGATGGACTTCGTCGCGCCGATGGTGCCGATCGGCTTGGGTGCCGGGCGCATTGGCAACTTCATCAACGCTGAGTTGTGGGGCAAGGCGACCGACGTGCCGTGGGCGATGGTCTTCCCGACCGATCCGGCCCAACTGGCGCGTCACCCGTCGCAGCTGTACCAGTTCGCGCTGGAAGGCGTGGCGCTGTTCGCGATCCTCTGGCTGTTCTCGCGCAAGCCGCGGCCGACCATGGCGGTGTCCGGGATGTTTGCGCTGTTCTACGGCCTCTTCCGTTTCATCGTCGAATTCGTTCGTGTACCGGACGCGCAACTGGGCTATCTGGCGTGGAACTGGCTGACCATGGGCCAAGTGCTGTGCGTACCGATGATCGTCGGCGGGTTGTTCCTGATCTGGCTGGCTTATCGACGCGCCCCGGCTGCCCCGGCTGCCGCTGTATAAGAAGCAGGCGCTAAAAATTCGAACCCCGGGGCGACGGTCCCGGGTTCAAGGACACAGGTAATTCATGAAGCAATATCTCGAACTGGTCGCCCACGTCATCAAGAACGGCACCAAACAGGCCAACCGCACCGGCGTGAACACCATCAGCTTTCCGGGCGCGATGCTGCGCTTCGATCTGCAGGAAGGCTTCCCGGCGATCACCACTCGCAAGATGGCCTTCAAATCCGCCATCGGCGAAATGTGCGGTTTTCTGCGCGGGGTGAACAACGCCGCCGAATTTCGTGCGCTGGGCTGCAAGGTCTGGGACCAGAACGCCAACGAAAACGCTCAGTGGCTGGCCAACCCGTTCCGTCAGGGCGAAGATGACCTCGGCGAGATCTACGGCGTGCAATGGCGCAAATGGCCGGCGTACAAGCAGATCCCGGTCAGCAATCAGGCCGCCATCGAGCAGACGTTGAGCCAGGGTTATCGTCAAATCGCCGAAGGCGAAGAAGACGGTCAGGCCTACGTGGTGCTGTACAAGGCGATCGACCAGATCCGCCAGTGCGTCGACACCATCATCAAGGACCCGGGCAGCCGTCGCATTTTGTTTCACGGCTGGAACGTCGCCCAGCTCGACGAAATGGCCCTGCCGCCGTGCCACTTGCTGTACCAGTTCCACCCGAACGTCGAGACCAAGGAAATCTCCCTGACCCTCTACATCCGCTCCAACGATCTGGGCCTGGGCACGCCGTTCAACCTCACCGAAGGCGCCGCGCTGCTGAGCCTGATCGGTCGCCTGACCGGTTACACACCGCGCTGGTTCACCTATTTCATCGGCGACGCCCACGTCTATGAAAACCACCTGGACATGCTCAACGAACAGCTCAAGCGCGAGCCGTTCCCGATGCCGAAACTGGTGATTTCCGACCGCGTGCCAGAGTTTGCCAAGACCGGTGTTTATCAGCCGGAGTGGTTGGAGTTGATCGAGCCGAGCGATTTCTCGCTGGAAGGCTATGAGCACCACGCGCCGATGACTGCGCCGATGGCGGTCTGAAGCGTCACACGGTCCCTCTGGATCTCTGATGTTCACCAGCGGTGAGTTTACAGAAGATCCAATGTGGGAGCGGGCTTGCTCGCGAAGGCGGTGGATCAGTCGACATCAATGTTGAATGAATGACCGCCTTCGCGAGCAAGTCGAATCGTCGCACCGCCGCTCCCACAGGGGATTTGTGGTGTTCTTAGTGGCCATGACTTCTCCCAACATGAGAACGCTCAACCTCCGTCGCCACAACTCCGCCGCTCACTTCCAGCCGCTGCAAAATCCCGCACTGATCGATATCCGGCCCTTCGCTACAGCGTTGGCGCAGGTCGAGCAGTTGTGTCTGCAACGCCAGCAAACCATCGATCCGAGCCTTCACATGGTGGATGTGTTCGTCGATCAATGCGTTGACGTTTTCGCATTGATCCTGCGGGCTGTCGCGCAGGGCCAGCAGGCTACGGATTTCCTCGAGCGTCATGTCCAGAGTGCGGCAGTTGCGGATGAAAGTCAGGCGCTCGGCGTGCGCCTGGGTGTAGACGCGATAATTGCCGTCGCTGCGGGCCGGCTCCGGCAGGAGGTTTTCGCGCTCGTAGTAGCGGATGGTTTCCACGGCGCAGTCGGTGAGTTTCGCCAGTTCTCCGATTTTCATCGCGACAATCTCCAGAAGGGTGCTTGACCCTATAGTGGCTACAGGGTCTTTACTTGGCAACAGGCACCTTCATGGACGCGACCAATGAGCGATTCTCTGCACACCCACAAACCCGACGCTGGGCACAGCCACAAGCTACAGCCTGTACAGAAACATGATCATGGCGGCCACGGGGATTCCTGCTGTTCCTCCAAAGCGGCGGCACCTTCGCGGATTATGCTGAGCGAGACGCCAACCGCTGGCGCGCGGCTGAGCAGTTTCCGCATTGAGGCCATGGACTGCCCGACCGAGCAGACGCTGATCCAGAACAAACTGGGGAAACTTTCGGGTGTGCAGCAACTGGAATTCAACCTGATCAACCGGGTGTTGGGCGTGACCCATGACCTGCCAAGCACCACGCCGATCATCGAGGCCATCAAATCCCTCGGCATGCACGCCGAGCCGATGGAGCCGGGCGCTGAAGCGTCGGCGTCGAGCCCTGAACCTGTAAAAAAGCCCTGGTGGCCGCTGGCGCTGTCCGGCGTCGGGGCGCTCACCGCCGAGCTTATCCACTTCACCAATGCGGCGCCGAACTGGGTGGTGGCGGTTATCGCGCTAATTTCGATCCTCAGCGGTGGCCTCAGCACCTACAAGAAGGGCTGGATCGCCCTGAAAAACCTCAACCTGAACATCAACGCGCTGATGAGCATCGCGGTGACCGGCGCGATTCTGATCGGTCAATGGCCGGAAGCGGCGATGGTGATGTTCCTGTTCACCGTGGCCGAGTTGATCGAAGCCAGGTCTCTGGACCGGGCACGCAACGCCATCGGCGGGCTGATGCAGATGGCCCCCGAGCAAGCCACGGTGCAGCAGGCCGACGGCAACTGGGTCGCACAACCGGTTAAAAGCATCGAACTGGGTGCGCGGGTGCGGGTGCGTCCCGGCGAACGGATCGGTCTGGACGGCGAAGTGCTGTCCGGCAGCTCGACCATCGATCAGGCGCCGATTACCGGCGAAAGCCTGCCGGTGGAGAAGACCGTCGGAGACAAGGTGTTCGCCGGCACCATCAACCAGTCCGGTTCTCTGGAATACACGGTAACCGCAGCGGCGAACAACTCGACCTTGGCGCGGATTATCCACGCCGTGGAACAGGCCCAGGGCGCGCGCGCACCGACCCAGCGTTTCGTCGACAGTTTCTCGAAAATCTACACCCCGGCGGTGTTCATCCTGGCCTTGGCCGTAGCGGTGATCCCGCCGCTGTTCATGGATGCGCTGTGGTTCGACTGGATCTACCGGGCGCTGGTGTTGCTGGTGGTCGCCTGCCCGTGTGCCTTGGTGATTTCCACCCCGGTGACCATCGTCAGCGGCCTCGCGGCGGCGGCGCGCAAAGGGATTCTGGTCAAGGGCGGCGTTTACCTGGAGCACGGCCACAAACTCGATTACCTGGCCCTCGACAAGACCGGCACCCTCACTCACGGCAAACCGGTGCAGACCGACTATGTGTCCCTCGACCCAACCGCTGATGAAACAGCCCCGGCCATTGCGGCGGCACTGGCTGGTCGTTCGGATCACCCGGTGTCGCTCGCCATCGCCAATGCGGCTGTGGATAAACAAACCAAGCCGCTGGTTGTGGATAACTTCGAAGCCCTGGCCGGTCGTGGTGTGCGCGGCGAGATCAACGGTGAGCTCTATCACTTGGGCAACCATCGCCTGGTGGAAGATTTGGGCCTGTGTTCGCCAGAGCTGGAAGAGAAACTGTTTGCTCTGGAGAAACAGGGCAAATCCGTGGTGCTGTTGCTCGACAAGTCGGGTCCCTTGGCGCTGTTTGCCGTCGCGGACACAGTGAAAGCGTCCAGTCGCGAGGCGATCCAGCAGCTGCATGCGTTGGGCATCAAAACCCTGATGTTGACCGGCGACAACGTTCACACCGCCCAAGCCATCGCCGCCCACGTGGGCATCGATCAGGCGCAGGGCGATTTGTTGCCGACCGATAAGCTGCAAGCCATCGAAACGCTTTATGCCCAAGGCCACCGGGTCGGAATGGTCGGCGACGGCATCAACGACGCCCCGGCACTGGCGCGGGCCGAGATCGGTTTCGCCATGGCGGCCGCCGGTACCGACACTGCCATTGAAACCGCCGATGTCGCCCTGATGGACGACGATCTACGCAAGATCCCGGCCTTCATCCGCCTGTCGCGGCAGACCTCGAATATCCTCAAACAGAACATCGCCCTGGCATTGGTCATCAAAGCGATCTTTCTTGGGGTAACCTTCGCCGGGATCGCCACCATGTGGATGGCGGTGTTCGCCGACATGGGCGTGAGCCTGTTGGTGGTGTTCAACGGTTTGCGCCTGTTGCGCAAATAGACGATTTGCTGAGGCCCCGGCTTAAGAATTGCGGTGACTGGTCTGGCGCCTTCGCGAGCAAGCCCGCTCCCACATTGGATCTGCGTCGTACACAAAAACTTTGGTCACCGAAGATCAAATGTGGGAGCGGGCTTGCTCGCGAAGAGACCCGCCTGAACAGCACATCACTCGGGCTCTACAGCTGCTGCGCCAACCCCTCAACCTGCTCCTGCCGCTCCCCCTGATTCAACTTCGAATGAGGATTGAGTGACGACCACTGCGGATGCGCCCGCGCCTTGTTCAGCGCATCTGGCAGTTTGCCTTCGCGCCAGGTTTTGTCCTGCGGCGTGGCGACCTGAATGCTGTCCATCGCCGCATGCCCACGGGAATTCAGAGCCTGCAGCAATTGTCGCTGGCGCAAGGCCAACAGCCGTAACACACCGTCGTCGACGGTCAGTTCTCGCTGCCCTTTGATTTTTCCCAGCAGGCGACTGCCATAACTGCGGGCAGTTTGCAGGGCGCCGCCGGCAATCGCTCCGGCCAGTGCCGCCGCGCCGAGGGTCAGGCCGCCCACCAGCAAATCGACCCCGGCCCCGGCCGCCGCGCCGGCCGCGATACCGCCGCCGACCCGTACACCGAGCTGCTTCAGGGTTTCCGGGTTGAACAGGTCATCGCCCCAGCGGCCATCGAGCAACGGCAAGTCACTGGCCGCCGCATCTTGCGGGCGGAAGGCGTAGAGCTTGAGCAAGGCCTCGACGCAGCGTTGTTCGCGCTGACGCACTGCTTTGCGCAGTTCGCTGATCGCTTGCTGCTCCTGCGCCATCTCGCTGACTACACTGCGGCGGTAGGCGGCACAATCAATCAATAAATCGGCAATCAGCCGCGCTGCACTTTGCTGACGGGCCAGGCGTTGGGCCTGCTGGTCGGCGATCAAGCGCTCCAGTTGTTCACGGGAGTTTTCCAGCAGCAGCGCGAGGCTTTCATAGAGTCGACGCTCGCCATCTTCCGGTGGCGCGACGCTGTCGAAACGCACCAATGCATGCAAGCCCAATCGCGCCAGGGCTTCGCGCCAGTCAGGTTCGCGATGCTGGGCGCTGCTGACAAAATTCAGCACCGGCAGCAGTGGTTTGCCGCAACTGGCCAATACTTCCAGTTCGTCGCGGTACTTGGCCAGCACCGGCTCCCGGGCGTCGATCACATAGAGGCCGGCGTCCGAGGCGAGCAGTTGCCGCAGCACTTTGGCTTCTTGCTCGAAACGCTGTCGGGCTTCGCTGCCCTCAAGAAAACGCGCCAGTCGCGCTGGGCCGTCGAGGCGTTCGCCGGGTCGTTCCAGGCGTTCGAGGTAGTCGAGCAGGGCGATGGCGTCTTCCAGGCCCGGAGTGTCGAAGAGATCAAGCAATGGCTCGCCGTCTACCGACAATCGCGCGCCTTCGACGTGGCGAGTGGTGCTGGGGCGATGGGACACTTCGCCGAAGCCGACATCTCGCGTCAGCGTTCGCAGCAACGAAGTTTTGCCGACATTGGTGTGACCGACCACGGCGAGCTTCAAGGGATTAGTCATGACCCGTCTCCAGCCAGTTCAACGGCGCGCAATCGGCGAAGGGCAGGTCAAGTTGTCGTAGCGCAACATGCCAGTCACCCAGGCGTTCGGCATCCAGCGCTTCGCCGGGCGGCGCTTGCAACAACCACACACGGGTGGCGCTGGCGCTGCGAGCCAGTTCGGCAATCAGCGCCAGGCTGCCACGGTCCGGCGAACGCCGTGGGTCACAGGCGATGGCCAGACGGGCCGGGGGGAAACGACTCAGCTGTTCGAGCAGTTTGTGCCGGGATTCACGGCTGTCGAGGATGCCGGCGTTGTTGATGTTTTTCGGCAACTGCGGCGGCCAGGGGCGTTGGTCGTCCAGCTCAATGGCCACCAACAGCGCGCCATCGCTTTGCAGATCGCTGGCAGAATTTTCAACCCGATGAAGTTGTTCTGGCGCGGCATCGCTGATGCCCAGGCGTTCGCTGGTGGGCATCAGCCGTTCGCGCAACTGGGCGTAGCCGGGCAGGTTCAAATCCAGATGCAGGGCTGCTTGACCGGTTTTCCAGCGCCACAGGCAGAACAATGCGAGCAATAGGCGCGGCAAAACACCGTACACCAGCAGCACCCCAACCAGCCACCCCGCCCAGGCCTGGCGGGCGCTTTCGATGTTCAGCGCAGCATCGCCGCTGGCGCGGATCATCTCCACGCTGGGCACGCTGAAACCGAGCAAGGCCGGCAGGGCACCGAGGGCTTGGGTCATGGCGACGAAGGTGTCGCCGCCGAGAATGGTGGTCTCCCAGACGAAGCCGTAGCGCCGGGTCGCCATCAGCGTCAGCACCATCACCAAGGCGCTGAGCATTGCCAGCAACCACAACCCGTTGACCAGCACGCCCAGCGCCCAACGATTGAGTTTCTGCCGTTGCAGCAACAGCAGCAGGGCCGGCGCCAGTTGCACGGCGTTGGCATCGCGGGCGAGTTTTTCACTGAGCCACAGCCACAAGCGTCCAAGGGCTGCACCCTGTTCGCCGGCAAACACCAGGCCCAAGGCCCAACTCAGCAACAGAATCAGATTCAGCCCGAGCAGGCTGCCCAACGCCCAGAACACATTGACTGGGGTCTGGCCGTCGCCCAGCGCAGCAAATGCCAGGCCGGCGCCGCTGACCACCGCCAGCACGGCCAGTACGATCAGCGCCAGTCGCGCGCCTTGCAGCCAATGTTTGAGGGCGTGGGTCTGTCCGTCGCGCTCGGCCAGCCACAGGGCGCGGCGTTGAATGCGCGTCGGCAGGTCGCCGCCGGCGCTACGGGCGATTCGGTTGGCTTCCAGATCATCCAAGGGGCCTGCGTGTTCTTCACGCAGGCGTATGGTTTCGCTCAGCCAGAGGTTTTGCAGTGGAGTCAGTTCAGTCACGCGGCATCCCGTCGCTTAATTGAGCGGTGAGCATAACCGCTGTGACGCTTATCGGGGTAAGGGAGGCTCTGGTATCCTCGCCGACATGACTAAATCACTCCCCCTCAGCCTGATCGCAGCCCTCGGTGAAAACCGTGTGATCGGCGTCGACAACAGCATGCCCTGGCACTTGCCGGGGGACTTCAAATACTTCAAGGCCACCACCCTCGGCAAGCCGATCATCATGGGTCGCAAGACCTGGGATTCCCTCGGTCGTCCGCTGCCCGGCCGATTGAACATCGTGGTCAGCCGTCAGGCGGATCTGCAGCTGGAAGGCGCGGAGGTTTATCCGTCGCTGGAGGGAGCAGTGGTTCGCGCGCAGCAATGGGCGAACGAGCAGGGCGTCGATGAGGTGATGTTGATTGGCGGGGCGCAGTTGTATGCGCAAGGCCTCGCACAAGCAGATCGGCTTTACCTGACCCGCGTGGCGCTGAGCCCGGAAGGGGATGCGTGGTTTCCGGAATTTGATTTGAACCAGTGGAAGCTGGTGTCGAATGTTCCGAATTCGGCGGAGGGTGACAAGCCGGCGTATAGCTTTGAGGTATGGGAAAAAGCCTAGAAGCTTCGCGAGCAAGCCCGCTCCCACATTTGATCTCGGGTGTTCACAAATGCTGTGTACACCGCAGGACCAATGTGGGAGCGGGCTTGCTCGCGAAAGCGGTCTGTCAGTCGCCGATCAAGCCTGAGCCAACGCCCCATGCTCATCCGCATCCAGCAGCTCTTTATCCGTCTGCTGCATGATCTGGCTGGTGATCGCACCCGCCGTGATCGAACCACTCACGTTCAACGCCGTACGACCCATATCAATCAGCGGCTCAACCGAAATCAGCAACGCCACCAGTGACACCGGCAAGCCCATGGCCGGGAGCACGATCAACGCGGCGAAGGTCGCGCCACCACCGACCCCGGCCACACCGGCCGAACTCAGCGTCACAATCGCCACCAACGTCGCGATCCACAGCGGGTCCAGCGGGTTGATGCCTACGGTCGGCGCGACCATCACGGCCAACATTGCCGGGTACAGACCGGCACAGCCGTTCTGGCCAATGGTCGCGCCGAACGAGGCGGCGAAACTGGCGATGGACTGTGGAATACCCAAACGGCTGGTCTGGGCTTCGATGCTCAGCGGAATGGTGGCGGCGCTGGAGCGGCTGGTGAAGGCAAACGTCAGCACCGGCCAGATCTTGCGGAAGAACCGTAGCGGGTTGATCCCTGCGGCTGACACCAGCAGGCCATGGACTACAAACATCAAGCCCAGACCGATGTAGGACACCACCACGAAACTACCGAGCTTGATGATGTCTTGCAGATTGGAGCCGGCAACCACTTTGGTCATCAGCGCCAATACGCCGTACGGGGTCAGCTTCATCACCAGACGCACCAGGCGCATCACCCAGGCTTGCAGGGTGTCGATGGCGTTGATCACTTTCTGACCTTTCTCGACATCATCCTTGAGCAGTTGCAGTGCGGCGACCCCAAGGAATGCCGCGAAGATCACCACACTGATGATCGATGTCGGCTTGGCGCGGGCCAAATCGGCGAACGGGTTTTGCGGGATGAACGACAGCAGTAGCTGTGGCACATTCAGGTCGGCAACCTTGCCTGCGTAATCGCTCTGAATGGTTTGCAGGCGAGCCATTTCCTGGGTGCCAGCGACCAAGCCTTCGGCGGTGAGGCCGAACAGGTTGGTCAGGCCGATGCCGATCAGCGCCGCGATGGCGGTGGTGAACAGCAGCGTGCCGATGGTCAGGAAGCTGATTTTGCCCAGCGACGAAGCATTGTGCAGTCGCGCCACGGCGCTGAGGATCGAGGCGAACACTAGCGGGATCACGATCATTTGCAGCAACTGCACGTAACCGTTGCCCACCAGATCGAACCAACCGATCGAGGCTTTGAGTACCGGGTTGCCCGCACCATAAATCGTGTGCAGAGCGACACCAAATACCACGCCCAGCGCCAGCGCCAGCAGAACCTTTTTTGCCAGGCTCCAGGTGGTGTGACGGGTTTGCGCCAGGCCAAAGAGCAAGGCGAGGAATACCAGCAGATTGAGAATCAGCGGCAGATTCATAGAAGCTCCAATAACTTGTGCCAGCTGCATTCCGGGGCAGCTGCGAACCGGCAAGCCTAACAGCTTGATATGTAATGATTTAATATCAAAAACAGCGGCTGACTGTCGTTTTTGGAATAAGCCGCTGACGCTGTGGGGAATGCCGCTGACGGAATCAGGATGCAAGCGGTCGCGGGCAGGCGGGGACTGTCATAAAGATTTGTTAGCGTCGATATCTTTCAATCAGGGAGAAACGCCGATGAAACTCGCACCGAAATTTCTGGCTGCCGCACTGAGTTTGGGACTGGGCCTTGCCGGCCAGGTCTTCGCCACGGATTTGAAGCACTGGCCAGCCGATCAGGCCAAGGCGCTGGACGCGATGATCGCGGCCAATGCCAACAAGGGTAACTTCGCGGTGTTCGACATGGACAACACCAGTTACCGCTACGACCTCGAAGAGTCCTTGTTGCCGTTCATGGAAAACAAGGGCCTGATCACCCGCGAGAGCCTCGATCCCTCCCTGAAACTGATCCCGTTCAAGGACACCGCCGACCATAAGGAAAGCCTGTTCAGCTACTACTATCGCCTCTGCGAAATCGACGACATGGTGTGCTATCCATGGGTCGCCCAAGTGTTTTCCGGTTTCACGCTTCAGGAGCTCAAGGGCAACGTCGATGAGCTGATGGCGTCTGGTAAACCGGTGCCGAGCACTTATTACGACGGCGATGTGGTCAAGACCATCGACGTCAACCCGCCGAAAATCTTCACCGGTCAGAAAGAGCTCTACAACAAGCTGATGGAGAACGGCATCGAGGTCTATGTGATGACCGCCGCCTCCGAAGAACTGGTGCGCATGGTCGCTTCCGATCCGAAGTATGGCTACAACGTCAAACCGCAGAACGTGATCGGCGTGAGCCTAATGCTCAAGGACCGCAAAACCGGCGAGTTGACCACGGCACGCAAGCAGGTCACTGCCGGCAAGTATGACGAGAAGGCTAACCTGGGCCTCGAACTGACCCCATACCTGTGGACCCCGGCCACCTGGATGGCGGGTAAACAGTCGGCGATCCTGACGTACATCGATGAATGGAAAAAACCGGTCCTGGTGGGCGGCGATACCCCGACCAGCGACGGCTACATGCTGTTCCACAGCGTTGACGTGTCCAAGGGCGGCATCCATTTGTGGGTCAACCGCAAAGACAAATACATGACCCAGATTAACGGCATGATGGCGAAAAACGCAGCAGCCCAGGCGAAAGAAGGGTTGGCGGTGACGGCGGACAAGAACTGGGTGATCGTCAAGCCGGAAGAGATTCAGTAAGACCGAGTTGCTGCCAGACTCACTCTCAAAGGCAACATAGAACAAATGTGGGAGCGGCGGTGCGGCGATCCGACTTGCTCGCGAAGGCGGTCTGACAGTCAACATCGATGTTGAATGATCGTTCCCACGCTCTGCGTGGGAATGCAGCCCGTGACGCTCCGCGTCACTGGACGCGGAGCGTCCCTTGAGGCATTCCCACGCGGGAGCGTGGGAACGATCAGCCCCGCACTTGGCGGGGCATTTTTGTTTCTGCGACTGACGCTTACAGCCCGTCGAGCATCGCCTTGTTACGTACCGCACCCTTGTCGGCGCTGGTGGCCAACAGGGCATAGGCTTTCAGCGCAGTGGTCACTTTACGTGGACGCACTTCCACCGGCTTCCAGCCTTTTTTGTCCTGCTCGGCACGGCGCGCGGCCATTTCTTCATCGCTGATCAACAGGTTGATCGAGCGGTTCGGAATGTCGATCAGAACCTTGTCGCCATCCTGCACCAGACCGATCGCGCCGCCAGCAGCAGCTTCTGGCGAAGCGTGGCCGATAGACAGGCCCGAAGTGCCGCCAGAGAAACGGCCGTCCGTGAGCAAGGCGCAGGCTTTGCCCAGGCCTTTGGATTTCAGGTAAGACGTCGGGTACAGCATTTCCTGCATGCCCGGGCCGCCTTTCGGGCCTTCATAACGAATGATCACGATGTCGCCGGCCTTCACTTCGTCGGCGAGGATGCCGCGTACGGCGCTGTCCTGGCTTTCGAAGATCTTCGCGTTGCCTTCGAAGACGTGAATCGACTCGTCGACGCCGGCGGTTTTCACCACGCAGCCGTCCAGAGCGATGTTGCCGTACAGAACGGCCAGGCCACCTTCTTTCGAGTAAGCGTGTTCGACACTGCGGATGCAGCCGTTTTCACGGTCGTCGTCCAGGGTTTCCCAACGGGTCGACTGGCTGAACGCAGTTTGCGTCGGGATACCCGCCGGGCCGGCCTTGAAGAAGTGATGCACAGCTTCGTCGGTGGTCTGGGTGATGTCCCACTTGGCGATGCCTTCAGCCAAGGACTTGCTGTGCACGGTCGGCAGGTCGGTGTGCAACAGACCACCACGGGCCAGGGAACCGAGGATGCTGAAGATCCCGCCGGCACGGTGCACGTCTTCCATGTGGTACTTCTGGATGTTCGGCGCGACTTTGCACAGTTGCGGCACATGGCGGGAGAGACGGTCGATGTCGCGCAGGTCGAAATCGATCTCGGCTTCCTGGGCCGCGGCCAGCAAGTGCAGGATGGTGTTGGTGGAACCGCCCATGGCGATGTCCAGGGTCATGGCGTTTTCGAACGCCTTGAAGTTGGCGATGTTGCGTGGCAACACCGACTCATCGTTCTCGCCGTAGTAACGCTTGCACAGCTCGACGATGGTGCGGCCAGCTTGCAGGAACAGCTGTTCGCGGTCGCTGTGGGTGGCCAGAGTCGAACCGTTGCCCGGCAATGCCAGGCCCAGGGCTTCAACCAGGCAGTTCATCGAGTTGGCGGTGAACATGCCGGAGCAGGAGCCGCAGGTCGGGCAAGCGCTGCGCTCGTACTCGGCGACTTTCTCGTCAGAAGCGCTGGAGTCGGCGGCAATCACCATGGCGTCGACCAGGTCGAGACCGTGGCTGGCCAGTTTGGTCTTGCCGGCTTCCATCGGACCGCCGGAGACGAAGATCACCGGGATGTTCAGGCGCAGGGACGCCATCAACATGCCTGGGGTGATCTTGTCGCAGTTGGAGATGCAGACGATGGCGTCGGCGCAGTGAGCGTTGACCATGTATTCGACGGAGTCGGCGATGATCTCGCGGCTCGGCAGCGAATAGAGCATGCCGTCGTGGCCCATGGCGATGCCGTCATCCACGGCGATGGTGTTGAATTCTTTGGCGACGCCGCCGGCCCGTTCGATTTCGCGAGCGACCAGTTGCCCCAGATCCTTGAGGTGTACATGGCCTGGAACGAACTGGGTAAAGGAGTTGGCAATGGCGATGATCGGCTTCTTGAAGTCGTCATCTTTCATCCCCGTGGCGCGCCACAGTGCGCGGGCACCGGCCATGTTGCGGCCGTGGGTGGATGTTTTCGAGCGGTAATCAGGCATGAAGCACTCCGGGCGGCTAATCAGGTATCAAAAGGGAAGTGAGCTTCTATTGACGTCTGGAACACTCAGAAATGGCCGTGTGTCCGGAAGTTGCCGATAACTTTGCGGGATCGCCGCGCGCTTCAGCTTGAGCTCATAAACCCGCCGGGGGATGACTGGCGATGAATCTCGCGATTCTACACCGCTGGCGGCTGGAGGGAATGCCGGAAAATGTTGATCCAGCGCTGATGGGGCGTGTGGGGTGACGATCGGCGGGGTTATTCGACGCTTGGGCTGGCTCTCGGGCTTTTGGATCGGCGATTGATGCGACTGTTCAGCGCCAGCGCCACGCCGCTCAAAATGATGAAGCTGTATCCCAGGGTGGATTGCAGGTTGGCCGGGCTCAAGCTGATGAGTGCACTGATCAACCCGCCGCAGATGAAAATCACCGTGCTGCCGGCCGACGCCGAAGTCCCTGCATTTTCAGGGAACAGGCTCATGGCTTTGGAGGTGGCGGCCGGTCGGGCGATAGTGGTACCTGCGGTACAAATGAGCATCGGTATCAGGACGGTGGCCGGTGACAGCGCAAATTGATTTGAAAGATAAAGCATGATGAGGCCGGACAGCAGGATCAGGCTCAGCCCGCTGATGATTTGATGACCTGGACTGATGTATCTACCCAGCACAACCGCAACACTGCCGCCGACGATGTAGGCGCCGCCATATACCAGCAGGATTAACGAGAAGTCATAGGCCGATAGCTGGAGTTGATCCATGAAAATCAGCGGTGAAATAACGATGAAGGAAAAATGGCAGGCGAAGGCAAAGGCGGAAATCAGCCAGTAAGACAGGAAGTCGAAATCGCACAAGACCCGGCGATAGGGCTGGAAGATATTCGGGCGCGCTCCGGTTGCCGCCGGTCGAGTGTTTTCGAGAGAAAAACAGGCTTTGAGCAGCACGATTGCAGCCAGTGCGGTAAACACCCAGAAGCTGCCCTGCCAACCCAGCGTGGCTTGCAGAAACGTACCGGCCAAGGGTGAGACCGAGATGAAAATGCCGGTGGCAGTGACCATCAGAATCCGCAAGCGGTCACGCTCCTCACCCTCGAACAGATCCTGAACCAGCGCTTGTGACAGTACGAAGCACCCGCAGCCGAGCGCCTGAATGATTCGGAACAGAAGGAAGTGGGAATAGTCCGTGGTCAGTATGCAGCCCATCGCACCCAGCATCGAAACGATTATGCCGGCGAGCAACAGCCCTTTTCGCCCGATCACATCCGACAACGGCCCGATCAGCAGTTGAGACGCCGCTATACCGATGGCAAACAGACTGATCGAGAGCGCAATGTCGGCGGGCGTACTGCGAAAGTGTTCGGCAAGCGCTGGGAATGAGGGAAGCAGAACATCCAGCGGGAACACGCCAAGCAGCACCATTGCCAATAACAGGCTGACTGCCCCCCGACGTTGTTTGACGGTTGGCGCAGATCGTCGCTCATTCATCGATCAGTCCTGCCTTCATGAAAAGTTTACGGTTGTAAGCCAGGTCGATGAAACCGGCTTTTTTCAAAGCTTGAAGCGTCGCACCGGCACCGGATCTTGCCCGCTGAAGGGTCGCTTGCGGGCTGGTCAGTTCGCCGAGAACTTGCGTGACGACGGTCTCGTCGAGACCTGCGCCTTGCAGGCTTTCCCGCATCCACCGCTCATCGACCTCGAAGAAAATCCGGATGATGTCCAACAGCAGCCTGGCAGCGAACGTGCGTTGGCGGCTGTTCATCGTCAGCCACAGGTAATGGAACACTTCAGAGAAATAGCGACTGTGGCGAGCCTCGTCCGCGAGATGATCCCTGAGCATTGTCTGGACGCTGGACACCAGATCGTCACGGCAGACGTCGAGCAGTTCTTTGGCAATGATCGTCTCCGACACGAACCCGACGAGAAACCAGGCCAGCGCCCGGTGTTTGTCAGGTGTGCGCTCGAGCAAAGTGTTCAATCGCGTGATGCGGTGTGGCATGACCGGGCGCAGGCTGACCCCGTAGACCCCGGCAATCTGCTCGGCGAGGCTATTGGAGAACAGGGCGTGATAACCCTCGTCGGTATAAAGCTGAAGCGCGGCGGTCTTCATCCGTGGGGGAATGTTGACCTTCAATTCACCGTGGATGGTCTCCACGGATCGGTTGACAATGCGGTGTTCGAGCACAGTGGTGTAGTCGAGGAAGTACACCAGATGATTGGCCGACAGCCGATGGATGACGGTTTTCCCCAGCGCTTTGATTGCCGGGTGATTCAGGTAGGCCAGGAAGCTTGGGGGAAACCAGTGACGTGTTTCCAGTTGCTGTTCCAGATCTGGCGGCAATAGATAGTCATGCTCGCTGGTGCGCACCGACGCGCGGGTATTCCAGTCGCCGAGGGTGAAGCGCAGAGACCAGGAAACGGGACGGTCTAACGGGGCAATGATGGGGGCGGTCATTGTTGCGGCTCCCGACGGCTCAGCAGATCTTTCAATTCCTTGCACATCACTTGTCCGTCGCTGTGGCCACAGCCGACAAAAAACAAGGGTTGTTCTGCGTTGTCCTCGAGCCCCAGCAATGTTTCGACCTGATCGTCCGTCAGTGCTCCGGTCAGCCACGTGTTCAGCCCCAGTGCAGTGGCCGCGAGTTGAAAGGTCTGGGAAATATGGCCTGCCTCGACGTAAGCCATTCGGTAGGCTCGTGAGTGTTCATACTTCCACCACAATTTGTCGAAGCGAGCGGTAATGAACAGGCCCACGGGCAGGTTATTGATGAAGTGCTGCCCGCACAGCAACTGCCCCAGGGGCGAGTCAGGTGCCGGGTTGATGAAGCTCAGTGCATGATCGGTGGGGTGGTAGGCGTAGAACCCGGGTTTCAGGCCGCTGACGTTTTGTACATGAAGAAAGCCTTCGCAGGCATTCAGGCCGCCACCGGACGGGCTGCTGCGTCGGGCACCGAGGCCTTCGACAATGGTTTCGTCGACGTCATTTTCGCGTTCATGCAGGTAGCCCAGGGACAGATAAAGCAGTGTGCCGACCTCTTCCAGTGAAACCGCTTCATCCGTGAAGGTGCGGCAGGTTTTTCGGCCGATCAGGGCGTTGGCAAGAGAACCCTTCGGCAGGCAGGACGGTTTTGGCAGGGCAATCAGCTCGTGTGCCTGGCGCTCTGTGAGCCTGGCGTCTGGCGGTACGGCCAGTACTTCGATGCAATGGTCCAGATAGTATTTGGACCATTCATGGATATTCTGAGGAATATGTTCGCAGGGGATATTCTTGGTGCCGATATGGAATATTTTCGACAGTTCATCCCAGCCCCATTCAATAGTGTCTTGTATTGAGGTAGTCAGTATTCCGGAGTTTAGAAATTGAATGTCTATTCTGTTGTTGTCGTTATACAGGTTAGGGTTGCTGATAAGTTGTGCAAGTCGGGTTGAATATTCAAGATTGAGTTCAAATTGTTTGTGATTCTTGTAATCCCAGACTATTTGACCGGGCGTACGAGGGAGCATGAACAAGTATGGATTTATCTGCATGATGGACGGTTCACTCTGGACTGTGTCATAGAAAACGCTGGGTAGCCGGCACTCCCCAGCGTCTCATTTACTTAACGGGCTTTTGGCGCAACCAGAAAAGCCAGATTAGCGATCTTGTTAGCTTCCAGAGTAATTGCTTTCATGTTTTGAACTCCTTGTCATTGATAGTGAGTGTCACTTCGCGGTGACAACTTAATCATAGGCTGTAATGAGCTCTTATCAAGGGGATGTTAAGTAGGAATGTTCCAGTAATTTTGTCGGAACGATCTGAGGGTTAGAGAAAGTTTGTAGGCTATTTACTTTTAAATAAAATATGCAGGGAAACGTCCTGCAAGTCAGTAGGACCGCAAGAGTAAGAAGCAGAGTTGAAGAGTGGACGTCGTGGCGTTAAAACGGCTGACGGAGAGCCTGTTGGCTCCCCGTCAAACCAGCGTACTCAGCTGTTTGGCAGCAGACGGCAGGTGATGCTCTTGATGTAACGAGTCTCGGCAATCGCCGGGTGTACCGGGTGGTCTGGGCCCTGGCCGCCGCGCTCCAGCATCTGGATATTGCGGTCCAGGTGACGGGCGCTGGTCAGCAGAATGTTCTGCAGGTCGTCTTCCGGCAGGTGCATCGAGCATGAAGCGCTGACCAGGATGCCGTCCTTGCTAAGCAGGCGCATGGCTTGTTCGTTCAGGCGACGGTAGGCGCCTTCACCGTTCTTCATGTCTTTCTTGCGTTTGATGAAGGCAGGAGGGTCGGCCACGATGACGTCGAAACGTTCTTCGCTGGCTTTCAGTTCCTTCAGGGCTTCGAATACGTCGCCTTCGATGCAGGTCATTTTTTCGGCGACGCCGTTCAGTGCGGCGTTGCGCTCGACGCCGTCGAGGGCGAAGGCCGAAGCGTCGACGCAGAACACTTCACTGGCGCCGAAGGCCGCTGCTTGAACGCCCCAGCCGCCGATGTAGCTGTACAAGTCCAGTACGCGTTTGCCTTTGGCATAAGGGGCCAGACGCGCGCGGTTCATGCGGTGGTCGTAGAACCAGCCGGTTTTCTGCCCCTGGATGACTGGCGCTTCGAATTTCACGCCATTCTCTTCCAGAGCGACCCATTCCGGCACCAGGCCGAACACGGTTTCGACGTAGCGGTTGAGGCCTTCGGCATCACGGGCAGCGGAGTCATTCTTGAACAGAATGCCGCTTGGCTTGAGCACTTGGGTCAGCGCGGCGATCACGTCATCTTTGTGAGCTTCCATGGTCGCCGAGGCGATCTGCACCACCAGGATATCGCCGAAACGGTCGACCACCAGGCCTGGCAGCAGATCGGAATCGCCGTAGACCAGACGATAGAACGGCTTGTCGAACAGGCGATCGCGCAGGGAAAGGGCAACGTTCAGGCGATGCACCAGCAGCGACTTGTCCAGCGGCAACTTGATGTCGCGCGACAGCAAGCGGGCGCAGATCAGGTTGTTCGGGCTCATGGCAACGATGCCCAGCGGTTTGCCGCTGGCGGCTTCGAGGATCGCCTGGTCGCCGGCCTTGAAACCGTGCAAAGGAGTAGCGGCTACATCGATTTCGTTGCTGTAAACCCACAAGTGGCCGTTTCGCAGGCGACGGTCGGCGTTGGCTTTGAGGCGCAGGCTAGGCAGGGACATGACGTCGCTCCGGAAAAAAGAGCGGGAGTATAGCGTGTTGAGGGAGTGGCGGGTTTGGTGGTCGATGAACGCGAATGAGGGCAGTCAGTAAGGTGCGGAACCTGTGGGAGCGGGCTTGCTCGCGAAGGCGGTGTGTCAGGCAACATCTATGTCGACTGACACGCCCTCTTCGCGAGCAAGCCCGCTCCCACATGAATGCGCTGGACTGACTGTCAGACCCATCTTTTTAAGGGTTAGAATCCCCGCCTGACCCGGAGTGTGTACTTATGTCCCAAGAGTTGACGACCGAACAGATTCAACAGTCCCTGCAAGGCATCAGTGTGCCACCCCAGCCGCAGATCATGGTGGATCTGCAGATGGAGCAGTACATGCCCGACCCGGACCTGGAAATGATCGCGAAGTTGATCTCCCAGGATCCAGGCCTTTCCGGTGCCTTGCTGAAAATCGTCAATTCGCCGTACTACGGCTTGAGTAACAAGATCACCGCGATCCAGCGGGCAGTGAACCTGTTGGGCAGCCGTTCGATCATTAACCTGATCAATGCGCAGTCGATCAAGGGCGAGCTGAACGACGACGCCATCGTCACCCTCAACCGTTTCTGGGACACGGCGCAGGACGTGGCGATGACGTGCCTGACCCTGGCCAAGCGCGTCGGCGTCCAGGCCGGTGATGAAGCCTATGCGCTGGGCCTGTTCCACGATTGCGGCATCCCGCTGATGATCAAGAAATTCCCCGATTACATGAAAGTGCTGGAACAGGCCTATGGCAACGCCAGCGCCGAATGCCGCGTAGTGGATACCGAGAACAGGCAATACAACACCAATCATGCCGTGGTCGGGTATTACACCGCCAAATCCTGGCGCCTGCCGGAACACGTCACCCAGGCCATTGCCAACCATCACAATGCCCTGGCCATTTTCAGCGATGAATCGTCGCGCAACACACCGCTGAAAAACCTGCTGGCGATCCTGAAGATGGCCGAGCACATTTGCGCCTCCTTCCGGGTACTGGGCAACCAGTCCGAAGACCATGAATGGAACAGTGTCGGGCCACTTGTGCTCGATTACATCGGTCTATCGGAATACGATTTCGAAACCCAGAAACAAGAGATTCGCGACCTCGCCACTCGTTGAGTGTCGAACCTCGCCTGATTCGAGAGCCCCATGCCTGAATTGCCGGAAGTCGAAACCACCCGCCGCGGAATTGCACCGCACCTGGAAGGCCAGCGCGTCAGCCGAGTGATCGTGCGTGAGCGCCGTCTGCGCTGGCCGATTCCCGAAGACCTGGATGTGCGGCTATCCGGCCAGCGCATCGTGCTGGTGGAACGGCGCGCCAAGTACCTGCTGATCAACGCCGAAGTCGGCACGCTGATCAGTCATTTGGGGATGTCGGGGAATCTGCGGCTGGTGGAAGTCGGCATGCCGGCGGCCAAGCATGAGCATGTGGACATCGAACTGGAATCGGGCCTGGCGCTGCGTTACACCGACCCGCGACGGTTTGGGGCGATGCTCTGGAGTCTCGATCCGCTGAATCATGAGCTGCTGGTTCGCCTGGGGCCGGAGCCGTTGACCGACCTGTTTGACGGCGAGCGCCTGTTCCAGCAATCCCGCGGACGCTCCATGGCGGTCAAGCCGTTCATCATGGACAACGCGGTGGTGGTCGGCGTCGGCAATATCTACGCGACCGAAGCGTTGTTTGCAGCCGGCATTGACCCTCGGCGTGAAGCCAGGAGCATTTCCCGGGCGCGCTATTTGAAGCTGGCGATCGAGATCAAACGCATCCTGGCCGCCGCTATCGAACGCGGCGGCACCACGCTACGGGATTTTATCGGTGGTGATGGTCAACCGGGTTACTTCCAGCAGGAACTGTTCGTGTACGGCCGTGGAGGTGAACACTGCAAGGTCTGTGGCACAGGGCTGCGGGAGGTCAAACTGGGGCAACGCGCCAGTGTTTTTTGTCCGCGCTGTCAGAGCTGATATCGGCTACGGTCTATAGTCAGTGTTCTCACTGCCTAGCCGAAGGACCGTGCCATGAATCTGTTTCGAACCCTTGTCGTTACGCTGCTGCTGAGCGTCGGTGCGCCCACGCTGGCGGCTGAGAACGGCAGCGGCGATCCACGTTACACCATCCAGAACCCACCGGCCTACGCCATGCTTGGCGATTTACTGATTGCCCGACCGTTACTGGTGGTGGCGACGGTGATCGGTGCCGGGGCGTTTGTGCTGTCGTTGCCGTTTACCGCGCTGGGTGGCGGCATTGGCGATGCGGGGCAGGCGTTGGTGGTCGATCCGGCGAAAGCCGCATTTGTGCGGTGCCTGGGGTGTATCGGGGAGGGGTTTGAGCAGCGGGAGTGAGGCAGTTAAGTTTTCAGTGCTGCTGATGACGCCTTCGCGAGCAAGCCCGCTCCCACATGGGATTTGTGAACGACGCAGATTCAATGTGGGAGCGGGCTTGCTCGCGAAGAGGCCCGGGAAGACAACACAAAACGGTCAGGTTCAAGCCTTACCGGTAATCTTGCGGTACTTCTCCATCAACTGTTCTTCAGTCTCCGGATGAGCCTCGTCCAGCGGGATACAATCCACCGGACAGACCTGCTGGCACTGCGGTTCGTCGTAGTGGCCGACACATTGTGTGCACAGGTTCGGGTCGATCACGTAGATCTCTTCGCCCTGGGAGATGGCGGCGTTCGGGCACTCGGGTTCGCAGACGTCGCAGTTGATGCAGTCGTCGGTGATGATCAGGGACATGCTAACTCCAGCCGGGGCGGCAGGCCCGGGCGCAATAAATCAATGCGCACAATTGTGCCGCATTGTCGCTGTAGGAGCCAGCTTGCTGGCGAAGGCGGTGTATCAGGTGCACTGCGTGGTTCGTTCGCTGGCAAGTCGGACCGCCGCACCGCACCCCTGCAGCAGGGATTACTTCTTGAAGCGCAGGGTGAGGGCGTCGGCCACCACCGGGTGGACGAACTTGGTGATATCGCCACCCAAGGCTGCGATTTCACGAACCAGCGTCGAGGAAATGAACGAATAACGCTCGGATGGGGTAAGAAACAGGCTTTCCACATCCGGCGCCAGTTGGCGGTTCATGTTGGCCAGCTGGAATTCGTATTCGAAGTCCGATACTGCGCGCAAACCACGCAGGAATATGTTGGCGTTCTTCTCTTTGGCGAAGTGCGCGAGCAACGTCGAGAAACCGACGACTTCAACGTTCGGCAAATGTTTGGTGACCTCGCGGGCCAGCTCCACGCGTTGTTCCAGGGGAAACAGCGGGTTTTTTTTCGGGCTGGCGGCGACGGCAATGATCACATGATCGAACAGGCGCGAGGCGCGTTCGACCAGATCGCCATGGCCCTTGGTAATAGGGTCGAAGGTACCTGGGTACAACACTCGGTTCATCGCGTCGTCCTGGCGGGAATCCGTTGGGGAGTCGGATGGTATCGCAGCCTTCCCGGTCGGCCAAGTCGCCTTTTGGGTAAGAAAGCACTATAGACGATGGGAATATTCCGCGTTTTCATGGGTTTTTCAAACGTTCGGCCAGCGAAGTGGCCAATTGCGCCGTCAGTCCGTAAACCGACAATTGTGGGTTTGCGCCAATGCTGGTGGGGAAAAGCGAGCCGTCATGAATCGACAGATTGGTGAGTTGGT
This sequence comes from Pseudomonas sp. QTF5, assembly GCF_000512695.2. Lineage (GTDB taxonomy): Bacteria > Pseudomonadota > Gammaproteobacteria > Pseudomonadales > Pseudomonadaceae > Aquipseudomonas. Next base: position 106,137 of record NZ_AZRW02000011.1, on the reverse strand, counting down.
GATGTCGGCCGAGGCTATCGGTCACGGCGTTTTTCGGGTTTTCACCCATGGCGCAACCGCCCATCACATGAGCACTGCCCAGACCCGTGCGATACAACTCAAGGCTCAGGCCATCAATCAGCGAGCGTGCTTGGGCGAGGGTTTTCACGTAACGAGCGTCGGCGTGCATCGGCATCACGGCGTTGGCGCCACCGGCGAACTGGATCTCGGCCATGCTGTGGAAAGCCCGGCGCAACCCGTCCCAGGCGTAGGGTGAAACCTGATAGTCGAGTACCGGTGTGGCGTCACCGCGCAATTCAACGCTGCCGCCAGGGCTGTCCGGGTGAAAACCATCTCGCAGCAACGCCAGCATGGCGTGGGTGTGCGGCAGGTTTTCCATGTGCCGGGCGCTTTCCGTGCCGAAACCACCGAGCAGGGTGCTGGCCAGCGCGGGGTGCAGCGGTGGAACCTCCAGTTTGTAAGACATCTTGCCGGTGGTGCCATCCTGCCATTGGAAATGGTCGGAATAGATTGACTGCGGCGCGCCGTAGAACGGGTTGATCACCTCATCGAACAGCCCGGCGGACATATTTACCAGGTGCAGGAAGGTCCGTTTGCCCAGCCGCTCGTGCGGATCCGGCGCTTCGGAGCGCAATAGCAGCGCCGGGCTGTTGATCCCGCCGCCGGCCAACACGTAATGCCGCGCCTTGACCTTAATCGTGCGTCCGGTGGGCGCAACGCAACGCTCATCCATCGCCACACATTGCAGCCCCGTAACCCTGCCGTCTTTGATCGACAGCTTTTCGGCGCGGGCCAGATAGAGCAGCTCGCCACCTTTTTCCAGGGTTGCCGGGATGGTTGTGACCAGCATTGATTGCTTGGCGTTGGTCGGACAACCCATACCGCAGTAGCCGATGTTCCAGCAGCCGCGCACGTTGCGCGGAATCACATGCCAGGCGTAGCCGAGTTTTTCGCAGCCTTTGCGGATGACGTCGTTGTTGGCGTTGGGCGGCATCAGCCATGGAGCGACACCCAGGCGTTGTTCCATTTTCTCGAACCAGGGCGCCATCTCGGCCGGCGTGTGGCCTTTGACGTCATGCTCCTTGGCCCAGTGTTCCAGTGTCGGATCCGGGGTGCGAAAGCTCGAGGTCCAGTTGATCAGCGTGGTGCCGCCCACTGCCCGGCCCTGAAGGATGGTAATTGCGCCGTCCTTGCTCATGCGGCCGATGCCTTCCTGATAGAGGCTGGTGTAGGCCTGGTCTTCGAGCATCTTGAAGTCGCTGCTGGTCTTGAGCGGGCCTTCTTCGATCAGCAACACCTTGTAGCCGGCGGCGCTGAGGATTTCGGCAGTGGTCCCGCCGCCGGCACCGCTGCCGATGATCGCCACGTCCGCGTCTAAGGTCAGGTCCTGGGTCAGTCGGGCGCCGTTGTAGGTTTTCCAGCCACGGGCCAGGCCTTCGCGGAACGGATCGGGTACAGGCATGTCTGGGGTTCTCTTATTATTTTGGATTTGATGGTGATGCGGCTGACGTCGCGGGCAAGCCACGCTCCCACAGGGTTTGAGTCGTTCACAAAAGGGTGGTCCATCTCAAAACCTGTGGGAGCGTGGCTTGCCCGCGATAGGGTCGACTCGGTCTCAAACCGTAGGCGGCCCGGGATACCCGCAATGCACCCACGACTCCGCCCGGCTGTACCACGCCATCATCACCATTTGCAGCAACGAGCTGTGGCCCATGCGCAGCAGGTGCAACGAGCTGTTTTCCCAACGCTCGAGAAAGTGGCGGATCTCGCCGGCACTGGCGTTTTCCCAGCTACCCCAGATCCCGGTCAGTGGCCCGCGGGTGATGCTCATCCCCAACACATCGAATAATTGCCGGGTCAGTTTGAGCATTTCCGGCGACAGGTGATTCAGGCCGTTATCCAGGCAGTGCAAGGTCCCGGCAACAGCGGCCGGCATTTTTTCAACGGCCACCGCGCCATCGAGCATCACCGGAATCACTGCCCGCAGAAACAGCAGGTCACCGCTGCGCAGAATCGCAAAACCGCTGGCCGGGTTGCTCGACGAGCAGCCGCTGAGGCTCGCGCCTAATCCGGCCGTGGCCAGAAAGGCGCTGGCGCCGAGGCTGAATTTAAGCAGGCCGCGCCGTGACAGCGCGGGTGTGTCGGACAGGCTTGGGCTCATTATTGTTATTACCCGGCGGTGATGATCGTTAGCGGATAAACAGCTTCTGGATCAGTTTCTGAATGGATTTTCCGTACGGCGGATAGATCAGCTTCGCCGCGTTGAAGCGCTGTTTGATCAGTACACCTTTGGCCTTGCTGAAAGTCAGGAAACCTTCGCGTCCGTGGTAGTGGCCCATGCCCGATGCCCCGATGCCGCCGAACGGCATGTCGTCCTGAGCCACGTGCAGCAAGGTGTCATTGAGGCAAACGCCGCCGGAATGGGTTTCGTCGAGGACGCGGTTTTGCTCGCGCTTGTCGTAGCCGAAGTAATACAGCGCCAGCGGACGAGGTCGCTGGTTGATGTAGGTAAACGCTTCATCGAGATCCTTGTACGGCACGATCGGCAGCAACGGGCCGAAGATTTCGTCCTGCATCACCGTCATGTCGTCGCTGACGTTGAGCAGCAGGCTATGACTCATGCGCCGACCCTGGCCCTGATCGAACAGCGGAATCAGCAGCGCGCCCTTGCTGGTGGCGTCGCTGAGGTAGCCGTTGAGCCGCGCCAGTTGTCGATCATTGATGATGGCGGTGTAGTCCGGGTTATCGGCCAGTGTCGGATAAAACCCGCAAACCGCCTGACGATAGGCTTCGACGAAAGAGCCTACGCGGTCTTCCGGCACCAGCACATAGTCCGGGGCGACACAGGTTTGCCCGGCGTTGAGGGTCTTGCCGAAAGCGATGCGTTCGGCGGCGTCCTTGAGCGGCACATCGCGGGAAACGATGGCCGGAGACTTGCCGCCCAGTTCGAGGGTCACCGGCGTCAGGTTCTCGGCCGCCGCGCGCATCACATGTTTGCCGATGCTGGTGGCGCCGGTGAACAGCAAGTGATCGAAACGCAGCCGCGAGAACGCCACGCCGATATCGGCCTCGCCCAATACCACGCAGACCAGGTCCTGGGGAAAGATTCGACCTAGCAGTTCCTTGAGCAGCAAGCCGGTGGCCGGGGTCGATTCGCTGAGTTTGAGCATCACCCGATTGCCCGCCGACAACGCACCCACCAGCGGCCCGATGGCCAGATAAAGCGGGTAGTTCCACGGCACGATCACTCCGACCACGCCCAACGGCTGATAAACGACTTTGGCCGACGCCGGCTGAAAGGCGATGCCGACTTTGCGTCGCGAGGTTTTCATCCAGGTTTTGAGATGCCGGCTGGCGTAGTGAATGCCGTGCAGGCTGGGCATCAACTCGGCGAGCAGGGTTTCATCGGCGCTGCGGTGGCTGAAATCCTGGCTGATGGCATCGATCAGGGCCTGGCGCTCATTGCTCAGCAGATCCCGCAACGCTTTTAGCCATTGCTGGCGCTGAGCCGCGGGGGGCATCGGGTGGGCCGCATATGCCGCGCGTTGAGCGTCGAACAGGGTTTGGAGCTCGTCCAGAGGCTGCTGCAGGTTTTTCAGGTAGGCAATGTCAGCAGGCATGGTCGGCTCCGGATTTATTGTAATGAGGAACTTTTTAGAGTCTATGCTCTATAAAGTCAAATGCCATCCTGGTGCAGCTTTGTTTATCCATCCGCGGATAGGTCGTAAGATGCCCATCACCGCACTCTGAATTAAAGCTCAAGCCATGGCCCCTCGGATCAAAACCAGCGAGCGCATCGTGCAGAACAGCCTGGAGCTGTTCAATCAGCAGGGCGAGCGCAGCATCAGCACCAACCACATTGCTGCCCACATGGAGATTTCCCCGGGCAACCTGTACTACCACTTCCCCAACAAGCAGGCGATCATCGCCGTGTTGTTCAGTGAGTACGAAAGCCTGGTGGACAGCTTCCTGCGCCCGCCCCAGGGGCGTGCCGCGACAGTTGAAGACAAGCGCTTCTATCTCAAGGAATTGCTCTCCGCCATGTGGCGCTACCGCTTCCTGCATCGCGACCTTGAGCATTTGCTCGACAGCGATCCCGAGCTGGCCGCCCGTTACCGGCGTTTTTCCCAGCGCTGCCTGATCCAGGGCACACACATCTACGCGGGCTTCGTCGAGGCGGGCATTCTGTGCATGGATAAGGTTCAGATCGAATCCCTGACCCTCAATGCCTGGATCATCCTCACATCGTGGGTGCGTTTTCTGTGCACCACGCGCGAAAATTCCAACCATCTGAGCGAACAGGCCATCAAACGTGGCGTTTATCAGGTGCTGGTGCTGGAGGCGGGGTTCGTCACCGATCAAGCTCGCAATGCGGTGAATGCACTGTTCGAAGAGTTTTATGTGCCGCTGGCCCGGGCGCTGGAAGAAGTGGGATAGAGAAGTGGAATAAAGAGTGCAGTAGGATTCCAGACAAAAAATCACAGGAGCCCGTTATGCCCATTGCGCAACTGATCAGCCCGCAAGCGTTGGACCTGAAAAAGGAGACGCCGGGGCTGGTGATTCTGGATTGTCGTTTTGCCCTCGAAGACCCGGACTACGGTCAGCGCAGCTACGCCGAAGGGCATATTGCCGGATCGAGCTTTGCCGATCTTGAGCGTGATTTGAGCGGGGCAGTGGTCAAGGGGGTTACCGGGCGTCATCCATTGCCCGAGCCCGCCGACTTGATCGAACGCTTGCAAACCTGGGGCATCAACGCCGACAGCGAAGTGGTTTTGTACGATGACGGTCCCGGCGCCTACGCGGCGCGGGCCTGGTGGTTGCTGGCGTGGCTGGGCAAGCGCGATGGCGTGTTCATTCTCGATGGCGGACTGAAAGCCTGGCATGCCGCCGGATTGCCCCTGAGTCTTGATCCGCCAACAATCACTCGCGGCACCTTCACCGGGACGCCGGATGCTTCGTTGGTGCTCAGCGCCGAACAACTCCAGCAACGTCTCGGCCAGCCCGCGCTGACCTTGCTCGACGCCCGCGGCTTGCCGCGCTTCAAGGGCGAAGTGGAGCCGATCGATCCGATTGCCGGGCACATCCCCGGCGCACAATGTGCCGCGTTCACCGATAACCTGAGCAGCGACGGTCGGTTCCTGCCGGCCGAACAGCTCAAGCAGCGGTTTGCCGCAAAACTCGGTGATCGTTCACCGACGGAGTTGGTCGCGTATTGCGGTTCCGGTGTGACCGCCTGCCACAACTTGTTCGCCCTGTGCCTGGCGGGTTATCCGCTTGGGGCGTTGTATGCGGGGTCGTGGAGCGAGTGGATCAACGATCCTGCGCGAGGCGTCGCCACCGGCGAGTAAACGCAAAGCCAATGTGGGAGCGGGCTTGCTCGCGAAGGCGGTGTAACAGACGACATTAATATCGACTGACCCACCGCTTTCGCGAGCAAGCCCGCTCCCACATTTGGATCTTCGTCATCCATAACCAGGCAGCTGCCGAGCGCTGCGATACGCCCCCGGTCCTACGCCGTAAACCTGTTTGAATTGCCGACTCAGATGGCTCTGGTCGGCAAAACCCAGTTGGGTCGCTACTTCCAGCGGCAGGCAGCCTCGCTGTAGCAGCGCCCGTGCCCGGGCGATACGCTGCTGCATCAACCAGGTGTGTGGCGGCATGCCGGTAGCTCTGCGGAATACCCGGGCGAAGTGAAAGGGCGACAGGTTCACCGTCGACGCCAGTTCTTCCAGCGAAGGCGGCACCGCCAATCGTGATTGCAGCAGTTCCTTGGCCAGGGTCACCGCCCGATGTTCCTTACCGGGTCTGCTGGCGATCGGAACGGCTGCGTGACGTTGCAACAGCGACAGCATCATTTCCCGCCAGACGGTTTGTTGCTGCAGGGCAGTGGACGGGCTCTCCAGCAAACAATGCAATTGGCAGAATCCCTTCACCAGATCCGGATCGCGATACAACGTGGCGCCAAACGCCGGCAAGGTATCGGTCGGCAGTTCGAGCTCGTCCAGCAGTGAAAGAATCTGCCCGCTGTCGGGATAAAACGCCCGGTACAACCAACCGTCTTCCGTCCCTTTGTGACCGGTGTGCAGTTCATCCGGATTGATCAGTACGAGCGTGCCGCTGCCCGCCAGATGCTCGGCGCCTCGATAGCGATAACGCTGGGCGCCAGCCATGATCATGCCGATCACATAGCCGTCATGCACATGAGGGGCGAAGCGCTGTTCGATGTAGCGTGCGGACAACAACTCGACCCCGGCCAACGGCGCCGTTTGCCAGAAGTGAATCGACTCGCCCTGACCGGAATCCATGGGTTACTTGCGCCCTGTGGTGGCCAGCCATTGGGGAATGCGCCGTTCCAGGTAGTAACCCGGTTGCCGGAAGGAGCCCTCGACGAAGCCGACATGCCCACCCTTGGCCTGCAACTCGAATTGCGTGCAGGCAGACAATTCGTCGGCTTGCGGCAGGCTATGAGGAAAGACAAACGGGTCATCGGCCGCCTGGATAATCAGGGTCGGTGTGCGAATCTCCCCAAGGAAATAACGACTCGAAGCGCGGCGATAATAATCCGCGGCATCGGCGAAACCATTCAGTGGTGCGGTCACCCGGCCATCGAAATCCCAGAAGGTGCGCATATTCTCCAGTGAGCCCAGCGCCGCCAATGCCGCCAGGCCATCCTGATGCCCTTCATGCTGGAACCTGCGCTGCTTGTTCTTGATGTAGGCGACCATCTCTCGCATGAAATGCGCTTGATAGAATTTGGAAAAACCCTGGCTGATACGATCGGCGCAGTGATCGAGGCGAAACGGCACCGACACTGCCACGGCGCCTAGCACACCGCTGTTGCTGCCCGTTTCGCCCAGATGCTTGAGCAACACGTTACCGCCCATGGAATAACCGACCGCATACAGCGGTGCAAGGGGGCGTTGGTTTCGCAGGTGTTTGATGGTTTCCGCCAGGTCTTCACTGGCCCCGGAATGGTAACTGCGTGGCAACAGATTGGGCTCGCCGGAGCAGCCTCGCCAGTTCAGCGCGACGCTGGCCCAACCCTGGGCACCCAGCGCCTTTTGCATCCCGGCCACATAAGGCGAGTTCGATGAGCCGGTCAGGCCGTGCAGCACCAACACCAGCGGCGCATTCGTGCTGTGGGGGCCGTGCCAGTCCAGGTCAAGGAAGTCGCCGTCTTCGAGCCACAAACGTTCGCGTTCGCGGTCGATATGCGTGGTTTTGCGCCATAGCGGTCCCCACAGGGTTTGTAAGTGCGGATTACCCAGACCGTAGGCGGGCGTGAAGGCGGGGGTGAAACGTTCTGGCAGATGGGACACGATTGCTCTCGATGCAGCGGTGCTTACCCGCAGCGTTAGCTGACTGAGTTTCGCACCGTTTTTTCAGGCCGGACTAACCGGCAATCCCTGCCATACGTTGCCACAACGCGTAATACACCCGTCCGGATTTTTGCTCCCGATGCAGGCGCCAATTTTCCGGCAAGCCCAATATCGACGGTGCGGTTTCGCTTTCAGTGTAGACCCACGCATCGTCGGTCAGCCAATGACGCTCTTCGAGCAAAGTGCAAACGACCGGCAACAGGTTCTGATTGAATGGAGGGTCGAGAAACACCAGATCGAACGCTGTGGCCGGTTGGGTTTCCAGATAGCGCAAGGCGTCGGCAGTCTGTACCTGGCCGGTGGTGCAGCGCAGGGTACCCAGATGTTCTTTCAGGCTGGACACCGCGATGTTGCTGGCGTCCAGCGCCTGGCCCATGGCCGCGCCGCGGGACAAGGCTTCCAGAAACAGCGCGCCGCTGCCGGCAAACGGATCGAACACCTTGGCTCCGGCGACGTAAGGCGCGAGCCAGTTGAACAGGGTTTCACGCACCCGGTCCGGGGTCGGTCGCAGGCCCGGGGCGTCAGGGAAGCTCAGCTTTCGGCTGCGCCATTCGCCGCCGATGATGCGCAGTTGATTCACACCGTTATGCACGTTGTGGACAGGTTTTTTCGGGCGAGTGGCCATTAATGCTCCGGAACCCCGAGCGGTTGCTCGGCAGGTTTGTCAGTAGGGGCCGGCAACGGCTTTTGTGGCACGGTCGGGCCAGCGCTGACGATGACCAGTTTGTCCGTGCTCAGGTGTTTGTTCAATGCGGCTTTGACTTGCTCGACGGTCAGGCTCTGGGACTGCTGCATGAAGTCTTCCAGGTAGCTCAGCGGCAAGTTGTAGAAACCCATGGCGCCAAGCTGCCCGACGATATCGGCGTTGCTGGCGGTGGACAGCGGGAAGCTGCCGGCCAGTTCACGTTTGGCATCGTCGAGTTCTTTCTCGGTGGGGCCGGTTTTAAGGTAGTCGGCGAGCACGTCCTGCACCAGTTTCAGCGTGCCTTCGCTCATCTCCGCGCGGGTCTGCAGGTTGATCATGAACGGGCCGCGAACCTGCATCGGGCTGAAGCCCGAATACACGCCATAGGCCAGGCCGCGCTTCTCGCGCACTTCGCTCATCAACCGGGTGCCGAAGCCACCGCCGCCAAGGATCTGATTGCCCAAGGACAACGCTGCGTAATCCGGATCATCACGGTCGATGCCCAGTTGCGCGATCATCAGGTTGGTTTGCTTGGACGGAAACTCGATGTGGCCGATGCTGGACTTGGGGTCGGTCGGTTGTTCGATTTTTGCCAAGGCCGGCCCCTTGGGCAGGTCGGCGGACACTTGTGCGGCAACCGCCTCGGCCTCGGCGCGGGACAGATCGCCCACCAGCGCAATCACCACGTTGCCAGCGGCGTAGGCTTTCTGATGGAAGGCTCGCAACTGCGCCAGGGTGATCGGAGGGATGCTTTTCGCCGTGCCGTCGCTGGAATGCGCGTACGGGTGATCGCCATACAAGCGGTTCATCAGCTCCAGGCTGGCGAGTTTGCCGGGGTTCTGTTTCTGGTATTCGAAGCCGGCCAGCATCTGGTTCTTGATGCGGGCGAACGAGTCGGCGGGGAAGGTCGGTTTGCCGACGACTTCAGCGAACAGCTTCAAGGCCGGCGCGCGTTTGTCCACGTCACTGAGGCTGCGCAAGGAGGCAATCGCCATGTCTTTATACGCGCCGTTACCGAAGTCAGCCCCCAGGCCTTCGAAGCTCTGGGCGATAGCGCCAACGTCTTTGCCGGCCACACCTTCGTTGAGCATGGCGTTGGTCAGCAGTGCCAGGCCGGATGCATCGCCGTCCTGGCTGCTGCCAGCGGCGAAGATCAGGCGCATATCGAACATCGGCAGCTCACGGGCTTCGACGAACAATACCTTGGCGCCTTCGGCGGTGTTCCAGGTCTGCACGTTCAGCGAGCGACGGCTTGGGGCTTTGCCGTCGAGTTCCGCCAGGGATTGCAGTTTCTGGCTGGCCTTGGCTTTGTCAAGGGCTTCGCTGGCTTTGGACTCGTCGGGTTTTGACAAATAGAAAGCGGCAGACCCGATCAGTGCGACAGCGATCAGGCCGATCAGGGCCAGGCGCGATTTTTTACGCTCACTCATGAGTCGTCTCCTGTGGCAGTACATGGGCGACGCTGAGACGTTCGCGGGTGAAATACAGCTTGGCGGCCTTCTGGATATCTTGTGGGGTCACGCTTTCCAGGTCGGCGAGTTCGGTGTCCATCAGTTTCCAGGACAGGCCGACGGTTTCCAGTTGGCCGATGGCGGTGGCCTGGCTGGTGATCGAGTCACGTTCGTAGACCAGGCCGGCAATGACCTGCGCTCGCACGCGCTCCAGCTCTTCAGTGGACGGCGCGGTGGTTTTCAGCTGTTCGAGCAGTTTCCACAGGCCGGCTTCCGCCTGGGCCATGGTTTTCTTCTTCTGAGTGTTCGGCGTGGCCGACAAAGTGAACAGGCTGTCGCCGCGGGTGTAGGCGTCGTAGCTCGACGAACCGCCGGACACCAGCTCTTCGCCGCGTTCCAGTTGCGTCGGGATCCGGCCGCTGTAGCCGCCGTCGAGCAGTGCAGAGATCAGGCGCAGGGCGTTCACCGAGCGCTTGTCTTCGGCCGTGGTGATGCTCGGCACGTTGAAGGCCAGCATCAGGCTCGGCAATTGGGTTTGCACATGCAGGGTAATCTTCCGTTCGCCGGGCTCGGCCAGTTCCAGCGGAATTTTCGCCGGTGGCACGTCACGCTTGGCGATCGGGCCGAAGTAACGCTGGGCCAGGGTTTTGACTTCGTCCGGGGTTACGTCACCGACCACGACCAGGGTGGCGTTGTTCGGCACATACCAGGATTGATACCAGTGGCGCAGCTCTTCGACCTTCATGCGGTCGAGGTCCGCCATCCATCCGATGGTCGGCGTGTGATATCCGCTGGCGGGGTAGGCCATGGCCATGAAGCGTTCGTAGGCCTTGGACATCGGCTTGTCGTCGGTGCGCAGGCGACGTTCTTCTTTGATGACTTCGATCTCGCGGGTGAACTCGTCGGCTGGCAGGCGCAGATTGGCCATGCGGTCGGCTTCCAGCTCGAAGGCCACGCCCAGGCGATCACGGGCCAGCACTTGGTAATACGCGGTGAAGTCATCGCTGGTGAAGGCGTTCTCTTCGGCACCGAGGTCGCGCAGGATCAGCGACGCTTCGCCGGGGCCGACTTTCTCGCTGCCCTTGAACATCATGTGTTCCAGCGCGTGGGACAGCCCGGTCTGGCCCGGGGTCTCATAGCTTGAGCCAACCTTGTACCAGACTTGGGAGACGACGACTGGCGCACGATGGTCTTCGCGCACGACAACCTTCAGGCCGTTGTCAAGGGTGAATTCGTGGGTGGGTTGTGGATCGGCAGCCAGGGCCGAGAGGGGCAGACAAACTGTGCTGAACAGCAGGCCTGCAGCGCGGCGGGCTAGAGCATTCATTCGTTTTTAAACCTGTTGGGCTGCCCGCTTGGTCTTAGCGTCGGCGGGCGAGAGGGTGCTAGGATACTGATCCGTTTTACTGGCGGCCACGCCTATCAGGCCTTTGGGTTTGATCAGGCTGTATAGGTTTACGACGGAAGGCATGTGTTTAGCAGCTAAACTCTGCTTTTTCGCCGATTTTGCCGGTCTAGTCCTTCGTGAAATCGTATCTTTGAGGTGCCGTTGGTACCTCGACAAAATGTTGCGCGCGAACAAGCTGGATGAATCGCAGTCTGTTCTGCATCGAATTATTTATTGCCGAGGCGCCCTTTGGCGCGTCGCTACTGTGAGATAGCCGTCCTCCATGTTTGGTTCCAACGACGACAAGAAGACCCCAGCTGCGGCTGGCGAGAAGAAAAGCCTGTTCGGATGGCTGCGCAAAAAGCCGCAGGAACCCGTTGTCGAACAGCCACAGCCACTTCCTGAGCCAACACCTGCGCCGGTCATGGAACAAGTGCCTGCGCCGATTGCCCTGCCGATTGCCGAGCCGGTGCTGCAACCCGCGGCCGAGCCTGCGCCTGAGCCTGGAACCGTAGTCGTGGCCCCGTTGCCACTGACGCCAGCCGCCGAGCCGTGGCTGACGTTGCCGGTGGCGGAAGAGCCGGTGGCGTTGGTCGAAGATGAGCAAGCGGTTCACATCACGCCACCGATTCCGGCCCAGGCCGCATTTGCACCTGAGCCGGTTCAGGCGCCAGTGGTTGAGCCGGTCGTTGAGCCCGTGTTCGTGGCCGAGCCTGCACCGGTTGTTCCAGAACCAGAAGTGCCGGTATTTGTTGCTCCCGCTCCGGTTGCACCGGTTGTTCCAGAACCAGAAGTGCCGGTATTTGTTGCTCCCGCTCCGGTTGCTCCGATTGTTCAAGCACCAGAGCCTGCACCTGCACCTGCACCTGCACCTGCACCGGTCATCGTTCCTGTTGTCGCCACGCCTGTTGCTCCCGTCGAAACTCCGGTCGAGCCTGTGCGTACCGAAGAGTCCAAAGCCGGTTTCTTCGCCCGCCTCAAGCAAGGCCTGTCCAAGACCAGCGCCAGCATTGGCGAGGGCATGGCCAGCCTGTTCCTCGGCAAGAAAATCATCGATGACGAGTTGCTCGAAGACATCGAAACCCGTCTGCTGACCGCCGATGTCGGCGTCGAAGCGACGTCGGTGATCATTCAGCGCCTGACCCAGAAAGTCGCTCGCAAAGAACTGGCCGATGCCGACGCGTTGTACAAATCCCTGCAAGCCGAGCTGGCAGCGATGCTCAAACCCGTCGAACAGCCGTTGAAAATCACCTCGCAGAACAAGCCATTCGTGATTCTGGTGGTGGGCGTCAACGGCGCCGGCAAGACCACCACCATCGGTAAATTGGCGAAGAAACTGCAACTCGACGGCAAGAAAGTCATGCTTGCCGCCGGTGACACCTTTCGCGCCGCCGCGGTCGAGCAATTGCAGGTCTGGGGTGAGCGCAACAAGATTCCGGTCATCGCCCAGCACACTGGCGCCGACTCGGCTTCGGTCATCTTCGATGCCGTGCAGGCCGCCAAGGCTCGTGGCATTGACGTGCTGATCGCCGACACCGCCGGTCGTTTGCACACCAAAGACAACCTGATGGAAGAACTGAAAAAAGTTCGCCGGGTGATCGGCAAGCTCGATGCCGATGCGCCGCACGAAGTGCTGCTGGTGCTCGACGCCGGTACCGGCCAGAACGCCATCAACCAGGCCAAGCAATTCAACCAGACCGTCGAACTGACCGGCCTGGCGCTGACCAAACTCGATGGCACCGCCAAGGGCGGGGTGATTTTCGCCCTGGCCAAGCAGTTTGGCTTGCCGATTCGCTATATCGGCGTCGGCGAAGGCATCGACGATTTGCGTACTTTTGAAGCAGAACCCTTTGTCCAGGCATTGTTTGCCGAGCGGGAGCGTTCATGATTCGTTTCGAACAGGTCGGTAAACGCTACCCGAATGGTCACGTCGGCTTGCATGAGCTGAGCTTTCGAGTCCGTCGGGGCGAATTCTTGTTTGTCACCGGCCATTCCGGCGCCGGTAAAAGCACCTTGTTGCGGCTGTTGCTGGCCATGGAACGTCCGACCACCGGCAAATTGCTGTTGGCAGGGCAAGACCTGAGCACCATCAGCAATGCGCAAATCCCGTTCCTGCGTCGGCAAATCGGCGTGGTGTTTCAGAACCACCAACTGCTGTTCGATCGCACGGTGTTCAACAACGTCGCGTTGCCGCTGCAGATCCTTGGCTTGTCCAAGGCTGAAGTCGCCAAGCGCGTGGACTCGGCCCTGGAGCGCGTGGCGCTCTCGGACAAGACCGATCTCTATCCCGGCGACCTGTCCACCGGCCAGCAACAGCGCGTCGGCATCGCTCGCGCCATCGTTCACCGTCCAGCCTTGCTGCTGGCGGACGAACCGACCGGTAACCTCGACCCGCGTCTGGCGGCAGAAATCATGGGCGTGTTCGAAGACATCAACCGTCTGGGCACCAGTGTGCTGATCGCCAGTCACGACCTGGCACTGATTGCCCGCATGCGTCACCGAATGCTCACCTTGCAGCGTGGCCGATTGATCGGCGACGGGGAGGCTGGCGTATGAGTGCAACACGTAGCCCCAAAGTTTCCGAGCGCGTGGCCCCGAAAGCCGCCGATCCGCAACCGCAGCAGCAGAAAAAAAAGCGCGACGATGACGATGGCCCGGATTTCTCTACGCTGTTCCGCGCCTGGGTCGAAAGCCATCGTGCCAGTCTGCTGGACAGCTTGCGCCGCTTGGGCAAACACCCGATCGGTAGCTTTTTCACCTGCATGGTGATGGCTGTTGCCCTCAGTTTACCGATGGGCCTGTCACTTCTGCTAAGTAACGTGGAACGTCTCGGCGGTTCCTGGCAGCGTGCGGCGCAGATTTCCCTGTACCTGCAACTCGATGCCAGCCCTGAACAGGGCGAGTCGTTGCGTGAGCAGATCAAGGGCATGCCGGGCGTGGCCGACGCCGAGTACGTGGGTCGCGATCAGGCGCTGGAAGAGTTCCAGCAGCAGTCCGGACTGGGCGAAGCGCTCAAGGAACTCCCGGAAAACCCGCTGCCGGGCGTGGTCCTGGTGACCCCGAACGAGGTCGACAAGCCCGCGCTTGAAGCATTGAGACAAAAACTTTCCGAATTGCCGAAGGTACAACAGGCGCAACTTGATCTAGTCTGGGTCGAGCGTCTGGCAGCCATTCTCAAACTGGGCGACCGTTTTGTCTTCGGTCTGACCGTGCTTTTGGTTTCTGCATTACTTTTGGTGATAGGCAATACCATTCGTCTTCATATTGAAAACCGCCGCACAGAGATAGAAGTGATTAAACTCGTCGGCGGCACTGACAGCTATGTGCGCAGGCCCTTTCTGTATATGGGCGCGTTGTATGGCTTCGGTGCGGGGTTTCTTTCCTGGGGCGTATTGGCGTTCGGCCTGAACTGGCTGAATGACGCGGTGGTTGGATTGGCCGGTTTGTACGGCAGTGATTTTGCGCTGGCCGGAGTGCCAGTTGCCGACGGTCTATCGCTCTTGCTTGGCGCGGTGCTGTTGGGGTATATCGGTGCATGGATTGCAGTCGCACGCCACCTGCGGGAGCTTGCGCCAAAGTAATATCATTTTGCTCGTATTGACCTTTCAGCGTTTATGGGAACTTGTCTTTTGGTTCCCGGTCAATTTTCGCAGTGCTGAACTGCACGAGTTATGTAAGTCGGAGGTTTTTTCGTATGACCAATTCTTTGCAACCTGCATATGCTCTGGTCCCGGGTGCGAACCTGGAGGCCTATGTGCACACGGTGAACAGCATCCCATTGCTGACGCCGGAGCAGGAGCGTGAACTGGCCGAGAGTCTCTATTATGAGCAGGATTTGGGGGCGGCTCGGCAGATGGTGCTCGCCCACCTGCGTTTTGTCGTACACATTGCCCGTAGCTATTCCGGCTACGGCCTGGCCCAGGCTGACCTGATTCAGGAAGGCAACGTCGGCCTGATGAAGGCGGTCAAGCGTTTCAACCCGGAAATGGGCGTACGCCTGGTGTCCTTTGCGGTGCACTGGATCAAGGCGGAAATCCACGAGTTCATCCTGCGTAACTGGCGGATCGTGAAAGTCGCGACCACCAAGGCTCAGCGCAAGTTGTTCTTCAACCTGCGCAGCCAGAAGAAACGTCTGGCCTGGCTGAACAACGAGGAAGTCCATCGTGTGGCGGAAAGCCTCGGCGTAGAGCCGCGGGAAGTGCGCGAAATGGAAAGTCGCCTGACCGGCCATGACATGGCTTTCGACCCGGCTGCGGAAGCGGACGACGACAGTGCATTCCAGTCGCCGGCCAACTATCTGGAAGACCACCGGTACGACCCGGCCCGTCAACTGGAAGACGCCGACTGGAGCGACAACTCCAACCACAACCTGCACGAAGCGCTTGAAGTGCTGGACGACCGCAGCCGCGACATCCTCTACCAGCGCTGGCTGGCAGAAGAAAAAGCCACGCTGCACGACCTGGCGCAGAAGTACAACGTGTCGGCCGAGCGTATTCGTCAGCTCGAGAAGAGCGCGATGAACAAGCTCAAGTTGTCGATTGCCGCGTAACCTGCGCACCGGCAATAAAAAACGCCCCGATCATTGATCGGGGCGTTTTTGTTTGTGCGCAATATTCCTGTTAACCACAGGGGGGGCTTTAGCGTTATTGAGACCAAGGTGCCCGCCGCGAATCGTTGAGCCCGACCAGATAACTGTCACCGCCCAACTGACTCATCTGCTGCCGAATCCAGCCCGCCCGCCGTGCTACGTAGTTGGTTGGATGGCTGGCGCTCCACACCCGCGGGTTCGGAAGTACTGCGGCCAGCAAACTCGACTGCTGCCGGGACAGCGAACGCGCGCCCACACCAAAGTGATGCTGAGCCGCCGCTTCGGCGCCAAACACCCCTTCATCCCATTCGACGCTGTTGAGGTACACCTCAAGAATCCGCTGCTTGGGCCAGAGCACCTCGATCAGCCCGGTAAACCAGGCTTCCAGGCCCTTGCGCAGCCAGCTGCGGCCAGACCACAGAAACAGGTTCTTCGATACCTGCTGGCTCAAAGTGCTGGCGCCACGAATCGAGCCACCGCGTTCGTTATGCGCAAACGCTGCCTGAATCGCGCCGATATCAAAGCCCCAATGCTCGGGAAACTTCTGGTCTTCACCGGCAATCACCGCGACTTTCAGGTCGTCGGAGATTTCATCCCAGGGTTTCCAGGTGCGTTGCAGGTCAATGGGTTCACCGTCGAACCAGGATTCGATCTTGCGCTCGACCATCAGCGCCGTTCCCGGTGGCGGCACCACCCGAAACAGTAATACCAGCAATACGCTGCCGCCCGCGAACCAGAGCAGGGCCTTCGTGAAACGACGGAAAAATAACTGCAGCATAGAGATGGCTTGGCCGAACCCGTTGAGCCGGCCATTATACAGACCCTGTTGATCGAGTCTGACTGGAGTTCTTCATGCTGCGTGGCTTTCTAATGCTGGCCGCTTTCTTCGGCTTCACCGGCGTTGCCCTGGGCGCATTCGCCGCTCACGGCCTGAAAAGCCGTCTGACGCCCGAGTACTTGGCGATTTTCCATACGGGCGTCACCTATCAACTGGTGCACACCCTGGCGTTGCTGGGTGTAGCGCTGCTCGCCACGCAGATTCCCGGTCGACTGATTACTTGGGCCGGCGCATCCTTTGCTATAGGCATTCTGTTGTTTTCCGGCAGCCTGTACCTGCTGACGATGACAGGCATCAGCAAGCTCGGGATCGTTACGCCCTTCGGTGGCCTGGCGTTCCTGGTCGGCTGGGTTTGCCTGGGGCTCGCCGCCTGGCGGGCGTAGGAGCGAGGCTTGCCCGCGAAGGCGTCGTATCAGCCACCATCTTCTTCGACTGACACTATGCCTTCGCGGGCAAGCCTCGCTCCTACGGGATCGTGTTTCAAGACGAATGGCTTGGGTCGGCCTGACTGATCGGGCTAGAATGCCAGCCCCTAAAATGATGGCGGCATTCGGCATGCGCATTCAGTTGAACGGCGAATCCCTTGAACTGCCCGACGGTGAAACCGTTGCGGCCCTGCTGACCCGTCTGGAACTGACCGGGCGCCGGGTGGCGGTCGAGCTCAATCTGGATATCGTCCCGCGCAGCCAGCATGCAGAAACCACGCTGAACGACGGCGATTCCGTCGAAGTGGTCCATGCCATCGGCGGCGGCTAGTCGTCCGGCCCTAATGGGCACAGAATTCTGCAAGAACCTCACCCCTACAGAGGATTTCCCATGAGCATCGTTCGTAGCGACAAGCCCTTCGTCCTGGCCGGTCGTACCTACCAGTCGCGTTTGCTGGTAGGCACCGGCAAGTACCGTGACATGGAAGAAACCCGCCTGGCCATCGAAGCCTCGGGTGCCGAGATCGTTACCTTCGCCGTGCGCCGTACCAACCTCGGTCAGAACCCGGGCGAACCGAACCTGCTCGAAGTCCTGTCGCCGGATCGCTACACATTCCTGCCTAACACCGCCGGCTGCTTCGACGCTACCGAGGCTGTGCGCACCTGCCGCCTGGCCCGTGAGCTGCTCGGCGGCCACAACCTGGTGAAGCTGGAAGTGCTGGCGGACCAGAAAACCCTGTTCCCCAACGTGATCGAAACCCTCAAGGCCGCCGAAGTGCTGGTCAAGGAAGGCTTCGACGTGATGGTGTACACCAGCGATGACCCGATCATTGCCCGTCAACTGGCGGAAATCGGCTGCATCGCGGTCATGCCGCTGGCCGGTCTGATTGGTACGGGCTTGGGCATCTGCAACCCGTACAACCTGCAGATCATCCTCGAAGAAGCCAAGATTCCCGTGCTGGTAGATGCCGGTGTCGGCACCGCTTCCGACGCCACCATCGCCATGGAATTGGGTTGCGAAGCGGTGCTGATGAACTCGGCCATCGCCCATGCCCAGCAGCCGATCATGATGGCCGAAGCCATGAAACACGCCATCGTGGCGGGCCGTCTGGCCTACCTCGCCGGCCGCATGCCGAAAAAACTCTATGCCAGCGCCTCCTCGCCGCTGGATGGTCTGATCAAGTAAGAGCCATTGATGACTGAATCGAACGACACGCCTATCCAGCAAGAAGAAGGCGAAGAGCGCCAACACCGCCGCATCAAGAGTTTCGTGATGCGCGCCGGGCGCATGACCGAAGGCCAGCAGCGTGGTCTGGACCAAGGTACGCCGCTGTTCGTACTGCCTTTGGCCGACGCACCGGTGGACTTCGATCAGGTGTTCGGGCGCGCAGCAAAGCGCTCGCTGGAAATCGGTTTCGGCATGGGCCATTCGCTGCTGGAAATGGCCGCGGCCTCGCCGGAGCAGGATTTCATTGGCGTGGAGGTTCACCGTCCGGGTGTCGGCGCGCTGCTCAATGGCGTACTGACTCAGGGCCTGACTAACCTGCGGGTTTACGATTGCGATGCGATCGAAGTGCTTAACCGTTGCATCGCCGACAACAGCCTCGATCGCCTGATGCTGTTTTTCCCGGACCCGTGGCACAAGAGCCGTCACCACAAGCGTCGTATCGTTCAGGCATCGTTCGCTGAGCTGGTGCGCAGCAAGTTGAAAGTCGGCGGTGTGTTGCACATGGCCACCGACTGGGAACCGTACGCCGAGTACATGCTGGAAGTGATGAACGTCGCGCCGGGCTATCGCAACCTCGCCGAAGACGGCAAATGCGTCCCGCGCCCGGCCGAACGCCCGATCACCAAGTTCGAACGCCGCGGCGAACGCCTTGGGCATGGCGTGTGGGATCTGAAGTTCGAAAAACAGTCCTAAACCCTACGCAATACCAAATGTGGGAGCTGGCTTGCTCGCGAAGGCGTCGTATCAGTCAACATCACTGTTGAATGATCTACCGCTTTCGCGAGCAAGCCCGCTCCCACATTTGTTTTGTGTTGTGCTTGGAGATCAGCGGCGGTCGGCTACGACGCCGATCAACACCAGCACCACCAACAGCACCGGCGCCAGGCTGTAGTTGTTGAACTGGCTCAGGCCTTTGATGATCCATGGCGTCGCATAGATCAGCGCCACGCCGCTGCCGACCATGCACAGCAGGGCCATCAGCGGGACGCGCAAAGCGCCGGCGATGCTGCCCAGGCGTTGGTCGACCCAGCCCTTGATGTCGGCGCCAAACAGCACCAGCAAGCAGCCCACCAGCGCCAGAGAGATTTCCGACAGGTTGCTACGGCTCCAGCGGGACACGGTGGCAAGCAGGTCGAGTACCAGATCCATTCGATTTCCTTATGTCAGAAAATTCTGCAGCAAGTCATTGAGAAAGAGTTGTCCGCGCAGCGTGGCCGCCAGACGTGACGGTTCGACCTGCAACAAGCCACTTTGTTCGGCCTCGCGACGGCCTTCAGCGAGGCTTTCCAGAGGTAGCCCAGTGCGCTCTGGATACAACCGCGCTTCGACGCCCTCGGTCAGGCGCAAGGCGTTCATCAGGAACTCGAACGGCAGCTCTTCGTTGGTCAGGGCTTTCTCGCCGGCCTGGAAGCTTTTGGCCGGGTTGAGGTAGTCCTTCGGCAGGCGGGTCTTCCAGGTGCGCACGATGCGCCCGTCCGGATGGCTGAGCTTGCCATGGGCGCCGGCACCGATGCCGATGAAGTCGCCGAAACTCCAGTAATTGAGGTTATGCCGTGCCGGACGACCGGGCAGGGCATAGGCCGAGACTTCGTATTGCGCGTAACCGTGTTCGGCCAACAGCGCCTGACCGGCCTCCTGAATATCCCACAGGGTGTCGTCTTCCGGCAGCGTGGGCGGCTGGTTCCAGAACACCGTGTTCGGTTCCAGCGTCAGCTGATACCAGGACAGGTGCGTCGGCTTCAGGGCAATGGCCTGGCGCAGGTCGTTCAGGGCATCGTCCAGCGACTGATCGGGCAAGCCGTGCATCAGGTCCAGATTGAAGTTGTCGAAGCCGGCCTGACGGGCCATGCCGGCGGCACGCACGGCTTCATCACCGTTGTGAATACGCCCCAGGGCCTTGAGTTTCTCTTCCTGAAAGCTCTGGATGCCGATCGACAGGCGATTGATGCCCAGCGCCCGGTAAGCGACGAATTTCTCCTGCTCGAACGTCCCGGGATTGGCTTCCAGAGTGATTTCGATGTCGCTGGCAAACGGAATACGTTGCTCGACGCCCTTGAGCAAACGACCCAGCGCCTTGGCACTGAACAGGCTCGGCGTACCGCCACCGAAGAAGATCGAACTCAGCTCGCGGCCATAAACCGCATGCAGGTCTTGATCGAGGTCGGCCAGCAGGGCGTCGACATATTCTTCTTCCGGCAGCACGGGGCTGGCGGTGTGGGAGTTGAAGTCGCAATAAGGGCATTTGCGTACACACCACGGGATGTGGATGTACAACGCCAGGGGCGGCAGCACGGGCAGGGCCGCTCGAGGCGATTGTGCGGCGCCGCCGAAGATCAGCGGCGACGCGGACGAGTCATGGATCATTTCAGGCCCAGACGCTGGCGCAGCAGATCCATTGCACGGGCGCGGTGGCTGATGAGGTTCTTGTCGCTCGGGCTTAGTTCGGCGCTGGAACAATTGCGCTCCGGCACCCAGAACAGCGGATCGTAGCCAAAACCGTGTAAACCGCTGGCCTGGGTCAGGATGCGCCCGTGCCACAGGCCTTCGCAGAGAATCGGCAACGGATCGTCGGCATGACGCACCAGCGCCAGCACACAGACGAACTGCGCGCCGCGCTCGGCTTCGGGCACGTCTTTCAAGACGTCGAGCAGTTTGGCGTTGTTCGCCGCATCGCCTTTACCGTCGGCGTAACGGGCCGAATAGATACCCGGCGCACCGCCGAGGAAATCCACCGCCAGCCCCGAATCGTCGGCCAAGGCCGGCAGACCGGAAATGCGCGAGGCATTGCGGGCCTTGAGAATGGCGTTCTCGACGAACGACAGGCCGGTTTCTTCAGGCTCGACGCTGCTGAACTCGCCGATCGAGCGCAAGTGCACCGATTCGCCGAGCATGGCCTGGAGTTCCTTGAGTTTGCCGGCGTTATGGCTGGCCAGTACGAGTTGCGTGAAATTCATCATTGGCCGGGGAAAAGCTCTTGTTGGAAGCTGATGGTGTTGGTTTTGTCGCCGGTCTGCACCTTGATGTCAAAGGTGCGGATTTCCTGCTGATCCACCGGGAACTGGGCGATGTAGTATACCGCGCCTGTTTCAGTGATCTGTTTGAACTTCAGCGGGATGCTTTGGCTGGTCAGGTCTTTGACCGTGCCGCTGACCTGAGCCGTCTGTGGTTTACCTTCCTTGAGTACCGAGACGTTGATCACGCCCTGATTCTTGCTGCGGTTCAGCTCGGCCGCTTTGGCGATATCCGGGGTCAGGAAAGTGGAATTGAAGGTGTTGTAATGCACCGTCACGTCGCCAAAGGTTTCCTTGCGCTCGCCCTTGATGACATCGGCGGCCATGGCGGTGACGCTCAGGCAGGCAGTAAGTAAAAACAGTGCTAGACGACCCATGATCGTTCTCCTCGAAGTGTCGTGATTCAGACCGCGACCTTGTGGTCCGGCAGACCGGGGCTGCTGACGCGATAGATGCCGATCTCACCTAACAGATTAGGCCATAGCTTACTGGCCCACCCATGCCGATGCTGTTGATCCACGGCAAGCCGATCAATGACCTTGGCTTCACGTTCGCGACACAGTGCTTCAAAGTCTTCGAAAGTGCAGAAGTGAATGTTCGGCGTGTTGTACCAGGTGTACGGCAGAAAGTCGGACACCGGCATCCGGCCCTTGCTCGCCAGGTACCAGCGGCAGCGCCAGTGACCGAAGTTGGGGAAGGTGATGATGCACTGGCGACCGACCCGCAGCATTTCGTCGAGGATCTTGTCCGGGTAATGCACAGCTTGCAGGGCCTGGGTCATGACCACGATGTCGAAGCTGTTGCTGGCGAAGTTGCCCAGGCCCTTGTCCAGATCTTGCTCGATGACGTTGATGCCCTTGGCAACGCACTCGGCAATGTTGTCCGGGTCGTTTTCCAGGCCATAGCCGGTGACCTGCTTGTGGTCACGCAGCCAGGTCAGCAACTCGCCGTCACCGCAACCGAGGTCGAGCACACGGCTGCCGGCGGGGATCCATTCCTGGATGATTTCCAGATCGGCTCTCATGTCTTCCTCAAAGCGCTATACGGTTCATGTAATTGCTGAAGGCCTGCAAATAACGCGGGATCGGAATCAGGAAGGCGTCGTGGCCTTGCGGAGCATCGATCTCCAGGTAGCAGACGTCTTTCCTGGCCGCCATCAGCGCGTCCACCAGTTCCCGCGAGCGGGCAGGGGAGAAACGCCAGTCGGTGGTGAAGGACATCACGCAGAACCTGGCTTGGGCGTTGGCAAAGGTTTTCGCCAGGTCATCGTCGAAGTTCGCCGCCGGGTCGAAGTAGTCCAGTGCCTTGGTCATCAGCAGGTAGGTGTTGGCGTCGAAACGTCCGGAAAATTCCTCGCCCTGATATCGCAGGTAGCTTTCGACCTGGAACTCGACGCTGTGGAAGTCGTAGTTGAGCTTTTCGCTCTTCAGGCCGCGACCGAATTTCTCGCCCATGGAGTCGTCGGACAGGTACGTGATGTGCCCGACCATCCGCGCCAGCATCAGCCCGCGCTTGGGGATCACGCCCGCTTCCTGGAATGAGCCGCCGTGGAACTCCGGGTCGGTGAGGATCGCCTGGCGTGCGACTTCGTTGAACGCGATGTTCTGTGCCGACAGCTTCGGTGCCGAGGCGATGGCCAGGCAGTGCCGCACGCGGTCCGGGTAGGTGATGGTCCACTGCAAGGCCTGCATGCCGCCGAGGCTGCCGCCGATCACCGCCGCCCATTGGCGAATGCCGAGCAGGTCGGCGAGGCGTGCCTGGCTATGCACCCAGTCTTCTACGGTCAGTACCGGGAAATCGGCGCCGAATGGCTTGCCGGTTTCCAGATTGATGCTGCTGGGGCCGGTGGAGCCGTTGCACCCGCCAAGATTATTCAGGCTGACCACGAAAAACTTGTTGGTGTCGATCGGTTTGCCGGGGCCGATGCAGCTGTCCCACCAACCGGGTTTGCGGTCGTCGGGGCTGTGGAAGCCGGCAGCGTGATGGTGACCGGACAAGGCGTGGCAGATCAGCACGGCGTTGCTCGCCGTAGCGTTCAGCGTGCCGTAGGTTTCGTAGATCAGGTCATAAGCGGGCAGCGAACGGCCGCAGGCCAAGGCCAGGGGTTCACTGAAGTGCGCCACTTGCGGCGTCACCAGACCAACAGAATCGGGGGGGAAGGCAGCTGGCATCGACCCTGCTCTCATTGAAATGAGGCGTAAGTCTAAAGACCGCTGTGGCTAGCGGCAAGCAAAGGCCGGGCCTGATTTTCCCCCGATGTACCTGTGGCGAGGGAGCTTGCTCCCGTTGGGCCGGGCTGGCGCTCCAGCGCGAAGCGGCCCTGAAAGTTGATGCCCGGGTCTGTCAGGGATATTGCGGCGACTGGTCTGGGGCCGCTTCGCAGCCCAGCGGGAGCAAGCTCCCTCGCCACATTGAGGTCAGGCCGGGCGCACCAGATCCGGCAAATCCGGCAGCTTCTTCGGCGAACAAATCCGCACCCGCTTCTGCCGGTTCAGCTCCCCACTGATCAAACTCACCTGACCCTTGGAAACCCCGAACGCCCTGGCCAGAAACGCCATCAGATACGCATTGGCCTTGCCTTCAACGGGCGGTGCGGTCAGGCGGATCTTCAGACGATCGCCATGCAGCCCGCAGAAATCATCGCTGCGGGCCGCCGGTTGCAGGTGACACTCCAGAATCAGGTCATCACCGTCCCAGCGAAAGTAGCTCATCAGATCAGACCGAGCAGCCCCTGTGGCATGAAGGCAAAGTACGCAAGGCGAGGGATCAGCCAGCTTTGCAGCAACTGGATCACGATAAACGCGAAGATCGGCGAGATGTCGAGGCCGCCCAGGTTTGGAATGATCCGGCGGAACGGGGCGAGTACCGGTTCAGTGATCTGCGCGACCAGCTCTGCGCCCGGATTGTGGCTGCCCGGGGCGACCCAGGACAGAATCACACTGATGATCATCGCGTAGAACAGAACACTCAAAAACAGCGAGAAGATAGCGATCAGTGCCCAAGGCACCAAAAGCAGCACGTCGACTTCGAAGCCTTTGAGCAGCAGGATGACGGCTATCAGCACCATCTGCACGATCAGCGCCAGTACCAGTGACGACATGTCCAGCCCGAACATGCTCGGGATTACCCGGCGCAGGGGCTTGAGCAGCGGTTGAGTGGCTTTCACGATGAACTGGCAGAGCGGGTTGTAAAAATTCGCCCGAACCAATTGCAGAATGAAGCGCAACAGCACGATCAGCAGGTACAGGCTGCCCAAGGTCTTGATTATGAAAATGGCAGCGTCATTGAGTCCGAGCATCATTGATTCCTTTGTAAGAGCTGATTAACGACCCAGTTGCTCAGCCATCTCGGCCGAGCGATGCGCAGCGGCGCCGAGTGCTTTTTCAACCAGGGCTTCGAAGCCGTCGGCCTGGAAGGACTTGATCGCCGCTTCGGTGGTGCCCGCAGGCGACGTCACGCGACGACGCAGTTCAGCCGCGTCGACATCACTGGCGACTGCCATGTGTGCAGCGCCCAAAGCGGTTTGCAGGGTCAGTTGGGCGGCGATATCCGCTGGCAGACCGAGCTTCACGCCGGCGGCGGTCATGGCTTCGATCAGCAGGAAGAAATACGCCGGGCCCGAGCCGGAAACGGCGGTCACCGCGTCCAGTTGTTGTTCTTCGTCCAGCCACAGGGCAACGCCCACCGCCGAGAGCAGTGCTTCCGCTTGCTGGCGCTGTGCGGCGCTCACTTCGCCGGTGGCGAACAAACCGCTCACGCCCTGACGCAGCAGCGCCGGGGTATTGGGCATGCAGCGCACGATAGGCTGGGCGCCAAGCCAGTTGTTCATGCTGGCGCAGGTGATGCCGGCCGCAATCGAGACCACCAGTTGATTCGGCTTGAGGCTTGGGCGAATGGCTTCACAAACGGTTTTCATCGCCTGGGGTTTGACCGCCAGCACGATCACGTCCACGCCCTCAATGGCTTGGGCGTTGTCGGCAAACATTTCGATGCCGTGTTCGGCGCTCACGCGGGCACGGGTTTCTTCACCCGGATCGCTGGCGCGGATCTGCGCGGCGTCCAGACCTTTGGCGCGCAGGCCGCCGATCAGGCTGGCGGCCATGTTGCCGGCTCCGATAAAGGCAATACGAGTCTTGCTCATGTCAGGTCCTTATAAAGAGAGGAGTCAGTCATTGTCAGGACTGGCTGTAATCACGGGCGCCAAACAGGGCTGTACCGATACGAACCCAAGTGGCGCCCTGGGCGATGGCCGACTCGAGGTCGTGGCTCATGCCCATGGAAAGTGTGTCGAGTGGCAGATTCAAGCTGGCTTGCAGGCTTTGCACGGCAGCAAAAGCGGCGTCCTGGGCGGCGCGATCTTCAGTCGGCTCGGGAATCGCCATCAGCCCGCGCAATTTCAAGCGCGGCAGAGCGCTGATGGCATTGGCCAGGGCGGGCAGGTCGGCCGGGGTGCAGCCGGACTTGCTGGCTTCACCACTGACGTTGACCTGGATGCAGATGTTCAATGGCGGTAAATCGGCAGGGCGTTGTTCGGACAGGCGTTGTGCGATTTTCAAGCGATCCACGGAATGCACCCAGTCGAAATGCTCGGCGATAGCGCGAGTCTTGTTCGATTGAATGGGGCCGATGAAGTGCCAGATCAAGGGCAGGTCGGCCAATTCGAGCTGTTTGCTCAGGGCTTCCTGCAGGTAGTTCTCGCCAAAATCGCGCAGGCCGGCGGCATACGCTTCACGCAAAGCCTCGGCGGGCTTGGTCTTGCTCACGGCCAGCAACTGGACGCTGCCTTGGTCGCGATGGGCGGCTTCGGTCGCAGCCTGGATACGCGAACTAACCTGAAGGATGTTGTCTGCTATCGTGGACATTCAAGAGGCGCCAGCGGGTCTGAGGTTCGCGGCATTCTACTGGAATTGAGGAGCGCTATGGATATCACTGAGCTGCTGGCTTTCAGCGCGAAACAGGGCGCGTCCGACCTGCACCTGTCCGCCGGCCTGCCACCGATGATCCGTGTCGACGGCGATGTGCGACGCATCAACCTGCCGGCCCTGGACCACAAGGAAGTGCATGAGCTGATCTACGACATCATGAACGACCTCCAGCGGGTGGACTTCGAGAAGCATCTTGAAACCGACTTTTCCTTCGAAGTGCCCGGTGTGGCGCGTTTTCGGGTCAATGCCTTCAACCAGAATCGTGGTGCTGGCGCGGTATTCCGGACCATCCCGTCCAAGGTGCTGAGCATGGACGACCTGGGCATGGGGGAAGTGTTTCGCAAGATTACCGAAGCGCCCCGGGGTCTGGTGCTGGTGACCGGCCCAACCGGCTCCGGTAAATCCACCACACTGGCGGCGATGATCGATTACCTGAACAATCATCGCCATCATCACATCCTCACCATCGAAGACCCGATCGAGTTCGTCCACGAATCACGCAAATGCCTGATCAACCAGCGCGAAGTCCATCGCGATACCCGCAGTTTCGCCACGGCACTACGCTCGGCCCTGCGCGAAGACCCGGATGTGATTCTGGTGGGGGAGATGCGTGATCTGGAGACTATCCGGCTGGCGTTGACCGCCGCCGAGACCGGTCATCTGGTGTTCGGCACGTTGCACACTACATCGGCGGCGAAAACCATCGACCGAGTCGTGGACGTGTTTCCGGGCGACGAGAAATCGATGGTGCGTTCGATGCTCTCTGAATCATTGCTGGCGGTGGTGTCCCAGACACTGATCAAGAAAATCGGCGGCGGGCGGATTGCCGCCCACGAAATCATGCTCGGCACCGCGGCGATCCGTAACCTGATCCGCGAAGACAAGGTGGCGCAGATGTACTCGTCGATTCAGACGGGAGGGTCGCTGGGGATGCAGACGCTGGATATGTGCTTGAAGGAGTTGGTGACCACGGGCGTGATCAGCCGCGAGCATGCACGAGAGAAGGCGCGGTCGCCGGATAACTTCTGACAGGAAGTTGATCGTTCCCACGCTCTGCGTGGGAATGCCTCAAGGGACGCTCCGCGTTCCAGCTTTCGAAAGGGACGCAGAGCGTCCCGGGCTGCATTCCCACGCAGAGCGTGGGAATGATCAGTGTCGGATCAACGCTGAACAACCCGCAACGCGTTCTGTTCTTTGGGCAGAACCCGCTTGGCAACCACGTAGTGGCTTTCCCAGTACGGTTTCTTCAGGGTGTCGATGGTCACCGACTTGCCACGGCGCGGTGCGTGGATGAAGCGGTCGTTGCCCAGGTAGATGGCAACATGATTGACCCGACGGCTCTTGATATTGAAAAAAATCAGGTCGCCTGGCTTCAGATCGTTGCGATCGACCTTCTCGCCATGACCGCTGGCCATCGCGTTGGAGGTACGTGGCAGGTCAAACGTGGCGTCGTTAAACGCGTATTTCACCAGACCGCTGCAATCGAACCCTTTACTTGGGCTGCTGCCACCCCAACGATAAGGTGTACCGAGCACGTTTACCGCACGGCTCAACACGTTGCTGCTTTCCTTGGTCGCCATTGGTGGGACCAGTTTGCTGGCGCTGCTCAGTTGGCTGGAGCGTTTTACTGTCTGTTTGTTTTTGCTCGAAGGAGCAGAAACGTGGGATTTTGGGGTGTAACCATTAACGTTCGGAAGACGTTGCTCACGATTGGTGGCGTGGGCGGCCAGGGGCAATAATAGGCAAATGGTTAGCCATGTCTTGAAAAATGGACGCATTAGGCAAGGCTCATATGGGTGAACGCGCAACTTTATAACAGCTTTTTTGGCCCTTCCGAGGCCGTTGGTCGATTCAGACTGGGGGCCACGGAACTAAAAAGCGGAAAAATTGACGTGAGTTGTCTGACAAAAGTCAGGTATTACAAGGCTTTGACAGGAATGAAGGTAGCATTTGCCGTATGTCGGCCGCCTGTAAAAAAGTCACAAAGAATTCAAGAATATTTCTCTATCGTATGAGTCGAGGTCATCCATGAACACCTATCAACACCCCGTTTCAGAGCAAGACACACATAGCAAAGTGATCGGTTACCTGTTGTGGATTTTCGGTTTTACCGGGGCCCACCGCTTCTATTACGGCAAGCCGGTGACCGGGACGATCTGGTTTTTTACCTTCGGTTTGCTGGGGATCGGCTGGTTGATCGACCTGTTTCTGATCCCGGCCATGGATCGTGAGGCGGACCTGCGCTTTACCGCTGGCCCCATCGAATACAACGTTGCGTGGATTCTGCTGACGTTTCTCGGGGTTTTCGGTGTGCACCGGATGTATCAGGGGAAGTGGATCAGCGGGTTGCTGTACCTGGTGACGGGCGGGTTGTTCTTTCTGGGGGTGTTGTATGACTTCTGGACGTTGAATGACCAAGTGTCGATTCGCAACACGCAGAACAGAGGTGCCTTCCAGTAAGTTGTGGCGAGGGAGCTTGCTCCCGCTGGGTCGCGAAGCGACCCCAAAACAGGTCTGCTGCGCAGCCCAGCGGGAGCAAGCTCTTATAGAACAAAATTTATCTCATTGATTTTAAAGATAAATTTATTTGCCGATTTATCGGCATGTTCTCTGCGCGACAGCGCAGCCTCATCGCAGGCTGGGCGGACTCCCTCGCCACAAGCCTTAAGCCTGGTGGCTGATCCGCCCATCCACCAGGGTGTAACGCACCACACCCGGCAGGCTGTGACCAATGAACGGGCAGTTTTCGCCCTTGGACAGCCAGGTCTCACCGGCCACGGTCGAGGCCGCAGGGTCGAACAGTACGATATCTGCCGGCCCACCCACCGCCAGCTTGCCCGCCGGCAAGCGCAACGCTTCGGCAGGACCTGCGCCCAAGCGTGCGAGCAGCGTCGGCAAGTCCAGCAAACCGTCTTCCACCAAGGTCATAGCCAGCGGCAGCAGCAATTCAACACTGCTGATACCCGGCTCGGTCGCGCCGAACGGCGCCAGCTTCGCATCGCGTTCATGGGGCTGGTGATGGCTGGAGATGGCTGACACCACCCCCGACTTCACCGCTGCCCGCAAGCCGTCGCGGTCCGCGCGGGTGCGCAGCGGCGGCTGGACGTGATAGAGGCTGCTGAAGTCGATCAGCGCTTCGTCGGTGAGGATCAGCTGATACAACGCCACGTCCGCCGTGACCTTCAGGCCACGGGCCTGGGCCTGGGCGATCAGCGCCACACCGCGGGCGCTGGTGAGCTGGCTGAAGTGCGCACGCACGCCGCTTTGCTCGACCAGCAGCAGATCCCGGGCCAGGGCCACGGTTTCGGCGGTTTCCGGAATGCCCGGCAAACCGAGGAAACTCGCAGTCGGGCCTTCGTGGGCCAAGCCACCTTCGGCCAGATCATGGTCCTGCGAGTTGAAAATTACCGTCAGGTCGAACGTCGCCGCGTATTCCAGCGCCCGGCACAGGGTGCGGGTGTTGCGAAAGCTCTCCAGACCGTTGCCGAAAGCCACGCAGCCGGCATCGCGCAAGGCGACCAGTTCGGCCAGCTGTTCGCCATCCAGGCCCTTGCTCAGGGCGCCGATCGGGAAGACTTTGGTATTGCCGGCTTCGCGGGCGCGGTCGAGGATCAGTTCGGCCACGGCCGAGGTGTCCAGCACCGGTTTGGTTTTCGGTGGGCAGCACAGGCTGGTCACGCCACCGGCAGCAGCGGCGCGGGTTTCGCTGGCGATCGAGCCTTTGCGGCTGTAACCCGGCTCGCGCAGGGCGACGTTCAGGTCAACCAGGCCCGGGGCCGCCACCAGACCTTTGGCGTCGATGGTGTCTACTGCAACAAAACCCGCTGGAGCGGCGCCGAGGGCGACGATCTTGCAGGCTTCAACGTGGATATCAGTCACTTGATCCAGGCCGCTGACCGGATCGATAACGCGTGCGCCGAGAATGCTGAGCTTCACTGGGCGTTCTCCTGCTCGAATTGGCGCTGGGCAGTTTGCCCGCTCATGGCCATGGACAGCACAGCCATACGAATCGCGATGCCGTAGGTCACCTGGTTGAGGATCACCGAGTGCGGGCCGTCGGCCACCGCCGACTCAATTTCCACACCACGGTTGATCGGCCCCGGGTGCATGACGATGCAATCCGGTTTGGCGCCGGCCAGGCGCGCGGTGGTCAGGCCGAACAGGCGGTAGAACTCACCTTCGCTTGGCAGCAGGCCACCGGTCATGCGTTCACGCTGCAGGCGCAGCATGATCACCACGTCGACGTCTTTCAGGCCTTCGGTCATGTCGGTGTAGACCTTCACGCCGTACTGCTCGATGCCGATCGGCAGCAGGGTTTTCGGCGCGATCACGCGGATGTCCGGGCAGCCGAGGGTTTTCAGGGCCAGCATGTTCGAGCGCGCTACCCGCGAGTGCAGGATGTCGCCGACGATGGCCACCGAAAGGTTTTCGAAACCGCCCTTGTGCCGACGAATAGTGAGCATGTCGAGCATGCCCTGGGTCGGGTGGGCGTGACGGCCGTCGCCGCCGTTGATGATCGCCACTTGCGGGCACACGTGCTCGGCAATGAAGTGTGCCGCGCCGGAGTCACCGTGGCGCACGACGAACATGTCGGCGGCCATGGCTTCCAGGTTGCGCAGGGTGTCGAGCAGGGTTTCGCCCTTGCTCGCCGACGACGTGGACACGTTCAGGGTGATCACGTCGGCCGACAGCCGCTGGGCCGCCAGTTCGAAGGTGGTGCGGGTGCGCGTGGAGTTTTCGAAGAACACGTTGCACACGGTCTTGCCGCGCAGCAACGGGACTTTCTTCACCGCCCGGGCGCCCACTTCGAGGAACGAGTCGGCAGTGTCGAGGATTTCCGTCAGCAACTCGCGGCGCAAACCGTCGAGAGAGAGGAAGTGGCGCAGCTGGCCCTGATCATTGAGCTGCAGCGGGCGCTTGGTTTCTAGAGGCGTCATCGCGAGGGGGACTCTCAATAGGGCGAAATTAAAGGGCGAGGTCTTGAAGTTCGAGCTTGAGTTCCGGGCCGGACAGTTTCACCCGTTCGTGGGCCGCCAGCGACAGAGTCGCGCCGACTACGTTCGGGCGGATCGGCAACTCACCGGCGTCCAGGTCCAGCAGGCACACCAGCGTCACACTGGCCGGACGCCCGTAGTCGAAGAGTTCGTTCATCGCGGCGCGGATAGTGCGGCCGCTCATCAGCACGTCATCGATCAGCACCAGGTGCTGGCCTTCGATCTCGAACGGCAG
The DNA here is from genome assembly GCF_000512695.2 of Pseudomonas sp. QTF5. Lineage (GTDB taxonomy): Bacteria > Pseudomonadota > Gammaproteobacteria > Pseudomonadales > Pseudomonadaceae > Aquipseudomonas. The sequence continues at coordinate 74,991 of NZ_AZRW02000011.1, read as the reverse complement.
CGCCGATGGGCGTACTTGTGGGTGCAGGCCATTCTGGCTGAAGTCGTCGCGGTAGAACGAAACGTCCAGGGTGCCCAGGGGCGAATCGCTGCCCAGTTCATCGAGCAACGCCTGCGCGACCCAGACGCCACCGGTCCGAATGCCGATATAGCGCGGTTCGCTGATGCCCCGTTTGGCCAGATAGGTGTCAAGACGGATCGCCATCTGGCTGATCAGTTCGGCGGGATTGGGCAGGCTCATGGTTTGCTCCTTCTTTGTCCCGAGCCGAATGCTGCTTGAGGGGTGGCTCGGGTTGTCGCTAAGGGAGACGCCGCAGCGGCTCTTCAGAATTGGGTGCGGTCAGGATTCGAACAGTGCGGTGTTTTCGTCGAGCCAGCCTTGCAGCAGCAGCGCGGCGGCGATGGCATCGACCGGGTTGTCGCGGTAACTGCCTTTCTGGCCGCCACGGACCAGGCGTTCGCCCTTGGCCTCGAAGGTGGTCAGGCGCTCGTCGTGAGTATAGAAGGGCAGGTTGTAGCGTCCGTTCAGGCGCCGGGCGAACTTCTCGGCCCGCAGGCACATGTCGCTGGGCGTGCCATCCATGTTAAGCGGCAGGCCGACCACCACGGCGTCGGGTTTCCACTCTTTAATCAGGGCTTCGACCTGATTCCAGTCGGGAATGCCGTTTTGCGCCTTCAAGGTGCACAACTCGCGGGCCTGGCCGGTAATCACCTGGCCGACCGCAACGCCAATCTGTTTGGTGCCGTAGTCGAAACCCAAAATCAGCCGCAGGGCCATCAGGCGTGTCCCGCCTGGCTGGTGAGCAGGCTGAGGTTGACGCCCAGGTGCTTGGCCGCCGCTTCAAGACGCAATTCGCTGCTGGTGTTGAACAGGATGTCGGCGTGGAACGGGCAGGTCAGCCAGGCGTTGTCGGCCAGTTCGGCTTCCAATTGCCCGGCTTCCCAACCGGCGTAGCCGAGGGTGATCAGGCTTTTCGCGGGGCCGACGCCGTCGGCGATGGCGAACAGCACGTCCTGCGAGGTCGACAGCGATAACTCGCCGTCCAGATCAACGGTCGCCTGATAGGTTTTTCCCGGCGGGTGCAGGACAAAACCGCGATCGGTTTGCACCGGGCCGCCAATAAAGATCGGCACATGCTGGCAGAGCACCGGCGGTTCGATATCGGGGCGCAATTGCTCGAGGATATCGGCCAGGTTCAGGTCCTGCGGACGGTTGACCACCAGCCCCATGGCACCATTGGCCGTGTGCTCGACGATGTAGGTCAAGGTGTGCGCAAAGTTCGGGTCGGCCATATGAGGCATGGCGATCAGGAAGTGATGCTTGAGATAGCTGGGGCTGACGTTCTTCATGAGCGCTAGTGTGGCGTTGGAGGGGCGAACTGACAAGCCGGGGATGCCGCAATTTGGCAGTCGGCACAGACCAAATGTGGGAGCGGGCTTGCTCGCGAAGAGGGCGGCACATTCAACATTGATGTCGACTGGCCCGACGCCTTCGCGAGCAAGCCCGCTCCCACAGGGGGTTTGTGCTGGTCAATTACTGGACAACCGGTCCCCACGCGCAAACTTCCACGTGCGGATGATTTCCAGCCGATCGATGTCCGACAGATCCCCGGTAAACGGTGCAAACGGCGCCGCCAGCCTTACGATGCGCTGCGCCGCCTGGTCCAGCAGCGGCTGGCCGGACGATTCCAGCACCAGCACTTCATACAGCGAGCCGTCGCGGTTGATCGAGACCATCAGTCGCAAATTGCCGTAAATCTGTTTGCGCCGGGCTTCGTCGGGGTAGTTGAGGTTGCCGATGCGCTCGACCTTCTTGCGCCATTCATCTTTGTACCAGGCGCCTTTGTCGCGCATGGTCGATGCGGCGCTCAAACGATGAATGCGCGGGCGCTTGGCGTACAGCTGTTGTTCGCTGGCCAGTTCCGCTTCCAGGCTGGCGATGTCGCTGGACAACTGCGCGCTGTCGAACGTCGGTGCCGCCACTTGGGGTTTGGTCAGGGGCTTGGGTTCTTCAGTCTTGGTTGCGGCTTTTTTCGGCTTCGGCGCGACGGTGGTCACAGACGCTTTAGGTGCGGCTTCTTGCACTTGAGGCTTGGCCGCTGGCGGTGGGGTGACTTGCTGCACCTTGTTGTCCTGGAATGGCGCGACCTCGGTGGTCTTGGGAATCGCCTTTTTATCCAGGGTGCCGCTGCCTTCCTGATTTTCCTGGGCGAGAAAGTCAGCTTTTTCCGGCTTCTTTTCGCTTTTGAAAGTGGCGAGGGTAATTTCCAGGGTTTTGCTGATTTGCTGGGGTTCGACCATGGTGAACCCGACGCCCAGCAGCAAGGCCAGGTGGATCAGCGCCGCGAGAAACAGGGTGAAGCCGAGGCGATCGGCCGGGCGCACGCCACGATGGGCGAGTTCAGCGGGCAGATCGGACGGGAGTGTCATAACAAGGAAACCAACATCGCGTTTTCACAGGCCGGGCATGATAACGCAATGTTGGTTTGGCTTATCAACGAGCCTTGAGCTTCTGATCGATGGCATCCATCAGCAGGCCACCGATGTCGGTGCCGAACGCGTTATCGATCTCGCGAATGCAGGTCGGGCTGGTGACGTTGATTTCGGTCAGGTGTTCACCGATCACATCCAGACCGACGAACAGCAGGCCTTTCTCGCGCAACGTCGGGCCGACTTGCGCGGCGATCCAGCGATCTTTCTCGGTCAGCGGTCGGGCTTCGCCACGGCCACCGGCGGCGAGGTTGCCACGGGTTTCGCCTGCGGCCGGAATCCGGGCCAGGCAGTAATCCACCGGTTCGCCGTCGATCATCAGGATGCGCTTGTCGCCATCAACGATCGCCGGCAGGTAACCCTGGATCATGATCTGCTGCCGACCATGCAAGGTCAGGGTTTCGAGGATCACCGACAGGTTCGGGTGACCAGCGGTGTGACGGAAGATCGACGAGCCGCCCATGCCGTCCAGCGGCTTGAGGATCACGTCACCGTGATGGTCGGCGAATTCACGCAACACGTCCGGGCGACGGCTGACGATAGTCGGCGGCGTGCACTGCGGGAACAGCGTGGCAAACAGTTTCTCGTTGCAGTCACGCAGGCTTTGCGGCTTGTTGACCACCAACACGCCGGCGCGCTCGGCCTGCTCCAGCAGGTAAGTGGAGTAGACGAACTCCATGTCGAACGGCGGATCCTTGCGCATCAGGATCACGTCCAGATCGCTCAGCAGCGCATCGCTTTCGGCGCCCAGTTCAAACCATTTTTCCGGGTTGGCGAACACCTTCAGCGGACGCATCCGCCCGCGAGCCTCGCCTTCAGCCTGATACAAATCGCGCTGTTCCATATAGAACAGTTCCCAGCCACGCTTTTGCGCGGCCAGCAGCATGGCCAGCGAGCTATCCTTTTTATAGGAGATGCTGGCGATAGGATCCATGACAATCCCGACGCGAACGCTCATGGGGTTTTCCTCGAAATGGGGTGGAAAGTGTTGTGAAAAAGTGGCGTCAGAGTGGCGCTGAGTGTGTTCCCGGTCAAGGAGAAACCACCGCAAAGGTCGCCCGATAGATTGGATTGGGAGACTGTGCTAAAAAGGCTGGCCCTTGAGTATCAAGGGCTTCGAGCCAACGATGAGCCGTAAACGGACAAATTGATTCACAAAGGCGACGGTAGAGCCACTATGGAACAGCATTCCAGCGCCTTGAAGGTCATGGTGATCGATGATTCGAAAACGATTCGTCGCACCGCCGAAACGCTGTTGAAAAACGTGGGCTGTGAAGTTATCACCGCAATCGATGGTTTCGATGCCCTGGCCAAGATTGCCGACAATCACCCCGGCATCATCTTTGTCGACATCATGATGCCGCGTCTGGATGGCTATCAGACCTGCGCTTTAATCAAGAACAACAGTGCGTTCAAGTCCACGCCAGTGATTATGCTGTCGTCCAGGGACGGGTTGTTCGACAAGGCCAAGGGACGGATCGTCGGTTCCGACCAGTTTTTGACCAAGCCTTTCAGCAAGGAAGAACTGCTGAACGCGATTCAGGCCCATGTACCGGGCTTCGCCGCCGTTTCGCCGCAGTAGGACACCACAGTGACGCTCGGCCATGGGGCCTGGCGTCGACAAGAATGGGGAAGACCATGGCACGTATTCTGATCGTCGATGACTCGCCGACCGAAATGTACAAATTGACCGGCATGCTCGAAAAGCACGGTCATGAGGTGTTGAAAGCCGAAAACGGCGCCGACGGCGTGGCCCTGGCCCGTCAGGAAAAACCCGACGCGGTGCTGATGGACATCGTCATGCCCGGCCTCAATGGTTTTCAGGCGACCCGTCAGCTGACCAAAGACCCGGAAACCGGGCACATTCCGGTGATCATCATCACCACCAAGGATCAAGAAACCGACAAAGTCTGGGGCACACGCCAAGGCGCCAAGGACTACCTGACCAAACCGGTCGATGAAGAGACCCTGATCAAAACCCTGAACAACGTGCTGGCCGGTTGATCGTCCGGTCATGACCGAATCGCTGACGGCTTTCGAACTGCTGCTGCAGATTGACCAGCGCTGTCGTCTGCTGGCGGCGGACCTGCCGTCCCAGCCGACCCGACAGCACAGTTGGAGCGGCATCGGCTTTCGCTTGGGCGAGCATTGGTACGTCGCGCCCATGGGCGAAGTCAGCGAAGTCCTGCACGAACCGCGCGTTACACAATTGCCGGGGGTCAAACCCTGGGTCAAGGGCGTGGCTAACCTGCGCGGGCGCCTGCTGCCGATCATGGATTTGTATGGCTTTTTTTATGGTTATGAGCCCGGCCATGAACTGCCTGCCTTGCGTAAGCAACGGCGGATATTGGTGGTGGAGTACAAGGACGTGTTTGCAGGGTTGATGGTCGATGAGGTCTTCGGCTTGCAGCACTTTGCCCAGGACAGTCTGGAGCCGGTGCCGGCCGATGACTTGCAAGGGCCAATGTCGGCGTTCGTCAAAGGCCGGTTTCAGCGTGAGCAGAAGTGGCAGGTGTTCAGCCCGTTTGCGTTGGCGCAGTCGCAAGGATTCATGAACGTGGCCGTATAACCGGCGCGACACCGATCTAATGTGGGAGCGGGCTTGCTCGCGAAGGCGGTGTCACATCCAACAATGATGTCGACTGTGACACCGCCTTCGCGAGCAAGCCCGCTCCCACAGGGTTCTCGGCAAGGTTCATAGGTGTTGGTTAACAGGCGAGGACCGATGATAAAAGCAAAAACAGACAAGCCAGAAGGGTCGCGCAGCCGGTCGCAGATCATCGTGCTGTTCATCGCGCTGATCGTCTTCATCATGCTGCTGTTCGCCAACTTCGCGTACCTCAACACCCAGGCGAATTACGACAAGCAGTACATCGGCCACGCCGGTGAGTTGCGCGTGCTGTCCCAACGCATCGCCAAGAACGCCACCGAAGCCGCCGCCGGCAAGGCTGCGGCGTTCAAGTTACTCAGCGATGCGCGCAACGACTTCGCCCAGCGTTGGGGCTACCTGAAGAAAGGCGATCCTTCTACCGGCCTGCCGCCGGCACCGTCTACCGTGCGCCCGGAGATGCGCGCCGTGCAGCTGGATTGGGAGCGCTTGCTGAAAAACACCGACGCCATCCTCTCCAGCGAACAGACCGTGCTGTCCTTGCATCAAGTGGCCGCAACCCTGGCCGAAACCGTGCCGCAGTTGCAGATTGAGTATGAAAAGGTCGTCGAAACCCTGCTGCAACGTGGCGCCCCGGCCGCTCAGGTGGCGATGGCCCAGCGTCAATCGCTACTGGCCGAACGGATTCTCGGTGCGGTGAACACTGTGCTGTCCGGCGATGAAAATTCGCAGCAGGCAGCCGACGCTTTCGGTCGCGACGCGGCGCGTTTTGGCCTGGTGCTCAACGGCATGCTTCAAGGCAATGCGGCACTGAAAATCAGCCAGGTCGAAGACCGCGATGCGCGCGCCCGGTTGACCGAGATTTCCGAACTGTTCGAATTCGTATCGGGTTCCGTGGACGAAATCCTCGAAACCTCGCCGCAGCTGTTCAAGGTCCGCGAATCGGCCACCAACATCTTTACCTTGTCGCAAACCCTGCTCGATGAAGCCTCGCACCTGGCCAGTCGTTTCGAAAACCTCGCCGGCGGGCGCAACACCGATACCATCGGCGGCTATGTGCTGGGCCTGCTCGCGTTGATGTCGATCATCCTCATCGGCCTGGTGATGGTGCGTGAAACCAACCGTCAGCTGCGTGAAACCGCCGAGAAGAATGAGCGCAACCAGAACGCGATCATGCGTTTGCTGGACGAAATCGAAGACCTCGCCGACGGCGACCTGACCGTGACCGCCTCGGTGACCGAAGACTTCACCGGCACCATCGCCGACTCGATCAACTATTCCGTCGACCAACTGCGCGATCTGGTGGCGACCATCAACCTCACCGCCGGCCAGGTCGCCGCCGCCGTGCAGGAAACCCAGGCCACCGCCATGCACCTGGCCCAGGCCTCGGAGCATCAGGCCCAGCAGATTTCCGAAGCCTCCACAGCCATCAATGACATGGCCCAGTCCATCGATCAGGTCTCGGCCAACGCCGCCGAATCCTCTGCGGTGGCCGAGCGCTCGGTGGAAATCGCCAACAAGGGCAACGAAGTGGTGCACAACACCATCCATGGCATGGACAATATTCGCGAGCAGATTCAGGACACGGCCAAGCGCATCAAACGGCTGGGGGAGTCTTCTCAGGAAATCGGTGACATTGTCAGCCTGATCGATGACATTGCCGACCAGACCAATATCCTCGCCCTTAATGCGGCGATTCAAGCGTCCATGGCCGGTGACGCCGGGCGCGGTTTTGCGGTGGTGGCCGACGAAGTGCAGCGCCTGGCCGAGCGTTCGTCCGCGGCGACCCGGCAGATCGAAACGCTGGTGCGGGCGATTCAGACCGACACCAACGAAGCGGTGATTTCCATGGAACAGACCACCACCGAGGTGGTGCGCGGCGCGCGTCTGGCGCAGGATGCCGGGGTGGCCCTGGAAGAAATCGAAGGTGTATCGAAGACTCTCGCGGCATTGATCCAGAGTATTTCCAATGCCGCGCAGCAACAGACTTCGTCGGCCGGCCAGATTTCCCTGACGATGAACGTGATCCAGCAGATCACCACGCAGACCTCGTCCGGCTCCACCGCCACCGCCGAGAGCATTGGCAACCTGGCGAAAATGGCCAGCCAGCTGCGGCGTTCGGTGTCCGGTTTCACCTTGCCGGCCAAGTCTGCGGACAACGCTTGAACCGCCCCTGGGCGGATGCATCTTGATTGGAGTGGTTATGGGTGATCGGCACGACTATGTGGCCCTCGAATGGGTCAAAGGCGAGATTGCCGAAACGCTGAAACAGGCTCATCAGGCGATCGAAACCCTGATCGACGATCCACAGGCGACGCACACACTGAGCGAGTGTCTGGCCTGTGTCCATCAGGTTCACGGTAGTTTGCAGATGGTCGAGTTCTACGGCGCGGCCCTGCTCGCCGAAGAAATCGAGCAGCTGACCAGCGCCTTACAGCAGAACCGCATCAGCCATCGCGACGAGGCGATCCATCTGTTGCTGCACGCCTTGGGGCAATTGCCGACTTACCTCGACCGGGTGCAAAGCGCCCGTCGTGATTTGCCGCTAGTCGTGTTGCCGTTGATCAATGACCTGCGCAGTGCTCGCGGCGAAAGCCTGTTGTCGGAAACCAGTTTGTTCAGCCCGCAACTGCCGGACCTGCCGCCCCTGAGCGAAGAAACCCTGGCGCTGCTGGAACCGTCCGACTTGCCGAATGTACTGCGCAAGTTGCGGCAGATGTTGCAGATGGCGCTGGTCGGCTTGCTGCGCGAGCAGGATAGCGAAACCCACTTCGGTTATCTGGCCAGGGTGTTTGCGCGCCTCGAAGCGCTGTGCGGCAATGCGCCCCTGAGCCCGTTATGGCAAGTCGCTTTGGCGCTGGTCGAAGGCATGCGCAACGGCTCGATCGCCAACAGCCCGGCGTTGCGCAGCCTGTTCAAGGACGCCGACAAAGAGCTCAAGCGTTTGCTCGAACAGGGCATGCCCGGAATCAATCAACCGGCGACGCCCGAGCTGCTCAAGAGTTTGTTGTTCTATATTGCCAAGGCCGAACACCCCACCGGGCAGATGCTGACCATGAAAGATCGCTACTCACTTGACGATGCGCTACCCGACGGCGCGATGGTCGATGAAGAACGGGCACGGCTGGCCGGCCCTGATCGCGATGCCATGCGCTCGGTATTGGCGGCGCTGTGCGAAGAGCTGGTGCGGGTCAAGGAGCGCCTGGACCTGTTCGTGCGCAGCGACCGTCAGCACACCTCGGACCTCGAAACCCTGCTGGCGCCCCTGCGGCAAATCGCCGACACCTTGGCGGTGCTCGGTTTCGGCCAGCCGCGCAAGGTCATCATCGATCAATTGGCGGTGGTGCTGAGCCTCGCCCAAGGCCAGCGCGAACCCAACGACGCGACCCTCATGGACGTCGCCGGGGCCTTGCTCTACGTCGAAGCGACCCTGGCCGGCATGGTTGGCACCGTGGAGCCGGAAAGCCAGGAAGACAGCCGTCTGCCGACCACCGACCTGACGCAGATCCATCAGATCGTGATCAAGGAAGCGCGCATCTGCCTGCAGCAGGCCAAGGACATGATCGTCGACTACATCGACGCCGACTGGGACCGCCAGCATTTGCAACCCTTGCCGGCGTTGCTGACCCAAGTGCGCGGCGCGCTGGCGATGATTCCGTTGGCCCGCGCGGCGAGCCTGGTCGAGACCTGCAACGGCTTCATCCGCGAGCATCTGCTGGTGGACCCCGGCCAGCCTGGCTGGCAGCAACTGGACAGCCTGGCCGACGTCATCACCAGCATCGAGTATTACCTGGAGCGCCTCGGCGATGACCCCGAAGCACCGGGGGAACACCTGCTCGATGTCGCGGAAAAAGGCCTGGCCTCGCTCGGCTTCTTCCCCAGCGAACAGCAAGTGCCGATGCTCAAGGATGTGCTCAGCCCCAGTGAAGCCCTGGTCATGCAAGACATGCAGGAACTGGACGACCCCGAAATCGTTCAGTCCCTGGCCGATGTGCTGGCCAGTTCGGTGTCGTCGGTCAACCCACCAGCGCTGATCACGCCGGGTAGCCTGTTGCCGCCGCCCGCCGGTGAAGAGCCGGTGGACGATGAACTGCGGGACGTCTTCCTTGAAGAGACTGACGAGGTGCTGGAAATCCTTCAAGAATACTTGCCACGTTGGTCGACCAATCCCGACAACACATCAGCCTTGGTTGAATTACGCCGCGCCTTCCATACCCTCAAAGGCAGCGGCCGGATGGTCCGTGCGCTGGTGCTGGGCGAACTGGCGTGGGCGGTGGAAAACCTGCTCAATCGCGTGCTTGAACACAGCGTTGCACCTTCGCCTGCGGTGCAACAACTGGTGGGCGATGCGCTGAAGCTGCTGCCGGATCTGGTAGTCGAATTCGCCGGCAATACTCAACGTCAACGCAACGATGTCGATCAATTGGCCGCCCGTGCGCATGCCCTCGCCAAGGGTGATAAGCCGGTGTCCGATGAGGACGTGCAGGATGTCACGGCGCTCGATCCACTGTTGCTGGAGATCTTCCGCAACGAAGCCGAAACCCATTTGAGCAGCCTCAACCGCTTCCTTGATCAAGCCTCCGAGCACGTGCCGCTTCAGGCCAGCGACGAGTTGCAGCGGGCGTTGCATACGCTCAAGGGCAGCGCCTCGATGGCTGGCGTGCTGCCGATTGCCGAGTTGGCGGCGTCGCTGGATGAACTGGCCCGGGAGTACAAGGCGCACCGGATTGCCCTCGACCTGGACGAAGTCGAATTGCTGCTGGAAGCCGAAGGGCTGTTCCGCCTTGGGCTGCGACAGCTCAAGAGCGAGCCGCTGGCCGAAATTCCCGACGCCCGCTCGTTGATCGAGCGAACCCACACAGTGCTGACCGAGCGTCTGCAAAGCCTCTTGAGCGCACCCAACACGGGACTGCGCATCAAGCGCGATCCGCAACTGATCAACAACTTCCTCGCCCAAGGCATGGACATCCTGCTGGACGCCGAAAGCCTGTTGCAGCGCTGGCAGGAGCATCCCGGCGAACGGCAGGAACTCAGCGCGCTGCTGGACGAACTGACCACCCTCGGCGAAGGCGCGCACCTGGCCGATCTGCATCCGGTGGATGAGCTCTGCGAAGCTTTGCTCGACCTGTATGGCGCAGTGGAAGAAAGCAGCCTGGCGGTCAGCGACAGGTTTTTCCACGAGGCGCAAAGTGCCCATGAAGCGCTGATCAACATGCTCGACGAACTGGCCGCCGGCCAGGAAGTCACTGCGCAACCGGCGCGCGTTCGGGCCTTGCGCGGCTTGCTCGATGAGAGTCTCGATCCATCCTCCATGGGCCTGATCCGCAGTGACGGCAGCCGCACCCTGAGCATCCGCGAACTGGGCAGCGCCACCGCCGAGCTGGAGCAGAGCGCGACTCAGGTTGAGCTGGACGACGAAATCGTTTCGATCTTCCTTGAAGAAGCGGTGGATATCCTCGAAAGCGCCGGCCAGGCCTTGCAGCGCTGGCTGGGCGACCCGGACAACGCCGCGCCGCTGTCGTCCTTGCAGCGCGATTTGCACACCCTCAAGGGCGGTGCGCGGATGGCCGAGGTCGAGCCGGTCGGCGATCTGGCCCATGAACTGGAAAGCCTTTACGAAGGCCTGGTGGACCGTCGTTACAGCCACAGCGAAGGGCTGGCGCAGTTACTGCAACAGAGCCATGACCGACTGGCCATGTTCCTTGATCAGTTACAGCACAACCGTCCGCTGGGGGATCCGGGCGAGTTGATCGAAGCCATTCGTGAGTTTCGTCAGGGCAATGCCGGCAGCGCTGAGGCGATCGAACCAGCGGTCAGCAAAGACTCGGCGGGTCATGATCCCGAGCTTCTGGAGATCTTCCTCGAGGAAGGTTTCGACATCATTGAAAACTCCGGCGCGGCGCTGTTGCGCTGGCAGGCCGAGCCGTCGAATCGCCAGGAAGTGGAAACCCTGCTGCGCGACCTGCACACCCTCAAGGGTGGCGCACGGATGGTGGAGATTGTGCCGATTGGCGACCTGGCCCACGAACTGGAATTCCTCTACGAAGGCTTGTCGGCTGGCGTGCTGCAACCCACCGCCGAGCTATTCTCGCTGTTGCAACGCAGCCATGACCGACTGGCGCAGATGCTCGACGCCACCCGCGCCGGTCAGCCATTGCCACCGGCCGATCGGCTGATCGACGCGATCAAGAATTTCAGCCATCCAGCAGTGCCCGAAACATCGGCACCCGTGACGCTGCCTGTAGCGCCAAAAGCCGAGCCAGCCACGCTGCAACCGGAAGGCACCGATACGGTCAAGGTTTCGGCGGAGTTGCTCGACGACCTGGTCAACCTGGCCGGGGAAACTTCAATCTTCCGCGGGCGCATCGAACAACAGGTCAACGACGCACGGGTGGCCCTGAGCGAGATGGAAACCACCATCGAGCGCATGCGCGACCAGTTGCGCCGCCTCGATACAGAAACCCAGGGGCGGATTCTCAGCCGTCAGCAAGTCGAGGCCGAACGCCTGGGCTACGAAGAGTTCGACCCGCTGGAGATGGACCGTCACTCGCAGCTGCAACAGTTGTCTCGGGCGCTGTTCGAGTCCGCCTCCGACTTGCTCGACCTCAAGGAAACCCTCGAGCGGCGTAATCATGACGCGGAAAATCTGCTGCAACAGCAGGGCCGCATCAACACCGAATTGCAGGAAGGCCTGATGCGTACGCGCATGGTGCCGTTCGAGCGAATGCTGCCGCGTTTGAAGCGCATCGTTCGTCAGGTCGCCAGCGAACTGGGCAAGGACGTGGACTTTATCGTTGGCAACGCGGAAGGCGAGATGGACCGCAACGTTCTCGAGCGCATGGCCGCGCCGCTGGAACACATGCTGCGCAACGCCGTCGACCATGGGCTGGAATCGGCCGAGGTGCGTATCGCGGCGGGTAAACCGGCCCAAGGCAAGATCACCCTCGACTTGTCCCGTGAGGGTGGCGATATCATTTTCGACATCCGCGACGACGGTGCCGGCGTGCCGCTGGACGCCGTGCGACGCAAGGCGATCAAGCGCGGGTTGCTCGACGCGGACAGCGACATCAGCGACCGCGACGTGCTGCAATTCATCCTGCAACCCGGGTTCTCCACCGCCGAGAAAATCACCCAGATCTCCGGGCGTGGCGTCGGCATGGACGTGGTTCACGAAGAAGTCCGGCAGCTCGGCGGCAGCATGATCATCGACTCTGTGCCGGGGCAGGGCGTGCATTTCCGGATTCGCCTGCCGTTCACCGTGTCGGTCAATCGCGCGCTGATGGTGCAGTGCGCAGAGGATCAATACGCTATCCCGCTGAACACCATCGACGGCATTGTTCGTGTGTTACCCAACGAACTCGAAGGGCATTACCGGCTCGATCCGCCAACCTACGAATACGCCGGGCAACGTTATGAGCTGTGCTATCTCGGCGAGCTGCTGAAAACCAGCCCCCGCCCGAAACTGCTGGGCCAGAGCCTGCCGTTGCCGGTATTGCTGGTGCAGTGCAACGAGCGGCATGTCGCGGTGCAGGTGGATGCCATGGCCGGCACCCGGGAAATCGTGGTCAAAAGCCTTGGTCCGCAGTTCGCCGCGGTGCAGGGTTTGTCCGGCGCGACGATTCTCGGCGATGGCCGGGTGGTGCTGATTCTCGACTTGCTGGCGCCGATCCGCGCCATGCAAGCGCGGGTGCCGCAACGACCGGTGACGCAGGACGTAGAGCCCGAGTCGCAACGGCCGTTGCTGGTGCTGGTGGTCGACGATTCGGTCACCGTGCGCAAGGTCACCAGCCGTTTGCTGGAGCGCCACGGCATGAACGTGCTGACCGCCAAGGACGGTGTCGACGCCATGTTGCTGCTCGAAGAACACATGCCCGACCTGATGCTGCTGGACATCGAAATGCCGCGCATGGACGGCTTCGAGGTGGCGACCCAGGTGCGCGCGGACGAACGCTTGCAGCATCTGCCAATCATCATGATCACCTCCCGTACCGGCCAGAAACACCGCGACCGCGCCATGGCCATCGGCGTCAATGACTACCTCGGCAAGCCATATCAGGAATCGGTGCTGCTCGACAGCATCGCATTGTGGAGCAAAACCCATGCATGAGCTGCGCGTCAACAAGCGCTCCAGCAACCTCACCGGCCTTTTACTGCCCTTGGCGGATCGCAACCTGATCCTGCCCAACGTCGCTGTCGCTGAACTCATCGACTATCAGCCGGGGGCTTTCGATCTCGATACACCGCCGTGGTATCTGGGGCGGGTGACGTGGCGGGAACGGCAGATTCCGTTGCTTAGTTTTGAGTCGGCGTGTGGCAACAAAGTGGTGATCGGTGAGCGAGCACGGATCGTCATCCTCAATGCCCTCGGCGGGCGGCCTGAGCTGAAGTTCATTGCGCTGCTGGTGCAGGGGATTCCGCGGTCTTACAAGCTCGACAGTCAGCTGAGCTATGTCGATGTGCCGTTGTGTTCGCTGGAACAGGCGGCGGTGCAGGTGGGGGAGCAAGTGGCCAAGGTGCCGGATTTGTTGGCGCTGGAGGAGCTGCTTGTTACAGCAGGGTTAGCCTACTGATCGTTCCCACGCTCCGCGTGGGAATGCCTCAACGGACGCTCCGTGTTCGGCTTTTTGGGACGCAGAGCGTCCCGGGCTGCATTCCCACGCAGAGCGTGGGAACGATCATGAACAAAGGTTTCTGCGCTAAACCCCGGCCTGAGCCTTCATCTGCAACGACTCATGATGATCCAGCACTCGCTCCACCAACAACTGCACGCCATCTGCCAAACGGCTGAGCGCCAAGGCTACAGAGCGACGTGAGCCTTCCACATCGTCCGCCAGATCGGCAGCAATGGCGCTGATGGACAGCAGGTCTTCGGAGGCATTGGCCAGAAGGGCTTCGGTGTCGATATCGGGGGAGACGGTGAAGAGCTGGGACTTACGGCGTTTGGCCGGTTTTTCGTGGGGTGGCGGGAAGTAATGAGAGAAGGCGCGGTCGGCGGCTTCCTTGAGTTTCTCGGCTTCGAGGGAGGCTTGGGAATCGACGCCGGTTTCCGGGGGATTGGGAGTAGCTTTGAACATAGTGATTCTCCGCTTATGGTTTGGAGCTGGCCCTTTCGGTTTCCGAACGAAGGGGTGGCAGCTGTACGCAGGCTGGAAACCCGGGAAACGGCAACCCGGTTGACCCGAAGGTCTCCCGCGCACAGCCGCCATAACGGAGTGCACACTTTAAAGGTGCGCAAGCATACGTCATGAGTGGCGCTTTCACGCCGTTTGCTCGTCGGGGTTTCCAATCCCGGTCGCTGAGTTTGCAGCGACCCCCAAACGATAAAGATCAACGCAAAACCGCACCAGTCGGCGGGTTCCGGCATTGCTGTAGGCAGCGACGCCAGACTGCGTAGCCTCTCACCGTTCAAGCGGACAAACTTTTAAACACAAAACCTCAGGCTGTCGGACCTCCCTGTGGCGAGGGAGCTTGCTCCCGCTGGGTTGCGAAGCAGCCCCAAAACCCGCAACCGGGGTATATCAGGTACACCGAGAACAATGGTTTACGCTGCGTCAGGTTGAAGATTCCCAAAAAGGGACCTATCGTTCCTTTTTTGGGACTTATCGGTCGTTGCCGTGAAAAACCTGTCACTAAGCGAAGCCTTGTTCACCACCACCCAGCAAAAAGTGCTCGGCTTGCTGTTCGGTAAACCCGACCGAAGTTTCTACGCCAACGAAATCGCCCGATGGGCTCAAGTGGGTAAAGGCAGCCTCATGCGCGAACTGGATCGGTTGCAGCGGGCAGGCGTGCTGACCATGACCCGTCAGGGCAACCAGACCCACTATCAAGCCAATCCCGACTGCCCGATCTATGCGGAACTGCTGGGCATCGCTCGCAAAGCCTTTGGTATTGCCGAACCTCTGCGTCAGGCGCTCCAACCCTTTGCCGAACAGATCACTTGGGCATTTGTATACGGCTCTATCGCCAAGGATCAGGCAAACGCATCCAGTGACATTGATCTCATGCTGATCGGCGAGGGCCTGCACTACAGTGAAGTGATGGAGCGGCTTATACCGATGGAGGAGCAATTGGGCCGCGTCCTCAACCCGACGCTCTACACCCCCGACGACTGGGCCGCCAAACTGGTGGCTGAAAATAGTTTTGTCGTGCGGGTGGTGCAGCAGGACAAGATCAATCTGATGGGGGGAAACCCTTTGGAGTCCAAGGATGGGCAGCAACGAGAACCTGGAAAACCTGTTACGTAGCGGTGGACTGAAAGCTGAGCCGCCGGATCGCAAGGAATGCGAAGGGCTGATGCGTTCGGCTGTGGATCGATTGAAAGACGCGCAAACGTCTTCGCTTTCCTTCGCGAGTCGTTTCGACCTGGCCTACAGCGCTGCCCATGCCCTTGCACTGACGGCTCTTCGCTTGTGCGGCTACCGTTCAGACAAGCGATATCTGGTGTTTCAGTGCCTGGTTCATACCGCTGATATTGGCAAAGTACAGGTTCGGCTATTCGCCCTGTGTCATGAGCGACGAAACCTGGCGGAGTACGAAGGCTATATGGATGAAGATCCGGCGTTGTTGGCGCAGCTATTGGAAAGCACTGAGCAGCTGCAGATTCGCGTGCAGCAGCAGATGACCGGACTGTAATGCTCTGTCATTGAAAACTGCGGGATTGTTCTGACCCCTTCGCGAGCAAGCCCGCTCCCACAGGGGTATGCATTCCAATGTGGGAGCGGGCTTGCTCGCGAAGGCGTCGGCACGGGCAACGAATCCCTCCCGCCAACCATTACCCTGACCGTAACAATCCAACACTCTGCTTGATTGATGCCCCCCACCCAACACTCTAAGGTGACTCCCACGACAGCTCCTACAGGGGGCATTGTGTTCTGAAACATTGCGCTTTTAGCCTCAAGGCCTGAGCCTTGCGCGATGCGGTAATGAATTTTGAGGTGAGCAACACATGTATCACGGAGAAAGATTGAATGCCTGGACGCATCTGGTCGGGGCAGTGGCGGCGTTTGTCGGGGGTGTGTGGCTGCTGGTGATCGCCAGCATGGACGGCAGTCCGTGGAAGATCGTCAGCGTGGCGATTTACGCGTTCACCTTGTTGGTGCTCTACAGCGCATCGACCGTGTATCACAGCGTGCGCGGGCGCAAGAAAGCGATCATGCAGAAGGTCGATCACTTTTCGATCTACCTGCTGATTGCCGGCAGTTACACGCCGTTCTGCCTGGTGACCCTGCGCGGGCCGTGGGGCTGGACGCTGTTCGGGATTGTCTGGGGGCTGGCGCTGATCGGGATCCTGCAAGAGATCAAGCCCCGCTCGGAAGCGCGGATTCTGTCGATCGTGATCTACGCGGTGATGGGCTGGATCGTGCTGGTGGCGGTCAAGCCGTTACTGGCGGCGCTGGGCAGCACCGGGTTTGCCTGGCTGGCGTCTGGCGGCGTGCTGTACACCGTGGGCATTGTCTTTTTTGCGCTAGACAGTCGTTTGCGCCATGCCCACGGGATTTGGCATCTGTTCGTGATTGCCGGGAGCGTGCTGCACTTTGTGGCGATTCTGTTTTATGTCTTGTAGATCGCATTGCAGCTATCTGCAAAACCTGTGGGAGCGAGCCTGCTCGCGAATGCGTCAGGTCAGTCGACATCATCGCTGACTGATCCACCGCTTTCCCGAGCAGGCTCGCTCCCACAGGGACACAGGTGATCCAATTGCGCCTGCGCCCGTCGGCTGAACACCTGAAACAAGTCGCTCAAGGTGTGTGGCGGCGGTTCGTCGGCGCGGGTGACTGCGTACAGGGTGATCGGTAGCGCCGGCGCCAGGGGGCGAATCGCCGTGGTGGCGGGGGACGCGCCGAGTGCGGTGAACGGGTCGATCACTGCCAACCCGGCCCCGGATTCAACCATCGCCCGCGCCAGCGAATAGGTCTGCACCGCGATGCGTACCTTCGGTGGCGGATCGACCGCCTCAAGGTAGCTATCCAGTCTGGCGGCCAGCGGGTCGGCGCTGGACAGGCCGATCAGCGGCGCACCGGCCAGTTCGATCAACGGCAGCGGTTTACCGTGAGTGTCGTCGGCCCAAAAGCCCTTCGGCGCCAGCGCCACCAGCATCCCACAGGCCAGGGCCTGCGCCTTCAGGCCCGGATGATCGGGCAGTTGCAACGTCAGGGCGACATCCACTTCGCGCATCAACAGGTTCTGCATCAGCTCGCGGCTGTGGGCGCTGGACAGTTCGCAGGCGATTTCCGGATAGCGTTGCGTCCATTCGTTGATCGCCGGCGGCAGCAGCGACAAGGCCAGCGCCGGGATCGCGCCAATCCGTACACTGTGGCCCGGCTCGCGGCGCAGGCTCTGGGCCAGACGTCGCACGCCTTGCAAGCTTTCGCTGACCTTGTCGACCTCACGCTCAAGCTCCAGGGCTTCGGGCGTCGGCTGCAATTTACCGCGCACCCGCAGGAATAACGCAAAGCCCAATTGCTGTTCGGCGTGTTGCAGCACTTTGCTCACCGCCGGCTGCGACACGTGCAGCAACTGGGCGGCGCCACTGACCGAACCAGTCTGGCGAATGGCCTGAAAAATCTCGATGTGTCGCAGTCGCATGGCAAGTCCATAACCTTTGTTTATGGGTCAGCCATCTTTATGCATTGTTCAACGGTTGTCACCTGGCCCTAACCTGAAGCACGTTCCAACAACGCTTAAGGACAGACATGGCTCAGCGGATTTGTATCATCGGTGGCGGCGTCATCGGACTGACGACGGCTTACGCACTGGTTCGCGACGGCATCGATGTGACACTGATCGAGGCCCGGGATTCGTTTGCCAGCGAGACCAGTTTCGCCAATGGCGGCCAGTTGTCCTACCGCTATGTCGCGCCACTGGCCGATGCCGGCGTACCGTTGCAGGCGCTGGGCTGGATGTTGCGCGGTGATTCGCCCTTGAAGCTGCGTCCGCGTCTGGACCCGGCCCAGTGGCGCTGGATGGCGTCCTTTCTGGCGGCTTGCCGTCGTTCGGTGAATCAGCGTAATGGCGCACATCTGCTGCGCTTGGCGTTGCTGAGCCAGGCCACGCTGCAAGGCTGGCGCGACGAAGACCGCCTCGACGGTTTCGACTGGCGGCGCAACGGCAAACTGGTGACGTTTCGTGAAGCCGCAAGCTTCGAGCATGCGCGCCAAGGGCTGGCTGATCCGCAACAGCAACAGGTGTTGTCCGGGGCCGAGTGCGCACAGCTGGAACCGGCACTCGCCGAGGCGCCGTTCGTAGGCGCGATCTACACGCCCGATGAAGAAGTCGCCGATTGCCATGCGTTCTGCCAGCAACTGGTGGCCCGGCTCAAGGCGTCGGGGCGTTGCGAGTTTTTGCCGGGCCGCACGGTCACCGGCATTCGCCACGGGGACGGCGCGGTGCAGGCCATCGAAATGGGCGCGCAGGTGCTGCCGGTCGAGCAACTGGTGATAGCGGCCGGTCATCGCAGCCCGGCGCTGGCGTTGCCGGGCATGAACCTGCCGCTGTACCCGCTCAAGGGCTACAGCCTGACCCTGCCGATCCACGCCGAACATCGCGCGCCGGAGCTGAGCATCACCGATTACAACCGCAAGATGGTTTACGCCCGCATCGGTGCACAACTGCGGGTGGCGGCAATGGTCGACATTGTCGGTTTCGACCCGGCGCTCGATCCCAAGCGTCTGGCGCTGATCAAGCGCCAGGCGCAGGAAACCTTGCCCAATGCCGGCGATTACGACGCTGCCATTGAATGGGCCGGCATGCGCCCGGCCACTCCCAGCGGCGTGCCATTAATTGGCGCCACGGCGTACCGCAACCTCTGGCTCAACCTCGGCCATGGCGCCTTGGGCTTTACGTTGGCCTGCGGTAGCGCTCGGTTGCTGAGTGAGTTGATCGCCCGGCGCGCACCCTCGATCGAAATGCAGGGCCTCGCACCCCGCGTCGCCTGACTGGAAAAGGAAGAACCGATGAGCATCAAGCGTTTCAACAGCAACAATCGACTCTCTGGCGCAGTGACCTTCGGCGAACTGGTGTTTCTATCGGGACAGGTGCCGGGTGACAGCCACGACGCTGCTGGCCAAACCGCAGAGGTCCTGGCGAAAATCGATGGGTTGCTGGCCGAGGCTGGCAGCGACAAGGATCACTTGCTCAGCGCGACCATTTACCTGAGCGACATTGGCCGCGATTTCGCCGCCATGAACGAGGTCTGGTCACAATGGCTGTCGCCGGACAAGGCGCCGACCCGCACCACATTGCAGGCGCAACTGGCCCGTCCAGAGGTTCTGGTGGAAATCACCGTGATCGCCGCCCGCCGCTAATCGCCCCTTACCCACAACGGAGAATAACAATGCAAAAAATCACGTTGATCGGCTGCACTCTTGGCCTGCTGCTCGCCAGTCAGGTCCAGGCCAACGAAGCGCCGCTGACTGGCACGCTGAACAAGGTCGCCAATGCCAAGAGCATCACGCTGGGTTATCGCGACGCGTCGGTGCCGTTCTCTTACGTGGGTGATCACACGGGGCAGCCGATGGGCTATTCGGTGGACCTGGCGAGCAAGATTGTCGAGCGCATCAAGCAAAAACTCGAGCTGCCGGATCTGCAGGTGAAGTACAACCTGGTGACCTCGCAAACACGCATTCCGCTGGTGCAAAACGGCACGGTCGACCTTGAATGCGGCTCCACCGGCGTGACTGCCGAGCGTATGCAGCAAGTGGCGTTTTCCTATGGATTCATCTACGTGAAGGGGCAATTGCTCACGGCGAAGGACAGCGGCATCAAAAGCTTCGCCGACCTGCGCGGCAAGAACGTCGTGACCACCGCCGGCACCACCAATGAGCGGTTTCTGAAGAGCTACAACGTCGATCACAAGATCGATATGTTCGTGATCAGCGCCAAGGACCACGGCGAAGCATTCCAGATGCTGCAGTCAGGGCGGGCGGCGGCGTTCTATATGGACGATGCGCTGCTTTACGGCGAACGGGCCAAGGCTCGTGATCCGCATAAGTGGGTGGTGGTGGGCGAGGAGCAATCGCGGGAAATCTACAGCTGCATGGTGCGCAAGGGCGATCCGCAATTTCTCGAATTGGTGAATTCGACGCTCGCCGATTTGTACAGCTCAGGGGAAATCAACGGCATCTACAACCGCTGGTTCCAGCAGCCGATTCCGCCTAAAGGTTTGAACCTTGAGTTTCCGATGACCAGCGAGCTCAAGGCGATCATCGCGAAGCCGGTGAGTGATCCGGTGCAGTAGTTTTTTTGTTTTTTATGTCTTGTAGACCGCGTCGTCGGCCTTCGCGAGCAAGCCCGCTCCCACATTAGATCTGCGGTCAACACAATATCTGTGAACACCCGAGATCAAATGTGGGAGCGGGCTTGCTCGCGAAGAGGCCCTAGAAGTCGCCCCACAATTGCTGGGCCACCGCCAGCGCCACCACCGGCGCGGTTTCGGTGCGCAGCACGCGAGGGCCGAGACGGGCAGCGTGAAAGCCGCCAGCCTTGGCCTGCTCGACTTCAGCGTCGGACAACCCGCCTTCCGGCCCGATCAAAAACGCCAGCGTCGCCGGTTTCGCATGGCTCACCAGCGGCTCGGCCACTGGATGCAGTACCAGCTTCAATTCGGCCTGCGTCTGCTTCAGCCAGTCGGCCAACAGCAGCGGCGGATGAATCACCGGCACCGATGAGCGCCCGCACTGCTCGCAGGCGCTGATCGCCACCTGACGCCAGTGCATCAGGCGTTTGTCGGCGCGTTCGTCCTTGAGACGGACTTCGCAGCGGTCGGTGAAGATCGGGGTGATTTCGCTGACGCCCAGTTCGGTGGCTTTCTGAATCGCCCAGTCCATCCGCTCGCCACGGGACAGGCCCTGGCCGAGATGGACCGCAAGCGACGACTCGACCTGCCCGGCGAAGCTTTCATCAATGTTCACCACGACGCGCTTCTTGCCGACTTCCGCCAGTGTGCCGCGAAACTCATGGCCCGAGCCGTCGAACAATTGCACCGCATCACCCTCGGCCATGCGCAGCACGCGGCTGATGTAATGGGCCTGGGCCTCGGGAAGCTCGTGTTCGCCGATGCTCAAGGGGGCGTCGATAAAGAAGCGGGAGAGTCTCATGCTGGGTCTCTGTAAAAAGTCGAATGTAGCAGGGTGCGCAATCAGCTTTTGTGGCGAGGGAGTCCGCCCAGCCTGCGATGAGGCTGCGCTGTCGCGCAGAGAACATGCCGATAAATCGGCAAATAAATTTATCTTTAAAATCAATGAGATAAATTTTGTTCTATAAGAGCTTGCTCCCGCTGGGTTGCGAAGCAGCCCCAAACCCGGTGACCGCGTTTTGTCAGTTAAAACGCGCAAACCGGATTACGACTGCTTCGCAGCCGAGCGGGAGCAAGCTCCCTCGCCACAGGGTTACTCAGTGGCTGTTAGCCCGGATCACGGTAGCCCGGGTGAAAGTCCTTCGGCACCGCCACGCTGATGCTGTCACGGGTGGCGATGTCGATGCCTTCGCTGGCCACTTCGGCCAGAAAATCGATCTGCTCCGGGGTAATCACGTACGGCGGCAGGAAATACACCACGCTGCCCAACGGCCGTAATAAAGCACCCCGCTCCAGCGCATGCTGGAACACTTTCAAACCGCGACGTTCCTGCCACGGATAAGCAGTCTTGCTGGCTTTGTCCTTGACCATCTCGATGGCCAGGACCATGCCGGTCTGGCGCACTTCGGCAACGTTGGGGTGATCGGCCAGGTGCGCCGTGGAGGAGGCCATGCGTTGAGCCAGGGCCTTGTTGTTCTCGATGACGTTGTCTTCTTCGAAAATATCCAGCGTTGCCAATGCCGCCGCGCACGCCAGCGGATTGCCGGTGTAGCTGTGGGAATGCAGGAAGGCGCGCAGGGTCGGGTAGTCGTCGTAGAAGGCGCTGTAGACCTCATCGGTAGTCAGGCAGGCCGCCAACGGCAGGTAACCGCCGGTCAGGGCCTTGGACAGGCAGAGGAAGTCCGGGCGGATACCGGCCTGTTCGCAGGCGAACATCGTTCCGGTGCGGCCGAAGCCGACGGCGATTTCATCGTGGATCAGGTGAACGCCATAACGATCACAGGCGTCGCGCAGCAACTTCAGATACACCGGGTGATACATGCGCATCCCGCCGGCGCCCTGAATCAGCGGCTCCAGAATCACGGCGGCCACGCTGTCGTGGTTGTCGGCCAGCGTCTGCTCCATGGCGGTGAACATAGTGCGCGAGTGTTCCTCCCAGCTCATGCCCTCGGGGCGCAGGTAGCAATCGGGGCTCGGCACCTTGATGGTGTCCATCAGCAGGGCTTTGTAGGTTTCGGTGAACAGCGGCACGTCGCCCACCGCCATCGCCGCCATGGTTTCGCCGTGGTAGCCGTTGGTGAGGGTGACGAAGCGCTTCTTGTTCGGCTGGCCGCGGTTGAGCCAGTAGTGAAAACTCATTTTCAGCGCGACTTCGATGCACGACGAGCCGTTATCGGCGTAGAAACACCGGGTCAGGCCTTCGGGCGTCATCTTCACCAGACGCTCCGACAGTTCGATCACTGGCTGATGGCTGAAACCGGCGAGGATCACGTGTTCCAGTTGATCGACCTGATCCTTGATGCGCTGGTTGATCCGCGGGTTGGCGTGACCGAACACATTGACCCACCAGGAGCTGACAGCGTCGAGGTAACGTTTGCCTTCGAAGTCTTCCAGCCAGACGCCTTCGCCGCGTTTGATCGGGATCAGCGGCAGCTGTTCGTGGTCTTTCATCTGGGTGCAGGGATGCCATAACACCGCGAGATCGCGTTGCATCCACTGATTATTCAGGCCCATGTTCAGTCTCCTCGAGGCGGCTCGCTTGGTGCGCGGGCAAACAATCGCGCAAGCCTATGCAATGCGCGTCATCGGGACAACCCATTGTGTCGATTGAGCTACTTTGTAGAGGGCGATAGACGTCGCTGGCGGCGTTTTGATGGCTGACGTATTCTTCGCGGTTCTTTGAGTCGTCTGACTCGTAAAACCGCTATTTCCTCGTGTATTTCCGGAGTTCGCTGAATGTCTGCTGGTTGGCTGCGCGCCTGTGCGCTGGTGATGTTGGGGCTGTTCAGCGTTTCGGCGCTGGCCAAGGATAAAACGGTGATCGTAGTCGGCGGCGGGCTCTCGGGCCTCACCGCGGCGTACGAACTGCAGAACAAAGGCTGGCAGGTCACGCTGCTGGAAGCCAAGCCGACTTTGGGCGGTCGCTCCGGCATGGCCACCAGTGAGTGGATCGGCAACGACAAGACCCAACCGGTGCTGAACAAATACGTTTCGACGTTCAAGCTGACCACCACGCCAGCCCCTGAATTCGTGCGGACTCCTAGCTACTTGATCGACGGTGAATATTTCACCGCCGCCGATCTGGCGACTAAACAGCCGGCCACCAGCGACGCGCTGAAACGCTACGAAAAGACCCTGGATGATCTGGCGCGTTCGATCGAGGATCCGCAAAACCCGGCCGCCAACAGCACGCTGTTTGCCCTGGACCAGATCAACGTGTCCAACTGGCTCGATCGCTTGAGTCTGCCAGCCACTGCGCGTCAGTTGGTGAATCAGCAGATTCGTACCCGTTATGACGAACCTTCGCGCCTGTCGCTGCTGTATTTCGCACAACAGAGCCGTGTCTACCGTGGCGTTGCCGACCGTGATCTGCGCGCCTCGCGTCTGCCTGGCGGCAGCCCGGTGCTGGCCCAGGCCTTCGTCAAACAACTGAAAACCATCAAGACCAGCTCCCCGGTTTCGGCCATTACTCAGGACAAGGACGGCGTGACCGTCAAAGTCGGCAGCGTTGGCTATCAGGCAGACTACATCGTGCTGGCCGTGCCGTTGCGTGCACTGAACAAGATCCAGATGACCCCGGCGCTGGATGCTCAGCACATGGGCGCCATCAAGGGCACCAACTACGGCTGGCGCGACCAGATCATGCTGAAGTTCAAGACGCCAGTGTGGGAAAGCAAGGCGCGCATGTCCGGCGAGATCTACAGCAACACTGGCCTGGGCATGTTATGGGTCGAGCCGGCCCTGAAGGGCGGCGCCAACGTGGTGATCAACCTGTCCGGCGACAACGCGCGCGTGATGCAGGCCTTCGGCGACAAGCAGATGGTCGATCAGGTACTGATTCGTCTGCACGCCTTTTATCCACAGGCACGCGGTTCGTTCACCGGTTATGAAATCCGTCGCTACAGCACCGACCCGTCGATGGGTGGCGCTTACCTGGCCTTCGGCCCGGGCCAGATCAGCAAGTACTGGCGCCTGTGGGAACGTCCGCTGCAACGTGTAGCCTTTGCCGGCGAACACACCGACACCTTGTATCCAGGCACTCTGGAAGGCGCCTTGCGCACCGGTCAGCGTGCGGCCAGTCAGGTAGAAGACTTGGCGGCGGGCAAATCGTTTGAGCCGGCGAAGGTTGTTCCGGCGGCGACCGCAGCAGCGGCAGGTGCAGTGGCGGCGAAGAAAGGCAACTTCTTCAGCAACCTGTTCGGTGGTTCTGACGACAAACCGGCACCGGCCAAGGCGCCAGCACCCGTGGCACCGGTGGCTCCCGTGACGGCCCCAGTAGCTGCGCCGGCCCCAGCGCCAGTACCGGTTGAGCCACCGAAGCCAGCGGTGCCGGTGAAAGCCGAGCCGGTCAAGAAA
This sequence comes from Pseudomonas sp. QTF5, assembly GCF_000512695.2. Classification (GTDB taxonomy): domain Bacteria; phylum Pseudomonadota; class Gammaproteobacteria; order Pseudomonadales; family Pseudomonadaceae; genus Aquipseudomonas. The sequence continues at coordinate 50,246 of NZ_AZRW02000011.1, read as the reverse complement.
GCTCCCGTGAAAAAGACGGCTGCTAAAACCGAGACCAAAAAAGCGCCGGTCAAAGCGACGGCGAAAAAGACTGAACCCGTGAAGAAACCAGTGGCCAGTACCGCTGCGAAGATCCCGGCAACGACTGAAACCAAGACGCAGTAAGCAGGAACGGGCTTGCCCGCGAAGACGGCGGTACAGTCAACATTGATGTTGCCTGACACACCGGTTTCGCGGGCGCGCCTACCGGGCGCGGCTTATGCCTGAGGTAGATCGACGATATGGACTTCGTCGTTTTGATAGTCGCTGATATAGGCGCGGTGTCGATCAAGCACCATGTCATACGGTTCGCAAGCACCAGGGATGGGAACCCTGCGAATAATCTCGTACGTGGCGGTATTCACTTCCACGATCTCCTTGTTGGTTTGATCAACGGCATAAGCGTTTTTCTCGCCGAACACTATTTTCCCTTCGCAAGTCACAAAGTCGAAATGCCTGGTGATTGATGACCGGGTGTCCAGCACGGTAAGTTTTCGAGCGTCCTGACCCACGACATACACTTCTCTGCCGTCGGGGCTGACGGTAACCGCAGACGGATATTGTGCGGTTTTGATGATGTCGATGACTTTGAACGTCTTGCTGTCGATGACCGTGAGCGCGTCCTGATACGGGGCGCCAGGGGGGTTAGTGCTGGAAATATACAGACGCGAATCGTCCTGGCTGATATCCACACTGATGGACGGCGAGGGTAATCCTTGCACTCTGCTCACCGCGTAAGTGCGGGCGTCAATAATTGCCAACCACTCTTTATCCTGTCGAACCGTGACGTAAACCTGTTTCCCGTCGCGGCTCACGACGACTCCCCAAGGGTGTCTCCCCACCGTGACGTTACCCATTTCGTATGTTTCGGTATCAATCACTGAAACCGAGCCCGAACCGTAGTTGGTTACGTAAGCTCTTTTTCCGTCAGGGCTAAGGGTGATGTTTTGGGGGTAACGCTCGACGGCAATGGTGCGGATTACCTTTTTGCTCCGGGTATCGATGACAGAGACATTGCCTGAAATGTAATTGCAAACAAAAACGCGAGCCCCATCACTGCTGATGGCTATCCCTCGCGGTCCTTCTCCTACGGGTATCGAATTGGATTGATTGCTCATTATCACGGGGGGAAACTCGAATTGTGACTCATGTAGAACTCCTTTTCGGCCGCTCGCGCAAATATTCCAGTTCAGATTCATCAATGACCCGTAATGGCACTACTGCCAGATATGACAGTTCTGACGAGTGGTAAGGCGCTGGCATTGAAAATGGGAACGATGGCTGAAGGTTTTTCACCCGGTTAACACTCTCTTAACATCTCGACCCCAAGGTCTTGATCGTATTTCTCGATATTTCAGAGCGAAATTTTCCGCTTTAAATCGATAGATAACTCGATAGTCTTGGTCGCAGTTCTTACAGGATTTGGGCAATGCAGTTACGTAACTCTTCTTCCCGCTACGGTTGGGTCAGCATCTTCATGCACTGGGGTGTGGCGCTCGCCGTCTTCGGCCTGTTCGCATTGGGGCTGTGGATGGTCGGTCTCGACTACTACAGCACCTGGCGCAAAGATGCGCCGGATTTGCACAAGAGCATTGGTCTGGTGTTGTTCGCGGCCATGTTGCTGCGGGTGTTGTGGCGCTTTATCAGCCCACCGCCGCCGCCCCTGCAAAGTTATAGCCGCATGACGCGCCTTGGCGCTGTGTTCGGCCATGCCTTCCTCTATCTCGGGCTGTTCGCTTTGATGATTGCCGGTTACCTGATTTCCACCGCAGACGGTGTCGGGATCCCGGTGTTTGGCCTGTTTGAAGTTCCTGCACTGGTTTCCGGACTACCGGACCAGGCAGACACCGCTGGTGTGATCCATTTGTACCTGGCTTGGGTACTGGTAATTTTTTCCGGCCTCCATGCGTTGGCAGCATTGAAACACCACTTTATCGATCGTGATGCGACCCTGACGCGAATACTGGGACGCAAAGCCTGATATTCAACCTCGACTCCCAAGGAATAGAAAGCATGTTGAAAAAGACACTCGCCGCTCTGGCAATCGGTTCTGCTCTGCTGTCCGCTAACGTGATGGCGGCCGACTACGTGGTTGACAAGGAAGGCCAGCACGCCTTCGCTGACTTCAAGATCAGTCACCTGGGTTACAGCTACATCACCGGTACCTTCAAGGATATCGACGGCAAGTTCAACTTCGACGCTGCCAAGCCTGAAGACAGCAAGATCGAGTTCAATGTGCGCACCGCCAGCGTGTTCACCAACCACGCCGAACGCGATAAGCACATCGCCAGTGGTGACTTCCTGAACGTGGGCAAATTCGCCGACGCCAAGTTCGTTTCCACCAGCGTCAAATCCACCGGCAAAAACGCCGCTGGTAAAGACACTGCCGACGTAACCGGTAACCTGACCCTGCTGGGTGTGACCAAACCAATCGTGGTCAAGGCCACCTTCCTGGGTGAAGGCAAGGATCCATGGGGCGGCTACCGTGCCGGCTTCGAAGGCACCACCAGCATCAAACGTTCCGATTTCGGCAAACAGAAAGATTTGGGGCCAGCGTCCGACGCGGTCGAGCTGTACGTTACATTTGAAGGTGTGAAAGCGAAGTGAATTTCGCTGCTTGAACAAAAAACGCCCCTGATCTCGCGATCTGGGGCGTTTTTTATTGGCGGGCAAAATCTGCACTGGCACCGCAAATCCAATGTGGGAGCGGGCTTGCTCGCGAATGCGGTCGAGCATTCAGCATTGATGTCGACTGAACCACCGCTTTCGCGAGCAAGCCCGCTCCCACAGGGTTCTTCGCCAGCATAAAAAATGCCCCGGATCTCGCGATCCGGGGCATTTTTCATGGCTTTGAAAAACTCAGCGATTGCGTGTCAGCAACGCTGGTTTTTCGCCGCGCGGACGGCCTGGCAGTTGATCCAGCTGCTCAGGTGTCGGGAAGCGATCGCTTTTCGACTCCTTGTGAATGATCTTCGGTGCCGGGCCGCGCGGGTTCTGCACGGCCGGTTCCGAACGAGGCTGTTCGTCACGGGCCGGGCGGCGGTTGCGGGACTCTTCGCGACGGGCCTGGCCATCACGTGGAGCACCGCTGCGTGGGCCGCTACGCTTGGCCGGTGGCGTACCGGTGGTTGCGCCGCTGCTGCTGCGCGGACCGTTCTGGCGACCTTGTGGCTGACCGGTGCGCGGAGCACTTGCGCCTGCGCCTTGTGCCGGAGCGCCCGGACGGCGACCACGGCCCTGAGCAGGTTTGGCTTGAGGCACGTAGTCGACGCGGTTACCGAAGTTATCGACATCGTCGTCCAGGAACTCGTCCGGAGCACGGTCAGCGGCGGCGCGAGGTGCCGGACGCTGTTGCTCACGAGCCGGGGTACCTTCACGAGGCTTGTGTTCACGGGCCGGACGATCGCCACGGCCAGTGGCAGCAGGTTTTTCCTTGCCGCCCTTGTCCTTGCCTTTGTCTTTACGACCGCCACCACCACCGCCGCCGTTCGGACCGTCGCCGCGCGGGCCACGTGGGTTGCGCGGGTTACGCACATCCGGACGCTCGCGAACTTCAGGTTTCTCGGCTTCCACAGCGCTGGAGTCGAAGCCCATCAGGTTGCCGTCGGCAATCTTCTGCTTGGTCATGCGCTCGATGCTTTTCAGCAGTTTTTCTTCGTCCGGCGCGACCAGCGAGATCGCCTCGCCCGAACGACCGGCACGGCCAGTACGGCCGATACGGTGCACGTAATCTTCGTCGACGTTCGGCAGTTCGAAGTTGACCACGTGAGGCAACTGGTCGATGTCCAGGCCGCGAGCGGCGATGTCGGTGGCGACCAGAATGCGTACTTCACCGGCCTTGAAGTCGGCCAGGGCTTTGGTTCGGGCGTTCTGGCTCTTGTTGCCGTGGATCGCGACGGCGGTGAGGCCGTGTTTGTCCAGGTACTCGGCCAGACGGTTGGCGCCGTGTTTGGTGCGGGTGAACACCAGCACCTGTTCCCAGGCGCCGGCGGTGATCAGGTGCGCGAGCAACGAACGCTTGTGGCTGGCGGCCAGGCGGAATACACGCTGTTCGATCCGCTCGACCGTGGTGTTCGGCGGCGTGACCTCGATGCGTTCCGGGTTGTGCAGCAGCTTGCCGGCAAGGTCGGTGATGTCTTTGGAGAACGTCGCCGAGAACAGCAGGTTTTGCCGTTTGGCTGGCAGGCGGGCCAGAACCTTCTTCACGTCATGGACAAAGCCCATGTCGAGCATGCGGTCGGCTTCGTCCAGCACGAGGATTTCCACGTGGGACAGGTCGACGCTGCCTTGGCCGGCGAGGTCGAGCAGACGACCTGGGCAGGCTACCAGCACGTCGACACCGCGGGACATGGCCTGAACCTGTGGGTTCATGCCGACGCCGCCGAAGATGCAGGCGCTGACGAACTTCAGGTCACGGGCATAGACCTTGAAGCTTTCGTGCACCTGGGCCGCGAGTTCGCGGGTTGGGGTCAGCACCAGTACGCGCGGTTGGCGCGGGCCGTGACGCTGGGATTTGTCCGGGTGACCGTTGGGGAACAACCGCTCCAGAATCGGAAGGGCGAAGCCGCCGGTTTTACCAGTACCTGTCTGTGCCGCAACCATCAGGTCGCGACCTTGCAACACGGCGGGAATGGCCCGCTGTTGCACCGGAGTAGGCTCGGTATAGCCCGCTGCCTCGATGGCGCGGACTAAAGCCTCGGAGAGACCGAGGGAAGCAAAGGACATGAGTAATCCTGTTTTAGTTAGGGCTTGGCCCAATGGGAGTCTTGCCTGGCGCGAATCGCGTTTAAGAGGACGCAATCCCGTCCGGTCCTGCTGGGCCTCGAAGGCTCGTCTGGAGCGCTCGCGCGGGCTGAAAAGCTGCGCTGTAGCGGGGTCGAGATGCCTTGAACGAGTCCGAGCGTCCGGGCGTGAGCCTGGCGGGAAGGCCGGAGTATAACAGAGCAATCACTGCGCGCCGCTTTCCTGCTGCTCAACGGTTTTTCCGCCGGTTGCGGTGGCGCTGGCGGCCCGTGCTTCGGTAATCGGGCCGGCGCCATAGCGGGCGCTCAGTTCGGCATAGGCCGGCTCGCGCTTGAAGCGTTTGAGCTCGGCACCGAAACGCTGCACCAACAAATCCATCCCGGCATTGCGGCGTACCGCCAGAAACTGGCTCTGCTGACTGATGATGATCGGGTTCTCGGTGATCTTGTCGCGGATGTTCAGTTGATCGAGCAAGTACTGGCCGACCCGGCGATCAGTGATCAGCAGGTCGATGCGGCCGCGCACCAGTTTGCCGAAGTTGGCTTCATGGGTGGGCGCCGGCTCTTGGGTGAACAGCGTCGATTCGCTGAAGTCCTTGCTGTACAGGTAGCCCGGCGAGGTGCCAATGGTCAGACCTTTCAGATCGTCCAGCATGCGAAACGGATACGGTCGCTCCTTGGAGTAGAACATCACGAATTCGACTTGCGAGAGCGGCTCGCTGGGGTAGAGCAGGGTCGCGTCGCGTTCATCGCTGTGGAAAATATCCAGCACGCCATCCGCCTGGCCTTGCTCAAGCATCGACAGGCAGCGTTTCCATGGCAGGAACTGCCATTCCACGTCGATTCCCAGGCGTTTGAAGACGATGGCCGTGGCTTCGTAGTCGAGTCCCAGAGGCTTACCGTTTTCCTCATACACATAAGGTGCCCAGGGTTCGGTGACAATACGCAACTTCTCGCCCCGAGCGGTGAGGCTCAGGCAAGTGAATAGAAACACGGTCAGTAACTGGACGATCAAGGGCATGGCTTGAGATTACGACGAGAAATCATAAAGAGCCAGAAACCGGATCCAGAAGCTCTGGTTCAGGATATGACTGCACAATAAAGGGGCGCCGGAAAGCAAAAAATCGCAGCCTTCGGCATTTCCTACAGGGGGATACGTACCTTTGTAGGAAATGCCGAAGGCTGCGATCTTTTGGGATCTTGCTTTAACGACTTTTAACGCGGCAACTTCAGGTTATTCCACACCGCCAGACTCGGCTCAGCCTGGTTCAGCGTGTAGAAATGCAGCCCTGGAGCACCACCCTGCAGCAGGCGTTCGCACATCTCGGTGATGACTTGCTCACCAAAGCCTTGGATGCTCTGGGTGTCGTCGCCGTAGGCTTCCAGTTGCTTGCGGATCCAGCGCGGGATTTCCGCACCGCAAGCGTCGGAAAAGCGCGCGAGCTTGCTGTAGTTGGTGATCGGCATGATCCCCGGCACGATCGGGATGTTCACGCCTTTCGCTCGTATACGCTCGACGAAGTAGAAATAGCTGTCGGCGTTGAAGAAGTACTGGGTGATCGCACTGCTGGCACCGGCGTTGGCCTTGCGCACGAAGTTGTTGAGATCGTCTTCAAAATTGCGCGCTTGCGGATGCATTTCCGGGTAAGCGGCTACTTCGATGTGGAAATGATCGCCGGTTTCTTCACGAATGAATTCAACCAGGTCATTGGCATGACGCATCTCGCCGCTGGCCATGCCCATGCCCGAGGGCAGGTCACCGCGAAGCGCAACGATACGTTTGATGCCGGCTGCCTTGTACTGGCTCAGCAGGCCACGAATATCGTCCTTGCTATCGCCCACGCAAGACAAATGCGGTGCGGCAGGGACTTTGACTTCGCTTTCAAGCTGCAACACGGTATTTAGGGTGCGATCACGGGTCGAACCGCCAGCGCCGTAGGTGCAGGAGAAAAAGTCGGGATTGTAGGTCGCCAGATGACGGGCAGTGGCGATCAGTTTTTCATGCCCAGCATCGGTCTTCGTAGGGAAGAACTCGAAGCTGTAGCGACGGTCTTGGGACATGGTCATATCCTTGGAAACACGTAAGCCTGAAAGACGTGCACATCCCAATGTGGGAGCGGGCTTGCTCGCGAAAGCGGTGGGTCAGACGACATTAATGTTGAATGATAAACTGCCTTCGCGAGCAAGCCCGCTCCCACAAGGGAGAGCGGACAGCAGGACCGATCAGTAGCGGTAAGCGTGCGGCTTGAACGGGCCTTCGACGGTCACGCCGATGTAGTCAGCCTGTTGCTTGGTCAGTTGAGTGACCACGCCACCGAAACCGCGGACCATTTCAAGGGCCACTTCTTCGTCGAGTTTCTTCGGCAGTACTTCAACGGTCAGGCGCTCGGCTTTCTGGGCTGGCGACAGGTCGGCGTACTTCTGGCCGAACAGGAAGATTTGAGCCAGCACCTGGTTGGCGAACGAGCCGTCCATGATGCGGCTTGGGTGGCCAGTGGCGTTACCCAGGTTAACCAGACGGCCTTCGGCCAGCAGGATCAGGTAGTCGTCGTTCTGAGCGTCGAAGCTGCCTGCACCTGTGCGGTGAACCTTGTGAACCTGTGGCTTCACTTCTTCCCATGCCCAGTTCTTGCGCATGAAAGCGGTGTCGATTTCGTTGTCGAAGTGACCGATGTTGCAGACCACAGCGCGCTTCTTCAGGGCTTTGAGCATGTTTGCGTCGCAAACATTGACGTTGCCGGTGGTGGTCACGATCAGGTCGATCTTGCCCAGCAGTGCTTTGTCGATGCTCGCTTCGGTACCGTTGTTGATACCGTCGATGAACGGCGAAACCAATTCGAAACCGTCCATGCAAGCTTGCATGGCGCAGATCGGGTCGACTTCGGAGACTTTAACGATCATGCCTTCCTGACGCAGGGACTGGGCCGAGCCCTTGCCCACGTCACCGTAACCGATGACCAGCGCTTGCTTGCCGGACAGCAGGTGGTCGGTGCCGCGCTTGATCGCGTCGTTCAGGCTGTGACGGCAACCGTACTTGTTGTCGTTCTTGCTCTTGGTCACCGAGTCGTTGACGTTGATGGCCGGGATTTTCAGCTCGCCCTTGGCCAGCATGTCCAGCAGGCGGTGAACGCCGGTGGTGGTTTCTTCGGTGACGCCGTGGACGCGGTCCAGGATCGCCGGATATTTCTTGTGCAGCAGCTCGGTCAGGTCGCCGCCGTCGTCGAGGATCATGTTGGCATCCCAAGGCGCGCCATCTTTGAGGATGGTTTGCTCCAGGCACCACTCGTACTCTTCTTCAGTTTCACCTTTCCAGGCGAAAACCGGGATGCCGGCAGCGGCGATAGCGGCAGCGGCCTGGTCTTGAGTCGAGAAAATGTTGCAGGACGACCAACGCACTTCGGCACCCAGGGCAACCAGGGTTTCGATCAGCACGGCAGTCTGAATGGTCATGTGGATGCAGCCGAGAATCTTCGCGCCTTTGAGCGGTTGCTCGGCGGAGTATTTGCGGCGCAGCCCCATCAGGGCTGGCATTTCGGATTCGGCGATGATGGTTTCGCGACGGCCCCAGGCAGCCAGGGACATGTCGGCGACTTTGTAATCGTTAAAATCTACAGGCGTGATAACAGCGCTCATGAAGAGCCTCCATTCGTAATGTATGCGAATGGGCGCCGTTGTGCGTTTAGTGTCTGGCCGTGGCCAGGCAACGCCCCATCCGAGCCTGACAGGTCGAACCTGCTGCAGCGCCCCTCGGACAGGTGGCGGGAAAACGGTAGCAACCGAAGATGACCGTTTTGAGTTGGGTAGCCCCATTCCATTTCTGGAATGGGGCCCCCCAAGAACCGTACGTGCGCCTTTCAGCGCATACGGCTCAAGTCTTGCAAAACCTCATTAAGAGGCCGGTTTATTCACTGTCAAACCCAGTGCATGGAGCTGCTGGTGACAAACTGGGTGCAATAGTACCCGATTGCCCAAAGAGTCGTCACCACCCCGAATGCGATAGATGATGTGATGGTCATGCCATCCTGTCTCTTTGGTGATCGGCTGCCCACATAGCGCACACTTTCCGCTCTGGTTTTGGTACAGGCTGAGAATCTGTTTCCGGTACTTCAGCTTTTTCAGCATCCGTTCCATACGCAGCTTTTCACCCACCCCTTCCATCGTAGGATCGAAGGGGTTGTATCCGCCACTGACCTTCTTGTGTCGCTCAATAGGAGTCTCCGCTAACGAGTACAGCTTAAGGGTTACGAACTCTCCCTTTGCGTTTATCACTGTCCCGGAGAACACCCAACTTTTCTGCTCCTGTTTGGGGAAGTATTTTTCCTTTATCCAGGGCGCATTCTTGTTGGGGTGTCGCCGTTTTGCCCAGCGCCAGAGCGCGTAGTTAATCAAGTGGTCCATGCGGCTGTACGTCTGCTTGGCAACCACTGGCTGGTGATAAACCGCCCAGCCTCGCAGTATTGGGTTAAGCAATCGAATCAGATCCTCTTGCCTAGCCGTTTTGTTGGTGCTGATGACTTCCTTTACCTTGCGATAGAACGCTTGCGCGTTTTTCTTGCTCGGTTTGATCAGGAGCTTCCCTTTGTATTTGCGGAAATTCCAGCCAAGGAAATCGAAACCTTCATCTATGTGGACGACATGGGTTTTCTCAGGCGACAACTGCAATCCCCGCACCGCGAGGAATTGCTCAACCCAAGGCTTTATCTCGTTTTCAAGCATCTCTTTCGAGCTACCGGTAATCACAAAATCGTCCGCATATCGCACCACGTTGATTTTCAGCTTCTTGGCCTTTGTCACGCCCAGATGTTGCTTGAGCTGTGATTCCAGTCCGTCCAGCACCATGTTTGCCAAGGTGGGCGAGATAATCCCGCCCTGTGGCGTACCGGCATCCGTCGCCTGTAACTGACGCTTATGAATCACGCCAGCCTTCAGCCATTTCCGGAGGATCTCTTTGTCCGTTGGAACATTGGCGATCAGCCAGTCATGGTTGATATGGTCAAAGCAACCTTTGATGTCCGCTTCCAATACCCATTGGGCCGAAACCTTCTGGGATAAGCATACGAACAACTGACCCATCGCATCCGCCGTTGAACGCTCGATCCGAAAGCCATAGCTGTTCGGATCGCCGGTGGTTTCCGCAATGGGCGCCAAGGCCAGCAGATATAACGCCTGCATAGCCCTGTCAGTCATGGTCGGGATGCCCAGTGGACGCTCCATCCCATTTGACTTCGGAATGAAGACACGCCGTAGAGGCCGTGGCTTGTATCCGTGGCGCTTCAACCCGTTAGCCGCTTTCCACTTGGCATCGGGTGTATCCCAAAGCACGCGGTCGACTCCCGCCGTGCGCTTGCCCTGGTTTTCAGTGACTCGCCGTGTAGCCAAGTATCTGGCCGAACGAGAGCGAGTCAGCATCCGTTGCAAGGATTTAACCCTGCGCCAATTGCCTTCCCGACAAGCCTTCGCAATCCGTAGCTGCATCGCCCGGACATTCCGCTGGACACGACACCAGTCGATGTCGTGCCATTGCTGCGGAGCGCCGGAAGGCGCAGACACGGCCGTATGGCTATGTACTTTCATGCTGCCTTCCTCTCAACGCGCCTGAGCGGAAGACGTACGCATCCCCTGACGGGAATGGACGCTCCCGTCAGGGCTGGATTATTGAAAAACCCGAACCACAGGTTTCTAAGATTATTGAGACAGGTTCAATCAGAGTTCATGCGACGAAAGACCACGCAGAAGTCTGCCCGGTTTCCCGTGGGGTTATGTTTCAACCCCTATCCGGACCATTACAGCCCGGCGTTCGCTTTCTCTACGATCCCATACCCGCACAGCCAACAGCTCACCTTGCGGCTCGCCTGCCCGAAGGCAGCCATACGGGCTTACCACGTTCCCTGCCTGTCACACGATTGGTTTAGGGTCTGCCTTTTCACCGGTGGTCTAAATGGCGACGTATCACTTTCCGCTACAGAGATATCCGACCACGCACCTTTTGGTTCGAGCCTGACAGCAGTTTTGGCTCGTCAATCGTTACGGTGTTTATCAGCAGTTCACATGAGTTACCCATGCCAACCAGCCTAGCGCCTCAACCCGGTACTGCTCCGAGCATCTACGTCTAGCCTCACGGCGAAGACGTACCATTAAGGGGCACATTGTCGGAAGAGCTTCACACCCCACCGTTACCAGTGACGCATGTCTTCGTAGGCTATCGTTGGTCGCACAACGAGTCCGCTACCACCTTGAGAGCAAGGTAGTTGGACGATGACAGACAGAGCTTTCGCTCGAGTCTTCAGATGAGGGAAGCAAGTACTGAACGAATCAGCATGCTTTGAGATGTGTTTCCTCCTGTTTCAGAAGCAGGAGAAAACCCCTGCGGGGATTCTCTCCCGCATGGGTAGGGTTCTAAAAAGAACCGATGATTTATGGGCGCTCCAGAACCAGTGAAACCCGTTCTGTGATCGAACCTCCGAGCGCTAGTCGACCTTGGGGTGCCCCGCCGCAGCGGCAAGTCCTTGAAGGCATTGGACTTCTGGGATGGTTTTGTTTCTCGGGATTGGATACCCAAGCTGTCGGTTTCCTTTCGAAAACCCTTCAAGATGACCATACACCTTGAAGTCTTGAAGACACGCAACACGTGTCGCACAACGGTGGCGATTATAGCCGTGTAGACGATACTTCCAAAGTGTTTCTGTTGGTCAACGTCCGAACGGTAATCGAGACCATAGTCGATGCTTAATAGAGGCTTGGGGCGTAGCTCTGCCATGATGCCCGGCATCAATCGGCAAGACGGTCAGGAGTGAGCATGAATTTCCACACCCGCAAATGGGTAAAACCCGAAGACCTCAACCCCAACGGCACGCTGTTCGGCGGCAGTCTGTTGCGCTGGATCGACGAAGAAGCGGCGATCTACGCCATTGTCCAGCTGGGTAATCAGCGCGTGGTCACCAAGTATATTTCCGAAATCAATTTCGTCAGCGCCTCGCGTCAGGGCGACATCATCGAACTGGGCATCACTGCCACCGAGTTCGGTCGCACCTCGATCACGCTGACCTGCGAAGTGCGCAACAAGATCACCCGCAAGAGCATCCTGACGGTGGAGAAGATGGTTTTCGTGAATCTGGGCGAAGACGGCCTGCCCGCGCCGCACGGCCGGACCGAGATCAGGTACGTCAAAGACCAGTTCAAGGATGACGTCATCGGCGAATGAGATCGGCGGCGCGCCCTTCGCGAGCAGGCTCGCACATTTGATCTTCAGCGAACACAAACTCGATTAACGACTGAAATTCACTGTGGGAGCGGGCTTGCTCGCGAAAGCGGTCTATCGGTCAGCCTGATTTTAGCGGACCACTGAACAGCTCCGAACCCCGCGTGTCGTAACTAAACGACACGCCACCGGTTCAGGAGCTTTATGGACACGTCCAAAGACGGCAAGACCCCGGATCTCTCGGCACAAGAGCAGCGTGAGGTCGACAAGAATCAGCCACCGCGCGCGGCGGTGCTGCACGAAATCATTCGCACCCAAGGTAATCAGGAACTCGAGCGTAGCGTTGCGGCGCTGTGGTGGTCAGCCCTGGCTGCCGGTCTGACGATGGGCTTGTCGCTGATGGGCATGGGGCTGCTCAACTCGCGTCTGCCGGACGGCGAAGGCTTCAAAGTGATTGCCAGTTTCGGCTACTGCGCAGGTTTTCTTGCAGTGATCCTCGCCCGTCAGCAACTCTTCACCGAGAACACTCTGACTGCGGTTCTGCCGATCATGAGCAAACCCACACTGGATAATTTCGGTCGGTTGTTTCGGCTGTGGACAGTGGTGCTGGTGGGCAACCTCTGCGGCACTCTGCTGGTGGCCTATGTGATGCTGCACCTGCCGATTTTCGACACCAAGACCGACCTGGCCTTCCTCGACATCGGGCGCAAGGTCATGGAGAACGACGCCAGCAAAATGTTCGCCAAAGGCATCATCTCCGGCTGGATGATCGCCACCATGGTCTGGATGATCCCCTCCATGGAAAGCGCCAAGATGTGGATCATCATCCTCATCACCTATGTCATGGCATTGGGAGATTTCACCCACATCGTGGTCGGATCGGTGGAGGTTTCGTACCTGGTGTTTGCTGGCGAGTTACCGTGGAAGGACTTCTGGCTGGTGTTCGCCGGGCCGACGCTGGCGGGAAACATCATTGGCGGCAGTTTTATTTTTGCGCTGATCAGCCATGCGCAGATTCGCAGTGAGTCCGGTGCGCCTGAAAACAAGGGAAACGAAGTGGATGCGAGGGCTGACGAACGTTAGGCATTGAGGCCGGGCGAGGCATCAGCGCTCGCCCGACCCGCCCGGAACCTTGCGATTATCAGCCAGGGATCAGCCATGCGCGGGTTTGATCGATGGTTGTCGAGTGGGAAGGACGCGAAGCGTTCGCAAAGGTGCGCGAGACGTACTGGTCGGCAATCCGATTGAGTATTTCGTTGTAACCTTCGGCGTTTCTGGTTTCGCGCAAGTCATCGATTGCATCGTTCAACAACTTGACGTTCGAATCCGGTTGGCCAAGACGATACAAAGAGGGGTAGATCACCTCACGAATGAAGTTTTCGCTCTTGGTGACGATATCGCGCATGCCCATCTCCTCGATTGCCTTGGTTAAAACAGCGGACTTGGGTCCTGTTATCCCGGCATCCATGCGTTTGACAGCTTGAAGCAGTTCCATGTAGTCCGGGACGTTTCCATGGTTGAGCTTCTTCGCCAGCCACTCGGTTTTTCCCTGTGTGTCAGCGAGCTGATCCAGATGACTGATAGCGTCACGTATAGCCCCGGTCAGGCTCAGTTTCTGCGGCGTGGCTTCGGCTTTGACGTGGCTCAAGGCTTGCTGCAAATTCTTCAGTGTCTTTTTAGCTTGCTGACGGAAGGTGATGACTGCGGCAGAGGCTTGATCGCCTTCCAGCTTTTCCGCCGCCGCGTCGAACAATTGATCATCGAGGGCCAGCAGTGCGCCGCCGATGGAGCTGAAAGCATAGGTTTCGGTGCTTTTGTGGCGTGTCAGGTACTGTTCAACTTCAATTTGCAGTTTTTGCTGCAGGTGGTTTTTGTGCTCCATCGGCATGCTGAAGTTGACCGTGCCTTGTAACGTGCCAGTAAAGTTGCCCTTTTCGGTCTTCAGAGGAACAGTGACTGTTTTCTTTTCAAGTGCTTTGAGGCCATCGGCTTCTTGAGCGTCTCGAGCCGTATAGCGTACGCCGACTAACTTGTCGGCTATCGCTGAGCTCAGTGTGCCGCGATCTTTTTTTTGACCGCCATTCTCGCTCTGGAACTTGAGAATCAACTGATCGCTTTCAGGAACTACGCTCATCGAGAATTGAGGTTCGTAGAGGTCCATGACCGGTGTGTTGAGCATGATCCCGCCGTCCTGAAATGACGTCCGTTCACCGTCAGCCTGAAAGGCCAGTCCTTGTTCAGAAGGCTTTTGAAAAACCAGGGGCAGTGAACCTGAAATATGGGCTGCGCGAGCCACATCCAGATCCGGGGTCAGGCTGGCATTGAACACCACCATCTGCGGGCGCCCATCGAGCATGGCGGTGCCGGTGATGTGCAGTTGCTTGATTTCAGGCATGTCCTGGCTCAGCGTCGCCAGATCACCGAAGGTCACGAAATTTCTTTTTAGCATGTCCTTTACACTATCTTCGATCTTTTCTGGAAGCTGTCGTTGTGAATCGTTACGGGCATCGTTGAAACGCGACAGGATTGACTCAATCATTTTTTCGCGGATCAGGGCTTCCAGCGGCATGGCCTTGGACTGGAGGCGAGGCATCAGATCGAACAGCAAGCGTCCGATAGTGCCGGCTTTTCCCGGGACCTTCGCGATGCCTTTGCCAAGGATGGAACTGACCTGCTGTATCGGTCCCAGCACCTTGTTTTGACTATCGAGCAGGGAAATGAGATTGGTCTCGTCCGACATCTTGTCGAAGTCTGCGTGGCTCATGCCGCTGGCCAGAAATGCCGCCGAAATGGCGCCGGCCGACGAACCGGAGATGCTGCGGATCTTGTCCAGGGCCCCATCCTCTTCCAGTGCTTTCACCATCCCTGAGAAGGCGACCCCCTTGGCGCCGCCGCCGCTGAGCACCAGGCGTTCGATGTCGGGAAGCTTGAGGTCCATTTCGACCACCCCATTTTCAAAACGGCGGATCGACAACCCGCGTTCGTTCAATGACAGGAGAGTTCCGCACTGGCCTTGACCGATCTGCGTTGACCCCCTCATGAAGTCACCCCAATCATTGTCGATTGGACCTGCCGATGAGCCTTTAGCGGCATTTTCCGGGAGGGTCGACTGAACGAGAGGGCGCGCCAGGGGAGCGGTTGTATTGATCATGAGTGTCTCTTCCTTTGAGAACAAATACGGAAGCTGCACTTTAGGAGAGTCAGGGGTGCCCGGGAGCACGTTGTATCAACTTGGAACACATGCCCGAAGATGATTGGCAAAGGCACGCGGCATGACCCGAAAGGCTCTGGCTTGAGCCTTTCAGATGGGTATTAGGCGGGCGGCCTGACGGCTTGAAGAAACGTCACACAACGTGCGTCCAGATTGCTGGACGTCGAAGACCGTTTTTCTGACCGACCGTCATGAGGTCTGTCGGATGGTTTTATGACCTGCCTGTTCAGCCGGCCACGTCCCTGATCAGGCGTGCGCAGGCCGACGACCGTTCTTGGGGAGAGTGGGCAGAGGCATCAATTATTGGAATTAGTCGTGCGCAACTGAGTGCGGCATGGTCGCTTGCAGTATAAACAGCTGCTGATATATGGCGAATCAAATCTCTGCCCTGTGATGCAGGAGCTGCGAAGGCTGCTCCTACGGGGGAGGGTAGGCGGAAAACAAGGAGTGTGCCGTGCTTGCGACGGTTCTGGTGTTGGTGGCGGCGCTGCTGCACGCGGCGTGGAATACCCTGATCAAATTCAGCGCGGAGCGGCTGTTGGTGGTGGCCTGCATGGACAGCGTGGCGCTGCTGTTTGTCGCCCTGATGCTGCCCTTCGTGGCGTTGCCGCCACTGGAGATGTGGCCGTGGATTCTCGCATCGGCGGCATTTGAGTTGCTCTATCGCTACCTGTTGATCCAGGCCTATCGGGTCGGCGATCTCGGTTTGGTCTACCCGTTGATGCGTGGTTTGTCGCCGTTGGTGGTGCTGGCGCTGACACTGATCTTCGCCGGGGAAGTGCTGACGGCTCAGCAGATCTTCGGGATTTTGCTGATCCCGTTCGGCATGTTGTGCCTGCTCTGGCAGGGCGGTGGCGGGGTGCGTCTGCCGTGGTCGATGCTGCCGGTGGTGGCGCTGATCGGACTGTGCATCGGTTGCTACACCTTTATCGATGGCCAAGCCTTGCGGCGCTGGTCCCATCCGCTGGATTACCTGGTGTGGGTCACCTTGTTCAGCGCCTGGCCGTTCCCATTGTTGGCGATGGTGCGCAAGCGCCCGGCGTTCATGCTGTTCTGGCGCGAACAGTGGCGGTTAGGGTTGGCGGTCGGGTTTTGCGTATTGTTCAGTTACGCTCTGGTGCTGTGGGCCATGCAGCTCGGCTCGATTGCCGAAGCCGCGGCACTGCGCGAAATCAGTGTGATTCTGGTGGTGCTGTTCGGTATGCGCTACCTGAAAGAACCTTTCGGCAGGTCCCGGCTCTTAGCCTGTGGGTTGGTGCTGATCGGAATGTTGGTGATGAAGTTTTAGTCGCCCCTGATGGAATTCGATTCTCTATAACTTGAAGAAGGAACTGCGTTATGACGGTTGCTCTGTGGTGCATTTTGATTGCGATCTTCCTGCCGTATCTATGTACAGGTGTCGCCAAGTTCAGCGGTGGCAAGTTCGGGCTGAAACAGAATCACGACCCGCGGGCGTTTCTGGATTCGCTCGAAGGGGTGGCCAGGCGTGCGCATTCGGCGCAGTTGAACAGTCTCGAAGTGACCCCGGCGTTTGCGGCGGCGGTAATCGTCGCGCACTTGGCTGGTAATGCTGATCTGGTGACGATCAATGTGCTGGCGGTGTTGTTTATCACCAGTCGGCTGCTCTACATCATTTGCTATCTGGCGGACTGGGCGATTCTGCGGTCGCTAGTGTGGGCCATTGGCATGGGGGTGATTGTCAGTTTCTTTGTTGTGTCGGTCTGAATCTGGCCGTTGAAATGTTCGGTGTCTGTCAGGGCCTCTTCGCGAGCAAGCCCGCTCCCACATTGAATTATCGGCGGACACACATCTTGTGTTCACCGAAGATTCAATGTGGGAGCGGGCTTGCTCGCGAATGCAGTAGTGCTGTCGATCCAACTCTTAAGGATTAGCTTTAACCGTATCGGCAACCTGCGGCACTTGAGGCAACGCCGCCCCTTTAGGCCAAAGCATCCAGATCTGTCCCTGCTGTTTCATGTCGCCGGCCAATTGCCCGGCCGCCTCGCCCGTGCCCCAGAACAGGTCCGCGCGGACCTCGCCGGCAATCGCGCCGCCAGTATCTTGCGCGGCCACCGGACGTACCAGTGCGCTGCCGTCCGGGCGCGTGGTCGATAACCACAACAGGCTGCCGAGCGGAATCACCTTGCGGTCCACCGCCGCGCTATAACCTGCGGTCAGCGGTACATTCAGCGAACCGCGCGGCCCTTCATTGCTGTCGGGGTTGTGGGTGAAGAACACGTAGCTGGGGTTGCTGCCGAGCAGTTCGGGAATTCGCGTCGGATTGGCTTTGGCCCAATTATCAATGGCGGCCATGGTCACGTCTTCTTTCTTCAACTCCCCCTGATCCACCAGCCAGCGGCCGATGGGCCGATACGGGTGGCCGTTCTGGTCGGCATAACCGATGCGCATTTGACGACCGTCATCAAGCTGGATACGGCCCGAGCCCTGGATTTGCAGGAACTGCAGGTTCATCGGGTCGGTCAGCCAGGCAATTACCGGCGCTTTCACGCCTTTGGTTTCAATCGTTGCCGCATCGTCGTATGGCTTGAGCACGCGACCTTCGAGTCGTCCGCGCAGACGCTTGCCTTTGAGTTCCGGGTAGATACTGTCCAGCGAGACGATGATCATGTCCTCTGGCACACCGTAGACCGGGATGTTGGCGTCCTCGGTTTGAGTCAGGCTGCCGGGATACACAGGTTCGTAGTAGCCAGTGATCAGACCGTTGGGGTTGTCATTGGCGGCACGCAGGCCATAGACGTCCAGGTTCTGTTTGAGGAAGCCGCGGATGTCATTGGCGGTTGGTTGCACATTGGCGGAAGCCGCACAGGTGCCGCCCCAGACCGGGTCGGCCTTGAGTCGGTTGCAGGCGCTGCGCCACGAGCCGAAGCCGGCGACGAGGTCGTTATCGGACACCGCCGGAAGCGCTTCCCAGGTGGCGCTGGAGTAGGTCGCCAGTGCGTGGGTTTTCGGTTTGCTGCTGTCGCCGCCGGTGCAACCTGCCAGCACGGCCACCATCGGTAGGGTCCAGGTCAGATTGTGACGCCATGCCTTGAAACGGCTGTTCATGGAGTAATTCCTTTGGCGGTTGCCTGAGTGCTCCATGCGCTCAAACAACCCGTATTGATAATAGGGCTATTGGTCTTTGCCGGTGACGCGAGGATACTGGCCGCCGTTTCCAGTGACCTGAAGCCACCATGACTCTTAAAAGACTTTTTGTTGTATTGCTGGCCTGCCTGACCTTGTCCGCCTGCGGCGGTGTCGACCCGAATTCGCCACTGGGTCAGCGCAAGGCGATCTTCAAGCAGATGCTCAAGACCGGCGAAGACCTGGGCGGCATGTTGCGTGGGCGTATTCCATTCGATGGTCCGAAATTCGCTGATGGTGCCGTGAAGCTCGACACTTTGTCCCATGAGCCGTGGAAACACTTCCCGCAGGTACGCGAAGACGATCACACCAGCGCCAAGGACGATGTCTGGCAGAAGCAGGCACGTTTCCAGGAGATGGCCCGAACCCTTGAAGGCGCCACCGGTGAACTGGTGATCGCCAGCCAGGTTCAACCCTACAAGGTCAGCAATCTGGGGCCGGCGGTGCAGAAAGTCGAAGATGCCTGCAGTGCGTGCCATAAGGAGTTTCGGGATCATTGATTGTAGGGGGGTTGGCTTGCCAGCGAATGGTTCTTGAGACCG
Organism: Pseudomonas sp. QTF5; assembly: GCF_000512695.2. Classification (GTDB taxonomy): domain Bacteria; phylum Pseudomonadota; class Gammaproteobacteria; order Pseudomonadales; family Pseudomonadaceae; genus Aquipseudomonas. The sequence goes on along the minus strand of NZ_AZRW02000011.1, from coordinate 31,391 downwards.
CCAAAAGCTTCGCTGGCAGGCCAGCTCCTACTTATCCAGCTCATCCAGCGCTTCCTGCAATTCCTTACGCGATTGAGCCAGTTTGTCTTTGCGCTTGTTGATCTTCTCTGCGTCGCCTTTCTTCATGGCTTTGTCGAGGTCAGCCTGACGTGTGCTGACTTCGTGCTTGGCGTCGAGCACCTTGTTTTCCCGTTCCTTCTTCAAGGAGGCGTCGGTGCAATGGGCGGTGACTTCGCTCAGGGCGGTTTCCAGACCCGCCTGTTGATCGGCGTTGCCGCGGGACTTGGCCAGTTCGATCTGGTTGATGATGCCTTGTTTTTTGGCGGCGCAGCCAGTCAGGCCAGGTGCGTCTTCGTCGGCCATCAATGGAGCGGCCATCACGCTGCACAGGGTCAACAAGGCGAGCGGTGAAAGAAGTTTCATAAAAGCTCCAGGTGAAAAAATCGATGTAGCGATGGGCTGTTTGAGCGCATCGGCCACTTTGGGTTCCCGGTTCTCAGGCAGGGCTGGCCGCTAGAAACCATCAATTCCGGCAACACGTAATGTCTCACTCAAGGCCAGGACCTGCGGGTCGCGGAAAAATGCGCTCAATTGCGCTGCGCGTCCCGGGCCAATGCCGGCTTCGGCCTGCCATTGTTCGGTGTTTCGTTGCGCTAGCGCCTGCCATGAATCGGCGAGACGTGCCTGACCGGTCGGTGGCAAGCCCAGGGCTTTAAGCCAGCGAGCGAATGGGCGTTGCCGGGCGCTGTTGAAGCTGTTCAAAAGACGAGCACTGCTGCGCTCGCCGAAGCCGTCAATGGTAGCAAGCTCTTGCTCATCGAGGGTCAACCAATCGAGCAGGCTGGCGAGGCGTTTGGCCTTGAGCAGTTTCTCCCAGGTGCCCGGCCCGACATGAGGCAAGGCCAGCCCCTGTTTGCCGCTGAGCCAGCTCAGGCGTGCGAGGAATTGGCTTTCACATCCTGGTGTTGGTTGCCAGCAGCTTAACGGATGAAAGTCTGCTGCCAGTGGTACGTTCAAATCAGGACGTTCGGTGCTGCGCAATACGACACCATCGAGTCTGGGGATGGTCAGCCCCGCCAGGCTGATGGCGACCTGATCGCCCGGGCGAATATCCAGCGTTTTCCAGCGTTGCAGGGAGCTGACACTCACGCGTTTGATTTGCCGGTCATCGAGCATCACCGGTGCCAGATCCAGCACCGGGGTGATCCGGCCGGTTCGTCCGATCTTGAAGTGGACCTTGCGCACTTCGGCCAGCGCCTGGGCAAAAGGGTATTTCCAGGCAACGCTCCAGTAAGGCGTTTTCACCCGCCACCGCTCGGCCGGTGGGCGTTGGTCCTGTCGCAGCACGACCCCATCGCTGGCAAAGGGCAGGGGCGAGCGATACCAGTGATCGCGCCAACGTTCGGCATCGGCAAATGCCTCGATCGGCTGACTGTAGGGCGCCGTGCTCGGGAACCCCAATTCATCCAGAGCCGCCACACGGGCCGACAGGCTTTTCGGGCCTTGCGGCCAGTCCCAGACAAACAACCCGATACCGGCGGCTTGCTCCGTGCTCAGTGCCTTGCGTGCCATTAGCCCGGCCACCGTAGCGCGGGCATTGAGGCTGCCGGCCTCGGCTTGTACGTGTTCGCTCAGGCGCCAATAGAGTTCGCCCTGCAGCAGCAAGTCCCGCGACTGCGACAGTTTTTGAGGGATGGCGGCGATCTGGCGTGCCGAGGCGGTCCAGTCCTGGCCGTTGACCCCGTCCCCTCGGCTGATCGCCCGGTGCAACCAGCCGTTGCGATAGATCAACGTCACCGCCACACCGTCAACTTTGGGCTGAATCCAGACCTCTCCCCGATCTTTTAGCCAGGCTTCGACGGCGCGCCCATCGCGCAGTTTTTCCAGGCCGGTATGGGCGATGGGGTGGGCAAGCGTGCCGGCGGCCGTACGTAATGGTTCGGCGGAGGGGCCTGCATCAAAACACTCGCGCCATTCGGTCAGTCGCGCGCGGGATTGATCATAGAGTTCATCGGCGATCAGCGACTGGCCTTCACGGTGGTAGCTGTCGTCCCAGCGATCGATTTGCTGTTGCAGGGCGGTGATTTCCTCCTGCGCGCGGACTGGTGGCCAGGCGGGGCATTCGGCGGCATTGGTGGTCAGGCAGGTGAGGGTCAGCAGGAAACCGAAAAAAAGGCGCAGGTTGGGCAGCATCGAGAGCGTCCTTGCTCGTTGGGATGCTTGAAGGCTAGATCAATCCTGGTAGGCGCGAAGGGTGGTTTTTTTGCTGAGTGTTTCGGGCATGAGTCAGAGGTGACTGGGCTGGCCTCTTCGCGAGCAAGCCCGCTCCCACATGGAATCTCCTGCGTACACAGATGCTGTGAGCGACTGAAATCAAATGTGGGAGCGGGCTTGCTCGCGAAGGCGGCGACACGGTCTCAAGCAGCAAGACAATAAAAAGCCCCACACGGCGAACCGTGCGGGGCTTTGGGTACCGCGAGGAAAGTCTTACAGGCCGGCCGCGACACGCAGATCGTCGGCGCGGTCGGTTTTTTCCCAAGTGAAGGTGGTGAACGTATCGTCGCCCACAGTCTTGGTTGCCGGAGTGCGACCGAAGTGGCCGTACGCAGCGGTTTCCTGGTACATCGGGTGCAGCAGGTCGAGCATGGTGGTGATTGCGTATGGACGCAGGTCGAACACTTCGCGAACCAGTTTGACGATCTTGTCGTCGCTGATTTTGCCGGTACCGAAGGTGTTCAACGAAATCGACGTAGGCTGGGCAACACCGATCGCGTAGGAGACCTGAATCTCGCAGCGCTCGGCCAGGCCGGCCGCGACGATGTTCTTGGCCACGTAACGACCGGCGTAGGCCGCCGAACGGTCAACCTTCGATGGATCCTTGCCGGAGAACGCGCCGCCGCCGTGGCGGGCCATGCCGCCGTAGCTGTCGACGATGATCTTGCGACCGGTCAGGCCGCAGTCGCCAACCGGGCCACCGATGATGAATTGGCCAGTCGGGTTGATGTGGAACTGGGTGTCCTTGGACAGCAACTCGGCAGGCAGTACGTGCTTGACGATCAGTTCCATCACGCCTTCGCGCAGGTCTTTGTAGGACACTTCAGGGTTGTGCTGGGTCGACAGTACAACGGCGTCGATACCGACAACCTTGCCGCCTTCGTAACGGCAAGTCACTTGCGACTTGGCGTCCGGGCGCAGCCAAGGCAGAAGGCCGGATTTACGGGCTTCGGCCTGACGTTGAACCAACTGGTGCGAGAAGGTGATCGGTGCTGGCATCAGCACGTCGGTTTCGTTGCTGGCGTAGCCGAACATCAGGCCCTGGTCGCCGGCACCCTGGTCTTCAGGCTTGGCACGGTCGACGCCCTGGTTGATGTCGGGGGACTGCTTGCCGATGATGTTCATCACACCGCAGGTTGCACCGTCGAAGCCGACGTCGGAGCTGGTGTAGCCGATGTCGGTGATCACGTCACGAACGATCTGCTCCAGATCGACCCAGGCCGACGTGGTGACTTCACCTGCGATGATTGCCACGCCGGTTTTCACCAGCGTTTCGCACGCCACGCGGGCGAACTTGTCTTCAGCAATGATGGCGTCCAGCACCGCATCGGAAATCTGGTCGGCGATTTTGTCCGGATGCCCTTCGGACACTGACTCGGAGGTGAAGAGGGAGTATTCGCTCATCTCGATTTTTTCCTGAATTTACCGATGGTGAGTGTCGCCAGGCGGTCGCTGAAAATGGCGGACCTGAATCTGGAAACCATTACGTAAGCCTACATAGAGACTTTCCCCGGGAACGAGTCCCGCAGCGGTGGCCCAACGGGCCAGATCGTCCTGTTCAAACCCCAACCAGAGATCACCGCAGGCCTCCCTGGCCCAACTCTGATTGTGGCTACATAAGTCTGTCACGAGCAGGCTGCCGCCTGGTTGCAGCAAGTCGGCCATGTGCTTGAGCGCTTCGGCCGGTGCGGCGAAATGGTGCAGTACCATGTTCAGTACAACGCAATCAGCCTTGAGGCTTACCCCGTTCAATGCATCGGCCAATTGCAGGCTGACGTTAGCCAGCGTTTCACGTTCACAGACCTGACGGGCCAGATCGAGCATCGCCGGGCTGTTGTCCAGCGCCGTGACTTGAGTGAAACGACGTGCCAGCTCCGGCAGAAAGCTGCCATCGCCGGGACCCACTTCGATGGCTGTGGCGCCAGGGTCGAAACTCAGCTTGTCGAGCAGTGCCACCACGCTTTCGCGGTATTGCGGCAGGCCGGCGATCAAGTCTTGCTGGGCGCGAAACTTCTCCGCGACCCGTGAGAAAAAGTCCTGGCTGGCCGCCGCCCGTTGTCCATGGACCTGACCGATCCGCGACTGAACCTCAGTCGGCAGGGTCAGGTTGTCCACTTCTTCCAGCAGCGCGGCGTGCAGCTTGCCGCCCAACAGATCGGTGTGGGGCAGGGCGCGACGATAAAAAATCGCATTGCCTTCACGGCGGGTCGCCACCAGATCGGCCTGGGCCAAAACCTTGAGGTGATGACTCATGCCGGACTGACCGATGCTGAAGATCTGCGCCAACTCCAGTACGCCGAACGAATCGTTGGCCAGCGCGCGCAATACATTCAGCCGCAGAGGATCGCCGCCGGCCTTGCACAGGGCCGCCAGCTCATCGCAATCGTCATGTCGAATGGAAGGCGCGCGTAAATTCATAAGGCCAGCAGTCTAGTGACGCTCAGAAATCATCGCAAGAGCAATATCAAAAAGTTTTGATATTGCTCGATGGGCGGCACTTCTCAGCGTTAGGTTTAGTCAGCAAACGAACAGCGGAAAGGTTTCATCAGCCAAATACGTCGTTATCCATTGGAAAAACGCCTTCGGATGACTATCTGTCATTGCCCCGAGGCGTCCGGGTGAGGGAAAATGCTCGCCTTTTTTCCGTTTCGTTTTATTCATTCTCGATTCAGTACCCGCAGGAGAACAGCGATGCCCAGCCGTCGTGAGCGTGCCAATGCCATTCGTGCCCTCAGCATGGATGCCGTGCAAAAAGCAAACAGCGGCCATCCCGGTGCCCCTATGGGTATGGCGGATATTGCCGAAGTCCTTTGGGGTGACTACCTGAAGCACAATCCGAGCAATCCATCGTTCGCCGACCGTGACCGCTTCGTGCTGTCCAACGGTCACGGTTCGATGCTGATCTACTCGCTGCTGCACCTGACCGGCTACGACCTGTCGATCGATGACCTGAAAAACTTCCGTCAGCTGCACAGCCGTACTCCGGGTCACCCGGAATTCGGTTACACCCCGGGCGTTGAAACCACCACCGGTCCACTGGGCCAAGGCTTGGCCAACGCCGTGGGTTTCGCTCTGGCGGAAAAAGTCCTGGCGGCGCAGTTCAACCGTCCCGGCCATAACGTCGTCGATCACCACACCTACGTGTTCCTGGGTGATGGCTGCATGATGGAAGGCATTTCCCACGAAGTCAGCTCCCTGGCCGGTACGTTGGGCCTGGGCAAGCTGATCGCCTTCTACGATGACAACGGTATCTCCATCGACGGCGAAGTCGAAGGCTGGTTCACCGACGACACGCCGAAGCGTTTTGAGTCCTACAACTGGCAAGTGATCCGCAACGTTGACGGTCACGACCCGGAAGAAATCAAGATCGCCATCGAAACAGCGCGCAAAAGCGAGCAACCGACGCTGATCTGCTGCAAGACCACCATCGGTTTCGGTTCGCCGAACAAGCAAGGCAAGGAAGACTGCCACGGCGCCCCATTGGGTGACGCGGAAATCGCCCTGACCCGTGAAGCACTGAAGTGGAACCACGGCCCGTTCGAAATCCCGGCCAACATTTATGCCGAGTGGGACGCCAAGGAAGCCGGTCGCGCTGCCGAAGCCGAGTGGGATCAGCGCTTCGCTGCTTACTCCGCTGCTTTCCCAGAGCTGGCCAACGAACTGGTTCGTCGTCTGAGCGGTGATCTGCCGACTGACTTCGCTGAAAAAGCTTCTGCTTACATCGCTGAAGTCGCAGCCAAGGGCGAAACCATCGCCAGCCGTAAAGCCAGCCAGAATGCCCTGAACGCGTTCGGCCCGCTGCTGCCGGAACTGCTCGGCGGTTCGGCTGACCTGGCCGGCTCCAACCTGACCCTGTGGAAAGGTTGCAAAGGCGTCACCGCCGAAGATGCCAGCGGCAACTACATGTACTACGGCGTTCGCGAGTTCGGCATGAGCGCGATCATGAACGGCGTCGCCCTGCACGGTGGCCTGGTGCCTTACGGCGCGACCTTCCTGATGTTCATGGAATACGCCCGCAACGCGGTGCGCATGTCGGCGTTGATGAAGAAACGCATCATCTATGTGTTCACCCATGACTCCATTGGTCTGGGCGAAGACGGCCCGACTCACCAGCCGATCGAGCAACTGGCCAGCCTGCGCTGCACGCCGAACCTCGATACCTGGCGTCCAGCCGATGCCGTTGAATCGGCAGTGGCCTGGAAATGCGCTCTGGAGCGTGACGACGGTCCGTCGGCACTGATCTTCTCCCGTCAGAACCTGCAGCACCAAACCCGTGATGCCGTGCAGATCGAGTGCATCAAACTCGGCGGCTACGTGCTGAAAGACTGCGCAGGCGAGCCTGAGCTGATCCTGATCGCCACCGGTTCGGAAGTCGGCCTGGCTGTTCAAGCCTTCGACAAACTGACCGAGCAAGGCCGCAAGGTGCGTGTTGTTTCGATGCCATGCACCAGCGTCTTCGAAGCCCAGGACGCTGGCTACAAGCAAGCGGTTCTGCCATTGCAGGTCAGCGCCCGTATCGCCATCGAGGCCGCCCACGCGGACTACTGGTACAAGTACGTGGGCCTGGAAGGTCGCGTGATCGGCATGACCACCTACGGCGAGTCGGCGCCTGCGCCTGCCTTGTTCGAAGAATTCGGCTTCACCCTGGAAAACATCCTGGGTCAGGCTGAAGAGCTGCTGGAAGACTGATCCAGAAGTTGCTTCGTCTGGACGGCCGTCTTCGCGAGCAAGCCCGCTCCCACATTGGAATGCATTCTCCTGTGGGTGCGGGCTTGCTCGCGAAGGCAATAGTCCAGACAACGCTGCAATAACGGATTCACCACGGTAATCGAGAACCCCATGCCTCAACCGCGTCCTTACAAAGTTGCACTCAACGGCTACGGCCGGATTGGTCGTTGCGTCTTGCGTGCGTTGTTCGAGCGAGGCTCGACGGCCGGGTTTGAAATTGTCGCGATCAACGATCTGGCCGACATGGCCAGCATCGAATACCTGACACGCTTCGACTCCACTCACGGGCGGTTTCCCGGCGAAGTGAAGGTCGAGGGCGATTGTCTGCATATTAATGGCGACTGCGTGAAGGTCCTGCGCAGTGCCTCCCCCGAAGGCATCGATTGGGCGTCGCTGGGCGTCGATCTGGTGCTGGAGTGCTCCGGCGCCTACCACACCCGACAAGATGGCCAGCGTTTCCTCGACGCCGGTGCGCCACGTGTGCTGTTTTCCCAGCCGATGGCCAGCGAGGCGGATGTCGACGCCACCATCGTCTACGGCGTGAACCAGGATTGCCTGACCGGCGACGAGTTGCTGGTGTCCAACGCTTCCTGCACCACCAACTGCGGCGTGCCGTTGTTGCGCCTGTTGGATCAGGCCATTGGTCTGGAATACGTGTCGATCACCACCATCCATTCGGCAATGAACGATCAACCGGTCATCGACGCCTATCACCACGAAGACCTGCGTCGCACCCGTTCGGCGTTCCAGTCGGTGATTCCGGTGTCCACTGGTCTGGCGCGAGGCATTGAACGCCTGTTGCCGGAACTTGCCGGGCGAATTCAGGCCAAAGCCGTGCGGGTGCCGACGGTTAATGTGTCTTGCCTCGACATTACGATGCAGACCGTAAGCGATACCGACGCCACCGAGGTCAACCGGATTCTGCGCGAGGCCGCCACCCATGGCCCGCTCAAGGGCCTTCTGGCCTATACCGAGTTGCCTCACGCCAGTTGTGATTTCAATCATGACCCACATTCGGCCATCGTCGATGCCAGTCAGACTCGCGTTTCCGGCCCTCGGCTGGTGAACATCCTGGCCTGGTTCGACAACGAATGGGGTTTTGCCAATCGAATGCTGGACGTTGCAGAACACTATTTGCAAACAGCTGCACCACAACCAAAACCTGCTCTCTAAAACAGCTATCCAGGAATTGCGACCCATGACCGTGTTGAAGATGACCGACCTCGATCTGCAAGGTAAGCGCGTACTGATCCGCGAAGACCTCAACGTCCCAGTCAAGGACGGTGTTGTCACCAGCGATGCGCGAATCCTGGCCTCGCTGCCGACCATCAAGCTGGCCCTGGAAAAAGGCGCGGCCGTGATGGTCTGCTCGCACCTTGGCCGTCCGACCGAAGGCGAGTTCTCGGCCGAGAACAGCCTTGCGCCGGTGGCTGACTACCTGAGCAAGGCGCTGGGCCGCGAAGTGCCGCTGGTGTCCGATTACCTGGGCGGTGTCGACGTGAAAGCCGGCGACATCGTGCTGTTCGAAAACGTGCGCTTCAACAAGGGCGAGAAAAAGAACGCTGACGAACTGGCCAAGCAATACGCGACCCTGTGCGACGTGTTCGTGATGGACGCCTTCGGCACCGCTCACCGCGCCGAGGGTTCGACCCACGGCGTGGCCAAGTTCGCCAAAGTCGCCGCTGCTGGCCCGCTGCTGGCCGCCGAACTGGACGCACTGGGCAAGGCCCTGGGGGCCCCGGCTCAGCCAATGGCCGCCATCGTTGCCGGTTCCAAGGTGTCGACCAAACTCGACGTACTGAACAGCCTGAGCCAGATCTGCAACCAGCTGATCGTGGGTGGCGGCATCGCCAACACCTTCCTGGCTGCTGCCGGTCACCCGGTCGGCAAATCCTTGTACGAACCGGACCTGCTGGACACTGCCCGTGAAATCGCCGCAAAGGTCAGCGTGCCATTGCCGGTGGACGTGGTGGTTGCCAAGGAATTCGCTGAAAGCGCGACCGCGACCGTCAAGCTGATCGCCGACGTGGCTGCAGACGACATGATCCTGGACATCGGCCCACAGACCGCGGCGAATTTCGCCGAGCTGCTGAAGTCGTCCAAGACCATTCTGTGGAACGGCCCGGTGGGCGTATTCGAATTCGACCAGTTCGGTAACGGCACCAAAGTGCTGGCCCAGGCCATCGCAGAAAGCTCGGCGTTCTCCATCGCCGGCGGCGGCGACACCCTGGCGGCCATCGACAAATATGGCGTTGCCGAGCAGATCTCCTACATTTCTACCGGCGGCGGCGCGTTCCTCGAGTTCGTCGAAGGCAAAGTGCTGCCGGCCGTTGAAGTCCTGGAAAGCCGGGCCAAGGCCTGAGACCGTCCATTTGACCGGGCAAAGGAGTGTTTACATGGTCAAGACCTTAGCGCTGTTGATCGTCGCGGGTTCGCTGGCGGCTTGCGGGAGTATCCCGAAAGCCACGCCGGAACCCGAGCCGCGTGCGCCGGAAAAAGGCTGCTACCAGGCCGATTGGCAGGCGGAAACCAACCCGGTGATCAACAAGCGTTCCGGGCCGGATGGCCTGGACAAATATGAGACACACACCCCGGCCAAGGAACATGGTTGCCCTTGAGGGGTCTGACTCTTTACTCAAGACAGGCGGCGTGCGCTGTCAGTCGAGGAACACGGATGAAACGCTTTATCGCCGTTGCGGCACTGGCATTGCTGGCAGGTTGCGCCAATTTGAACCTGTTCAACGCTGCCGAGCCAGCGGACAGCTGGACCACCTGGACCTGCGACAGTCAGGCCAAAGTGCTCTGGCGCTACACTGACATCAGCCGCAAGGAAGTCGACGTTCGTCTGGGCGGCGCCGATCAGGTCTACCGCTTGAAGCTTGAACCGGGCGCCGAAGGTTCGCTGTACAGCAACGATATGCTGGCGTTTCACATAAAAGGTGAGGAAGGCCTGGTGTACTGGGTCGCCACCAATGATTTGATCGGCCGCGGTTGTAAAGCGCAGTAAGGCCACAGAATTTTTGCAACACCACAGACCTAATGTGGAAGCAGATCCAAATGTGGGAGCGGGCGTGCTCGCGAAAGCGGTAGATCAGCTTGCAGCAATGTTGAATGTAGAACCGCATTCGCGAGCAAGCCCGCTCCCACAGGGTTCTGTGCAGTATTGAAGATTTAGGCAGCACCGAATCCGCAGCCGGCCAACCCCCGATCTGCAATAACTTGAATAGCCGCCGCCGCTACGGCAGGCTGGCACGATTAACGACCCTCAACCGGGAGAGACACACACAATGGCACTTATCAGCATGCGCCAGATGCTGGACCACGCAGCCGAGTTCGGCTACGGCGTTCCAGCCTTCAACGTCAACAACCTTGAGCAGATGCGCGCCATCATGGAAGCCGCTGACAAGACTGACTCCCCGGTGATCGTCCAGGCTTCGGCCGGTGCTCGCAAATACGCCGGTGCACCGTTCCTGCGTCACCTGATCCTGGCGGCAATCGAAGAATTCCCGCACATCCCGGTGTGCATGCACCAGGACCACGGCACCAGCCCTGACGTCTGCCAGCGCTCCATCCAACTGGGCTTCAGCTCGGTAATGATGGACGGTTCCCTGGGCGAAGACGGCAAGACCCCGACCGACTACGACTACAACGTCCGCGTTACCCAACAAACCGTAGCCATGGCTCACGCCTGCGGCGTTTCGGTAGAAGGCGAGCTGGGCTGCCTGGGTTCGCTGGAAACCGGCATGGCCGGTGAAGAAGACGGCATCGGCGCCGAAGGCGTTCTGGATCACAGCCAAATGCTGACCGACCCGGAAGAAGCCGCTGACTTCGTCAAACGCACCCAAGTCGACGCCCTGGCCATCGCCATCGGCACCAGCCACGGCGCCTACAAGTTCACCAAGCCACCTACCGGCGACGTGCTGGCCATCGACCGCATCAAAGAAATCCACAAACGCATCCCGAACACCCACCTGGTGATGCACGGTTCGTCCTCGGTTCCGCAAGAGTGGCTGGCGATCATCAACCAGTACGGCGGCGACATCAAAGAAACCTACGGCGTACCGGTTGAAGAAATCGTCGAAGGCATCAAGCACGGCGTGCGCAAGGTCAACATCGACACCGACCTGCGCCTGGCCTCCACCGGCGCGATGCGTCGCCTGATGGCTACCAACCCGAGCGAGTTCGACCCGCGTAAGTTCTTCGGCGCGACTGTGACTGCGATGCGTGATGTGTGTATTGCGCGTTATGAGCAGTTTGGTACTGCCGGTAATGCTTCGAAGATCAAGCCGATCTCGTTGGAAGCGATGTTCCAGCGCTATTTGAAGGGTGAGTTGAACGCCAAGGTGAACTAAGCCTTCTGCGTTTGAGTGACATAAAAAACCCGCAGCGATGCGGGTTTTTTATTGCCTGAAATATGGCCGAAGTTTTGAAGGGGGTTACGTATCGTGATCGATATCCAGCTTGCTGAACGTCACTTTCCCGCCTTCGGTGGAATACCCGGTGTTGTCCTGCACATAAACCCCGGCCTTGAAGTACAACGCTTTATCACGCCACATCGCGCTGATGTCGGTGTCCCATTGGTAGCCTGCCGCACTGATGCCCAATGCGCCGCCGGGGCTGAGGTGGATGAGGTAGGAGAATTCCCGATCGAGTTTCACGCCGGTGGCGATGGTGATGACCCGGCCGGTGTCGTCGTCGGGGTGCATGCGGACTTTGGCAACGATGTTTCCGGTCGCGCTGGTGGCTTTGTATTGATATTCGACCTTCACCATGGGCTTGGTGCTGTTGTGGGCATGGATCTGGCCAATGACGATCTTGCCTGAGCTGGGTACCTGGTTGACCGTAAGGGTCGCACGCAAGAAGTTGTCTGCATGGGGGTAGTACCAGTTTTTCAGCGTGCCATTGCTGTAGGTTTCGCGCAGTTCGGTGCGCGGGTAGCTTGCGTTTTGAGTGCGCGAGCCAGTTACCGGGGTCCAAAAAAACAATGTACCGGTGTCTGAGTGGAAGTATTGATCCTTGAAGCCGTCTACCAGCTTCGCTGTTTCGACGGTATATGGCGGGCTGCCGACAGGAACACTGAGGTTCCAGGTTGCGAGATCGATCATATGTAAGCTTCCACTTTTTTTTAGCACACACGTGCCGTAGCTCTAGCCAGCGCCTTTGAGCAGTCTTTATAAGCGTTGAAGACATCTTTGTTAATGCCCGTCCGGCAGATGGTTGGCGTCAACATCCTGTCGAAATGCCATCCTTCCCGGTTTATGGGGCCTGTAGGGCTGACCGTTGGTCGGCTGCGTGAAACTTTAATGAAGTGATGGCATCTCGGCAGCCTTTGCTTTCGCGGATCCGGGGCTAGAGTGAAGTCGCAATAGGTAACCGGTTTTAACAAAAGGCCGGCCTGAATTCGTTACACTGGCGACCTTTTCGTGACTCGTGTTGCCGCCCCAATGACTGCGTTGAAATACCTCCAGGCCTATCCCGCTACATTGCAGGACCAGGTGCGCCAGCTGATCGCCGAAGGTCGGCTGGGCGATTACCTGAGCCAGCGGTATCCGGAAAAGCACGGCGTACAGAGCGACAAGGCGTTGTACACCTATGCCCTGGACCTCAAGCAGGAATACCTGCGCAACGCCCCGGCCATCGACAAGGTGTTATTCGACAACCGTCTGGACCTGACCCACCGCGCGCTCGGCCTGCACACCGCAATCTCGCGGGTGCAGGGCGGCAAGCTCAAGGCCAAGAAAGAAATTCGTGTGGCCTCGTTGTTCAAGGAAGCGCCTTCCGAGTTTCTGAAAATGATCGTGGTGCATGAGTTGGCGCACTTTAAAGAGTCGGATCACAACAAGGCGTTCTACAAGCTGTGCGAACACATGTTGCCGGGGTATCACCAGGTGGAGTTCGATCTGCGGGTGTACCTGACGTGGCGGGATATGCACTGAAGGATCAAGCGATCGGGGATATTCAGATGGATGTGAGCAAGACCAAGAGCAGCTTTTACCGCCGGCTATACGTGGCGTACCTGATCGACAGCGGGCTGGCCAGCAGTGTCCCGGCGCTGACCGAAGTCACCGGCATGCCCCGGCGCACGGCCCAGGACACCATCGCGGCATTGGCGGATCTGGACATCGTTTGTGAATTCGAGCAGGAAGAAGGCGCGCGCAACCATGCGGGGCGCTATCGGATTCGCGAATGGGGGGCGATTGATCGGGGGTGGATCGAGCGTAATCTGCGGCAGATTAAAGCGGTGTTGGAGTATCCCTGAGATTTTGTGGTGTCGCGGCTGACGCCTTCGCGAGCAAGCCCGCTCCCACACTGGATCGCCCGTGAATACAAAATAGGTGCACATAGCAGATCAAATGTGGGAGCGGGCTTGCTCGCGAAGAGGCCTTTATGGGCGACGCATCCCGATATGCGGAATGTCATCCTCCAGATATTCCTCCCCCACTACAACAAACCCGTACTGCCCGTAATACCCCTGCAAATGCGCCTGGGCCGAGAGGTAGATCGGCACTTCAGGCCAGCGTTTGGCGGCTTGTTTCAACGCCTGGCTCATCATTTCATGCCCCAGCCCGGTGCCGCGTGCAGCGGGAGCAATGATCACTCGGCCTATCACCACGTCACCACCCTGTAACTCCGGGTCGAGCAATCGCAGGTAAGCCACCAGCCGATCCCCGTCCCAGCCCATCAAATGGCAGGTGTCACCTTCCAGGTCCTGACCATCGATGTCCTGATAAAGGCATTTCTGCTCGACGACGAACACCTCGGCGCGCAACTGCAAAACGGCATACAGCTGCTCTTTACCCAGATCGCTGTGATGCTTGCAGACCCAATCGATTGTCATCTTCAGATTCCTTGAACAACGTTGCTCCGATACTAAGCGTCCTGACGCGAGATGTCTTGATGGCAGAGAAATCTGTGACAAAGGCCAAAATGCCATCATTCATTTCTCGCGAGATTGTCTTCTTTGTGTAATCTGCGATGAAGCGCTGTGCAATGGCCTCAATGAGCTATTGCCAGGGCCTTGGAGTTTTGGCTGAAAAACACGTAGGGCAGCCCGCCCGCTAAGGATTTTCAAGCATGCCGCGATTGCATCGAGCGTTTGCTTTGATTGGATTGCTGTTGCTGACACAGGCTGCGGCAGCGGAAAAGCTGCGTCTGGTAGCTGATGCCTGGCCACCCTTTACCGACGCCACGTTGGTCAATGGCGGATTGGCTACTGACATCGTCAGCACTGCGCTGGCTCGGGCCGGTTATGCCAGTGATTTCGAACAGGTGCCCTGGGCGCGAGCTTTGTTTGGGGTAGGCGAGGGGCGTTACGACGTACTGGTCAACGCCTGGTACAACGACGAGCGCACAAAACTGGGGCAGTTTTCCAGCGAGTACCTGCTCAACCGTGTGCGTTTTCTCAAGCGCAAGGACGTGCCGATCGAATTCAGCAACCTGCATCAACTGCATACCTACCCGATAGCGGTAGTGCGCGGTTATAGCTATTCGCACGAATTCGACGACGATGTGTCGCTGCAGAAAGTCCCGGTGCATAACTTCGCCATGGCCGTGCGCATGGTTGCGGCCGACCGGGTCAAACTGACCCTGGAAGACGAGTTCGTCGCACGGCATTACCTCGCTCGGGAGTCATCCAAGGTACGCAATGCCGTGGAGTTTTTACCCAAGCCGTTGAGCGAGAATAGCCTGCATATTCTGGTGAGCCTGAAGAACCCGCAGCACGAACAGATCGTCGCCGGCTTCGACCGTGAGATTGCGGCGATGAAGGCCGATGGGAGTTATGAGAAGTTGCTCAAGCAGCATGGGATGTAAGTGCCGGGTATTGTGGTGTGGCCGATGACGCCTTCGCGAGCAAGCGCGCTCCCACATTAGATCTGTGGTGTTCACAAAATTATGTTCACCGCAGATTTAATGTGGGAGCGGGCTTGCTCGCGAAGAGGCCCGCCCGATCAGCAAAAATCTCAAGCCTCGCTCGTGTCCTTGATGAGATGCGCCGCCAACGTCCGCAATGGCCCCAATTGCCGGCAGATCAACGCCAGTTGCGTCTGCACCAACCGCTGCCCTTCATCGATCTCATCCGGCATTTGCTCAAGCCCATTGGCCAGCGCTTCTTCCTCATCGCTCTGAATCGCAATCGGCTGTTTGCTCGCCAGGCCTTGAGCGATTTCGTCAAGGCTGGCGGCCAGGCTCACGCCGGCGCCGTCGATCAAATGCACGCGTACGTCCGACGGTAATTGGGCTTCACGGTGTGCCCCCAGCCCCGACAAATAGCTGAGCAAGGTGTGCGACAGCACCAGGAAACGGAACCCGACATCCGCTTCCTTACGGAAGTGCCCCGGCTCCATCAGCATATTGGCCAGCGTCGTCGACAACGCGGCATCGGCGTTGTGCGCGTTGCGTCGAGCCAGGCGATAAGCCAGGTCGTCGCTTTTACCTGCGGCGTATTGCTGCATGATCTGGCGCAGGTAAACGCTGTTGCAGGTGAGGGTGTTGGCCAGCACTTTGTTCAGGCGTCGACCCTGCCAGTCCGGCAGGAACAGGAATACCGCCAGACCGGCGATCAGACTACCGAGCAAGGTATCGAACAGTCGCGGCAGAAGCAGCCCATAACCATCGCCCACCTGGTTGAAGCAGAACAGCACCATGAGCGTGATCGCGGCAGTCGCCAGAGTGTAGCGAGTGGTACGGTTGGTAAAGAACACGACCCCTGCAACGATGGCGAAGCTCGACTGCACCAAGGGATTTGGGAACAGATCGAACAGCGCCCAGGCCACGGTCAGGCCGATGGCGGTGCCGATGATCCGCTGCCCGAGTTTGCGGCGGGTGGCGCCGTAGTTCGGCTGACAGACAAACAGCGTGGTGAGGATGATCCAGTAACCTTGCGACGGGTGAATCAAATGCACCATCGCATAGCCGATGCTCAACGCCAGGGGCAGGCGCAGGGCATGGCGGAATAGCAAGGACGTCGGCGTCAGCTGCGTGCGCAAGCGTATCCAGACATCTTTGAGGCTGTGTGGCGAACGGTCGAGCAGGCTGCTGTCGGTGGCGTCTGCGAGCGCATCGGGGTTGCTGGCGTCGCTGAGCAAACGGTCGAGAGTGCCGAGGTTGGCGGCCAATGCCCGCAACGAACGCAACAGACCACGCCAGGCCGGATTGCTCTGGATGCGCAGGTGTTCGAGGGATGCATGCAGGTCGCTCAGGGCTCCGGCGAAGCTTGCGTCATAGATGAACGGTTGACGCATCTGGATCGATTCGGCCAGCGCGCGGCAAGCCTTGCCTTGTTGGCGCAGCAGACGCTGACAGCGGAACAGCACGTCGCTGTGGAAGAACGCTTCGGCCAGCGCGTTGTAGGGGTAGTGCGAGGAGCTGGCGCGCTCGTGGATGTCCTGGGCGAGAAAGTACAGCTTCAGATAACGGCTGACTTTCACGCCCGGCCGACCGTCGCCGACCCGATGCAAAATGATTTCCTTGGCGGCGTTCAGGGCCGCCACCACCCGACCGTTCTGCTGGGCCAGTTCCAGCCGCTGTGCTTCCACGTCCATCTGCCGGATCGGTTCGAACAGCGACGATTTGAGCTTCAGGTAATAACCCAGTTCACGGAACAACCGCGCCAGGCTTTGCTGCACCGGTTGGTTGGAAAACATTGCCTGCCACAGCACCGAGAGCAAGCCATACCATGCCGCACCGGCCACCAGCAGCACCGGCTCGTGCCAGAAATCAGTGACCGCGCCACCGCGCTGGTCCACGCCGATCATGGTGTAGACCGACAGAATCAGTGTTGCCGAAGCAATCGCGCCATAACGTTCGCCCAGCGCGCCGAGCATGGTCAGGCAGAAGCTGGCCAGTGCAAAGGCGATGATAAAGAGGACGGGGTAGGGGAAGAGCAGTTCGACGGACAGGGCGGCGACCATAAAACACACTAGCGTCACTGCGAGCGCGTTGAGGCGACCCTGCCAACTGTCGTCGGTTTCGGCCAGGGCGCTGGCGATGATCCCCAGGAACAACGGGATCAGCAGCCCCATCTCATCCTGATACCAACACAGCGCCATGCTGCCGGTCAGGGCGATGAATACCCGCACGCTGTAACTGAACTTATCCAGCGCCCAGAGGCGGCGCAGAGACTGCCGAAATGTGGTCGATGACATGAAGTGCGAAGGCCTTCCGAGGCAATGACGCTAAATTGAGCCACTAATGACGCCGACGCAATGGCGCCGATCACATCTGACAGCAAAATCTGTTCCTGACCAGTCACCATAGATGTGGGAGCGGCGGTGCGACGATTCGACTTGCTCGCGAAGAGGCCAGTACATTCAACATCGATGTTGACTGTCAGACCGCCTTCGCGAGCAAGTCGGATCGCCGCACCGCCGCTCCCACATTTAATTTGTGTTTGTCAGACGAATTGCGCGGCGGCGTAACCGGAAGCCCAGGCCCACTGGAAATTGAAACCACCCAGATGCCCGGTGACGTCGAGCACTTCACCGATGAAATACAGACCCGGGCTTTTCAGCGATTCCATGGTCTTGGACGACACCTCACGTGTGTCCACGCCGCCCAGGGTCACTTCGGCAGTGCGGTAGCCTTCGGTGCCGGCCGGCACGACTTTCCAGCTCGCCAGTTTTTCGGCGATATCCGCCAGTTCGGCGTGGGTGTACTGCTTCATCGGTTTGGAGGCGAACCAGTTGTCCGCCAGCAGATTGGCCATCTTCTTGGTGAAGATTTCACCGAGCAAGGTTTTCAACTCGCTATTCGGGCGTTCGGCCTGCTGCTGTTGCAGCCAGCTCGGCACGTCGTGATCCGGCATCAGGTTGATTTCCACCGTGTCGCCGGATTCCCAGAACGACGAAATCTGCAAGATCGCCGGTCCGCTGAGGCCGCGGTGGGTGAACAGGATGTTCTCGCGGAAACTCTGGTCGTTGCAGCTCACCAGGCAATCCACCGACGTACCGGACAGCTCGGTGCAAAGCTCCTTGAGCTGATCGGTGATGGTGAACGGCACGAGGCCGGCGCGGGTCGGCAGCAGGTCGTGGCCGAATTGCTTGGCCACTTGATAACCGAAACCGGTGGCGCCCAGCGTCGGGATCGACAGGCCGCCGGTGGCGATTACCAGCGATTCGCAGGTGATTTGCCCCAGCGTGGTGTCCAGCAGGTAACCGCTTTCGAGTTTTTCGATCGTCTGGATCGAGGTGTCCAGATGCAGGTTGACGCCGACCTGATCGCACTCGTTGAGCAGCATTTCGAGGATGTCGCTGGATTTGTTATCGCAGAACAACTGGCCGAGTTTCTTCTCGTGGTACGGCACGCCGTGCTTGGCGACCATGCCAATGAAATCCCACTGGGTGTAGCGCGCCAGCGCGGATTTGCAGAAGTGAGCGTTCTGCGACAGGAAGTTGCTCGGCTCGGTGTACATGTTGGTGAAATTGCAGCGGCCGCCGCCCGACATGAGGATTTTCTTGCCGGCCTTGTTCGCATGGTCAAGCAACGTCACTTTGCGCCCGCGCCCGGCGGCGGTCAGCGCACACATCAACCCTGCGGCGCCAGCGCCAATGATCACGACTTCGGTAGAGCGCAAAACGGTGTCCTCACACAAATTTAAATTCACCGGCAAACCAATGTGGGAGCGGGCTTGCTCGCGAAGGGGCCAGTACATTCAACATGGATGTTGTCTGTCAGTCCGCTTTCGCGAGCAAGCCCGCTCCCACATTTGATCTCTGTCAGCCAGACGATCGCTTACAAGATACGAACGCGCAATGAGCGGCCTTTGATTTTACCGTCGTTCAGGCGCTGCAAGGCTTGCTTGGCGATCCCGCGTTCCACGGCCACGTAAGCCTGGAAGTCGAAAATCGCAATTTTGCCGACCTGAGCGCCCGGAATGCCGGCATCGCCGGTCAGTGCGCCGAGAATGTCGCCCGGACGTACCTTGTCTTTACGGCCCGCACCAATGCACAGCGTGCTCATCACCGGCAGTAGCGGTGCGCCGCCCTGGGATTTGAGGTTGTCCAACTGATCCCAGCTCAACGGCGACTTCTGCAGCTGCTCGATGGCTTGGGCGCGGTGAGCTTCAGACGGGGCGACCAGGCTGATCGCGATGCCTTTCTCGCCCGCACGACCGGTACGGCCGACACGGTGAATGTGGATTTCCGAATCACGGGCCAGTTCGACGTTGATCACCATGTCCAGCATATCGATGTCCAGACCGCGTGCGGCGACGTCAGTGGCGACCAGTACCGAAGTACTGCGGTTGGCGAACATGGCCAAAACCTGATCGCGGTCACGCTGTTCCAGATCACCCTGCAGACCGACGGCGGAGATGCCTTTGGAGGTCAGGTGATCAACGGTTTCCTGAACCTGCTGCTTGGTGAAGCAGAAGGCCACGCAGGACGCCGGACGGAAATGCGCGAGGACTTTGACCACCGCATCCATACGCTCTTCCGGAGAGATCTCGTAGAAGCGCTGCTCGATCTGCGTATCGTCGTGGAACGCCTCGGCCTTCACGATCTGAGGGGTGCGCATGAATTTCGACGCCAGTTGCTTGATGCCCACCGGGTACGTGGCGGAGAACAGCAGGGTCTGGCGGCGCTCCGGGGTCTGGGCGATGATTTCTTCGATGGAGTCGTAGAAACCCATGTCGAGCATGCGGTCGGCTTCGTCGAGGATCAGCGTGTTCAGGCCATGAAGCACCAGCGAACCCTTGCGCAAGTGCTGCTGGATGCGCCCCGGAGTGCCGACGATGATGTGCGCGCCGTGCTCCAGCGAAGCGATCTGCGGGCCGAAGGACACGCCGCCGCACAGGGTCAGGACCTTGATGTTGTCTTCGGAACGGGCCAGACGACGGATTTCCTTGGCGACCTGGTCGGCCAGCTCACGGGTCGGGCAAATGACCAGGGCCTGGCAACCGAAGAAGCGCGGATTGATCGGGTTCAACAGGCCGATACCGAAGGCCGCGGTCTTGCCGCTGCCGGTCTTGGCCTGGGCGATCAGGTCCATCCCCTTGAGGATCACCGGCAAGCTTTGCGCCTGGATCGGCGTCATCTGGGCATAACCGAGAGAGTCGAGGTTAGCCAGCATGGCGGCGGACAGCGGCAAAGTATTAAAAGCGGTGGCGATGGTGGTCACGGGACTGGCCTGCAAAACAAAATGTCGCGCAGTGTATCAGTCTCGTGGCCATTCGCCCTAAGGCTCTATGTGCGGTTCCGGACGTTTGACGCGCCGTCCGTCTTCTCTGGACAGTTGCGAAAAAATCGTTGCAGCCAGCATCGCCATGATTCCGACCGTCACAAACGTCAGCTGGAACGCGCCCAGGACCGTGTCTACGCCGTCATTGCCGATCTCCGCCGTGAAGCCGCCGAGCAGGGCGCCGGCGCAGGCTACACCGAGGCTGAGGGACAGTTGCGCGACCACCGACAGCAAACTGTTGCCGCTGCTGGCGCTGGCGTCGTCGAGATCGATCAGGGTGACGGTGTTCATCGCGGTGAACTGCAAGGAATTGATCGCCCCCAGAATCGCCAACTGAGCCAGCAGCAGCCAATACGGCGTCTGCTCGCTGACCAGGCCCATGCTTGCCAGCATGATCCCCAGCGCCAGTGTGTTGCCGGTCAGTACCGTGCGGTAGCCGAAACGTTCGATCAGCGGCCGCGCCACCGACTTGGCGACCATCGCGGCCGCAGCCAGGGGCAACATGCTCATCCCGGCCTGTGACGGTGAATAACCCAGCGCCACTTGCAGCAGCAACGGCACCAGGAACGGCAACGCGCCACTGCCGAGGCGAGCGAACAGGTTGCCGAGGATACCCACGGCGAAGGTCCGGGTCTTGAATAGCGATGGCGCAAACAGCGGATTGTCGATGTGCCCGGCCCTCAGCCAATACGCCGCCAGACACGCCATGCCGCCAAACAACAGCAACATCACCCGCAAGTGCGGCAGGTGCAGTTCGCCGAGGCCTTCCATGGCGATGGTGATCAGCACCATCGCCGCGCCGAACAGCAGAAAGCCCAGGCTATCGAAGCGGGTACGCTCGCTGCCGCGCAGGTCGGGAATGAATTTCCATACCGCGTAGCAACCGAGGACGCCCACCGGCAGGTTGATCAGAAAGATCCAGTGCCAGGTCAGGTATTGCACCATCCAGCCGCCCATGGTCGGGCCGATCAGCGGGCCGAGCAGGCCGGGAATGGTAATGAACCCCATGATCCGCACCAGCTCCGAACGCGGATACGCGCGCAGCACCACCAATCGCCCGACCGGCAGCATCAACGCGCCACCGAGGCCTTGAATCACCCGGGCGCCGATGAGCATGCTCAGGGTGCTGGACAAGGCGCAGAGCAAAGAGCCGAAGCTGAACAGGAGGATCGCGCCGAAGAAGATTTTCCGGGTGCCGAAGCGGTCGGCGATCCAGCCAGAGGCGGGGATCAACAAGGCGACGGTGAGCATGTAGGCGATGATCACGCCCTGCATGCGCAACGGGTCTTCGGCCAGGTCCCGGGCCATGGCGGGGAGGGCGGTGTTGAGGATCGTCCCGTCGAGGGACTGCATGAAGAAGGCAATGGCCACAACCCACGGTACCCAGCGGGCGGTGACGGCATCGAGAGGTGGGCGGTTGGGCATGGGACCTCTTGTGGATTAATGCAGATTCATGGCTGACGTTGAACCCTGTGGCGAGGGAGCTTGCTCCCGTTCGGCTGCGTAGCAGTCGTAAATCCGGCGAATGCGGTATGTCTGATAGAACGCGTTTGCCGATCTAGGGGGCCGCTTCGCAGCCCAGCGGGAGCAAGCTCCCTCGTCACAGGTTTGTGTTTACAGCGTCAACGTAAGTCGGCTGACGAGCGCACCGGGCAACAACGCCGAGGCCGTGGCCCGCTGACTGTAGGTGCTGGCCGACAACATCAGCTCGCGTTCCTCGGTCAATGCTTCCAGCTGCGACCCAAGCAAGCTGTAGACGCTGTCATCGAAACGCATGGTGCTGACCGGCGCCTGAATCTCGCCGTTCTCGACCCAGAAGGTCGCAAATCGCGTCATGCCGGTCAGGCGCGCCGCCGGTTGGTCCGAGTAGTTCAGGTACCACAGGTTGCTGATGTAGAGCCCGGTGCCGAGGCGCTTGAGGATGTCCGCCTGCTCCAGGTCGCCGCCTTTCATGATCAGCGCTGTTGGATATTCATGGCTGCTGGCGCCGTTGGCAGTGAGATCGTATTCGGCGGCGCTGCGGGAATTGATCAGTCGGGCATTGGCCATGCCTTTGGCGATCAACCCCAGATCATCGCGGGGATAACCTTCGTCGGAAAACGCCGGGCTCAAGGAATCGCTGACCTGCTCACTTAACCATACGTTGGGGCTGAAGCAGGTTTCGCTGGCGTAGAGCTTCTGCAACGGGCTCTGTTTACTGGCAATCGCCTGGGCCGAAAACCCGCCCCAGCTGAGCATGCCCATGATTTCTTCCAGCGCTGCCGGCGCCAGATAAGCACGGTATTCGCCGGGCGCCAGCGTGCGCAACGGCCGACCCAGAAACGCCAACTGTTCGCGGGCCTGCTGGAAGCGCCTGGCAAACCCTTCGCTGTTCCAGTCGTGCCCGGCATAGCTGGCTTTCACCGCCTGACCGTTTTCATGGAACAGGCTGAAGTCGAAGTTGAAACTGTTGGCCTGATGCCAGCCGAAGGCGCCCGATGAACTGGCAAAACCACGACTGATGGGACCGGCGGCATAGAAACCGACCAGGTCCAGCCCCTCTGCAGCTTGAGTGATTTCAGCGACCACTTGCTCGGTGTCCGGCAGCGGATGCTCCTGCACGTTGTTACTCTGCCAGTCGTTCTGGTTAAGCAGCAGGTACGGATCCTGAGGCAACAGTGGCAGGGTTTCGCGCAACTGTTGCAGACCTTCGGCCAGACGCTGAAGATCGACTTCGTGGTCGCCCGACAGCGTGATATTCAGATCGGCATGACGACCATCGTTAATCAGTTTGAACCCGACACTCGCTTGCTGCACCTGCCCGGCCTGACGGACTTTGGCATGGTTGAAGCGCACGAAAGCCGACGACTCGGCGGCGTAGCTGAGGGTGAATTGCTCCGGCCCACGAATTGCGTCGCGCAGCCAATTGACCAGGTCCTTGAATGACTGAGCCTGACTCTTGGAAGTACTCATCAGGCGTCTCCTCCAAACACATCAACATTGCTGAACACGCAGGCCGGCGACGCGTGACCGACGCGGATCACCTGGTTCGGTTCGCCCTTGCCGCAGTTCGGCGTGCCTAGCACTTTGACGGTGTTGGCATCGCCGACAGCGCTGAGGCTTTTCCAGAATTGTGCGGAAATCGCCCGGTAGTTCGGGTTCTTCACCACACCCTTGAGTTCGCCGTTTTCGATCAACTGGCCCCATTCGCAACCGAACTGGAATTTGTTGCGCGCATCGTCGATCGACCACGAACGGTTGGTGCTCATCAAAATGCCGTGCTCGATATTGCCGATCATCTGCTCCAGCGGCTGATCGCCGGGCTCGATGTTGAGGTTGGCCATGCGGTCGATCGGCGGACGGTTCCAGCCGCAGGCGCGGCTGTTGGCAACGCCATCCATGCCGGCACGAAATTGCGACAGCGCGCCGCCCAATGGCCGCAGCAGCAAACCTTCCTTGATCAAAAATTGTTTGCTGGCAGCGCTGCCATCGTCGTCATGGCCATAGCTGGCGAGCTGCTCGGGGATGTCCGGGTCGAACGTCACGTTGAGCAGTTCGGAGCCGTATTGCAGGCTGCCGAAGTCTTCTGCCTTGACGAAACTGGTGCCGGCGTAATTGCGCTCATCGCCGAGGATGCGGTCCAGTTCCAGCGGGTGACCGATGGACTCGTGGATCTGCAGCATCATCTGGTCGGGCATCAGCAACAGATCGCGCGGGCCTTGCGGAGTGTTGGGTGCCAGCAGCAATTGCAGCGCCTGATCGGCGACTTTCGGGCCGGCACCGATCAGGCCGCAACGGCTGATCACATCAAAACCGCCCTGCTGGCCGAAGTTCTCGCGGCCGAGGCTACGGGTCTGGCTGTCGTTGCCGTCGTAGGCGGTGACGTCCACGCTCGGGTAGACGAAGCGCTGGGCCTGACGCAATTCGGCACCGGCGCTGTTGAGGTAGATTTGCTCGACGTTGGTGATGCCGATGCTCGCCTGCCAGTTCACCAGCCGCTCGTCCTTGGGTACGGCGGCGGATTCGGCGCCGAGCAATTGGTAGCAATCGCTCAGTGATGCAAAGGGCTGATCGAAGTTAGGCGAGAAATAGTCGGCGCGGTCGCTGGAGACGGCTTGCTCGCGCAGGTCGAGCAGGGCGTGAGGCTTGAGTCGACGGGCTTGTTGCTCGGCTTTTTCCAGCGCGGCTTGCAGGCCGGATAGGGACAAGTCATTGGTGGCGGCATAGGCTTCGACGCCGTTGACCCGAACGGTCAGCATCGCGCCTTCGTCGCGGCTCAGGCTCGGCGGTTCGGCGACGTTCTTGCGCACCGACAGGTACTGGCCGGACTCGCGCACATAACGCAGCGAAAAGAATTCAGCGCCCGTGCGCAAGGCAGCGAAGCGCTGCTTGAGCTGGGGGTGGAAATCGAACATTCGGGAACCTCCTTGGTATGGAGTTGCGATGTATCGGTATTGCGAGGGGGTGAAGCGTTTGCGTGGCGCTAGATTAGGCCTGGGCGGGGGGTAGATCAAGGGCGGAGCGGTGTAGGGAGGGGTTGCCCGGTGTATGGCATGACGTTATGTGTTGTTTGGTCGGGCCCCTTCGCGAGCAAGCCCGCTCCCACATTAGATCGGTAGTGAACACAGATTTTGTGAACACCAGAGATCTAATGTGGGAGCGGGCTTGCTCGCGAAGGCCGCGCCTCGGTGTAACTGTCTTACTGAGCAGTCAGGCTCACATCCCGCAACGGCTTGCCACGCACCGGTGCATCACCGGCCACGAAGTAGGCGGCCTTGCTACGCGGCAATGGCTTGCGACCGCGGATCTTGTCGGCGATTTTCTCGGCCATCATGATCGTTGGCGCGTTCAGGTTGCCGGTGGTGATGATCGGCATGATCGAGGCATCGACCACGCGCAGGGCCTGCATGCCGTGCACACGACCTTCGCCATCGACCACGGCCATCTCGTCGGTGCCCATCTTGCACGAGCAGGACGGGTGGAACGCTGTTTCGGCGTGTTCGCGGATGAACGTGTCCAGCTGCTCATCGGTTTGCACCTCGATGCCCGGGCTGATTTCGCGGCCACGGAAGGCGTCCAGTGCTGGCTGCTGCATGATTTCACGGGTCAGGCGGATGCCGTCGCGGAATTCCTGCCAGTCCTGCTCGGTGGCCATGTAGTTGAACAGGATGCTCGGGTACTCGCGCGGATCCTTGGACTTGGCCTGGATGCGACCGCGACTTGGCGAACGCATGGAACCCATGTGCGCCTGGAAGCCGTGCTCTTTCACACCGTTGCTGCCGTTGTAGTTAATCGCCACCGGCAGGAAGTGGTACTGAATGTTCGGCCATTCGAAGTCCGGGCGGGTGCGGATGAAACCACCGGCCTCGAACTGGTTGCTGGCGCCGATGCCGGTACCGTTGAACAGCCACTCGGCACCGATGGCCGGCTGGTTGTGCAGCAGCAGCGACGGGTACAGCGAGACCGGTTGGGTGCAGGCGTATTGCAGGTACAGCTCAAGGTGATCCTGCAGGTTTTCGCCAACGCCCGGCAGGTCGTGGACTACCGGAATGTCGAGTTTCTTCAGCAGTTCGGCCGGGCCGACGCCGGAGCGCTGCAGGATCTGCGGCGAGGCGATGGCGCCGGAGCACAGCAGCACTTCCTTGCGGGCGCGGGCTTCAACGCGCTCTTCAGCGGCGCCGATCAGGTAACGCACGCCGATCGCACGCTTGCCTTCGAACAGAATCTTGTCGGTCAGGGCATGGGTGACGATGGTCAGGGTCGAACGCTTCTTGGCGACGTCCAGGTAACCGCGAGCGGTGCTGGCGCGACGGCCGTTCGGCGTCACGGTGCGGTCCATCGGGCCGAAGCCTTCTTGCTGGTAGCCGTTGAGGTCTTCGGTACGCGGGTAACCGGCCTGCACGCCGGCTTCAACCATCGCGTGGAACAGCGGGTTGTTGCCGGCTTTTGGTGTGGTCACGCTGACCGGACCGTCGCCACCGTGGTAGTCGTTCGGGCCGATGTCACGGGTTTCCGCCTTGCGGAAATACGGCAGGCAGTCGAGGTAGGTCCAGTCTTCCAGGCCGGGCAGTTTGGCCCAGCCGTCGTAGTCCATCGCGTTGCCGCGGATGTAGCACATGCCGTTGATCAGCGAAGAACCACCCAGGCCCTTGCCACGTCCGCATTCCATCCGGCGGCCGTCCATGTGTGGCTCTGGATCGGTTTCATAGGCCCAGTTGTAGCGACGACCTTGCAGCGGGAACGCCAGGGCGGCCGGCATTTGCGTGCGGAAGTCGAGACGGTAATCCGGGCCGCCCGCTTCGAGCAGCAGGACGGTGACGCCTTCGTCTTCAGTCAGACGGGTCGCCAGGGTGTTACCGGCCGAGCCGGCACCGATGATGATGTAATCGAATTCTTGGGACATTGAATGCACCCTCGTTGAATATGGTCAGGTCAGGCGAGTGCTTCGCACTCGATCGCGGGCAAGCCACGCTCCCACAGGGTCGGGGTTACCGCAGATTTGGCGAACGACGCCAAACCTGTGGGAGCGGGCTTGCCCGCGATGACGGCCTCGCAGGCGAAACAAATACCGCCTTAGAACACCGAGGCGTAATCGCCCAGTTCGACCTGTACCGATTTGATGCGTGTGAAGTTGTTCAGCGAGCTGATGCCGTTCTCACGGCCCACGCCCGACTGCTTGTAGCCGCCGACCGGCATCTTGGCGTCGGACTCGCCCCAGGCGTTGATCCAGCAGATTCCGGCTTCCAGTTGATGGATCACACGGTGAGCGCGGTTCAGGTCTTTGGTGACGACGCCAGCGGCCAAACCGAACTCGGTGTCGTTGGCACGACGGATCACTTCTTCTTCGGTTTCATAGGTCAGGATGCTCATCACCGGGCCGAAGATTTCTTCGCGAACGATGGTCATCTCGTCGGTGCAATCGGTGAACACGGTCGGTGCCACGAACGCGCCTTTGGCGAATTCGCCGTCGGTCAGACGATCGCCGCCGCACAGCAGGCGCGCGCCTTCTTCCTTACCTTTGGCGATGTAACCCAGCACGCTTTCCATGTGGGCGAAGCTGACCAACGGGCCGAAGTTGGTGTTTTCGTCTTCCGGGTTGCCGACGCGAATGCGTGCAACACGCTCAACGATCTTGGCTTCGAAAGCTGCTTTCAGGTGGCTCGGTACGAACACGCGAGTGCCGTTGGTGCAGACCTGACCGGAGCTGTAGAAGTTGGCCATCATGGCGGTGTCGGCGGCGCGATCCAGGTCGGCGTCGTCGAAAATGATCAGCGGAGATTTGCCGCCCAGTTCCATGGTCACGTCTTTCAGCGACGAGGCGGAAGCGCTGGCCATGACCTTCTTGCCGGTGTCGGTGCCACCGGTGAAGGAGATTTTTTCGATGCGTGGGTGTTCGGTCAGCCAGGTGCCGACTTCACGGCCGCTGCCGGTCAGAACGTTGAACACGCCAGCCGGAACGCCAGCTTCGGTGTAGATCTCGGCCAGTTTCAGCGTGGTCAGGGAGGTGACTTCGCTTGGCTTGAAGATCATCGCGTTACCGGCCGCCAGGGCAGGTGCGGATTTCCACAAAGCGATCTGGATCGGGTAGTTCCACGCGCCGATACCGGCCACGACGCCCAGCGGCTCGCGACGGGTGTAAACGAAAGACGTGGTGCGCAGTGGAATCTGCTCGCCTTCGATGGCCGGCACCAGGCCTGCGTAGTACTCCAGCACGTCAGCGCCGGTAACGATGTCGACGTAACGGGTTTCGGAGTACGCCTTGCCGGTGTCCAGGGTTTCCAGGGCGGCCAGTTCATCGTTGCGCTCACGCAGGATGTCGACGGCACGACGCAGGATGCGCGAGCGCTCCATGGCAGTCATCGCAGCCCAGATTTTCTGGCCCTTTTCGGCGCTGACCACAGCACGCTCAACGTCTTCCTTGGTCGCACGTTGTACGGTTGCGAGGACTTCACCGTTAGCCGGGTTGATGGCTTCGAAGGTGGCGTCGCTGCTGGCGTCACTGTAGCCGCCATCGATGTAGAGTTTTTGCAGTTCGAAACGGGCCATAAAGTCCTCGCAAGTGCATAAGTGGTTGGCGTTGACCACCGGGCGAGCCGTGTAGCAGTGGCATCGCGGTCGGTAGCGGTTCAGGGGCTGAGCGGTTATGTGTGCTCTAACTCACCTGCTTGGCCAGTTGGAAATCCATGTATTCGTAAGCGATCTGGTGCGCCTGCCCGGTGTCGAAAGCATCTCCAGACAGCGCGCCGCGCAACCACAAACCGTCAATGAGGGCTGCCAGGCCGCGGGCGGCGCTGCGCGCTTGATCAAGCGGCAACACACGGCGGAACTGGCAGCACAGGTTGGAATACAGACGGTGATCGTTGATCCGCTGCAACCTGTGTAATGACGGGTGGTGCATGCTGGTGGCCCAGAAGGCCAGCCAGGTTTTCATTGCCGGGCCATTGACCTGGCTGGCGTCGAAGTTGCCTTCGATAATCACCTGAAGGTGAGCCCGTGGGCTGGTGTCCTCCAGCGCCTGACGGCGCGCGGTGACGTTCTCGCTGAGGACACTCATCAGATACTGCGCCGTGGCGGCGATCAGACCGTTCTTGTCCTGAAAGTAGTGACTGATGATGCCATTCGAGACACCGGCCAAACGGGCGATCAGCGCAATGCTGGCGTCCCCCATGCCGACCTGATCGACAGCCTGCAACGTGGCTTCGATCAATTGCTGACGGCGGATGGGTTGCATACCGACCTTGGGCATCTTGCACATCTCCTTAGGCCTTCCGGTGGACGAAAAACGGCTACCGGATCGAGGGCCAGTCTATTTTGTTTTGATTGAACGTTCAATCAACAAAGAATAAGATCTGCGACAATTCGTCGCTGCTTACAGATTTTTCCTACGTGTAAATGGCGATAAACCGACATCCAAAAATGCTCGAAACCTATACGCACTGGCGTTCCAAGGGGTTCGGGCTTTTTTCGGGGTGTCTTTATATCACCCACTGGTCGGCTGCCAACTAACCGATTGGTCGGGTACCGCGTTGCCTTGTGTTCTTCTCTCGCACTGCCTGGAGCATCTGTGCCATGAGTTCTGCCTCTCTAATAAAGACCCCACCCGAGAAGGTGACGATCAACGGTTGGGTGTTTTACACCTCTACCGCGCTGATCCTGCTGTTGACCTCTATTCTGATCATCGCCCCGCAAGAGGCTGGCAGAATGCTTGGTATTGCCCAGGCCTGGTTGTCCCGCAGCTTCGGCTGGTACTACATGGTGGTGATCGCCGCTTATCTGGTTTTTGTGGTTGGCCTGGCGTTTTCGTCCTACGGCAAACTCAAACTGGGCAGCAAGGACGACACCCCGGATTTCAGCTACGGCGCCTG
Organism: Pseudomonas sp. QTF5; assembly: GCF_000512695.2. Lineage (GTDB taxonomy): Bacteria > Pseudomonadota > Gammaproteobacteria > Pseudomonadales > Pseudomonadaceae > Aquipseudomonas. The sequence continues at coordinate 1,869 of NZ_AZRW02000011.1, read as the reverse complement.
GGCGGGGATGTTGTTCTCGTCGGGTATTGGCATCTCGTTGCTGTACTTCGGTGCTTCCGAACCGCTGGACCACTATTTCAATCCGCCGGAAGGCGTGGCCGGCAGCAACCTTGCGGCTCGTCAGGCGGTGCAACTGACATTCCTGCATTGGGGCCTGCATGGCTGGGCGATCTACGCACTGGTCGGCTTGGCCGTGGCGTACTTTGCTTACCGTCATAATCAGCCGCTGGCGTTGCGGTCGGCACTGTATCCGCTGGTCGGCGAGCGTTGGGTCAAAGGCGCGGCCGGTCATGCGGTGGACGGCTTCGGCATGTTCGTGACCCTGCTGGGGCTGGTGACGAACCTGGGGATCGGTTCGCTGCAAGTGTCGTCGGGGCTGGAAAACCTGTTCGGCATGGAACACAGCAACACCAACCTGCTGATCGTGATCATCGTGATGAGCACCGTGGCGACTATCGCCGCCGTGTCTGGCGTGGAAAACGGCATTCGTCGTCTGTCCAACCTGAACATCGTGCTGTTCAGCGGTCTGCTGATTTTCGTGCTGCTGTTCGGCCCGACCCTGCACCTGCTCAACGGCTTTGTGCAGAACATCGGCGACTACCTGAACGGCGTGGTGCTGAAGACTTTCGACCTCTATGTGTATGAAGGCGACAGTGAGAAGTCCGACCGCTGGCTGGGCCTGTGGACTCTGTTCTACTGGGCCTGGTGGATTTCCTGGGCGCCATTCGTAGGCATGTTCATCGCACGTATTTCCCGTGGTCGCACGGTACGTGAACTGGTGGCCGGCGTGCTGCTGATTCCGCTGGGCTTCACCCTGGCATGGCTGTCGATCTTCGGTAACTCGGCCCTGGACCTGGTGATGAACCATGGGGCGGTGGAGCTCGGGAAGACGGCGCTGGAACAGCCGTCGATGGCGATCTATCAGTTGCTTGAGCATTACCCGGCGTCGAAGATCGTGATCGGCGTATCGATTTTTGTCGGCTTCGTGCTGTTCCTGACCCCGGCGGATTCCGGCGCGGTGATGATGGCCAACCTTTCCTGCAAAGGCGGCAACGTCGACGAAGATGCGCCGCACTGGCTGCGGATTTTCTGGTCGGCGGTGATCACCCTGGTGACCATCGGTCTGCTGTTCGCCGGTAACTTCGAAGCCATGCAAACCATGGTGGTGCTGGCGGGGCTGCCGTTCTCGGTGGTGCTGGTGTTCTTCATGTTTGGCTTGCACAAGGCCATGCGCCAGGACGTGCAAATCGAACAGGAGCAAGCGGAACTGGCGGCGCGTGGTCGTCGTGGTTTCAGCGAGCGCCTGACCCAGCTGGACCTGCAACCGAACCAGTCGATCGTTCAGCGTTTCATGGACAAGCAGGTCAGCACGGCGCTGGAAGATGCGGCTGTGCAATTGCGTGCTCAGGGTCTGGATGTGCAGACGTTGCTGGGCAAGTCGAAACGCTGCATGGGCGTGCGGATCGAGATGGAAGAGGGCAACCCTTTTGTCTACGAAGTGAGCCTGGACGGTTATCTGGCGGCGGCGAGTGACACGGTGTCTGCCGAAAGCGCTGATGAGCCTCGCGCACGTTACTACCGCGCCGAGGTGTACCTGCACAACGGCAGCCAGGACTACGACTTGATGGGCTTCACTCAGGATCAGATCACCCGTGACGTGCTCGATCAGTTTGAAAGCCATCGGCAGCTTCTTGGCCGGGTTTATAGCTAAGAAGTGAGTGGCGCGGTGTTCCAGTGACACCGCGTCGCATTCTTCGCGAGCAAGCCCGCTCCCACAGGTGACCGAGTTCTATCAGGGACATGCGGTCAAATAATGAAATGGCTACCCCCGCCGCCCTCTGCGATCGCCCACTAAGCTTTCGCAGGGGG
>NZ_AZRW02000010.1 GCF_000512695.2 Pseudomonas sp. QTF5 | reverse complement strand
TCAAAAACAGTATTGCAGAAAAGGGGGTAACCATAGATGTGGGAGCGGGCTTGCTCGCGAAGAGGCCATCAGCAACACCACAACAATCAAGCAGACAAAAAAAAGGCCCGCATCGCTGCGGGCCTTCTTTTATAGCGGTGGAGGAGGGTTGTTAACCCGCCACCAACACCCGAATCGCTTCCAGTCGCAGCGCCGCTTTGTCGAGCATGGCCAGGCCTTGCTCACGTTGCTTGCGCAGGGCAACCAGTTCGCTGTCGCGCACGGTCGGGTTGACCGCTTGCAACGCGGTCAGGCGTGCCAGTTCTTCGTCGGTATCCGCCGCCAGGCGACGTTGCGCCTCGGCCACGCGCTCGGCGTGACGCGGGGTGATTTTCTCTTCGCCGGCGTTGATCCGTGGCGTCAGCTGGTCGCGCTGGGCCTGGATGAACTTGTTGGCGCTGGCGCGGGGCACGCTTTCCAGTTGATCGTTCAGGGTTTCGAACGACACTCGGGTCGACAGGTCGTTGCCGTTGGCATCGAGCAGGCAGCGCAGGGCGGCCGGCGGCAGGTAGCGGCCCAACTGCAGCGAGCGCGGGGCAACCACTTCGCTGACGTAGAGCAGTTCCAGCAACACGGTGCCCGGTTTCAGCGCCTTGTTCTTGATCAGCGCCACGGCGGTGTTGCCCATCGAGCCGGACAGGACCAGGTCCATGCCGCCTTGAACCATCGGGTGTTCCCAGGTGATGAACTGCATGTCTTCGCGAGACAGCGCCTGGTTGCGGTCGTAGGTGATGGTCACGCCTTCGTCGTCGCCCAGCGGGAAGCTGGCGTCGAGCATTTTTTCGCTTGGCTTGAGGATCAGCGCGTTTTCCGAATGGTCTTCACTGTCGATGCCGAAGGCGTCGAACAGGGTTTCCATGTAGATCGGCAGGGCGAACTGATCGTCTTGTTCGAGGATGTCCTCGACCAGTGCATCACCTTCGCCAGCGCCGCCGGAATTGAGTTCCAGCAAGCGGTCGCGACCGGTGTGCAGTTCGGCTTCCAGACGCTCACGTTCGGCGCGGGCTTCGTCGATCAGCGCTTGCCACTCGCCATCGTCGGCGGTTTCCAGCAGCGGCAGCAGGCGCGGGCCGAACTGATGCTGCAAGGCGTTGCCGGTCGGGCAGGTGTTGAGGAACGCGTTCAGCGCTTCGTGGTACCACTGGAACAGCCGTTCTTGCGGGCTGGTTTCCAGATACGGCACGTGCAGTTCGATGATGTGCTTCTGACCGATCCGGTCGAGACGACCGATACGCTGCTCCAGCAGGTCCGGGTGCGACGGCAGATCGAACAGCACCAGATGGTGCGAGAACTGGAAGTTGCGACCTTCACTGCCGATTTCCGAGCAGATAAGCACCTGAGCGCCGAATTCTTCGTCGGCGAAATAGGCAGCGGCGCGGTCGCGCTCGAGGATGTTCATGCCTTCGTGGAAGACCGTGGCCGGAATGCCGGAGCGCACGCGCAGGGCGTCTTCCAGGTCCATGGCGGTTTCGGCGTGGGCGCAGATCACCAGCACTTTGGTGCGCTTGAGCATTTTCAGAGTGTCGATCAGCCACTCGACACGCGGGTCGAATTTCCACCAGCGCTCTTCTTCGTTGGCGTCCGGCTGGGACTGGAAGCTGACTTCCGGGTACAGCTCGGCGTGATCGCCCAACGGCAGTTCGAGGTATTCGGCCGGGCATGGCAGCGGGTACGGGTGCAGTTTGCGTTCCGGGAAACCCTGCACGGCGGCGCGGGTATTACGGAACAGCACGCGGCCGGTGCCGTGGCGGTCCAGCAATTCGCGGACCAGACGGGCGCTGGCTTCGGTATCGCCATCGTTGACGGCGCTCAGCAGCGCTTCGCCTTCGTTGCCGAGGAAACCGTGGATGGTCTTGTGCGCTTCAGGCGACAGGCGCCCCTGATCCAGCAGCTCCTGAACGGCTTCGGCCACCGGGCGATAGTTTTCGCTCTCGGCGCGGAAGGCATGCAGGTCATGGAAACGGTTCGGGTCGAGCAGGCGCAGGCGGGCGAAGTGGCTGTCCTGACCCAGTTGTTCCGGGGTCGCGGTCAGCAGCAATACGCCGGGAATGACTTCGGCCAGTTGTTCCACCAAGGAGTACTGCGCGCTGACTTGGTCTTCATGCCACACCAGGTGGTGCGCTTCGTCGACCACCAGCAAATCCCAGCCGGCCGCGAACAACGCGTCCTGGGCTTTTTCGTCGTCTACCAGCCATTCGAGCGCAACCAATGCAAGCTGGGTGTCTTCGAACGGGTTGGCGGCATCGCTTTCGATAAAGCGTTCTTCGTCGAACAGCGCGACTTGCAGGTTGAAGCGGCGACGCATCTCCACCAACCATTGGTGCTGGAGGTTTTCCGGCACCAGGATCAACACGCGGTTGGCGCGGCCCGAGAGCAGTTGGCGATGGATCACCAGACCGGCTTCGATGGTCTTGCCCAGGCCCACTTCGTCTGCCAGCAGAACGCGTGGCGCGATGCGGTCGGCGACTTCACGGGCGATGTGCAATTGGTGCGCGATCGGTTGCGCCCGCACGCCGCCCAGGCCCCAAAGGGAGGACTGCAACTGGCGGCTGGTGTGTTCCAGGGTGTTGTAACGCAGGGAGAACCAGGCGAGCGGGTCGATCTGTCCGGCGAACAAACGGTCGCTGGCCAGACGGAACTGAATGAAGTTCGACAGTTGGGTTTCCGGCAGGGTGACCACTTCGTTCTGCGCGTTGAGGCCGTGGTAGACCAGCAGGCCATCGACGTCGTCGACTTCCTGGACGGTCAGCTTCCAGCCTTCGAAGTGAGTGATGCTGTCACCCGGCGAAAACCGCACGCGGGTGAGGGGCGCATTCCGTAGCGCGTACTGGCGGGTCTCGCCAGTGGCCGGGTAGAGCACGGTCAACAAGCGGCCGTCCTGTGCCAGAACGGTGCCTAAACCCAGCTCGGCTTCACTGTCACTGATCCAGCGTTGCCCCGGTTGATACTGCTGCGCCATGCTGCCTGACTCCCACCTTGAAAAAGCGGGCTATCTTAACGGAATGAGCCTGCAGGACCAAAGGATTACATGCGTGCGCTGAGGGCGGATGCGAACTTTTCGGGAGATGAAGATCAAAAGATCGCAGGCTGCGCCAGCTCCTACGGTGCCAGGCAGTTCACAAGTTTGCGACCGATGGCTCAAGTCGCCATCCCCGCAGCCGACAGCCTGCTGACAGGAGACAAATAATATGCTGCCACCGATGCTCCCCTTGAGCGCCGTCCCGATCACTTCACAGCAGGATCCGATCCGCCAGCGCCCGGATATTCCGCCCGTGGTGCCGGTGCAGGAAAGCTCCAACGAAAGCACCATCGACCTGCAAAAGCGTGATCCGGAAGAGGCGGGCCTGCAACTGCGCGAGGAACAACGTCGCAAACAAGAGCAGGAGCGGCGGCGCCGTGAGGCCGATGAAGATCCTGAAGAACACCTGGCAATCCCCGGCAATGAGCTTAATGCCGACAACACCGTGCCGGTGGTGCCGTTGATGGAGGATCAGCCACGTCAGGGGTTATGGGTCGATATCGAGATCTGAAATGTAGGATCACTGGTCAGCGTCCGCGCCAGACCGCATTATTGGCGTAATCCTGTCGCCTTTAACCGGCAGTTGAATTCATTTCCAAGCGATGCACTGAACGCCATGAGCCAAGATGACAAGCTGATCGACCTCAACTCCGAACGCGCCAAGCGGGTTCATGACCTTAATGAAAAGCGCCTGAACGAAGTGCGCCAGGCGTTCGAGCAGGCGATGCCGTTGGGCAAAGCGAAGAAAAAGCCGAAGAACAAACCGAAAAAGCGTTGAAACACCCTGCATCGGTTGATGCAGGTCAGTTATTTCCCTTCCTTTTACGCCTGTTTCGGGCGGCATTGATCCCGGTCAATTTTCTCTCCTGCCCGATTGGTTAACTTAGCCCCATCGCAACAGGGCAAGTGCAGGAGGCCAATCATGTTTTTCGACAACGTGGTGATCGCCGGAGTGCTGACAGTCGGCCTCATGGTTCTGTTTTTTGCAGGGTTTGGATTTTTTATCTGGAAGGATTCGCACAAGCGTAGAAAGCCGTAGACCCTTCTGGATGTAATGAGCACGCAAGGCATTTTGGGCGACTTCGGTCGCCCTTTTTTTTGCCTGCGAAAATCTGTCGGGTGTACATAGAACTACTGTGGGAGCGGGCTTGCTCGCGAAGGCGGCTTGGCAGCCAATATAGATGTTGAATGTTATGGCCTCTTCGCGAGCAAGCCCGCTCCCGCAGTTGATCGGTGGTGTAGCGAAGATTGCAGCAATAAAAAAGGCGCGAACCTTACGGAACGCGCCTTTTTCAGTAGCGGTGTATCAGCTACCCAGTGCCTTCGACGCCAGCCAGAACAGGCCAGCCGACAGGGTCACGGTGGCTGGCAGGGTCAGGACCCAGGCCAGCAGGATGGTTCTGACGGTGCCGCCTTGCAGGCCGCTCTTGTTCGCGACCATGGTACCGGCCACGCCTGAGGACAGGACGTGGGTGGTGGAAACCGGCAGGCTGAAGATGTTGGCCATGCCGATCATGCACGCGGTGGTGATCTGCGCGGACATGCCTTGGGCATAAGTCATGCCTTGCTTGCCGATTTTCTCGCCGATGGTCAGAACCACGCGTTTCCAGCCGACCATGGTGCCCAGGCCCAATGCCAGTGCGACCGCCAGAATCACCCAGAACGGGGCGTATTCAGTGGTGGTGGTCAGGTCCTTGCGCAGCTTGTCCAGGTCAGCTTTTTCACGGGCGGCGAGGCCTGGCAGCTTGGCGACTTTCTTTGCAGTGTCGTCCAGGCAGAGCAGGTAGCGACGCACTTCGATGCGGCTTTCCGACGGCAGCGAATGGTAGTCGGCTACGCCTTTAAGGGTGCCAAGCAGCGCTGCAATGGTCGGTTCGGTCTGTTGCGGGTTGCAACGGAATTTCTCCGGCAGATCGCCTTTCACGCTTTTGCCCAGTGCCAGGAACTCACCCAGGGATTCGCGGTTGCGCTCGTAGAACTGGCTCAGGTGCAGGGTCGCATCGCGAGTCCGTTCGATCTGGTAGGTGGTGCTGTTCAGGTCGAGGACGAACTGCGCCGGCACAATACCGATCAGCACCAGCATGATCAGACCGATACCTTTCTGGCCATCGTTCGAGCCGTGCACGAAGCTGACCGCCATCGCCGAAATCACCAGTACCAGACGGTTCCAGAATGGCGGGTGTTTCTTGTCGTCGATCTTACGGCGCTGTTCCGGTGTCTTGTGCATCTTGGACAGCGGACGCCACCATTTGAGGCCGATCAGCACCAGGGCTGCGATCAGGAACCCGGCCATCGGCGAGAATACCAGGGACGCACCGATATCGATCGCCTTCTGCCAGTTCACGCCATCGGCCAACGGAATGTCGTTGATCAGGGCGTTGGCCAGGCCGACACCGAGGATCGAACCGATCAGCGTGTGGGAGCTGGAGGCCGGGATACCGAAGTACCAGGTGCCCAGGTTCCAGGTGATGGCGGCGGCGAGCAACGAGAACACCATGGCCAGTCCGTGACCGGTGTTCACATTGATCAGCAGTTCTACCGGCAGCAAATGGACGATGGCATACGCCACGCCCACACCGCCCAGCAGCACGCCGAGAAAGTTGAACACACCGGAAAAGAACACCGCCAGATGAGGCGGCATGGCTTTGGTGTAGATAACAGTGGCCACCGCGTTTGCGGTGTCATGAAAGCCGTTGATGAACTCGAAGGCGAGGACAAAGGCCAGGGCGAGCAAGAGGCTCACAAGCACCCAAGCATCCAGTCCGCTGAATAAATCGATCATGAAGGTTTTCTGACCCGGTCATAAGGGGGCGCGATTATGCCAGAAAAGACTGCTGATCAATGCACTTGCTGCTCATTGGTTACATTCTTCAACGAATTATTTGGTGGCAATCCCCCAAGCCCCAGGTTTTTTCAGGGTTTTACAAGTCATTGAATTTACTTGCAAAGGCCGCAGCCACAAGGGTTTCTCCCGTCGGGACGAGAGCTTTGAACGTTTGTGTGAAATATCTGGGAAGAGGGTCAGACAGGAGCCATTTGCCCCATCCAACGGATGAAGGGGACTGCTGCCCGCTTGTAGCGGGCGCGAAAAGCATCATCGATACAACCCGCTTTTAACGGATGCAGATGCAGGCTCTTGAAAGGATTCAGGCCGAGGCGGTCATGGCTCTTCGGCTTTGAGTTCCTTTTCCATCTTCTGCAATTCCTGAGTGAAGGCCTGATCCTGAACAGTGGCGCGTTTACGCCAGGGTTTGCGTTCGGGTTCGGGCTGAGCGGCGTAGGTGGTGACTTCCCCGCCGTAAACTTCCTTGTAACGTTGTTCCTGGCGCTCAAGTTCCGCGCGCAGTTCGTCTTTCGTCACAGTGCTACCTGATTGAGTTGAGATTAATTCTGGTGAAACGCGCTGCATCCATTTATTGACCCTGCTCGTTGAAGGGACAATGCCTGATACGGCATCGTTCCCTCGGAGCAATCAATACGTCCTTGTTGCAGGCGGCCACGGCACCAGAGAAAAACAGCTGACGTAGCATCAGACTCCTGTTTCAGCGAGCGCGTTGGCGGAACATATCAAATGAGCGTCAGGCGCTTGCTGCGGACAGCGGCAATGGATATTGCGCTGCCGGTTGGCGGAATCGGCAGGTAAAAAACCGATCGCCACTGAGATGCATTATAGCGGTCGATCCGCAGAACACTATCTCTTGAGAGTTAAAAGTAGTTCCTCATGAGTGATTGTTTTGTTACTCGCAAAGTTTTACCGGTAACTACGCTGCGGGTGATGCAGTTGCAGCGGTGACTTTCTGGCGTCATTAAGCTGAACAGATTATTACATCGTCCTTCTTTAAGTCAGTGACAGAAAATAACAACCGTGTTGTGCGACGAGCGAACGCAGTGTGCTTCACTCATAAGCACCGGCGATTGCGATTATCGGCCAATGATTCGATAATCGCCCAATCTTGGTGGCAGGTGGCTTGTGTGTCAGACCGGGAGCCGCTTGTAATAGTCGCTGATTCGTCTGGGAAACAACCTGATATGAACGATCAAATGCGCAACTCCTTCGCTTCAGTGGCACCACCGATCGTTGCCTCGCCCGCCAAGCGAATCCAGGCCCTGACCGGTGATCCGGATTTCATGACCTCCCTGGCCCGTGGTCTGGCGGTGGTGCAAGCGTTCCAGGAACGCAAGCGGCACCTGACCATTGCGCAGATCAGCCATCGCACGGAAATTCCCCGCGCCGCTGTGCGGCGTTGCCTGCACACCCTGATCAAGCTCGGCTATGCCACCACTGACGGGCGTACCTATTCGCTGCTGCCCAAAGTACTGACCCTGGGCCATGCCTATTTGTCGTCGACACCCTTGGCCGTTTCTGCCCAGCCGTATCTGGACCGCATGAGCGAACAACTGCATGAGGCCTGTAACATGGCCACCCTGGAAGGCGATGACATTTTGTACATTGCGCGCTCGGCGACCACCCAACGGCTGATTTCCGTCGACCTCTCGGTGGGCGGGCGACTGCCAGCCTACTGCACATCCATGGGCAGGATTCTTCTCGCCGCGCTGGACGATACGTCGCTGCGCGAATACCTCGACCATGCCGAGCTGCAAGCCAAGACCAGTCGCACCTTGCATACCCCCGAGGCATTGCTCGAATGCCTGCAAGAGGTACGGCAACAAGGCTGGTGCATCGTCGATCAGGAACTGGAACAGGGCCTGCGCTCGATTGCCGTTCCGGTGTACGACGCTTCCGGCCAAGTGGTGGCGGCGTTAAACGTCAGCACCCACGCTGGCCGGGTCAGTCGCAGCGAGCTGGAGCAGCGTTTCTTGCCCGGTCTGTTAAGCGCCAGTCGTGATCTGAGCGCACAACTCTTCGCCTAAGCTGTTCGATAAACGCACAGAGTCGGGTTTATCGAATTGACGCTCTTTCCCTTGGATCATTAATGTCGCGGCAGCGTCATCCGGCACTACTGTCTTCAGTCAGTCGCCGGACGACGACCCAATAATAATGAGAAGAGGCATCAGCATGCGCACGTTTCCCGACTGTCGCTGTTCCCCCCGGTTTAGCTGGCAAAACCCGATCGCCTGAGCCCGACCTCCTTTTTTTGTCACAGCGTCAGCCCCGGTCCTGTTCGACTGCGTTCTTTGCGTGGAATAAAAATAATGAACCAGCCTCAGTCTGCTGTAGGAAACTGCCTCGACGTGCAGTCCTTCATCAACGCTCAACCCATTTCGCGCTACCAATGGCGGGTGGTGATTCTATGTTTCCTGATTGTTTTCCTTGATGGCCTCGACACTGCGGCCATGGGTTTTATTGCGCCGGCACTGTCCCAGGACTGGGGCATCGATCGCGCCAGCCTCGGCCCGGTGATGAGTGCGGCGTTGATCGGCATGGTCTTCGGCGCTTTGGGTTCCGGCCCGTTGGCTGACCGCTTCGGGCGAAAAGTCGTACTGGTGGGCGCGGTATTGTTGTTCGGCGCTTTCAGCCTGGCGTCGGCCTATAGCAACAACGTCGATCAGCTGCTGGTGCTGCGTTTCCTTACCGGCCTGGGGCTGGGCGCTGGCATGCCGAACGCCACCACACTGTTGTCCGAATACACCCCGGAGCGCAAAAAATCCCTGCTGGTGACCAGCATGTTCTGCGGCTTCAACCTCGGCATGGCCGGGGGCGGGTTCATCTCGGCCAAACTGATTCCGGCCTTCGGTTGGCATAGCCTGTTACTGATCGGCGGGATTCTGCCGCTGGTCCTTACCGTCGTATTGCTGTTCTGGTTGCCGGAATCGGCGCGCTACCTGGTGGTGCGCAACCGTGGCACGGACAAAGTGCGCAAGGCCTTGGCGCCGATCGACCCGACGGTGGTGGCTCAGGCTTCGAGCTTCAGTGTGCCGGAACAGAAAACCGTGAAGTCGCGCAATGTGTTTGCGGTGATCTTCTCCGGCACATACAGCACTGGCACGTTGTTGCTGTGGCTGACGTACTTCATGGGCCTGGTGATCGTTTATCTGCTGACCAGTTGGTTACCGACGCTGATGCGCGACAGCGGCGCGAGCATGGAGCAGGCGGCGTTCATCGGTGCGCTGTTCCAGTTCGGCGGGGTATTGAGCGCGGTGGGTGTGGGATGGGCGATGGACAGGTTCAATCCGCACAAGGTGATCGGCATTTTCTACTTGTTCGCCGGGGTGTTTGCCTACGCGGTAGGGCAGAGCCTGGGCAACATCACCTTGCTGGCGACCTTGGTGCTGCTGGCCGGGATGTGTGTCAACGGCGCGCAATCGGCGATGCCGTCGCTGGCGGCGCGGTTTTACCCGACTCAAGGGCGGGCGACCGGTGTGTCGTGGATGCTCGGGATCGGCCGCTTCGGCGCGATCCTTGGTGCGTGGATGGGCGCAACGTTGCTGGGCCTGGGCTGGAATTTCGAGCAAGTGCTGACGGCGCTGGTGATCCCGGCCGCGCTGGCGACCACGGCGGTGGTGATCAAGGGCATGGTGAGTCATGCGGATGCGACCTGAGGGCAATTTTCGACAGTGATCGTTCCCACGCGGAGCGTGGGAACGATCGGCAGAGGATATCGGTAGGGAGACAACAATCTGTTCGATAAACGAACGCTCAGTCGATTATCGGATTGTTTGGCGTTTTTCAGGGGCTTACTCTTCAGTCATTCCGGCGCTGAACCTCGCGCCTTTTTCTACCACTGTCGGTTCATAACAAAACGGGAGCCTGCCCCATGGCTGAAATCCTTTCGCTGCATGACGCGGTAAAGCAGTTCGTCAACGACGGCGATACCGTCGCGCTCGAAGGCTTCACTCACCTGATTCCTACGGCAGCGGGTCACGAAATCATTCGTCAGGGCAAGAAAGATCTGACCCTGGTGCGGATGACGCCTGACTTGATCTACGACCAGTTGATCGGTGCCGGTTGTGCTCGCAAGCTGATTTTCTCCTGGGGTGGAAACCCGGGCGTGGGCTCGCTGCACCGTCTGCGTGACGCGGTCGAACGGCAGTGGCCGCATGCGCTGGAAATCGAAGAACACAGCCACGCCGACCTGGCCAATGCCTACGTCGCGGGCGCTTCGGGCTTACCGTTCGCGGTGCTGCGTGCCTACGCTGGCTCCGACCTGCCAAAGGTCAACCCGCTGATCAAGACCGTCACGTGCCCGTTCACCGGCGAAGTGCTGGCGGCGGTGCCGGCGGTGCGCCCGGACATCACCGTGATTCACGCGCAGAAAGCCGACCGCCAAGGCAACGTGCTGCTCTGGGGCATTCTCGGCGTGCAGAAAGAAGCGGCGCTGGCCGCCAAGCGTTGCATCGTTACCGTCGAAGAAATCGTCGATGACCTCAATGCGCCGATGAACGCTTGCGTGTTGCCGACCTGGGCCTTGAGCGCGGTCTGCCATGTACCGGGTGGCGCGCATCCGTCCTACGCCCACGGTTACACCGAACGCGACAACCGCTTCTATCAAGCCTGGGACCCGATTGCCCGGGACCGTGAAACCTTCACCGCGTGGATCAACGAGTACATCCACGGTTGCGCTGACTTCAGTGAGTTCCAGGCCAAGCTGGCCGCTGCTTCGGAGGCCAAGTAATGACTTACACCACCAATGAAATGATGACCGTCGCCGCCGCCCGTCGTCTGAAAAACGGTTCGGTATGCTTCGTCGGCATCGGCCTGCCGTCGAAAGCCGCCAACCTGGCACGTCTGACTTCCTCGCCAGACGTAGTCCTGATCTACGAATCGGGTCCGATCGGTGCCAAGCCCAGCGTATTGCCGCTGTCGATCGGTGACGGTGAGCTGGCGGAAACCGCCGACACCGTCGTCCCGACCGGTGAGATTTTTCGCTACTGGTTGCAGGGCGGGCGCATCGATGTCGGTTTCCTCGGTGCCGCGCAAGTCGATCGTTTCGGCAACATCAACACCACAGTGGTCGGTGACTACCATCAGCCGAAAGTTCGCCTGCCGGGTGCCGGTGGCGCGCCGGAGATCGCCGGTTCCGCCAAGAGCGTGCTGATCATCCTCAAGCAATCAGCGCGCTCCTTTGTCGACAAACTCGACTTCATTACCTCGGTCGGCCATGGCGAGGGCGGTGATTCGCGCAAGCGTCTCGGCCTGCCGGGCGCAGGTCCGGTCGGCATCATTACCGACCTGTGCATCATGGAACCCGAAGCGGATACTCATGAATTCGTGGTCACTGCGTTGCACCCAGGCGTCACCCGCGAGCAAGTGATCGCCGCCACCGGTTGGGCGATTCGCTTCGCCGATCAGGTGGAAAACACCGCCGAGCCAACTGATGTCGAGCTGACCGCACTGCGTGATCTGGAAGCCCGCACCGCTGCGGCCCACGGCCAAGCACCCGGAGAAGCCTGATGCGTGACGTTTATATATGTGACGCCATTCGCACCCCCATCGGCCGTTTCGGCGGCGGCCTGTCGAGGGTTCGCGCCGATGACCTGGCCGCCGTGCCGATCAAGGCGCTGATGGCGCGCAACCCGTCGGTGGACTGGAAGGCGGTGGACGAGGTGTTTCTCGGTTGCGCCAATCAGGCCGGCGAAGACAACCGCAACGTGGCACGCATGGCGTTGCTGCTGGCGGGCCTGCCGGAAACCATTCCCGGGGTCACCCTCAATCGTCTTTGCGCTTCGGGCATGGATGCGATCGGCACCGCGTTCCGGGCCATCGCCAGCGGCGAGATGGAACTGGCGATCGCCGGCGGCGTCGAGTCCATGTCTCGCGCACCGTTCGTGATGGGCAAGGCTGATGCGGCGTTCTCGCGCAACATGAAGCTGGAAGACACCACCATCGGCTGGCGTTTCATCAACCCGTTGATGAAAGCCCAATACGGCGTCGATGCGATGCCGCAGACCGCCGATAACGTGGCCGACGACTACCAGGTTTCCCGCGCTGATCAGGATGCTTTCGCCCTGCGCAGTCAGCAGCGCACGGCCGCCGCGCAAGCCGCTGGGTTTTTCGCCGAAGAAATCGTTGAAGTGCGCATAGCCCACAAGAAGGGTGAAAGCGTCGTCACGCAGGATGAGCATCCCCGTGCCGACACGACATTGGAAACCCTGGCCAAACTCAAACCGGTCAACGGCCCGGACAAAACCGTTACTGCCGGCAACGCTTCCGGCGTGAACGACGGTGCGGCGGCGCTGATTCTGGCCTCCGGCGACGCGGTGAAGAAACATGGCCTGACTGCCCGCGCTCGCGTGTTGGGCATGTCGAGTGCCGGTGTCGCACCTAGGGTGATGGGCATCGGCCCGGTGCCGGCGGTGCGCAAATTGACCGAGCGCCTGGGCCTGGCGGTCAGCGATTTCGACGTGATCGAACTCAACGAAGCCTTCGCCAGCCAGGGCTTGGCCGTGCTGCGTGAACTGGGGTTGGCGGATGACGCGGCCCAGGTCAACCCGAACGGTGGCGCCATTGCCTTGGGCCATCCGCTGGGCATGAGCGGTGCACGCTTGGTACTGACCGCGTTGCATCAACTGGAAAAGACCGGTGGCAAGAAAGGTCTGGCGACCATGTGTGTCGGTGTCGGCCAGGGTCTGGCCTTGGCAATCGAACGTGTCTGACGCACAGAAGCGACTAATAAGAACTGAGGAAAGCGCAATGACTGACAAACCTGGTTACCGTCGCCCGCAGGCGGGCACTCAGCCGGAATACCTGCACCCTCCTTATCAATCCACCAACCTTCGCTCGCCGTCCAAACCGTTGGTGTTTTTGCCTCATTCGCTGTCGGAAATCACCGGGCCGACCATCGGCGCCGAGCGCATCCAGGAGCAGGACAACGACCTGACCGCGCAGCATAAGGGCGAACCACTGGGTGAACGAATCATCATTCACGGCCGTGTGCTGGATGAAAACGGTCTGCCGGTGCCGGGCATTCTGGTGGAAATCTGGCAGGCCAACTCTGCCGGTCGCTACGCCCATGCGCGTGACCTGCACGACGCGCCGCTGGACCCGAACTTCACCGGCACCGGTCGCACCGTGACCGACGCCGAGGGCTGGTATCAGTTCCAGACCATCAAGCCTGGCGCCTATCCGTGGGGCAACCATCACAACGCCTGGCGCCCGGCGCACATCCATTTCTCACTGTTCGGGCCGAGTATTCTCACGCGCCTGGTGACCCAGATGTATTTCCCGGGCGACCCGTTGCTGGCCTACGACCCGATCTACAACTGCGTGCCGGATACCAGCGCCAAAGAGCGCCTGATCGCCAGTTTCGACCTGGAAAAAACCATCCCTTCCTACGCCCTCGGTTATCGCTGGGACATCGTCTTGCGCGGCCGCGATGCCACGCCGATGGAGAAATAAGATGACGCTGAACGCGACCACATCCCACACCGTCGGGCCGTATTACCACATCGGTCTGACCTGGCTGAACCGCGAAGACCTGACCGTTGCACAGACCCTCGGTGAGCGCGTGGCAATCACCGGGCAAGTCGTCGATGGCAATGGCGACTTCGTCAACGACGCGATGCTCGAAGTCTGGCAGGCCAACGCCGCCGGCAAGTACGACCATCCCGAAGACGATCAAGACAAACCCCTGGACCCGAACTTCGAAGGGTTTGGCCGGGTGCCGGTGGATGCAGAAGGGCGCTTCCGCTTTACCACGATCAAACCGGGCACCGTGGAAGGCTTGAAAGGCACGACCCAGGCGCCGCATTTGGTGGTATTGGTGTTTGCTCGCGGGTTGGTGAAGCACTTGCTGACGCGGATTTACTTCGATGGCGAACCGGCCAACGTGGCGGACCCGCTGCTGGAGTGCGTGCCTGCTGAACGCCGCAGCACCTTATTGGCTAAGCAGGATGCTGCGGGTGTGTATCAGTGGAATGTGATTTTGCAGGGAACGGATGCCGAGACGGTGTTTTTTGATTATTGAGTGAACGCCACAAAACCTGTGGGAGCGGGCTTGCTCGCGAAAGCGGTGTGTCAGGCGACATCAATGTTGACTGTGTCGCCGTCTTCGCGAGCAAGCCCGCTCCCACAGGGATAGCATTGCCAATTGTGGAATGGGTTTGTTGCAAAGTGTGCCTGGACTCGACATGTTCACTGATACGTGACGGTGATGATGGCGGTCGCGTGCCTGTTCAGCCTGCGTCTGCCGAAACAGGCGAAGTATTTGCACCACGACCGTTGATCTTTACGCGAGGGCCTGACCGGCCCGCGCCTGCAAGGACTGTTTATGAACCAGCGACCGGGCAATCAATTGTTCGATGCCTACTTCACGACACGCGACATGCGTGAGGTGTTCTGCGATCAGGGCCGGGTTCAGGCCATGCTTGATTTCGAAGCGGCACTGGCCCGGGCCGAGGCGCGGGTCGGGCTGATTCCGCAGACGGCTGTCGCGTCTATCGAAGCAGCCTGCCTCGCTGAGCATTACGACTTCGCCGCTCTGGGTGAGGCCATTGCCACGGCGGGCAATTCGGCGATTCCACTGGTCAAGGCATTGGGCAAGCAGATCGCCAAGAGCGATGCCGAAGCCGAGCGCTATGTGCATCTGGGCGCGACCAGTCAGGACGTGATGGACACTGGCCTAGTGTTGCAACTGCGCCGCGCGCTGGAATTGATCGAAGCTGATCTGGCACAACTGGGGGAAACCCTCGCGACCCAAGCCTGGCGTTACGTCGCCACGCCGTTGGCCGGACGCACTTGGCTGCAGCACGCGACGCCGGTCACCCTCGGCATGAAAATCGCCGGTTGGTTGGGAGCGGTGACGCGCAGCCGTCAGCGTCTGCTGGAACTCAAGCCGAGACTGCTGGTGCTGCAATTCGGTGGTGCCTCCGGCACCCTCGCGGCCCTCGGCGAACAGGCGATTCCGATTGCCGAAGCCTTGGCCGCAGAACTGCAACTGAGTTTGCCGGATCAACCCTGGCACACCCAGCGTGATCGTCTGGTGGAGTTCGGCGCGGTGCTTGGATTGATCGCGGGCAGCCTCGGCAAACTCGGTCGCGACATCAGCCTGATGATGCAGACCGAAGCCGGCGAAGTGTTCGAACCCTCGGCACCGGGCAAGGGCGGTTCTTCGACCATGCCGCACAAGCGCAACCCGGTGGGCGCAGCGGTGCTGATCGGTGCGGCGGTGCGAGTACCGGGTTTGCTTTCGACCTTGTTCAGCGCGATGCCGCAGGAACACGAACGCAGCCTGGGCCTGTGGCATGCCGAATGGGAAACCCTGCCGGAGATCTGCTGTTTGGTGTCAGGCAGCCTGCAGCAAGCGCTGCTGCTGGCCGACGGACTGGAAGTGGACGCCGACCGAATGACGCGCAACCTCGACCTGACCCAGGGCCTGGTGTTGGCCGAAGCCGTGAGCATCGTGCTGGCGCAACGGGTCGGGCGCGACACCGCACACCATCTGCTTGAGCAATGCTGCAAACGCGCAGTGGCCGAGCAACGTCATTTGCGCGCGGTGCTCGGCGACGAGCCGCAGGTGACTGCCGAGCTGTCGGACGCTGAACTCGATCGTCTGCTGGACCCCGCCCATTACCTCGGTCAGGCCCATACCTGGGTCGAGCGAGCGGTGGCTGAACATTTTGCGTTGATAGCCTGAAGGAGACTGCCGTGGCATTCGTACAACTCGCCGAGGGCGAACTGCATTACCAACTCGATGGGCCGGTCGATGCGCCGGTATTGGTGCTGTCCAATTCCCTGGGCACCGACCTGCACATGTGGGACGCGCAAATCCCGGCGTTCAGCGAGCATTTTCGCGTGCTGCGTTTCGACACCCGTGGTCACGGTAAATCGTTGGTGACGCCGGGGGCGTACAGCATCGAGCAACTGGGTCGCGACGTGCTGGCGCTGCTGGATGCATTACACATCGAACGCGCGCATTTCTGTGGTCTGTCCATGGGCGGGTTGATCGGCCAGTGGCTGGGGATCAATGCCGGTCAGCGTTTGAACAAACTGATCGTATGCAATACCGCGGCGAAAATCGGCGATCCGTCGGTGTGGAATCCCCGGATCGAAACCGTGCTGCGTGACGGCGCGGCGGCGATGGTTGCCCTGCGCGATGCGTCGATAGCGCGCTGGTTTACCCCGGACTTTTCCGAGGCCAATCCGGCAGCGGCGAAGCGGATTACCGACATGCTCGCGGCCACCTCGCCTGAAGGTTACGCGGCCAATTGCGCGGCGGTACGCGATGCCGATTTCCGCGATCAGTTGTCCTCGATTCAGGTGCCGCTGCTGGTGATCGCCGGCACCGAAGACGCGGTGACGCCGCCGTCCGGTGGGCATTTCATTCAGGAGCAAGTGCGTGGCGCCGAGTACGCCGAGTTCTACGCCGCGCACCTGTCCAACGTCCAGGCAGGCGCTGCGTTCAGCGACCGGGTACTGGCGTTTTTGTCAGCTCATTGAGGAGATTGTTGTGGACGAGAAACAACGTTACGACGAGGGCCTGAATGTCCGTCGTGCGGTCCTTGGCGACGCCCATGTCGACCGCAGCCTGAACGCGCTGACCGAGTTCAACTCGGAGTTCCAGGAGATGATCACCCGCCACGCCTGGGGCGACATCTGGACCCGCCCGGGCCTGCCGCGCCATACCCGCAGCCTGATCACCATCGCCATGCTGATCGGCATGAACCGCAACGAAGAACTCAAACTGCACCTGCGCGCCGCCGCCAACAACGGCGTGACCCGCGGCGAGATCAAGGAAGTGATCATGCAGAGCGCAATCTACTGCGGCATCCCGGCGGCCAACGCGACCTTCCACCTGGCCGAGTCGGTGTGGGATGAGTTGGGGGTTGAGTCGCGCGAGTAACTGTCCACCACAACTCCTGTGGGAGCGGGCTTGCTCGCGAAAGCGATTTAACATTCAGCATTGATGCAAGCTGATGCACCGCTTTCGCGAGCAAGCCCGCTCCCACATTTGGTCTGTGTTTACAGCAAACTGATCGGATAGCTGACGATCAACCGGTTCTCGTCGAACTCGTTGTTGCTGAAGTCGCGGCGGATGGTCGAGTTGCGCCATTTGACGTTGAGGTTTTTCAGCGTGCCGCTCTGCACGGTGTAGCCCAGTTCGCTTTCGCGGCCCCATTCCTTGCCGTCGCTGGTGGTTGCGGTGTGTACGTTGTCGCCGCTGATGTAGCGGCTCATCAGGGTCAGGCCCGGCACGCCAAGGGCGGCGAAGTTGTAGTCGTGGCGCAGTTGCCAGGATTTTTCCTTCGCGTTGTCATAGCTGGCGTTGTAGCTGTCGTTGGCCAGCGTGCCGCCGCTGGTGCCGTTGACCCGCATCCAGGCGCTGTCCCCGGTGAGTTTTTGCAGGCCGACGTAGAAGGTGTTTCCGCCGTATTTGGCCGAGAACAGGCCCGACCAGGTCTTGTTGTCCAACTCGCCGGCCCGGGCGCTGCCATCATCCTTGCCGTAGAAGAACCCCAAATTAGCGCCTAATGTCCAGTCGCCCAGCGGTTGGGTGTGGATCAGATTGACGTATTGCTGGCTGTAGATGTCCTTGAGTTCAGCGTTCCACAGGCCGATCTGAGTGCGCTTGCCGTTGAAGGCATATTCACCGCCCTGAAAGTTGAAACGGTCTGAGGTGAACGCCGTTTTGCCGGTCATCGACATGTCATTCATGCTGCTGTCATCGCGCGGGCTGTTGGCGCGGAACTGGCCGCCGTAGAGCGTCAGGCCGTCGATTTCCTTCGAGGTGATCTGGCCGCCGCGGAAGGTTTGCGGCAGTGAGCGACCGTCGTCCGAACGCAGGATCGGCAGCACCGGCATCCATTCGCCAACCTTCACTTCGGTCTGGGACAGCTTGGCCTTGAACGCCACGTTGGTGCGACCGAAGTTATCCGCCGGGCGACCATCGTGATCCAGCGGCAACAACTGCGTACCCCCGGTGCCTTTGCCGCCATCGAGCTTGACCGAATACAAACCCAGCACGTCCATGCCGAACCCGACGGTGCCCTGGGTGAACCCGGACTTGGCGTCGAGAATAAAACTTTGCGTCCACTCTTCAGCCTTGCCCTGGGTCTTGGTCGGGTTGGTGAAGTTACGGTTGATGGAGAAGTTGCGCAGGTTCAGGTTGACCTTGGCGCCTTCGACAAAACCGGCTTCCTCGGCCATGGCTGGCAGGGCCGCACCGGCCAGTGCGATGGGGATCAGGCTGGGAAAGAAATACAGCGTGGAAGGCGTCATGGGCTCGGGTCTCTCTAATTCTTGGAGGTGAAACAGGGCGGTGCCGCAACGTTCGGGTTGCAGACAAAAAATTCGAATTCAGAAAAGCGGGGGCGAAGTCAGCCGGACAGGGCAGGGCGCGGGGACATGGTGTCGAACCTGTTGTTATTGGTCTTGTGCGACAGATGGTGAGGGAAACGGACTAAATGGTTCAATCGGGGGAGGGCGGGTTCTGGGCGATTATCGAACGTAAGATTGATCAGGGTTTTGTGGTGTCTGGACCGACGCCATCGCAGCCAAGCCCGCGATGGGGCCAGCATGGCCAATACAACTTTTCCCGCAGCCAACAAAAAGCCCACCAATTGGTGGGCTTCGTGTTTACCGCGCTATCAGAACAACTTCATCTTCGGCGCTTCTTCTTTCAACGGCTCGTTCTTCGCTGTCTGTTCATTCCAGCCACCGCCCAACGCCTTGTACAGATTGACCGCACTGGTCAGCTGCGCCAGACGGTCGGTGATCAGCGCTTGTTGGGCACTGAACAGCTGGCGCTGGGCGTCGAGGAAGGTCAGGTTGCTGTCGACACCAATGCGGTAGCGACGCTCGGCCAGACGGTAGTAGTCCTGGTTGGCGCTGACGAAGTCACGCTGAGCCTGCAACTGTTCGGTGTAAGTCTGGCGTGCGGCCAGGCCATCGGCGACTTCCTGGAAGGCCGTTTGAATGGACTTCTCGTAGTTCGCCACGCCGATGTCTTTCTGGATCTTGGAGTAATCCAGGCTGGCGCGCAGGCTGCCGGCGTTGAAGATCGGCAGGTTGATCTGCGGCTGGAACAACCAGGTACCCGAACCGCCCTTGAACAGGCCAGACAGGTCCGGGCTCAGGGAGCCGGCATTGGCGGTCAGGCTGATGCTCGGGAAGAACGCAGCCCGTGCCGCGCCGATGTTGGCGTTGGCAGCTTTGAGGTTGTACTCGGCCTGGAGGATGTCCGGACGACGTTGCAGCAAGTCCGACGGCAGGCCGGCCGGCACTTCGCTCAGCACGTCGTCCGACAGTGGCTTGGCCGCTTGCAGATTGGCCGGGATACCGGTGCCGAGCAGCAGTACCAGGCTGTTTTCATCCTGGGCAACCTGACGGGTGTATTTGGCCAGTTGCGCACGGGCGTTTTCCACCGAGGTACGCGACTGGGCCAGATCCAGCGCCGAGGCTACACCCACTTCGTTGCTGCGCGAGGTGAGCTTGTAGCTTTCCTCATAAGCACCGAGGGTTTCCTGGGTCAGTTTCAGCAGCTCTTTGTCAGCCTGCCAGGTCAGGTAGGCATTGGCCACACTGGCCACCAGACTGATCTGCGTGCTGCGGCGCGCTTCTTCAGTGGCGAAGTACTTCTGCAGGGCTTCTTCGCTCAGGCTGCGAACCCGACCGAACAGGTCGAGTTCATAGGCGCTGATGCCGACGGTGGCCGAGTAGGAACTGCTGATGGCCGTTTCACCGGTTTGCGAGGCCCGTGCCGGGACGCGTTGACGGCTGCCGCTGCCGGTGGCCGAAACGGCCGGGAACAGATCGGCACGCTGGATGCGGTATTGAGCCGCATAAGCATCGATGTTCAGCGCCGCGACGCGCAGGTCACGGTTGTTCTCAAGTGCGGTCTGAATCAGCTGTTGCAGCGCCGGGTCGTGGAAAAACTGCTTCCAGCCTTGTTCGGCGGCGGCCTGGTTGGGCGCCTGGGCCGGCGAATACGCCGGGCCTTGCGGGTATTGGCCCGCCACCGGTGCTTCCGGTTGCTGATAATCGGGTATCAGCGAGCAGCCGCTCAGCACGAAGGCAGCGACTGCGATGGAGAGTAGCGACTTGCTCATTAGCCAGCCTCTTTAGAAGGTTCAATAGCGTCATCATCTTGGTCGGCGATTTTGCGCTGACCCATGGACGACACGGTGACGAAGAACAATGGGACCCAGAAGATCGCCAGCACAGTGGCTGTGATCATACCGCCAATCACGCCGGTACCGATCGCATGTTGGCTACCCGAACCTGCGCCCGTGGAAATGGCCAGCGGAACCACACCGAGCACGAACGCCAGCGAGGTCATGATGATCGGTCGCAGTCGCATCCGGCAGGCTTCGATCGCGGCATCGCGCAGGCTACGTCCTTGCTCATGCAGTTCCTTGGCGAACTCGACGATCAGAATGGCGTTTTTCGCCGCCAGACCGATGGTGGTCAACAGCCCCACCTGGAAGTACACGTCGTTGGACAGGCCGCGCAGGCTGGTCGCCATCAGTGCCCCGATAATCCCCAGCGGTACCACCAGCATCACCGCGATCGGGATCGACCAGCTTTCATACAACGCCGCCAGACACAGGAACACCATCAGCAGCGACAAGGCGTACAACGCTGGCGCTTGCGAGCCGGACAGACGTTCCTCATACGACAGGCCGGTCCAGGAAATACCGACGCCGGCCGGCAGTTTCTTGGCCAGGGCTTCGACTTCGGCCATGGCTTCACCGGTGGAATAGCCTGGCGCCGGGGCACCGAGGATTTCCATCGCTTCCACGCCGTTGTAACGGGCCAGCTTCGGCGAACCGTAGATCCACTCACCCTTGGCGAACGCCGAGAACGGAACCATGGTGCCGGCGCTGTTGCGCACGTACCACTTCTTCAGGTCTTCGGGGCTCATGCGGGCGCCAGGCAGGCCTTGCACGTAAACCTTCTTCACTCGTCCGCGGTCGATGAAGTCGTTCACATAGCTACTGCCCAAGGCAATCGACAGGGTGTTGTTGATGTCGGTGAGGGTCACGCCCAGGGCGCTGGCCTTCTCATCGTCGATTTCCAGCTGGTATTGCGGCTCGTCGTTCAGGCCGTTCGGACGGACCTGCGACAAAACCTTGCTTTGCGCCGCCATGCCGAGGAACTGGTTACGTGCCGCCATCAGCTTGTCGTGACCGATACCGGCGCGGTCCTGCAGGAACACGTCGAAACCGGTGGCGTTACCCAGTTCCAGTACCGCTGGCGGGGCGAAGGCAAACACCATCGCATCGCGGAAGGTAAAAAAGTGCTGCTGGGCGCGGGCCGCCAGTTTGAACACGCTGTTGTCGGCGTTACGTTCGTCCCAGGGTTTGAGCATGATGAACGCCATACCCGAACTCTGACCACGGCCGGCGAAGTTGAAGCCGGTCACGGTAAACACCGAGGCCACCGCATCGCCTTCGCCGCCATCCTTGCTTGGACGCAGCAGAAATTCGCGCATTTCGTCCACGACCACTTGCGTGCGCTGGGAGCTGGAACCGGCCGGGGTCTGCACCTGGGCAAACAGTACGCCCTGGTCTTCTTCCGGCAGGAACGCCGTTGGAATACGGGTGAACAGCCAGATCATGCCGACCACGATGATCAGGTACGCCAGCAGGTACGGAGCCTTGTGCGCGAGCATGTTGCCCACACCGCGCTCGTAGCTTTTGACGCCACGATCGAAGCTGCGGTTGAACCAGCCGAAGAAACCGCGTTTCGGTGTGCCGTGCTCACCCTTCGGAATCGCTTTGAGCATGGTGGCGCAGAGCGCCGGGGTGAAGATCAATGCCACCATGACCGACAGCGCCATGGCCGAAACGATAGTGATCGAGAACTGCTTGTAGATCACGCCGGTGGAACCACTGAAGAACGCCATCGGCAGCAGTACCGCCGACAGCACCAGGGCGATACCGACCAGTGCACCCTGGATCTGCCCCATGGATTTCTTGGTGGCTTCCTTGGGTGACAGGCCTTCTTCGCTCATGACCCGTTCGACGTTTTCCACCACGACGATGGCGTCGTCCACCAGCAAGCCGATGGCCAGCACCATACCGAACATGGTCAGGGTGTTGATGCTGAAGCCGAACGCCGCGAGGATCCCGAACGTACCCAGCAATACCACGGGCACGGTCATCGTGGTGATGACTGTGGCGCGGAAGTTTTGCAGGAACAGGAACATCACCAAAAACACCAGCACGATCGCTTCGACCAGGGTTTCAACCACACCCTTGATCGACTCGGTCACCACCGGGGTAGTGTCGTACGGGAACACCACTTCCATCCCTTCCGGGAAGAACGGTTTCAGGTCGTCGATGGTTTTGCGCAGGGCCTTGGCGGTATCAAGGGCGTTGGCACCGTTGGCCAGTTTCACTGCCAGACCGGAGGCCGGGCTGCCGTTGAACTGGGCGCTGACGCTGTAGTTCTCGCCACCCAGGCCGACGTCGGCGACGTCTTTGAGGCGAACCTGCGAGCCGTCCTTGTTGACCTTGAGCAGGATTTCCTTGAACTGCTCGGCGGTTTGCAGACGGGTCTTGCCGATGATTGTAGCGTTCAGTTGCTGGCCGGGCAGGGCGGGCAAACCGCCGAGTTGACCGGACGACACCTGGACGTTCTGCGCCGCGATCGCGGTTTTCACGTCCACCGGGGTCAGGTTGAAGTTGTTCAACTTGGCCGGGTCGAGCCAGATCCGCATCGCGTACTGGGCACCGAAGACCTGGAAGTCACCGACACCGGCGGTGCGCGAGATCGGGTCCTGCATGTTCGACACGATGTAGTTGGACAGGTCATCCTTGGTCATGCTGCCATCGCGCGACACCACGCCAATGACCATCAGGAAGTTTTTCACCGATTTGGTCACGCGGATGCCCTGTTGCTGCACTTCTTGCGGCAGCAGCGGGGTGGCCAGGTTCAGCTTGTTCTGGACCTGAACCTGCGCGGTATCGGAGCTGGTGCCCTGCTCGAAGGTCGCGGTAATGGTCATGTTGCCGTCGGAGTTACTTTCCGACGAGACATAACGCAGGTTGTCGATACCGTTGAGCTGTTGCTCGATCACCTGCACCACGGTGTCCTGCACGGTTTGTGCGGACGCGCCTGGGTAGGTCACCGAGATGGCAATGGCCGGAGGCGCAATGCTCGGGTATTGGTTGATCGGCAGTTTGAGGATCGATAGAGCCCCGACCAGCATGATCACCAGGGCAATCACCCAGGCGAAAATCGGACGGTCGATAAAAAATTTCGACATGGTTTACTCCCCTTTGCCGCCGACAGCTGTGTTTGCTGCCTGTACGGGGGCCGGGCTCTTTGCGCCAACGTTAGTGGCTTCAGTGGCCTTGACTTCAACGCCAGGTCTGACGAATTGCAGCCCTTCGGTGATCACGCGATCGCCTGCCTTCAGACCGTCTTCAATCAGCCATTGGTTACCGACGGTGCGGCTGGCCTTGAGCTGACGCAGTTCGACCTTGTTGTCCGGACCGACGACCAGCGCGGTCGGAGAGCCTTTGAGGTCGCGGGTCACGCCTTGTTGCGGAGCCAGAATCGCCGCGCTGTTCACACCGGCCTGCAATTGGGCATGAACGAACATGCCCGGCAGCAGGGTGTGATCAGGGTTGGGGAACACGGCGCGCAGTGTCACGGAGCCGGTGGTCTGGTCAACCGAGACTTCGGAGAACTCCAGCTTGCCGTCCAGCGTGTACTGGCTGCCGTCTTCCAGGGTCAGCTTGACTGCGGCGGCGTTGTCGCCAGCTTTTTGCAGACGACCGCTTTCCAGCTCGCGGCGCAGCTCAAGCAGCTCTACTGAAGACTGGGTGACGTCGACGTAGATCGGGTCCAGTTGCTGAATGACTGCCATGGCGTCGGTCTGGCCGCTGCTGACCAGTGCGCCTTCGGTCACCGACGAACGGCCGATGCGACCGGAGATCGGTGCGTAGACCTTGGTGTAACGCACATTGATCTGGGCGGTCTGCAGGGACGCTTCCGATTGCAGGCGGTTGGCTAGCGCGGTGTCGTATTCCTGACGGCTGACGGCCTGTTCGTCGACCAGTTGCTTGTAGCGGTCAGAGATCGACTTGGTCGAACGCAGGTTGGCCTCAGCGCTTTTCAGGGTCGCGTCATAGACCGATGGGTCGATCTGATAGAGCTGCTGACCGGCCTTGACGTCGCCGCCTTCCTTGAACAGTCGTTTGAGAATGATGCCGTTGACCTGTGGGCGAACTTCGGCGATGCGGAACGCACTGGTGCGCCCCGGAAGTTCGGACGTCAGGGTGAAGGCTTGAGGTTGCAGGGTTACGACGCCGACCTGAGGGGCTGGTGCGGCAGGTGCCGCCTCTTCCTTTTTACATCCGCTGAGCAGCGATGCCAGGGCGACGGCAGTAACCAGAGCGGTAACAGCTGGCTTGAATTGCATGAAGATCCTCGGTCAGGCGCGCAAATTGCGCACAAGAAATGTGGAAGGTTAAAAAATTATTGCCGGGTGGATAAGTAGCTTGCTAAGGAATATACTTACGTTCATGGTTGTTTGTAAAGGCCTTGGCGGTGTATCCACACGGTTACAAAAGCCGTTCAAAGGTTGGAATTGTAGGCCGCAGACGAAGCCCAAGAGGGCTCGCCCCACTTTTATTCAGCGGATGTTCAGACATCGCTGAAGTACACCCTGATTGAGGTTTTTACTGGCATGGTCCGACGTACCAAAGAGGAAGCTCAAGAAACCCGAAGCCAGATACTCGAAGCGGCAGAAAAAGCCTTTTATGAGCGGGGCGTGGCACGCACGACGCTGGCGGATATCGCTACCTTGGCCGGTGTGACTCGCGGGGCCATCTACTGGCATTTCAGCAACAAGGCGGATCTGGTGCAGGCGATGCTCGATACCTTGCATGAGCCGCTGGATGAAATGGCCAAGGCCAGTGAAAGCGAAGATGAACTCGATCCGCTGGGCTGCATGCGCAAGCTGCTGATTCATCTGTTTCATCAAGTTGCCCTGGACCCGAAAACCCGACGCATCAACGAGATTCTGTTTCATAAGTGTGAGTTCACCGATGAAATGTGCGACCTGCGCCAGCAGCGCCGAACGGCCAGTCTCGATTGCAATGTGCGAATCGCTCTGGCCCTGAGTAATGCGGTGAATCGCGGGCAATTGCCGGAAGACCTCGACACTGCCCGCGCGGCCATCAGCCTGCATGCGTATATCGATGGCATCCTGTATCAGTGGCTGTTGGCTCCCGACAGTTTTCAACTGCACACCGAAGCTGAGCGCTGTGTCGATACAGGGTTGGATATGCTGCGCTTGAGTCCCAGCCTGCGCAATTGAAAAAATGCGTAATTGGATCCGTTTATGTCAAGACTGCAAGCGGGGCAATTCCTGCTTCGCTCACCATTCCTTCATGGGCTGCTTTTATATAGGCACGCAGGCCAGGTTGATAGGTAGCGAGCTATGTATTTTGTAGGTGTTTTGTGTCGAGTGTGTGAATGAGTGTTAACAACCTGGGGTAAATGGGCGCGAGCAGCTTCTCCCAAACGCAAAAGCCCCGGCTCTTTCGAGTCGGGGCTTTTGCGTTTCAGTGCTCTGGCTTACAGCGCCGGATAGTCGATATAACCCACTGGGCCTTTGGCATAGAACAATTCCGGACGCGCTTCGTTCAATGGCGCATCGGCCTTCAAGCGTGCCGGCAGGTCCGGGTTGGCAATGAACGGCACGCCGAAGGCGACCGCATCGGCCTTACCGCTGGCCAGCCACTCGTTGGCGCTGTCCTTGGTAAAGCGTTCGTTGGCGATGTAAGGGCCGCCGAAGGCTTCTTTCAGTTGTGGACCGAGGCTGTCGGCGCCTTCTTTTTCACGGGAGCAAATGAACGCGATGCCACGCTTGCCCAGTTCGCGAGCGACGTAGATGAAGGTCTCGGACAGGTTGTCGTCGCCCATGTCATGGAGGTCGGCACGTGGTGACAGGTGCACACCCACGCGACCCGCGCCCCAGATTTCGATGGCGGCATCGGTCACTTCCAGCAACAGACGCGCACGGTTTTCCAGGGAGCCGCCGTAGTTGTCGGTGCGCTGGTTGGTGCTGCTTTGCAGGAACTGGTCGAGCAGGTAACCGTTGGCGCCGTGGATTTCCACACCGTCGAAACCGGCAGCCTTGGCGTTCTCGGCACCCACGCGGTAAGCGTCGATGATGTCGGCGATTTCAGCGGTTTCCAGGGCGCGCGGGGTGGGGAAGTCAGCCAATGGACGAACCAGGCTGACATGACCCTTGGGCTGGATGGCACTCGGCGCGACCGGTGCTTCGCCGTTCAGGTACAAGGGGTGGGAAATCCGACCCACGTGCCACAGTTGCAGGAAGATTTTTCCGCCAGCGCCGTGAATTGCTTTGGTCACGTTGCTCCAGCCGCGCACTTGATCGTTGGACCAGATACCGGGAGTGTCCGGGTAGCCCACGCCTATCGGCGTCACCGAAGTCGCTTCGCTGAGGATCAGACCGGCAGAGGCGCGCTGCACGTAATACTCGGCCATCAGCGCATTCGGCACACGGCCTTCGTCGGCGCGGCAGCGGGTCAGCGGCGCCATGATGATGCGGTTGGCCAACTCGAGGTCGCCCAGTTTGATCGGATCGAAAATAGTCGTCATGAAATAGCTCTCTTTTAGCGATCAGTTAGTAGCGGGGGCCAGCTCGGCATCGCCGCTCTGACGGAAAGTAATCAGGGTCACCAGCAGGGCGAGTACCGCCAGTGCGGCTGCCGCGAGCGGCACGCTGGTGAGACCGAAGCCGTGGGCGATGACGCTGCCGCCGACCCAGGCACCGAGCGCGTTGCCAACGTTGAACGCGCCGATGTTCAGGGTCGATACCAGGTTCGGTGCCGCCTTGCCGTAGGTCACAACGTTCACTTGCAGGGCGGGTACGGCGGCGAAGCACGCGGTGGCCCAGAGGAACAAGGTGATTTCGGTTGGAATCACCGCGACACTGGTCCAGGTCAGTACGGTGGAGACCACGGCCATGGTGATGAACACGCCGATCAGCGTCGCCGCCATGCTTTTGTCCGCCAGCTTGCCGCCGATGATATTGCCGACCGTCAGGCCCAGACCGATGAGCATCAAGGTCCAGGTCACGCCGCGTGGCGAGACTCCGGTGACCTCGCCCAACAGAGGCGCGACATAGGTGAACAAGGTGAAGACCGAGGCGGCGAATAATGCGGTCATGCTCAACGACAGCCAGATGCCAGCGCCTTTGAGGGCGCGCAGTTCGGCACGCATGTCGAGTTTCTCTTCATCGCGCTTGGCCGGCAGGAAGCGGATCAGGCCGATCAGTGCAATCACACCGATCACGGTCACCGCCCAGAAGGTCGAACGCCAGCCGGCTTCTTGACCGAGCGCAGTGCCCAGCGGCACGCCGAGGACGTTGGCCAGGGTCAGGCCGGTGAACATCAGGGCTACGGCCGATGCACGTTTGTTGGCCGGCACCAGACCTGCTGCCACCACCGAACCGATGCCGAAGAAGGCGCCGTGACACAGCGCAGTGACCACACGGGCAAACATCAAAACGTTGTAGTCACTGGCCAGGGCGCAGAGCAGATTGCCGATGATGAAGATGCCCATCAGCGCTACCAATGCGGCCTTGCGCGGCAGTCTGGCGGTGGCCAGTGCCATGAACGGTGCACCGATGGCCACGCCCAGGGCATAACCAGTCACCAGCCAGCCGGCGCCGGGGATCGACACACCCAGGTCGGCCGCCACCTCGGGCAACAGGCCCATGATGACGAACTCGGTGGTGCCGATGGCGAAGGCGCTCAAGGCCAGAATGAGTAGCGAGAGGGGCATTGTCAGTTCCTTGTCGGAGCGCTGAGCTCCTTGACGATGGCGTCGAGGAACGCCTGAATCACGTCCTCGTTGCGTTTGAAGAAGTGCCATTGACCGGCCTTCTGGCTGCTGATCAGTCCCGCCCGTTGCAAGGTCGCCAAATGGGCGGACACGGTCGACTGCGACAGGCCGCAGCGTTGATCGATCTGTCCGGCGCAAATGCCGTACTCATGGTTGTGGAGTTGTTCCGGGAACTGGACCTTGGGGTCTTTCAGCCAGATGAGGATGTCTCGGCGTACTGGGTGTGCCAGCGCTTTTATTATTTCGTCGAGGTCGATGGTCATGATTTGGGGCTCGTGATGAGTAAAACGCTATATCGCGATGAGGCGAACTTTAAATCGGTACTTCGCGATATACCAATATGAATTCGCTCTGATGACCGCGTAAATCGGTATATCGGGTTATAACGATATGGATGTCGCAGTGTTAAGCTGCGCGCATGAACTATCTCGCACATCTGCACCTCGGTGGCCAGCGCCCCGGTCAAATGCTCGGCAGTCTGTATGGCGATTTCGTCAAAGGACGGCTGCAAGGGCAGTTCGACCCGGAGATCGAAGCAGCCATCCAGTTGCACCGCAGCATTGACGTGTTTACCGATCGCCATCCGCTGGTGGACATCGCCTTGTCGCGGTTTTCGATCACGCGCCGGCGTTACGCCGGAATCGTGCTCGACGTGTTTTTCGACCACTGCCTGGCGCGGGACTGGACGCTGTACGCCGACCGGCCACTGGAGCAATTCACCTCGGATGTGTACCGGGTGCTGTCCGCCGAGCCGCAGTTGCCGGAGCGCCTGGCGAAGATTGCGCCGCACATGGTGGCCAATGACTGGTTGGGTTCTTACCGGGAATTCGCGGTGCTGGAGCAGGTGCTGCGGGGGATTTCACGCAGGTTGACCCGGCCGGAGGAGCTGGCCGGGGCGATGCAGGAATTGCGGGTGTTGTATGAACCGTTGAGCGAGGATTTTCGGTTGTTCTATCCCGAGTTGCAGGCATTCGCTGCGACACCGCGAATTTAATGTGGGAGCGGCGGTGCGGCGATCCCACAGGGGATTTGTGTCAGGCCGCGATAGCAGGGCGTAGCGGCTCCTGTTGTGTCTGCGGAATCGCCCCAAACAACGCCTTCTGCACCGCCTGCTGTGCCTCGAACGCCAGCGCCGCACGTTCCCGGTCCTGGCACTCGATCGGTTTGAGCAGATGAATTTCCACCTCACCCCGATCATTGGCGAACAAGCGCATCAGGTGCGACAGCAAATCATCATCGCCAATGAACGGTGCCAGGGTATCGAGCTCGCCATCGCGCAGATAACGAATCGCCACCGGTTGCAGCGCTACTTCGGAATCGATCGCCGCGGACAGTAAACGACCATGAAACGTGCGCAACGAACGGCCATCGGTGGTGGTGCCTTCGGGGAACATCAGCAGCGGATGTTCCTGCTCCAGATGTCGGGTCATCTGTTTGCGGATCAACTGGCTGTCGCCTGAACCACGGCGAATGAACAGGCTGCCGGCCTTGGCCGCCAACCAACCCGCCACCGGCCAGGTGCGCACTTCGGCCTTGGACAGAAATGACAGCGGCGTGAGCATGCCCAGCAATGGAATGTCGGTCCAGGACACGTGATTACTGACCCAGAGCATCGGCGCCTTCGGCAACTCACCATGCACGGTTACGCGAAAGGGCAGGGCATTGCTCAGCCGCGCCATGAAAAACCGCGACCAGCGCTGGCGACGGACCATCGAATGGGCAATCCCCAATCGCTCGAATAATCCGAACACACTGGCCATGCTCAAGCCCAACGTCACCACCAAAAGCACTCGCGCAATTCGCGCGTACACCCGCAAGCGGCTCATTACACAGCCGCCTTGAAGTGCTTGGCGTAGCGCGGGCAGAGTTCGTCGCGCTTGAGCAGGATGAACACGTCGGCCACCTGGAAGTCCTCGTCCCAGCACGGCTCGCCGCAGATTTTTGCGCCCAGGCGCATGTAGGCCTTGAGCAACGGCGGCATTTCGGCGATGACGTTCGATGGAATGTCGAGGCTCGGCAGTGGTTTTTTCGGCTCGGCCCGCAGGTGTTCGGTGCACAGGTAGCGTTCGCGCAGGCGCTGCATGATCGCGTGGGCCTGAATGCCGCCGTCCTGCATCGGAATGCTCGCGCACCCCATCAAATAGCTGTAGCCGCCCTGGTTCAACACTTCGGCCAGTTCACCCCAGAGCACGGCGATAGTGCCGCCATTGCGGTAGGCCGGGTCGACGCAGGTGCGACCGATTTCCAGGATCGGCCCTTTCAGATGGACCAGGCCATGCAGGCTGAATTCTTCTTCGCTGTAGAACTTGCCCAGGCTGCTGGCGGCCGTGTGATCGAGCAACCGGGTGGTCGCCACCAGGCGTCCGGTGTTCAAGTCACGCACGCCGATGTGGGCGCAGTGAACATCATAGTCATCCATGTCCAGACCCAACTCCGCGCCTTTCAGCCTGGCGTTGAATTCGCCGCTGAACACGGTGAAGCGCAAGGCCTGGGCTTCCTGCAACGCCTCGGCGCCCACCAGGCGTTCGGCTTGCAGGCGGCGTTCATTGCCGGTGTCGCTGATGCGGGCGATCTGAGTCATTGTGAGTCTCCGTACGGGCTGGCCACCCGTCTTGGGTTGCAGCCGATCGACTTTCTTTATGCAGCCGTGTTGTGCAAAGTCAGGCTATGTAGCCCCGGTGTCATCGCCATGAAGCTTTGGTGATGCTTATATGACAGCCTTTGAGGAGCCTCTTATGCCCTGGCAAACCCTGTTGAAACGCCGCGATCGTCTGCCCGCCAATCCTGATCTGGGCGAAGGCTTTGCAACCTTGTTGCTACAGTTGGGCACGGTGACGCCGTTCGAACTGGCGGTGGCCGGTGGACGGCTGATGGCGACACCGGGGCTGGCGTTTCTGGTGGGTTATCAGGCGGCGTTGCGCATGCTCTGGCCGAGCGCGCCGCTGAGCCTCGGCGCGTTGTGCGCGACCGAACAGCGCAGCTTGCGAGTGGCGGACATGCAAACCCGGCTGCGCGATCTGCGCCTGAGCGGGCGCAAGGATTTCGTCACCGCTGGCGATGCCGCCGACTGGCTGCTGGTCGCCGCTCGCAGTGAAGAGCCCGGCGAAGTGCCGCGCTTGAACCTTGCGGTGGTTTACCCCGGCGAACCGGGTGTGCGTCTGGAAAAGCTCGCGCCGATGCCATTGATGCCGGACATAGGTCACGGCCGATTGTTTCTCGATAACGCGCTGTGCGAATTACTGGCGGGGGATGGTTGGGACGCATACGTCAAACCGTTCCGCACCCTGGAAGACACCTATGTGCTGAGCGCCATGACCGCGTGGCTGTTTGGCGTTGGCCAAGACAGCGACTGGCCGCAAACCTTGCAACTGCGCTTGCTGGCGCTGCTGGCCGGGTGCGCGGAAGTCAGCCGCCAGGCGCCGAACAATCCGGCCGGGCATGTATTGCTGGGCGGGTTGTTTGCGCAGTTCGATGGGCTCAAGGCTGAAGTGAATCAGGCCCTGACCGATGGCCCGCCAGAATGGGCGGCGATGTGGCAGCGCGATCAGGCCGTGATGGATTTGGCGGCAGGGGCGCGGGGCAAGCGGTTGGCCAAGGCGTTGGCGGGATCTTCGCTGGGTTGACGGGCCTCTTCGCGAGCAAGCCCGCTCCCACAGTTGATCTGCGGTGTTCACACATTTTGTGCTCACCACAATCCCCTGTGGGAGCGGGCTTGCTCGCGAAGGCGGCCTCATTGGTAACACAAATCCCGGAACTGTCATCAAGCTCGACTAGGCTCTGCAGGTTCACCCCTCCGAGCGCCCCCCATGTTCAAAGGCTTGTCCCTGATTGTCATGCTACTGCTCAGCCTCACGGCCCACGCCGAAAACTGGCCGGCCGAGCAATGGTCGCCCGGCCCGAAAGTCAGCGGGCCGGTACTTCAGGCCCTTGAGAATTACGCTTTCCCACCCCGCGACGATGCCACTCACCAAGGCATTCGCACCGATGCCTTGCTGGTGATCCGCGACGGCCAACTCGTCTACGAACGCTACGCCGGCCCGACCAGTGCTGAAACGCCGCACCTGACCTGGTCGATCAGCAAAAGCCTGATGGCCGCGGTGCTCGGGGTGGCCTATGGCGAAGGGCTGTTCAAGCTGCAGGACCCGGCGGTGCAGTTCTATCCTGCGCTGGAAAAACACCCCGCCATGACCATGGCCGACCTGCTGCACTGGGCCTCGGGGCTGGACTGGCAGGAAGACTACGAATACGCCCCATTGAAGTCCTCGGTGGTGGCCATGCTCTACACCCGTGGTCACCGCGACATGGCCGCGTTCACTGCCGACCACGACGAGTACGCCAAACCCGGTCAGGCATTCCGCTACTCCAGCGGCGACAGCAATCTGCTGTCCGCCGCGCTGAAAACCATCGTCGGCCCGGCCCGTTATCCGGATTCTCCATGGACTGCGCTTTTCGAACCCTTGGGGATTCGCAGTGCGGTGTGGGAAACAGACGCCACGGGGACGTTTGTCGCATCGTCCTATGCCTACCTCACCGCCCGGGATCTGGCTCGGGTCGGTCTGTTGATGGCGCGCGACGGTCGTTGGCGGGAGCGGCAACTGCTACCCAAGGATTGGGTCGACTTCAGCCGTGAGCCTTTCGCCCGCTATCAAGCCAACCAGGATGAAGCAGTGCCCGGCGGTCACTGGTGGCTCAATCGCACGGTGGATGGCGCGACCCAACCCTGGCCCGACGCCCCTGCCGACACCTTCGCCGCGTTGGGCCATTGGGGCCAGGCGATGTACGTGATTCCCAGTGAAAAGCTGGTGATCGTGCGCTACGGCGATGATCGCGATGGAAGTTATAGGCACAACGAATTGCTCAACCTTGCGCTCAAGGCATTTGCCATGAAGGTGCAGCCATGAACCGCCGCAGTTTTATTCGTCGTCGGCCGTTCAGCACGCTGACGCTGTTGCTGCTGATCGCCTTGCTTGGCTGGGTCTGGCAGGAGCGTGTGGCGCTGTGGGCCTTCCCGGACATCATCAGCGCCTACACCGCCAAGGAATACTGCTCGTGCCGTTATGTGATGAACAATCCGGCCGAGTATTGCCAGAGCTATGTGAAGCAGTATTTGCCCACCAGCGGGTTCGTCGATGACGCCGCGAACAAGCGCGTGACGGTTGGTGGTATGGGGCGCAGCAATAGCGCTGTTTGGGTTGGTAAACGCCAAGGCTGTCGCCTGCAACCCTGACAGTGGTCAGTTTTTTTGTGGCGAGGGAGTCCGCCCAGCCTGCGATGAGGCTGCGCTGTCGCGCAGAGAACATGCCGATAAATCGGCAAATAAATTTATCTTTAAAATCAATGAGATAAATTTTGTTCTATAAGAGCTTGCTCCCGCTCGGCTGCGAAGCAGTCGTAATGCCAGCGGCCGAGGTCTGACTGGAAGAACTCATTGTCTGATTTTGGGAGCGCTTCGCACTCCAGCGGGAGCAAGCTCCCTTGCCACAGAAGGGTGGGTTGGAGTAACAGAAAGTTTGCAACCTGTCTCAGGCCAGTTAAGGTTCGCTCAGGTTTATCTGCCCATGAGTCTCTATGTTCAACCGCTATGTCTGCAAAACCCTCGTTTTCCTGCTGCTGGCCGGTGTCACCGTGTCGGCCCAGGCCAATTGGTATCTGGACGGGGAGTCCTCGCGGCTGTCGTTCATCAGCACTAAAAACGCCAACATTTCCGAAGTGCAACGCTTTCTGGTGCTGCACGGCAAGGTCGATCCCAAGGGCCTGGCCGAGGTAGAAGTCGAGCTGGAGTCGGTCAACAGTGGCATTCCGTTGCGTGACGAACGCATGCGCAAGGAACTGTTCGAGATCCAGACGTTCCCTGAAGCGCTGATCACCACGCAAATCGATCTGCGGCCGATCAACGACCTGGCGCCCGGTGCGCAACTGGAGTTGCGCTTACCGCTGACCGTCAACCTGCATGGCAAACAACACCAATACAACGCCGAACTGCTGGCGACCCGTCTCGATGACCGACGCTTCCAAGTGGTGACCCTCGAACCTTTGGTGATCAGCGCTGAAGATTTCGGCCTGGCCCCGGGCCTGGAAAGCTTGCGCAAGGTTGCCGGTTTGTCGGCCATCAGTCTGTCGGTGCCGGTGGGTGCGGTGCTGATTTTCACGGCGCGCTGAGATGCGCGGCGCAATTTTCCCGTGGCGCGACGGCAACCGCTTTGAACTGCTGATCGATGGCCCGCAGTTTTTTCCGCGCATGCTGGTGGCGATTGCCCGCGCCGAAGAACAAGTTGAACTGGAACTGTACCTGGTGGAGGCGGGAGCTTGCGCCGAGGCCATGGTTCAGGCGCTGGTCCAGGCAGCCGAGCGCGGCGTGCGGGTGCGTTGCCTGTTCGATGACTACGGCAGCCTGGCGTTCACCCTGACCTTGCGGCAGCGCCTGATCGCCGCCGGTGTCGAGTTGCGTTTCTACAATCGCCTGAGCTGGCGCCGTTGGGTGGGCAACTTTTATCGCGATCACCGCAAGCTGCTGCTGGTGGATCAATGCTTGGCGGTGGTCGGCGGCACCGGGGTCACCGATGAGTTCTGGACACCAGGCGAAGACACCAGCGAATGGCACGAAGTGATGGTGGAAATCAACGGCCCGCTGGTACTCGACTGGCAGTTGCTGTTCGACCGCCAATGGATCGCCAACCGCCATCGGCGTGCCTGGAAACCCACTGCGCACTTCGGTTTGCCGCGCTTGCCGCGAGTGCCGACCATGGGCGAGGGCATGGGTCGGGTCGCCTATGCCGACGCCCGTCAGCACCGCGATATTCTGCAATCGCTGACTCGCGCGCTAAACAGCGGCCAGCGCCGAATCTGGCTGGCCACGCCGTATTTCCTGCCAACCTGGAAAGTCCGTCGCTCACTGCGCCGGGCGGCGGCTCGTGGCGTCGATGTGCGTCTGCTGCTGACCGGGCCGCGCACCGATCACCCGTCGGTGCGCTACGCCGGGCATCGCTACTACCCGCGACTGCTCAGGGCCGGGGTGAAGATCTTCGAATACCAGCCGTGTTTCCTGCACCTGAAAATGGTGTTGATCGATGACTGGGTGAGCATCGGCTCGTGCAACTTCGATCACTGGAATCTGCGCTTCAATCTGGAAGCCAACCTCGAAGCCCTGGACCCCGGACTGACCCGGGCGGTGACGGCGAGTTTCGAGAATGACTTTGCCCTGAGCCAGGAAGTCAGCCTCGAAGCATGGAAGCGCCGGCCGTTGTGGCGGCGGGTCAAGCAAAGGGTGTGGGGATGGGTGGATCGGCTGGTGGTGAATCTGCTGGATCGGCGGGGCTGAATACATTCCTCCAAACACCCTAAACCTAATGTGGGAGCGGGCTTGCTCGCGAAGGCGGCTTAACATTCAACAGAGATGTTGATTGTCAGACCGCTTTCGCGAGCAAGCCCGCTCCCACATTTGTTTTGCGGTGTCTCAGGGATTACAACAACTCAAAACTCTGCTGCGTCACGTCCTGGGAGTCCAGGCCGATCTGCACGTTGAACTTGCCCGGTTCCGCGGCGTACTTGAGCTGGGCGTTGTAGAACTTCAGGTCATCCTCGGTGATGGTGAAGTGCACGACTTTCTGTTCGCCGGCCTTGACCAGTACTTTCTGGAAGTTCTTCAGTTCCTTGACCGGGCGGATCATCGAACCGGTCACGTCCTGGATGTACAGCTGCACCACGGTTTCGCCGTCACGCTTGCCGGTGTTCTTCACCACGACGCTAGCGTCGAGCTTGCCGGTCTTGTTCAGTGTGGTCGAAGACAAGGCCATGTCGGTCAGGCTGAATTGGGTGTAGCTCAGGCCGAAGCCGAACGGGAACAGTGGCCCGGTGGTGTCTTCGAAATACTGCGAGGTGTAGTTGCCCGGTTTGCCCGGAGTGAACGGCCGGCCAATGCTCAGGTGGTTGTAGTAGGTCGGAATCTGACCCACCGAGCGCGGGACGCTGATCGGCAGTTTGCCCGACGGGTTGTAGTCGCCGAACAGCACGTCAGCGATGGCGTTGCCGCCTTCGGTGCCGCTGAACCAGGTTTCCAGAATCGCGTCAGCCTGCTCGTTCTCTTCGAGAATCGACAGCGGACGGCCATTCATCAACACCAGCACCAGCGGTTTGCCGGTAGCTTTCAAAGCCCTGATCAACTCGCGCTGGCTGGCTGGGATGTTGAGGTCGGTGCGGCTCGACGATTCGTGGGACATGCCACGGGATTCGCCCACTGCGGCCACCACCACATCGGCCTGTTGCGCGGCTTTCACCGCTTCATCGATCAACACGTTAGCCGGACGCGGATCATCCACCACTTCCGGCGCGTCGAAGTTGAGGAAGTTCAGGTAATCGAGGATTTTCTTGTCGCTGGTGATGTTCGCGCCACGGGCGTA
This sequence comes from Pseudomonas sp. QTF5, assembly GCF_000512695.2. Taxonomy (GTDB): domain Bacteria; phylum Pseudomonadota; class Gammaproteobacteria; order Pseudomonadales; family Pseudomonadaceae; genus Aquipseudomonas. Next base: position 145,774 of record NZ_AZRW02000010.1, on the reverse strand, counting down.
GATCAGCGTCGACTGCGCGCCAAGCGCATGGGTCATGCCGTCGAACAAAGTCACCGATTGCTCGGGACGGCCAGCAGCGGCCCAACTGCCCATCATGTCGATCGGCGCCTTGGCCAGTGGACCGACCAGCGCGATTTTCGCGGTTTTCTTCAGCGGCAGGGTTTCGCCCTGGTTCTTCAGCAACACCAGGCTGCGACGCGCGACATCACGGGCCTCGGCGCGGTGCAGGCGGCTTTCGGCGTAGGTGTCGGCCGGGTCATCCTCGGCCTTGCCGATGCGCAGGTACGGGTCCTTGAACAGGCCCATGTCGTACTTGGCGGCGAGCACCTCGCGCACGGCGTTGTCGATGTCTTTCTGTTCGATATCACCGGCCTTCAACAGCCCTGGCAATTCCTTGCCATAGAGGGTGTCGTTCATGCTCATGTCGATGCCGGCCTTGATCGCCAGCTTCGCGGCTTCGCGACCGTCAGCGGCGACGCCGTGCTTGATCAGCTCGAAAATCGCCCCGTGGTCGCTGACTGCCAGGCCCTTGAAGCCCCATTCCTTGCGCAGCAGGTCGTTCATCAGCCAAGTGTTGGCGGTGGCCGGCACGCCGTTGATCGAGTTCAGCGCAACCATCACCCCGCCGGCACCGGCGTCAATGGCTGCGCGGTAGGGCGGCAGGTAATCCTGGTACATCTTCACCGGGCTCATGTCGACGACGTTGTAGTCGCGACCGCCCTCGACCGCGCCGTACAAGGCAAAATGCTTGACGCTGGCCATGATGCTGTCGGCCGCGTTCGCCCCGCTGCCCTGGAAGGCCCTGACCATTACGCCAGCGATCCGCGAAACCAGGTAGGTGTCTTCGCCGAAGCCTTCGGACGTGCGGCCCCAACGTGGGTCGCGGGAGATGTCGACCATCGGCGCGAAGGTGATGTCGAGGCTGTCAGCCGCCGCTTCCTTGGCGGCGATACGCCCGGAGCGCCCGATGGCGTCCATGTCCCAGCTCGAGGCCAGGGCCAGGGGAATCGGGAAAATGGTGCGGTGGCCGTGGATCACGTCATAGGCGAAGAACATCGGGATCTTCAACCGGCTGCGCATGGCCGCGTCCTGCATCGGACGGTTTTCGGCGCGGGTGATCGAGTTGAAGGTGCCGCCGATATTGCCGGCGGCGATTTCCTTGCGGATCATCTCCCGAGGCATTTCCGGGCCGATGCTGATCAGGCGCAACTGGCCGATCTTTTCATCGAGGGTCATCTGCTTCATCAGGTGGCTGATGAAGGCGTCCTTGTTCTCTATAGGTGCGGGCGTCGTGGCGGCCAATACGGTATGACTGGCCAGGCTGACGAACAGGCCCAGCAAACACAGCTTCTTCATGAATGGTTTTCTCAAAAGCCTAAACGGCAGTGAATGCGCGCCGGTCAGCCAAAATTTAGGGAGCGACTATTGTTGTTCAGGTAAATGCAGCACACTTCTGCAGAGTGTCAGTGCCGGGCCATCTTTTAGCCCATTGGCTCGATGCAATCCAGTAGCGGCGTAGATTATGCCCCAAGAGCCGGGTTCAGAGTTCGCAGGTTGTTTCATCAACGGAATGTGCAAGGGAGCATCAACCAGATGAATGTACGACATCACTATCGGTCGAGCCTGCAGGTTGCAGCCTTGATGTTGCTGACAACACTGCTGGCCGGCTGCGGCATCAACACTATTCCGACCCTCGACGAACAGGCCAAGGGCGCCTGGGGCCAGGTGCAGAACCAGTACCAGCGTCGCGCTGACCTGATTCCCAATCTGGTGGAAACCGTCAAGGGTTATGCCCGACATGAGCAAGAAACCCTGACCGCGGTGATCGAAGCCCGCGCCAAGGCGACGTCGATTCAGGTGGATGCCAGCACGCTGGACAATCCGGAAAAACTCAAACAGTACGAGCAGGCGCAGAATCAGCTGACCGGCGCGCTGAGTCGGTTGATGGTGGTGTCCGAGCGTTATCCGGACCTCAAGGCCAACCAGAACTTCCTGGCGCTGCAATCGCAACTTGAAGGCACCGAGAACCGCATCGCCGTGGCGCGTCGCGATTTCATCCTGGCGGTGCAGAAATACAATACCGAGCTTCGCACCTTTCCCGGTCGCTTGTGGCACACCGTGATGTACAGCGATTTGCCGATCCGCGAAACTTTCGAGGCCACCAGCCCCGGTGCCGAGAAAGCGCCTGAAGTGAAGTTCCAGTAAGCGCCGGAACGGGCGTGAAGCGTTACCAAGGATGAGGTTGCCAATGCGCGTGTTGAAAGTGGGCCTGGTGCTGATGTTCTGGGTGTTTGCCCTGACGGCCCAGGCCGAGTTGAAGTTCCCGGAATTGACCGGGCGGGTGGTGGACAACGCCCGGATGATCGAGCCTGCGGTGCGCGAGCAACTGACGCAACAGCTCAACGCCCATGAAAAAACCACCGGCGAGCAGTTGGTGGTGGTCACATTGCCGGACTTGCAAGGCACCGACATCGCGGATTTCGGTTATCAGCTGGGACGCTACTGGGGTATCGGCCAGAAGGACAAGAACAACGGCGCGTTACTGATCGTCGCGCGTGACGAGCGCAAACTGCGGATCGAAGTCGGTTACGGCCTGGAAGATCGCCTGACCGACGCGCAGAGTTCGGTGATCATCCATCAGGTGATCACGCCCGCGTTCAAGGCAGGCAACTTCAGCAAAGGCATCAGCGATGGCGTCGCGGCGATGCTGGTGGTGCTGGGCGGCAATCCGCTGGACGAGCCGTCGACGGTGTATGAATCGGGCGGTGATCAGGACAGTGATTTCGTTGGGCGACATCCGGGGTTATTCGTGTTCCTGGTGTTGCTGTTTATCCTGACGATATTCATCGGCCAGATGTTCGGTATTCTGCCAAACGGAGGAGGCCGTGGCGGCTCGGGAGGCGGTTTCGGTGGTGGAGGTTTTGGCGGCGGTGGCGGCGGGGGCTTCAGCGGCGGCGGGGGCAGTTTTGGGGGCGGCGGTTCGTCGGGCGGCTGGTGATAACACTGCAGGTAAAACAACAATAGCGAGCAGGCATTCATAAACATGGCATTACTGACTGAACACGAACAACGCAAAGTCGCCGAGGCGATTGCCCGGGTCGAGCGCGATACCGACGCCGAACTGGTAACGGTGCTGGCGGCCCGCGCCGACGATTACGCGTATATCCCGTTGCTCTGGGCCAGTCTGCTGGCGCTGGTGGTGCCGGGGATCGTGCATTACCTCACGGGCTGGCTGACCATGCACAGTCTGTTGCTGGTGCAATGGCTCAGTTTCATCGTGTTATGCCTGGTGTTCCGGATTCCGAAAGTCACCACGCGCCTGATCCCGCGCACGGTTCGTCACTGGCGCGCGTCAAACCTGGCGCGCCGGCAGTTCCTGGAGCAAAACCTGCACCACACCGTGGGTAGCACCGGCATGCTTATTTTTGTCTCCGAGGCCGAGCGCTACGTGGAGATTCTGGTGGATGAAGGGATTTCCAAACGGCTGGACAACAAGAACTGGGACGCGATTGTGGTGGCGTTTACGCAGCAGGTGAAACAGGGGCAGACGTTGCAGGGGTTCGTGACGTGCATCGAGTCATGCGGAGAGTTGCTCAAAGTGCATGTGCCAGTGACCCATGTGAGGAATGAATTGCCGAATCGGTTGGTGGTGTTGAGCTGACGCCATTTTCAACCTGAGGTGCTTTGTTTGAGGTGCTTTTGTGGCGAGGGAGCTTGCTCCCGCTGGGCCGCGAAGCGGCCCCAAAATCGGTAAACGCACTCCATCAGATAAACCTCGTTGTCTACTTTGCGACTGCTGCGCAGCCGAGCGGGAGCAAGCTCCCTCGCCACAGAATATTTGCCGTTTGGCAAATAACAGTGTTCCTGAACTCCATCCCCCCTAAAATACCCGTCATTCCCCGATCCGCACCGCCCGAGGCCGTTTTTTCCCATGTCTGTCACCGCCACTCCCGCCAGCCTCGCGCCGGATCATCACGCCCAGTTCATCGACCTGCTGCAAACCAGCCTCGATCAGAACGCCTTCATCAAACTGGTGCTGGCCAAGTACGTCGGTGGCGAAGCGGATTTGCAGCGGCTGATCATCAAGCAACTGACGGTCAAGGATCAGCCATGCCTGTCCTTCGTCTATCGCTACAAGACCCGCGACATCACCAAGAACCTGCCGCTTGCGGAAGGCGTGGCGACCATTGCTGCGCTGTTGCCCGCATCGTTCAAAAATGCGCATTTGCTGTCATTGACCGACGAAGCCCAGCTCGAATACAGCAAAAAGGGCAAGTCTTCGCTGTTCAAGAGCAAACCTCAGCAATTGCGCGAAGTGCCGTCCGCCGAGCACAACCGCGAGAAGAACCGTTTCCTCGACCTGAGCCGGCCGTTTCTCAAAGACCTTGGCGTGACCAATGCGCAGCATGAACTGATCCCGGCGATGTCGCGCAAGTGGAAACAGATCAACAAGTTCATCGAAGTCTTCAGCCATGCGCTGACCACATCGCCGCTGGCGCTGGACAAACCGGTGCGGGTGGCGGATTTCGGCTCGGGCAAGGGCTACCTGACGTTCGCGATCCACGACTACCTGCGCAACACGTTGAAGGCCGAAGGCGAGGTGACCGGCGTCGAGCTGCGCGAAGACATGGTCAACCTGTGCAACAGCGCGGCGGCCAAGCTGGAGCATCCGGGGCTGGTATTCAAATGCGGTGATGTGCGCAGCGTCGCGCCGAGCGAGCTGGACGTGATGATCGCGTTGCATGCCTGCGACATCGCCACCGACTATGCGATTCACACCGGTATCCGTTCCGGCGCTTCGATCATCATGTGCTCGCCGTGCTGCCACAAGCAGATCCGCCTGCAGATCCAGAGCCCGGCGCTGCTCAAGCCGATGTTGCAATACGGCCTGCACCTGGGCCAGCAGGCGGAAATGGTCACTGACAGTTTGCGTGCGTTGTTTCTGGAAGCCTGTGGTTACGAGACCAAGGTCTTTGAGTTCATCTCGCTGGACCACACCAACAAGAACAAGATGATCCTGGCGGTCAAACGCGCCGAGCCGGTGGACCCGGCTCAGCTGTTGGTGAAGATTCAGGAACTGAAGGATTTCTACCACATCAGCGAACATTGCCTGGAAACCCTGTTGCGGGCTGACGGTTACCTCTGATCCTGTGGGAGCGGGCTTGCTCGCGAAGGCGGACTGGCAGCCAACTAAGATGTTGAATGTGATGAGGCCTTCGCGAGCAAACCCGCTCCCACAGGGGGCTTCACCGCCGTCTTGCGCCCCAGCATCACCGTCACGATCACCCCGGCCGCAAACAGCCAGGTAATCGGCTCGACGTGCTCACCGAAGAACAACGCCGAAAACGCGATCGTGAAGAAGATCTGCAGCAACTGGATCTGGCTGACCCGGGCAATGCCGCCCATGGCCAGCCCGGCGTACCAGGCAAAGAACCCAATGAATTGCGAAAACAGCGAGACGTAACCGAAGGCCCACCAGGTTTTGGCCGAAATCTCGCCCTGATGTTGCAGCGACAGGTACAGCACCGGCCCGATCAGCAGCGGTGTCGACAGCACCAGCGCCCAGCAGATCACCTGCCAGCCACCCATCTCCCTGGCCAACCGGCCGCCTTCGGCATAACCCAACCCACCCACGGCAATCGCGCCGAGCATCAGCAAATCACCGGCCTGAATACTGCCGGCGCCGCTGATCAGTGCATAACCGAGTACCAACGCGCTGCCCAACGCTGCGCAGGCCCAGAAGGCTTTCGACGGACGCTCATGGGACAGCCACGCGGCGTATAGCGCCACGCACAGCGGTTGCAAGCCGTTGACCAGTGCGCCGTGGGAGGCGGGCAATGTCTGCATGGCCCAGGCCGACAGCACCGGGAAACCAAGGATGACCCCGGCGATCACCAGCGTCAGGCCTTTGACCTGTTTCCACGTGGGCCATTTTTCCCGGTGCCACAGCAATAAAAGCGCTGCCGGAATCGCCGCGAACAGCGCCCGGCCGAGGCCGTTGAGCAGGGGATGAAGTTCCTGCACGACGATCCGTGTGAAGGGCAGGGTCAGGCTGAAGATAACGACGCCGAGCAGGCCGAGGGCCATGCCGGTGTTTTCGCGCGAGGACATGATGGGTGACCAGAATTCAGGATGGCGGGAAGTTTCTTTATCTAGCCATAAACCGCAGGCGCTGCTCTGTTACAGATAGGCGCAGAGTTATCCGTACAGTTAAGCGCGGTCCCTGTGGCGAGGGAGCTTGCTCCCGTTCGGCTGCGCAGCAGTCGCAAGACCTGCTTGCACGATATGACTGGAAAAAATGCAGGGGGCCGCTTCGCAACCCATCGGGAGCAAGCTCCCTCGCCACAAAAGCCAAATCCAAGCTGTGGTGTGCGTAGTAGTCGGTTATTACCTGCCATGCAGATTAAGGACTACCTTGAATACTCCTGCATGCCCACGCATTTTCCAGAGGAGTCTTCCCCATGGCAGCTAAAAAAATTCTGATGCTGGTCGGCGATTACGTCGAAGACTACGAAGTGATGGTGCCGTTCCAGGCGCTGCTGATGGTCGGCCACACGGTGCATGCCGTTTGCCCGGACAAAACCGCCGGCCAGACCGTGCGCACAGCGATCCATGACTTCGAAGGCGACCAGACCTACAGCGAAAAACCCGGCCACCTGTTTGCCCTGAACTTCGATTTCGCCAAGGTAGACGCCGCGGACTACGACGCGCTGCTGGTGCCGGGTGGTCGTGCGCCGGAGTACCTGCGCCTGAACGAAAAAGTCCTGGACCTGGTGCGAGCCTTCGACAAGGCCGGCAAACCGATCGCTGCCGTGTGTCACGGTGCGCAACTGTTGGCCGCGGCGGGCATTCTTGAAGGTCGTGAGTGCAGCGCCTACCCGGCATGTGCCCCGGAAGTGCGTCTGGCCGGTGGCACGTTCATCGATATTCCGGTGACGCAAGGTCACGTTCAAGGCAATCTGGCCACTGCCCCGGCCTGGCCGGCGCACCCGAGCTGGCTGGCCGGTTTCCTCGGGTTGCTGGGCACCAAAATCACGCTGTAACGAGGGACTGTCCATGTGCGAGCTCTACGTCAAGGCCGATCCGATTCTCTACGAATCGCGCTCCCGCTCGCTGCGCATCTGCGGGGTGGTGACTACCCTGCGGCTGGAGAATCAGTTCTGGGACATTCTCAGCGAAATCGCCGAGGTCGACGGCATGACCACCAATCAGTTGATCGCCAAGCTGTATGAAGAGGTGATGGACTACCGCGGCGAAGTGGTGAATTTTGCCTCGTTCTTGCGGGTCAGCTGCATGCGCTATCTGAGCCAGCGACGGGTGCAGACACCTGAGTTATCGGTGGTGCGGGCTGCGGTGAAATAGGGCGGTTTTGTTTAGACCTTACCGGCCTCTTCGCGAGCAAGCCCGCTCCCACAGTTGACCGAGTTGTTCAGAAGGATGCGGTCTAATGTGGGAGCGGGCTTGCCCGCGAAGGGGCCGGTAGAGGCGACAGAAATCCTGACTTGGTCTTTACTCTGAAGCGCGAAACCTCTCAATCACCAAGGAGTAAAAGCATGTCTGGATGGTACGAAGTGAGCAAAACCGGCAACGGTCAATTCAAGTTTGTATTGAAAGCGGCCAATGCCGAAACCATTCTGACCAGCGAGCTGTACACCACGCGCGGTGCGGCCGATGGCGGTATCGCCTCGGTTCAGGCCAACAGCCCGCTGGACGAACGCTACGAGAAAAAAACCACCAAGGACGGTCATCCTTACTTCAACCTCAAGGCTGCCAACCATCAGATCATCGGCAGCAGCGAATCCTACTCATCGGATGCCGCGAGAGATAAAGGCATCGCCAGCGTCAAGGCCAACGGCCCGACCACGGTGATCAAGGACAAGACCTTGCCGGTGCTCTAAACACACCGCTTGATAAGCCCAATACACATCCAGTGTGGGAGCGGCGGTGCGACGATTCGACTTGCTCGCGAAAGCGGTCTGACATTCAGCATCTACGTTGAATATTAAGCCCCCTTCGCGAGCAAGTCGAATCGTCGCACCGCCGCTCCCACATTAGTTTGGCGGCGTTCACAAAACCCTGTGGGAGCGGGCTTGCCCGCGAAAGGGCCGACCTCGGCGCCGCTAAACCTCGACCGGTACGGTCAGCTTGGGACTACCGAGCGCATGAGTCTTCGAATCAAAAAACCGCAGCTCCACTCCCGTCCCCTCAAACACCTTCGCGTAATGCCGCTTCTGATGCTGGATGAACGCCTTGCTGCGCGGGTAAATCGAGATCGCCGCGGTCTTCGGCTTCGCTTGGCGCAATGCATGAATGATGTGACTGTCCTGCTCGCCAAGAGCATGCCCGAAGATGCACAGCCCATCGCCATGGTCCAGTAACTGGTCGTAGCAGAACGACAGGTAATCCGAGCTGCGAATGGTCTTGAGCTTGTCCTGGGTCGGGCCTTCATTGACGAATAGCGGCACGTCGTCGAGGGTCTTGATCGTATTGTTGATGGCGAAACTGCCCAGCAACGTGCCCTCGGTCGACATCAACTTACGCGCCGTGCCGTCCTGATTGCGCACCAGATGCAGGCCGCCGTGCAGGTACAACAGCCGGGTTTTGTCTGTCGCGGTGAGGCTCAGATCAAAGCGCGGCTCGGTGCCCTGGAACAGATCGGTAATGACGTCAGGCCGGTGCTGGATCGCCCAGTAATTGAGCAAGTCGTAATTGGTGGTGAACACCGTTCGATAGCTGCCCAGTTCCTGATTGATCGTCGCCAGCGTCGAGGGCACCACCAACCGCCAAGGAATATGCACCGCATGCACGGTATTGATCAGCGCTTCCTTGATCGCGTAATAGCGATTGCGCGGTGCGGCGGAGCTGACGGCCAACGCCTTGTTGACCCGGCTGGTGGTTTTCAGCGCCCCAAGCACTTGTTCGAAACTGCGCGTCTGCATCGCGTCGAACACGCTCAATTCGGATTGGCTCAGAGGCTTTTCTTCGACGGTGCGGGCGTCTTCGAACAGCGAGTCATAGCCGAAGTCGTCCCATACCGCACGACTGGCGCCGTTACCCACCAGCAGGCCGCCGAAAGAGGCGGTGGTGCGCAAGGCGTTCCAGTCTTCAAGTTGGGCATCGACATCCTGGAAATCGGTCATTGCGATCAAAGTCTCAAAGCAAAAGGTCTGATGGACGGCGACTTTATCATGCCTGGTCGTTGAGCCAGATCAACATACGGCGTGACTGATCGGTCGATTCTGTGCGCTTCCGCCAAATCAGCGTTGCCGATTTCGGTTTCAGCCAGGAGACTCGCGCATGAGCAGTACGTTTTTCATCCCCGCCGTCAACATCATGGGCACCGGCTGCCTCGACGAAGCCATGGACGCCATTCGCAAGTATGGTTTTCGCAAGGCGCTGATCGTCACCGACACCGGGTTGGCCAAGGCTGGCGTGGCGACGATGATTGCCGGGAAACTGGCGATCCAGGACATCGACTCGGTGATCTTCGACGGCGCCAAGCCGAATCCGAGCATTGCCAACGTCGAACTTGGCCTGGGCCTGCTCAAGGAAAGTCGCTGTGATTTCGTGGTATCGCTGGGCGGCGGTTCGCCTCACGACTGCGCCAAGGGCATCGCCTTGTGCGCCACGAACGGTGGGACGATTCGTGACTACGAAGGTGTCGATCAGTCAACCAAACCGCAATTGCCGCTGATCGCGATCAACACCACCGCCGGCACTGCCAGCGAGATGACCCGTTTTTGCATCATCACCGACGAATCCCGTCACGTGAAAATGGCCATCGTCGATCGCAACGTCACGCCGCTGCTGTCAGTCAACGATCCGGCGCTGATGGTCGCCATGCCCAAGGGCCTGACTGCCGCCACCGGCATGGACGCACTGACCCACGCCATCGAAGCCTACGTCTCCACGGCGGCCAATCCGATTACCGATGCCTGTGCACTGAAAGCCATCACCTTGATCAGCAATAACTTGCGCCTGGCCGTACGCGAGGGCAGTGACATGATCGCGCGGGAAAACATGGCTTACGCGCAGTTCCTCGCTGGTATGGCGTTCAACAATGCATCCTTGGGTTATGTCCATGCGATGGCTCATCAGTTGGGCGGGTTCTACGACTTGCCTCATGGCGTGTGCAATGCGGTGCTGCTGCCTCATGTGCAAAGTTTCAACGCGCTGGTCTGCGCTGACCGCCTAACCGATGTTGCCCGCGCGATGGGCGCCGACATTCGCGGGTTCAGCCCGGAGGAGGGCGCGCAGGCAGCGATCGCGGCCATTCGCAACCTGGCCAGGGACGTGGAAATCCCCGCCGGTTTACGAGAGCTCGGTGCCAGGCTCAACGACATCCCGGTGCTTGCCAGCAATGCCCTGAAAGACGCCTGCGGACTGACCAATCCACGGCCGGCGGATCAGCGGCAGATCGAGGAGATTTTCCGCAGCGCGTTCTAAGTGGTTCGACGGCCGGGCGCGAACACTACGCAAAGCAGCGCGCCCACGGCCAGCAAGGTGCATAGCAGCGACAATGGCCATGCCTGCTGGCTTGCGATCAGGCTGGCGATACCGCCGATAATGGCGGCCATCAGTTGGTGAATGAAACCGCTCAATGCCATCGCATAAGCACCGCCGACCGGCGAGCCTTCGTTGGCCAGGGACAGGCTGATCGGGTAATTCAATGACTGGCCAAACACTGCAAAACAATAGGGCAACCAGAACAGCAGCGCTATCGACGTACCGGCGATGCTACCCAGTAACATGACTGCGCTGCCGGCCAGTACCAGCCCAACGCCTGCCGTCATCAGCTGGCGCTGACCGGTACGTAGCACAAAGCGATTGACCGCCACAGCCCCGAGAAAATAGGCCGCGCTGATTGGCCAACCCAACAATCCGTATTCCACTGCCGACCAGTTGAAGGGGCCTTGCAGAATCAACGGAGCCGCGGTGTTGAATGCGACGATTACCCCGTACCCCAAGCCGCCAACAAGGGCCGGCAACAGGAAGGCCCGATGGCCCAGAATGTGCCAGTAGCTGGTCCAGGCGGATGACAGTGTGTTCTCTGCTGCCAGCACCGGGAACGTAACCCGCGCCACCACCACCGCCATCAACAGGCTTACGCCACCCAACAAGTAGAAAATCGCCGGCCAACCCAGCGCCATCTGGATAATCGACCCCAGGTATTGGCCGATACCCAGCGCCACCACAAAGGAAATCGATATCCAGGACAACGCCTTGGCCAGCAGATCGCCGCGGAAACTGTCGCGGATCAGCACCCGGGCCATGACCGAAATTCCGCTGGCGCCTACACCCTGAATCAGTCGAAAAAACAGGAACGACTCCAGTGTCTGGCCCAAGGGCAGGGCCAGGTTGCCCACCCCATAGATACCGAGCGCCGCGAGCAACACCGGTTTACGGCCAATGCGCTGACCCAGGCTGCCCCAGAACAGCATCGGCAGCGCCATGCCAATCAGATACACCGCCAGCCCCCATGAAACCTGCGAGGCATCGGCGGTTAAATCCCGGGCAATTTCCGGCAGCGCCGACAGATAAATGCTCATGCCCAATTGAGCGAGAAAAACCGTGCAGCAGGTGATGAGGAGGGTGGTGCTGATCTTCATTTGATCTTCCCTGAGTTTCAGCTGCCGATGTCCCGGCCGTGAGTGCGTAAAAGCTCGCTGATGAGTTCGCAGAAATGGCGTATCAGCGTCGTCTCCATGTCGGCGCGTGAGGCTGCCAAAGAGGCGGATATTAACGTAATAGGCTTGCTCGGTGCCGGGATCATCGCCTCCATCCCCAGCTTCTGGACCCTGCCGCCGAAACTGCTGGCCGGTGCCGGCGCAGGTGCCGCTGGCGGGATCGCGGTGATCAACACCCTCGGCCAGTTCGGTGGGATCGTCAGCCCGGTCATGGTCGGGCGGGTCAAGGACCTGACCGGCAGCACCACGCCGGCCCTGTACGTCATCGGCGTCGCCGCGCTGATTGCTGCTGCGTTGTTGCTGTGGGGGTTGCCGCAGAAGCTGCGCACGCTCGATAAGTTCTGAAACTGCGGCGTCAGGAAAACCGCTTTCGCGAGCAAGCCCGCTCCCACACTTGACCGAATTCCAAAGTTGGACACGGTTAAATGTGGGGCGGGCTTGCTCGCGAAGACGGACTCACAGCAACAAAGCACTCGTGGTTCTACGCTCAAGGACGTTTAAGTTGTACGCTCCGGTCGGAACCAGCCTCAAGGTTACTAAACCCATGCTAACCGGCCTCAACCACCTGACCCTCGCCGTCACCGACCTGAACCGCAGCGTGGCGTTCTATCGCGATCTGCTGCAACTTCAGCTTGAAGCCACGTGGGACACCGGCGCCTATCTCTCATTACCCGGTCTGTGGCTGTGCCTTTCCCTCGATCCGCTGCGCGAGTCCGCCCCCGCCGCTGACTACACCCATTACGCCTTCAGCATCGATTCTGCGGACTTCCCGTTGTTCGTCGAACGCCTGCGATCCGCCAACGTGCGGGAATGGCGGGACAACCGCAGCGAAGGCGCGTCGTTCTATTTTCTCGACCCGGACGGGCACAAGCTTGAGGCGCATGTCGGGGATCTGGCGTCGCGGCTGGCGGCTTGTCGGCAACGGCCGTATGCGGGGATGAGGTTCTTCGACGATCGTTAAGTCGATGCTCGGGGTCCTGGGATAGACTTGCGTCCATTCACCCGGCGTTTCAACAGGAATTCCCATGACTCCATCGCTGCTAATGGCCGTTCTCGCCTCGGGCTTCATTTATGGCATCACGCCGGGGCCGGGTGTTCTGGCGGTGTTCGGCATCGGCGCGGCGCGCGGGCGGCGAGCCGGAGCGGGGTTTCTGTGCGGGCATTTGCTGGGCGATGTGGTCTGGTGCAGCACGGCACTGATCGCGATTGTCGGTGCGCGGGAAATCGGCAGCACCGCGTTCGATGTGCTGGGCGTATTCAGTGGGCTCTACCTGTTCTGGCTGGGGCTGCGCGCGGTCCGGGCTCGCCGCGGCAATGCCGATGCACCTCAAGGCCTGGCGCGGCAGCCGTTCTGGCACGGCATCATGTTCGGTCTGACCAACCCCAAGGCATACCCGGTGGCGGTGGCGACCTTTACTGCGCTGTTGTCCAGCCGTGCAGAATTGCTGCATTGGTCGATGCTGCCATGGTTGATCGTCCTGAGCTTCGTCGGTGGCCTTATGGCCTACGCTATTCTCATAGGCATCGTCGGTGCGCGTCAGGTGCGCACGTTGTATCAGCGTCATGAACTGGCGATCACGCGGTTGTGCGGGGTAATGTTCATCGGTTTTGCCATCAATGCCCTGGTGCATGCGCTGCCGGGGCTGGTGACGAACAAGGCTTGAGGCTGATCGCAGGGAAGCGTCAGCTGCACAGTCATCGCTCGGGCGTATGACCGGTCAGGGAGGTTTGTTCAATGTTGCATTGTCCGGACACGCTCTCGGTATCATGGAAAGCAGAAATTCCGCCCCACTGGCGAGCTACATCGACCTCTTGCTGGATGCCATCTGTGCGGTGGACAAACAAGGTCGCTTCGTTTTTGTCAGCGCGGCCTGCAAGCGCATTTTCGGTTACACCCCCGACGAGTTGATCGGCCAGCCGATGATCGACCTGGTGCATCCCGCCGACCGACAGCGCACCCTCGATGCCGCGCGGGAGATCATGGAGGGTGAGCCCAAGCTCAACTTTGAAAATCGTTACCTGCGCAAGGACGGCCGGGTGGTGCACATTCTCTGGTCGGCGCGCTGGTCGGAGGTCGATCAGTTGCGCATTGCCGTGGCGCGCGACATCACCGAGCGCAAACAGGCCGAGTCCCGGCAAGCGGCGCTGTATGCGATCTCCGAAGCGGCCCACGCGGCGGAAGATCTGTTGACGCTGTTCAAACGCGTCCATTCGATCATCGGCGAATGGCTCCCGGCGTTGAATTTCTCCGTGGCGCTGTATGACGAGCACTGCGCGCAGCTGAATTTTCCCTATCACGTCGACGACCGTGAGCCGCAGCCCGAGCAGCCCGGGACGGTGACCGGACGTCTTTGCAGTGAAGTGATCCGCAGCGGCCTGCCGCTTCTGCTGACCCCGGATCAGAACGATCCGCCGGCGGGGTTTGCGGCACTGGTCGCGGGCCAGGATTCGCCCTGCTGGCTGGGCGTGCCATTGAGTTCGCAGAACGGCACCATTGGCGCGCTGATCGTTAAAAGCGTAGCGGGCGGCGAGCGTTACACCGAGCAAGACAAGGAGCTGCTGCAGTATGTTTGCGCCCAAGTCGCGACCGCTATCGAGCGCAAGCAATTGCATGCCCGGCTCCAACGTATGGCCCAGTACGACCAACTGACTCAGTTGCCCAATCGTGAATTGCTGCGCGAACGCCTCAAGGCCTCACTGGCGCTGGCCCGGACAGACTCCGGTCGAATGGCATTGCTCTACGTCGACCTCGACCGCTTCAAGCAAGTCAACGACACCCACGGTCATGCGGTCGGCGACATGCTGTTGCAAGCGGTCGCCAATCGGCTCAAGGGCTGCGTGCGCGAAACCGACACCGTAGCGCGTATCGGCGGTGATGAATTTGTCGTGTTGTTGCACAGCATTCACGCCGCCGAGGATGCAGAGAGTGTGGCGGGAAAAATCCGCCAGGTGCTGGTTCAGCCTCTGCGCCTGGACGGGCATAACCTGAAAATCCAGCCGAGCATCGGCGTTGCGCGTTACCCCGAACATGGGACTGAAGAAAACCAGCTGTTCAGGCATGCCGATGAGGCGATGTACAGCGCCAAGCGCCAGCAGCACCTGCGTCTCGGGGCCTGAAAGCCCGTCACCGTTCGTCGCAGCGTTGCCAGTTTTTCTAAACCTTTTTGGCGATGGAAATTCTTATTCTATGCGGGCGGCTGCTCGCAGCAATCATCACCAAGAGGATGAGAACCATGCCTACTTCAAAAAATCCAAGTCCGGGTAGTGCCCACGATCGAACGAAGGCGTCTGAAGCCGGTCGCAAAGGTGGGAAAACCACCACGACGACCGTTGATAAAGACTCCGCGAAAGGCGGCATGGGCCGCAAAGGTGGTCAGAAATCCCGGTAATAGTGAAGGTGGTTTTATTAAAAGACGGGGGCGAAAGCCCCCGTTGGAATTTTCAAAGAAGGAGGGCGCGACCATGAGCCGGATGGCCACCCGTTTACGCAATATCAGTTTTGTCACGTTACTGGGTCTGTTTGCCAGCAGTGCCTTTGCCCAGTCAGCTGCCGAATTCATCAACGAAGCGTCGGCCAAAGGCATGGCCGATATCGAAGCCAGTCGCCTGGCGCACCAGAAAACCGAGTCCAAACAGGTTAAGGATTACACCATCGTGGTGATCAACGACCTCACCACCGCCAACCAGCATCTGGCGAAAATTGCCAAGCAACTCGATTTGCCGGTCGCGCCCCGCGAAGAAGTGGTCGACAAAGCCAAAGCCTTGATACCGGATGTGAAGGATGACGCGTCCTTCGATCAAGCCTATGTTGCCAGTCAGGTGAAAACCACCCAAGAGGCCATCGAGCAGCTTCAACAACAAGCGCAGACCACGGACGTACCGCAAATCAAAGCGTTCGCCGAAGAAACCCTGCCCAAACTGCAAAACCACCTGCAAATGGCCAGAGAGCTGCAAGCCAGTCGTTAGCACCAATGGCGCGGGTGACGTCGCCGGTCACCCGCGGGCGATGGCTCAATTCATTCATTCCTGTTTCTTTGTTTCCGGGACAACAGTGCCGTCCAGGGAAATCGTTTCGCCCTCGCCGAGGGTGCGGTATTTCTTTCTCAATTCTTCCAGCTGTTTGATATCCAGCGATTCGAGCCCCAGCATCGCGTTCTGCGCTTCTTTCGTTACTCGCAATAACTCATCGATCTTCAAGTGCAAAATGTCCGTGTCGCGGTTCTGGGTGTTCTGGATCAGGAACACCATCAGGAAGGTGATGATGGTGGTCGAGGTGTTGATGATCAGTTGCCAGGTATCGTTGAAATGAAAAATCGGCCCGCTCAAACCCCAAAGTACAATCAGAAAGATCGCCCCCAGAAAAGTCCGGGGATAGCCGGCCCACAGGGCGAGTTTCTGTGCGATTTTCGCGAATTTCATTGCCGTATCCTCATAGGGATGCGCCTGATTTTCAGACAGCACGGGCATGATGAAAATTCTGCTGAATATTGCCTGCGGGGATGAGAAATCGGTGCGCTGAACCCTCTGTCAGTGCTGATCGTTCGGGGCCGAGAAAGTCGCAACCATTTCCACCGACATGGGTCACTACTTCAAGCCCATGAAACTGGAGAACAACATGAATCTCGCTCGCACGTTTTACCTTTGCTGCTGCTGCCTGCTTGCGTTGCAGGGCTGCTTCGATAACTCGGATAACGAGACCAAAGACAACACCGATGGAACCAAGTCTTCGGTGCAGATGCAGGAGAAGGGGGCGGATAGTAAATAGCGGTAAGGAGCTTCTACCGTTGTGCACACCAAGAAACCGACCCTTGATACCCAATACCAATCAGTTAAGCGCAATCCATGTGGGAGCGGGCTTGCTCGCGAAGACGGCGGCATAGTCAATATTGATATCGCCTGACACACCGCATTCGCGAGCAAGCCCGCTCCCACAGGTTGGTATTGGTTTTTTTGCATATCTATTCACGCCGACAGCGTCACCTCAGTCTTCCAGCTGAAGTACCCCACCGCTTCACAGCTCTGATTGATCAGCATGAAACTCAGTTCGCAGACTGTCACGCCCGTGCTCAGTTGCGAACACTCCCAGTAATGATCATCGGCGCTATGGCTACTCGGTTGGGTCGGGATGGCGGGGTCGGGCGCGGGGACTGTCTGGTCGCTGTGAACGATCAGTTTGGGCGGCGAAAGGACCCCGGCATCGTCCACCGTCAGGTCGTGAAGTACCACAGTATGTTCAGTCAGCAGGCTGACGGTCCTGCCGCGAATATGGAAGACCTTTCCGTTGCTGGCTGTCAGGGTTATTTTACTGTCATTTTCAGCATTTTGTGTCGTCGTGCTACTACTCACGGGGAAAATGAAACCACCTTCAATCACAGTCGGGTTCTGCGATTCAAGACTGGGTTGCGGATAGCGTGAAAGCAGCGATTCGGCATCGACGATCAGCAGCACACTATTGGCTGTCACGGCGCCCGCCGAAGAGGAGGTAATCGGTTCGGAAGTCATCATGGATTCCTTTCATGATGGTGACGCAATACGGTAACCGCTTCGGTTCAAGTGAGACATCCTGTTCCAGCCGAGGCGGCAACGAGCTCGGTAGGCCCCTCGTTGCCAAGGGGCCCAGCCCGGCATCAGTTACGGATGGTAATGAACGGATCCCATGTGCAGCAGCCGATGATCTGGCAGTCGCGATTCACGATCAGAAACTGGAAGTGATAGGTCACGCTGCCGCAGGCAAGGGTTTCCGAAGACCAGTAATGGTTATCGACCTTCTGGCAACTGGGTACCGACGGATTGCTGGTGTTCGGGACTGCAAAGGAGGCGGTAGCCTTGCGTGGCGTGGGCGTAGAGATCAACTCGTTGCCTGCGTTACCGACGAACTTGTAGAAAATCACTGCTTGCTCGAAGCCCAGCGACAGGCTGGCTTCACGCCAGCGAATCAAATCGCCTACCTGGGCTTTCAAGTTGAGCTCGCCACCGGCCTGGCCACTCACCACGTTGTTCTGATTGGTCACCATGTACACATGATTGACGTCGATCATCGTCGGCGCAGCAGGGTTTTTGCTGATGTTCGGGTAGTTTTTCAGAATGGTTTCAGTGTCGATGGAAACAAGTACATCCGTGACTCGAGACATAGTAAAGCTCCTTTGAACATAGTGATTACCTGGCTACCTACCAGGTACGACAACGCTTGTTTGCCTTGCGGCCGTTGCTAACACACTACTGGGGAACCCACTCGATCACGGGGTACGAGCTGGCCTTGCTCCTTGCCTTTAAATGACGTGTTGGGTTCCTTCCAACGGGCCGCGATTGGACTATAGATGCCATTTTCATGCTGTCAAAATTGCTTTGCCGGCGGGACGACGAACGGTTCTTTTGGTTATGATTTCCATTGATTTGGCGATAAGAGAAGGCGCATTCAGATCCTCAATGCCCTCCAAAAGTCGGGATAGGGCAGAGCACTGCGCTCGATGTATCGTAGCGAACCAGTTGTCTGCCTCTGGCTGAACAATGCACAGGAGAACGATATGAGTTGGTCCGCCAAACAATACGTAGCTTTTGAAGATGAGCGCACACGCCCGGCGCGTGATTTGCTGGCCGCCATCCCGGCGTCCGGCGTCCGTTCGGCAATCGACATTGGTTGCGGCCCCGGTAATTCGACCGAGCTGCTGGTGGAGCGTTTTGCCGATTCCGTGGTGCGCGGATTGGACAGTTCCCCCGATATGATCGAGGCCGCCCGCAAGCGCTTGCCTCACCTGTGTTTTGACACCGCTGATATTGATACCTGGGACGAGACCGGCCCCTTCGATGTGATTTTCGCCAACGCAGTACTGCAGTGGCTGCCCGATCACGCCCGGTTGCTCCCGTCATTGGTGGCCAGGCTCGCACCCGGCGGCAGTCTGGCGATTCAGATGCCCGACAACCTCAACGAACCGTCGCACCGATTGATGCGTGAGGTCGCAGCGAACGGACCTTGGGCTGACAAACTGGCAAGGGCCGCTGGTCAGCGAACGGAAATGGATGGTGCCGGCGGCTACTACTCGATGCTGCGCCCCCACTGCACCCGGGTCGATGTATGGCGAACCACTTACTTTCATCCGCTCGCGGACGGCGCATCGGGCGTGGTCGAGTGGTTCAAGGGCAGCGGTTTGCGACCTTTTCTCGATCCACTGGATGAAGCGGAGCGGGCGCAGTATCTCAAGCAATACCAGACGTCAATCGAGCAGGCCTATCCGGCGCTTGGCGATGGTTCGGTGCTGTTGCCGTTTCCACGGTTGTTCATGGTGGCGACGCGCTGACGAACAAGGGACTCGTTTGTCCCTTTGGTTTACCAGATATTCAGGCAATCAGCCCTGCTGCAAAACCTTGAGTGCCGCCGAGGCCAGAAACCCGGAGCGACTTTTCTCTTCTGGATGATGCAGTACGTATTCATCGATGCGGTTGAGTAAGTAGCCGGGCAGGGTGATGTTGAGTTTCTGGGCCTTGCCCAGGTATTTGGTGACATCGATATCCACCACGGCCCACGTACACCCTGCGTACTGCGAATTGGTCGCATGCAGGGTCACTTTGTTGGCGGGCGGAATCGGTGATCCGTCTTCGGCCAGAATCTCGAAATGGCCTTCGATGGCTTCGCGAGCCATGGCCATCGCGTCATCCAGATCTTCCCCGGCGGAGAAGCAGCCCGGAATATCTGGAACCTCCACGCCCCAGGCGTGCTCGTCATCACCCATGGAAATCGCAATGGGGTAAAGCATGTTCGTTATCCTCCGAGGGCGCAGTCCATCGGTTCGTCAGAGCAGCGCCTGTTGCAAAATACTGATGGCCGTTTTTTTGAGCAGATCTTTTTTCGGATGAGGAACCGTGACCAGTCCTGGCTTGGTCGGATGCTTGAAATGGTGATGGCTCCCCTTGACTCGTACCAGATACCAGCCGTCTGCAACGATTTGGCTTATCAAAAACCGGCTATTCACATCACCTCCCTGTGGTGTGCTTGTGGTTACTATACCTACTGTAATTCGCTAATCAACACTATAACCACCAAAGCGTCCTGAGCACTGATGTGCTAGCGGCATGAAATGAGTCTAGGAGGGCATTTGGCGATGGCTTGGGGAAGGCCTGCTTCCTGTATTGCAGAGTTTTGCCGAGGCGCTGAAGGGCGAGGGTCGCTCAAATTTCAGGCATAAAAAACCGGCCACTTCGGACCGGTTCTTGTGTTCCCCGAGCATCAAGCAGTAGCTTCTAAATCAGCTGATCAATCAAAACCGCGTTGGAGTAGATCAAGCTTCCATCGCTCGCTCGATGCCCGACCAAATGGAACTGACCGCGCGTGTGCTGCAAGTAGACGCGCATTTGGCAGTCGGACAATGGGCCGTACCCCTCTGGCAGGATCAAATCCATTGAGCTCATGTCGACATCGACCATGGCTTCAGGCTCATGGGTCTTCTGTAGGCGTTCTTCAGCTTGCTCTAGACGCAGATGGAGGGGGCCATCGACGTAAAAATGGATCTCACCGGTCGGGATGGATTTCTGGTCGGGACTGGGCTTGCACCAGCCTTCGATCGTCAAGGTACTCATGACAAAACCTCCGTCGTGGACTGCTGGATTCGGTGGCTTTTGTCTGTTCTCAATGCCATCACTTATCTGACTACTACGCATAGGCAGGGTTCGTCTTTTGGGCGGCTTCTGGCCGATCTCTGCCGTCCGTCATCTGAAATTGAGTATAACTGGCAACCGGGCCTCGCTTGCCAACCTCACGGTACAGCCCGATGGTTCTATACTTCTCACTGACTTTGCCACCGGGATGGGTGGTAGTTGTCAGCCCTGCTTGGACGTCAGTGGCGATGCTTTGGCATAACCAATGAGCAACAGGAACAGGATGAGAGAACATGGCAATAGCAATTGTCTTGATACTAATCGTTATTGCATCAGTACTCTTCCATATACTAGCGCCTTGGCATGCGACACCGGCAGCTTCCAACTGGGGGTCAATAGATACGACCCTGTTCATCACCCTGATCATTAGCGGAGTATTTTTCATCGCCATCACGGTATTCATGGCGGTGGCCGTGATGCGTTATCGTCACAAGGAGGGTTCCAGGGCGCACTACCAGCCAGAAAGTAAAAAACTGGAAACATGGTTGATTATCGTGACCTCGGTAGGTATTGCCGCGATGTTGGCGCCAGGTCTGGTGGTTTACAGTGATTTCATCCGGGTGCCGAAAAATGCTTATGAACTTGAAGTGGTCGCCCAGCAGTGGCAGTGGGCCTTTCGTTTTGCCGGCCAGGACGGGAAGCTGGGTAAATCGGATATCAAGTTTGTTGATTTCATCAACCCGCTTGGCCTTGATCCAAAAGATCCTGCCGGGCAGGACGATGTGCTGATAAAAAACAACGAAGTCCGCCTTCCGCTCGATCAGCCAGTGAAAGTTTTACTGCGCTCTAAAGATGTGCTGCATAACTTCTATGTACCGCAAATTCGCAGCAAGATGGATATGGTGCCGGGGATGGTGTCGTACTTTTGGTTTACACCGACCAAAATCGGGAAATATGAAATCCTTTGCGCTGAATATTGTGGTGTAGGTCATTACAACATGCGCGGCCAGATGATCGTGGAAGAGCAGGGCGTCTTCGATCAATGGCTGAACAGCCAACCGACTTTTGCGCAGACATTAACGACAGCTACCAAACCCAGTCAGGGCAGCGTGCTGGAAAAAGGTCGCTTGTTGGTCGAACAATACGGCTGCGGTGCCTGCCATAGCCAGGATGGCAGTACCCGTCTCGGCCCCGGATGGAAGGGGCTGTACGGCCGCACCGAACAGTTTGCCGATGGCACCAGTGCGCTGGTCGATGAGGCCTACCTCAAAGAGTCGATCCTCGATCCGAAGGCCCGACTGGTACAGGGCTACCCGCCGGTCATGGTGGCCTATACTCTCACTGAAGATGAACTGGGTGCTGTCGTCGCCCTGATCAAATCTTTGGGTGCCGCGCAGCAAGAACCTTCTGCCAGTGAAAAGTTGGACAGAGGTGACGACTTGGCGACGCAGGGGCAGCGGCTGGCTGAGTCGCTCGGCTGTCTGGCCTGCCACAGTGTCGATGGCAGCAAGGGTGTCGGCCCCAGCTGGCAGGGCCTCTATGGCGAGACCGTAACCCTTGCCGACGGTACGAGTATCAGGGCCGATGAGGGCTATATAAAGGATTCGATTCTTAATCCCGGCGCCAAAATCGTCAAAGGCTATGCAGCCGTCATGCCGGCCTTTACCCCGAGTGATCAGGAGTTGAACGCACTGATCGCTTTTATCAAATCCAAAGCGAATGCCGACGCTGATGCGAGCAAGGCGGAGCCAGGGAAGTAGCCGTAAAGCAGCCAGGAATGCACCGAAACTTCGACAGGAGGATGACGTGATGGCCTATGCGGAGCAAGCCGAAACAGAAGCACTGCACGAACCCAAAAGCTTCCTGACCAAATATATCTGGAGTCAGGACCACAAGGTCATAGCCATTCAATATTCCGTGACGGCTATATTCGTGGGCCTTATCGCTGTGGTGTTGTCCGGCTTGATGCGCATACAGCTTGGCTTCCCCGGCAGTTTGGAGTTCATGGACGCCAGTGCTTACTATCAGGCTATGACCATGCACGGCATGATCATGGTCATTTACTTGCTGACGGCCTTGTTTCTGGGTGGATTCGGCAACTATCTGATCCCGCTGATGGTGGGTGCCCGCGACATGGTCTTCCCCTATGTCAACATGCTGAGTTACTGGTTCTACCTGCTAGCGGTAGTGGTGTTGCTCTCCAGTTTCTTTGTCCCTGGCGGCCCCACCGGTTCGGGCTGGACGCTCTATCCGCCACAGTCCATTTCTCAGGGAACACCGGGGGTCGAGTGGGGCATCGTCCTGATGCTCGTCTCACTGGCTATTTTTATTGTTGCAGCCACCATGGGCGGGTTGAACTACGTCACCACGGTGTTGCAGGCGCGCACGCACGGCATGACATTGTTTCGCATGCCGCTCTCCGTATGGGGAATTTTCATGGCCTCGATCATGGCCTTGCTGGCTTTCCCGGCGTTGTTCGTCAGTGCCGTAATGATGCTGTTCGACAAGTTGTTGGGCACCAGCTTCTTTATGCCGGCGATGATCTCGCTGGGGCAGCAGATCGATCACCAGGGTGGCAGCCCAATATTATTCCAGCACTTGTTCTGGTTCTTCGGCCACCCGGAGGTCTACATCGTTGCTCTCCCTGCGTTTGGTCTGGTCTCCGACTTGATCAGCACGCACGCGCGTAAAAATATCTTCGGCTACCGAATGATGGTGTGGGCCATTATTGCGATCGGTGTACTCAGCTTCGTGGTCTGGGCGCACCATATGTATGTCAGCGGAATGAACCCGTACTTTGGCTTTTTCTTCGCCGTCACCACCTTGATCATCGCGGTGCCGACCGCACTGAAAGTCTATAACTGGGTGCTGACTCTGTGGCGGGGCGACATCCATCTGACCGTGCCGATGCTGTTTGCCCTGGCCTTTATCGTCACCTTCCTGGTTGGCGGTCTGACCGGGTTGTTTCTCGGTAATGTGATCGTGGATATACCGCTCTCGGACACCTATTTCGTCGTGGCCCATTTTCATATGGTCATGGGGGTCGCACCGGTACTGGTGGTGTTCGGCGGCATTTATCATTGGTACCCGAAAGTCACCGGGCGCATGTTGAACGACACCCTGGGCAAGCTGCATTTCTGGATTACCTTTCTGGGCACCTACGCCATTTTCTTCCCCATGCACTACCTGGGTTTTCAGGGTATGCCACGCCGCTATTACGCCTATGAAAACTACGCGTTCATCCCGCAATCGGCGCAAGAGTTGAATGCCTTCATTACGGTGATCGCATTGATCGTCGGCGTTTCCCAGTTGCTGTTCGTGTTCAACCTGGCCTGGAGTGCATTTAAGGGCAAGCCCGCAGGCAGTAACCCCTGGGGCGCGGCCAGTCTGGAATGGCAAACGCCGAATACCCCGCCGATACATGGGAACTGGGGTGAGAAGTTGCCGGTCGTGCATCGCTGGGCCTATGACTACAGTGTGCCGGGGATAGAGCAGGATTTCGTTCCGCAAACGGTCTCCGCCGAGGAGTTGGAGCAAATGCGGCAACTGAGTGCCGGAACCAAGATAGCGGACGTTAAAACATGAGCAGGCTTCTATTAAGAAACGCCGACGGTGCTGACCCCGGCGGCAGTTGGAGTCGCGACCCTGGAGGTATTCAGGCCGAGGGTGCCGATAGACGCCAAACTGCAAGAGTGGGCCTGCGCTTGTTTCTGGTCGTGGTGAGTTCGTTATTCTTTCTCTTCCTGTTCGCCTTTATTGCCCGTTCACAAATGGCCGACTGGCTCCCCCTGACAGACCCCTTGGCGCCGTTAGCCAATCTCTGGCAGTTATGGCTGAATTCGGCTTTTCTGGTCTTCAGTTGTATTGCCTTGCAGTGGTCGCGCATGGCTGCCCGACAGGCTCGACTGGGCGCAACAGTCATTGGTTTTGCATTGGGGGGCGTATTTGCCATTGCCTTTCTAGTGGGGCAACTCTGGGTCTGGCAGCAGTTTGTCGCCTGGGGCTATTTTGTCGCCAGCAATCCGGCCAACAGTTTCTTCTACCTGTTGACCGGCCTGCATGGGCTCCACCTGCTGGGCGGGCTGATAGCCTGGAGCATAATCGTCGCTAAATTCCTGCGTCACGTGCCGTTGGCGCAACTCAGCGTCAGCGTAGAGCTCTGTACCATCTATTGGCATTACTTACTGGGTCTTTGGTTCGTGCTATTCGCTCTGCTGGCCAGCACGCCGCAAACCTATGAAGCCATCGCCAGATTCTGCGGCCTGAGGTGAAAAGCCATGGCATCGCTCCCACTTGCCCCAGACGAGTCCAGTTCATCCAATCCACCAGACTCACCGCCTGCACCGGGATGGCAGGGCATCGCCAGCGACTGGGCCTCGGATAGAGAGGTCTTCAAGCAGGTCCCTTGGGGCAAGGCGATGATGTGGATATTTCTGCTCAGCGATACTTTTATATTCACCTGTTTTTTAACCGGCTACATGTCGGTACGCATGACCATCACCACCGCCTGGCCGAACCCCAGTGAAGTGTTCGCATTGACGATTGCCGGTAAAGAAATCCCGCTTATTTTGATCGCCATCATGACCTTTGTGCTGATCAGCAGCAGCGGCACCATGGCCATGGCCGTTAATTTCGCCTATCGCCGTGATCGCGCGAAAACCGCTGCCCTGATGCTGGCGACCGCAGCCTTGGGTGTGGCCTTCGTCGGCATGCAGGCATTTGAATGGACCAAGCTCATCGCAGAAGGGGTGCGTCCCTGGGGGAACCCAATGGGGGCGGCGCAATTTGGTGCGAGCTTTTTCATGATTACCGGTTTTCACGGACTGCATGTGTCAATCGGCGCCCTCTACCTCGGCATTGTGGCGCTGAAAGTAATGCGGGGAGATTATGAGCGCTCTGGAAATTATCAGAATGTCGAGATAGCCGGGCTCTACTGGCACTTCGTGGATTTGGTGTGGGTGTTTATTTTTGCTTTCTTCTATTTATGGTAGAGGAGCACAGGTGATGGCACATGCTCAGGGTCAGCAACATCCAATCAGTTTGTACCTTAAAATCTGGGGGCTGTTATTCGTCCTCAGCACGCTGTCGTATCTTGTCGACTATTTCCACTTCCATGGCTACCTTCGGTGGTCCCTGATTATCACTTTCATGTTGTTGAAGGCAGGTTTAATTGTCTCCATCTTCATGCACATGGCCTGGGAACGGTTGACCATGGTCTACGCCATATTGTTGCCACCTTTGTGTTTACTGGTGCTCGTCGGACTGATGGCCACCGAGGCAGACTATGTTTTCCTCAGCCGGGTCATTTCCTTCGGCCAATAAGC
This sequence comes from Pseudomonas sp. QTF5, assembly GCF_000512695.2. Lineage (GTDB taxonomy): Bacteria > Pseudomonadota > Gammaproteobacteria > Pseudomonadales > Pseudomonadaceae > Aquipseudomonas. The sequence continues at coordinate 120,174 of NZ_AZRW02000010.1, read as the reverse complement.
AGCTTCCGAATGGCCATGAGTCTCCAGGGCTAACCCGATATCACTCGCTTGAACTGGTGCCATTTGTGCTGCCAGGCGACTGTCCAGTGGGGGGCTGCCGTTCCCGTGCCGGCGACCGTCAGCGTTGGATGATGTTCGATTACCCGGTCCAATACCGATTCCTGATTCGGTTCAACATCCACGAAGAAGATATGTTTTCCCTCATCTACCATCTGTTTGAAATTGCGGAAGTGAGCGTTCGGCACCTGGATACCAAGAAAGCCGCCTTCCCAGATGCAGAAGCCAAATACAACAATGGCCAGGAAGATAAAAGGCACCCAGCCTGCGGCGGATTCGGTCCAGCCCATCCAATAGGCGCCGCCAAGAACCAGCGCCGCGAGTGGCACACCGACCACAGCACCAATCTCGCCAGAGTGAACAACATCCTGTTTCATCAACGAGTTAACCTCGTGGAGGTGATGTTCTTCAACATCAGCAACTTGTTCACTGAGCACATGGATTTGTTCGGTATTGATGCCGTTGGCTTCCAGTTCATTTTCAACGGCTTCAAGATCGTCGAGATTGTCGCTGATGTAATAGTGCCGATTCATGCCACACCTCCCATCTCGTGTTGGCTGTAGACCTCCTCTGTCGTGCAGCCGTTAACTGAGATTTGCAGTCGGTATCTGTGCCCGTGGGGAACGTTGCATACTTCATGCAATTCGAAAGAAGTATAGCACCCGCTAGCATGATGAGCTGGCAACGTCAAGACCTGAGATGCAGCTGCAGGGCCTAGCGCAGTTCGACGAATTCTGGGTCGAGGTGCCATTAATAAATTCGCTCGACGAGGGCGGAACCTGGAGTTGGATATTCAAAGCAGTCGCTGCAAGCCCCTAAACCCCCAGACACAAAAAAACCGGCCATCAAGCCGGTTTTTTCTGATCCACCCCAGCGCTTTAGTCGGATTCGCCGAAAGATCCTTCTTCGCCTGCACCCATCTCTCGATCCTCAAACGCAGAACGCACTGCCTCCACGACGCGTCCCGCCATGCGCTCATCTTCAAGCTGCGGGTACCCTTTCTTTAGCTTGCCGGACACCACCCAGCCGTTCTCCTTGATGGAGCGGATGATGCGGTTCGCATCCAGGTCTGGCATTTCCAGTACCTCTTTCAGCTGCTCCTGAGCTCGCTGAAAGATCATCAGTACTCTGGCTTCATCCGCCATTTCCTTTCGAATCGTTTGCTCGACGACGCGTGCGGTGTACAGGACATGTTCGGTCAGATCTGGATACCGCCAGGCAAAGCGTGCGTCCTCGTACTCATCGAAGATGAAGTTGCTGCGAGTCCCGTCCTTGTAGGTCACGAGTTCGCCGAACCGATAGGCCGCTGCGTAACGTCGCATGAACGGTCGCGAGAACACTTCTAGCGTACGGTCGTAGCCGGCCCTGAAGTCGATCGAACTCGTGATTGTGGCTGATACCGGCAGTATCACGCCGTCGGGCACTGCCTTATCCCGAATCAGGGTGTCGTTGATAAGGAAGCGATGAATCCGGCCATTGCCATCGCGCATGGGATGGATGTACACGAAGCCAAATGCCAACACAGCGGCACGTGCCACTGACTCCGCACCACGCGTTGCGACCTCAAACTCGTTGAGTCCTGCCAATAGCTGCGCAAGATCCGCGAAATGGGGGGCAATGTAATGCACAATGTCCTCGCGCATCGTGGCCTGTCCCACAAACACAGGGGAGCACCGCAAGCCCAGTCCAATGGCGTCACGCCCCAGAATACCGGCTTGCAGGGAGTGCAGGCTGTCGTCGCTCAACGGGTCTTCGATATGTCCGCAGTACTGGGCAATGACATGGGCAAACCGCTGGATGCGATCGGCCTGGTCGGCTTCCTTTTCGATGAGAAAACTCGCGCGAGATTCCTTGAACGTCAGCCAACTGGCGGTACGCATCAGGATGTCGGGGCCAAAGGCCTGATCCAATTCATCCAATGCCTCGCGCAGATCGAATTGCAGAGCTTCCTGTACTGACGCCGTACGACGAACCATGGGGCAGAACTCAGCCGTCCCCGGCAGATTGTTATTGATCCGCCAACGCCGCGTTCGTAGTGCTTCGCGACGAGTCAGGTAATCTTGTGGCGAAAGAACATCAACATAGCCGCCATTGTTCACGTCTGGCACATCCAGACGTTCCCCTGTCAGCCATTCGTAGAGGAATCCGGTGCGACGGGCGTACTGGCCGAATGGCTCCCGTCGACACCAGTCTTCGACAGGCAGCGGACCTATGGCCGCAAACAGGCGGGCGAAGAACTCGAGATGGATCTCTTCGTACTTGAGGCCGAATTCGAAGTGTCCTGCGAAATCGTCTGCGGGCCGATAGCTGACCGGATACCGGTTCTCCACATTTCCGTCACTTTCGCGACTGACACGTACAGTGCCGATCATCGAGTCGACTCGTAGAGGTTGTGCCAGTGCGATGTCGTAACGGTTCGCGAGGGTCTTGAAACCGACTTGCATTGACGAAATCCTTTACTGGGGCAAGAAAAACGCTAACAGAAGATCGATCATATGCGAAAACGTTAATTTTCATAGATGTGAAAACATTAACGCCTGATGAAATTTGATAATAAATCCGTGCTTTTCGAAAAAAACGCTAACAGACTTCAGGGCAGTCGTTAACGCCCGAGCGCACTTACTCATCGATCAGCGGATAATGGACGAAAATTAGGGATGTCTCAGAGCCCGATTCCACCAAATCCCAGACACAAAAAAAACCGGCCATCGAGGCCGGTTTTTTTTGTTCCTGCATCTCCCGTCAAAAACTGACGTGAGACAAAAATTCGATTGGAGCGGGTGAAGGGAATCGAACCCTCGTTATCAGCTTGGGAAGCTGGAGTAATGCCATTATACGACACCCGCTCAGAGCGGCTGACTTTGTACCAGATGTGCGCGTGAAAATGAAGTTTTTCTTTGCGCGCGATGGCTTTAGCACGGGTGAAACGAAAGCAGAGACCGTATTGCGGTCATTCGCGGGCAAGCCTCGCTCCTACAGGGCTGAGCTTGCTCGCGATGACTCTGTTTCAGATTGCCAATGCATGGTGGTCCTGGACGTAGTGGTAACGCGGTCGGCTTTCGTGTTGCGCCGGTTTCAGGAAGCCCAGCAGTGCGTTGCGGCTGTCTTGGCAGGCGGCTTTGTGCTCCATGTCGAGAAAGTGGCCGGTGGCTTGAAGGGTGCTGAAGGTGCTGTGCTGCACGTGACCGGCGAACAGCTTGGCATCGGCGGCGGCGGTGTACTCGTCCCATTCGCCGTTCATGAACAGCACCGGCACGTTGATTTTCTTCGCCGCGTTCAGGTAGCACTGGCGGTCGCTGTTGAGCACGTCGCTGATGTGGAAATGCATCTGCCCGTATTCATGTTCGGCCAACGAACTGACGTGACGGTAGTTGAAGCGTTTGAACAGCGAGGGCAGGTGTTTGCCGATGGTGCTGTTCACCAAGTCACCGACCCGGTTCCCGTCACGGCTGCCGAGATAATCGACACCGCGCTCAAGGTAGTCGAGCATGTGCTCGTTGACCACCGGCGAGAACGAGCTGATCACGGCCTTTTCGATGCGCCGTGGCCGCTGGGCGAGGGCGACCAGAGTGGCGGCGCCACCAAAGGAAAACGACAGCACGTGTTCGGCGCAGAAGTGGTCGATCAGCTCCAGAAGGATCTGCCCTTCGATTTCCTTGGTGAGCATTTTCTCATGCAGGTTGTGGGCTTTTGACTTGCCCGCGTAGGGCTGGTCGTAGCACACCACATTGAACTGCGGATAAAGGTTTTTCACGGTTTGGGCAAACGACGCAGTCGTGGACATCGAGCCGTTGACCAGAATAATGGTCTTCTCTGCGGCGTCTGCGCGATAGAACTCCGTGTAGACCCGATACTGACCCTGTATATCCAGCACAGCGATTTCTGGCCTCATGACATAAGACTCCTGGCAAGCGGGTATGCGCGCAAATCAGATTGCACGAGCTTTGTGACAGGTAGGCATACGCCTTGGAATTTTGAAGGCCCATGTCGATCCATTGCAGTCCGGTCGACGGGTATTGTTATAAGCGGGCAGTTTGCCGGGGGAAGGCGGAACCTGAGGGTTCTCTACCGGCAAAAAGTTTCTTAGAGTAGTTTTGTGACTCGTCGGTCACGTTTCGCGCCGACGTCCTGATTCAAGCAGGGGTCACGTCATCGCGCAAGTATCTTTCGTAAATTGTTCGACAACTTCTGCTGAGCGGTCATCCGCTTAGATCAATCGGATCTCTTCATTGCTCAACGACCGGTACTCGCCGGGCTTCAATGCGTTGTCGAGCAGCAGTGGTCCCATGCGCTCGCGGTGCAGTCGCAACACCTTGTTGTCGAAGTGGCCGAACATCCGTTTTACCTGATGATAGCGGCCTTCGACGATGCTCAGGCGCGCAGATTTTGGCCCGAGCACGATCAGTTCGGCAGGTTGTGTGGTGAGGTCTTCGAAGGCGAAATACAGCCCTTTGGCGAAGGTGATCGCGTATTCGGCAGTGATGTCCTGCTCCGTCTCGACGTAGTAGACCTTGGGCAGTTTGGTCTGCGGTTGGGTCAGGCGTCGCGACCAGGTGCCATCGTTGGTGATCAGCATCAGGCCGGTGGTGTTGAAGTCCAGGCGACCGGCGATGTGCAGGTCATCCTTATCCGGCTCATGGATCAGGTCGAGTACGGTCGGGTGTTGCGGATCACGCGTGGCACTGACGCAGCCGGGTGGTTTGTGCAGCATGAAGTAACGGGCTGGTTTGCCGACCTGCAGCACTTCGTCGTCGACTTCCACGCGGCTGAACTCGAGCACCTCGGCGTGGGGGTCGCTGACGACTTCTCCGTCGACCCTGACGCGCTTTTCCACCAGCAACAGGCGTACCTGCTTACGGTTGAAGCGGGGCAGGTTGCTGAGGAAGCGGTCAACGCGCATGGCTAGGGATCGATTGGAAAAGGGCCGCGCATTTTACGTGATCGGCCAGGCGGCTGCTTGCAACTGCATCTCGACCTGGGCGCAGGCAGGGCACAGGCACGACTTGTTGCGCAGCTCGGCGGGCAGCGCCTGAAGCACCGCCGGATCGATGCTGACGCCATAACACCAGCAGGCACGATCGACAGTTCGCGGGTCAGCCAGGCTGCAGTCGTTGGAGGCGCCGCAAGCCGGGCAGAGGTCAGGTTTATTCATGAAGGGGATTCGATTACGGCCGTTTTGTTTGGCCCGAGACCGCGCATGATCGGCCGGCAAACAGCCATGCGCAAGCCAGCTGCAGCTGGCCGCTGATCTGAAGGCCGGTGCCGTCTGGCACTCGGTACCGGTTTGAAAGTCAAAACAGGTGTCAGCCGGCCTGTGCCGACTGCTGTTGCGGGTCTTCCAGGAGGCCGCCATGCTTTGTCATAAAAAGCTCCGCCGAATACTGCTGTTTGTGTTTTTTGGTTTGAGCTTGTCCGGCTGTTATTACTACGTAGGCGGTGCCGATGTTTATTCGACACCTTATTACTACCCTGGCTATTACTACTCTCCTTACTACTACGGCGGCCCGCGTTTTTACGGGGGGTATCGCTATTTTTACTACGGTGGACATGGACCCCGTCATCACCACGGAGGACACCATCGCGGACACCGTTAATCGGCTCATCAATACAGCGGCGCGTCCGGCTCACGGAAGCGCCGTTTTCTTTGGATAGATGAAAAACCTTTCATCGGCTACTTGTTTCAACTTGTTGCAGGAGCGCACCAGATTCTGAATTCACTGTCTGATATTTCGACAGTTGCCGAACCATTGACTGTCGCCTGCCAGCGTCGCTGGTGTGGCTCACCCGCGGTCCAGGAGGCCGCCATGCTCTGTCAAAAAAAGCTCCGCCAAATTCTGCTGATTGTTTTATCGGGATTGTCTCTTGGTGCGTGCGTGCCCTATTCCGATGGAGGATCCAGCTACTACCGTTCCGATGTCTACACGTCCCCAGCGCCGTATTACTCTGGTGGCGGGTCTTATTACTCCGACGGCCGTTACTACTCGGCCCCGCGCAGGTATTACTCACCGCCTGCACGGTATTACCAGCCAACGCCGCGGTATTACCACCAGCCGCGGGTTTATCAATCGGCACCGCGCTATTACCAGCCGGCGCCACGAGCAGACTACCGGGTCTATCAGAATCGTGGATGGGACCGTCATGACCGTCGTGACCGTGGCGGCTGGGATGGCCGTCACCGCGGCGGTCGAGGCGATGACCATCGAGGCCACAATAGGTCGGATAATCGGGGCGGTCGGGGCGATCACCGTGATGGCGATCGGGATGGCCGAGGCAACCACCGGTAAACCACTCAATAAAAAGCGGCGCATGAAGCGCCGCTTTTTTTGTGCTCGAAATTCAGTACTCCGACAAATCAGCCAGAGGATGCCGGCCTTCCCAGACCTTATGGAAATGCGCCTCCACCGCCGCCTCCGGCACATTGTTGATGTCCGGCCAGTGCCAGTGAGGTTTCTGGTCTTTGTCGATCAATCGCGCTCGCACGCCTTCGCTGAACTCCGGATGACGGCAGCAGTTGAGGCTCATGGTGTATTCCATCTGAAAGACTTGAGCCAACGATAGATGCCGGGCGCGATCGATCTGTTCCCACACCAGATGAGCGGTCAGGGGCGAGCCTTCAATCATGGTTTTCGCGGCACGACCGAGCAGCAGATCGGAATGATCGCGCAGCGTACTGATGGCCTTCCAGGCGCATCGAACGTCGCTGACATCCAACAGTTCGTCGATCTGCTCGCGTCGAGGCAGCCACTGCGCTTCGGGCAGCTGCGCGATCGCTTCCTGCTGCAAGGCCTTGAGCAGACTGTTGAGCTGCATGGCTGTCTGTTCCTGCCAGTTCAATTGCAGCAAACCTTCGATCAGCTCACGTTGTTGATCATCGCGCAGGAAGCGGTCGGCGAGGTCCAGATCGATCGCATCACGACCGTTCATCTGGGCGCCGGTGAGGCCGAGAAACAATCCGAGCTTGCCGGGCAACCGCGACAGAAACCAACTGGCGCCGACATCCGGGTACAAGCCGATGCCAATTTCCGGCATCGCCAATCGGCTGCTCGGCGTGACAATCCGAATGCTCGCCCCTTGCAGCAGCCCCATGCCACCGCCCAGCACGTACCCATGACCCCAGCAGATCAGGGGTTTCGGGTAGGTGTGCAGATTGAAGTCGAGGCGATATTCTGCCGCAAAGAAGTGCGCAGCCAAGGGCGGCACTTCGCCGGGATGGTCGCGACAGGCTTCTACCAGACTGCGCACTTCTCCGCCGGCGCAAAAAGCCTTGGGGCCATTGCCGCGCAGCAGCACGCAAACGATCTGTGGCTCCTTGGCCCAGGCGTCCAGTTGATCGCGCAGGGCGTTAATCATCGGCAAGGAGAGGGCGTTGAGGGACTTTTCGGCATCCAGGCTGGCGATGCCGATGCGTGCGCCGTCGGTGCCGGTGAGTTCTTCGAAGTGCAGATTCATCGTGACCTCGATCGGGAAATTGAGCGCTCAGTATGATCGCTCTATAGGAAAGTGCCGGATCTGCGTCAGATCAATTGACAAGCGTGATGGGCTTTCCTAGGGTTCGCCCCATTGTTTTTACCGGATGTAACCATGACTGCTGACGACCGTATCAAACTCGAACCGAGCTGGAAGGAGGCACTGCGTGCCGAATTCGACCAGCCCTACATGGCAGAGTTGCGCACATTCCTGCAACAGGAACGCGCGGCGGGCAAAGAGATCTATCCACCCGGACCGATGATTTTCAACGCGCTCAATTCCACGCCGCTGGACAAGGTCAAAGTGGTCATTCTAGGTCAAGACCCTTACCACGGCCCGGGTCAGGCCCATGGGTTGTGCTTCTCGGTGCAACCGGGCGTGCCGGCACCGCCATCGCTGGTGAACATCTATAAAGAGTTGAAGCGCGACCTGAACATCGACATTCCCAACCATGGCTACCTGCAGAGTTGGGCAGAGCAGGGCGTGTTGATGCTCAACACCACCATGACCGTGGAACGCGCGAATGCCAACGCCCATGCGGGCAAGGGCTGGCAATATTTTACCGACCGGATTATCGAAGTGGTCAGCGAGCACCAGCCACATCTGGTGTTCCTGCTATGGGGCGCGCATGCCCAGAGCAAGCAGAAACTCATCGACGCCACCAAACACCTGGTGCTGACCTCGGTCCACCCGTCGCCGCTGTCCGCCTATCGCGGCTTCCTCGGCTGCGGGCACTTCAGCCGGGCGAACAAGTTTCTGGAGCAGAATGGCGAGATGCCGATCGAGTGGCGATTGCCGTCGGTTTGATGCGTTGACCGGGAGAGCCCCTTCGCGAGCAAGCCCGCTCCCACATTAGACCGAGTTGTCCAGACATACACGGTCTAATGTGGGAGCGGGCTTGCTCGCGAAGAAGGCGACTCGGTCTATCAGACTGAATCCGGCCCCCGGTTCCAATACCGAAACAACGGCTCCGCCAGAAACAATACAAACAACAACCGCATCACCTGCATCGCCGTCACCAGCGGCACCGACAATTGCAGGGTTTCCGCCGTCAGGCTCATCTCGGCAATCCCGCCGGGCATCATGCCCAAGGTCAGCGAACGCAGATCCAGATGGGTCAGCGCGCTCAAACCCAATGCCGCCAAAGTTGCGATCAACATGGTCAACACCGTGCCGAGCAGGGTTCGTCCCATGAACGACGGTGCCCGGCGGAAGAACTGCCGATTGAAGTGACACCCCAACCCGCTGCCAATCAACCACTGGCCGATTTGGCTGCCTCCGTTGGGCAGTCCGATGTGCAGGTCCCAAGCAATGCTCACCGTCGCAGTCACCAGCAACGGTCCGAACAGCCAGGGATTGGGTTGTCGCAGCCGCTCCCAGATCCAGGCGGCAAGGGCGCCCGCCGGGAACAGAATGGCCAGCCACCACCAGTTGACGGTCGTTGGATGCAAGACCGGCGCACCGTCGCCCAACAAATACTTGAACGCTGCTGGCACACACAGCACCACCACCAGCACGCGCAAACTCTGCCCTGCCGCGACACGGCTGAGCACTGCGCCGTTGCGGGCGCCGAGGTTGACCATCTCCCCGGAGCCGCCGGGCATGCTGGAAAAGAATGCGGTGGCGCGATCTTCCCCGGTGCGCCGCATCAACCAGACCCCGACCAGCGCGGAAAGGCTGGTGACCAATGCACCGAAGAAGATCAGACCGAAGTGGCTCAACACCTGCTCCATCACCACCGGAGTGAAGTGCAGGCCGATGCCGATACCGACGATCCACTGGCCGCACTTGCGGCCGCCAGGGATTTCCGCCAATTGCCAAGGCGTCAAACAGCGCACCAGGATGATCGCCAGCAACGAGCCGACCATCCACGGCAATGGCCAGCCGATCTGGCTGGCGAGGTAACCGCCCAGCAGACCGACCAGCGGTGTTCCCCACCAGCTTTTGAAGGGGGCGCGATCAGACATCGGCGAGCGCGCGCCGGGCGACCGAACGTTTGCGCCAGATACGCAGAAGTGGCATCAGCAACATGATTGCAGTCAGCACCCAGCAACCGAACGTGATCGGGCTCGACCAGAGGATTTCCAGCGCACCGTTGGAAATCGACAGTGCGCGACGCAGGTTTTGCTCCATCAGACCGCCAAGGATGAAACCCAGCAGTACCGGCGACAACGGGAAGTCCAGCTTGCGCAGGATGTAGCCGAAGATACCGATGCCGATCATCAGGAACAGGTCGAACGTGGTGGCATGCACCGCGTAGACACCGATCCCGGTGATGATCGCGATCACCGGCACCAGCGCCCAGTTCGGCACGGCGAGGATGCGGGTAAAGATGCGGATCATCGGAATGTTGAGGATCACCAGCATCACGTTGGCGACGAACAACGACGCGATCAGGCCCCAGACAATGTCCGGTTGCTGCTGGAACAACAGCGGGCCCGGAGTGATGTTGTACAGCGACAGTGCGCCGATCATCACCGCCGTGGTACCCGAACCCGGAACGCCGAGGGTCAACATTGGCACCAGTGCACCGCAGGCGGCGCCACCGATGGCTGTTTCCGGAGCCGCGAGACCACGCATGTCGCCTTGTCCGAACGTGCCCTTGGCGCCGGCGATACGTTTCTCGGTCATGTAGGCCACAGCGCTGGCCAGCGTCGCGCCGGCACCCGGCAACACGCCCATGATGAAACCCAGCAAACCGCAACGGATGTTCACCACGAACACCGCCGAAGCTTCCTTGAAGTTGAACATCATGCGCCCGGTGGCTTTCACCGCTTCCTGGCCGCGGTGGGTTTTTTCCAGCAACAGGAGGATTTCGCTGATGGAGAACAGGCCCAACACCAGCACGACGAACTGAATGCCGTCCGTCAGGTGAATATTGTCCCCGGTGAAGCGGTATACGCCGCTATTGGCGTCGATCCCGACGCTCGACAGAAACAGACCGATCAGTGCCGCAATGAAGGTCTTGAGCGGTCGATCACCGGCCATGCCGCCGAGACAGACAATCGCAAACACCATCAGCACGAAATATTCCGCCGGCCCGAAGGCAATCGCCCATTTCGCCAGCAACGGAGCGAACAGCACCATGCCGCACGTTGCGATGAATGCACCGATGAACGAACTCCACGCCGACAGCGACAGCGCTACACCGGCCAGGCCTTTACGGGCCATCGGGTAACCGTCGAGGGTGGTCATGACGGTGGAGGCTTCGCCCGGAATGTTCAGGAGGATCGAGCTGATCCGGCCGCCGTATTCGCAACCCAGGTACACCGCCGCCAGCAGGATCAGCGCCGACTCCGGTGGCAGGCCGAGGGCGAATGCGATCGGAATCAGCAATGCCACGCCGTTGATCGGACCCAGCCCCGGCAATAGCCCGACGACGGTACCGATCAGGGTGCCGCACAGCGCGGTCACCAGGTTGTACGGGCTCAGCGCGACGCCGAAGCCCTGACCCAAATAGCCAAGAGTATCCATGTCAGTTCTCCAGAACGTCGAGCACGCCCAGCGGCAGTGGCACGTCCATCAACTTGTCGAACAGCAGATAAAGACCGATGGCCATCAGGCTGATGATCACCGTACTGGGCAGCCAGCGGCCGCCATACAGGCGTGCCATCGGGATCCCGATCAGAATGCTGGCAACGATGAAACCAAGGGGTTCGAAGGTCCCGGCGAACACCAGCAACAGCAGCACGCAGATGCCGATTTTGATCAGGGTTTCACGGTCCAGTTTCGGGTCATCGTCGCTGTGCACGATCGGCGCCGGTCGAAATACCATGTACAGCAAAGCCAGGCCCATCAGGCCGAGCATCAGCAGAGGGAAGGCCCGAGGCCCGACCGGTTCGTAGGAAAAAGCCGCTTGATACGGCCACGCCATCAGGGCCAGGCCGATACAGGCCAGCAACAGCACCGAAGCGAAAATGCGTTGTATGAGCATGAGGAACTCCTGGGCCACGACCCCGAGAACCGGGGTCGTGGCCGCTAGACAGAGGCGATCACTGAATCAGGCCGAACTCTTTGGCCAGCACTTTGTAGTCCGCGACCTGCTTCTTCACGTACGTGTCCAGCTCCGGACCGGTCATGGCGAACGGGAACAGTTCACGCTGATCGCGCAGCTTGGCGAAGTCCTCGGAGGCCAGCAGTTTGTCGAAGGCGTCTTTCCACCAGGCGTAGTCTTCGTCGCTGACTTTTGGCCCGAGGTAGAAACCGCGAACCACCGGCCAGACGATGTCGTAGCCTTGCTCTTTGGCCGTCGGAATGTCTTTCATTTCCGGCTCGTCCAGACGCTTCTCGGAGAACACCGCGAGCAGGCGCATGTCGCCACTCTGAATGTGTGGCATGGAGTCGGAGATGTCGGTGCTGCCGACCTGGATGTGGCCACCCAGCAGGGCAGTGGCGATTTCACCACCGCCTTCGAGGGCGACATAACGCAGGTCACGCGGGTTGATCCCGGCTGCCTTGGCGATCAGTGCGGTCTGCATCCAGTCCTGGCTGCCGACGGTGCCGCCGGAACCGATGACCACTTTGCTCGGATCTTTCTTCAGCGCCTGAACCAGATCGTCCAGGGTCTTGTAAGGCGAATCGCTTTTCACCGCGATGGCGCCATAGCTTGTGCCGACAGCTGCCAGCCAACGAACGTTGGTTTCATCGAAACGACCGAACTTGCCTTGCGCCAGGTTCAGCAGCGAACCGCTGGACCAAGCCACCAGCGTGCCAGCATCGGCCGGGCGTTGAGCGACCACCGCGTTGTACGCCACCGCGCCGACACCGCCGGGCATGTAGGTCACGCGCATCGGTTTGGTCAGCAGTTTTTCGTTGACCAGCGCGCTTTGCGCCAGTTTGCAGGTCAGGTCGAAACCGCCGCCTGGCGAGGCCGGGGCGATGCATTCCGGGCGTTTCGGTTCGGCCATCAATTGGCCGGCAAACAGCACACAGCTGGCGGCTAGAGCAACTTTACGCAGTGATAAGTTCATTTGAGTCTCCACGGGCATTCATTATTGTTATTGAACGTGATGTTTACCAAAGGGCAACGCTATAGCTCACCAGCAGACGCACTTCATCGGCATCGCGAGCGGAGTAGTTGGAACGGTAGGTGGCATTGCGCAGGCGTACAGCGACGTCTTTCAGGGCGCCGCTTTGTACGACGTATTTGATCTCGGTGTTGCGTTCCCACTCTTTGCCTTCGTCACCGTTCTTGAGCTTGATGTTGTCACCGCTCAGGTAACGGCTCATGAAGCTCAGGCCGGGAATGCCGAGTTTGGCGAAGTCATAGTCGTAGCGTGCCTGCCAGGAACGTTCTTCGGCACCGGCAAAGTCATTGATCTGCACGAAGTTGACCAGGTACGGATCGCTGCCATCGACGTAGGGGAAGGCACTGTCACCGGACATGTGCTGATAACCGGCGCTGAATTTATGCCCGCTCAAGGCATAGCTCACCAGCCCGTTCAGGGATTGGTTGTCGATCTTGCCGCCCCGTGCTGCGCCCTCGTCGTCACTGATGGCCAATCGCAGATCGCTGCCGAACGTGCCGGGGCCGAACGGTTGCGAGGCGACCACGCCTAGGAAATGCTGGTTATAGACTTCATCGAGCTGAGCGAAGTGGTAGCTACCGGTGATCTTGTCGGTGAACTTATAGTCCACGCCGCCAAAATCAAAGTGCTTACCTGCCACGGTGCCGGCGAAACGGCTGTTCTTGTTGTTGAGGGCGATGTCCTCGAAGTCGGTGCTGTCGCGGTCCTTGGCTTTCTCCAGACGCCCGCCGGTGAAGGTCAGGTTCCTGATCTCTTTGGAGGTCAGCAGACCGCCTTCAAAGGTCTGCGGCAAAATGCGCCCGTCGTTGGGCTTGAGGATCGGCAGTTCCGGAATCAGGCTGCCGATTTTCAGTTCCGTGGCGGAGATTTTCACTTTGCCGGTCAGGCCGAGCTTGGAATATTCATCCGCCGCGCGGCCGTCGTCATGGGTCGGCAACAGGCCAGTGCCGGTACGATCCGGACTCGAATCGAGTTTTACCCCGAGCATGCCCAACGCATCGACACCGAACCCCACGGTGCCGTCGGTGTAACCCGATTGCAGATTGAGCATGAACCCCTGGGCCCATTCGTCCCGCTTGGATTGCTGGGCGCTGGTGCCGTCGCGAAAGTCGCGGTTGAAATACATGTTGCGGGTTTCGAAGGTTGCCGTACTGTCTTCGAAGAAGGCAGCCTGGCTCAACGGCGAAAAGCCGGCGAGGGCGGCGGCACTGGCAATGGCGGTGTGGCTGAGGCGGGAAAAGCGCGCAGGCGGGCGAGCCTGAAGCTGCATGGACAGCATGGTGACGTACTCCGTTTATTGTTCTTATTGGCGAAAACGCTTCGAGGCGTTTTTCGTACTGCTATGGGCACTAGCAACGGCAGTCGAAACTGTCCGTGGCTGGACTCTAACCGGCCAACCTTTCGCTAACCTTTCAGCTGACTTTCACGGTTTTCGGGCTTCACAGCGACGGATGCGGCTGTAAACTCCGCGCCAAAGAATGGCGTCGACCATCCATGAATGAGGTAAAGATCCATGCGTGTTCTGCTCGTTGAAGACCATCTGCAGCTTGCCGAAAGTGTCGCTCAGGCGCTCAAGAGCACCGGGCTGACCGTGGATGTGTTGCACGACGGTGTGGCAGCCGACCTGGCTTTGAGCAGCGAGGAATACGCCGTGGCGATCCTCGATGTCGGCCTGCCGCGCATGGATGGCTTCGAAGTGCTGGCGCGCCTGCGAGCGCGGGGCAAGAACCTGCCGGTGCTGATGCTGACCGCCCGTAGCGACGTCAAGGATCGGGTTCACGGCCTGAACCTTGGGGCTGACGATTACCTGGCCAAACCCTTCGAGCTGACAGAGCTCGAAGCCCGAGTCAAAGCCTTGCTGCGTCGCAGTGTGCTCGGCGGTGAACGCCAGCAGCGTTGTGGCGTGCTGGCCTATGACCTGGACACCCGGCGCTTCACCCTCGGCGAAGAGTTGCTGACCCTGACCTCCCGCGAGCAGGCGGTGCTCGAAGCCCTGATCGCCCGTCCCGGTCGGGTGATGAGCAAGGAACAACTGGCCGCCCAGGTGTTCGGTCTGGACGAGGAGGCCAGTCCCGATGCCATCGAAATCTATGTCCACCGCTTGCGCAAGAAACTCGACGGCCAGCCGGTAGCCATCGTGACCTTCCGAGGCCTTGGCTATTTGCTGGAAAGCCGCGATGCATAAGCTCAGCAGCCTGCGCTGGCGGTTGCTGTGGAACCTCGCGCTGTTGTTGGTGGTGTTGATGCTCGCCAGTGGTTTGAGCGCGTACTGGAACGGTCGCGAGGCCGCCGACACCGCGTATGACCGGACCTTGCTGGCCTCGGCGCGGACCATCGCCGCCGGCCTGTCCCAGCGCGATGGCAGTCTCAGCGCCAACGTGCCTTACGTGGCCCTCGATACGTTTGCCTACGACAGCGCCGGGCGAATTTTTTACCTGGTCAACGACATCAATCAGAAGCTGATCTCGGGCTATGAAAACCTGCCGCCACCGCCACCGGGAACGCCGCGTACGGATGACTATCCGGCGCTGGCGCGTTTCTATAACGCCACTTATCAAGGGCAGAACGTGCGAGTGGTCAGCCTGCTCAAAGCGGTCAGCGAGCCGAACATGAACGGCATGGCGGAGATCCGCGTGGCGGAAACCGATGAAGCGCGGGTCCGCATGGCTCGCAGCCTGATGGCCGATACGTTGTTGCGTCTGGGCATGCTGGCGATCGGTGCGCTGCTGCTGGTGTGGTTTGCGGTCAGTGCGGCGCTGCGTCCGCTGGAACGCTTGCGCACGGCGGTGGAAGAGCGTCAGCCCGATGACTTGCGGCCCCTGCCGTTGGTGGAAGTGCAGCACGAGTTGGGGCCGCTGGTGCGTGCGCTCAATCACTTTACGGAGCGTTTACGCGGGCAGTTCGAGCGTCAGGCGCAATTCATTGCCGATGCGGCCCATGAATTGCGTACCCCGTTAGCGGCGCTCAAGGCACGACTCGAGCTGGGCTTGCGGTCGAGCGAACCCGAAACCTGGCGCAATACTTTGGAATCCGCCGCTCAGGGCACGGATCGGCTGACCCATCTGGCCAATCAATTGCTCTCGCTGGCACGGGTCGAGAATGGCGCCCGGGCAATTGCCGAGGGGGGGGCACAGTTGCTCGATCTCAGTCAGTTGGCCCGGGAACTGGGCATGGCCATGGCGCCGCTGGCCCATGCTCGTGGCGTTGCGCTAGCGCTGGAGGCCGACGAGCCGGTATGGCTGCGTGGCGAGCCGACGCTGTTGAACGAATTGTTGAGCAATCTGGTGGACAACGCGCTGGCTCACACGCCGCCGGGCGGCAATGTGATCCTGCGGGTCACGGCACCGGCGGTGCTGGAAGTCGAGGACGATGGCCCGGGAATTCCTCTTGAAGAGCGGGAACGGGTGTTCGAGCGTTTTTATCGGCGTAACCAGCAGGTGGCTGGATCGGGGTTGGGGTTGGCCATCGTCGGCGAGATCTGCCGCGCCCACCTGGCGCAGATCAGCCTGCACGATGGCGAGCAGGCGGGGTTGAAGGTGCGGGTGAGTTTTATTGCGGGGTAGTTTTTTGGTGTCTGGGCTGGCCCCTTCGCGAGCAAGCCCGCTCCCACATTCGATCGCATTTCTCCATGAAGAACTCGGCCAAGTGTGGGAGCGGGCTTGCTCGCGAAGGGGGCGCTGCGGTCTCGACTAATAAAACATCGATCGCGACTCTTCCAGATCCTTGCACATCGCCTTGTTCTCTGGATCGATCCCCAGTTTCTTGAAGGCCGGTACGCTGAAGGGGTCGATACGGGCCAGTGGATGATCGATATCCTTGTGGCAATACAGACTGGCCACTTGCACCAGATCGACATAATCGACCCGCTCCGATTGTCGCTTGAAATCCAGATACAGCCCGGGCAATTGCACCAGCATTTCCGGAAACTCCCAGACCCTGAGCAATTTATCGCCGAGCAGCGGATGAATGCGGTCGATCACATGGTTGAGGCTGACCGGGTCAGACAGCAATTCATAGTGATCTTCGGCGTAGGTCAGGATCGGCAGCACGCCGATCTGGTGCACGAGCCCGCCGAGCGCCGCCTGATCAGGCTTGAGCTGCGTATAACTGCGGCACAACGCGTAACTGACGCCGGCGATTTCCAGGCTTTTGCGCCAGACCTCGCGCATTTTCTGTTCCACCACTTCGGAACGGGCATTGAAGATCTGTTCCATCACCAGGCCAATGGCCAGGTTGCTGCTGTAATTGACACCCAGCCGGGTGATGGCCGTGTGCAGGTCAGTCACTTCCTGGGTCGCGCGCAGCAACGGGCTATTGACCACTTTGATCAGGCGCGCCGACAGCGCGGTATCGCGACCAATCACTTTGCTCAGTGTGCTGACACTGATTTCCGGGTCTTCAGCGGCCTTGCGAATCTGCAGGGCCACTTCCGGTAACGTTGGCAGAACCAGGTCATCGTTATCGATGGCCTCAACCAAATCCTGTTGGACCTTATCCGCCAGCTCGATCATTTCTTTTCTCTAGGGTATTGCGACAAGTGCTGCTGTTAACGCTGGATTTCGCGATCACGATCCAGTTGGTAAGGCAGGTCGAGCAGATGCAGGCCCGGACCTTCGAGTGCGCCAAGGTGCAGGTTGCCATCTTCTGCAGCTTCGGCTTGCAGCACCGCAAGGAGTTCAATGTTTTGCCCGGTGCGGGCGGCCAGCACCACTTCTCCGATCGAACTGCCGTGGGTCGGGGAGAACAGTTGGGTGCCGGGCTCCGGCAATTCGCTGGCTTCCAGCTGCAGGCGATACAGACGGCGTTTGAGTTTGCCAAGGTATTGCATGCGCGCGACGATTTCCTGGCCGGTGTAGCAACCTTTCTTGAAACTCACACCACCGACGGCTTGCAGATTGAGCATCTGCGGGATGAACAGCTCGCGGGTGCTCGGCATGACCTGACCGATCCCGGCGCGGATCTGGCCCAGCAGCCACTGGTTCAATTCACCTTCGGCCAACAGAACGGACAGCTTGCCCTTGATGGTGTCGGCTTGATCGGCGCGAACCCAGAGTTCAGCGCGATCCGGCGAGACGCGAAGGGCGATCAGGCCGTCATTGCGCACCACGCTGTCGGTTTCTACCGGTAGTTCCAGGCCCAGGCTGATCAGTGCCGCATCGCCATGCTCAAGGCCAAAGCGAACCCAGCTGGCACTTTCATCGGTCAGTTTCGATTTGGAGAACACCGCGTACTTTTTCAGGTCCGCCAGTTGCGGCTCCAGCAGTTCGCTGGCCATCGCCATGAGCACATCGTCGCCTTCCAGCAGTATGCGGAAACTCGACTGCATCCGGCCTTTCTGCGTGCAGCGCGCGCCAAGGCTGGCCTGGGTGTCGCTCAGATAATTGAGGTTGCAAGTCAATTGGCCTTGCAGGAATTTGCTGGCATCCGCGCCGCGTACCGCGAGAACGCCTTCGTGAGACAGGGTGCAGAAAAAAGCAGAATCGGCCATGGGTCATCGCAGGGTAAAGAGTCCGAAGGACATCATAAGGGGGCGCCCTTGAAATGGGTAGTTCACAAAGGTTCGTGGAGGGCGACCAAAGCCGACTGTTCGAGCAGGCCCGGGGCTGTATACTTGCCGCCTATTTGAGGAGCGCTCCATGGTCGAACAAGTTGAACTGAATCGCCTCTACTGGCACAGTCGCCGCGGCATGCTTGAGCTTGACGTGTTGCTGGTGCCGTTTGTGAAGGAGGTTTATCCGCACCTCAACCAGGTGGATCGTGATCTGTACGTCCGTCTGCTGACGTGTGAGGATCAGGACATGTTCGGCTGGTTCATGGAGCGCAACGAATCCGAAGATCCAGAGCTTCAGCGTATGGTTCGCATGATCCTGGATCGTGTCCAGCCCAAGTAACGCGTTCGAATGCCGCTGGCATGCCTCTCGGCAGTTGCTGGCGGCCTATCTTCTGGCCCAGCTGTTCGCGCTGGGTTCGTTGTTTCTTCTTTCCATACCGGTCTGGGCCAGTTTGCTCGGCGCTTTTTGCTGTCTGGCTCATGGCGTTTGGGCATTGCCGCGACAGATTTTGCTGACACACCCACAGGCGTTTCGCGGTTTGCGTCGCGATGCCGATGGCTGGCAGTTGTGGAATCAGGCGGTGGGTTGGCAGACCGTGCAACTGCGGCCGGACAGTCTGGCGTTGCCATTGATTGTGGTGCTGCGTTTTCGTCTGCGCGATGAGCGACGGGTCAGGTCGATCTGTGTGCCGCGCGATTCGCAGGCGGCGGATGTGCACCGACGCCTGCGGGTTCGGCTCAAGTTCAGTCGGCGTAGGTGGGCGGCACCAGAATAGTGTCCAGGGCGACCGGCAGCATGTTCGGGTAGTCGAGGGTGTAATGCAGGCCGCGACTTTCCTTGCGTTCCATGGCTGACTGGATCATCAACTCGGCCACCTGCGCCAGGTTACGCAACTCGATCAAATCCCGGCTGACCTTGTAGTTGCTGTAGAACTCGTCGATTTCGTCCAGCAACAGTTGCACCCGGTGCTGGGCTCGTTGCAAGCGCTTGTTGGTACGCACGATGCCGACATAGTCCCACATGAATCGCCGCAGTTCGTCCCAGTTGTGCGCAATGATCACGTCTTCGTCGGAATCGGTGACCTGGCTCGCATCCCAAACGGGCAG
The DNA here is from genome assembly GCF_000512695.2 of Pseudomonas sp. QTF5. GTDB lineage: Bacteria > Pseudomonadota > Gammaproteobacteria > Pseudomonadales > Pseudomonadaceae > Aquipseudomonas. The sequence goes on along the minus strand of NZ_AZRW02000010.1, from coordinate 100,965 downwards.
GGCGGTCGGAATCGACACGTCTGGCAACTGCTCAAGAATGTCTGCCGCCGCCGAACGGGCGTAAACGAAACATTCCAGCAGGGAGTTGCTGGCCATGCGGTTGGCGCCATGCAGGCCGGTGAAGCTGGTTTCACCAATCGCATACAGGCCCGGCACATCGGTGCGCCCCCGCTGATCGACCATCACGCCGCCGCAGGTGTAGTGCGCCGCCGGCACCACCGGGATCGGTTGTTTGGTGATGTCGATGGAGAATTCCAGGCAGCGTTCATAGACCGTCGGGAAGTGCGTCTTGATGAAATCTTCGGGCTTGTGGCTGATGTCCAGATAGACGCAGTCGATACCCAGGCGCTTCATCTCATGGTCGATGGCGCGGGCGACGATGTCCCGGGGTGCCAGCTCGGCCCTTGGGTCGAAGCGCTGCATGAAGCGTTCGCCATTGGGCAGTTTCAAATGCCCGCCTTCACCGCGCAGGGCTTCGGTGATCAGGAAACTCTTGGCTTGCGGATGATAAAGGCAAGTGGGGTGGAACTGGTTGAACTCCAGGTTCGCCACCCGGCAGCCCGAACGCCAGGCCATGGCGATGCCATCACCGCAGGCGCCGTCGGGGTTGCTGGTATAGAGGTAGACCTTTGCTGCGCCGCCCGATGCAAGGATCACGAAGCGCGCGCCATAGGTGTCGACTTCGCCGGTGCCGCGGTTGAGCACATAGGCGCCGAGGCAACGGTCGCCTTCAAGGCCAAGGCGCTTTTCGGTGATCAGGTCGACCGCGACCCGCTGCTCCAGCAGTTCGATATTGGGACGCTGCTTGGCTTGATCGAGCAGGGTTCTGAAGATCGCGGCGCCCGTCGCATCGGCGGCATGGATGATGCGCCGATGGCTGTGACCGCCTTCGCGGGTCAGATGAAACTCGAAACCACCGTCTTCGGTGCCTGACTGTTCATCGCGGGTAAAGGGCACGCCTTGGTCGATCAGCCATTGAATCGCCTCTCTGCTGTGCTCGACCGTAAAGCGCACAGCGTCTTCATGGCACAGGCCACCGCCGGCGTTGAGGGTGTCATCGACATGGGATTCGACCGTGTCGGTGTCATCCAGAACGGCAGCGACACCGCCCTGGGCCCAGAACGTCGAGCCATTGGCGAGGTCGCCTTTGCTCAATACGGCGATGCGCAAATGACCGGGCAAGGTCAGCGCAAGGCTCAAGCCGGCAGCACCGCTGCCAATTACCAGAACATCGTGTTGAAACTGTTGGCTCATTTCAGGATTCCGCTCAAAGCGACCCGGGACGGGGTTGGCGCAAGACAGCTGGATCGGCGAGTCAAGACAGCCACACAGCCCACTAGTATATAGAGGGGGGGAGCGGCACAATAGCCGGGCCCACATGGCATTGTGAAACTACTGTGGCGGAAAAGACCTCGCTTCGTCGGAAGTTTTTTTGAGGGCTTCGGCGACAAGGCGACTGTATCGTGGATTTAACAGTCTTTTTCGCTTCACGGTTGCACACTATCGGTTTCGGGCGGCTTAAATATGGAACTTTTGCCAAAGGCCCAAGATCAATAGAAGGTCGCCTGAAACAAGGGACAGTATCGGCTTCGGTGCGGGACTTGCGGTTGGGTCCTTAGCTGGCGAATCCGGTGACAAGATTATTCGCGCAGCCGGGTTATCTCGCGCTGCGCTTTTCGTGCGTGCCAAATCAGAGCCCGCAGGAAACTTGCTTGGAGGGGAGAACTTTTGCGAAAAGCCCGAGTCTATGTTTGCAAGTCTGGTCGTTCAGTAATGCAAGCCTCCTTCGAGCTTATCGAGGAGTGTTCATGCTAACCCAGGAAGAGGATCAGCAGTTGGTCGAGCGCGTTCAACGCGGCGACAAGCGAGCTTTCGATCTGCTAGTGCTGAAATACCAGCACAAAATTCTCGGGTTGATCGTGCGTTTCGTGCACGACACCCATGAAGCCCAGGATGTCGCACAGGAAGCCTTTATTAAGGCATACCGTGCACTTGGTAATTTTCGCGGAGACAGCGCGTTTTATACGTGGCTTTACCGCATCGCCATCAACACGGCGAAAAACTATCTGGTTTCACGCGGCCGCCGGCCGCCGGATAGCGATGTCAGTTCCGAGGATGCAGAGTTCTACGATGGCGATCATGGCCTCAAGGATCTCGAGTCGCCAGAGCGTGCTTTGCTGCGGGATGAGATCGAAGGCACCGTCCATCGAACCATTCAGCAACTGCCAGAAGATTTGCGTACGGCTTTAACTTTACGCGAATTCGATGGTCTGAGTTACGAGGACATTGCCAGCGTCATGCAATGTCCGGTGGGTACCGTGCGCTCCCGGATTTTCCGCGCTCGGGAGGCCATCGATAAAGCCCTGCAGCCGTTGTTGCAGGAAAACTAAAGACAGCGGCGACAGCCAAGAGAGGAACGCCATGAGTCGTGAAGCCCTGCAGGAATCGCTGTCCGCAGTGATGGATAACGAGGCGGACGAATTGGAATTGCGTCGGGTATTGAATGCCTTCGACGATGTTGAAACCCGCGAAACCTGGGCTCGTTACCAGATCGCACGGGCAGTCATGCACAAGGACCTGCTGCTCCCTCGTCTGGACATCGCGGCGGCAGTCTCTGCTGCGCTGGCTGACGAAGCCGTACCGGCAAAAGCCTCTCGCGGCCCATGGCGCAGCCTTGGTCGTCTGGCAGTCGCTGCTTCGGTGACGGTTGCCGTGCTGGCGGGTGTTCGTCTGTATAACCAGGACGAGATCGCCGGTGTCGAACTGGCTCAGCAATCCAATCAACCGGGTCTGACCGCTCCTCAGGTCAAGGGTCCCGCTGTATTGGCAGGCTACAATGAGAGTTCGCAAGCCACTGGCCCTATGGTCAACGGCGTATTGCAAGGTCAGCCAGGCTGGCACGATCAGCGTTTGCCAGGTTACTTGCGCCAACATGCTCAACAGGCTGCACTGAAAGGTACTGAGAGCGCTCTGCCTTACGCTCGTGCAGCAAGCCTGGAAAACCGTTAAGGAGGATCATGCGCGCCATCCCTCTACTCACGCTTCTGATCAGTGGCTGGTTTGTTGTTCCAGCCCACGCCGATGAAGCCCAGGACTGGCTGAAGCGTCTGGGACAGGCCGAGCAAACGCAGAGCTTTCACGGTACTTTCGTCTACGAGCGTAACGGTAGTTTCTCTACCCATAACATCTGGCATCGCGTCCAGGATGGCAAGGTCCGCGAGCGTTTACTCCAGCTCGACGGCTCGGCACAGGAAGTCGTACGCATTGATGGGCATACTCAATGCGTGAGCGGCACTCTAATAGCCGGGCTCGGGGACTCACCCAACTCCGCCGCTCGTGCGCTCGATCCCCAAAAGCTAAAGAATTGGTATGAGCTTGCCGTCATCGGCAAGTCGCGTGTGGCCGGGCGTGCGGCTGTGATCGTATCGTTGACGCCTCGCGATCAGCATCGCTATGGTTTTGAGCTGCATCTGGACAAGGAAACCGGTTTGCCGTTGAAGTCATTGTTGCTCAATGACAAAGGGCAACTGCTGGAGCGATTCCAGTTCACCCGACTGGACACCGCCGAGGTGCCTTCCGACAGCGATTTGCAGGCAGGTGCTGATTGCAAACCCATTACCCTCGACAGTGACAAGGCTTCCGCCATCAAAACTGTTCAGGTCTGGCATTCGGACTGGTTACCGCCAGGTTTCGAGCTGACCAGCAGTACTTCTCATAAGGACCCGGAAACCAAGGTTCAGGTCAGCAGTCTGATGTTCGACGATGGTCTGGCCCGATTCTCGGTGTTCCTGGAGCCGTTGAATGGCGCAACAGTCACTGACACACGTACCCAGCTGGGGCCAACCGTTGCTGTCTCCCGACGATTGACTACCCCGCAAGGCGATATGATGGTGACCGTGGTCGGTGAAATTCCCATCGGCACCGCTGAACGGATTGCGCTGTCCATGCGCAACGATGCTGCGGCTACCAGCAAGCAATGAGCTGATCAGCCATGCTCACCAATCGGTGCCAGGAGGGTGCGAGAGGTTGGCAATGGCTGTCCCCGTCGTTGATGTCTCGAAATGTTTTGCCAGCATTTTCATTTGCAAATATCCCGAAAATTTTTTATAGGTCAGAGCCCCTCGGCTCTGGCCTTGTTTGTTGTTCCCGGAACAAAAATACCGGCGTATCGTTTCCGGTGTTCCTTGCTCCATATCGCTTAACCCTGCTCGTCGTAACGGGAGCCGTATGTCGATACCACGCTTGAAGTCTTATCTCTCCATTTTTGCCACCGTGCTGGTGCTCGGTCAGGCGGTCGCTGCGCAAGCGGTCGAGTTGCCTGACTTCACGCAGTTGGTCGAGCAAGCCTCGCCCGCGGTGGTTAACATCAGCACCACCCAAAAGTTGCCGGACCGCCGGGTGTCCAGCGAGCAAATGCCTGACCTTGAAGGATTGCCGCCAATGCTGCGTGAGTTCTTTGAGCGGGGCATGCCGCAGCAACCACGTTCCCCTCGCGGCGATCGTCAGCGTGAGGCTCAATCCCTGGGCTCGGGTTTCATCATTTCGCCTGACGGCTACATCCTGACCAACAACCATGTGATTGCCGATGCCGACGAGATTCTTGTGCGCCTCGCCGATCGCAGTGAGTTGAAAGCCAAGCTAATCGGTACCGATCCGCGCTCTGACGTCGCTTTGCTCAAAATCGAAGGCAAAGACCTGCCGGTGCTCAAGCTTGGCAAGTCGCAGGACCTGAAAGCCGGTCAGTGGGTCGTGGCGATCGGTTCGCCGTTCGGCTTTGATCACACGGTGACCCAAGGTATTGTCAGCGCCATCGGCCGTAGCCTGCCGAACGAAAACTATGTGCCGTTCATCCAGACCGACGTGCCGATCAACCCGGGCAACTCCGGAGGTCCGCTGTTCAACCTGGCCGGTGAAGTGGTCGGCATCAACTCGCAGATCTACACCCGCTCCGGCGGCTTCATGGGCGTATCGTTCGCGATCCCTATCGATGTGGCGATGGACGTTTCCAATCAGCTGAAAAGCGGCGGTAAAGTCAGTCGTGGCTGGTTGGGTGTAGTGATCCAGGAAGTGAACAAGGATCTGGCTGAATCGTTCGGTCTCGAGAAACCCGCCGGAGCACTGGTGGCTCAGATCCAGGATGATGGTCCGGCTGCCAAGGGCGGCCTGCAAGTGGGCGACGTGATCCTCAGCATGGACGGTCAACCGATCGTCATGTCCGCCGATCTGCCGCACCTGGTGGGCGCGCTGAAGGCTGGCTCGAAAGCCGATCTTGAAGTGATCCGCGAAGGCAAGCGCAAGAACGTCGAGCTCACCGTCGGCGCTATTCCCGAAGAAGGCAAAGAATTGGAAGCCCTGCCTAAATCCAGTGTCGAGCGCAGCAGCAATCGCCTGGGTGTTTCCGTGGCCGAGCTGACCGAGGAACAGAAGAAAACCCTCGACCTCAAGGGTGGTGTGGTTATCAAGGAAGTTCAGGACGGTCCTGCTGCCCTGATCGGCTTGCAGCCGGGCGATGTGATCACTCACCTGAATAACCAGGCGATCGGCTCCTCCAAGGAGTTCACGGACATTGCCAAGGCGCTGCCGAAGAACCGCTCGGTGTCGATGCGGGTTCTGCGCCAGGGGCGCGCCAGCTTCATCACCTTCAAACTGGCTGAGTGAACCGGTTGTCGGCTAAATAAAAAACCGCCTCGAAAGAGGCGGTTTTTTTTGTGCGAAATTTTGTTTCTGAAGCAGTCAGCCCATCATGTCCTTGACCATCCGTTCCTGCTCCATCAACTCGCGTTGCCTTGCATCGATCCGCGATGACAGCGGGAAGTTGCTGCCAGCCTTGCGCTTGGCGAAGTCCAGTTGCTGGATCGCCTGGCGATAGTCGCCGACCAGTGCAAAGTACTCCGCGCGAGCCTGGTGCAGGCCGATGATGTTGCCCGACAGACCGCGAGTCTCGGCCACCATGTACCAGACGTCTGGATCATCGGGCCGGCTCTTGAGCAGGTTCTCCAGCGCTTTTTCGGCATCAGCCGCTCGATTCTGTTTGAGCAGCAGGTCGACACGCACTTGATTCAGCGGGTAGTTGCCGGGGTATTGAGTGAGCATCCGGTCGACCCGTGTCTGAGCATCGGGCAGACGGTTATTGGTGATGTCGAGATCGACCTGCGCCAGGTTGTAGATGATCTCGTTCGGCGATTTGGCCAGCAGCAGCTTGAGGTTCTCCCGAGCCTCATTCAATTGACCTCCCTTGATCTGGGCAATCGCCAGGCCATAGCGCGCGACGTCGTTTTTGGGGTTTTCATCGAGTTGGGCCCGAAAGCGTTTGGCGCCCAGGCCTGGAGTTTCTTCATAGATCAGCTGCACACGTGCCCGAATCAGCTGATAACGCATGCTGTCTTCGATACCGCCGGGTTTGGCCTGTTCGGCGCGGTTGCGGGTGTCGGCAATCCGCGATTCGGTCACCGGGTGAGTCAGCAGGAATTCCGGTGGCTTGGCGTCGAAGCGGTACTGGCGCATCAGTCGTTCGAACATGGTCGGCATCGACCGGGGATCGTAACCGGCCTTTTCCAGGTTCATGATGCCGATACGGTCGGCTTCCTGCTCGTTCTGGCGCGAGAAGCGTCGTTGTTCCTGAATCGCCGCTGCCTGAGTGCCGGCAATGGCCGCGATCCCGGCATCGCCTGCGCCGGCCGCGGCAATCACGATGCCGGCCAGCAGCGCAGCCATCATGGGCACTTGCATGCGTTGCGACGCTTCGACGCCACGGGCGAAGTGACGCTGCGACAAGTGAGCCAATTCGTGGGCGAGTACCGAGGCATATTCGCCCTCGGTCTGGGCATTGAGGAACAAGCCACCGTTGACGCCGACGATCCCGCCCGGCGCGGCAAACGCGTTGAGCTGCGGGCTATTGATCAGGATGAACTCCAGGCGCCGGTCATTGACCTGGCTGGTTTCCACCAGCCGGTAGACGCTGGATTCGACGTAATCCTTGAGCTGCGGATCGTTGAGTTGCGACACCTGGCTGCGCAACAGCGCCAGCCATGCACGGCCCAATTGGTGTTCCTGTTGCGGCGAGACGATGGCAGAACTGGCGTCACCGAGTGACGGCAAGTCGTCGGCGAAGCCCGGTGAGGCGAGCAGGCAAGCGAGCGTCAGCAGGGTAGGGCGCAAAAAAGTCATGCACAAAGCCTTAGTCGACAAAGACCTTACTGTAGCCGGACACTAGGCTTGGGACCAGATATTCTAAGCAGCTTAACCCCCTGCCCCGGAGTGATTCGATGACTGACGCTGTAACCCACGACGCCGAACTGGACGCCAGCGGTCTGAATTGCCCGTTGCCGTTGCTCAAGGCCAAAATGGAACTCAACCGGCTGGCCAGTGGTGCGATCCTCAAGGTGATCGCTACCGATGCAGGTTCCCAGCGCGACTTTCGCACCTTTGCCCGATTGGCCGGTCATACGCTGCTTCGTGAAGAAGATGAGGCGGGCGTTTACCGCTATTGGTTGAAAAAAGCCTGAAACCTGCTGCGTTCGTTTCTAAGGATTATTGATGTTCAAGGTGTTACGCGACTGGATTCAGCGCTATTTCTCGGATGAAGAGGCTGTGGTGCTGGCGGTGCTGCTGTTTCTGGCATTTACCGCGGTGCTCACCCTGGGTGGAATGCTCGCGCCAGTACTGGCCGGTATGGTGCTGGCGTATCTGATGCAGGGGCTGGTAGTGACCCTCGAGCGCCTGCGCGTACCGGGTGGCGCGGCGGTGGGGCTGGTCTTCGCGTTATTCATGGGGGTGTCGCTGATATTTATCATCATTGTAGTGCCGTTGCTCTGGCATCAACTGATCACGCTGTTCAACGAATTGCCCGGCATGCTCGCCAAGTGGCAGTCGTTGCTGTTGCTGCTGCCCGAGCGTTATCCGCACCTGGTGTCGGACGAGCAAGTGCTACAGGCGATCGAAGTGGCGCGGGGCGAGATCGGCAAGTTCGGTCAATGGGCTCTGACGTTCTCGCTGTCCAGTCTGCCGCTGCTGGTGAACATCATGATCTACCTGGTGCTGGTGCCGATCCTGGTGTTCTTTTTCCTCAAGGACCGGAAGATGATCGGCCAGTGGGTGCGCGGTTATCTGCCGCGCGAGAGGGCGCTCATCACCCGGGTCGCCCAGGAAATGAACCGGCAGATCGCCAATTACATTCGCGGCAAGGTCATCGAGATCTTCATTTGCGGTGGCGTGACTTACATCGCATTCGTGGCGCTAGGGCTCAACTATTCGGCGCTGCTGGCGTTGCTGGTGGGGGTGTCGGTGGTGGTGCCTTACGTCGGGGCGGTGGTGGTGACCGTGCCAGTGCTGCTGATTGCGCTGTTCCAATGGGGCTGGAGCGATCAGTTCATCTATTTGATGGCGGTCTACGGGATCATCCAGGCGCTGGACGGCAACGTGCTGGTGCCACTGCTGTTCTCGGAAGCGGTCAACCTGCACCCGGTGGCGATCATTTGCGCGGTGCTGTTGTTTGGCGGGTTGTGGGGTTTTTGGGGTGTGTTCTTTGCGATTCCCCTGGCGACGCTGTTCAAAGCCGTGCTGGATGCCTGGCCGCGCAAGGAGCCGATGGTGGCGCCGTTGCTTTAGTTGTCGGTGCGGGTTATGCGGTGGGGCAGAGGGCCTCTTCGCGAGCAAGCCCGCTCCCACAGTTGACCGAGTTGTCCAGGCAAGCGCGGTCTTATGTGGGAGCGGGCTTGCCCGCGAAGGCGCCCGAATAGACGCCCAAATAATCAGGCCTTGTTCAGCGCCTGAGCAGCAGCCAAAACCGCATCCACATGCCCCGGCACCTTCGCACCGCGCCATTCCTGACGCAGCACGCCGTTTTTGTCGATCAGGAACGTGCTGCGATCGACGCCCATATATTCCTTGCCATAGAGCTTTTTCAGCTTGATCACATCGAACAGCTGACACAGCGCTTCTTCTTTGTCACTGATCAGCTCGAAGGTGAACGCCTGCTTGGCCTTGAAGTTTTCGTGGGATTTCAGGCTGTCGCGAGACACGCCGAAAACTTCGGTATTGGCAGCTTTAAAGGCTTCAAGCTGATCACGAAAACCCTGACCCTGGGTGGTGCAGCCCGGCGTGCTGTCCTTCGGATAGAAGTAAATCACCACTTGCTTGCCTTTAAGGCCCGCGAGGCTGACGGATTGCCCGCTGGTGGCGGGTGCTTCGAAGTCGGCAACCGGTTGGTCGATGGCAACGGCCATGAAAGTTTCCTTACATTGGGTTTTGTGGGCGCCACGGTTCAATCAGTGCGTCCAGGTTCATGGCGTCGGCGAAATCCAGGAACTGGTCGCGCAGCCAACTGATCTGGGTGCCGGCCGGCAAGGTCACGGTGAACGTGGCGTTGAGCATGGTGCCGCCGGTCTGCGGGGCCTGATAGGTGTCGCAGGTCAGGTTCTCCAGCTCCACGTTGTGATCCATGAAGAACTGGCACAGCTCGTTGATGATGTCCGGGCGGTAGGCCGAGCTGACATAGGCGACGTACGGCAGGGCTTGAGGACGGTTCTCCAAGGCTGCGCTGCGGATCACATTGACAGTGAATGCATGCCGTTTGGCCAGTACTGGCAGGCTGCCTTCGAGGCGCGCGAGGGCGTCCCAGCTGCCGGAGATTTCGAGGATCAGCGCACTGCATTCACCATGGCGCGTCAGGCGAGAGGTGACCACGGCGCAGCGGTTTTCATGGCTGGCGCGGCACAGGACGTTAGTCAGCTCCATGGGGTTGGCGCCGAGGGCACTGATGACAAGGAATTGTTCGCGAACTGTGGGGGTGGACATGCAGCATTCCTAAAGCGATGAGCGGTCGATACTTTTACGGGCTTTTTTACCGGGACGAGCCTGCGGATGCGAATTCAGAAAACCCGGCCGAAGGTTGCAACGTGCTCCAGTATGGCGAGAGCGAGGAGTGGCAACGCTGGATCGGGGCTTGTGATGCCGAAAATGGAGGCTGGAACGCGGCGTACGAGCTTATCAGTACCGATCAAAGTCTGAAGGGTAGCGAAAAGCAGCGCCAAGGGGAATGGCAGCAGCGCAGTACTTCGCTTGTACAAGCATCTTGGCGCCAGTACCATTACCGCTCTCTTTTTCCGGCAGGAGCGGTTGCATGATTGCGGGCAGTATGGTGGCACTGGTCACACCCATGGATGCACAGGGTCGTCTCGACTGGGACAGCCTGAGCAAACTGGTGGACTTCCACCTGCAAGAGGGCACCAACGCCATCGTTGCAGTCGGCACTACGGGTGAGTCGGCCACGCTTGACGTGAACGAGCACATCGAAGTGATTCGTCGCGTGGTTGCCCAGGTTGCAGGGCGTATTCCGGTGATCGCCGGTACGGGCGCCAACTCGACGCGCGAAGCGATCGAACTGACGACCAACGCGAAGAACGCCGGTGCCGACGCGTGCCTGCTGGTAACCCCTTACTACAACAAGCCGACGCAAGAAGGCCTGTACCTGCACTTCAAGGCAATCGCCGAAGCCGTCGACATCCCGCAGATTCTCTACAACGTGCCAGGCCGTACCGCGTGCGACATGCAAGCCGAGACGGTGATTCGCCTGTCGACCGTGAAGAACATCATCGGCATCAAGGAAGCCACGGGTGACCTGCAGCGCGCCAAGGACATTCTGGCCGGCGTGAGCAGCGACTTCCTGGTTTATTCCGGTGACGACGCGACCGCAGTCGAGCTGATGCTGCTCGGCGGCAAGGGCAATATTTCGGTGACCGCCAACGTCGCACCGCGCGCCATGAGCGAGTTGTGTGCCGCGGCCATGGCCGGCGATGCCGTCAAAGCCCGGGCGATCCACGAAAAGCTGATGCCGCTCAATAAAACCCTGTTTATCGAATCCAACCCTATCCCCGTGAAATGGGCACTGCATGAAATGGGCTTGATGCCGGACGGTATCCGTCTGCCGCTCACCTGGCTCAGCGCTGCCTGTCACGAACCGCTGCGGCAGGCCATGCGCCAGTCCGGCGTCCTGGTTTAATTGAGGAAGTACAACGCATGAAGCGAATGGCCGGACTTTCCGCACTTGCCTTGATTATCTCCAGCACCAGTGGCTGCGGATGGATCTGGGGCCCGGAAGGTTATTTCCGTGACCGTGGTAGCGATTACCTGGAAGCGCAACAGACTGCACCGATGCAACTGCCACCAGAGGTCAGTACCGCCAAGCGTCTGGATCCGCTGTTGCCGATCCCGCGCAATGTGGCCGACGACACCGCCAAGGGCGAATACATCGTGCCTCGTCCGCAGCCGCTGTCGGCAGCGGCTGATGCCAGCGACTACACCCTGCAGAAGAGCGGCGATTCGCGTTGGGTCATGGCCCAGCACCCACCGGCCGAAGTCTGGCCCGTGGCCGTGCAGTTCTTCCAGGACAACGGTTTCCGTCTGGACGAGCAACGCCCGCAAACCGGTGAATTCACCACCACCTGGCAGCATTCCGACGAACTGTCCGCAGCGATGGCCAAGCGCCTGAGCGCAGCGGGTGTCGGTGCTGACAGCGAAACCCGCGTGCGGGTGCGTATCGAACCAGGCGTGCAGCGCAACACCAGTGAAGTCTATGTGGTCAGCGCCGAGCGTCCTGCCGGCAGCACCGCCAACGTGGATTTCACCAATCGCTCGGTCAACACCGGCCTGGACGCAGCACTGGTCGACGACATGCTCGCGAGCATGAGCCGCACCGCGGAGAAGGGCGGTTCGGTTTCCATGCTGGCCTCCCGTGACTTCGATACGCCAAGCCGTGTCAGCCTGACCGAAGATGGTAGCGGCAACCCGGTGCTGAACGTCGGTAATGACCTGGATCGTGCCTGGTCGAGCGTTGGCCGTGCGCTGGAGCAGGGCGAATGGCGTGTTGAAGACATCAACCGCAGCCTGGGCCTGTACTACATCAACCTCGCCGAAAAAGCCGAGAAAAAGGACGAACAGCCAGGTTTCTTCAGCGGCCTGTTCGGCAGCAAGCCGAACAAGGAAGAAGTTGAAGCCCGCGCCGAGCGTTATCAGGTTCGCCTGAGCAAGGTCGGCGAGAACGTACAAGTCACCGTCGAGAAAAACATCAACACCGTGGCGCCAGCAGACGTGGCGCGCAAAGTGTTGAGCGTGATTCAGGACAACCTGGGCTGATCACATGCGTTTTGCCGTTCTCGGCAGCGGTAGCCAAGGGAACGGCACGCTGATAGCCAGCGACGACACGTATGTACTGGTGGATTGTGGTTTCTCCCTGCGAGAAACCGAAAAACGCCTGCTGCGACTGGGTGTGAACCCTGCGCAGCTGAGCGCGATACTCGTGACCCACGAACATGCCGACCACGTGCATGGCGTGGGTTTGCTGTCTCGGCGTTACAATCTGCCTGTCTACCTCAGTCGCGGAACCCTGCGCGGGATGCGCAAACCGATTGAACCCGCAGGCTTTCTGGCTGGCGGCGAGCAACTGCAAATAGGCAATCTGAACATTGGCGTCATTGCCGTGGCCCATGATGCACAGGAGCCAACGCAGTATGTCTTCAGCGACGGTCAGCGGCGTTTCGGCCTGTTGACCGACCTGGGCTCATACTGCAATACAGTGCTGGATGGCTACCGGGACCTCGATGCATTGATGATCGAGTCCAATCATTGCCGTGACATGCTGGCTCGCGGTCACTACCCGTACTTTCTCAAGCAGCGGGTGGGCGGTGAATTGGGACATTTGAACAACCATCAGGCGGCATTCCTGGTGGCCGAGTTGGGCTGGCAAGGCCTGCAACACCTGGTCCTGGCCCATCTGAGCAGCAAGAACAACCTGCCGCAGCTGGCCCGGCAATGTTTTGTCGACACCCTCGGGTGCGACCCGGACTGGCTGCAACTGGCCGATCAAGATTCAGGGCTCGACTGGCGACACATCGCCTAGCCCACCTACTTAGCAAGCGGAGCCCATCATGGAAAAACGTGAAGAACTTTATCGCGGCAAAGCCAAATCGGTTTACAAGACCGATGACGCTGACCGCTTGATCCTGCTGTTTCGCAACGACACCTCGGCGTTCGACGGCAAGCGCATCGAGCAGCTCGACCGCAAAGGCATGGTGAACAACAAGTTCAACGCCTTCATCATGCAGAAACTCGAAGCAGCCGGCGTGCCGACTCAATTCGACAAACTGCTGGGCGACAACGAATGCCTGGTGAAGAAACTCGACATGATTCCGGTCGAGTGCGTCGTGCGTAACTATGCCGCCGGCAGCCTGGTCAAGCGTTTGGGCGTCGAAGAAGGCATGAAGCTCAATCCTTACACCTTCGAACTGTTCCTGAAGGACGACGCCAAGGGCGACCCGTTCATCAACGAATCCCACGTCGTGGCATTCGGTTGGGGCACCGCCGAGCAACTGGTTCGTATGAAAGAACTGTCGCTCAAGGTCAACGAAGTCCTGAGCAAACTGTTCGACGACGCCGGCCTGCTGCTGGTCGACTTCAAACTCGAGTTCGGCGTTTTCTCCGACGGCTCCATCGTCCTGGGCGACGAGTTCAGCCCGGACGGCTGCCGTCTGTGGGACAAGGCCACCGGCAAGAAAATGGACAAGGACCGCTTCCGTCAGGGCCTCGGTGACGTCATCGAAGCCTACGAAGAAGTCGCCAATCGTCTGGGCGTACCGCTGTAATCGACGCAAGCATCTGATAGCACGGAAAAATTTTGCTTAGGGGGTTCGCTTCCGGCAAAAGTGTTGTTATGATGCGCGCCGTTGGAGAGATGCCAGAGTGGCCGAATGGGACGGATTCGAAATCCGTTGTACCTTCACCGGTACCTAGGGTTCGAATCCCTATCTCTCCGCCATTATTGAATAAGATTAAGCCCCTGAAATTGTTAAAGATTTCAGGGGCTTTTTCGTTTCTGCGATTTGATTCAGGGCATTTTTTCAGGGCAGAAAGCTCACTCTACAGATCGCTCAATCCTGTTTGCGCCTCAGGGCTGGCCTCGAGGGCGAGGCTTGTTTCAGTCAAGCAAAAGGGGCTAGTCGTTGAAATGCTCATCGTAGCGTTAAAATGCGAGGCCTAATTTTACGCCGTACTCGTCCCTTGTTTGTTTGTCGAAATCGGTCACCACAAATTGACCATCCAGGTCATATTTGAAGCGGTTGTAGTATAGGGATGCTATAACCGGAATCGCTCCTTGCTGATTGAATAGGACGCTCAGTTCGACAAAAGGATTGAGGGTGTTCTTTAAATCCAGGCTCTCATTGCTGATTCCATTGATCTTCAGCTTCGTATCACCATTGATTGCCTTCCGAATCCCCGCTTCAACACGCAGGGTTGTAGTGCTGAACTGATGATTGTAGCCAGCAGCAACTTTAGCGAAGGGGGTGCGGCTGGTGAGTTCGATGTCGTACTTGTTAAAGTCCGGCTGAAAGCGATTCCATTTGTATCCTCCGCCCAGCAAGACATCTACAAAATTGCGCGCATCCAAAGCAATCCTCCAGCCAAAATCCAGGTCGACTTGACCATCCTCTACTTTCTGATTTTGTTCTTCAGAGTATTGACCACTAATTTCCGCATGATAAACAAGGCCGGTCTGAGCGGTCATCTTGTTGCCGAAATTGAGAAATAATCCTCCTTCCGGCATGTGCTCGGTGGCCGTGCTTCTGCGCCCTGTGAATTCTAGGACGCTGTAGCTTCCCAGCAAGCCAAATGCGAAAACCGGATCTGTAGAAGGTGCAGCGCTACAGATTGTTGATGGGGTTCCCGCGAGAAGGGTGGTAACAATAGCAGCAAGATTGGTTCTTTTCATAAGAACTCCATCAGTGCACTACTGGTCCGGAGTAGACCGATTACTTACAACCATAGTCGTTTTTTCAGGTGTTGGATCGATCATCGAGAGGAGCTGCTTATGAACGTGATAGGTCAGCCTGTCCCGATGTAAGTGAAGGGGCTCAGCCTGTCCACTATAGGAAAAACCGATGGCTGACTCTGTTGAGGGGGGAGGTTTTTAGTGTCGGATAAATCAGCATAGCAGCGTAAGAAAAATATGCCTGTTAACGGGAAAACTGATTCCTTCAAGTCTCTTTAATTACCGCCCCCCCCGTATTTATTGATCGCTTCGTGAATCAGGGTTTTTTCTCGAAATATCCCCTCACATTGAAAGACGTTGCCCCAGAAATTCCTCATCTACTCTGGTTTCGCAGATCACTGATCTGTCGTAATCAGCAATCGCAAGGAGCGATCAATGTATTTTGAGATTTACAGGCAAACCCGTGGTACCGCGCAGACCGGCAAGGGCCAATGGCGCTGGCGTTTGCGGGCGGGGAATCATGAAACGATTGCCAGTGGAGAGGCGTACGTCAACAAGTCTGATTGTGTGCATGCCATCAGTTTGATCAAAGGGACTGAGGATCAGACCCCGGTAAAGGAGATATAGGCTGCAGGCGGTGAAGCTGCTCAGTCAGAGCAGCTTCGTTCTGATCGGGCGGGCTTAGGGTTTGAGTGGCCCCAACTGCTTGAGTCGCATAGACGCCGATTACGACACCTCCCTAAACAGTCACCCAAGTCTTGGGGACCGGGGTGCAAGGGATGAATCGCAACGAACTGCGCAAGGCCGACATCAACCTGATGGTGGTGTTCGAGACATTGATGCTCGAACGCAACGTCACAGGGGTGGCAGAGAAGCTGTTTCAGACGCATCGGACACACCGCTGACCCTCGATGAATATTGCTCGCGGCCGCACGTGCTGGTATCTCACACCGCCAATGGTCAGTGGCTATGCCGATGAGTGGCTGGCGGAAATCGGCCGCACTCGTCATGTAGTGCTCTAGGTGCCGCAATACAGCTCGTTACCGGCCTTGCTCGCCGGCACCGATCTGATCGCCAGCCTGCCGGATTACACGGCCGAAGCGATGGCCGCATCCGGCCAACTGTTCAAGGAGCCGTTTCCGTTCAAGACGCCGACTCTGGACTTGTCCATGGTCTGGCTCAGCCATGTCGACAGCGATCCGGCCGAACGCTGGTTGCGCTCGCGTCTGGAGGCGTTCATGAGTGAGCGTGCGACTTTTCCGCTGTCCCAGTGAATAGAGTCCTACACCAAGACTGCCATTGGCCACTGAGTTTCAGGCCATTTCCTGCTCGACGCAGGCTTTGATCACTTGCTCGCGTAGCCAGGTGTTGGCGCTGTCCTGATCGACACTTTGACTCCACTGCATGTTCAGGGTGAAGCCCGGCAGGCCATTGGGCGCTTCGCAGTGATTGAAAATTGCCTCGTTGGCCAGCAATTGCTGGATGCGTCGAGGCAAGGTCAGGATGAAATCGGTGCCGGTGATCATCTTCAGCGCCGCGCTGTAGCTGTTGGAACGCGCGACTATCTGTCGTTTGTGGGCTTGTTGAGCAAGCCAACCGTCGACCATATTGGTAGTGGATGTCCAGGGCGTCGGGAACACATGCCGGCGTTGAGTGAATGCTTGCAGGCTCAAGCGCGGTTCCAGCGGCGTGGCGCGTTTGTCGAAGACGCAGACCAGGTCATCTTCCAGCAGCATCCTGAAGTTGAAATCGGCGTGGCTGCGATGAAAATTCGGGCCGAAACAGATCACCAGGTCGAGGCTGCCGTCGCGCAGTTCTTCGGCCGGGATGTCGGTTTCGAACTTGTGCATGTTGACCACCACTGGCAGGTCGGCGAAATCGAAGCTCTTCAGCAGGCGCGGCAGGATCAACTGCTCGAAGTACTCCGGCGCGCAGATATTGAAGGTGACCGGTTGCAAGGTCGGGTCGAAGGTCGGTGTCCCGGCGTGACACAGGTTGATGCTTTCGAGAATTTTCAGCACATGGGTATGCATGGTGCTGGCTTTGTAGGTGGGGCGCATACCCATGCGGGTATTGATGAATAACTCGTCTTCGAAACTGGTGCGCAGTTTTTTCAGGCAGTAACTCACAGTGGACTGGCTGACGCAGAGCGCCTCCGACACACCAGTGACGCTGCTTTGCTCATACACGGCGACAAACACCATGAGGTCCTGCATGTCGAGCTTTCTAAGCAAGTTACTGTTCAGCATCCATTCTGTCTCGCTGTGCCCTTTGCGCTGATTGTGCGCAAACGTGTGCGAACGATCCTAACGGAACGATGGTGCCAAGAGAATGCCTTGTAGGATTTTTCATGGTCAGTTGTGGGACAGAAAATGTTACGAACACGACCTATGAATTCAATCTCTTGAAAGCTGGCCAGAGGCCTTTAACGCTGATGGCTGCGCGGGGATCGCGTCGCGGCTGGATATTAGCAGCGCCAGCATGCCTGCGCCTACCAGTAACGCGCCGATGATTTCCTGGGCGAGTGGCGATTGGCGTAGCCAGAACCAGTGGAACAGCGTGATGAATAGAGTGCTCAGGTAGATGTAGGAAATGACCGAGGAGGGTGCGATGACGCCAATGGCTCGATGCAGTAGCCAGAAGGTCGCCAGGGTGGCGAACAGTGCCAGATAGATCAACCACCAAAGATCGCTCACAGTCAGCAACGACGCCGATCGCCAGCCGCCACTGAACCCACAGAACGCCAATAGAAACAGCGCGCCGAACAGCATGTTCCAGAAGGTCATGCCCACCGGGCCGCGCCCCTTGAGGCTTTTGGCCTTGAGCCGTTGACTCAGGGGCGAGTAAAGCGCCATCGCCAGGCAGCCGACCCCATACACCGACACTGCGTACAGCGATGGCAGTTCGCCGGGGCCTGCACCTTTCCACACCAGTAGCACGGCACCGGCTGCGGCAATCAGCATAGGCAATACGCGTTGTTTCAGTCTGTTGTCGGGTATCAGGAAGGCTTCGAACAGCAGCGTCAGTAACGGCACCAGCGCAAACATCGTTCCAGTGCTCACTGCCGAGGTGTAGCGCAGCGCTTCGAACAACGAGCCGAAATACAGCGCCAGCAGCATACCGAGCACCGCATGGCTGAGCAGTCCTTGGATGTTCATGGCGGTGTCGCCCTTGAACAGCAGCAGGGGAAAAAACACCAGGGCGCAAAACAGCAGGCGCAAACCGGTGAGCAGAATCGGGTCGATGGCCTGGCTGACCTGGGCTGCCGCGGAAAACGAGACGGCAATCAACAGTGCCCAGAGCAGCATGCCGACGTGAGCCGCAGCAAAACCTGTGCGTTTCATGATGGGGGGCCGGGTCAGTGAATGTGTTTGGCGTAATGCCGCGGATCGAAGCGCAGAGCGATCAGGATCATCAATGCCATGACGCCGGTCAGTGACCACCAGGCCCATTCGAAACTGCCCAACTGATCGCGAATTATCCCGGCCATCAACGGCGAGAGGCCGGCAATCAGGTAACCGATGCCCTGCACGAAGGCAGTCAACCCGCCCGCGCGTTGGGGATTGTCCAGATGATCCAATGACACAATCAGGCTCATCGGGAACAGCCCGCCGATGCCCAGTCCAAGCAGGCAGGGCCACAACAGGCTCAGGTGTTGCGGGCTCAGAATCAGCCCGCAGAAACCGGCCATGATCAGCGTCAGCAACACCACCAGCACCAGTCTCCGGTCGCGGCTGCGGTTGGCGATGGCGGGTACCAATAGCCCCGACAACACTTCCATGGCGGTCAAAAAGCCCAGCAACAAACCGGCCTGTTGTTCGCTCCAGCCTTTTTCCACGTAGTACGGCGCCAGCCAGGCCAGCACACAGGTGTAGGACGCCGTGCCGAGGCCGAAGAAGATCGCGAGTAACCAGGCGCGGGAATGGGTGAAAAAGGATTCTTTGCCTGATGATTTGGCATCCAGCGTAGGCAACCCCGAGCGGTGGGCGCACCAGAACAGCAACGCCACCAGCGCCAGCGCTGCCCAGATCGCCAAGCCCACTCGCCAACTGTCGGTGCGGGTCATCACCAGCGGCGCAAACGACGCCGCGATTGCCGCGCCGCCCATGATCGACGTCACGTAGAGGCCCATGCACACGGAAACGTTGTCGCTGAAACGGGACTTGATCAGGGCGGGCATCAACGCCTGGATCAACGCAATGCCGATGCCAGCCAACACGGCACTCAAGATCAGTTCCGCCGCCGAATCGAGGAACAGCCGCGACACCGTGGCCAAGCCGATGATCAGCAGTGACAGCACCACGGTGCGTTGCTCGCCCAAACGCTGACTAATACCGATACCGAAGAACATCGCCAGCCCCATGGCCATGACTGGCAGCATCGTCAGGAGTGAGGCCAGGCTGAAACTCAGCGGGATATCACCGCGAATGGCTGATAGCAAAGGACCGACAGCGGCCATGGACGGACGCAGGTTCAGGGCAACAAGAATGATGCCGAACATCAGCCAGAAGGCAGGACGGGAGGTTGCGCGAACGTTTTCCATAATCGGACCTTCAAAAACAAGGAGCCGATTAGGCGCGCGAGCCTCGGAGGCCGCAAATCAGAAAGTCTGGAGCGGTATTTAAAAATTAAATAGCTGTGGTGCAACGCAGATCTAATGTGGGAGCGGGCTTGCTCGCGAAGGGGCCGTCACATCCGACATCTCTGTCGACTGACATTCCGCTTTCGCGAGCAAGCCCGCTCCCACATTAGGCCTGCGGTGGTTGGTAGATTTTGTTCACTTAAGGCATTTAGTGAATGTTTAGCCAATCCACACCCAAGGTTCTTCAAAACCCGATTTAACGACTTAACCGCCCATGTGACGCTGCGGATCATCTGTTTACCGCGGTCTTCTTTATGGACGGTTGTCCGGTCGCACTTCCCTCCGAACTGGCCTTCTGGGCGCTATGGCACTGCCGCCACGCGCGCCCGCCGGATTCTTGCATGTCCCGTTGATTGTTCTGACAGGTCCCGCGCTGTGCGCCGGGATCAACCCGGCGGCGCCTGTGCGTTTGCCTGACGCGGATAGACGAGAATTCCCATGAGTTGTGCCACGACATCCTTCGCCACGAAAGAACAAGCCCTGTCCTTCCTGGAACATAATCCGGATATCGGGATGTTCGAGCTGTTCATCGTCGACAACAACGGTGTGCCACGGGGCAAGTTGCTGCATCGCGATGAACTGCTGGCGGTGTACGAAAGCGGGCGGCCGCTGCCGAGTACCATTCTGGGCCTGACCATCAATGGCGATGATGTAGAGAGTTCCGGGCTGGTCTGGGACGTTGGTGATATCGATTGCCGGGCCTATCCGATCAGCGGCAGTTTGCAGCGTATGCCATGGCGATTGATTCCCACGGCGGCGGTGCAGGTCAGCATGCATCCAAAGGAGGGCATGCCCGCGACCATCGCCGACCCACGGCACCTGCTGGCCAAGGTCATCGAAAGCTTGCAGGCCGACGGTTATTACCCGGTGATGGCGGCGGAGCTGGAGTTCTATCTGCTGGATCAGCAGCGCGACAGCAACGGCCGGCCGCAGCCTGCGCGGGATGTCGATGGCGGGCGGCCACGCGCCACGCAGGTTTACGGCTTGCGGGAACTGGAGCAAATCGAGCCGTTTCTGGCCGACCTTTACAGCGCCTGCAAACTTCAGGGCATTCCGGCGCGCACGGCGATCTCCGAATATGCGCCGGGGCAGGTGGAAATCACCCTTGAACACCGCACCGATGCTTTGCAGGCGATGGACGAAGCGGTGCGTTACAAACGGCTGGTCAAGGGTGTGGCCCACAAACACGGAATGACAGCCTGCTTCATGGCCAAGCCTTTCGATGATATGGCCGGCACCGGGATGCACATGCACGTCAGCCTGGCGGACAAGGACGGCAACAACCTGTTCGCCAGCGAGGCTCCGGACGGCACGCCGCTGCTTAAACAAGCGGTCGGAGGAATGCTCGGCACGTTGCTCGATTCGTTGCTGCTGTTCTGTCCGAACGCCAACTCGTACCGTCGTTTCCAGACCAACAGCTACGCACCATTGGCGGCCACCTGGGGCGTGGACAACCGCACCGTGAGTTTGCGGGTGCCCGGCGGGCCGGCATTCTCCCGGCATATCGAGCACCGCATCTGTGGTGCCGACGCCAATCCGTATCTGGCGGCTGCGGCGATTCTGGCCGGGATTCATCGCGGCATCCGCGAGCAGCTTGACCCGGGCGCTCCGGTGGAGGGCAACGGGTATGCCCAGGCCACGGAATTGTTGCCGACCGACTGGTTGACCACGTTGCGAGCGCTGGAGGCATCGAACTGGGCGCGGGAGGCCTTCGGCGGTGAGTTTCTTGGCGTGTATCTGGCGGTGAAACGTGCCGAATACCGGCAGTTCATGGGCGAAGTCGGTGAGCAGGACTGGCGTTGGTACTTGCATCAGGCCTGAAATTAGTGTTGAAAGTTTGGGCATAATGCCATGAGCCAACTAATCGGTGGCTTATTTTTCACGAAAAATTGAGGGTTGGCTGCTTAAGATTTGTGTTGTCGCGGTAAATGAAATTTTCACATTTACCGCGGGCACTTCTTTTCAGGAACAGCCGATCATCATGTTGAAGTTCAAAGCCGTGCGCCCCGAGTGGGTGGTGTTGATTGCCAGTGCCTTTTTAGTGGCAGGGTTCAATTCAGTTCTCTGGCAACACCTCTTCGATATCACCGCTGCAGACGGTCAAGGCAGCGCCATGCGTATCGCGTTCGGGGTGATGATCCTGGCGGTCTTCAACATTGTGCTGACCTTGCTGGCATTCCGGCCGGTGATGAAACCCGTGTTGACGCTGATCTTTTTGGTCAGTGCCGGCGTGGCCTATTTCATGAGCCAATACGGTGTGTTGATCGACGCCGGTATGTTTCGTAACTTTGCAGAAACCAATGCCACAGAAGTGCGCGATTTACTGTCTGTGAAGTTGTTTGTTTATATTGTATTGCTCGGAATTTTACCGTCGTGGTTGTTGTGGAAAACGCCGGTTAATTATCGTCGTTGGCACCGCGAGTTATTAAGTAAAGTGCTGGTGAGTGTCGCATCGGTTGCGGTGATCGGTGGTGTCGCCCTGGTCAACTATCAAGGCCTGTCGTCGTTGTTTCGCAATCACCATGAATTGCGCCTGATGGTGGTGCCGAGCAACTACATAGGTGCCTCGCTCGGCTATCTGCGCGAGCAAGTAGTGTCTGCCCGCCAGCCCTTCATCAACATCGGCGAAGACGCTCGGAAAAACCCTATCTGGCAGACCCACGGCCGTAAATCCCTGACAGTACTGGTGGTGGGCGAAAGTGCCCGGGCGGAGAATTTTGGCATCCTGGGTTATGACCGCGATACCACACCCAAACTGGATAAAGAGGCTGGCCTGATCGCGTTCACCGATGTGCATTCTTGCGGCACGGAAACAGCCGTTTCGGTGCCCTGCATGTTCTCCAACATGGGCCGCAAGGATTACAACGCCAGCAAGGCGAAGAACGAGGAAGGTCTGCTGGACGTGCTCAAGCACGCTGGTCTCGAGGTGATCTGGCGCGATAACCAGTCGGGCTGTAAAGGCACCTGCGATCGGGTCACTGTCGACGACGTCAGTAACCTGAAAGACCCGGTGCTGTGCGCCAACAGCGAGTGCCGCGATGAAATTCTTCTGCAAGGTTTGCAGCACTTCATCGACACGCTGGATAAAGACACCGTGCTGGTACTGCATCAAATGGGCAGTCACGGTCCGGAATACTTCAAGCGCTACCCGAAAGAATACGAACACTTCACCCCGGTGTGTGAAAGCAATGCACTGAACAATTGCAGCCGCGAAAGTATCGTCAATGGCTACGACAACACATTGGTGTACACCGATCATGTGCTGTCGACCCTGATCGATCTGTTGCGCAGCAACCAGGACAAAGTCGATACCGCGATGCTTTATCTGTCGGATCACGGCGAATCGCTAGGCGAATACAACCTGTTTCTTCATGGCACGCCTTACCTGCTGGCGCCGGAACAACAGAAGCATGTAGCGATGCTGGCGTGGTTCTCCGACAGCTATCAAAAGTCGTTTTCGGTCGACACCCATTGCCTGCAACTGAGTCGCGAAAAGCCCCTGAGTCAGGACAACCTGTTCCATTCCATGCTTGGCCTGCTGGAGGTCAACAGCAAGGTCTATAACCCGGAGCTGGACATGTTTGCCGGATGCCGCGGTGCAGTGATCGACGGTGTGCTGGCCAAAGAATGAGGCCGTCGACCTTTTTTTCACGCGCCAGTCGTTAGTCTGCCCTCAGTCGATATTCCAACAAGAGCCATTGCACATGTCCGCGCAGCCCCCATCCGCCATCGAACTCGAGTTCGCCCGGCGCTACGATCAGGAACACGCCCGCGTCTGCCTTCAGTCGCGACCGCGTGGCCTGGCGGGGCGTTTGACGTTCTGGCGCGATGAGCAACTGGTGCGTAACGCGCTTCAGGTCGCGGGCGAACCGGGATTGATTCTTGATGTGGCCTGCGGTGCCGGGCGCTTCTGGCCGGTACTGGCCGAGCATGCGAATCGGGTGATTCTTGCGACCGATCCATCTCAGGACATGCTCGATCACGCCCGCACTCACCATCCGCAGCATTTGCTGGAGCGGGTCAAGACTTTTCAGAGTTCAGCCTTCACCATCGTTTTGTCGGCGAACGCGGTTGATTGCATTTTTTGCATGCAACTGTTTCAACACATCGCCAGTCCTGAGCATCGGTTGGCCATGCTGGGCGAGTTCCACCGGGTCAGTCGCGATACAGTGATTGTGGCTGTGCGGGTTGATGGGCGTTTCAAGCTGCGCCGATCGGACGTGGAGGGCGCAGAGGTCCAGCCGCAGGCGAGCAAGGCCGAGCTGGAGGCCGAGTTCAGGCAGGCGGGTTTCCACTTGCTCAGCCATCAGGACTTCCTGCCGGGTTGCGCGCGGATGCGGGTCTACGTGTTGCGCAAGGGCAACTAATTTCCACCTGTCAGACAATTCTTGCTGTTCTGCAGGTATTTTCGCTAAAGCTCTTGTTCAGTGGATGCGCGGAAATCGTCGGGGGCGATATATACTGCGCGCCATTCTTCAAGGGAGAGCCGTGTGGCCATCGATATTCACTGGATTCGCGACAACGATAGCCTCGGTCAGTTTTGTGCCGAGTGGCAGCAGCTGCCATTCGTTGCCCTCGACACCGAATTCATGCGGGTCGACACCTTTTACCCGATCGCAGGCCTGCTGCAGATCGGCGATGGCGTACGCGCTTACCTGATTGATCCGCTGACCATCGACAATTGGCAGCCATTGGCCGCGTTGCTGGAAAACCCGGCCGTGGTCAAAGTCGTGCATGCGTGCAGCGAAGACCTCGAAGTATTACTGCGCCTGACCGGCAGCTTACCGGCGCCGCTGTTCGACACCCAACTGGCCGCTGCTTACCTGAACCTCGGTTTCTCGATGGGCTATTCGCGACTGGTGCAGGAGGTGCTCGGCATCGACCTGCCCAAGGGCGAAACCCGTTCCGACTGGCTGCAACGTCCGCTGTCCGACACCCAGATCAGCTACGCCGCCGAAGATGCCTTGCATCTGGCGGAAGTTTTCGTACAGCTGCGTCCGAAGCTTTCTGACGAAAAGTACGCCTGGGTCCTGGAAGACGGTGCCGAGCTGGTGGCCAATCTGCGTCGCGAGGTCGACCCGTATGAGGTCTATCGCGACGCCAAACTGGCCTGGAAACTGTCCCGCGCCCAACTCGCCGTGTTGCGTGAACTTTGCGCCTGGCGTGAGACGCAGGCCCGTGCCCGTGATCTGCCGCGCAACCGCATCGTCCGTGAACATTCCCTGTGGCCATTGGCGCGTACGCAACCGGACAACCTCGGCGCGCTGGCGAAAATCGAAGACATGCACCCGCGTACCGTGCGTCAGGACGGCGAATTTCTGCTTGATCTGATCAAACGCTCTGGCAGTGTGTCGCCTGATCAATGGCCGCCAGCAGTGCCGGAGCCGTTACCGGTGGAAGCCGCCGCGCTGGTCAAACAGCTGCGCGCCATCGGCCAGGCCGAAGCCGAGCGCCTGAACATTGCGCCAGAGCTGATGCTGCGCAAGAAAACCCTGGAAGCGTTGCTCAAAAGCGGCTTCCCCAATGGTCCTTACCAATTGCCTGATTCGCTGCGTGGCTGGCGCCGCGAATTGATGGGCCAGGCGCTGCTCGACAGCCTGGCCACCGCCGGAGAACAGCCTTGAAACGTATTTGCTCCATCTATCGAAGCCTGAAGAAAAACGAGATGTACCTCTATGTGCTCAAAAGCGATGCACTGGAGCGCGTTCCGGAAAGTTTGATGGCTGCCTTCGGCAAACCGCATCACGCTTTCGATCTGGTGCTGACGCCCGAGCGCAAGCTGTCGCGCGAAGACATCACTGTGGTGCTGGAAAACCTCGAGAAGCAGGGCTACCACCTGCAAATGCCGCCGGCCGAAGACGAATACATCGAGCACCTGCCGGAAGAATTGCTGCGACGCAACGATCCGATGTAGTCGACAGACAGGCTCTGTTCAGAGCCTTCATGAAACACTGGAATGATTTTGACGATGGCCAGGGCGATGGAGTGATACTCCGTCGGCGGCCGTCTGCACTGTTTTTGAAAGGTTTGAACCATGCGCGTTCTGATTGCTGAACACGACCATCCTGTGTATGCCCAACTGTTGCGTCAGGCAGCGCCTGATCTGGAAGTACTGACCAGCGGCGACTCCGCCGAACTGGCCCGTCAGGCCGCCGACTGCCCGGTCTGGCTCGGCCAGCCGGACCTGCTGGCGACACTGTTGCGTCAGGGTCACCTGCCTGCATGGCTGCAGTCGACCTGGGCCGGCATCACGCCGTTGCTGGCAGACGGCCTGCCACGGCACTATCGCCTGACTCGCGCGGTAGGGATTTTCGGTCAGGTCATGGCCGAATACGTACTGACTTACATGCTCGGCCACGAGCGCGAAGTGCTGCCGCGGCTGGTCAGCCAGGTCGAGCGCAAATGGGACAATCGCCAGGGCCAAAGCCTGGCCGGACGCAAGGTGTTGATCGTCGGCACCGGTGACATCGGTCAGACGGTGGCGCAGTTTCTGCTGCCGTTTGGCGTCAAGTTGTATGGCATCGCCAGCACCGCCCGGGAGCAGGCACCCTTTGTCGAAGTCGGCGCGCTGAGTGATTTGCCGCGGCTGGTCGGTGAGGCGGATTACGTGATCAATCTGCTGCCGAATACCCCGAATACTCACGACCTGTACGACGCCGCACTGTTCAAGCAGTTCAAGCCGACGGGATTGTTCATCAACGTCGGGCGCGGCGTGGCGGTGGTCGATGCGGATCTGGTGGAAGCCTTGAAGGAAGGGCATCTGGCCGGGGCCGTGATCGACGTCTGCCGTCAGGAACCGCTGCCGCAACGCCATCCGTTCTGGACCGCGTGGGGCCTGTTGTTGACCGGCCACAGTTCGGCACCGACTTCGCCACCCATGATGGTGAAGTTGTTTGTCGAAAACTTGCGGGCGTATCAGGCGGGTGAAGCATTGCGTGGGGAAGTGGATTTCAATCGCGGGTATTGAAACCCCCGCGATCAATGTGGGAGCGGGCTTGCAGGTACTCGGCCAGCGTCGCCTTGCCGCCCAGCTTGCCGATCGCCACTGCGTAAATGGCACGTGGGTAGGGCTCTTTGCGACTGGCAAAGCTACCGGGCGGCGCAAAAACTCACAAGTGCCGTGTACCGACAGTCGCCAATGCTTGGCCCACCGATGCCTTGGCACTAGACTGGCGGCCTTTTCACCACCTGATGTTGATGCTTGAACCATGGCCGCCAAAGTCGAACCGTTCTGGATACGCAAAACCCTCGATCAACTCGATCAAGAGGAATGGGAATCGCTGTGCGACGGCTGTGGCCTGTGTTGCCTGCAAAAACTCGAGGACGAAGACGATAACTCCGTCTACTACACGCGTATCGCCTGCAAACTGCTGGACCTCAAAACCTGTCAGTGCACTGATTACCTCAACCGCCGCGACTTTGTGCCCGATTGCATCCAGCTCACGCCGGGCAAGGCTGATGAGTTCAAATGGCTGCCGCCGACCTGCGGCTATCGACTGGTCAGCGAAGGCAAGGATTTGCCGCTCTGGCATCACCTGGTGTGCGGTGATCGCGAGGCGGTGCATCACGAACGTATTTCCCAGTCCGGGCGCATGCTCGCCGAGGGCAGCGTGGCCGAAGACGATTGGGAAGACCATCTGATTTTTCGCGCGGGTTAATTCCCATTGCTTATGGTGGCGAGGGAGCTTGCTCCCGCTTGAGTGCGTAGCACTCACAAAATAGGAAGAGATGACAAAAATTCGGGGCCGCTACGCAGCCCAGCGCGAGCAAGCTCGCTCGCCACAATAGGAGTGTGTATGGCTGTGGGAGTGCGGCGGGCGTTGGCTGTCGGGCTGCTGGCCCTGAGTTTGCCTGTATGGGCGGCAAAGAAAGTCGATCTGGATTATCACGTGCGCCTGTTGCCGCAAAGCGATCAGGCCGAAGTGCGCCTGACCCTGGCCCAAGGTTCGGCGGTGCGCAGCCTGGATTTCGACTTGGGCGACGGCAGTCACTACAGTGATTTCAAGGCCGATGGCCAATGGCAGCTCACACCCGGCAAACAGGCCCGTGGTGTCTGGCGCCCAACTGCCGACAAGGCCAGCCTGACCTACCGCGTGCGCATCAGCCACGGGCGCAAGAGCGGCAGCTTCGACACTCGCATGACCCCAAACTGGGCGCTGATGCGTGGCGATGACCTGGTGCCGGCGGCCAAATTCGATCAACAGGACGGCATCGAACTGGTTTCACGCCTTGAGTTCGAATTGCCCAGCGGTTGGAAAAGCGTCGAAACCGCCTGGCCGCGGATCGGCAAGAACAAGTTCCGGATCGATAACGTCTCGCGCCTGTTCGACCGTCCCACTGGCTGGTTGGTCGCCGGCCACCTCGGCAGCCGTCGCACGCGACTGGGGGAAACCGAAGTCACCGTCGCCTCGCCTCAGGGGCAGGGTATGCGCCGCATGGACGTGCTGACGCTGCTGACGTTCGTGTGGCCGCAAGTGCAGGCGGTTTTTCCGCGTCATCCCAGCAAGTTGCTGATTGTCGGCGCGAACGACCCGATGTGGCGCGGCAGCTCGGCCGCGCATGAATCGATCTACCTGAACACGCGTCTGCCGCTGGTCAGCGAGAGCGGCAGCAGTGCCTTGGTGCGTGAACTGGTTCAAGCGTTCGGGCGGATCAACGACAGCCAGCGCAGCGACTGGATCAGCGAAGGGTTTGCCGAGTATTACGCCATCGAACTGGTGCGCCGCGCAGGCGGCATGAGTGATGAGCGGTATGAGAGCCTGCACAGCAAGTTGATCAAGGACAGCCAGAAGGTCAGCACTTTGCGCGGTGAGCAGATCAACCCGGCGCAGGTGGCCAAAGCGGTGGTGTTGTTACAGGAACTGGATCGCGAAATTCGCCTGAAAACCCGCAACAAGCGCTCGCTGGATGATGTGCTGCGTGGGGCGATGCATTTGGAAAGTGTGGATACCAAGGAATTCATTCAGCTCGCGGAAAGCGTTATTGGCGAGTCTTCCAAGGTGCTTGATACCGGGTTGCTTCAGTAGCACCGCCATCGCGGGCAAGCCTTAATGCCAGTCAGTTAAGGTGCGAAACCTGTGGGAGCGGGCTTGCTCGCGAAGACGGCGGCATAGTCAACATTGATGTCGCCTGACACACCGCTTTCGCGAGCAAGCCCGCTCCCACATTGAATTGCGCTTAACTGACTGGCATTAGGGCAAGCCTCGCTCCTACAGGATCCACACAATTCCCGTAGGAACGATAGAATTCACAAATTCCTGTAGGAGCGAGGCTTGCCCGCGAAGAGGCCCTGAGCCCCATCGCAACTTTCGGATCAGACTCCAGCCTTCGGCGAGTTCAACGAATCATTACCCGTCACGGTCGCCGTGCTGGTCGCCGCTTCGGCATTGGCTTTCATGCGGCTCAGCTCATCTCCGGCGCGCTCGATTCTCGCGCGTGCGTTTTCCATGTCCTGACGGTTCTTTTCCAACAGTCTTTTCGCCGAGCAATGCCCAGTGATTCCCCGGGCCAGGGCCATGCCGCCGATGGCTATTTCAATCAATCCGAACACGCCGCCGCGTCGCAGGCCCTTGCTCAGCATGACCACGCCACCCGCCAGGGAGCCGGCGCGTTCCCAACCATGAACGTTTTGTACGGAAGGGCTCTGGAACGGGGTGGTTTCGATACGTTCTACAGGATTGAACTCGCGCATGATCTGTCTCCAGGCAGGGAAGGGTTGCTTCAGCATATTTAGCTGACTGTCTGGGCGAGCGGCTTGTTCCATCGAATATGCGGCAATTCAGCGGAATTTCGGCCCGGAGCGGGTGTTGTTGCCCTTGGCCATGCGGTCGTACAGCACAACGTTGACGGTGGCCGCCAGGTTCATGCAGCCGGTGGTCGGGATGTAGACCACGTCTTCGCACCAGTCGCGGATGTCTTTATCCAGCGAACCGTCTTCGGGGCCGAAGATGTAGAGGGCGCGATCCGGGTGCGTGTATTCCGGCAGCGAACGGGCGCCGTCGACCAGTTCGACCGCGACCGGCACACAGCCAAGAGGCAGGATTTTTTTCAGGTCGTCGATGCCGATCAGCGGAATGTCGCAGTGGACCTTCTTGGTGTCGGTGACGAAATCGGCGGCGCGCTCATAGCGCTTGCCAGTGTAAAACACCGACGCCACGCCATAGCAGCCGGCGGCGCGCATCACCGAACCGACGTTCTCCGGTGATTTGGGGTTATACAAACCAATGCAGCTGTACCGTTTATCTGCCACGAGCGGGGTGCCTTCGGGGAAAAAACGGCGATTATACGGGGATTGGGGGAGGGTGGTCAGTGATCGTTCCCACGCAGAGCGTGGGAACGATCAGTAGGTGGGTTACTCGTCTTTCTTCATCAACCCCGCCAACGCCGCAAACGGGTTGTGCGTCGCCTTGGCAATCTTCGGCGTACTCAGCGAGCCTTCATCAAAATACTGCTGATCGGTATACCGCGAGTGTTCATTGTCGTGGCAATACAGGCACAACAGCTCCCAGTTCGAACCGTCCTGAGGGTTGTTGTCGTGGTTGTGGTCGCGGTGATGCACGGTCAGTTCGCTCAGGCGCTTGCCGGAGAACTCACGGGCGCAACGGCCGCACACGTGCGGGTACATCTTCAGGGCCTTGTCGCGGTAACCCATTTCCTTGTCGCGCTGGTTGTCGGCAAGGATGCGGTCCAGCTTCGACGTGTTGGACGGAGGCGTTGACGAACTCATGGGTTCACCTTTGTAAAGACTAATGACGGTTATGAGCCAAGTGTAGGGCTTGCTTATTTCGCGGCCTAGGAAATAAGTGATGACAGGCCCACGCTCAGCCCTTGAGCTTTTCGGCAATCCAGATGGTATGGCGGGTGCCCTTGTTGCCGTGGGCGAAGACTTGCACTTCCTCGGCCTTGAAACCGGCTTTTTTCAGCTTGTCGGAAAACTGCCGGTCGGCGCTGGCCGACCATACCGCCAGCACGCCTTTGGGGCGCAGGGCCTTGGCGCAGGCACTCAGGCCCCCAGCGGAATAGAGCCAGCTGTTGGCCTTCTGGGTCAGGCCTTCGGGGCCGTTGTCGACGTCGAGCATGATCGCATCGAAACCTAGCGGCTCGGCTTGCAGCACTTTGGCCACATCTTCCATACGGATCACGGTGCGCGGGTCGAGCAGCGGGTTGCCGGCTTTCTCGCCCAGCGGGCCGCGGTTCCACTCCACCACGCCGGGCACCAGCTCAGCGACCACCACTTCAGCTGTTTTGCCCAAATGCTTGAGCGCCGAGGCGAGGGTGAAGCCCATACCCAGGCCACCGATCAATACCCGCGAATTCGGCCGGCCGGCGACCTTGCGGCAGGGGATTTCGGCCAGTGCATCTTCGGAGCCGTGCATGCGTGTGTTCATCAACTGCCCGCCGTCACCGCCCTGAATCTTGATGACGAAATCCTCGCCATATTCGAACAGGCACAAGGCACCGCCGTTTTCAGGAATGGGGGTGGTGTCGAGCAGAACGAAACGTTTCATGGGGCTCTCTTGAGGAAAAATTGACAGATGGAAGAAGGCAAACGAGTGCAGTTGGGAGTAGCCTGCAAAAGACCACAAGGCCAATGGAGCCATTGATGAAGCGCACCATTCTAACGGTCATTGCCCTGGCCGCGCTCTCGATAACTGCAGTGCAGGCCCAAGAGCTGCAAACCATCCCCACCAGCCCTGTGCCGATGCCCGGTTCACCCGGCACCGCCACGCCGACGCCGTATCCGCAGATCACCCCGACCAGCGTGCCCAAGGCCGGTTCCGGCAGTGGCGGGCCACCGTTGTTGCCGCCGATCGAAATGCCCAATCCACCCAAGGACCAGACTTTGCCAGGCCTTGAGCCGAGCACGACGAAAATCAAAACACCGGGCGGGTGAGACAGGACACTAGACCTGCTGCGAGAGCAATTGCCCGTCGGCCATGCGCAATCGTTTGGAAAGGGAAACGGCGAGGGCGCGGATGATCTTCGCGGCGATTTTTGGCGCGTCGTTGAGCATCTTTTCCAGCGAGTCCTTGCCCAGGTTGAGCAACTGGCAATTGCTCGCGGCCACGCAACTGGCTGAACGCCGTTCGCCGTCGAGCACGGCCATTTCGCCGAACGCCCGACCGCTGCGCAAGGTAGCCATGGTCACCCGCTGCCCGTCGCTGTTGGTCTTCTGCACCGCGACCTGGCCGGTGTGGATGATGCACATGAAACTGCCGGCATCGCCCTCATGGAAAATCTCTTCGCCTTCGGCGACGGTGCTGATGCTGAAATATCCCGAAGCCGCCACGAAGTCTGCCGGCAGCAGTTGATCGAACATGCCGCAGTCCATCAGCCAGTCGCGAATTTCTTTGTTCAGTAAGGTCGGTTCTGACATGTCGTCACGGTCTTTTTCTTGTGTCTATGTCTGTTCCGGATCGTGGGTAGCCGTTGATCCCCTGTGGGAGCGGGCTTGCTCGCGAAGGGGGCTCACATTCAACATCAATGTTGACTGACACACCGCTTTCGCGAGCAAGCCCGCTCCCACATTGGTTTTATGTTGTATCCGGATCCGGTGTCGGTGTTAAGACCGGTACGCCAGGCCAAGTTCCTCAGGCGATGCCCAAAACCTTGAAAACAAATGCGTATTCGAGGGCTACGTCACGTAATCCCTGATAACGACCGCTCATCCCGCCATGCCCGGCACCCAGTTCAGTCTTGAGCAACAAGGCGTTGGCGTCGGTTTTGGTCGCGCGCAATTTCGCTACCCATTTGGCCGCTTCCCAGTACTGCACACGGCTATCGTTGTAGCCGGCGATCACCAACGTTGCCGGATAGGCTTGCGCGGTGACGTTTTCGTACGGGGCGTAGGCCTTGATCCGATCATAGACGTCCGGCTCTTGTGGATTGCCCCACTCGTCGTATTCCGTGACGGTCAGCGGTAGTTCTGGGTCGAGCATGGTGTTGAGCACGTCGACGAACGGCACTTCGGCAATCGCCGCACCGAACAGCTCCGGCCGCTGATTGAGTACCGCGCCGATCAGCAAGCCACCGGCGCTGCCACCGCTGATCGCCAGCTGCGATGGGGTGGTGAAGCCGTTGGCGATCAGGTGTTCGGCGCAAGCGATGAAGTCGCTGAAAGTGTTGTGCTTGTGTTCCTGCTTGCCGGCGCGGTACCAGGCTTCGCCCAGCTCACCGCCACCGCGTACATGAGCGATGGCAAACGCCATGCCGCGATCCAGCAGGCTCAGGCGCGCGTGGGAGAACCACGGGTCGAGGCTTTCGCCGTAGGCGCCGTAGCCGTACAGATAAAGCGGCGTCGGCTTGCCGAGGAACTCGCGTTTGACCACAACGCTGATCGGCACTTGCGTACCGTCCGGTGCCGTCGCCCAAAGCCGCTGGCTGACGTACGCATCGGCGTCGAACGGGCCGAGCACCGGGGTTTCCTTGAGGACTTGCTGCTCGCCGCTGGTCAGAATCAGTTGGCGGATCTGCGCCGGACGGTTCAAGGCTTCGTAGCGCAGACGGATCCGGTCGCTGACAAATTCCAGGCTGTTCTGCACATGCAGGCTGTAGGCCGCGTCCGGCAATTGCACGCGATAGGGCACCAAGTCCTGTGGGCGGACTTCGATGATCGGCAGGCCACCTTCGCGCAGGCTCAGGGTCATGGCCTCGGCGTTCAGGCTCATGCCTTCGAGCATCACTGTGTCGCTGTGGGGAATCAGGTTCTGCCAGTCGGCTTCGGTCGGCGCGACGCCGGTATCGACGGCCTGGTACAGGGCGAAGTTGATGCCATCGCGGTTGGTGCGGATCAGCCACGTCCACTCGCCATCGAGTTTGCCGTGATCGACATCGTACTCATGTTCTTCGACCCTCGGCGCCAGGCAGGTAAAGGCCTGATGCGGCAGAGAGGCGTCGAGCACCCAGACTTCGCTGGTGGTCTTGCTGCCCAGCGACAACAGCAGTTGCCGTTCGGAACTGGAGCGGTAGCAATGCAGGAAGAATCGACCATCCGGCTCATGGAACACTTCTTCGGCCGCGGTGCCGTCCAGCCGATATCGGAACAGTTTGTGCGGGCGATGGGTCTCGTCGAGTTCGCCGAAGAACAGCGTCAGACTGTCGTTGGCCCAGGTCATGCTGCCGTCGCAGTCCTGGAATTCCAGTTCGCTGACGCGGCCGCTGGATAATTCCTTCACGAACAGCGTGTAAATCTCCTCGCCGCTGGAATCGATGCTGTAGGCCAGACGCTGGTGGTCCGGGCTGATGCTGAACGCGCCCAGGGAAAAGAAGCCCCCCTTGGCCAGCACGTTCGGATCAAGCAGCAGTAGTTCCTGGCTTTCGTCGATCTGCAGGCTGCCATCGACCGGACGCGGGCAGCGGTAGTGACGGGCGTATTCGTCACCGGCGGTAGTGCGCGTGTAATACAGGTACGGGCCCCAAGGCGAGGGCAGCGACAAATCGGTTTCGAGAATCCGCGCTTTGATCTCTTCGAACAGGGTTTCGCGCAGCCCGGCCTGATCGGCGGTTTGCGCCTCTTGATAGCGGTTTTCAGCTTTCAGGTAATCGAGCACCGCGTCGGTGTCGCGCTCCTGCAGCCAGGCATACGGGTCAGAACCGTCGGCCTTGTGGGCAATCGGGGCGCTGTTGACGTTGGCGGATAAGGGCATGAATGACTCTCGAACAATGTACGGAATAGGGGCTTCGCAACCTGTGGGAGCGGGCTTATGGTGAGGGGGCTTTTCTGTGGCGAGGGAGCTTGCTGCCGTTGAACTGCGCAGCAGTTCCTTTTTTGGGGCCGCTTCGCAGCCCAACGGGAGCAAGCACCCTCGCCACAAAAGCTCCCTCGCCATAACCTCCCTCACCACACAAGTTCGCTCCCACAGGGTCTGTTGTCTTGCCCGACTGGTATTGGGACAAGCCTGACGTGCGAAAAGTCGTTACTATAAGCGCCTCTGTGCGACACGCGTAGCGTGTCTTCAAGACTTCAAGGTGTATGGTCATCTTGAAGGGTTTTCGAAAGGAAACCGACAGCTTGGGTAACCAATCCCGAGAAACAAAACCGTTCCAGAAGTCCAATGCCTTCAAGGACTTGCCGCTGCGGCGGTGGCACCCCAAGGTCGACTAGCGCTCGGAGGTTCGACCACAGAACGGGTTTCACTGGTTCTGGAGCGCCCATCAAATCATCGGTTCTTTTTAGAACCCTACCCATGCGGGAGAGAATCCCCGCAGGGGTTTTCTCCTGCTTCTGAAACAGGAGGAAATAATTCTTTGGGCATGCTGCTAGTCAGTTCCTGCCCCCCTCAATGTGAAGACGCGAGCGAAAGCTCTGTCTGTCATTGTCCATCTAGCTTGTCCTCAAGCTAGCAGCGGACTCGTTGTGCGACCAACGATAGCCTAGGAAAACATGCGTCATCGGTAACGGTGAGGTGTGAAGCTTTTCTAACAACGTAGCCCCCAAACGGGTCTGCAATTGCCGCGAGGTGATGCAGAGATGCTCGGAGCAGTACCGGGTTGAGGCGCCAGGCTGGTTGGCATGGGCAACATATGTGAACTGCTGATAAACGTCGTAATTATAAACAAGCCAAAACTGCTAATAGGCTTGAGCCAAAAGGCACGTGGTCGGATACCTCTGTAGAGGCTGGAGGTACGTCGTCATCAAAACCACCGGCGGAAAGGCAGGCCCTAAACCAATCGTGTGACAGGCAGGGAACGTGGTAAGCCCGTATGGCTGCCTTCGGGCAGGCGAGCCGCAAGGTGAGCTGTTGGCTGTGCGGGTATGGGATCGCAGAGAAAGCGAACGCCGAGCTGTAATGGTTCGGATAGGGGTTGAAACATAACCCCACGGGAAACCGGG
Source organism: Pseudomonas sp. QTF5 (assembly GCF_000512695.2). Classification (GTDB taxonomy): domain Bacteria; phylum Pseudomonadota; class Gammaproteobacteria; order Pseudomonadales; family Pseudomonadaceae; genus Aquipseudomonas. The sequence continues at coordinate 65,730 of NZ_AZRW02000010.1, read as the reverse complement.
CAGACTTCTGCGTGGTCTTTCGTCGCATGAGCTCTGATTGAACCTGTCTCAATGATCTTAGAGGCCAGCAGTATTGGTCTCCTACTAATCCAACCCTGACGGGAGCGTCCATTCCCGTCAGGGGATGCGTACGTCTTCCGCTCAGGCGCGTTGAGAGGAAGGCAGCATGAAAGTACATAGCCATACGGCCGTGTCTGCGCCTTCCGGCGCTCCGCAGCAATGGCACGACATCGACTGGTGTCGTGTCCAGCGGAATGTCCGGGCGATGCAGCTACGGATTGCGAAGGCTTGTCGGGAAGGCAATTGGCGCAGGGTTAAATCCTTGCAACGGATGCTGACTCGCTCTCGTTCGGCCAGATACTTGGCTACACGGCGAGTCACTGAAAACCAGGGCAAGCGCACGGCGGGAGTCGACCGCGTGCTTTGGGATACACCCGATGCCAAATGGAAAGCGGCAAACGGGTTGAAGCGCCACGGATACAAGCCACGGCCTCTACGGCGTGTCTTCATTCCGAAGTCAAATGGGACGGAGCGCCCACTGGGCATCCCGACCATGACTGACAGGGCTATGCAGGCGTTATATCTGCTGGCCTTGGCGCCCATTGCGGAAACCACCGGCGATCCGAACAGCTATGGCTTTCGGATCGAGCGTTCAACGGCGGATGCGATGGGTCAGTTATTCGTCTGTTTATCCAAGAGGGTTTCGGCCCAATGGGTATTGGAGGCGGATATCAAAGGTTGCTTTGATCATATCAACCACGACTGGTTGATCGCCCACGTCCCTACGGACAAGGTGGTTCTCCAGAAATGGTTAAAGGCTGGCGTGATTCATAAGGGCCAGCTACAGGCAACGAATGCCGGTACGCCGCAGGGCGGGATTATCTCGCCCACCTTGGCAAACATGGTGCTGGATGGTCTGGAAACACAGCTCAAGCAACATCTGGGCGTGACAAAGGCCAAGAAGCTGAAAATCAACGTGGTGCGCTACGCGGACGATTTTGTGATTACGGGAGGCTCGAAAGAGGTGCTGGAAAACGAGATCAAACCTTGGGTTGAGCAGTTCCTGGCAGTACGGGGACTGCAGCTGTCACTCGAGAAAACCCGTGTCGTTCACATAGATGAGGGGTTCGACTTTCTAGGATGGAATTTCCGCAAGTACGACGGGAAGCTCCTGATCAAGCCAAGCAAAAAGAACGTGAAAGCGTTCTACCGCAAGGTAAAGGAGGTCATCAGCACCAACAAAACGGTAAAGCAGGCGGATCTGGTCCGACTGCTAAACCCGATACTCAGAGGCTGGGCGCTGTATCACCAGCCTGTGGTTGCCAAGAAGGCGTACAGCCGGATGGACAATTCGATCTTCCATGCTCTTTGGCGTTGGGCGAAACGGCGACATCCTAACAAGTCGCTGGAGTGGGTCCGGAGGAGTTATTTTCAGGCTCACGAAGGCAGGAGTTGGGTATTCGCCACCACGGTGTTGAAGGCGGACGGGACGAAAACACTAGCTCCTATGTACTCGTTAGCGAGTATTCCGATTGAGAGGCATCGGAAGGTGAGTGGGGAATACAATCCCTTTGACCCTTCCATGGAGGAAATGGGCGAGAAGCTACGAATGGAACGGATGCTCAAAAAGCTGAAGTACCGGAAGCAAATTGTCAGGCTCTTTCAAGGCCAGCAAGGCCTTTGTCCGCTGTGCAAACAGCCAATCACCAAGGTCAGTGGATGGCACGACCATCACATAATCCAACGCTCCCATGGCGGTGGAGACACCTTGGATAACCGGGTACTATTGCACCCAGTTTGTCATCAACAGCTTCACAGCCGTGGATTGACAGTAAACAAGCCGGCTCCGCAAGGGGCTTTCTAAAGACTTGAGCCGTATGCGTTGAAAGGCGCACGTACGGTTCTTAGGGGGAGGCAGACCAGAAATGGTTTGTCTCTACCCGACTTGCCTGCCTTGCCATGGACACCATGACCGAGAACGACTATCTGATCGCTTGGGGCCTCTACGCCTTTGCCGCTTTAGGCTGCCTGTTGGTGTGGATGCGCATCACCCGCTGGATGTGGCGTTGGCTGCGTGAGCCGCTGCGGCTGCTGGTGGCGGTGTTGCTGTTCAGCCCGACCATCATCGACCCGGTGAAAGAAAAGATCGCCCCGTCCATCGCCATTACTGCCCTCGACTTGCTGTTCAAGGTCGGCAACAACGCCTGGCGCGCGGTTTCCGATCTGTTCATGTACGGCATGATTGCCTTCGGCATTTACCTGGTTTTCGTGGCCATTCGCTTCCCCATCGAGCGCGCTTCCAACGCTCGCAAGGAACAGGCGGCGGCCGCCAAGGCTGCCGCGCGGGCCGACGGGCCTGACGACGATCAGCCTTTCGGCGGGGCCGGCGATGATCGTTACGGCCGGCCACCGGTGCCGAGTAACCCTCAGCGTTTGCGGGTCGAACCGCGTCTGTAACCGTGCCCCTGTACTGAATCGAGAGTCCGAGCATGTGTGAGTTATTGGGCATGAGCGCCAATGTCCCGACCGATATCGTGTTCAGCTTCACCGGGCTGATGCAGCGCGGCGGCCGCACCGGGCCGCACCGTGACGGTTGGGGCATCGCTTTTTATGAAGGCCGTGGTCTGCGGCTGTTCCAGGATCCGGCGGCGAGCAGCGAGTCGGAAGTGGCGAACCTGGTGCAGCGCTATCCAATCAAAAGCGAAGTGGTGATTGGCCACATCCGCCAGGCCAATGTCGGCAAGGTCTGCCTGTCCAACACCCACCCGTTCGTGCGCGAGTTGTGGGGGCGCAACTGGTGTTTCGCCCACAACGGCCAGTTGGCCGACTTCAATCCGATCGCCAGTTTTTACCGCCCCGTTGGCGATACCGACAGTGAAGCGGCATTTTGCGATTTGCTCAATCGGGTACGTGCGGCGTTCCCCGAGCCAGTAGACATCGAAGCGCTGTTACCGGATCTGGTGGCCGCCTGCGCGGAGTACCGCAGCAAAGGCGTGTTCAACTGCTTGCTCAGCGACGGCGACTGGTTGTTCTGCTACTGCTCGAGCAAACTGGCGCAGATCACCCGCCGAGCACCGTTCGGCCCGGCGCGTTTGAAGGACGTCGATGTGATCGTCGACTTCCAGGCCGAAACCACGCCCAATGACGTGGTCACAGTGATTGCCACCGAACCCTTGACCGAAAACGAAACCTGGACCCGCTACGAACCGGGCCAATGGAGCCTTTGGCGACGCGGTGAATGCGTCAGCCAGGGCAAGACCGAATAAGGATCTCTCCCCCATGTTGCTCAGTTATCTTCGGCTGGTGTTGTTCGCGGCGGGCCTGTTGATCGGTGTCCAGGTGCCTGGGTTCATCAGTGATTATGCCAAGCGGGTCGAGGCGCATCTGATCGAGGCGCAGACCGGTTTGAGCGGTTTTCAGGGCACGGCCAATCAGTTTTTCAAGGGTGATATGCAGGCGCTCGTGGCCCATTACCGTGCCAGCGAAGACCCGATCTTTCGCAGCGATGCCGACAGCCTGAGCACCTTGCTCACCCGTCAACTGGCCCTCGACAAGCAATTCCAGGCCATGCAAGGCCCGTGGTACATCCGTTTCCTGCAAGTGGCCCTGGCCGCCGACCCGGATATTCGCAAGGAAACCTGGAATGGCTACAGCTACCAGATCCTGCTGACGCCGGAAGCGATGATTTGGGGCATGAGCGGCGCGTTGCTGCTGTCGTTCGGCATTGAATGCCTGTTCCGTCTGATCGACTGGGTGGTGCTGGGCGGCAAGCGTTTGCGCCAGAGCCGGCCGATCGAAGAGCGGGATTTGCGCGGTTTGTAACCCTGTAGAGCCAGCTTGCCGGCGATTGCCACGACACGGTATGCCTGGCAGATCGCATCGCTGGCAAGCCGGCTCCGGTTTTTACCAATCCACCGAATAGCTCATGCTCAGCGTGCGGCCTTCGGCATTGGCGTATGGCGCTCTGGCGTTGGCCTGGGTGAACAGGTTCTGGTACGTGCGATCAGTCAGGTTATACACCCCGCCTTCAAGACGACCGACCGGCAGTTGCACGGAGCCGAGCAGGTCCACCAGCGTATAGCCTTCGATCTCGCGTCCGTTGTTGTCCTTGGCGGCGGCGTCGTAACTGGACAAATGCATGCCTTGCAGGCGCAGGCTGTAGTCGTCTTCGGTGTAGCCGACGAACAGTGTGGTCTTGGCCGGTGAGATGCGCGTAGCCGGCAGATCGATCCATTTGCCGTTCTGCTCGGTCTCGCCTTTGGCCCAGGCATAAGTGCCACCCACCGACCAGTGATCGGTCGCGCGATAGGTCAGGCTGTTTTCGATGCCGCGAACTCGCTCTTTCTGGTTGATCAGGCGCAATACGCGATCATTGGCATCGTAGAACTGGGTCACGTCCGAGGTGTTTTCGTACACGGTGACATCAGCCTGCCACTGGTCCCAGTTGCCGCGCCAGCCCAGCTCGTAACTGTCGACCTTGATGGCCTGGGCGTTGAGACTCTGAATGTCGAAGGTGCTGCTGACATCGCGCATGAAGCGCTGGATATCCGGCAGCGAAAACCCCTGGCTGTAATTGGCGAAAACGTCCTGGTTTTCACTCAGGTGGTAGACCGCCCCCAGGTTGTACAGGGTGGCATCGTACTTGAGGGTGTCACCGGGCAGCGTTGCGCGTACGCCGGTCTGGACGATCTGACCATAAGCGATGCTGTCGGAGACCTCGCTTTCGATCCATTCACGGCGCACACCGCCACGCAAGGTCCAGTCACCGATGTCCCAGGACATCTGCCCGAACAGCGATTTGGTGGTGGTTTCGATGTCCGGGCCCAGCTCGTAGGTGGTGCCGGTCTTGGTGTAGGTCAGGCCATTGAGCGTGTATTGATCACCTCGTTGGCGGGAGCGCTCATTATTATAGTCGGCGCCCCAGACCAGATTACCCGTGGCACTCCCGATCGCCGGCAGTGGCGTGTCGATGGCCGCGCGCAGGCCGTAGACATCTTGCACACTGTTGTTGTCGGAGATCCCGGCCCTGCCTCGCGACAGGTCCGGAAAGAACAGTGCATCGGCGCGGCGCCAGTAGCTTTCCAGTTGCAGGCCCTGACCGTAGAAATCCTTGTCGGTGTAGTTGAGGTTGACCGCCTGGTTATGGGTATAGGGCTGGTCGTCGAGTTTCAGCCCTTTGACCGCCACGGCTTCCTGCCGGTTTGTCGGGTCTTTTGTGTAGCCAGTGTCCTGCTGGTCCTTGTAGTCCTGCAGCGACAGGCTAAGTTTTTTGTCAGCATCCAGTTCGTAACCGAAACGACCTTGCAGGTCATAGGTTTCGGTATCCATGTTGCTGCCCTGGGAGGTGTCTTGAGGGATGCGGTTGCCGTTGCCATCGAACTGATCGTTACGCTGGGTCAGGTCGGCGGAGACGTACCAGTCAAGGGCATCCTTGCGCCCCGTCGCACTCTGGAAGGCTTCGTAGGCGAAGCCTTTGCGGTTGAGGTTATTGCCGCTGGTCAGGCCCAGTTTGCTGCTGTAGGCAATGTCCTGGCCCTGATTGCGCTTGGTGATGATGTTGATGATGCCGCCTGAAGCACCGGCACCGTAGATGCTGCTGGCGCCGGAGATCACTTCGATGCGTTCGATGCTGGCCGGGGCGATGCTGTTGAGCTGGCGGAAGTTGTCGCGCGTGGCGTTCTGCGATACGCCATCGATCAACACCAGCATGTTACGCCCGCGCAGGGTCTGACCGAAGTTGCTCATCCCGCCGCTGGATGGCGCAAGGCCGGGGACCAATTGCCCGAGGATGTCGGAGACCCGGCGACCCGCGCCGCTCTGCTCACGGACCTGCTGTTCGTCGATCACCTGGACCGAGCCCGGAATTGAAGCAATGCTCGCTTCGCTACGAGTCGCGGAGACGACGGTGGCTTGCATGTTCAAGGTGCCGGGCTGCTGCTCGGTATCCTCGGCCCAGGTCTGGGCGCTGAAGGTACCGAGCAGCGGGATCAGCAGGGAGAGTTTGGTTCGAGTCATGACGTGGTCTTTTTTTAGTTGTGATAAGTGTGGGTTGATAAGGTCGAGCGCTCAGGCGTGGAGTTGAACGAGCGCACCCAGCGAATCCCGATGGCGGCTATGGCGTAGGTCAGCGCCACCAGCCAGAAACTGTGAGCCAGGCCGACCAGGCCCATGCCGATCCCGCCAAGGACGACACCGAGCAGAGCACCAGCCTTTGCCGCGCTGTTGCCGAGGCCGAGCGCGAAGCCTTGCTGGTTTACGGAAATGGTGTTGGCGATCAGTGCATAGGCGACGGGCAGCAGGGCGCCTTGCCAGATGCCCCAGACGAGTCGACTGACGAGAAACCCCAGCCATTCGTTGGCCAATGCCGTGGCCGCCAGCGTCAGCGCACACAGCCAGGCCACGCCTTCGATGACGCGCAAGCTGTGGGCCGGCTGCCAGCGGTCGAACAGGCGTCCCCACAGCGGTGCGGAGATGGCCAGGGTCGCGGCGCTCGCCGCGTAGGTGGCGCCGATCAGCCAGCTTGGGGCGTGCAGAATGTTCGCGACGTACAGCGCGTAGAACGACTGCGGCATCATCTTCGCGGCCTGAATCAACACAATCACCAACAGGATCCCACCGAGCCAGCCTTTGGGCAGCGCCACCGGTTCAACAGGTTTTTTCTTCGAGGTCCGTGCCTTGTCGGCCGGCAGGAAAAAACTCCCCAGTGCGCACAGCAGGCAAATCGCCGTTGCGCCATAACAGAGCAGGGCAAACCCCGAGACATCCATCAGCCAGCCACCCAGCACCGGGCCGATCAATGAGCCGACGGCGGTTGCCGATTGCAGGCGGGCCAGGGTATGACCCCGTCTGGAACTGTCGCAGCAGGCCAGGGCATAGGCTTGCGCGGCAGCGAGGAAACCGGCCAATGCGCCTTGCATCACGCGAATACCCACAAGCAGCCACGGGTCGAGGGTGATGGCCGCCAACCCTTGGCACAGCGCGAGTGCCAGCAACGCCCGAACAATCATCGGTTTGTGTCCGGTGCGATCCCCCAACCGGCCCCACATGGGAGTCAGGAGCATGGCCGCCAGCATCGGACCGGCATAGACCAGCGCCGATAACAGCACGGTGTAGCCAGCGCCCTCCGGACCGAGCAGATGCTGGATCTGCAAGGGCCAGAACGGGCCGCTCATTTCCATGGCGCCCATGGAGACAAACTGGATAACGATCAGCAGTCGCAAGGCGCGACCGTCAGCGAGCATGGGCGTTTGGTCGCAGCGGGTTACTCAGGCGTCCGACGATGTCGGCGTGGCTGTCGAGCAAGCGCATGCGCATGAACGATTTGGCGGGCCAGTCCTGTTCCAGCAAGGCCTGGCGCTCGCTTTCCCAACGTGCCGGTTCAACGCGCTCGCGCAAGGTCTCGAAGCACTGTGCAACGTGCGATGCCAATTTCTCCCAAAGGATAGTTTCCGGCACATTCCAGTGGCGGGCACAGAGCAACGTCAGCTCACCGAGGTGGCACATGAAGGTGGTGTGCAGGAGTTTGTCACGGACAAAGCCGGAGTCGTCATACAGGGTCATTTTCGGATCGTGCAACCGGATATCCAGGCCCTTGGCGTGCAGGGTTTTGCGATCGATACGAACGTCACCGAAATCACGCAATAGCAGCCGATTCAACTGCCCATCAGCGCCCATCACCATGAAACTGTTTTGCTGATGCGCTTCGAACGCCACGCCATACATCAGGTAAATGCCCAACAGACTCGGTACGGCAATCGACAGGTAATCATCGAAGAACGCCAGCATGGACTCGCTGTCGTCACTGCCCTGAGCCAGTCTTACCCAATCACGCAGCAACGGTTGTTCGAATTCGTTGACGGCGAACAGACTGCCGACCGGCACCGCCAACTCGCCTTCTTGCAGTAGGGTCAGCGGGTTGTCGCGATACAGCACGGCAGCATGCCGGGAGCGCTCGTCATCGGCCGGCAGTGGTGCGTAGTGCACGCCGATGCGCTCTGGAACGATGTTCAGCAGACGCTGAATCTGCGGCTCCTGATCGAGAATATTCAGTATCAGTTGGCTGATGCGCGGTCCCATCCGGGCGGAGCGCGGCGACACAGTGCGCTGCACGCTGGTCAGTCGCAAAGCCACCGGCAGTTTGACCATCGGCGCCATGCGACTGGCCTCCGGCAGGACCGTGCGGAAGGACATGGTCGGGTGGCCGGTAAAAGCCACGATGTCAGTGACGATCAGCAGGTTGTCGGCGATCTCGTTGGCGAACGAATGGGGCAGCTCTTCATGGGCTTGCCATGGGTGCGACGGGAGCGGGAGGTAGTCCTTTGCATCCAGGCCCAGCTGCTGCAAATGGCGTTGCAATTGCTCGGCAGCCTGAGGGAAGTGACCTTGCCACCAGTCCCAGTAATCGGTGGTGCCAGCCAGCGCTTCGACGTGGGCGTACTGGCGGTGCAGGGCGCACAGCACAATCGGAAAACTCGCTTCGAATTCTGGCGAGAACGCGATGACCTGAGCGGCGCTCAAGCCCAGTTTGGTCTTGTAGTTCGGGTGCCACGGATGGCCAAGCGTGCCCCATTGTTCGAGCAATGACGTCGGGTTCTGGTGATTGGGGCCGGCTTTGAGCCAAGCGAGCAGATTGTCGTCGTACTCGGTGTCGATCTGCTCTCTCAGGCGCTCGGTCCATCCATGGTGAAACGCCAGGCACAGGGTGTCGTTGCTGAAGCTGTCATCCAGCTCCCGGGCCAGACGTTCCAGTACCTGCGTGGAGGCTGGCGGGTTGAGCCGAGTGCTGAGGTGAGCGAGCAGTTCGCTGGGTAACTGGATTTTTTGGGGCAGTCTGTCGGGGGTGTGCAGGACGATGCTGCCGCGTACGTCCCAGCTGTTCATTCTTCCCCCGGACAAGTGCTCGAAGCAAAGATGCGCGCCATCGCCAAGCGGCAGCCAGCAACGGCTGGTGTCGTCGTATTCGCAGGTGTCGGGGTTGATCAGGTCTTCACGAAACAGCGCCTGGATCAGGCGTTGGAAACAGCGTTGGGCGGCGGGCTCCAGCGCGTTGCTCAAATGATCGAGCGTGATGCGGTGGGACTGGAAAGCCTGAGTGCCAAGCGCTTCGCTCCAGTGAGCGAGCAATTGTTGCTGTTTTTGCGTGTAGCCGCGCATCAGGTCCGACTCCTTCTGGACAATTGATTAGCTGAAAGCGCGCTGAGAATACCGGCTTGAAAAAATAATGCAAATGATAGTGGTTCATATTTAGAGTTTGAGAAATATCCTACAGATTCTGGCATGTGGTTTGCTCCAGACGATGGAGTGCCTGCCCACTTTCTGCGCATCGGCCGGTTGCGCACCCTGCAAAGCAACTCGACGTTCAATAACCGAATGCCCGGAACTGATAATCTAAGGGACATATGCCCTTAAGCTTAAAAAGCCAGGAGCGTTCACCGTGAACCGCCTGCTACTGAACTGCGACATCGGCGAGAGTTTCGGCCACTGGACCATGGGTCTGGACGCCGAGGTCATGCCCTTCATTGATTGCGCCAACATCGCCTGCGGCTTCCACGCCGGCGATCCAAGCATCATGCGCAAGACCGTCAGCCTGGCCCTGAGCCACGGCGTGCAGATTGGCGCACACCCGGCCTATCAGGATCTGGTGGGGTTCGGTCGCCGATCCATGGCTTACACCGCCCAGGAACTGCAGGACCTGTTGCATTACCAGATCGGCGCCCTCGACGGCATCTGTCGGGCGCAGGGCGGGCAGGTGAGTTACGTCAAACCCCACGGCGCGATGTACAACGACATGATGGTCAACCCGGCGCAATTGCGCGCGGTGATTCAGGCTGTGGCAGCCTATGATCGGCGCTTGCCGCTGATGTTGATGGCTACTCGCGACAACGATGCCGCGCAGCGACTCGGCGATGAATATGGCGTGACGTTGTGGTTCGAAGCCTTCGCCGATCGTGCTTACGACAGCGCAGGTAGGCTGGTTTCGCGGCAATTGCCGGGCGCGGTGCATCACGACCCCGAGAAAATCATCGAGCAGGCGCTGATTATTGCTCGTGGTGACAACCTTACGGCCAGCGACGGCAGTGCCTTGCATTTGCAGGCCAACACCCTGTGCGTCCACGGCGACAACGCCAGTTCGGTGGCCGCCGTGCGACGTATTCGTGAAGCACTTGATCAGCAGAGCGCGACATGAAACCTCGGGTAGAAGTGGTAGCGCTGGATTGTTTGATGCTGCGTTTGTTCGATGAGATCAGCGAGGTCAACATGCCGTGGATACTCGCGGCCAGCGAGCGTCTGCGGGAAGCGTTTGGTAAACATCTGATCGACCTGGTGCCGTCCTATACGACGCTGATGGTGCATTACGATCTGACGGCGCTGAATCCGGGCCAAGCGCGGGAGTTGATCGCTGAAGCCTTGATCGATCTGTCGCCCAACGCTCGCACTAGCGGTAAATGTCATGTATTGCCGGTCTGGTATGACCTGAGTGTCGGCCCGGAACTGACGTTGTTGTCTCAGCGCAGTGGATTAGCGGTGGAAGAAGTGATCCGCCGCCACAGCGAGCACGAGTATCAGGTGTTCGCATTGGGCTTCGCACCGGGGTTCGCTTTCATGGGATTGGTGGAGGAAGTATTGGCTGCACCGCGTCTGAGTACTCCGCGCAAAAAAGTCGCCGCCGGCAGTGTCGGCATCGCCGAACGCCAGACCGCGGCTTATCCGGTGGTTTCCCCCGGCGGCTGGAACCTGATCGGCCGCACTCCGGCCAAATTGTTCGACCGCGAGCGCGACGGCTACAGCCTGATGCAACCGGGCGACACCGTGCGTTTCGAAGCGATCAGCCATGCCGAGTTCATCAATCTGGGCGGTGATGACACGCCGTTGGAGGCCCAGGCATGAGCCGACTGACGATTGAAGCAAGTACACCGCTGTGCCTGTTGCAGGACGCCGGGCGGTTTGGCGTGCGGCATCTGGGCGTGACCCAGGGCGGCGCGCTGGATTGGCGGTCGATGTCGTGGGCCAATTGGCTGCTGGGTAATTGCCTGGATGCGCCGGTGATCGAAATCACCCTCGGCGGGTTCAGCGTGGTGGCCGAGGACGATTGCTTGTTGGCATTGGCCGGTGCCGACCTCGGAGCGCAGATCGATGGCCAGACGTTGGCGTCGTGGCGCAGTTTCAAACTGAGCAAAGGTCAACGATTGCAATTCACTCAACCGCTGCTCGGCGCTCGTGCATACCTTGCCGCGCCGGGCGGGTTTGCTGCGCCCAAGGTGTTGGGCAGCACTGCGACGGTGGTGCGTGAGGAACTCGGTGGCCTCGACGGAATGGGCCGGGCTCTGGCCAAAGGTGCTTCGTTGAGTTACTCCGGTGAAGCGCCGCTGCTGGTACGGGAACTGCCTCGTGAGCACGTCCCGAACTTCAAACTCGATGCACCGCTGGAACTGGTGCTCGGTGCGCAGATTGGCGAGTTCAGCGGGCAAAGCCTGTACGACGCGTTCAACAGCGTCTGGACCCTCGACAGCCGGGCTGATCGCATGGGTATTCGTCTATTGGGAACGGCGTTGCAGTATCAGGGCAAGCCGATGATTTCCGAAGGCATCCCGCTGGGCGCGGTTCAGGTGCCACCGGATGGGCAGCCGATTGTGCTGCTCAATGATCGGCAGACCATTGGTGGTTATCCGCGTTTGGGGGCGTTGACGCCGTTGGCATTGGCGCGATTGGCGCAATGTTTGCCGGGGGTGAAGGTGCGGTTGAAGCCGGTGGTGCAGGACGTGGCGCATCGGGAGCACGTCGAGTATTTGCGGCGATTCCTGAATAGCTAAAAACTTCGCGAGCAAGCCCGCTCCCACATTTGATCTCCAGCGGACACAGTGTTTGTGTACGACGAATATCCAATGTGGGAGCGGGCTTGCTCGCGAAGACGGCATCACAGACAACAAAAATCTCTATTTGGAAAGAAACCGCATCCCTTCCTCCAACCCCCGCAACGTCAGCGGATACATCTGGTCATCAATCAAATCCCGCACGATGTTGGTCGACGAGGTATAGCCCCAGGTGTCTTTCGGGTACGGGTTGATCCAGATGAGCTTCTTGTACTTTTCCTTGAAGCGTTGCATCCACACGTAACCGGCTTCTTCGTTCCAGTGCTCGACGCTGCCGCCGGCCTGGGTGATTTCATAGGGCGCCATGGCGGCGTCGCCGATGAAGATCACTTTGTAGTCCGCGCCATACTTGTGCAGCAGGTCCTGGGTGGCGGTGCGCTCGGAGGTGCGGCGCATGTTGTTCTTCCACACCGATTCATAAATGAAGTTGTGAAAGTAGAAGTACTCCAGGTGCTTGAATTCGGTCTTGCAGGCCGAGAACAGTTCTTCACAGATCTTCACGTGGGCGTCCATCGAGCCGCCGATGTCGAACAGCAGCAGCAACTTGACGGTGTTGCGCCGCTCCGGACGCATCTGGATGTTCAGCAACCCGGCATCGCGCGCGGTATGGTCGATGGTGCCGTCGATGTCCAGTTCTTCCGCGGCACCTTGACGAGCGAATTTACGCAGGCGACGCAGGGCGACCTTGATGTTGCGCGTGCCCAGTTCGACCGAATCGTCGAGGTTCTTGTACTCGCGCTGATCCCAGACTTTTACCGCTTTGCCTTGACGCTTGCCGGCATCGCCGACCCGAATGCCTTCCGGGTTGAAGCCGCCGGAGCCGAACGGGCTGGTGCCGCCGGTGCCGATCCACTTGTTGCCACCGGCATGGCGTTCTTTCTGTTCTTCCAGGCGCTTCTTGAACTCTTCGATCAGCTTGTCCAGGCCACCGAGGGACTGGATCGCGGCCCGCTCTTCATCGGTCAGGGAACGCTCGAATTCCTTGCGCAGCCAATCTTCCGGGATCAACGCCTGAAGGTGATCGTCGAGCTTTTCCAGGCCATTGAAGTAGGCACCGAACGCCCGGTCGAACTTGTCGAAATGCTTTTCGTCCTTCACCAGAATCGCCCGCGACAAGTAATAGAACTCGTCCATGTCGGCGAAGGTCACGCGCTGTTTCAGCGCGTTGATCAGGTCCAGCAGCTCACGCACCGAGACCGGCACCTTGGCTGCACGCATTTCATTGAACAGGTTGAGCAGCATGGTTATCGCCCTCTATCTTGTTAAACAGAGGGATCAGCGCGTGCCGCGACGGCTCATGAACGCCAGGCGCTCGAGCAATTGCACGTCTTGTTCATTTTTCACCAACGCGCCGGCCAGTGGCGGAATGGCCTTGGTCGGATCGCGCTCGCGCAGCACCGCTTCGCCAATGTTGTCGGCCATCAGCAACTTCAGCCAGTCCACCAGTTCGGAAGTCGATGGCTTCTTCTTCAGGCCCGGCACTTTGCGCACGTCGAAGAACACGTCCAGCGCTTCGCTGACCAGGTCTTTCTTGATGTTCGGGTAATGCACGTCGACGATCCGTTGCATCGTGACGCGATCCGGGAAGGCGATGTAGTGGAAGAAGCAGCGGCGCAGGAAGGCGTCCGGCAGTTCTTTCTCGTTGTTGGAAGTAATGATGATGATCGGGCGTTTCTTGGCCTTGATGGTCTCGTCGATTTCGTAAACGTAGAACTCCATTTTGTCGAGTTCTTGCAGCAAATCGTTGGGGAACTCGATGTCGGCCTTGTCGATTTCGTCGATCAGCAGAATCACCCGCTCTTCGGACTCGAAAGCCTCCCAGAGCTTGCCCTTTTTCAGGTAGTTGCGAACGTCGTGGACCTTCTCCGTACCCAGCTGCGAGTCCCGCAGGCGGCTGACCGCGTCGTACTCGTACAGGCCCTGATGCGCCTTGGTGGTGGACTTGATGTGCCAGGTAATCAACTTGGCGCCGAAGGACTCGGCCAGTTGCTCGGCGAGCATGGTCTTGCCGGTGCCAGGCTCACCCTTGACCAGCAGTGGCCGTTCCAGAGTGATGGCGGCGTTGACCGCCAGCTTCAGGTCATCGGTGGCGACGTAGGCCTGGGTGCCTTCGAACTTCATCTGCTAATCCTCGAACGGTAACGCCGACCTGAACGAGGCAGGGCGGGGCGCAATAAATTGTCAGGCTCGACTATAACGCGCTGCCCGGTCGACTGTGAACGCAGACGGCTTATTCAGTCTCTGAATGGGGCGTCACATCTTGACTCAGTCTGTATCCGGCTTGGGCCGTTCGTACTGGGCATTGAAAGCCTGGATGAAACCATTACGTAAAATCTGCAAAAACGCCTCGAATGCGCTGATATTTTTCTGATGTACGTTGCCTCTGAGCTGGACGCGAGTGGCAAACTGGTTTTTCGGCTGGTTCTTCAGCACGTTCTCGGTGCCCCCGACGAGCGCTTCCCAGATGGAACGGAAAACCCCTTTGTTTTTGTTTTCCACGTCCTGTTGCCAATCGAACACATCGACGTCCCGCAATAGCGGCTTGATGTAGCCGGTAAGTTGCCCCTTTTTGGCTTCGGCTTCGATGACCACATCACCATGGCCGGCGTTGAAGTCGAACTTGCCGTAGGCCGAGGCGAAGTCGTTCATGCGTTTGAGTTGAATGTTCCTGGCGCGCAGGCGAAATTTGAAGTCTTCGAAATTGCTCAGCGGGTCGAAGGTTGCCGATGTTTCCAGCGGCGCATGCCCCAGCAACAGAGCTTTGCCATCGAAACGGGCGTCGCGTTTGCCTTCGGTGTCGACCACGTTGGTCAGGTTGTAAATGCTGGCATTGACCTGAGTGGCATTCATGTTTACGGGCGGTTTTGAATTGAAGTTTCGAAAGGTGACCCGGCCGTCGTTGATCCGCACTTCGTTCAGGGTGATCGGCAGCAGTTTTTCCAATTGTGCCCGCCAGTCGGTGCCCTGACCGGTCTGGGAGTTTTTCTTGTTGGCACCGTCGACGAAGTTCACCTCGGGTTTATCGAACTGCGCCTCGGCCACCACGGCATGGTCGTACCAGAGCGAGTGCCAGCTGACGGACAGGTCAATCAATGGCGCGTTGACGAAAGGCACGGGGACCTTGCCATTGACCTTGACGATTTTCAGTCCATTGATTTTGTAGGCGCCGCGCCACAGGGCCAGGTCTACGTCGGTAATCTGCCCGCTGTAGTCACCCATGTTCGCCAATCTCTCGTTGAGGTAATCGCGCACCATGTAGGGCAGGGCAATGTGCAGGGCAACCAGCAGCACAACAAGGCCGGCGAGGATCCACAAGGGCCAACTGTATCGACGCTTCATGATGGCAAATCTCTGGCGGTATAAAGCGATTGACTGCGGGGGTAAGCGGACGTTCGACTGACTGGACGACCACGGGTAACAGGCATACCTTGGACAGCTAATTCAACGCTGTATAAGGACCCAGCCATGAGCCGTATCTATGCTGACAACGCCCATTCCATTGGCAATACGCCGCTGGTGCAAATCAACCGTATCGCCCCGCGCGGTGTCACCATCCTGGCCAAGATCGAAGGGCGCAACCCCGGTTATTCGGTCAAGTGCCGGATAGGCGCGAACATGATCTGGGAGGCCGAAAGCAGCGGCAAACTCAAGCCTGGCATGACCATCATCGAACCGACCTCTGGCAATACCGGCATCGGCCTGGCATTCGTTGCCGCCGCCCGCGGTTACCGGCTGGTGCTGACCATGCCGGCGTCCATGAGCATCGAACGACGCAAGGTGCTCAAGGCTCTTGGTGCCGAACTGGTGTTGACGGAGCCGGCCAAAGGCATGAAAGGTGCGATCGAGAAAGCTACCGAAATCCTCGCCAGCGACCCGTCCACTTACTTCATGCCGGCGCAGTTCGAAAACCCGGCCAACCCGGCCATCCACGAAAAAACCACCGGGCCGGAAATCTGGAACGACACCGACGGCGCAGTCGATGTACTGGTCGCGGGCGTCGGAACGGGTGGAACCATTACCGGGGTTTCGCGGTATATCAAGAATACCCAGGGCAAACCGATAATCTCGGTGGCGGTGGAGCCGGTGGTGTCTCCGGTGATTACCCAGGCGATGGCCGGGGAAGAGATCAAACCGAGCCCCCACAAAATCCAGGGCATCGGCGCTGGCTTTGTGCCGAAGAACCTGGATCTGTCGATGGTCGACCGAGTCGAACTGGTCAGCGACGATGAGTCCAAGGCGATGGCCCTGCGCCTGATGCAGGAAGAAGGGATTTTGAGCGGTATCTCGTGCGGCGCCGCCATGGCGGTGGCTGTGCGGCTGGCCGAAACCCCGGAGATGCAGGGCAAGACCATCGTGGTGATCCTGCCCGACTCTGGCGAGCGCTACCTGTCGAGCATGTTGTTCAGTGACTTGTTTACCGAACAGGAAAACCAGCAATAACGTTTTACGGCTACTTCGCAGGCGAACGGGAGCAAGTCCCAATGTCGGTAAGTTAAGAAATTTGAGCGACGAAAGTCCTGTGGGTGCGGGGCTTGCCCGCGAAGAATGCAGCGCGGTTTTTCAGGTATTACGCGTCATCGTTCTTCGCGGGCAAGCCTCGCTCCTACAATAGGGGTTGATTAATGTCAGCCCCCGTTCAGGAACCTTGTGTTAATAGATGTTTATTGCGTAATCCTTAACACTGAATGTTGAGTTATGCGGGTTTTTCCCGAGGCCGGTAGTGTTGATCATGGCCGACTGCCACGTCGGGTAAATGGCGTTGTGCAAAGTTACCTACCATCAGGGAGTTGTAGATGAGCTTTTCCTTTGTCGCGAAGGCTTCGGTGTTGTTGCTGTTCCTCGGCAGCACGCTCTATGTGCACTTGCGTGGCAAGGCGCGTTTGCCGGTTTTGCGTCAGCTCGTCAATCATTCGGCCTTGTTTGCACCCTATAACGCCCTGATGTACCTGTTCTCCGGCGTACCGTCCAAACCCTACCTGGACCGCAGCAAGTTTCCCGAACTGGATGTGCTCAGGAACAATTGGGAAGTTATCCGCGACGAAGCCATGCACTTGTTCGACGAGGGCTACATTCGCGCTGCCGAAAAGAACAACGACGCCGGTTTCGGTTCGTTCTTCAGGAAGGGCTGGAAGCGTTTTTACTTAAAGTGGTACGACAAACCGCTGCCATCGGCCGAAGCCTTGTGCCCGAAAACCGTGGCGTTGGTCAGCAGTATTCCCAACGTCAAAGGCGCCATGTTTGCGCTGCTGCCCGGTGGCAGTCATCTCAATCCGCATCGCGACCCGTTCGCCGGTTCCCTGCGTTATCACCTGGGGCTGTCGACACCGAACTCCGACGATTGCCGCATCTTCGTTGATGGTCAGGTTTACGCCTGGCGTGATGGTGAAGATGTGATGTTCGATGAAACCTACGTGCATTGGGTCAAGAACGAAACCGAGCAAACCCGCGTCATCCTTTTTTGTGACATCGAGCGACCGCTGAGCAATCGCCTCATGACCCATATCAACCGCTCGATCAGCGGCTTGCTGGGGCGCGCCACTGCACCCCAGAACCTTGATGATGAACGCGTTGGCGGGATCAATCAGGCCTATGCCTGGAGCAAGAACTTCAGCGACACATTCAGCGGTGTGGTCAAACAGTGGAAGCGTCGTAACCCCAAGGCCTACCGGGTACTGCGGCCGGTACTGGCGGTGGTGGTGTTGACGTTGTTGGGGTATTGGCTGTTTGGTTGAGGTTGGTTTCTGCACAAAAAAGCCATCCCCAGTCAGTTAAGCCGTAATGCGATCTGTAGCAGCTGGCGAAGCCTGCGTTCGGCTGCGAAGCAGACGTAAAATCAGCCAATGTGGTGTTTCGGGTAAACCAAGGTGATTGGATTGACGACTGCTTCGCAGCCGAACGCAGCCTCGCTGGAGCTCGACAGCTGCTACAGCCCTTTGTCCAAGTCATTGCAATCCATGTCACGCGCTGGTTATAGTCGGCCCTCGGTGGTTTCCTGAACCACTCCTTCACCCATCAAAAAAGATCAGCCCATGCCAGCTTCCCTCATCAACGCGGTAGTCGATTCAGCGGTCAACGCTGGCGTCGTGCCGTGCGGGGATCAGCAGCCTGCGCAGATCAGTCATTACCCTCCACCTGTCAGTAGCACGCCGGTGTGCGCAGTCGTCTCACCGCCGGGCGTTGGCTTCTCGGGCTGATCAGCTTTTTTCTGCTGTTCCCATGCCCGCCTGAAAAAGCGCCTGAAAAAACTACTGAATTTCAGCCTCGGCTGAGTTGGCTTTTTGCCTGACTACAGGTGGTATTCATGTTTGTCCTTTCGAAAAAATCCGCGCTCGCGGCGGCGTCCACAAGCCTGTTCGTTTTGCTGTGGAGCAGCGGGGCGATCTTCTCCAAATGGGGCTTGGCCCATGCGTCACCCTTTGCCTTTCTGCTGATTCGCTTCGCCATTGCCCTGTGCGGGCTGGTGCTGCTGATGCCGTTACTCAAGTTGAAACTGCCCAAAGGCGGCAAGCCGATGTTGTATGCGATGGCCACGGGCATGGTGTTGCTGGGGGCCTATCAGATTTTCTATCTGCTGGCTCTCGACCTCAAAGTCACGCCGGGGATGATGGCAACCATCATGGGCGTTCAACCGATTCTCACCGTAGTGATCATGGAGCGGCACCGATCGATAAGCCGGATGTTCGGTCTGGCGTTGGGCTTGGCCGGGTTGATCATGGTGGTCTATCAGGGCATCGGTCTGGCCGGCATGTCGTTGGCCGGAATGCTCTTCGGTCTGTTGGCGCTGGCGAGCATGACGTTCGGTTCGATCATGCAGAAGCGCATTACCGACAATCCCCTCGGCACGCTGCCGGTGCAGTACCTTGCCGGGTTGTTGCTCTGCGGGATCTTCGTGCCATTCCAGCCGTTTCACGTCGAACACAGCACAGGGTTCATCGTGCCGGTGTTGTGGATGGGGTTGGTGGTATCAGTGCTGGCGACGCTGCTGCTGTATCGACTGATCGCCCGGGGCAATCTGGTGAATGTCACCAGCCTGTTTTACCTGGTGCCGGCGGTAACGGCGGTGATGGACTACCTGATTTTTGGCAACCGCCTGGCAGCATTGAGCATGCTCGGCATGCTGCTGATCATCATTGGTCTGGTATTCGTCTTCCGTAAAACTGCTTGAAACAAAACAAGCCCGGAGCATTACTCCGGGCACCGTTCCCACATTGGATCTTCGTCGTGACACCGATCCATTGTGGGAGCGAGCTTGCTCGCGATGGCATTGTCAGCAGCACTACCGAGCAACCACTTCAACCGGTTTCACCACCGCCCGCTTCAACACCAGCCACAACGCCAGCGCAATCAACACCCCACCATAGAGATGCGCCATCGACAACGGCTCATCCAGCAACAGCGCCCCCCACAACACGCCGAACGGCGGAATCATGAAGGTCACGGTCATCGATTTGACCGGGCCAATCGAGCTGAGCAAACGGAAGTAAATAATGTAGGCAAAGGCCGTGCATACCAAACCCAACCCCAGCAACGACAACCAGACACTCCAGCCGCCCCAGCTCTCCGGTGGCTGGCTGATCACGCTGTAGCCAAACATCGGCAGCAACAACAACGTCGCGCCGAGCATGCTGCCCAGGGCCGAAAGACGACTGTCGAGGCCACCGGCATGGTCGAGCCAGCGCCGGGCGAGGAACCCGGCAAAGCCATAGCAGGTGGTGGCCATCAGGCACGCCAGTGCGCCCATCAGCAGCTCCATGTTGAACGCCACCGGCCCTGCACGGGTGAGAATGCCGACGCCGAACAGTCCGAGAAACACCCCACCCAGCTTGGCGGCGGTGAGCTTTTCATGGAAGAACAGGCCGCCGATCAATACCCCCATCAAAGGCGTGGTGGCGTTGAAAATCGCCGAGTAACCGGCCGGCAGCACTTGAGCCGCCACGGAATAAAGAGTCGCCGGAATCCCGGAGTTGATCACCCCGAGCAGCATCACCGTCTTGAGTTTGCCTTTGAAATCCCAGCTGATGCGCATCAGCCCAAGGATCACCAGCAGCCCGACGGCGGCAATCGACACACGGAAAAAAGCAGTGGGGATTGTGCCAATCACTGGGGCAATAACGCGCATGAACAGAAAGCTCGCCCCCCAAATGGCGGCAAGCGACAACATACGCAGGATATCGACGGGGTTCACAGCGCTTTCCTTCCTTGATTGGCACGCAAGTGTCGCGCCAGTCGGGGCACAAGGCAATGGTTGCGTTGCGTCACACAGGGCCACTAAGCTCAGGCTCCAACGATAAGAACAGCCGCCGAGGTTTCACTATGCCGCAGCATTGGCCAGCCACCGACATCGCCCGAATGATCCTCGATGGCTTTGACGATTACCGCGAGCATTTCCGTCAAATCACCGACGGCGCTCGAGCCCGTTTCGAGCAGGCCCAATGGCAAGAGACGCAAGTTGCGTCGGCGGCGCGAATCAACCTTTACGAAGAAAAGGTCGGCGAAACGGTAGGGCGCTTGCATGAGTCGTTCGCGACCGATGTGCTGATAGATGTCAGCTGCTGGCCGCTGGTCAAAAGCGCTTATATCAGCCTGATCGACCTGCGCTTCGACGATGAACTCTCCGAGACCTGGTACAACTCGATTTTCTGCGGGCTGTTCAGCCACGACCTGATCAGCGACGGCTGCATGTTCATCCACACCACGCGGCCGAGTCTGCACCGGGCCCGGGCGGCACAAACCCGCCTCTACAAGCCGCATGGACAGTTGTCGGGCATGCTCACGAGCATCTTTGCCGACTACCGCTTCAGCGAAGATTACGCCGACCTTTCCGGCGATTTGCGTCGACTCGAAGCGCAATTGCGCGAGAACCTGCCGGACTGGGTCTGCAAGGACCCGGAACTGAGTGTCGAGCTGTTTTCCTCGGTGCTTTATCGCAACAAGGGTGCCTATCTGGTGGGGCGCATTTACACCCAGGATGAGCAATGGCCGCTGGTGATTCCGCTGCTGCACCGCGAAGGCCGAGGCATCCAGATCGATGCGCTGATCACCGACGAGGCGGAAGTGTCGATCATCTTCTCCTTCACCCGATCGTACTTCATGGTCGATGTGCCGGTGCCGGCGGAATTCATAGGCTTTCTCAAACGCATCCTGCCGGGCAAGCACATCGCCGAGCTGTACACCTCGATTGGCTTTTACAAGCATGGCAAGTCCGAGTTCTATCGGGCGCTGATCAATCATCTGGCCAACACTGACGATCAGTTCATCATGGCCCCCGGTGTGCGCGGCATGGTCATGAGCGTGTTTACCCTGCCGGGCTTCAACACCGTTTTCAAAATCATCAAGGACCGCTTCTCACCGTCGAAAAACGTCGACCGCGCCACAGTGATCGAAAAGTATCGTCTGGTGAAAAGCGTCGACCGGGTCGGGCGCATGGCCGACACTCAGGAGTTCGCTGACTTCCGTTTCCCCTTGAGCAAATTCGATCCGGCGTGCCTCGAAGAATTGCTCGAAGTGGCCGCGTCCACCGTCTCGGTGGAGGACGATACGGTGCTGATCCGCCACTGCTGGACCGAGCGCCGGATGACGCCGTTGAACCTCTATCTGGAACACGCCAATGAAGCGCAAGTCCGCGAGGCGCTGGAGGATTACGGTCTGGCGATCAAGCAACTGGCGGCGGCGAACATTTTCCCCGGCGACATGCTGCTGAAAAACTTTGGCGTCACCCGTCACGGTCGTGTGGTGTTTTATGACTACGACGAGATCTGCTTCCTGACCGAAGCCAACTTCCGCCACATCCCGCAACCGCGTACACCGGAAGACGAAATGGCCTCGGAACCGTGGTACTCGATCGGGCCACTGGATGTGTTCCCCGAGGAGTTTCCACCGTTTTTGTTTGCCGATTCGGGGCAACGAAAGTTGTTCGATCAGTTGCACGGAGAGTTGTACAACGCTGATTACTGGAAGAGTTTGCAGGAGGCGATTCGGGCGGGGAAGGTGATTGATGTGTTCCCGTATCGGCGCAAGGGCCTCGACAACGAGTAGCCCACCTGAGTGAACACACTGTGGCGAGGGAGCTTGCTCCCGCTGGGTCGCGAAGCGACCCCAAAACCATCCATCACAGAGATTCAGACACGCAGCGATGGCAGGATTACGACTGCTTCGCAGCCGAGCGGGAGCAAGCTCCCTCGCCACAAAAGCGCGTCACTCCGCGTCCCAAATCTGCGACAATCGGCCCCCTGCGCCACTAGACGACTTTTGCGTACCTGATGACTGACGAATCGCCTTCAATCGACAAACTGCTGAAAAACCTCGATCACGCCATGCTCGCCGACCGCCACCGGCTGCGGCGGCAGTTGCTTGAGCTGCGCAAGAAACCGGACGAGGCCAAACTGGCCCAGTGGGTGACGCGCACGCAGGCGTCCTGCGATCAGGTGTTGGCGCGGCGCGCCAGCCTGCCGGTGATTCGTTACGACGACAGCCTGCCGATCGCCGCCAAGCGCGACGAAATCAAAGAGGCGCTGCAAAAGCATCAGGTGCTGATCATTGCCGGCGAAACAGGGTCGGGTAAAACCACCCAGTTGCCGAAGATCTGCCTGGAAATCGGTCGCGGCCAGCACGGCCTGATCGGCCACACCCAACCCCGTCGAATCGCCGCCCGCAGCGTGGCGAGCCGGGTTGCTGAAGAATTGGCGACGCCGTTGGGCGCGCTGGTCGGTTATCAGGTGCGGTTCGAGGATCAGAGCGATTCCAACACCCTGATCAAACTGATGACCGACGGCATCCTGCTGGCGGAAACCCAGAACGACCGCTACCTCGAACGCTACGACACGATCATCGTCGACGAAGCCCACGAACGCAGCCTGAACATCGACTTCCTGCTGGGTTACCTGAAAACCCTGCTGCCGCGTCGTCCGGACCTGAAAGTCATCATCACTTCGGCGACCATCGACCTGGAGCGTTTTTCCAAGCACTTCGATGATGCACCAATCGTCGAAGTCTCCGGTCGCACCTTCCCGGTAGAAACCTGGTATCGCCCGCTGACCCTGGAGCAGGACGAGGAGGGCAACCGTGTCGAGGATGACTTGACCGTGGATCAGGCGATCCTCGCGACCCTCGACGAAATTGCCGCGTTTGAACGCAGCGAACGTAAGAGCCCCGGCGATGTGCTGGTGTTCCTGCCCGGCGAGCGCGAGATTCGCGACGCCGCCGACATGCTGCGCAAGGCCCAGCTCAAGCACACCGAGATTCTGCCGCTGTACGCACGATTGTCGCCGGCCGAACAGCAGCGGATTTTTCAGTCGCACCCAGGCCGTCGCGTGGTACTGGCCACCAACGTCGCGGAAACCTCGCTGACGGTGCCAGGCATTCGTTATGTGATCGACAGCGGCACCGCACGCATCAGCCGCTACAGCTACCGCGCCAAGGTCCAGCGCCTGCCCATCGAAGCGATTTCCCAGGCCAGCGCCAACCAGCGTAAAGGTCGCTGCGGGCGGGTCGAGCCGGGCATTTGCATCCGCCTCTACAGCGAAGAAGACTTCATCGGCCGCCCGGAATTCACCGACCCGGAAATTCTGCGGACCAACCTCGCGGCGGTGATTTTGCAGATGCTGCATCTGCGCCTCGGCGAGATCACCGATTTCCCGTTTATCGAGCCGCCGGATGGCAAGGCCATCAGTGATGGTTTCAACCTGCTGCAAGAACTCTCGGCGGTGGACCGCAACAGTCAGCTGACGCCGCTTGGTCGCCAATTGGCGCGGCTGCCGGTGGACCCGCGCATGGGCCGCATGCTGCTGGAAGCGGCGAAACTTGGCAGCTTGCAGGAGGTGCTGATCGTCGCCAGTGCCATGTCGATTCAGGACCCGCGCGAACGTCCGCCGGAGCGTCAGCAAGCCGCCGATCAAGCCCACGCGCAGTGGAAAGATGTGGATTCTGACTTCGCCGGGCTGGTCAATCTGTGGCGTGGTTTTGAAGAGCAGCGCCAGGCCCTGACGGCCAGTCCGCTGCGCAACTGGTGCCGCAAGAATTTTCTGAATTACCTGCGCCTGCGCGAGTGGCGCGACTCCCATCGCCAGTTGAGCCTGATCTGCCGCGACATGCAGTTGAGCCTCAACAAGGAGCCGGCGGATTACCCGAAACTGCACAAAGCCGTGCTCTCCGGCTTGCTCAGCCAGATCGGCCAGAAAACCGAAGACGGCGACTATCTCGGCGCCCGTCAGCGGCGCTTCTGGATTCACCCTTCATCCGGGCTTGGTAAAAAACGTCCGCAATGGCTGATGACCGCCGAACTGGTGGAAACCACCAAGCTCTACGCGCGGATGGTCGCCAAGATCGACGCCGACTGGATCGAGCCGCTGGCCGGGCACCTGATCAAGAAAAACCACTTCGAACCCCATTGGGAGAAGAAGCGCGGTCAGGTCGTGGCCTTCGAGCAAATCACCCTGTTCGGGCTGATCGTGGTCGGACGCCGGCCGGTGCATTACGGGCCGGTCGACCCGGTAGTGTCTCGCGAGTTGTTTATCCGTGAGGGTTTGGTGCGTGGCGAGATTCAATCCAAAGCCAAGTGTTTGACGGCCAACCAGCAACTGCTGGAACAGTTGGATGAACTGGAAGCCAAGGCCCGTCGCCGGGACATTCTGGCCGACGAAGAAACCCTGTTCGCTTTCTACGATGCGCGGTTGCCAGCAGAGATCCACCAAACCGCGACCTTCGACAGTTGGTACCGGGTCAACAGCCAGAAAGACCCACAATTGCTGATCATGCGCGAAGAAGACGTGCTGGCCCGCGAAGCCAGCGAAGTCACCGCCGCGCATTACCCGGACACCCTGCACATCGGCGATCTGGAACTGGCGCTGAGTTATCACTTTGAACCCAATCATCCTCGCGACGGCGTGACCTTGCGCGTGCCGGCGCCGCTGTTGCCGATGCTGCCGCCGGAACGTCTGGAATGGCTGGTGCCGGGGGTGATCGAGGCCAAGTGCATTGCGCTGGTGCGCAACCTGCCCAAGGCCCTGCGCAAGAATTTCGTGCCGGTGCCGGACTTCATCAAAGCCGCGTTGCAGCGCATCACGTTTGCCGAGGGCTCGTTGCCTCAGGCGTTGGGCCGCGAGTTGCTGCGCATGACCGGCGCGCGGGTCAGCGATGAAGCCTGGGCCGAAGCCTCGCAGCAGGTCGAAAGCCATTTGCGGATGAACCTGGAAATCGTCGACGGTCAGGGCAAGTTCCTCGGCGAAGGCCGCGACCTGGCCGAGCTGACCGCACGCTTTGCCGAGGCCAGCCAGGCTGCGTTGGCGGTGCCGCAAACGGCGAAGAGCCAACAACCGGTGGAGCCGAAGGTCTTCGCCGCCGTGGCCGAAAAAACCCAGCAGAAAATCGCCGGGCTATCGATGACGGTGTATCCGGCGCTGGTGGAAGAGGGCGGCACGGTCAAGGAAGGTCGATTCTCGACCCCGGCCGAAGCCGAATTCCAGCACCGCCGGGCCTTGCAGCGCTTGCTGATGCAGCAATTGGCGGAACCGGCGAAGTTCTTGCGCGGCAAGTTGCCGGGCCTGACGGAGTTGGGCCTGATGTACCGCGAATTGGGACGCATCGATAGTCTGGTGGAAGACATTCTGCTGGCCAGTCTCGACAGCTGCATTCTCGACGGCGAAGACCCGTTGCCGCGCGATGGCGCCGGTTTGGCGTCGCTGGCCGAGCGCAAACGCGGCGGCTGGACCGAGCACGCCGAACGATTGGCCAAGCTGACCCTGGAGATTCTCAAGCACTGGCACGGCCTGCAAAAACGCTTCAAGGGCAAGATCGACCTGGCGCAAGCCGTGGCCCTGAACGACATCAAGCAGCAGCTCAGCCATCTGGTGTATCCAGGGTTCGTGCGTGAAACGCCGATGCCGTGGCTCAAGGAACTGCCGCGTTACCTCAAGGCTGTCGAGCAACGTTTCGAAAAACTCGGCACTCAGGTGCAGAAAGACCGGGTCTGGAGCGGTGAATTGTCCGGCCTCTGGGCTCAATACCAGACCCGCGCCAACAAACACGCCCAAGAAGGCAAGCGCGATCTGCAGCTGGAACTCTATCGCTGGTGGCTGGAGGAATACCGGGTCTCGCTGTTCGCACAGCAATTGGGAACCAAGGTGCCGATCTCCGACAAACGCCTGAACAAGCAATGGAGCCAGGTCGAGCCATAAACCCTGTGGGAGCGGGCTTGCTCGCGAAGGCGGTAGATCAGTCGACATGTTGGTTGAATGTCAGTCCGCTTTCGCGAGCAAGCCCGCTCCCACAGGTAAGGTGTTGTGTCAGCAGGTATTCGATCCAGCAAAAGGCGCCAAAAGCCAGCGTTTATGGCAAACTTCGCGCCTATAAACGCCAGCCCCGCGGTTTTGAGCCTTCACGGGCCGGGCGGATCGGAATAAAGCGATGCCAGGTTTGCGTCCGGACCTGGAATAGACCCTTTGTGTGTTGGTACGTCGGTGCCAGCGCTTTCTGCCTGAACGGATTAGAGAAACGACCATGCATAACGTCGTCATCAGCGGCACCGGCCTGTACACCCCGGCCAACAGCATTTCCAACGAAGAGCTGGTGCAGTCTTTCAACGCTTACGTCGCGCAGTTCAACGCCGACAACGCCGAAGCCATCGCGCGCGGCGAAGTCCAGGCATTGACCGAATCCAACGCGGCGTTCATCGAAAAAGCGTCTGGCATCAAAAGCCGCTTTGTCATGGACAAGGACGGCATTCTCGACCCGCAGCGCATGGCACCGCGCTTGCCCGAGCGCTCCAATGACGAATGGTCGGTGCTTTGCCAGATGGCCATCGGCGCGGCCGAGCAAGCCTTGCAGCGTGCCGGCAAGACTGCCGCTGACATCGACGGTGTAATCGTCGCCTGCTCCAACCTGCAACGCGCCTACCCGGCCATCGCCATCGAAGTCCAGGAAGCGCTGGGCATCCAGGGTTTCGGTTTCGACATGAACGTTGCCTGCTCCTCGGCGACTTTCGGCATCCAGGCTGCGGCCAACAGCGTGCAACTGGGCCAGGCCCGGGCGATCCTGATGGTCAATCCGGAAGTCTGCACCGGTCACCTGAATTTCCGCGACCGCGACAGCCACTTCATCTTCGGCGACGCCGCCACCGCGGTGATCATCGAACGTGCGGATCTCGCGACGTCCGAATACCAGTTCGACGTGGTCAGCACCAAACTGCTGACCAAGTTCTCCAACAACATCCGCAACAACTTCGGCTTCCTCAACCGCGCCGCGGAAGAGGGCATTGGTGCTCCCGACAAACTGTTCGTCCAGGAAGGCCGCAAGGTATTCCGCGATGTCTGCCCGATGGTTGCCGAGCTGATTGCCACGCACCTGGAAGAAAACCAGCTCAACGTCAGCGACGTGAAGCGCTTCTGGCTGCACCAGGCCAACCTCAGCATGAACCACTTGATCGTCAAGAAGCTGCTGGGCCGCGAAGCCACCGATGTCGAAGCCCCGGTGATTCTCGACACCTACGCCAACACCAGTTCCGCTGGTTCGGTGATTGCGTTTCACAAGAATCAGGACGATCTGGTCAGCGGTTCGCTGGCTGTACTTAGCTCGTTCGGCGCCGGCTACTCGATCGGTAGCGTGATTCTGCGCAAGCGCTAAAGCTGTCGCGAGGTGGCATTGTCCCAATGCCATTCTCAGTTAAGGCGCGGAATCTGTGGGAGCGGGCTTGCTCGCGAAGGCGATGTATCAGGCAACATTCATGTCGACTGACACTCCCTCTTCGCGAGCAAGCCCGCTCCCACAATGTTGTCCGACGCCACAATACCGGTGGTTCTGAAACGAGGTTTGCATGGCTGCCGCTGACGACACCCTATTGATCGAACGCCTGCTGGCGGGCGAGCAGAGGGCTTTCAAGGAACTGGTCAGCACTTACCAGAGCGCCATGCGCGCGGTGGCCTATGCCATCGTCGGCAACCGACACGCCGACGAGGTAGTACAGGATGCCTGGCTGTCGGTGGTGCGTAATCTCGGTGGGTTCGAGGGGCGTTCGAGCCTCAAGACCTGGCTGCTGACCATCACCGCCAACTCGGCCAAGAGCCGCTACAAGCAAAACCGCCGGGAAGTACTGCTCGATGACCTGCCGTCGCCTCACGGCACGCTCGATGACGATCGTTTTTCATCGAGTGATGGTCACTGGCTGGTGGCGCCATACGCCTGGCATCAGGACACCCCAGAGGCCCTGTTGACCGAAAACGAGCTGCGCGAATGTCTGGAGCACACGTTGCTCAGCTTGTCGGAACTGCAAAGCAGTGTTTTGCTGTTGCGTGAGCGACAAGGGCTAGAGCTGGAGGAGATCTGTAATCTTCTGGAGATCTCGCTCTCCAATGTTCGTGTGCTGCTGCATCGGGCACGGTTGAAGGTCTTTGCGACCGTGGAGCATTTTGAGGAAACCGGCGAATGTTGACCTGCAAGGAACAAGTGGCGCGCTCCAGCGATTATCTCGATGGGCAGTTGAGTCTTCGTGAGCGACTGATGATGCGGCATCATTTGATGTTTTGCCCCAATTGCCGCCGTTTCATTCGGCAGATGCGGTTGATGCAGGCCACGCTGAAAGTGATGCCTGAGCCGCCTGTGGCTGATCTGGATGCGCTGGCTGAACGACTTGCCAACGAACATCTGAAGAACAAACCGTAGTTTTCCCGCCCGTACACAACCCTTAAGCCGCTCTAGCTTAAGGCTTGCAGCTCATCTCCTGTGGCTGTTTTTCCGTTATTTCAATTCGAAGTAAAAAAGTTCCCCTGTCATAAAATCTTTATCTATCAGCAACCCGGCTGAAATACCCCGCCTCCAAGATTCCCTCCCAACACAAGCGGGCCAGACCCGCGTGTTTCCAAGCTACAGACCACCAATTAGGGGAACTCTTCGATGATCCGTAAGCACTTCGCCGGTTTTGCCGCCAGCGTATTGGCCATGGCAGTAACCGCCCAGGCTTTCGCTGGCACCGTCACCACTGACGGCGCCGATATCGTA
Organism: Pseudomonas sp. QTF5; assembly: GCF_000512695.2. GTDB lineage: Bacteria > Pseudomonadota > Gammaproteobacteria > Pseudomonadales > Pseudomonadaceae > Aquipseudomonas. The sequence continues at coordinate 36,874 of NZ_AZRW02000010.1, read as the reverse complement.
GTCAAAACCAAGGGCGGCCTCGAAGTCGCCACCACCGACAAAGAATTCAGCTTCAAACTGGGCGGTCGCTTGCAGGCTGACTACAGCCAGTTCGACGGTATCTACACCGACAATGGCAACAGAGCCGATGCCGCTTACTTCCGTCGTGCGTTCCTGGAACTGTCCGGTGTGCTGTACACGGATTGGGCCTATACCATCAGCTACGACTTTTCCCACAACACCGGCGACTCCGATAACGGCTACTTCGACGAAGCGTCGTTGGCTTACAACGGCTTCAAACCGGTCTCGATCAAAGTCGGTCGTTTCGACCCGGACTTCGGCCTGGAAAAAGCCACCAGCTCCAAGTGGGTCACTGCGCCAGAGCGCAACATGGCCTACGACATGGTCGATTGGGCCAACGGTCACCAGAATGGTCTGGGCCTGCAAGCCTCCAGTACCTTCGCGGATTCGTTCTACGCCTCTGCCGGCGTATTCAGCAAAGACACCGACGATACCGATGGCGACAGCATCAAACAGGTCAACGGCCGCTTTGTATTCGCCCCAATGCATGACGCCGGTAACGTGCTGCACTTCGGTGTGAACGTGGCTTCGCGTGATGTCTCCGACACGGCCTTCGATTCGCGTTACCGCACCCGTATGGGCATGCGTGGCGTTGAAACCCTGGGTGGCAACGATGCCGGACCCAACGGCAACCGCCCGGTGCTGGGTGGCAGTTCCACTTCGCCTGCCGGCTCCTATGACCGGGACGACGCTTACGGTCTGGAAGCCGCATTCGCCATGGGCCCGGCCTCGATCCAGGGCGAATACGTCGCCCGCAAGACCAAGGCCGATGACAGCAGCCGTCAAGACATCAAAGGTGACGGTTTCTACGTCCAGGGTGCCTACACCCTCACTGGTGAATCCCGTGGCTATAAAGTCGGCAAGTTCGATGCGATCAAGCCAGCCAACAAGTCCATCGGTGCCTGGGAGCTGTTTTATCGTTACGACAGCCTGACCGTCGAAGACGACAACATCACCACCGCCAGCCTGACCCGCGATGTCGGCGATGCCGAAGCTCAGGTGCATACCCTGGGTGTGAACTGGTACGCCAACGAAGCGGTGAAAATCACTGGCGCCTACCTCAAGGCCAAGACTGACAACGTGACCAATGCCACGACTGCCAGCGGTACTACCCCGGCACGTCGTACCGGTGATGACAGCGGTGACGGCTTCGTGGTTCGCGCGCAATACGTGTTCTAAACCGTAGTCAATGCAGTAAGAGCTCTTTCTTCATCCGTTAAAGCTCCTCTCGTTTTAACCCCGCTTCGGCGGGGTTTTTTTATTTCGGGTCAGGCAATCAGATAAGCGATACTCGTCCCATCTGTAGAAAATGATGGTCGGGGATACTGATGCCGCTGCAACGTCTGGAAAGCCTGTCGGAAATCGCGCCGCACACCTGGGATGCGCTGGTACCGGAAACTCAGCCGTTTCTGCGCCATGCCTTTCTGAGCGCGCTGGAAGACAGTGGCTGCCTCGGCCCGCATTCCGGCTGGCAGCCCGAGCATCTGCTGCACATCGAAGGCGATCGCCTGATCGCCGCGCTGCCCAGTTACCGCAAATGGCATTCCTACGGTGAATACGTGTTCGACCATGCCTGGGCCGATGCCTGTGAGCGTGCCGGCATCGACTACTATCCCAAGCTGTTGACGGCAGTGCCATTCAGCCCGGTCAGCGGGCCGCGATTGCTGGCGGCGACGATCGAGGACGGTTTCGAACTCCTGCAGAGCCTGCCGGGTTATCTGGAGATCGAAGAACTTTCCAGCGCCCACATCAACTTCACCGATCCATTCACCGACGCGGCATTGGCCGAACAGCCAGGTTGGTTGCAGCGTATTGGCTGTCAGTACCACTGGCAGAATCGCGGTTATCGGGATTTTCAGGATTTCCTCGACGCCCTCAGTTCGCGCAAGCGCAAGCAAATGCGCAAAGAGCGTGAGCAAGTGGCCGGGCAGGGCATCGATTTCGAATGGCTGGAGGGGCAACAACTGGACCAGGCGCAGTGGGACTTTGTGTATGCCTGCTACGCCAATACCTACGCGGTGCGTCGGCAAGCGCCGTACCTGACGCGGGAATTTTTCAGTCTGCTGGCCGAGCGCATGCCGGAGTCGATTCGTGTAGTGCTGGCCAAGCAAGGCTCACGACCGGTGGCCATGGCCTTCAGTCTGGTCGGTGGCGACAGCTTTTATGGGCGTTACTGGGGTTGCCTCGCGGAGTTCGATCGTCTGCACTTCGAGACCTGTTTCTATCAGGGCATGGATTACGCGATTGCCAACGGCTTCCAGCGTTTCGACGCTGGCGCTCAGGGCGAGCACAAGTTGATTCGCGGGTTCGAACCGGTGATCACCCATTCCTGGCATTACCTGCGTCACCCGGGCTTGAAGTCGGCGGTGAAAGACTTCCTTGAGCGTGAGCGGGTCGGGGTGTTGGGTTATGCCGAAGACGCGAAGACCGCCTTGCCCTACCGACAAGGCTGATCTTCGTTGCTTACAGCGTCGGTTAACTGTCTTCTTTACCTAGCCAGCGATACATCACGCCGCCGATGACCGCACCCAATAGCGGCGCCAACCAGAACAGCCACAGTTGCTGAATCGCCCAACCGCCGACAATCAGCGCCGGGCCCGTACTGCGGGCCGGGTTGACCGAGGTGTTGGTGACCGGAATCGAGATCAGGTGGATCAGAGTCAGCGCCAGGCCGATGGCGATGGGCGCCAGCCCGGCCGGGGCGCGTTTGTCGGTGGCGCCGAGAATGATCAGGATGAACATGGCGGTCATCACCAGTTCACTGACAAAACCTGCCGCCATCGAGTAGCCGCCGGGCGAGTGTTCGCCGTAGCCATTGGATGCAAGGCCGCTGGCCAGTTCGAAGCCGGGTTTGCCGCTGGCGATGAAGTACAACAGAGCCGCTGCGATGATCCCGCCAATCACTTGGGCGATGATGTAGGCGGGCAGTTCTTTGGCTGGGAATCGTCCGCCGACCACCAGCCCGACCGAGACCGCAGGGTTGAGATGACAGCCCGAAATGTGGCCGATGGCGAAGGCCATCGTCAGCACCGTCAAACCGAATGCCAGGGACACCCCCAGCAATCCGATCCCCACATCTGGAAACGCGGCCGCCAGAACCGCACTGCCGCACCCTCCTAACACTAACCAGAACGTCCCCACCAATTCTGTAGCCGAGCGTTTGAACAAAGACATAGCGATTTTCCCTGCAGAGATAACACTGTAGTTGTGCATCCAGCAGATGGACTACAGAACCATCTCCAGTACCCTGGCTGAGTACAGCAGGGTTTTAATGAAATTCCAGTGACCATAAAAAACCGCCAGGGTCGGTGTTCAAAGGGTTGTGGCGGTTCGCAGATCTAATGTGGGAGCGGGCTTGCTCGCGAAGAGGGCCTGGCATCCGGCATTAATGTCGACTGATACTCCGCTTTCGCGAGCAAGCCCGCTCCCACATTGAATGGTGGTGTCAGGGAATCAGTAGAGGCTATCCCGCACTCTCACCGGTGCTTCCCGGTCATACGTCTCGGCATAGAACTGCCCGTCGTTCAGGCGCTTGTGAAACGCCCCCGGCGGTCGGCAGCGCCGAGCGTTCGAGGTATTTCTGCGGGTTCCACAAAGCCGAACGCACGATGACTTTTGAGCAATGGAGGTATGCCGCCTTCATCATCACAAAGTCTGCTGTGTTCTATATTTTTCCGAGTATATTTTGTACTGCGCTCACCGCCCTATCGAGTACAGCTTCCTCACTAAGGTCGGTCGTATCGATCCTCACCCAATTTGCCAAACCACATCGCTCATAGCTGGATCGAACTCGATTTTGATACGCGATGAAACTTTTAAGTCGATCTTCATTGCCGCCATCATAGGCCCCGCTCTCGCTAAGGCGAAAAGACCCTTTTCTTTTCGCTGCAAGAACTGGGTCGACATCCAAAAAAATGACGGCATCAGGTTTTCTAATTGTTGAAAATATTGATATTGCCTCTTCAGCCAAGTATGTGTCTTTAAGTAAAAAACGTGCCAAGTATTTGTAGTACCAACCATCTGCGATGCAACTAACTCCAGAGTTCATTAACGGTCTGATGGCGGCATAATCTGTGGCTTGAAACCACGCGGTGATTAAACTTATCCAATGCCGGTCGCCTAATTGGTCCAGAGGGGCATTGTCCGGGTAATCCCAAAGGATTTCACGTATTCGGGACATATGAAATTCCGTATACCCTGATGATACAGGCGGTCGATTTTTATCTATATAATTCAGTTCGGAATAGGACTCAAAAACCTTGTCATATGTTGCCCTTGCAACTGTAGATTTTCCTGCGCCGTCAGTGCCTTCAAATGCGATAAATATAGCTTGCTTAGCTGGGTGATTCATGCAAATCCCCCCAAATAGGCTTCGGTATCTAACGAGTTTCTACCGCTCCCCTCAATTAATGGTTGAAACCCTTCTCTGCGATATATTTCCGACATTTTTTTTCCAAGCTTTATCAGAAAATCTACTGAGGGGCGCTGCCTGTTAGAATATTGTGAGCCAGCGTCAGGGTGAAATGCAGCAACAGCAGGTACCACTCCCATATCCCCAAAATACTCGATGCCTTCAATAATTGACTCTAGTGGTTCCATGCCAGCGACAAATCCTGCATATACGTTGCCACGACCTAAAACATCCACTGCGGCTTCGAAAGCGGCAAAAAAACGTTCGCGGGTATAATCACGAGCTTTCCCTGGGCAAACTTCTGAAAATAAATCTGGGTTGAATACCTCTAGGCTCATTGACATATTGTTGCCAATTTTTTTGAATCGATCAAAAAGGCGAAAATCCTTAGGAGGCATAGAAATTAAGTGATACTCCAAACTGCTTTGCAGATTTGTATCTTTTACACGTTCTAGTAAATCCATATGTATTGAGTATCCTTTGTCATAGTTTGGAATCGTACCGCCGTTCAATAGCACTCTCTTATATCGACCATCCTCCTCCTTGATGGCCGTAGCTACTGCTTCGCCCGCTACATCGCCCTTTATTCGCATTTTATGATCAGACAGAGTTTCTCTTGCTGATCCCAGAGAGCAGAACTTGCATTCATTGCCATCATTAAAGTAATAACAGTGACCTGGAGAAAAAATTCCGAGTGTCGAATTTCCATAGATGGTTATATGTTGCTCAAATAACTCGCCATTGCTCAAATATTTTCCATAAGATCTAGGCCTACTTGGAAATGTAATTCTCACCGTTCTATTTCCATGCTTGAGCACAGGAGTTTCTTGCTCTAAGGCTATGCGGTAGTCTGAGTACGGATTGTAATTTGCAGCTGCGATAATTTGCCCATCAAGAATGATTTCTTGCGGAGTGCGAGTACTCGAATTAAGAATGATGCTGTCACCTGTCCCATAGGCTCTCCTTTTTTCGATGTGATCTGTTCGAACTTGATAATATTCTAGAAACTCCCTAGTAAAACTTACCCCCTTACACAGTAATTCAAGTTTCAGGCTTACAGCTTCGACTAGCATACGTTATCTCCCGTTAAGTTGGTCCAGCACTACAAGATAAGTTGTATCAGTTTTTCGGAGGACAAGGCAATCAAAGTTCCGTTGTCTGAAAGAGAAGCCGGCGAAGGAGGTAGGGATAGTCTAGGGTGCCCTGTTATATCAAATAGCGCACCTCCTGCTTCTCTCAAAATCAACTCTGCTGCGGCAATGTCGCAACTACGCTCATGTCCTGGTGTGTCGATGTCAATAAAGGCATCAAGAGCCCCGGCAGCAATAAGGCAAATTTCCAATGAGGAACATGAGTAGACGCGGACTTTACTTGCCATCCATATGAGCTTTTCAATTATAATTTTTTCTCTATCCTCTTTTGGGCGGTGGAAAGAGATGCGCATGTCTTCTATACGATTGATTTTACGAGTCTGAAGTCTTTTTACAATAATCGACGACTGAAGGTAGGCTCCCTCACCTAATGCGGCGGTATATACTAAATCTCTTGAAAAATCATAAATCCAACCGAATATATAGACTCCCTCATGGTAAAGTGCCACGCTAGATGTATAAGCAGGAAAGCCTAAAACAGCGTTGTGCGTTCCATCTAGAGGATCTATAAGTAGGTAGAAATCTCCGGTATCACCATATGTGACTGCTGAAGTGTTCTCTTCGGAATATATCGTAATTCGCATGCTGATATTAGAAAGGCAGTCATATAATATCCTCTGGCAATCTAAGTCATACTGGGTTTGCGAGTTATTCCAGTATTTGTTTTCTGTCTTGGAGTCTGGTAAACAAGCCAGGGTTCCCGCCCAATAACGCCGTAATTGTTTTCTAGCCTCGTAGAGGCATTCCTCTAACTCGGGAACATGCTCGCGTCTAAATAATGGTCTCATATCGATTGTTCCATTATTAATTGTATGTGCCAATGGTCCCTGTCTAATCGGGGGGCGTAAGACTTGACTTCAAATAGTTTTCCAGCATAAACAGCGTAATCCGCGCTCATGAAGGCACTGAATGATTTTGGGAATAGCGCTACAGTTTTGACTTCGACGTTATAACCAAATTTTTTTCTAATCATGTTTGCCGCCTGCCTGAGACTACCTCCGGTATAAGCTTTATCTATAATCAACCACGGTCCGTTCGATGAGGTGGGGGTAGGGAAAACATCTTGAAAAGCGTCATCTCTACTCAGCAGGCTAGAGTCGTTTTGCCGGTGAACTTCAGAAAAGAAAATATTATGATCTCCAGTTGCCGCCAAATAGCCAAGGGCAAGCGGTAAACCCGCCGACAGTAAAAATAGTTTGTTTTTTGCTATTTTTTCGATTTTGGACCAAATTGGATGGTCCTCGTAAACATATCTCGTGTTGAGGGCGAAACTGCTATCCCAATGTTCGTGGGATATGTACTTGCTATAGAAGGCGCAGAATTTATTATGAAATTCCATGGTTTCATTACTTGTATTTATAAGTAATCTGCTCTTGGTAATACCTCGAATATCTTCTCTCGTAGGGGCTCGAGATACATCGCGATGAAGGTGTGCAAATGCCTCGCTAATAAGTGAGTTTTTCAAGTTGCCAAGGAACGATTTGGATGGGCCAGAAATAGCTATTTCTGGTGATAGCCCATCTCCTTTAATTCTACGGACCTCTCTGGAATTAATTTTGCTTGTGCTTGAGTTCAAATAATTCCATACACGCACAATGTTCTCACCGGACATACCATTGTAAATTTGCTCGAGGTTGCTCAGATCACAAATCATTTCTTCAGGATGTCGGAGGTCGAAACAGGCTCTTTGAAGATGGCAGCCATTAAGTATGGCGTTTCGATAGGTGTAATAGTCGCTTGTTTGTACGCCACTCAATGTTCGCCAACCATGATGCTCACTAATGATAGTTATAGAGTTGGTACGTTGATTTAGCGAATATGGTGCGGGATTTGCGTGATTCATAGTTACGACCTCACGATGATGCGCAAGATGGAAAAGCTCAGTTTTAGTTATCGAGTTTTATGCGGTGTCCTTTCTAATTTAATGCTCTACTAATTGGTTGCGGTTTGTGTTTTTAAGATGCTTCCTAGGCGCCAAAGTAGAAACAACATCAGAAAAAACGAACAAAATACTAGGGCTAAAAATATGGAGTTAACGCTATAGTCATAAAGTGATAGCAGTCCGACAGAAAGAATTAATCCGAGGATGTTGAGTAGCGATATAGTAAATAGCGTGGGAATCCAGAAGTCTCCCATGCTTCTTAACGTCATTCGAGTCACAACATAAACGTATTCGAATATTAAAAATGGGATTGAGGTCAGGATATTGCCCTCAATCAATCGCCTCGTCAGTGTATCGGACGTATAGATTGCTGATATATCGGCCTTTAAGAAAAAACAAGCTAGCAGAAACGGAGTCAATATAAAAAATCCGAACTTCATCCCTTGAATGTAGGTTGTGCTCAAAGAGTGGAGGTCCATTGCGACATAGTGTCGTGCGACAATTATCCCTGTAGCATTTCCCGCTCCAATTGAGACCATGTATATGATGCTTAAAAAATGGAGCGATGCCTGATACGCTGATAAGCTTATATCGTCTAAGTTTTTTGATATGAGGGAAAGCATAAAAAATAGCAGGCTTTCACCGCCAAAACAAAGTGCCATTGGGAGGCCGCCAGTAAAGTAATGCACATACGCTATAGTCGGGATGTTTCGTGAATGTCTGAATTGGGAGATATATTGATGAATTTTTAGATTAAAAAAAACGAGCGCAAAGCCAGCAAAAAAACACCTTAAGCCACAGTATGCGAACACGAAATGAATTATATTTATGTTTGATTTCGTCGAAACCAAAAAAGTGCAGACTAAAGCAAGGGTGGCAGTGAATAGCCATGTGTATATCAACTCGTATCGAACTTTTTTAATAGCATTGAAAAAATTGAAAATAACTATCTGTAAGTATAAGGCGGGGATGGAGAGTGAAAGCGTTAGTAATACTTTAAGCCCTTCGAGATTGCCGTTGTTCGTAAGCAATCTTGATGCGTTAGTGCTTAATGCGTATATAGAGAAAACAATAATTGTGCCAAGTAAAATTGCAAGCCTAAATGAAATGATTAGATCGAGCTCGATGTCGTTCGCGTTTAAGTCAGTGGATCCAGCAATTTTCACCAACGACGTTGAGAAAAATCCAATACCTACTACTGTTAGAAAGGAAATTAATGCCCATGCGAGTGATGCATGACTAAGTGAGTCGACTATAAAGTGTCCAATAAAAGAAAAGTAAAGTAGCGATGCAATCATCTCCCCTAGTCTGGAAAATATCAGCGGAATGGCTATTCGGGTAACTTCCATGTTTGGTCGCCCGTATTTGTTTAGGTATATAATGGAGGCCTGATAAGTGAAGTTGGCCGTGCTTGCAAGTCGCTCGCCTCAATCCCATTCTTTGAGTAGGCTGATTAAAGATGGAGTTCCTTCCGCAGCGAAATATTTTTTTCTGAAGTGGTATTCACACATCGATATTTTGTGCTTGGTTTGTTTTCGTTTGTTGAATTCTTTATCCAGTGCAGAAAGAGACTTTTGCCTTGATGGGTAAATTTCTGATTTTTTTAGCAGTCCTTCAATTGCCAGAAATACCAAGTCCATATATTTCAGCGTTTCTTGAATGTATGAACGGCACTCAGCCTCTGTGACCGCACCCAGTCTTGCCAAGGCAAAGAATTTATTTTTAATTTCATCAAATCCATTAACTCTGAACATATTTGAATAAACCCACTTGTAGTGCTTGTTGGTTGTGCCTGTTAAGTAGGTAAAGCTCATTGTTGTCTTTAGCATCATATCCCGAGCTATCTCACAACCCATCCAAAGGTTTCCCGACTGCCAACAGCCTTGAACATCCTGAAATGCATAAAATACGGGGAGTTTTTCACGGTGAGCTACATAAATATGCTTCTCCAAAGGTATCTCGGATTTCAATCGATTGAATTTTTTCTCGTTCTCCAATGCGTGACCAATTAATAATCTATGAATGACATTGTTCTCCGTGTTTGATAAAACTGGGCGATAGAGAAAGTGCTGATCATAAGTAATATCATCGAATACTTTCTCAATTTTGTCAGTGATGCCTTCTAATTCGGAAAATGTTATGTAATCAGCATCAATGTGGATGCTGGTGTCACCATAAAAATCTGTTGTGTTATGAACTTCTTCATCTTGGGTGATGTAATGATAGTTTATATCTGTAACTAGTGCGTGTTCGCTAGTTTTAATGTTGTTTGCTTTTGGTCGTTGGTCGCACAGAATAATACAATCGATGTCAGAATGAATTGTTCCAATCCCCTCGATTAAAGAGCCTGAAATAACGAGAATGCTTGTGCTTTCTAAAAAAGCTCTTTCGCGTAGATAGTGTTTTGGAATTGAGATTCTTCCATCTAATATGGATATCTCATTGTCAAAGATTTTTGATTGCGAGGTTTTTATGAGTGTGGTCATTACCTGTTACTCCCTGCGCGATGGTGAGAATATAACTCGAGACATTTTTGTAAGCTGTGAGAGGCCGTGCTCCAAAGAAATAGGCGCCAAGTATTTTACTTGGAATCACTTCACCGCTCGAAGGGATAGCACTCATGTACTGAACCCTAGTTTCGATATGGGCAGATCGTCAATGTTTATACTAAAAATCAGAAGTGTCTTACAGGCGTTGATGTCCAAGTATTCAACATAGGAAAAGAAACTTTTTTCTTTGAAAGATTACTCCTACAGGTAATTGTCCGAGAGGCTGTAGGAATAAAGTTGGGGGCATTGTGTCAATACAGGCTATCCCGCACTCTCACCGGTGCTTCCCGGTCATACGTCTCGACATCGAACTGCCCGTCGTTCAATCGCTTGTGAAATGCGCCCGCCGTCGGCAGCGCCGAGCGTTCGAGGTATTTTTCCGGGTTCCACACATCCGAACGTACCATCGCCTTCGAACAGTGGAAATACGCTGCTTCCACCGTCACCAGCATCACCGTGCGCGCCGGTTTGCCATTGACCGCAAAACTCTCCAGCAACCCGGGCTCGGCGCTGATCTGCGCCGTGCCGTTGACCCGCAGCGTCTCGCCGATCCCGGGGATGATGAACAGCAGCGATACCCGCGAGTCGAGCACGACATTGCGCAGCGTGTCGATGCGGTTGTTGCCCGGTCGATCCGGGATCGCCAGCGTGCGCTCATCGACGATCCGCACGAAACCCGGCGTATCTCCACGCGGCGAACCGTCCATGCCGTCGGGGCCGACCGAGCTGATAATCACCAGTGGCGAGGCGCGGACCATCGCCTGATAGTCCTCGTTCAGAAACGGGATCTGCTTGCGCACCGCGCGGTCATGGGGCAGGCCGTAGATCGCTTCCAGCGCTTCGATTGAATTCAACATCGTTCATCCCTCTACGAATCAGAAAACCAGCCCCATTCGCCGTTCGTAACCGATCCGGCCTTTGTACGCTTCGCCGCTGTCGACATAGCCAAACTTGGCATACAGCGCGATGGCCGACTCATTGTCTGCATCCACCGACAACTCCAGCCCTTTGATTTCCGGCCAGGCCTGGCGCGCAGCTTCGGGCAGGGCTTGCAGGCAGGCTTTGCCATAGCCTTTGCCTTGCGCGCGGCGATCGACTTGTAGGGCGTGCAGGGTGGCGCTGTGTTCGTTGGCCCAGGCCGGCAGCACCGGCGGGCGCTTGAGCAGCAGAAAGGCCACCGGAACATCCTCCACCAGCAGGGCAAAACCTTTGACGCCGGGACCAGGCTTGGACAGCAAGGTGTGCAACGCACCATGAATGTCGCCGGAGAATTTGATTTGTTCGGCGTGGATTTCGATGGCCTCGACCTGTTGGCGCTGCAGGGTGTTCAGGCTTTCGTAAGGCACGAGTCGGGCAGTCACTGGAGGGTCCTTTTTCCAACGGAAATGAGCCTCGGATTCTAGCGAATTTGCACCCATGGATTATTTTTATTTCGGTTGTCGATTTGGCTTTTCGCCAGACGACTAAGGGTGTCTTCAACAAAAAAACACGGAGAAACCATCATGAATGCTCAAACACAAATCCATAACCTGATCGAGAACTATCGCCAGGCGGTAATCGCCAAGGACGTGGAAAAGGTCATGGCCCTGTACGCCGACGACGTTGTCTCCTTCGATGCCGTCAAAGCCCTGCAATTCAAGGGCAAGGCGGCCTACCGTGCGCATTGGCAGGAATGCATGGAGATGTGTCCTGGCCCGCACATTTTCGAGTTCCATGAAATCACCATCGAACCGTCCCAGGAGATCGCTTTCGCGCACTGGCTGGCGCATTGCGGCGGCACCAATGAAAAAGGTGAAACCCAGGCTTGCTGGATGCGCGTCACCGCCTGCTACCGCCAGGAAGCGGGGCTATGGCAGATTGTTCACGAACACTGGTCGGCGCCGTTCGACATGACGAGCGGCGCGATCCTGTTCAATCTGGAACCCTGATTCGTCGGGCTGTTTATCGGGAAGCAGCGCCAAAGCGCCGATCTGCGGCCATAGTTGACTCGTTCGATCCTGGAGAAACTCATGAAATATTTATGCCTGGTCTACAGCAACGAGCACGCGTTGCACTCGCTGCCCGAAAGCCCCGATGACGCCGAGTGCATGGCCTATGCCGAGTCGATCCAGGGCAGCGGCCGGATGATCGCCGCCGAAGCGCTGGAGTCGGTGCAGACCGCGACCACCGTGCGCATGCGCAACGGCAAAATGTCGGTCACCGATGGCCCGTTCGCTGAAACCAAGGAGCAGTTGGCCGGCTTCTACCTGATCGATGCCAAGGACCTCAATGAAGCCATCCAGGTCGCCGGCAACATTCCGGCGGCCCGGGTCGGCTGTGTTGAAGTACGCCCTGTGCGGCAGTTGAATCCCTGAGTGATGGCGGACGCAGCGGTCAAGGCGCGAGTCGAGCAGGTCTACCGCGAAGATTCGCGGCGGATTCTGGCGACCCTGATCCGTCTGCTCGGCGATTTCGACCTCGCCGAAGAAGCGCTGCACGAGGCGTTCTTCGTCGCGGTCGAGCGCTGGCAGCGTGACGGTGTGCCGGACAATCCACGCACCTGGCTGGTGTCCACCGGGCGCTTCAAGGCCATCGATGTAGTGCGTCGGCGCGCGCGCTTTAACGCGTCCCGACCGATGCTGATCGCTCAACTGGAAGAGCTGGAGCAGGCTGACTGGAGTGATGAAGATGTGGAAGACGATCGCTTGCGGCTGATTTTCACCTGTTGTCACCCGGCACTGGCGGCGGACGCCCAAGTGCCGTTGACCCTGCGCGAAGTCTGCGACCTGACCACTGAAGAAATCGCCCGAGCCTTTCTCGCGGCGCCGGCCACCATCGCCCAGCGCATCGTGCGGGCCAAGGCCAAGATTCGTGACGCGAAAATCCCTTATCAGGTGCCCACCCTGACGGAACTGCCCGAGCGTCTCGACAGCGTGCTGCGGGTGATTTACCTGGTGTTCAACGAAGGGTACTCGGCGTCTGTCGGCAACGAATTGACCCGCGAAGACCTGACGCGCGAAGCGATTCGTCTCGGTCGGTTGTTGATGGAATTACTACCCGAACCGGAGGTAATGGGGCTACTGGCGCTGATGCTGTTGCACGAATCCCGGCGCCCGGCCAGAACCTCACCCGACGGCGAGTTGATTGTGCTGGACGAGCAGGATCGCTCGTTGTGGGATGCCGAGCTGATTGCCGAAGGCTGTGCACTGGTTGAGCGGGCGCTGACGACTCGGCGCTTCGGGCCTTATTGCCTGCAAGCGGCGATTGCGGCGGTGCATGCCGAAGCGCCGACGGCGCAGGAGACGGACTGGCTGCAGATTGTCGGCCTGTATGACGTGCTGCTGCGGGCCGTGCCATCGCCGGTGATCGAACTCAACCGCGCGGCGGCGCTGGCCAAGCGCGATGGCCCGTTGACCGGATTGATGTTGATCGAAGGGATTCTGGCGCGGGGCGAGTTGCTGGATTACCACCTGGCGCACTCGGCGCGGGCGGAGTTTTACCGGCAGTTGGGGAGGGTGGAAGAGGCGCGAGCGGCGTATGAGCGGGCGCTGGAATTGACGCAGCAAGTGCCGGAGCGGCGGTTTATCGAGGGGCGGCTCAGGGTGTTGGAGTGATCATGGATGTGCGGTGCAGCAGCGGGCCTCTTCGCGAGCAAGCCCGCTCCCACAGTGGTTTTGTGTCGGACACATATTCTGCGTACACCGACGATCCAATGTGGGAGCGGGCTTGCTCGCGAATGGCAGCACCGCTATTCCAGCATCTTGCTCAATAACCAACTCCCCGCCGGCCCCGGTGGATGCAGGCGCGACCACAGCGCATCGACGCACACCGGTTTCGGCCAGCCGCGCACATTCAGTTCCACCAACGAGCCAGCCCCGAATCGCCCCACCAACCAACGGGGCAACGGCGCCCAGCCGAACCCGCCCTGGGCCATTTCCAGCAGCATCAAATAACTCGGCGCCGACCAGACGCGACCTTTCGCGCGGCTTTCATACGGATTGACGATCGTTGCCAGACGCAGCTCGCGGTGCTGTTGCAGCACGTCCTGATCGATTCCCTTCAGCTTCGCCAACGGGTGAGCGTGGGACACGAACAGGGCGATTTCCGTGCGCTCGTCCACCGTCGAACTGACCAGGTCGGGTGGGTAATTATCCTGCATCTCGGCGAAGGCGACATGCGCTCGGCCGCGCTGCACCAGCGCCACCAGGTCATCGCATTCGGCGATCAGGCATTCAAGTTCCAGGTCTGGATAACGCTGCTCGAAAGCACTGAGCGTCGCTTCGAAACGGTCGGACTGATAGGTGTCGGATATCGCCACGGTCAGCTTCGGTTCGACGCCTTGGGAGAGTTGGCTGGCGGTCATTTCCAGACGGCTGGTGGCGGCCAGAATCTCCTCGGCCCGTTGCAGCATGACGTGCCCGGCCGGGGTCAGGCTCGGCTTGCGACTGCTGCGGTCGAAGAGGGCAAGGTTCAGGTCGATTTCCAGGCTGGCCACTGCGGCGCTGATGGTCGACTGACTGCGACCGAGCTTGCGCGCAGCCGCAGAAAACGAGCCTTGAGTCGCCGCCTGGACAAACGCCAGCAACACTTCGTGGGAAGCCATGAGCTATCGCCTTGATCGATGGTTATTGGTTATGAAGTATCGGTTCGATAACCGATCATGGCAACCACAGTCACTCAGGGAGTCTGGCCATGAACGCCAACAAATCCATCACTGAACGAATTTTCCAGGCCATCGGTTTCGAACTGCTGGCGATATTGATCTGTACTCCGCTGCTGGCCTGGGTCATGGACAAACCCATGCTGGAAATGGGCGCGGTCACCTTGGCCATTGCAGCCCTCGCCCTGGCCTGGAACGTGGTCTTCAACGGCGTATTCGACCGGTTGCTCAAGCGCTTTGCCATTGTGCGTAACGCTTGGGTGCGCGCGGTGCATGCGCTGTTGTTCGAAGGCGGCCTGGTCGCGTTTGGCGTGCCATTGATTGCCTGGTGGCTGAAGGTCAGCCTGTGGCAGGCGTTCTTGCTGGACATCGGCGTACTGCTGTTTTTCCTGCCGTATACCTACGTTTATCACTGGGGTTATGACGTGGTGCGTGAGCGGCTGTTGGTACGCAGGGCTTGCGAGGTTTAAAAGCAAAGATCGCAAAACTTGTAGGAGCGAGGCTTGCCCGCGAAGAACGATAACGCGGTCATTTTGTCAGACCGGGGCGCTCCATTCGCGGGCAAGCTTCGCTCCTACAGGGGTGGGGACGGTGAGAATGGCGGGGACGGTGGTGATGGTCGTGATGGTCGTGATGGTCGTGATCAATAATCCTGCCGCTTGCGAAACGCCCAGCGTCCGGCAATCAGGGTAAACGTCGCGACTAGCGCCACCAGAATCCAGAACCCCTCCGGATCACCGGAAAGCGGCACGCCGCCGACGTTCATGCCGAAAAAACCGGCGATGATGTTGATCGGCAGCGCCAGCACCGTGACCACGGTCAGGGTGAACAGCGTGCGGTTGCTCTGTTCGTTGAGGTTGGCGGCGATTTCTTCCTGCAACAGCTTGATCCGTTCACCGAGGGCCGTGAGGTCGTTGATGATCAGCGCAAACTCCTCGGTGGACTTGCGCAGCTCCTTGACGTCCTCCTTCTGCAACCATTGCGGCGGGCGATTGAGCAGGCGCAGCAACGAGCCCGGCTCCAGCGCCAGCAACCGTTGCAGGCGCACCAGCACCCGGCGGTTGGCGCCCAGCTCAGCCCGGTTGGTCGACAGGCGCGAAGACAGCAACTCATCTTCGATCTGATCGACGCTGAGGCTGGTCTTGCGCACGATCTGCGTCAGCACTTCGCCCTGATCGCGCAGCAAATGCACCAGCAGTTCCAGCGGCGAGCGAAAACATTCACCGGCCTTCACCGAAGAGCGCAGCTTGTCCACCGAGTGCAACGGTTGCAGCCGGGCGCTGACGATCAGCCGACTACGGGCGCAGACCCACAGCGTCGAGACGTCCGATGAAACCATGCTGCTGAGGTTGAACACCACGTCGTTGACCACCGCCAGCAACGCCGAATCGACATGCTCGATGCGCGTCGAGCGAGAACCTTCGTGCAGCGCCTCGAAAAATTCATCAGGCAAGGCCAGATGGCTTTTCATCCAGCGCTCGCACGCGGCATGGGCCAGGTTCAGGTGCAGCCAGAGGAATTCATCACTGTCGTCCGGTTGTTGCAGACAGTGCAGCGCCTTGGCCGAATCGATCTCTCGGCCGCGCTCGCCGGGGCGAAAACTAAAACCGTAAAGCAGGCCGAACAGGTTGGAATCGCGATGGCGCTGGTCGATGCTGTGGTTCATGAGGTCTCGCTGTGAGGGGGACGCCTGTCGCAGGTTTCACAGGTTCACTTGAGCCCCATCATCGCAACGTATTTTGAAGGTTTTGTGACAGTTGAATGGCGCCGGAAATCCGCCTCCTACCAGTGGTCGGGAGGGGCTCAAGAAAGGCTCTGGCCCGCCGATGACGCTAATGTTGATCTTCCGATTCTGGTGGTGAACCAGCGTCGTTGACAGGGATGTCCAGACATCTTGCATGCCACTTTGGCGTGCCTTATCCCTGTCATGAGATATCACTCGATGTTTTTGCAAAAATCCCTGAGAGCGCAAATCCTCGCCCTGTTGAGCGGCAGCCTGTTGGCGATGTTGCTGATCGCTTTGGCTTGCTTTCACTTTTTGTCCAACGGCGTTCAGAACTACGCGAACCTGATCGAAGGCCCGTTGCACACCTCGCAATTGATCGATGAAGCCAACCTGCAATTCAAGGTGCAGGTTCAGGAATGGAAAAACGTCCTGCTGCGCGGCAAGCAGCCAGCGGACCTGGACAAATACTGGAAGCAATTCGAGGATGGCCAGCGCAACGTGCAGGGCATCCTGAGTGAGATGGCCGGGCAGAAAGACATCGAGCCGCAACTCAAGACCCGCATCGAACGCCTGCGTGAAGAGCATCGTGTATTAGGTGCGGCTTATCAGAAGGGCCGTGATGCCTATGTGGCGGCCGGTGCCGACCCAACGGCCGGCGACAGCGCGGTCAAGGGCGTGGACCGTGCCGCCAGCGAACAGATGAATGAACTGGTCAGCGAACTGCGCAAGCAGAGTATCGAGCAATCGAAGTTGATCAGTGCCAGTGCTGATCAGACGGTGTTGTTGGGGCTCGTGGTGATGCTGATGTCGGGGTTGTTGATTGGCCTGTTGAGCCTGTGGCTGGTCAACCGCAACCTGGTGGAGCCGATCCGCGAACTGATCGACTATGTGGCACAACTCAGCCAGGGGCACTTCGCCGAACGCGTGGCCAGCACCCGTCAGGACGAGTTGGGCAACCTGGCCCAGGCCGCCAACACCTTGCGCGATTTTCTTGCTGAAACCTTCAGCCGCTTGCAGCGCAGTGCGTCGGATCTGGACAGCGCCAGCGGCGAGCTGAACTCGATTGCCGGCCTCATGGCCAGCGGCACCAACGAGCAGTTCAACCGCACCGATCAGGTGGCCACGGCGATGAACGAAATGTCCGCCACCGCGCAAGAAGTCGCGCGTCACGCAGCCGATGCGGCACGTGCGGCCGATGATGCCGATCAGTCTGCCCAGCAGGGCGAAAAAGTCATGCAGGGCACCATTCACACCATCACCCAAATGCGCGGCGAAATTGCCAACACCGCCGCGGTCATCCGTCGTCTGGAAGCCGACAGCGGGCGCATCGGTAAAGTGCTGGAAGTGATTCGCGGCATCGCTGAACAGACCAACCTGCTGGCGCTCAACGCCGCAATCGAAGCGGCCCGCGCCGGTGAAGCCGGGCGTGGTTTTGCGGTGGTCGCCGATGAAGTACGCAGCCTGGCCCAGCGCACAGCGGCGTCGATCATCGAGATCAACCAGATCATTCAAACCGTGCAAACCGGCGCAGTGGACGCGGCCCAGGCGATTGAAAGCGGTCAGTCGCGCAGCGAAGAAAGCGTCGAGCAAGTGACCCAGGCCGGCGCCATGCTCGAGCGCATCACCCATGCCGTGGAAGCCATTCGCGACATGAACCGCCAGATCGCCACCGCCGCCGAAGAACAGACTTCAGTGGCCGAAGACATCTCGCGCAACCTCACCGAAATCACCAGCATCGCCAGTACCAACCTGGACAACGTGCAACGCACCGAAGCGGCCAGCCACAATCTGCATGGCTTGTCGGGGCAGTTGAATGAAGTCACGGCGCGGTTGAGCGCCTAGTGAAATGGGCTGTGTACCGGTTTGGTTACCGAATCGGTACACAGTCGCTCTCAAGTTTATGCCGCGCCCGTCGATGACGGATTTACCCAAACTCCACATTGGATAAATCCCATGGTCAGTATCAGCTCCGTTTCGATCAATCAGACCCTGTCGACCTCTTCAAGCAAAGTCGCGATCAACGACAGCAGCGAAGACACCTCAGTCGCAGCGACGACTGAAGCGTCCAGCGACACCGCCAAGGTTGCCGCTGGCGGTGCACCCGCGTCGAGTGACAGCAGTTCCAGTAGCAGCGAATCCGATACGGTGAAACAACTGCGCAAGCAGCTCGCCGAGCTGCAAAAGCAATTGCAGGAACAACAGCAACAACTGCAAGCGGCCCAGGCCAGGCAGGACAGCGCTGAAGCCAAAGCTGCGAACATTGCGGCGGCTCAGTCGCAGGTTGCGGCCACTTCGGCTTCGTTGCAGACGGTGACGGCGGCGTTGTTGCAGGCGTTGCAGGATGAGGGGGGCGGTACGTCGGGTTCGGTGGTCAGCACTACCGCTTAAATCCGTGGGGGCAAGCTGAAGGTAAACGTCGTGCCCTGTTGCTCGGTCGATATCACTTCCAGCTTCCCGCCATGGGACTGCGCAATTTGACTGGCAATGTACAACCCCAACCCGAGGCCGACCTGAGGTGTTCCGCCGGCCGGTCGCGAGTAGGGCTGGAACAGGTGCGGCAGCGCATCCTCGGCAATCAGCCCCTGATTTTTTATGCTCAACACAAAGTGTCCTTCCTTGACCTGCGCACTGACCTCGATCGGGCCGTCGGGAGTTCCGTGAACAACGGCGTTCGCCACCAGATTGGATAGCAATTGCGTGACCCGTTCGCGATCGCAATGAACGTTGCTCAGGTCGCCAATCGATGACTGAATGATGCGTTTGGGATGAATGCTCTGGATCTCGGAAATCACATGCCGCAACGCATCCGCCAGATCCGGGCACGGCTCAATATTCACCGGGATGCCTCGGCCCAGTGAACCCCGCGCGAAGTCCAGCACATCGTCCACCAGTTTGGTCGCACGTCGGGCGCTGGTGAGGATATGCCGGGCCCGTTGCTCATTCGCCGGGTCAGAGACTTTGCGCAGGAGCATTTCGGCGCCGGCGCTGATGGCGAACAAGGGGTTGCGCAGGTCATGGCCGAGTACGGCGATGAATTGTTCGCGCAGTTCGGCGGTTTGGCGCTCCTCGATCAGTGCCGCTTCGGTCCGTTGCAGGTTTTCTTCGGTCTCGATCTGTAGCGCGAGCATCCGGGCGAACGACTCCATGGTGCTCTGGATCGTGCTGGATTTGAGTGGCGCCGGATTGGGATCAAGGGCACAAAGGGTGCCGAAAAAGCGCCCGTCGGTGCGCACTATCGGGACGGCAATGTAGCTTTCGAATGGATAGGTACGGGGCGTGTGGTGATCTCGGTAGAGCGGGTCTTCACTGGCCTTGTCGATCACCACTGAGTGTTGGCCCTGGCGGATTTCGTCGCACAGGGTGGCGACCAGCTCCAGTTCATCGCCTACCTGCACACCGACATCCAGTTGATCGAACACCGCGCAAACGGTCCAGCAGTCTTCGGTAACGCGGGCCACGGCTGCGAACCGCAAGCCGGTCAACTCGCGGATCACCTGAAGAATCGCCGGCACCGCAGTGATCCGGCTGATTGTGGAGATGTCTGCTGCCGCTGTTTGCCCCATATCCGTGGTTCTCTGCTTCAACATGCCGAATGGTTTTGAGGGATTCTAGCGGGCTTGTGAGAAATGGCGCGACTTCGTTCGTCGCTTCAGCGAACGACCTGACGCCGAGCGCAAAAAAGCCGCACGACCGGAAAGTCGTGCGGCTTTTTTGCAGTTGAATCACGTGTCTTGTTTGTTGCTCAGAACCTTGCCGGTGGCGGCATCGAAATCCACGTCCCACTCGGTGCCGTCAGCCATCCGCAGTTCGACTTCATATTCGTAACCGTTGAAGTGGTTATCCAGGTCGGTGTCGGTAATCGTGGCACCCGGATGCAACTTCAGGGCTGCCTGGTTCAGTTCTTCCAGGGGTTTGATCTTGCCGCTTTTAACCAACTCAGGGATCTGGTCGACGCGTACGTCAGCCTGGGCCAGGCCAGCAGTGAGGGTCAGGGCAGCAACGGTGAACAGGGCAGTTAAGGTTTTCATGAAGTTCTTTCCTTGGATGAGCTGTTTAAGTGGGATCAGGTTAGCCAGCGCAACTTAATTCACCCTTAATGACCTGTGGTTTCAGATTAAAAGAATCCTGTAGGAGCGAGCTTGCTCGCGAAAGCGGTATGTCAGGCGACATCAATGTTGACTGTGTCGCCGTCTTCGCGGGCAAGCCCGCTCCTACAGCGAAGCAGGCGCCACGGTCCCGATCAATACCCGTTGTTCTGCAACAACTGCGCAACGCTCGCCGCTGCCGGACGCTTATAGAACTTCAGCAGTTCGCTGGCGCGGTTGGTGAAGATGCCGTCGACGCCGGCATCCGCCACTTTCTGGTAATCCACGGCATCGTCGATGGTGTAGACGTGTACCAGCAGGCCCTGATCGTGGGTGTACTGGTTCATCCACGGTTGCACCAGGTCCGAATAGCTCTGATCGCCACCCTGGGTCAGTGCGGCCGAAGGGCCGGTACCGATAGCGCCCTGGGCCTTGGCGTACTCGACCCATTGCTGGAATTCGGCTTTGTCTTTCGGTTCCTGCCTGGCGTACCAGGTCGCTTTATCTTTGTCACCGGATTCGGCGAACGACACTTTGGATTTCGGCTCGATGCTGCCTTCGCCCACCCACAACAGCAGGATTTTCGGCACTTGCGGCATTTCCTTCTCAAGCAGTTCGAGGCTGTTCTTCTCGAAGGTTTGCAGTACGACTTTGCCTTTGCCCTGACCGACCGCCAGATTGCTCTTCGCCAGTTTTGAACCGGTCGGGCTTAGCCAACCGCGGTCCTGCAATTTATCCTTGAGGTCGCGCTCGATGCCGGGAAACTGCTTTGGCTCCTTGGTTTCGATATACAGGCCCGGCTTGTGCAGCGGATTGCCTTGGGCGATGTCGATGATTTCGTCCAGGGTCAGGATCTTCAGACCCGCGTAGCTCGGGCGTGCGCGATCCGGGTAAGCGCTGTTGAACCAGCTGCCGGCATCCAGGGTTTTGAGTTCGGCGATAGTGAACTCGTTGGCCAGACTGTCCTTACGCTCAGGGAATTTGCTGGCGACGTCGGTGGTGCGTTGCAGGTTGTTGTCATGCAGGGCGAACAGCACGCCATCCTTGCTGCGTTGCAGGTCCATTTCCAGATAGTCGGCACCCAGATCGCGAGCCAGTTTGTAGGCCGCAGCGGTGGATTCCGGTGCATCGAAGGACGCGCCGCGGTGGGCGATCACTGCCGGGTGCGGAATGCCCAGACGGGTCGCCAGTGCGGTGGGGCTTGGCTCGCTGGCGGCCTGTGCCTGGCCGAGGCCGAGCATCAGGCTCAGCAGCAGGGCACGCTTGGTGAAGGTGACAGGCATGGTCGAAGTCCTTTTGCGATGGGTTTTC
Source organism: Pseudomonas sp. QTF5 (assembly GCF_000512695.2). GTDB lineage: Bacteria > Pseudomonadota > Gammaproteobacteria > Pseudomonadales > Pseudomonadaceae > Aquipseudomonas. The sequence goes on along the minus strand of NZ_AZRW02000010.1, from coordinate 15,060 downwards.
AAAGACGTATCTTTTAACAACTGAGCGCCGCTTGTGCTATCGCCAGACCGACATAAACATGTTGAAAGAAGAATTTTTTCAGCGCTTTTGTGCGGTTCTTTGCAGTAATCTTGGCCCGGCAGTTTCCCCGACAGAGGGAAACCCGTTCGCTTGCCCTGCGTGTAAACCATCGATCACCGGTCCTTTGCGACCTTTTGTGAGGTTTACCGTGCGCATCACTTCCCAGCTCATTTGCCAGGCCGCCGACCAACTCAAAGGCTTCGTCGGCCTCAATCGCAAGACCGGCCAGTACATCGTGCGCTTCAGCGAAGACTCGTTCGGCATGGACGTGGCTGATGACGGCATCATCCCCACCAGTGAATTCGTCTGGGCACCCGGCCCCGAGCAGACCATGACGCTCAAGCGCGAACTGATCCAGTTGCTGCTGGACCAGAACATCGACGACCGGATCAACATCACCGAACCGTTGCGGGTGTACATGAACCGGCGGGAAGTGCCGCAGATTACGGCGGTGAGGAGTTTGGTGCGGGGTTGAGGGTTTTGTACTAACTGTCAGGGCCTCTTCGCGAGCAAGCCCGCTCCCACATTGGATCTCGGTCGTTCACAGATTTTGGGTACGCAGGAGATCCACTGTGGGAGCGGGCTTGCTCGCGAAGGTGATTTAAAAAACGCCGCAGCAATCACTGCTCAAACAGATACGCCCGCTCAACCCTGCACACCCGCGTATGACACGCCGAATACCAGGTCGATCGCCCGCGCTCGCGAATAGCGCTGTGCTCGGGATGGTGTTTCGGGGCGATCATGATTTTTGCCTCACGCAAGCCTCGATCAACGCACGGACCAACGGCGGCACAATGCCCTTGAGCGCGGCGCGTTCCGGTTGGAACAACGTCGCGACAAAGAACGGATGATCGTTTAGCTCCACCGCCCGCAGATCCCCCGCCGAATCGTGGCCAACCGCGTGTAACTGTTGTTTCAGTAGCTCCCGTTCAAACTCAGGATTCACACCGTAACGGCAGCGATATCCCTCGCGAATCTCAGCGTTTTCATACGCCTTGGCAATCAACGAACCTTCAACCAAATGAATGCTGTCGACGGCTTCCACCAGCGAACAGGTCAACGGCGTGAGTAATGCCCGCGTCGCGTCGGGCGAGGTCTCGCCGTGTTCGGCATCTACCCAGCCCAGAACATGGCGGGCGAATTCGAGTACCGCGTGCTGAAAACCGCCGCAAGTGCCGAGGAAAGGTCGCTGCTGTTCACGGGCAAAACGGATCGCCCGTAATGCGCCGTCCATGTCGCGATAAGGGCTGGCGGGCACGCACCAGAAACCATCGAAGTCATCCAGTGGCGTATCGGCGTTGATGCTGTCGGTGGCCAACCATTGAAACTGTATGTCCCTGCCTGAGTGTTCGGCGGCCATGCCGAGGGCGACGGGAATGGCTTGGTGGGCGGTGACCTGTGGGTCGTAATCGCCAATCAGGGCGATGCGGATGGCGCTGGTTTCCATGAGTGATCTCGACGCTTGTTGATTCCTGGCACCCACTATAGATTGGCGCTCACGCAATCAATATTGGCGTTATTCCAAATGATCAATGCACTGACGCACTATCGACTGGACTACCCGGACCTGTCCCTGATCCTCGCTCTGGTGCGCGGCGGCTCTCTGGCCCGGGCCTCGGCGTTGTTGAAGGTCGATGTGTCGACGGTGTTTCGCGCCGTCCGCCGACTGGAAGCCGCGCTGGGCCAGCAACTGTTCGAAAAGAGCCGCGCCGGTTACCTGCCGACCACGCTGGCGCAGACCCTGGCCGAGCAGGCTGAGCGCGCCGAGCAAGCACTGGAGGCGGCGCGCATTGGCGTGGAGCAGGGCGGTGAAGTCATCAGCGGCACTGTGCGCCTGACCTGCACCGATTCAGTCCTGCAAAGTTTGTTGTTGCCGGCGCTGGCGCGGTTCATGCCGTCTTACCCGGCGATGACCATTGAGCTCTGCACCTCCAACGACTTCGCCAACCTCAGCCGTCGCGATGCCGATATCGCCTTACGGCTGACCCGCACACCGCCCGAGCATCTGGTTGGCCGGCGATTGGCGGATATTTCCTACCGGGTCTGTGCCAGCGCGGCCTATCTGCAATCGGTTGATTCCCACGACCTGGCGGCATTGACCTGGATCGCCCCAGACGACTTCCTGCCCGATCACCCCACCGTCGCCTGGCGACGTCAACAATTGCCTGGCGTAACACCGAGCTATCGCTGCAACAGCATGTTGTCGGTCACCGAGTTGGTACGGGCCGGGTTGGGTGTCGCGGCGTTGCCGGACTTCCTCATCGGTGACGGACTGCAACCGTTGACCGACCCCTTGCACGGTTACGACACCGCACTGTGGTTGCTGACTCGCCCGGACTGCCGCGCATTGCGCTCGGTGGTGACGTTGTTCGATGAGTTGGGGCGGGCGCTGAAGTGGCCTTCGGATCACGCCTTCGGCGGTTCTTTGCCTACAAAGTGTTGATGCATTTGCGACGTCAGGCTTTCGATACGCTCGGTCAGGGTTTTGGTGATTTCGGTAAGCCGGGTGTTTTGCTCCAGCAGCTCCATCAGTTGAGCGGTGTTTCGCGCGGCCTGGGCCTGACGTTCGCTGTTGGCCACGGCCAAGGCTTCACGATGTCGCGCATCAGCGTCTGACTGGGCTTTGTCCCGCGCCGCCTGACGCGTCTGGGCCAGCAGAATCAGCGGTGCGGCATAGGCCGCTTGCAGGCTGAACGCCAGGTTGAGCAGGATGAACGGGTACACATCGAAATCGGTCACGCCGGACAGGTTCAAGCAAATCCAGACCAGCACGATCAGGGTCTGGGCGCCGAGAAAAGTCGGCGTGCCGAAGAACCGCGCAAAGGCCTCGGCGCGCAGGGCAAAACGGTCGGTACCGAAAGTAGGTGCCAGATGAGCGTGAGGGCGATGGAAGCGCAGGTGATCGACGGGGCCGGTGAGTTCGGTTTCGGTTTCGCGGGTCGGGGTGCTCATGGTGCTCTCTGCATGGCCGCTGGGACTGAGGCTCACTATAGCTCCGGCGCCAGTTTCATTCTGAAACACATTTCGGTGTTTCTACTCAGAGCGATCAATCAGCGATAAAGCCGCGGACATTGTCATTTTTTGCAGCTTGATTCAGAGCTCATAACAGGCCAGGAACATGTCTAGTGCCGACTCCACAACGGCGTGCTGCATCTCGGGCGACAAGCCAGGCTGGCCCATGGAGATCTGTGGCCAGAAGGCAAAGGACTTGAGCAATCCCTGGACCTGTTGCGCGGCGAACTCGGGTGCGACAGGTTTCAATAGCCCATCGGCCTGGGCAGCGCGAATCCACACAGTCAGGCCTTCTTCGCGTTCGCCCATTCGGGCGACCATATTCTGTGCGCGCTCTGGAGAGTGGATGGTGGCGGCGATCGCCACCCGCGCCAGGTCGAGGAAATTGTCATCGGCCAGCATCTGCAGTTTCGCCTGCAACATCAGGCGCAACTGATCGCGTAGGGCCAGGTCAGGGCGGTAGGCCGTTTCCTGTTCAGCCGTCACCCGCGCCCACAATTGATTGAGAATTTCGGCGAACAACTCTTCCTTGCTCGGAAAGTGGTTGTACACCGTGCGCTTCGACACGCCAGCGGTAGCGGCGATCTTGTCCATGCTGGTGATGTCGAAACCGTTGGCACGGAATTCGGCAATCGCCGCCTGGATGATGGCTTCGCGTTTACGGTCAGTGAGGCGCTGTGAGGCTGTCATAAATACGCTTAGGCAGGAAGAAGTGGATAACTACACTTGGTAGTTTACTTGTGATCCGCTTTGATGCAACCTTGAAACTACACTGTGCAGTGTAATGTTTTGTTAATCCTGCCCGGTAAAAAATAGAATCTGCGGCTAATGCGTGCATGCCTTGGCCATTTATCGTCCCAAGCAAGAAATCGCTAATGAGCGGTTTTTCTGGAGTCATTCAGTCATGGCCACTTCAACGTCCCCTGCGAATAGCGCCTCAACGCCCGAAGCGTCTCGACAGGCTCAAGGGCAGTACCGAAATCATGTGCCGGTGCAGCGTGAAGGCTTTCGCAAAACCTTGCGCATTATTTGGAACATGATCTTCCACAAACCACGCGACACTCGTCCGTCCACTCCCGTCCCGGTGGAAACTCTGACCCAGGCTGCGTTGATCGCTGCGCCCAACCACAGCGTCTATCGCCTTGGTCATTCCACCGTACTGCTGAAACTGCGGGACAAGTTCTGGATCACCGACCCGGTCTTCGCTGAGCGTGCCTCGCCGGTGCAATGGGCCGGCCCCAAGCGTTTCCACCAGCCGCCGATCAGCCTCGAAGACTTGCCGCCGATTGAAGCGGTGATCCTGTCCCACGATCATTACGACCACCTCGATCATCAGGCCGTCCTGAAACTGGCGGACAAGACCCGCTACTTCCTCACACCGCTGGGTGTGGGCGACACCCTGATCAAATGGGGTATCGATGCCAGCAAAGTGCGCCAACTGGATTGGTGGCAGAGCACCGAGGTCGATGGCGTTCAATTCGTCGCCACACCTTCGCAGCACTTTTCCGGCCGTGGCCTGTTCGACGGCAACAGTACCCTTTGGGCGTCGTGGGTGATGATCGACGGCGACACGCGGATCTTCTTCAGTGGCGACAGCGGCTACTTCGACGGCTTCAAACGCATCGGCGAACAGTACGGTCCGTTCGATCTGACGCTCATGGAAACCGGCGCCTACAACGTCGAGTGGCCGCACGTTCACATGCAGCCCGAGCAAACCTTGCAAGCGCACATAGACCTTAAAGGGCGCTGGTTGCTGCCGATCCACAACGGCACCTTCGACCTGTCGATGCACGCCTGGTACGAACCTTTCGACCGTATTTTGGCGTTGGCCTGGGAGCGGAACGTGTCGATCACCACACCGCAGATGGGCGAAGCATTCAACGTGATGTATCCGCAGCGTGGTCGTACCTGGTGGCTGGGGTTGGAAGGTGTCAGCGATCCGATGGCACCTCAGAACGCTTGATGTTGTGCTGCCGGGCCGCTTGCTATGGAAGCGGCCCGTACTGAACCATCACTCAACCATCGCATAATCCGCCCGCCCCACCGGATCCGGCGTCGACCCTCGCACATTCATCCCTCTGCCCGGTGCAAATCCCGGGAAGAACACCAGACCTTGCGACTCAAACCGATACGCCAACGCCAGCCGGGTGACATCCAGCACATCGCGTTCAGCCTCGAAACGCTGGATAGCGTCAACGGAAACCCCGGATTCCTCGGATAACTCTTCAATACTCCAACCCAGCATCGCTCGGGCCTGGGCGCAGTGGGTGGGGGTGAACTGGAAGAGGGCGATCCGTTCCAGGGTAATTTTCATCGCAAGAGTGGCCATGGTGTTCTCCGGGCTCGAGAGTGCTGATTCAAAATGTACTGTGTTTTTGTACAGTTGTTTTGATCCCGGATCAATCTCATTTTTTTGATTGATTACACTTTTCAGTCAGGCAGGAGCGTGGGAGCGACTACGCTGTTTCTATGCGGGATCCTGAAAGCTCAAGGCGTTCAGCTCCCGTCAGCAGCAATGATTGAACGTCAGCTTTCCGATTTTCAATACAAGGAAAGGTGGCGTTTATGACGCAGTGCGTCACAGCTTTATGCGGGAAGGGAATCATGAAAAGACTACGTCTGCTATGTGCCCTGATCGGTTTTACAAGTCTGCCCGTGGTGGCTGATATGGCATCGTTAAGCAAAGAGGCCTTTGTCAGCAACCTGATAAATCAGATGACCCTGGAGGAAAAAATCGGCCAACTGCGACTGATCGCTATTGATGAAAAGATGACGCCAGAAAAGATACGCGAAGAGATCGCCGCCGGGCGAATCGGTGGTACCTACGGCTCTGTAAGCCGCTACGTAAACCGACCCATGCAGGACGCGGCTCAACAAAGCCGCCTGAAAATACCGATGTTTTTCGGCTGGGACGTGATTCACGGCCATCGAACCATTTTCCCCATTGGCTTGGCATTGGCCTCCAGCTGGGATATTGGCGCTATCGAGTTAAGCGGTCGGATAGCGGCAAAAGAAGCCAGTGCGGACGGTATCGATATGACCTTCGCCCCGATGATAGATATCTCCCGAGATCCTCGTTGGGGACGTACCTCCGAAGGTTTTGGCGAAGACACCTACCTGGTTTCGCGCATTGCCAAAGCGATGGTCCAGGCTTACCAGGGCACAAGCCCGAATGCACCTGACAGCATCATGGCCAGCGCCAAACACTTTGCCTTGTATGGGGCTGTCGAGGGTGGGCGCGACTACAACAGCGTCGACATGGGGCTGGCCAGGATGTACCAGGACTACCTGCCACCTTATCGTTCGGCGATCGAGGGGGGCGCAGGGGCGATGATGGTGGCGCTTAACTCGATCAATGGCGTGCCAGCCGCTTCCAATGCATGGTTGATGCAAGACCTGCTTCGCAAGGCATGGGGCTTCAAGGGATTGGTCATCAGCGACCATAACGGGATCAACGATCTTGTTCAGCATGGTGTTGCGAAGAATCACCGCGAAGCGGCCAGGCTCGCGATCAAGGCCGGCGTTGATATGAGCATGAACGACTTCTCCTATGGTCCGGAGCTACCCGGGCTGCTTGAGTCTGGCGCCGTTTCCCAGAGCAATATCGATAACGCGGTGCGGGAAGTGCTGGGGGCCAAGTACGACATGGGCCTGTTCGAAGACCCTTACCGGCGCATCGGCGTTGCCAGTGAAGACCCCGCTGACAACAATGCCGAACACCGCCTGCACAGAGCGCAGGCCCGTGAGGTGGCACGCAAGACGTTGGTGCTGCTGAAGAATGAAAACGGGCTCTTGCCGCTAAAAAAAGAGGGCGTGATTGCGCTCATCGGTCCGTTGGCAAAAAGTACCGTCGACATCATGGGCAGTTGGTCTGCAAGCGGCGTGGCCGCGCAATCGGTGACGATCTACGACGGGCTGAAAAACGCGATGAACCAGGGCTCGCTGATCTATGCCCGAGGCGCCAATCTCGAGGAGGATCAGGAGGTTGTTAAATACCTGGAGTACCAGGGAGTGTCCAAAATCGAGAATGACGCTCGTCCGGCAGCAGAAATGATTGATGAAGCGGTCAAGGCTGCACAGCAAGCCGATGTCGTGATTGCCGTGGTGGGCGAGCCCCGCAGCATGTCTCATGAAGCGGCCAGTCGAACCAGCCTCGATCTGCCTGGGCGCCAGAGTGAGTTGATCACTGCCCTGGAAGCCACCGGCAAGCCGTTGGTACTGGTATTGATGAACGGCCGGCCACTTTCCATCGGCAAGGAGCATAAACAGGCCGATGCGATTCTGGAAACCTGGTATAGCGGCTCCGAGGGAGGCAATGCCGTTGCCGATGTATTGTTCGGTGACTACAACCCGTCCGGCAAATTACCCATCACCTTTCCACGTTCCGTGGGGCAGATCCCGAATTACTACAGCCACTTGAACACCGGTCGTCCTTACCTGCCGGGTGCGCTTCGCAACTACACGTCGCAATATTTCGATCAATCCCATGGGCCGCTTTATCCCTTCGGCTATGGGCTCAGTTATACCGATTTCAGCCTGACCGACATGGCCCTGTCTTCGACCACACTGAGCAAGACCGACAATCTCGTCGCCAGCGTCATGGTGAAGAACATCGGCCAGCGCGATGGCGAAACGGTGGTTCAGCTGTATATCCGCGATGTCGTTGGATCTGTCAGCCGTCCGGTCAAAGAACTGAAGAACTTTCAAAAAATCATGCTCAAGGCCGGCGAGGAGAAAGCGATCCATTTCAGCATTAATGAGAACGACTTGAAGTTCTTCAACGCCCAGTTGGAACACGTCGCCGAACCGGGCGAGTTCCGGGTGCAGATCGGTCTGGATTCCCAGGATGTGAAGGAGCAGAGTTTTGAGTTGCTGCCAGAACAAGGCAGTGGCTAAGACCGATCAGTAAAGAAAATGAAGTGCCAAGCGCAGAACCTGTGGGAGCGAGGCTTGCCCGCGAAGAATGCACCGCGGTTTTTCAGGTATTACGCGTCATCGTTCTTCGCGGGCAAGCCTCGCTCCTACAGGTTCTGCGTTTAGTCGCGACCTCTCTATTTCGCCCCCTCCAACCAAACGGACGGCGCCTGCCCCAGCACCCGACGAAACATCGTCGAGAACGCCGCTGGGCTGTCATAGCCAAAATCCAGCGCAATCCGCGTCACCGGCGTGCCCACCGCCAGCCGGGCCAAAGCCAGCACCACACAGGCCCGCTGCCGCCATTGGCTGAAACTCAGGCCGGTTTGTTGGCGGAACAAACGATTGAACGTACGCAAACTGATATGCAACTGATCGGCCCATTGTTGCGGCGATTGGTGAGCGTTCGGTTGCCGGAGAAATATCTGACACAACCCAAGCAGCCGCGAATCGACAGGCAACGGAATGTGCAACGGCAAGTGAGCGCTGCGCGCCAGTTCATGCAGCAGCAAATCGATCAGAGCACCGTCACGCCCGGCCTCGTCGTACTCCAGCGCAACCTCCACCGCCTCCATCAACAAATGCCGCATCAACGGCGAAACACTGATCACCTGACAGCGATTGCCCAAATCAACCGCCCCCGGTTCGATGTACAAACTGCGCGTGCTCACCCCCAGCATCAACACCTCATGCGCCACCCCCGGCGGAATCCACACCGCCCGCTGCGGCGGCACCACCCAATTGCGTCGTGCGTACTCACCTGCATCACGCCGGTGGCGCCATACAACAACTGCGCCCGCCGGTGGGTATGGCGCGGCAACGAATGACCGTCGGGGTAATCCGTACCAATGGCCACCACCGGCCGTGGCGTGGCGTCCAGCAGATCAATCGAAACATTGCGCATCTAGCGGCATCCAGCGGTTGGCGTAAACGCAAACATTATTGGCTGACTTGCTGAAGCAGGCCATGCCCTTATGCCAGTAAGTTAAGAGCAATCCATGTGGGAGCGGGCTTGCTCGCGAAAGCGGTGTGTCAGACGACATCAATGTTGACTGTGCCGCCGTCTTCGCGAGCAAGCCCGCTCCCACATGGATTGCTCTTACTTAACTTACCGGCAATAGGCCAGGCCTCATCGCTCTATCGTCGGGCCACTCTCAACCAACGGACGATGCGCGATGTTCTTCTACCTCTTGCTGGCACTCTTCGGCTGCATGACCGGCGTCACCGCCGTGCTGTTCGGCTTCGGCGGCGGATTCGTCGTCGTGCCCTTGCTGTACCGCATGCTCACGGCCAGCCACGGCGCCGACGATCCCATCAGCCAATCGGCGATGCACATCGCCGTGGCCACCTCGACCTGCGTGATGATCGTCAACGCCCTGATCGCCACCGGAAAACATCACCGCGCCGGTCATCTCATTCGCCATTACGTGTGGCCGCTGGGCGGGTTCATCGGCCTGGGCGCTATCGTCGGAGCCATTGCCGCGATGTGGGCAAGTGGCGAGCTGATCCGTTTTGCTTTCATCGCCTACCTCGGCGTGACGATTCTGGACTGCTTGTTCAGACGCGGTTTTCTCACACAATCTGACGCCGTAATCCCACGGCGATTGGGCAGGGCAGAAGTGTCTGGCGGCGGTATAGGCATCGGCACCATCGCCACTTTTCTCGGCGTGGGCGGCAGTGTCATGACCGTGCCGTTACTGCGGCGTTGTGGGCTGAGCATGTCTCGGGCTACATCGATGGCCAATCCGTTGAGTCTGCCGGTTGCGGTGGCCGGGACGCTGACTTACATGGCGATGGCGGGGTTTGCCGAGTTTGATCTGGGGCCGTGGTTTATCGGTTATGTGGATGTGCTGGCGTTTGCGGTGCTGACGGCTGGGTCGCTGGTGGGGATTCGCCTGGCGACACCGTGGATCGGGCGGATACCGGATCGGGTGCATGCGCGGGTTTATATTGGTTTGCTGCTTTTAGTGATGCTTGGTATATGCCTTAAATAACGGCACAGACCTCTCGAGAACCCAGGATGTTGATCTTCAACTGCACCGAAGCAGCCAGCACCTTCTTCAGCCGCGTCCACAAGGGTAAAAAAATCAGCCCAGTGGAGAAACCGCCATCGCCCGCTATCGAGGACGATGAACAAGGTGGAACCATCGAGCAGTGGCTGGTCCACGCCATCACCGTCCAACGCAAGCACGTGTTGTTCGTCATCCATGTGCAAACCCGTTACTGCATGATTTTCGCGGACGCGAAAAAGGCCGATGTCGCAGGTTTTGTTCAACGTTTTTCCGAGCGTTGGATAAACGGCCTGATCCATCATGCGGGGCAGCACGACATCCTTCGCTGGGTCGAAGATGAGCCGATGATGGAGCGTTTTGAGGAAAGCAATCGCGAGTACCGGCTGTACAAACGCCGACATCGCGGTGCGCAAAAGCACATCGACGATATCGCCTGGTTCTTCCAGGATTGCGCTGCGGAGTGGGGCACCTTACCGCCGGATGAGTATGCGGCCGGCCGTTTCGACGCGCAGATGAACGACTTCCTCAGAGGCAGTAAAGGTCATAAAGACTATTACTACCCGAGCGAGGAAATGATGGCGCACTGGTTACGCACCTACTGCGGGCGGGATGAGCAAGTTATTCAGGCTGCACGTGATCGGCGTAAAGAGGTGAAGCAGGAAATCAGAGATCTGGAGAGTCGTCTTCAGCAAGGCTGATTACTTCTCCGCCAACCCCGGCGCTTCACGAATAATAAAGTGATCGAGGTTCTCGATATTCGCACTGAAAACCCCGAACGTCTGTTCGGGGTTTTTCTTGCTCGGCACCTGCTTCAACTCCGGCGTCACCCCATAAAAGAAACAATACAACTCCGCTTCACTGTCGACGGCGTGCTTGATCTCTTCCAGAAACGCTTTGCGCTTGCGGTAGTTGTCGATCAGCTTCTTGCTCAAGTAAACATTGACCGAGTAAGGCTTCTTCTTCGCCTCGTCCGGTTGTTTGAACCAGACTTTCTGTTCGAAATCGATGCGAAAGCTCTGCGTGTAATCCTTGATCTCCTTGATCTTGCCCCAGTAAATCAGCCCCTTGTTGTCCTGCAGGTATTCGATCTTCTTGAAGAACGACCCATAAGGCGCCGAGTGCTCGCCAATCTTCAGCGGCATGCGCTTGAGTAGCTCCTTGTCCTCGAAGTTCGACACAAAACACTCAACCGGATGGGCGAAGACACTGGTCTTGTCCGGCGCCGACTCCCGGCTCGGATGCTCAACGTTACTGGCCGCTGAAGTTGGTTTTGGGTCATCCCGCATGGCATCCGCCGCCACGGTTGGGTTCGACGGCTTACGCACATACTCACGCCGAATCAGCAACAACTCCGACGGGAAATGCTCCTCCCGACTGTCATCCGATTCCGCACCATCCGCCTCCAGGCCCGACGCTGGCGTCTTCAGACTGACATAAGGACAACCCTCGACATGCCGCGTGCTGGGAATGTTCTTGAAGTGCGGCGTGCGCACGTAATTCACGTTCTTGGCGTTGAACGTTCCCAGCACGTTGGCTGCAGCGAATGCCAAACGGCAAGCATCGTTGGGGCACTGGAAATGCTCCTTGGCGGAGTCGAAATCCATGGTTTCGTCGAAATTCAAATCGCGCACGTCATAGATCGACAGCTTGTCGTCGAGGCTGAGGCAGTAGGCGAGGTCGAATTTCATGGGCTATCGGGCTCTTTGAGGGGATCGTTTTTATAGTCGCTAAGCGCTCGTCCTGCACAGCTTTTTCCACAGCGCGATCTACTTCTCTGTGCGGCTTTACCAGTGATGGCAATGTAGCTACCGTTGTAGGATAAATTTCCTGCGGCTGTGCGCTGTTTCCTACGTCGAGTTTCGGTTTCTGCAACCCGTGTCGACCGTGATCGAGCCGCACCCCGCGATGACCATTTGCTCACGTAGCAAGGATAGCGACTCGATGACTTCGCCTGCACTTAACCAAATCTTGTTTGGCCCACCGGGAACCGGTAAGACATTCGCCACTATCGAGGCCGCGCTGGAAATTCTTGCTCCTGAGTTTCTTCGGGCCAACAAAAACGATCGGGCAGCTTTGAAGACGCGTTTTGATGAGCTAGCAGAAGATAGGCATATCGAGTTCGTCACGTTTCATCAAAGCTTCAGCTACGAGGACTTTGTCGAAGGTCTGTGTGCAAAAAGTGGAGAAGACGGGCAACTGCGCTATGACGTTGTCGATGGTGTGTTCAAAAAAATGTGCACCTCTGCCATCGCCGAGATAAAGAGCCTAGGGTCCTTATTTACGAAGGGCGAGTCATTCGGTAAGGGTAAGGGATACGTGGTCACAAGTGCATCCGATGAGTTGCTCAATTTGATAAAGCCAAACGGAAAAGAGCTTCCGATTGGAATGAGTATGCTCAGAACACTTGCTGAATATGTACGTTCAGAGCAGTTAACTGTGGACGATATCCGCAACAAGCACGTTTTTGACAAGATGCCAGAGACTAAGCTGGAAAAAAATCTCATCAATGGTTACTGCAATATTTTGCCTGTTTTGGTGGAGCGGATATTGGATGCACCATCCAAGCGTGCAGAGGTCAAAGCGACAACTCAGCCCTGTAATGCACGCGTACTCATCATCGACGAAATAAATCGCGGCAATATTTCCCGGATTTTTGGTGAACTGATCACGTTAATCGAGCCATCCAAGCGTGCGGGAGCCGATGAGGCTTTGAAAGTGACGCTGCCGTACTCTAAAAAGCATTTCAGCGTACCGAGCAACGTCTATCTCATTGGCACCATGAACACCGCTGACCGTTCATTGGCCAGTCTAGATATCGCTTTGCGTCGTCGTTTCACTTTCCGCGAAATGCCGCCTAAGCCTGAGCTGTTGGAACACATTGCCGTGGGCAAACTCAATATTGCCCAGCTCCTGATAGTGATGAATCAGCGAATTGAAATGCTGCTAGATCGAGATCATTGCCTCGGACACGCGTATTTTATGCCGCTAGACAGCGACCGTACGCTGGAGCGATTGGGGCAAATCTTTCGCGAGCAAGTTCTCCCGCTGCTGCAAGAGTACTTTTTTGAAGATTGGGAGCGGATTCAGTGGGTGCTCAACGATCATCGCAAAGCCCCGGAAAATTGCTTTATCGAACAGCCGCCATTCAAGCCCGATTCGTTGTTTGGCGATCAAGTGATGCTCAACAACCAAAATAATCAATGGCTGATCAATGAAGAGGCCTTTTCCCGGATCGAGTCCTATTGGGGTGTCATCGATCACCAAACAGTGCTTCCAAAGCTGCAAGACGCTATCGAGGCTGAAAAAGGCGACATCCAGGTCCGTCAGCTTGAAAGCGGTTCAATCGAGGTTTTACAGGCGGGGAAGATCGTCCGGCCCTCTAAACCCATATTGCGAGATCTTGCCGCAATGCATGGCCTGACAACACATCATGCCAGTGGGCGTGAATTTAATACTCGTCATCTCGGTATGGCAGTTATCAGTGCATTGAATGGTGTGACGGTGTGAAACCCGTCATTACGGTTCGCGAATACGCGAGGCTGACGACAGATAACGTCGCTGTGCCGACGCTAGATCTTGCTCAAATATCGGTTTCAGCTTTTGACTGGTTGTGCAAATCAAATGCTTTTTTCAGCAAAGCTGGGGCAGAGCTGATTCAGCTCGAGAACCGTTGTTTACTCAAGCTCGACAACTACGTCGGCGTACTGGAAACACCTTGTGGCACGCGCCTTGAAATTCTCCCAAAGCATTTCGAACGCGAAGACTGCATCAAGCAGAGCAGGGCTTTACTGAGGCGCATGATCCAAGCCTCTCTAAATTTACCCACCCGTGAAGTCGGCGCGGCAGATCTTCAAAATTTCGATGCACCGCTGAGCGAATGGGTCATGGGCCGATTCCTACTGGCTCTGGATCACTTGATCAAGCGAGGTCTACGCTTTGACTACCAGCGCGTAGAGGAGGAACAACGGTTCCTACGTGGTCAATTGGATGTGGTTAAGCAAATGCGCCAACCCCCTGGGCGCCAGCACCATTTCCAGATTCGACACGATATCTATTTGCCCGACCGACCAGAAAACCGCTTACTCAAATTCGCGCTAGATGAGGTCTGCAAAGCAACAAAAGATGCTGGTAACTGGCGTCTAGCTCACGAGTTAAGAAGTGTGTTGTTAGAGGTTCCTACAAGCCGCAATGTGCAGCAGGATTTCAAACAATGGAGTAGCGAGCGACTGATGGCGCACTATGTGCCGGTGAAACCCTGGTGCGAGCTGATTATTAAGCAACAGATGCCTTTGGCGGTCGCCGGGGAGTGGCATGGTATGAGCTTGTTGTTTCCTATGGAGAAGCTGTTTGAGCGCTATGTAGCTGCGAGTCTAGACAGGGATCTGCTGCAAGACGCTCGACTTCAAACTCAAGCCCACACTGAATATTTGTGTCAGCACAAAGGCAAAAACTTCTTTCAATTGCGGCCGGATTTGATGGTTCACCATCAGAATAAGCGCTGGGTGCTAGACACAAAATGGAAGCGGTTGAACTCATCTGGTGAGGATAAGAGCTACGGTTTGAAGCAGTCCGATTTCTATCAGTTGTTCGCCTATGGCCACAAATACCTAGCGGGCGGCGTTTTTCAAGGGAGTTGGTGCTGATTTATCCAAGACGATCTGCGTTTGATGCACCGTTGCAGGTATTCGATTTTGCACCGCAGCTCAAGCTTTGGGTGCTGCCGTTTGATATGGAACGTGGCGTATTATTTGGCGCTCCTGAAGGGTTCCCGCTTCACTCTCAGCAGCTGCAATCGAGTGAACAGTCGGCGTGATGCTCAACGCCCCCAATCAAATGGGTGCAAAAAGCTGCACCCATCTTTAGCGGCTTTCTAAAATAGAAACAGTCGTGAAGCTTTCCTCCACCAAGATGTGTGCTGTTGGGTCAGCAGGATGCAAGGCATGTCCCGCATCCGAATCCATGGTTCATTCTGCCAATGCAGCAAACTCAGTTGCACGTTCCAACGACAAACCACCAAAGGGTGAATTGCGAATCTGTGTGATTGACTGCGGATTCCATGACC
>NZ_AZRW02000001.1 GCF_000512695.2 Pseudomonas sp. QTF5 | reverse complement strand
GAGCCCCCTGCGAAAGCTTAGTGGGCGATCGCAGAGGGCGGCGGGGGTAGCCATTTCATTATTCAGAATGTAGCGACCGGTCTATTCAAGGCGTGCCAAGCGCTCTTCCAGCGCCGCAATCCGCGCTTCAAGCTCTTCGATCCGCTCAACCGACACACCGCCACTGGCGCCACGTTCCACCGGATTCTGCCGAGCCGCCAGGATCGCTTCGATGTCCGCCGGATCGCCCAGCGCATGCATGTAGCGATCTTCGCGCTGGCCGGCCTGGCGCGGAATCAACAGCGCCAGACCTCTGGCGATCAAGCGCTCCAGCTGATGCACCACTTGCTCGGCATCTTCGAAGTCATGCATGCGGCCGCTGCGGGTCAGCAGTTCGTTGACTGTCTGCGGGCCGCGCAGGAACAACAGCCCCGTCAGAATCACCTGCGCCGGCACCAGTTCCAGCGCCTTGTCGACCCGATGCTCCCAGCGGTCGGCGCGGCTGCCCATCACCAGTCGGGTGAAGCCGCGACCTTCCAGAACGCGCAGGCTCTGGCCGACCTGGCCTTGGCTGAGATTCATCACCGGTTCACGGCTGGTTTTCTGATTGCAGGCAATCACCAGCGCATTGAGCGTCAGCGGATAGGTTTCCGGGCTGGTGGCCTGTTTCTCGATCAACGAGCCCAGAATGCGAATTTCCGTGCTGTTGAGCCGCGGTTCGTCGGAGGTCGTTTCTTGCTCAGTGCTCATCGCGCTTTTCCCTATGCAGTCGAAGCATGCAGTCGAAGCCGCCTAGCCTAATCCTTGCAGGATAAAAGACAAGCCGCAGGGCGGTCGGGCATGGCTATAATCGCTCCACGTTTTTACTCCTGTCACCACACGAGACCATCATGACTATTTCCCTGTACGCCGCTTCCGTTCCGGTTTTCCAGCAAATGCTCAATGCCCTGAGCAACAACCTGAGCAAGGCCGAAGCCCACGCCACGGCGAAAAACATCGATCCGAACGCATTCCTGCAAGCCCGTCTGTACCCGGATATGTTCCCGCTGGTGCGTCAGGTGCAGATCGCCGTTGATTTTGCCAAAGGCGTTTCGGCGCGTCTGGCTGAAGTCGAACTGCCGAAATACGACGACACCGAAACCACCTTCGCTGAGCTGCAAGCGCTGATCGCCAAGGTCCTGGCCTTCATCGGCGAGATCAAACCCGAGCAGATCGACGGCAAGGAAGGCATCGAGATCGTTACCCGTCCAGGCACCCCTAAAGAGAAGCGCTTCACTGGCCAGGCTTACCTGCTGAGCTACGGTCTGCCGCAGTTCTTCTTCCACATCACCACCGCTTACGCACTGCTGCGTCACAACGGCGTGGAAGTGGGCAAGCGCGATTACATGGGCGCGTTCTAAACCACCCAGGTACAAAAAAGCCCGCCAAGGTGTAAGCCTTGGCGGGCTTTTTTCATCTCACCTTCTGTAGGAGCCAGGCTTGCCGGCGAAATGTGGGAGCGGGCTTGCTCGCGAAGGCGGTGTATCAGGCAACGATGATGTCGACTGACACTCCGTCTTCGCGAGCAAGCCCGCTCCCACAGGTTCCGCGCCCGCCTGGATCCTACAGGTGCGTTGTTACGCCAGACGCTGGGCTTCCCGGGCTTTCTGTTCCTCACCCTGGCACGCAGCTGCGGTGAACAGCACGTCGGTGGAGGAGTTCAGCGCGGTTTCCGCCGAGTCCTGCAATACACCGATGATGAAGCCGACCGCCACCACCTGCATGGCGATTTCGCTCGGGATGCCAAACAAGCTGCACGCCAGTGGAATCAGCAGCAACGAACCGCCGGCCACGCCCGAGGCGCCACAGGCACAGATCGCCGCGACGATGCTGAGCAGGATGGCCGTCGGAATATCCACGGCGATGCCCAGGGTGTGCACGGCGGCCAGGGTCAGTACGGTGATGGTGATCGCGGCGCCGGCCATGTTGATGGTGGCACCGAGCGGGATCGACACCGAATAGGTATCTTCGTGCAGGCCCAGACGCTTGCTCAACTCCAGGTTGACCGGAATGTTCGCCGCCGAACTGCGGGTGAAGAAGGCGGTAATGCCGCTCTCGCGCAGGCAGGTGAATACCAGCGGATACGGGTTGCGACGCAACTTCCAGAACACAATGGCCGGGTTCATCACCAGCGCCACGAACAGCATGCAGCCCAGCAACACGGCCAGCAGGTGCATGTAACCGATCAAGGCACCGAAACCGGAAGTGGCAAGGGTCGAGGCTACCAGGCCGAAGATCCCCAGCGGCGCAAAGCGAATCACCAGGCGCACGATCAAGGTCACGCCATTGGACAGATCGCCCAGCACCTCGCGCGTCGTCTCGCCGGCATGGCGAATGGCAACCCCCATGCCAATCGCCCACGCCAGGATGCCGATGAAGTTGGCATTCATCAGCGCACTGACCGGGTTATCGACCACGCTCAGTGCCAGGCTTTGCAGCACTTCGCTGATGCCGCCCGGTGCCGTCACCGCAACATCCTGGGTGGCCAGCACCAGACTCGACGGAAAGAGCGTACTGGCAACCACCGCCACCACGGCTGCCGCGAAGGTGCCCAGCAGGTACAGAAACAGAATCGGCCGGATATGGGTTTCCTGGCCATGCTTGTGGTTGGCAATCGAGGCCATGACCAGCACGAACACCAGAATCGGCGCGACAGCCTTGAGCGCCGATACGAACACTTTGCCAATGAAGGCGGTGGACTTGGCCAGCTCAGGCGCGAACAGCGCCAAGGCAATCCCGGCGATCAGGCCGATGATGATTTGCGTGACCAGGCTGCTGCGTTTCAGGCGTTGTAAAAGAGAAGGGGATGAAGCGGTCATAACGGCATCTCTGATTTTATTAGGGTGCAGGGTTCTGCTCATGCAGCAAAAAGCCGGGCAGGCCACATGGAGGGAACCGAAGGGTCGCTACATCAATGCCAGTGAATGGCCGATGAGCAAAGTGTAAGTACCGCAGGCCGCGGACTTTATCACAGCGTAGCCGCGATCCTTCAGACCTGTGACGATCTGCCACCCGATTGCTAAACGCGATTTGCAGGTTCGTGCAACCTTGCCCGGAAACACTCTGTTAAGCTTCGCCATCCTCATTTTCAAGTTCTGCCAGTGAGCCTTCGGGCTGTCGCTGGTGTCGTCGTTTTCCTGGAGTTCTGCATGCTGTTGCCCATTCTTCTGTTGTCCGCCGCCGGTTTTACGGTGCTGACCACGGAATTCATCATCGTCGGCCTGTTGCCGGCAATCGCCCGTGATCTGGACGTCAGCATCCCTCAAGCGGGTTTGCTGGTGACCCTGTTCGCCTTTACCGTGGCCGCTTTCGGGCCGTTCCTGACGGCGTACTTTGCAAGGTTTGAACGCCGGAAACTGTTCATCAGCGTGCTGATCATGTTCGGCCTGGCCAACACGCTGGCGGCACTGGCGCCGAACATCGGGGTGATGGCCATTGCGCGGTTGATACCGGCGCTGGGGTTGCCGGTGTTCTGGGCATTAGCCAGTGAAACCGCAGTGGACATCGTCGGCCCGGACTACGCCGGGCGGGCCATTGCCAAGATCGGTTTCGGCATCGTCTGCGCCACGGTGTTCGGCATTCCGGTGGGTACGCTGATCTCCGATGCGTTCGGCTGGCGCAGTGCCTTTGGCGTTCTGGCGGTGATCGCGTTTGCCAAGGCGTTGTTGCTGTTCATTTACTTGCCGAAAACCAATCTGCACCAGCATCAGGTGAGCTTCCGTTCGCAGTTCAAAATCCTGCGCAGCCCATTGATGCAGGGGCATGTGCTGTTATCGATCCTGGTGTTCAGCGGCATGTTCACCGCTTACACCTACCTGGCGGACATTCTTGAGCGGCTGGCCGGTTTCAACGGCACGGTGGTCGGCTGGTGTCTGATGGGCTTCGGTGCGGTCGGCTTGATCGGTAATTCGTTGGGCGGTCGCGCGGTGGATCGGCATCCGCTGATCGCTTCAGTGACATTCTGTGCCTTCATGATCGCCGGCATGGTGGCGCTGGTGCCGAACATTCATTCCCCCCTCGGTCTGGCGGCAGCGATGGGGATTTGGGGCGTGACTCAGGCTGCGCTGTTCCTGGTCAGCCACGTGCGCCTGATGAAGGCTGCGCCAGAGGCTCCGGCCTTTGCTGCATCGCTGAACATCGCCGGGGCCAACCTCGGAATCGGTCTGGGCGCGATGGTCGGTGGGCGGGTGATTGACAGTGTTGGCTTGGGCGGCCTGGGTTTCGCGGCAGCCGGTTTTATCCTTGTTTCGATCCTGTTGGCGATGGCGCTGATGACCTTCAAACCTCGCGAAATCTGCGCCTGACGCCTCACATCCCGACGAACAACTCGCGTCGGGCACCTTCGGTAATGGCGACAATGCCGGGGTGCTTGACCTTGCGTTCCACCGAGATGGCGTAGAACGACTCGCGCACCGCGTCGGTCTGGCCAATCACTTCCACGCCATATTGGCGTTTCACCTCGTCGGCAATCACGCTCGGGCCGATGAATATCCCGCTGCCGGATTGGCCGAAAGCCTGCATCAAGGCGCTGTCGTCGAACTCACCGACGATCTGTGGCTGGATCTGTTGTTCGGCAAACCAGCGTTGCAAGCGACTGCGCACCACGGTTTCCGGCCCGGGAATCAGCAGCGGCGCGCCGTGCAGGCTGCGGGGGAAATTCTGGCCGTAACGCGCTGCCAGCTCGGCGGTGGCGAAGAAGCTGATGCCGCATTCACCGAGTTTCTGGCTGTAGCCCTTGATGTCCAGATTCGAAGGCATCGGGCTGTCGGAAATCACCAGATCGAGGCGTTGAATCGCCAAGTCGGCAAGCAAGCGTTCCAGTTTGTCTTCGCGACAGGTAATACGCAGCGGTTCGTTCAACTCCATGGTCGGCGCGATCAAGCGATAGACGATGGATTTGGGTACTACGTCGGCCACACCCACCCGAAACAGAATCTGTTGCTCATTGGGCTGCGCCCGCAACATCAACTCCAGCTCGCCGCCGAGTTGAAACATCTGCTCGGCGTAGGGCAGGGTCTGACGCCCGGCTTCGGTGAGTTCCAGTTGCCGGCCGACCCGGCGAAACAACTCGATGCCATAGGTTTGCTCGAGCAGGGAAATCTGCCCGCTGATGGTCTGTGGCGTCAGGTTCAATTGCTCGCAGGCGCGCACGATGCTGCCGGTCTTGGCCACCACCCAGAAGTAATGCAGCTGACGATAATTCAACATGTTGGTTAAATCCCCGGTTTACATCATCTGGATTCGTTAAAGCCGAAGTATAACCGCCAAAAATACGAATTTTCCTGAAGTGTTTGCTTCCTTAGAATGCCTCGCTATCGACGGATCGCCTTTTCGGTTCTGTCTGTTCTATCGAGGAAAGCATCATGAAGCTTAAAACCACGGCACTGCTGATTACGTCTTTACTGGTGTTGGCCGGTTGCGACCAGGCCGAGAAAAGCGCTCAGCAATTGATGGGCAAGGCTGCCGAAACCGCAAAGCAGGCAATTGACGATACCCACAAAGCGGCTGAGCAAGCGCTCAGCGACGCCACGGGCGGTTTGATCAGCAAGAAAGAACAACCGGGCAAAGAGACGGACAAATCCGAATCTTCGTCCCAGGAAATCTAAACCGTCTACAACGAGTCAGGACTGACCCATGGAATACCTTTTAGAACTTGCTGCAAGCCCCACTGCCTGGGTCGCTCTGGCCACGCTGGTGGTGATGGAAATCGTGCTCGGCATCGATAACCTGATCTTCATCTCGATCCTCACCAACAAGCTGCCCGAACAGCATCGCCAGAAGGCGCGGCGCATCGGTATTGGCATGGCGTTGATCTTGCGCCTGGCACTGTTGAGCACCATCGCGTTCATCGTCCAGCTGACGGAGCCTGTGATCGAGATTCTCGGCCATGCGTTCTCCTGGAAGGACATGATCCTGATCGCCGGTGGCTTGTTCCTGTTGTGGAAGGCGACCACTGAGATCCATCACAGCATGGACCCGGCCCCGGATGATCCGATGTCGGCTACCTCGACCGTGACCCTGGGCTTTGCCGCTGCGATCGGGCAGATCCTGCTGCTGGACATGGTGTTCTCCATCGACAGCATCATTACTGCTGTCGGCATGACCGAGCATTTGCCGATCATGATCATCGCGGTGGTGGTGTCGGTACTGGTGATGTTGTTGGCGGCTGACCCTCTGGCCAAGTTCATCAACGACAACCCGACGGTGGTGATGCTGGCGCTGGGCTTCCTGATCATGATCGGCATGACGTTGATTGCCGAAGGTTTCGGCGCCCACGTACCGAAAGGCTATGTCTACGCGGCCATGGCGTTCTCGGCCACGATCGAAGGCTTGAACATGCTGTCGCGTCGGGCCAGGCAAAAGCGCATTGCCGCTGAAGCTTAACCTTCGTGAAACGAAACGGTCGCCTGAACTCGAAAGAGTCCAGGCGGCCGATGCCAGCCGGTTCAGGCGCGGAACCTGTGGGAGCGGGCTTGCTCGCGAAAGCGGTCTGTCAGTAGACATTGATATTGACTGGAACGACGCTTTCGCGAGCAAGCCCGCTCCCACATGGATTGCGCTTAGCTCACGGGTATTAGTTCAGGCGATCGTTTTTTTGTTTGGGCGACTAACCTGCGCCGGTCAGTGCGCGGTGGCGGGGCGGGCAGTCGGCTGATCGGTTTTCGCCACAGGCGCCGATTGAACCGGGTGGTGATGGTGCCGGCGGGTAATACGCAACACTCCCCACAGCATGGCGGCGGCCACGGCCAGCCAGCCGGAAATCAACATTACAATGGTCATTGTCAGGCTCATCAGTGCCTCCTTTTTGCCCTGCATCGGGCACACACTCTTCCTTGGTAAATGACAGTCTAGCCGCTGGTGTATTTCAGACAATTGACCAAAGGTCGCCTATCACCAACCAGTTCGCTCTATCGAATGCAACCAACTGCCGGTTAAGGCTATACCGCTGCCGCGCGGCATCCTATGATCGACGGCCAAGCCGGGAGTGTGGATACCTGGCGTCTGAACAAGAGAGTGATGATGGTGCGGGTATTTTCGCGAATTCGGTCTTTAATGCTGATCGTTGGCTGCGTGGCCGGCCTGGCTGGCTGTGCGGGGAGCGTGGCGCCTGAGATCAAGCGCCTGCCAGAGCGGGTCGAACTCAGCGGTACGTTCTACCGTGGGCAAAGTTATCAAAGCGGGCCTCAGGTGCTGGCAAGCCTGCTGTCCCAGCAAGGCATCGTGATAACCCCGGGGTTGCTCGACAAACCTCTGCATTTGCCAGGTGCCGAAGACCGCTTGCAGCAGAACATGCAGAATCTCGCCCGTGAGTACGGGATGGTGGTCTATCCCCTCGATAGCCATTTGCCGGCACTGCTGGCCCAGGTTGCGGCCGGTTATCCAGTGATGGTGCGCTTCACTGAAGGCTCGGCGTTCTGGGCAGAGCCCCGGTACGCCATTCTCGCCGGTTACAACCGTCAGAAGCAGACTGTATTGCTGCGCGCCGGGATGGAACGTCGGTTGCTGATGGGGTTCAGTGCCTTTGAATCGGCATTCGAGAACGCCGGCGGTTGGGCCGTATTGATCCAGAAACCGGACCAGATTCCGGCCAGCGTCGATCAGTCGCGCTGGCTGAAAGCGGCGAGCGATCTTGCCCAGTCAGGTCAGGAGCAGGCGGCAGCCAGGGCGAAGAAAGCGTTGGGCGCGCAGTAGTTCCCGTTTGTCATCTGTAGGGCACCACTCAACGTTATTGGCCTCTCATGTAAAGGACCCGAATAATCGCCGGGTCTTGACCAGGAGCCGCCCATGGCACATTCCAATACCCCCACCGGTCCGCACTCGTCTGAGCATTCGTCCGATAACGAGTTGGGGTTCGACCCCGATTCTCCGGACGTTGCCGATCCTCAGGTCGATCCCATCGGGCCCGCCAAGGCGCCCAGGGATATAAAACCGGGTGAGGAAGGCAAGAAAGCCCCGGCGAAACCTTACGATCCACTTGGCGATCTGAAACCCAAGTTCTAGTCAGAGGTGCATATGTCTACCGATTCGAGCTTTGACGACAAACGTCCAGATACTCCAGACAGTGTTCCAACAACTCCCGAAGAGAATCTGGATCCGGTGATGGATCCGGATAGCCCGTTAAGGGACCCCTTGGCCAGACCGGCCGTGGTGCCGACAAAGCATCCGCAGGGTTGGAAAGACCCCGGTGCCGGGGATGGCATTCCGGATGACGATCAGATGCCATTGCCTAATGATTAACTCTGGACAAAAAAAGCCCCGACTATTCGGGGCTTTTCGTCTGCAGAGGTTTTGATCTTACTTCGACGCTTCAACCACTCCGCTCTGGCGATGTTTGAGGTTCTTGTCAGACTTGTACTGCAGGGCAACGGACGGCACGTTGGCGCTCTTGCCGGTTTCCATCCAGCTGCGAATCCGGTTCGCATCGGCAAAGTGCGTGTACTTGCCGAAGGCATCGAGGATCACCAGTGCAACCGGACGGTCGCCCATGTGGGTGACCAGTACCAGACAATGGCCCGCTGCGTTGGTGAATCCGGTCTTGGTCAGCCGGATGTCCCAGTTGGGCTTATTGACCAAATGATCGGTATTGCGAAAGCCCAGGCTGTAGTTGGGTTTACGGAATCTGACGGTTTTTTCCTTGGTGGTGCTCAGTTGAGTCAATAGCGGGTACTTGTGTGCGGCGATCAGCAATTTGCTCAGGTCGCGGGCGGTGGACACATTGCGCGGAGAGAGACCCGTCGGCTCGACAAAGTGGGTGCTGGTCATGCCCAGCGCTTTGGCTTTGGCGTTCATGGCGGCAATGAACGCGACATAACCGCCCGGATAGTGATGGGCCAGCGTCGCGGCAGCACGGTTTTCCGATGACATCAGGGCAATCAGCAGCATTTCCCGGCGCGGCAATTCGCTTTTGAGTTTGACTCGGGAAAACACGCCTTTCATTTCCGGGGTGTCGCTGATGTTGACGGAAAGGTATTCGTCCATGTTTTGCCGGGCTTCTACCACCACCAGGCCGGTCATCAATTTGCTGACGGACGCGATTGGCACTACGACGTCAGGGTTGCTGGCATAGATGACTTTGTTGGTTTGCATGTCCATCAGCAAAGCGCTGCCGGAAGCGATCTTCAGTTGTGAAATGTCTCGGGGTGCCGCGGTGGTTTCTGCGGCGTTGACCGTTGGCGTGGTGAAAGTCCCTGTAAATGCAAAAAATAGGCTCAGGATTGAAAGACGGATTTTCACGCTGGCGAACTCATAAAGGGTGGATATACCGTTTTGTAACGGGCTGTTTCTTTAAAACGACGCATTTTAGGAGTATGTGCTAGGAAAGCCAAAGCCGCCTGTAAACACAGGGTCAAAGATGAATTATTTTTAATGCTGTACCAATTTTGTACCAATCTGGCTTTCCAGCTTCCCGACCTCTGACCAGTCGGTGGTGGAGCTCAGCCAGCGAGCGTATGTCGACAGTAACACCTGGACACTGTGTCCCAGTTGTCCAGCGATGAACGCGGGGTTCATGCCTGCCATTAGGCACATCGTAGCGTACGTGTGTCGGCAGTTATATTGGCTTCGCGCCTTTATTTGCAAAGCCTCTAAGGCACTCGCGAAGTGACCGCCTGGTGTTGTCGACGAAAGGATGTACTCGGAACCGCCAGATGGCGGAAAGACGTATGGCGACTCCTGCCTTTTCCGTCGGAGCTGGGTCAGGCGCGCATCGGCAACCTTCCGAGCTTCAGTCAGCGCGTGAATGGCCCGGCTGTTGAGCATGACCGTGCGGGCGTACTTGGTCTTTGTCCGCTCCTCGACTTTCCCATCTACGACGATCCGGCAGACGTGCGCCACGCGCTTCTCCAGATCGATCTCATCCCAGCGAAGAGCCCTGAGCTCTCCCGTCCGCATCCCGCAATAGAAAGCGAACTCGAAGTAGGCCGCATAGATCTGCGTAGCCCTGGTGGTGAAGTTGGCGTACATCCATTCGATGATGGTGTCAGCTTCAGCAACCGTGAACGGATCAATTTGTTTTTTGGTCCGGCCAGGCAGCTGTATGGCAGTCGCCGGGTTTCGCTCAATCACCTCGTCCCGCACAGCAGCCTTGAACAGGGCGCTGACTCGCGATATCGCCGTCCGCTTGATTGTCGGGCTATCCCATTGCGTTTCCCCAATCACCCTCCTGAGCAGCATCGGCGTGATGGTTGTCATCGGCACCGTAGCCAGGTCTGGCATCCAGTACATGTTGATCGAGCCCTTATAGTTGCGACGTGTGCCTGGAACGATTTCCAGGCTGTCGATCCAGGTCTGAGCATATTCGGCAAAGGTCAGGCCGGTGACTTGGTCGGCATAGCTGGTGTTCGGGAATAGTTCGGCGTAGCGCTTTTCGTCCAGAACCCCATGCTTGGCCAGGCTGATTACCTGATCGCGTAGATCTGCTGCCGCCTTGATGCCTTTTGGCGTCTGGGGATTGGCGAGAGTTTCGCAGCGTCTTTCACCGTTCCACGTGAACCGGATTCGGATTGACTGACCTGCAAACTCAACTCCTGCGGGCATTCCCACTGGCTTTCTAGCCATTCCTCATATCTCCTAATGCTATAAAAAACCCGATTATCGATCTTGTTCCACACCCCTTCGGGGATGATTCCGCGTGCGCGCTTTCCTTCGAGCGCGCGCTTAGTGGTGTCCAGTAACATGGCCATTCGCTCTTCCGGGACCTTGTCGAAGGGGTATGTTTCGGGTAGCTCTTCTTTCACTGACATAGCTGTCTCCATGCCGCGCGTGGCGGCAGAAGGTGGGGGAGGTTTATTCGTCGTCGGAATCTGGGTCGTGATCACCATCGTGACTCACGCTGATAGGCAATTTGCCCAAGCGCTCCAAAGCCAGAACGAGGCCGATACGTAAGCCCTTGGCCATATCTTTCGTGAGCACAATCTCGATAGGGTCATCAGTCCCAAGCTGCAGAGTCACGCCTTCCTTTGCGTTTTCGCTGACCAGCTGCAACTGGTCGGCTTGGCGCTTGTGCCAGCCCAGCAGCGCTTCGATCATTTCGCCAACTTCCTGCGGAGCGCCGACCGAACCTTCGATTGCGCCGGTGACCAATTGCTCGAGCTCTAATTTTTCATCTTGGGCCCGCTCAAGCTGGTCGTCGGCGGCGAACGGCCCGCCAACCATTGACCAGCTGCTGGCGAATACCTGGGCTTGTTCCATGATGGCTTTAACAGTTTTCTCAGACATGCAGAATTCCTCGCCCGCCGTTCACCGGCAGGCTCGTAGTGGAAGAGGGGTTAGGGGTATTTCTTGCTGATGCGCTTGGCGATGGAGTCGAGCTTTTCGGCCATGTACCACATATCGTTGTTGTCGCGGCGTGACACGACCAGGGAGCGCTGAACATTGCGCCCCATGAGGATTGCGATCGCCAAGCGGATCAGGGCGACCTCGAACTTACGCCGGATGAAGCCGTCTCGCAGGATCATCGCCGTGGCCCCTTGTAGATGAGCCAGGCCATGTAGGCGAGGGCTGGCGCTGTGAGCAGGATCATGGCGTCACCTTCTTGAATTCGACGACCCAGACCCAAGGGTTGGCTTCCCAGTCGCCACCGACGGATTGCCACAAGTCGCGGAATGCTGGTACTGGGTATTTGTGGCATGCGCCACCTTCGTCGCTCGCGCACCACTCGCGTAGCGGACCTCGGTGAACACCTTCGGCTGCGGCCTGCTCGTAGGTGATGTCCTGCAACCGTTCGACACGCACCTCGGTGATCTCCAGCAAAATGCGGCTGGCCCAGCGAGGCATGTGGATGCTTGGCCGCCAGGCGCCTTCGTACTGAAGTTCGTCTGTGTCAGGTTTCCACGCGGCTTTGTCTGGAATTTGCCAGAGACCATAGTCACCGACGGTGCAGCTTGCCCTGAAGATCCGGGCGGCATCGCGCTCATTGCCCTTGACCAACTTGTCGTTCCAGTCGACACATACACCGTCTTCGTTGCCGAGCAGCGCGAATGTCTCGCGCACCCACAGCCGGTCGCCGGGCCTGCCATGGGGGCAGCAATGGCGGGAAAAGTTGCGAGATGTCTCGCGTGAGTCTGAGCCACTACCGAACAGATGGCCTTTCCAAGAAAAACCAGAGCCATCGGTAAGCACTGGTTGTGGATTCACTGCCCGCCGCGTGACAGTCTTCCGGCCTTCCAGGATGGCGCGCACCATCGGGGCCGAGAACAAGATCGGCCGTTCCGTTATCTCAGACATGGGAATCCTTTGCCGCTATAGCGGCTGACATTGAAGGGGGAGGGGTATTGCATGGGGGCCGGACAGTATTTTCCTCGCGTCGGGCGCAGCGCGATCAGTCGTTTCGAATGGATGGAGTTCTTTCAGTGTCCTTGGTCAAAATAACGTGTCAATTTGCTACTATTGGGTGACTGTCTGGTGTGCCGGCTAACTAATTGTACAAATTCAAACTAAATAAGAGAAAAATAGATGTAAAACAATAAAAGGAATTTTGATGAAACTCAGGGGGTGGCTCTTTTATTGTGTTGCCGAAATGTTAATAAATATATCCATGATGGATCTGTAGTTTTTATCGTTGGGATACGAACATGAACTTAAAAAAAATGTTTTGCTTGGGATTAGTTTCAGTCGCACTCTACGGCTGCACTTCGATGCCCCAGGATGAGTCGCCCTCTCGTGCGATGCTGATAGTTAACGAGGCACAGATCCAAGGCGTGCGTGACGTATCCTATAAAAAGGTGCAACAGGGCGGTACTAAAGGCCAGGTTGCTCAAAAGACCGGGTTGATCGATGGTGCGCTCGATTATTACGCCATCGGTGCGCTAGGTGGCTTCACAGGATTAATTGGACAGGCAGTGTCTGGTGGCTACGGTCAGTTCGTGGTCTGGGTGCCCGAATCAGAAGCGGCTAGTAGTGAAGAAGCGGTCGCCAAGACAAAGGCACTACTGGAGAATAAATCTTTCTGGCCAGAGCTTGATAATAACCTTAAGCACGAGTGGAGTTGGAAGGCAGAACCAAGGCGCATGCCGTACGGTGATAACCGGATGAACACGTTCTTAAATCCTGTTCAATCTTTCGTATTCACTCCCCCTCCACTGGTTGATGCTCCCGCATTCGTTGGCGGTAAAGCATATGGCCCGATCTACGTTGTAGCTCCTGTCATCGTTGATTGGAATAAAAAGAAGACTAATCTCGAGAATTTTTCAAGAATTTCTAAGGCGCTGCCCGCGTGGATCTATCTGTACCAACCGGCGCTCGAAACTGACAAGCTCGTGCCTGCGGTGTTCAACAAGGGGGAGGTGATGGTTTTTGTAACGCAGCCCAAACAGTGAGGACTTGATTAATCCGCCCTCAACGTATCTTGGTGGGGGTTGATGTCAGCTCCTTAGCACCGCACCACCTTGCATCTCAATGTTGGACGTTGCGAACTGCGTTGAGTCGTTGGTTTCGACTGAATATGTTGCGCTTGGCCTTGGCCGGTTTGTTTTCTGTGGGCATGGGGCGTCCTATGCCGGGTCATGCCCGGGCGGTGGCGTGATTTGAGTTTGTGGGCTATTGGTTGATGGCCCGGCATGTGGCCGGATCAAGGAGCTTTGGAATGAGCGATACCCCTGAAAGAGCCGCTGACGTGGAGCTGGCATGCCCGAAATGTGGGAACAAGCCTTTCGTTATGGCAGGCACGGAGCCACGGGAAATTCATTCGATCGCTGACTTTTCCGGCCTAAGCTGCGCCGGGTGTGGTCATGTAGTTAGCGAGTCTGACGTTGAGTCCGCAATGAAATCCGCCATCGATAAGCTGATGAAGGACACTTTCGGGGGGAGAGGTGGGAAGTTCTAAGCGGTCAGCCAAATAGGTGAGGGTGGGTCAGGCAGCTGCCGTTGATTCAGGCGAGTAGTCCATCCACGAAAGCTTGGTCGCCGACTTCCGCCTCATATCATTCTGCGGCAGCTTGACCTTCGCCCTGATGACTACGTCTCGGCACCGTCCAAGCTTGCGAATACGCTCGGCGTAGTCGGCTGCGTACTGGGGGGCATCGAACATGCTGCTGAGCTGAGCAACCCGCTTGCCATCCATGATCTTGATCACGCGATCCTCGACTGCCTGAAGCCATTGGCTCATGGACAGCTCGATACGCTGACCTTTCTCAATCTTGAAGTCGCGAACCTTGCGCTTCGCCTCTTCGCGGGCGAAGTGCTCATTCATTCCGAAAACGGCAAACGTGCTCATGGCTATCTCCAGTCAGGCGCCGGCCTCGCTGGCTGGCGTGATTCGTTGAAGTGGGGTATTTGTGTTCGGACCGGCATGGAGCCGGATCAAGGAGTTAGATCTTGAAGCGAGTAATGCTTGTTTTGTGCGGGCTGCTGCCTATTGCAGTATCTGCCAAATCATTGGAGGAACAGTACCCAGCGCCGTGGATCAAGGCCGACAATCCGAGTATCACGCGAGCTCTTTCTGAGGCTGATGTGGATGGTTGTGGCAAGTACCGATATAGGGTCAGCAGCGGTAGCGAGTCCGAGTTCTTGGTTTATTGCACCCGTGGCGGACGCGTGACCCAAGCGTTTATGGTTTGGCCAAATATCCACAAGCTGATGGGGCCGTATCCGCCAGATCCGTCGCTTCCGTGAGTCAGGCAGCCGCTCGCTTGAGCTGATCGGTGAGCTGGGTCGGAAGACTGCGCAGCGTCAGGGTGCCGCCGACTTCGTCGAACTCGACTTTTGATCCGAGAAGGTGCTGCTCGAAGCTGATCGACAGGCCATCGGCACGGCCGGTGAAGCGCCGGAATTTGTTCAGGGTTTTCTTGTCCGGCGGGATCGAGGCTGAAAGGCCGTAGTCTTTATCCTGGATGAAGTCGGCAAACGCTTTTGGTTGATCGTCGTCGAGCACTTCGGATAGCTCGTCGAGAGTTATGGGCTTGCCAAGCTTGGCTTGGGCCATCGCATAGCTGACCAGCGTGTCGGTCTTCTCGCGGGTGGCATCTTCGCCGAGGTTTTCGCTTTCAACGAAGTCGCTGAACGCCTTGTGCAGGGTGCGGGTTTCACCTGGGCCGTCGACCCCTTCCTGACAACCGATGAAGTCACGGAAGTAATCGCTGACCCTACGGCCCTGCTTGCCCTTGAGGTACGAGATGTATTGACGCGACTGTGGGTTGTTCTTCCACTCACTGAGGTTGATGCGCGCGGCCAGGCGGATATGGCCCAAGTCCAGACGCTTGACCGTCATCAGGTGCAGCTCCTCGGTCATGGTCACCGCTTCGGTTTCCTGCACTAGGGCAATGATCAGGTAATCGGTAAGGCCTTGCTGGTAGTGGCAGAAGAGGGCGTGCCCGCCGGTGGTCAGGTTCGATTCTTCCATCAGCTTGGTCAGGTGCTCGACGGCGATGGTGCTGAACTCGAGGAAATCAGAGCCGCCTGCCAGGTACTTGGCGAGCCATCCACTGAATGGGTGAGCGCCCGACTCATGATGAAAGAAGGCCCAAGCCTTACCGGTGGTGGCGTTGTAGCTCTCATTGAGCTGCTGGACAAGATCGTCGCGGACCTGACTCTCAACCTGCTCGGCACCGCCGAGGAACAGGACAGCCGGGCTGCCGTCGGGCTTCTTGTCGATCTTATGAATCACGCTGTGGAGAACGGGCATTGCGAATTCCTCGGGTAGGCGCCGCCCTCCGTGACCGGATGCGACAGTGGGGTGGCAACTTAATAGTGTGTGAGCTACAAAGAGATGGGCTCGATTGGCCCGTCAATGGACTTAACAGGAGCATTTGCAATGGACTTCACGCATGACCCAGACGATTTCGTCGCCTACATAAGTTCAGTCAAGCGTGACTGGACTCGGGCTTCTTCAGACTTTCTTGGTCTCGTAGAGCACTGGCGAGATCTATCGGAACAAAGTTTCGCAAATATTTCGTCCGTAAGCACTGAGGGAAATAGCATCAAAGGGGAAGTTTTGGGCAAGCTCTTTACTATAGAACTCAGCCCTATAGCCGAAGACCAGATTGGATACGCACAGGCGGTCCTGTTAAGTCGTAAAGTCGGTAATGCCCAATCGGAAATTGGCCGCTTCAGAATCCGTCGAGACGGATCGATTGTGGATATTGAGGGTACGACAGTCGTCAATGGAGAAGACAATCACTATAGTTACAAGGTTTTCACTTCTGTGCTTCGCGCTGTTATAGAAGCACCTGCAACAGTAGTAGGACAAGCGCTACCGGCCTGACCAGTTTCGTTTAGGCTGAATGTTAGAAGTTGTTCGTCATGACAAATGCGTAGGGCTTCGCGATGTTATATTTCGATGCCGGTCTTGGCGAACTCTTCAAGCTGCCGCGACCATTTTTTAGTCACGACGATTTCAGGTCGCGACATCGTGGCGAAGCGGGCGGACTCTTTGGCTGGTGCGGCGGCCAGATTGATCAGAAAGGTAGACACCGTTTCCTGCCATTCCTCGAAGCCGTGGCGCTCGCCTAGCACTTGAAGCGCATCAGCTAACGCTTTCGACACAATCAGCGTGCGCTTCTCGGCACCGATCCGATCCAGCAGAGCTTTCTCCTTGGCGCGCTTGTCCTTCTGAATTTCCGCGTTGCTCTTGGCCATGTCCTGCCTCTTCGATTCCGTGTGTTGGTATATCCAGCCAAGCTTGTCGTCTGCGCTGTCGCACCTGGTTGTTGATGCGCCTCAATGACCAGCTCCGTAGTAGGCAAACACGATCAGCATCAGCGCCGCGCCGGCAGTCCAGCGCAGAAGCGTGCGGGAAAACTTCTTCATCGACTTGCAGCGCGCGGCGAAAAAGTCGGCGTTTTCCTCGAGCTGTTGGGCGAGCTGGCAGGCGCTGTCATGACCGAACCGTTCGCCCTTTGTCGTGCCGGTGGAACGCTCGATCACTTCGAACGTGTTACTGCCCCGGGGTACGACGTTGAAGCGTGGAGCGCGGACGGGCTCATCTCGGCCGATTCGCTGGTACATCTCCGCGGTGGCCAGCGAAGTTCTAAGCCGCAACCCATGGAGAATTGCTTGGCTCTGTCTGATGGTTTGGTTCATGGCGAATCCTCGATGT
Organism: Pseudomonas sp. QTF5; assembly: GCF_000512695.2. GTDB lineage: Bacteria > Pseudomonadota > Gammaproteobacteria > Pseudomonadales > Pseudomonadaceae > Aquipseudomonas. Next base: position 275,740 of record NZ_AZRW02000001.1, on the reverse strand, counting down.
GGGTTGCGTGTATTCGTCAGCACTCGGGCCATCTGCTGGTTGCCGTTGGGCGCAGGGGAGAGTGCTGACGTAATAGAGACGGGGTAGGGGCTGCGGGGTGTTGGCGGAAGAAGTTCAACGGTCTGCTAGGATTCAGCCAGCTGATCGGGAGAAAGACTGATCCTTTTTGCTCACATTGAATGACTACTTAGGGAAAAGATATGTCGGTTTACTCAGTTACCATCCCCTGTTTCGCGCAAATGCTGCGAGCGTTATCGTCTCTTTTATCTAAGGGCGAGGCCTCTGCTCTAGAGCGCGGTTACGACCCGCAAATTCTGCTTGGATCTCGACTAGCACCGGACATGCATGATCTAGCCCGACAAATTCAGTACGCTTGCACGCAAGCGCAGGAGGCGGTTCAGCGACTTACACAACAGCCGGTGCGATCACTCACTCCTCCCGAAAACTTGGCGGCAGCGAAGGTACTAATCGAACGTACTTTGGCAGTTCTTGATTCGTCGGACCGGGCTCAAATAGAGGAAGGGGCTGAGCGCAAAATCACTATAGAGTTACCTAATGGCATAGTCTTCGATATGACCGGCAGTGAATACGCTGTGAACTGGGCTGCTCCACAGTTCTACTTTCACCTGGTCACGGCATACAACATCTTGCGCCATAATGGTGTACCTCTCGGGAAAGCCGATTATGTACAGCACATGTTTGCCTACCTGCGACCGTAGCTTCTCCGCTTGAAGTTTGGCGAACGGCCCAGGCCCGCAACTGGCGACGGCCTGGGTTTGCAGCATCAAGTTGTCTTCGTGCGCTGGGGTGGCCTGCCGGAATTCCGGCCGATGCGCGGTGACATCGGCGGCCTACTGTCCGCTGCCTGGATATGTGTTGGGCGCAGCCTTCAGGCTTGCTGTGCCACACGGGGAAAGCGGTGGTCTACTTCATGGCGGTAGCTCCTATCGCTCGCTCACTGGGCAGGCAGTGGCCACCTATCGAAGCTGCATTGGAATGTCGGTCCTGACCAAGATGCCTAACTACGTCCGCCCGTTCGTATACAAACAGTTGGCCTGGATCAGCTTTTTTCATGGGGCGCCGACATTCCGATGCAGCCTCTTTCGAGGGATCGGGCAGTTAACGTCAGGCTGACGCGCCGGAAAGAAATTTCCAGTTAGGTGCAATTTGTTTCCGTGTCTCGCTGCACGTCCGCCGGAGTCCTCTCTCTGCCCGCTGCCGCAACTGGCGTCGCATCGGGTGGCTGTGCAGCTTCGCGTGCTCTCATTGGGGAGCCCGGCCAGTTCCAGAGCTGGCATGGAGATCGAAATTTGTGTTTCGCGCTGTGCCCGTTGCCGGGGATCGATCCGCGAAGATTTCTGACTGTTAAAGAGCGGTGGTGCTACGCAGCGTCTGTATTCGCTGCGATGGATGTAATTTAGAAAACTAAACAGAGACCGTCAATACTTATTTTAAGAAAACTTAACAAGGTCCTCGAAATTCCGTCTCAGCAAATTGGAAAAATCAAGGCTTACGATTTAAAAAATGCTGGCGTATGCTCCGCTATAACTGGATATACATACAGCATTCGGAGGCGGAAAATGGCGAAGGCAAAGAAGACAGAAAAGCCGGCAGTGCGGCATGAGGTAAGCGGAATTGAGCGCCTTGGCCTGCGCGTATCGTCGATGATCAATCACCCCGTAGCGCAGATTCAGCGCTGGGTGACGATCCATCGCCTGGACGATGACGGCGATCGGGAATGGGAGGAGGTGATGGGTCTTTTAAGCGAGACAGATGGCATAGACATGACGCTCAACGACGATGAGTCGGTGACGCTGAAGTGGGAGGCGAGTGCGGTGGAGGATCGGCCGGTTGAGGTTTGCGAGCCAGTCGAGGAGCCGGCGCCTTTCTGAAGTGCACTAAAAAGCCCGGCGCAGTGGCCGGGCTTTTGGCGGTGCAGTATCTATTGCTTCGGGGTCTGATGCGCCTTGATCTGCTCAAGCAGAGCCCTGGTTTCCAGTGACTGCTGCTTCATATCCTGGATCGCCTCTGATGTATCACGACCAGAATCAAAGTTGGCAACTCCATAGGACATCACAGCGATCACGATTCCGACAATGGCGATCACCGACAGAATGGAGTTGAGGATTATCGTACCCTTCAGACCACGCACGCCTGCGAGATCCTTGTCGAGCAACTGGAGGCTATGGTTCATCTGAGTTAGACCATCAGTGACCTTACCCTCGAATTCCTTGAGGCGCGCGTCAACCTTCAGTTGTTGATTTTCGAGTCTGGCATTGAGTTCTTCGCGAGTAATGTCTGTCATGGCAGCAGTATGAGGTATGGGAGAATTCTCGTCACCTTTAGTGAAACTCGAGGAGTTTTCCTCTGTAACAACGATTGGCTGAAAGCTCAATTACTCTGACCCCTTAGCGCTGGGATTTGCATCAAGCCAGCGCTTTATGGTGTTCGCCCTATGCACCCTTAGAAAACCGCAGTTGGCGCAATCCACAATGAGGTCGAAACCCGGCTTTCCATGATGAAGAGATCCAGAAGGCTGGAGGTAACATAATCTTGTGTCTTCACCGTCTATAGAGATTGACCAGCCATCCGTTCCGCACATCGGGCAATTCCCGACTTTTGTGACATTGGTAAAGAATCGTACAGCTTCATCGTAGGTGATTATTAAATTATCCATATCCGGCCGCCATTTGAAAATTTTTGGAGATTCTTAAAAGCAGCAATGCACGACTTCCGCGGAATTAAACCAGGTGTGCATTCCACACCAGCAGCACCCGGGCGTGGATGTAAGTCTCGTCCGCCCTGATCGTCTGCGGCTGATGCCTTTCGTTATCAGAAATCATCTTGATCTGATCATCGCCAATCCACTGAAGGCGCTTGATGTAGAGATGGCCCTCCCAAGAGAACATGTAGATCCCATCGCCGGCGAACTCGCGGACACTGACATCGACCAGGAGCGGGTCGCGGTGTTTGATCGTGGGCGCCATCGATTGCCCCCAGCCTGTCACCATCTTCAGATGGAAATGCTCTTTGAACTCGACACCCATCTCGCGCAGGTGCTGGGGACTAACGCGCACGTCCTGAAACATCTCAGGGTAGTCGTGAGGGATCTGCCCGCCACCCATTGCCGCACGGACGTCGTAATGCGCGATCCATACCTCGTCGCCTACAACGCCGGGGCGGTAATAGTCGAGATCGATTACACCACCGCCATCGTTGGCCTCAGCCGCCGCAAGCAAGCGTTGACGCGCAGCCTCGGGTAGAGACTTCCCTTGTTTTGCGAGCATCTGCTTGACCATGTCAGCGGCAGATGCGCCGGAATCCAATCGGCTTTCGGACGAGGAAACGTCTGGCGAGCCGGTGCCTTCAGATAGCCAGTCAGGCGAGCAACCAAGTGCGCGTGCCAGGGAAAGCAAGTTTTTACCCTTTGCACCGTTTGTTCCGCTCACCCAAAAGCTGACCGTGGCCTTTGACACGCCAGTCAGCTTGCTGATGTCTGTAGCGCTGAGGTTCAGCTCCCTCATGCGCGCGGTCACGCGATCTTTAAATTCCATATTTAGGATTCTAAACAATTCACTGTTTAGATAACTTGCCTTGTATTGTTAAGAACTCTAAACTCGACGAAGACAATGGAGACAACCCCATGACCTACGACGAAGCCCTGAAACATTTCCGCACCGGCCGCGCTATCGGGGACGCCCTTCGCGTTACTGGTAGCCGGGTATCGCAATGCCGTACAGCGGGCGGGTTTTCTTACCCAATGCAGTGCGTTCTGGAGAAAGAGTCAGGCGGCGCGCTGGTTGCTCGGCGCGAAGACGACCCGGCCCAAGCGCTCAACGACACGGCCGCCTAACTCGCTGAACAAATGATCGCTCAAGCCCTGCAAGGGCTCCACGGAAACAAATTTGAGGTTTTACGAATGGAAGATTTCTTGAGGGCTTGCCACACCACCGTCAAGGAAAGCGGGGCAGAGGAACTGGCGGGGAAAATGTGCATGGCACACGTGAGCCTGCTTCAGCGCTCGAATCCGGACAACGCCGCGCATCACCTGACCATTGAACATTTGTTCGGCGTGCTGCTTCACACCCAAGACATGCGCCCGTTGATGGCGCTCGCCGACCAATTCGGTTTCGACCTAGTGGCTCGCGAGAAGCCAGTCGCTAAGCCGCTGATGGTCGCGCTGGGTCATCTCTCCGCCGAGTGCGGCGACGTGGGTCGATTGATTTTCGATGCAACCGCAGACAACCACATCAGTCAGCACGAAAAGGCTCAAGGGGAGAAAGCGATCCTCGAGGCAATAGATGCGCTTCAAGTTTTGCGCGAATCACTGAGGGCAGCCTGATATGGCGCAGATCGAGCTGCGCCAAGAAGGCTCAAGCGTCTTCATGTCCGGCATGAGTTTGTCTGATCTTTTCAGCAGCCTTGAAGGCTGCGAAACCCATTCGACCATCGGCATTGAGCCCTTTGCCGTTCGACACACACCAGGCTCTGAACTCATCCGGGCTTGCGTGAACTTTTATGACAACCCCGCCTTTGCGCAGGATGTTCTCGTACATCTCTGTCGCACGTTTTTGCCACTTGGAGTAGCTGGTGGGCATCACGGTCGAGTCTTCGAAAATCGCGATGTACTCAGCGTATTGAGCCGTGTTCCTGAACCACAACATGCCTACGGCACTGATTCCCATCCGTTCCATCTGAATCTCCTGGTAACTGCTTTGCGTAAGAACTTTGCAGCGTACCAGCGAGGTTCAGACCTTAGTAGTGCCGGTAAATCGCAGGCATAAAAAAACCGGGCTGCAACCCGGTTCTTTCAACAACGATAAAACAATGTGAGCCCATTATGAACACGATCGTTGCTCCAAGCAATACGGTCACCATGTCGAGCCGGGAGATTGCCCGGCTCTGCGAAAAGGAACACAAGAACGTCAAGCGGGACACTCTGAAGATCCTGCGGGCACTCAATTTAGATCCGCTCAGTTTTGAGCGCATCTATCTCGACGACCTCAATCGCAGCCAGACCGAGTACGTCATTGATCGCGGCGTCACTGAGACGCTACTCACCGGTTACAGCATTCCGCTTCGTCATCGTGTCGTGACACGTTTGCGCGAACTCGAAAACGTGTCACGACACGATGTTTCGATTCCAACCAACTTGCCCGAGGCTTTGCGTTTTGCCGCATTGCAGGCTGAACAGAATCTCGAACTCCAGGCGGTCATCCAAAAGCAGTCGCTCAAGGTCGAGGCCCTGAATCGTCTCGCCAATACCCAAGACGCCATTTGCATCACCAATGCCGCGAAGCAACTCGGCGTTGGCCCGCTGAAGCTGTTCAAGTGGATGAAGGACAACCGCTGGATCTATCGCCGCACGAACTTCTCCGGATGGTCTGCCTACCAGCCACGCCTATCTTCCGGCTTGCTCGAGCACAAGTTGGTCAAGGTGGGGGATGGGGAAGGGCAGGAGCTGAAAGTCGTTGAACAAGTGATGGTGACCCGTCGCGGCATCGTTGCGTTGGCTGAACAAATTCAAGGAATCGCGCTGTGAGCGTTCAAGCAATGACCTGGGCGCTCGCTTTGCCCAAAGCATCACTCGAAAATCCAGCCGCCCGGCATGTCTTGCTGTGCTTGGCCAACTACGCCGGCAGTGATGGCCGTGGCGCCTTCCCGTCAGCGTTAACCCTCAGCAGTGACACCGGTCTTTCTGAACGTACCGTCCGCTCCAAGCTGGACGAGTTGGAGGCGTTAGGTCTGATCAAGGAAGGCAATCAAGCTATTGCTGCCGCCTATATCGATCGCCGTGATCGTCGGCCAACGGTGTATGACCTTCAGCTCTCACGGGGTGCAAATGCTGCACCTCGTATAAAGCGGGGTGCAAATGACAGCACGGGGTGCAGCTCAGAACAGAACGGGGTGCATCTCACGACAGAACGGGGTGCAGCAGCTGCACCCAATACGTCACTTAACCATCAAGTAACCGAAGAGCAGCAGCGCGAGATTGCGGAGGTCATCGCCGAGCAAGATCGAAAAGCACTTGAGCTTGTCGATGCTCGCCAACGCTTTGCCATGTTCGCCACCTGGGAGCCAGCAGAGAACGCTCTGGCTGATCAACTCGCCATTGCTGGTTTGCCGGCTGATTCCGTAACTTCGGAACGGATCGCCGGTTTCAAGGGTTTCTACGTGGCCAAGCCCTCCACCGTTGAGAGCGCTGGGGGGTGGTGCTTCCGATTGATGAGTTGGATTAAACGTGAGCGGGTACTTGCCGCTGGCAACGCAGTCGGAGTTGAGCCAGCTGCTGAAGGCAACTGGGCTGCCAAGGGGGTGGTGTTGTGAATGGACCGAAACGAGCGGGCTACCTTGTGGCCACACGCAAAACAGACCCGAGCTACACATACACCCCGGAACCTACTGGCGCGGTTGAAATTGATCCAGCGACCCAGAAAGTGATCGATGAACTTTTTCTTCGGTTGCAGGGTGCCTGCGGTGCGTGGCGTCAGTCTTGGCCCAACCAACAGATCATGGATGCGTCCAAGCTTGAATGGCTCGCCGAGTTCATGCGCTCCGGGATTCATTCGATGGAACAGATACGTCATGGGATGCGCGTCGTCAGTGCCAGCAAGTCTGCTTTCGTGCCGGCTCCAGGTGTTTTTGTCAGCTGGTGTTTTGCTCCGGAGGGTCTGGGCCTTCCCGGCGTCGAGATCGCTTACTCACAAGCGCTCCGCAACTCGCACCCAGGCATGGAAGGGAGGGGTAAGTGGTTCCATCCGGCGATTTATCACGCCACGGCTGCAGCTGGCTTTCACAGTCTGCAATCACTCAGCCGGGAGCTGGGCATCCTCCGCTTCGAACAGAAGTATCTGGAGCAGTGCCGGAAGATTTGGCGCGGCGAAGCTCTACCACCTGTTCCCGTTGCGCAGTTGCCCGCTCCCGGTCGAAGCATCACCCCTGAGGTTGGTAACGGCGCTCTTGCGTTGCTACGAGCTCAGCGTGGAGGTGCTGCCCGTGGCTGATCCAATACTTGCTGTGCCAGACCCAGCTCTCTATCGGTACGCCGTGCACTGCTGCTCTTTCAAAATGGACCTCGGTTCGTATCCAGACCATGCCGTCGCGCTCTTCGCCCAAGAAGACATGGCGAAAATCTACGGTGCGAGGATGTGGCCAGGTACGTTCCAGGTGGTCGATCTGCTTGCTAAAAAGGAGGCCTCTGTATGAGTGCTGAAATCAAAACTCTAACCGTGAAGTTGTCGGATGCCGAGATCGAGCGAAACGCCAAGAAGCTTCACATCCGCGATCTGCGGGATGCCAGCCACCCGGCGTTGCACTTCCGTTTCGCGAAGAACCGCGCCCGAGGCTCCTGGTATTTGCTCAGCAAGCGCACCTGGCACCGTATCGGCGGATTCCCGGACCTTAGCACCAAGCAAATCGTTGCTGTGCTGCCGGCCACTCGCCTGCGCGTCGCCGCCGGTGAAGGTTCGACCATTTCGAAGTGGGTCACCACCGGTGAGCTGCTGGACTGGTACGCAGAGCGCATGGCCCGCGACCGCAACCTATCCGATAAGCGCAAGAAGACCGGCGCCTCGGCGATCAAATGCCATCTGATCCCGCGCCTGGGCGGCCTGCCGCTGACCGACATCAGTAAGGCAACCCTCGACAGTCAGCTCATGTGGCCGCTGCAGGAAACACTTTCGCTCGACTTCGTGCGGCTGATTTTCGGTCTGCTGGTGGTGGCGTGCCGCAAGGCCTTCGCTCTGGACCTGATCACAAACAATCCGCTGGAGGGCATCAAGTTCAGCGACTTTTCAAAGACCAAGATCAAGGTCAAGCCGTCCCGCTTGCGTGGTGTCCAGTTGCAGGAACTGCTGGATCAATTGGCCCGGGTCATAACCACTAATCAGCCTGACGCCATGCTTGCGCTGATGATGCTCTGCCACGGCACGCGCATCGGGGAAACCCGCATGGCTCGCTGGTCGCACATCAGCTTGGCTGAGCGTGAGTGGTTCATTCCGGCCGAGCACACCAAGACCCGAGTTGAGCACCATCTGCCGCTGACTGAGCAGGTGTGCAAGATCCTTATCCGGTACCGCGAGAGTCAGCAGGCCCATGGTTATGACGGCCAGTTTCTGTTCCCTGCACGTAATGGCAAAGCGCTCAGTGAAGGGCAAGCCAGCGCCGTATTCACCCGTCTGGGTCAGGGCGAGTGGACCAGCCACGACCTGCGCAAAGTGGCTCGGACTGGATGGGCCGATATTGGCATCGACCACCTGATCGGTGAGCTGCTGATTAATCACGCGATGGGCCACAACGTGAAGGTGTACATCCAGTCGGACGTGATGGCTCGCAAGCGGGATGCCCTGGAGCAGTGGCACGCGCATCTAGATACGAAGGGCTTTGACCAGATTCATATGTTGACCGGCGTTAGATTCGGAGATTCCGGTAAACCTCTGGAGGCCGCACAGGACAACGCCTGCAAGGCTAATCAAGAATCAACCATAGGCGAGGTTTCAAATCATGCAGAAGGCACGGGTGCCTGGCTTTAAGCGAGAGCGGATCGAGCTGGAGTCTTGCTCGATCTGCGAGGGGAGAGCGGTAGTGAAAGGGGTGTTTTATGAGCTGGTTTGCACTGATTGCAACGGCTCAGGTTGGGTTGTTAGGGGTAGTAAGTTGGTGCTTTCCTCAGACGAGTTGGTTACCCAGTTAAGTTTCAAGCTGCAGCAGACGCAGCGTGAAATTGCGGCATTGAAGGCCTCGGCCAACGTAGCCATGTCACTACACGAAAAATCGAACCGCCTGGGGGCGGGCGGCACAAATTACACAGGGGATTGAGAGCATGATGATTCGAAAGCCGGCAGGTCGACCATTGGGAGACACCGAATACCTACTTGAGCAGTGGGGCTGGTGGCGGATGGATGGAATGGGAGTGCCTGGTTACACATCACCGACTCTCGCGCTAATGCGCCAAGCGGTAGCACAGCCGGTGGCGAGCAAGAACTATTGCATCACGGACGATTGGGCGATTGCGATTGACCATGCAGTTGCCAGGTTGTCACTGCGAGATCAGCAGATGGGCGACATAATCTGGCTATATTTCGGTGCGAAATGGCCGATGGTTCGTGTGGGCAAGCACTATGGCATTAGCGAAGGCAAGGCCAGAGAGTTGGCAAGGGCAGGGGCTGCTTGGATTGACTGCGCTGTGAGTGACATCAGAGCAGCTGCTTGACGTGAGTAGCGAAACCGTTTTTAGCCACCCGAAAAAAGACCTTTTCCGCGCGGAATAGATTTGTTTTTATAGCAGCGTGTATTGCTGTGAACGCAGCTAGACGCTTTCAAGAACCCGGCCATCGAGTCGGGTTTTTTGTTCCCATTTATAAGCCCTGCCGTCGAGCAGGGCTTTTTCGTTTTTCGGCCCCATGCCTGGCTCTTTGCTTCAAGCGGATGACAGTGACATGGAGGCCGGACCTATTCGAGGACTACAGATGAATACAGAGCATCAAGCTCTCGCCGATGTCCCCCTTTGGCTGTTGGTGTTATTGAGCATGGCCGGTTTGTCCGGAGAAATGCTAAGGGCTTCCGGAACCGACCTTGGGCTTCGGCAGATCCTCCAAAGAGTGGCCTTGCGCTTTCTCGCGTCTGGCCTACTGGGTATGGCCACGTTGCTGCTCGCGATGGCGCTGTGGAGCAACATCTACTTGGCTGCTGGCTTAGGCATCGTTACTGCGGTGATCGGTGCAGACGTGGCGGGCGGTCTTTACACCCAGTTCCTGGCTAAGAAAGCCGGTATTAACTCCCGTAACTCATAGGGAGGTGAGGGGGGGAAATGTTCAAGCTCGACATCGGCGTCAATGACGCACCGCTGACCAAGTCGGCGATGGAGTTGCAGCGGCGGCATATCCCCTTTGCTCTGGTCCTCACCGCGACGCGCCTGGCCCAGCGGGTCAAGGAAGGCGAGTTGTCGGTGCTGAAAAAGCGCCTGGATCGGCCAACCCCGACCACGCTCAATAGCCTGTTTGTCAAGGCAGCGACGACCAGGGGCAAGCCCGCGCAGGTCTATTTCAAGGACCAATGGACGTCAGGCATACCGGCCGACACCTACCTGCAACAGGCGGTGTTCGGTGGCTTGCGGCCGCATAAGCGCTTTGAAAAGTCGCTGATCGCACGCGGCATCATGCGGGCAGGCCAATATGCGCTGCCGTCTGCATCGTTCCTCAATCAGTACGGCAACGTATCGCGGGGGACGATGACCAAGGTGCTGTCCGGTTTAGGCGCGGCCGAGTCGGGTCGCGGCTATGCGGCCAACGCCACGGACAGCAAGCGCAGCATGAGCAAGGGCAATAGGCGCTTCTTTGGTGGTGTGGTCGGTGATGAGACGGGTGTCTGGGAGCGAATGAACACGAAGTGGGGTGATGCTGTTCGACCCGTGTTCATCTTCAGCGATGGCCCGCCGGGTTATCGCACCATCTTCCCGTTCTTCAAGATCGCGGAAAACATCGTCAAGGCCAACAAGGACCAGGAGTTTGCCGGCGCGCTGGGGCAAGCCATGGCCACGGCCAGGCCCTGACCCGTCGACCCCGAGAAAGATCGAAAAGATCCGGTTTTCGTGCGTTTTTCGCTTGACGGTCGGGGTTTGGTCGGGGCTGGCCCGTGGGCAATGGGTCCTCCCGGGGGGGTGGGGCATAGGGGGTAATTCGGGCCCCGCTCTTTCGCTATGTATGAGGCATTTTCAGAGGTTGGTTGTTGTTTAGTTATGGCCATTACTTCGATCGCACGAAAGCCGGGCTGGCTTAACAAAAAGCAGATGGCCGAAAGCTTGGATATTTCTGTCCAGGCCTTTGATAAATGGGGCGTCGAGCCGGTCGCCAAGATCGGACGCGAGTCGTTTTATGACGTGCGTTCGGTGCTGGATAACCGGCTTAAACACCAGGGCGACAAACAACAACCGACCGGACCTGACGGCGAAATCATCGACCCGCTCATTGATTACCGCTTGCAGCAAGAACGCCTGCGCCTGACGTCGGCCCAGGCCGATGCCCAGGAGCGCAAAAACCAGGTCCAGGAAAAGGAGCTGGTGCCCGTGGGTTTTATGGTGTTTGCCCTGGGTCGTTTGTCCGCCCTGTTGGGCTCGAAGCTGGACACCATTCCCAAGAATCTAAAACGCAAACATCCCGACCTGGCCATCCGGCATATGGAAGGGATCGAGCGCGAAATTGCCGTTACGCGTAACGAGGCGGTTGGGTTGTCCGAAGCCATACCGGAGATTTTGGATGACTACATCGCCACCCTGGATCAGGGGCCTGGCTGAGGCCGTTCGCCGGGGACTTGATTCGCTGTACAAAGAACCGCCGATGACGGCGGTGGAGTGGGCCGACAAGCATTTTTATCTGTCGTCGGAATCCTCCTACCAGCAAGGGCGCTGGGAGACGGCCGCGTTTCAGGTGGCCATTCTCAACGCCATGGGCAACGACCTGATCCGGGTGTTCAACCTGCACAAGTCGGCCCGCGTTGGTTACACCAAGATGTTGATGGCGAACATCGGCTACAAGATCCAGCACAAAAAACGCAACGTGCTGAGCTACTGCCCGACCGATCCCGACGCTGACGAGCTGATGAAACGGCACGTCGACACGATGATTCGTGACGTACCGGTGCTGCTGGCCTTGGCGCCCTGGTCGGGCAAAAAGAACAGCGACAACACGCAAGACGCCAAGCGTTTCGACAACCAAAAAATGTTGTGGTGCCTGGGTGGCAAGGCGGCCCGCAACTACCGGGAGAAAAGCCCGGACGAGGTGATTTACGACGAGCTGTCGAAATTCGACCACGACATTGAAGGGGAGGGCTCGCCGACTTCCCTGGGCGACAAGCGCCTTGAGGGGGCGACCTACAAGAAATCCATACGCGGTTCCACGCTGGGCATTGCCGGGCAATGCCAGATCAGCCGAGCGGCCGAGAAGTCGCCGCACTTCTTACGCTTTCACATCAAGCCGCCCTGCTGTGGCGGCGAGCAATACCTAAAGTGGGGCGGCAAAGACGACCCCTATGGGCTCAAGTGGCGCAAGGACGAACTGGGCGAAGTCGAAAGCGCCTGGTATCTGTGCGAGCACTGCCAGGGCGGCACCTTCGAATATCACGAGATGGTCGAGGCGTCGAACACCGGCCGGTATATCTGCGATTACACCGGCATCTGGACCCGCAACGGCATGGAGTGGTTCGGCAAGAATGACCAGCCGATCAACACCCCGCGTTCGGTCACGTTTCATATCTGGACGATCTATTCGACGTTCACCACCTGGGTCGACATTGCGGCCGAGCGGCTGGAAGTCGGCAAGGACCTGGGCAAGCTCAAGACCTTCGTCAACACCACCCTGGGCGAGGTGTGGGAGGAAGACCAGTCGGAGAAAGTCAGCTGGGAGCAGCTGCGCGATCGTCGCGAGCGCTATCACGCGCAGGTGCCTGGCCGAGGCGTGGCGCTGTTCGGTTCCGTCGATACCCAAGATGACCGCTATGAGGGCCGAGTCTGGGCGTTTGGCGCTGGTGAGGAAAGCTGGCTGGTACACCGGTTCATCTTGTATGGCGACCCGGCCAGCGTCGAGTTGCGGCGCAAGGTGGGCATCGAGCTGCATCGCCAGTTCATGCGGGCCGATGGTCAGGTTATGGGCGTCGAGCGTTGGTGCTGGGATGCCGGCGGCCACTATTCCGATGAGGTCCGGGCCGAGAGCCGCAAGCATGGCGTGCACTGGGTGATTCCAATTTTCGGCGCAAGCACCTACGGCAAGCCCATTGCCAACATGCCGCGCAAGAAAGAGAAGAAAAGCAAAACCTACCTGACCGAGGTGGGCACGGATAACGCCAAAGAGCTGATTTACAACCGCTTGAAGTTGCCGCCCAACGGCGACCAGCCGGTGCCTGGCTGCGTGCACTTCCCGCTCAATGACGACATTTGCGACGACGACGAGCTGAAACAGCTCACGTCCGAGACCAAGAAGTGGGTCGTGATTAAAGGGCGGCGGGTGTTCCGCTGGGATGCCAGCAAGAAACGCAACGAGGCCCTGGATAACTTCGTGTACGTGCTCGCGGCCTTGCGAATCAGTCAGCAGCGTTTCGGCCTGGACCTGGACGAGCTGGCCAAGGGGCTGCCGCAAGCCCACGCCCAGCCCGTCGACGAGCCCGACGACGAGCAATCGGAAATCGAGCAGTTGGAAACGGCCGCTGAGCCTATCGAGACAACCGCCCCGGCCCCCGTGCCGGAACCGGCGGACCTTCAACCCGCAGCTGAGCCGGCGCCTGCCGGTGGCTGGATCACTACAGGACAAGGCGCATGGCTGTGAATGCACAGGCGATGGTCGACCGCTATCTGGAGGCCGAATTGGCCGTGCTGGAGGGCAAGGAAATTATGTTCGCCGGCCGCAAGCAGGTGATGGCCGACTTGCCGCAGATTCGCGCGGGTCGGCTGGAATGGGAGCGCCGCCTGGCGGCACAGCAGAATGCCGCCGCCGGGGGGCGCCCGGGTTATTCCCTGGCGACGTTTGAATGAGCCGCATGAACCTGCTCGATCGCGTCCTGGCGCCGGTGTTTCCCGGGGCTGTGGCCCAGCGCTTGCGGGCGCGCAATGTGATTCAGGCGTTTGAAGCGGCGGACGTGACCCGCACGCACAAGGCTAAAAAACAGTCAGGCAGTGCGAATAAATCGTTACAGAAAGCGGCGGTGTCCCTGCGCGAGCAGTGCCGCAAGCTGGACGAGGATCACGACATTGTCACCGGCTTGTTTGATCGCCTGGAGGAACGCGTGGTGGGTGGCCCAGGCATTTCAGTCGAGCCCATTCCGCTGACGCATGCCGGCGATGTGCACCTGGACTTTGCCGCCGCGATCAAGTCGGCCTGGTCGGAATGGTCGCTGTCGCCGGAAACCTCGGGCGAGTTGTCGCGGCCGCAGATGGAACGCCTGATGTGTCGCACCTGGTTACGCGACGGTGAAGGCCTGGCGCAAATGCTGATCGGCAGAGTGGCCAACTATGAGCATCTGCATGCGGTGCCGTTTGCCCTGGAGCTGCTGGAGCCCGATTACCTGCCGTGGAGTTACACGGACCTGGCCAAGGGCATTGTCCAGGGCATCGAGCGCAACAGCTGGCGACGGGTCAAGGCCTTTCACCTGCTCAAGCAACATCCGGGCGATGGCATGGGCTACGGGCTGACGCTCGATACCAAGGCCGTGCCGGCCGATCGGATGATTCACATCGCGCACCGCAAACGGATTGGCCAGAACCGTGGCCAGCCGTTGTTGCACGCGGTGTTGGTCCGTTTGGCGGATATCAAGGATTACGAGGAAAGCGAGCGAGTGGCCGCGCGGATCAGTGCCGCGCTGGCCATGTACATCAAGAAGGGCACGCCGGATGACTTCGTGCCCGCCAAGACCACGGCGCCGGAAAGGACCTTTCCGCTGGCGCCAGGGGTGGTGGTCGACACGCTGTTGCCGGGCGAAGACGTCGGCATGATCGAAAGCAATCGACCTAACCCGTTTCTGGAGGGCTTCCGTAACGGTCAGCTGAAGGCGGTGGCGGCCGGCACCCGGGGCACTTATTCCAGTGTGGCCCGCAGCTACGACGGCACCTATTCGGCGCAGCGTCAGGAGCTGGTTGAGGGGCAGTTGGGTTACGACCTGTTGCAACACGAATTCATCGACTACTGGTGTCGCCGGGTGTACCGCGAGTGGTTGCGGATCGCGATTGTGAGCGGCGTGCTGAAAGTGCCGGGTGACGTCGATCCGCGCACCGTTTACGGCGCGATCTATCAGGGGCCGGTGATGCCCTGGATCAACCCGGTGCATGAGGCCAACGCCTGGAAAATTCTTGTGGAGGCGGGCTTCGCCGATGAGGCCGAGGTGGCTCGGGCGCGTCAGCGCAACCCTCAGGAGCTTAAACGCACGCGAACGGCGGAGATTCAAACCAACCGGGAGAAAGGGCTGGTTTTCAGCTCGGACGCCTATCACCTGTACTACGGGAAGAACAAACCCGATGAAAAGAAAGAAAAGTAAGCCGCTGCTGTCGCCCAGGGCGTCGGTCGCGGGCGTCAGTGGTCAGTCGCAAAGCTGGTATTCCATGCGCGCGGCGGCCGGTGTCGCTGAGCTGCGCATTGAAGACGAAATTGGCGCCTGGGGCATCACCGCCAAGCAGTTCGCCAAAGACCTCAAGGCGCTGGGCGATGTGTCGCTGATCAAGCTGTACGTGCAATCACCGGGCGGCGACGTGTTCGACGGCCTGGCGATTTACAACATCCTCAAGCATCACCCGTCCCGCGTAGAGGGCACCGTGGGCAGCCTGGCGGCGTCCATGGGCAGCGTGATCCTGATGGCCTGTGACGTGATCAGCATTCCAGAAAACGCCGCGATCATGGTGCACAAGCCCTGGGGTATTCAGGGCGGCGACGCCGACGACATGCGCAAGTATGCCGACCTGCTCGATCAGGTTGAGGGCTCGCTGGTCCAGGCCTACATGCTCAAAACCGGCAAGACCGCCGAAGACATCCATGCGCTGCTCAACGCTGAAACCTGGATGTTTGGCAGCGAAGCGGTGGCGGCCGGCTTCGCTGACAAGGTTCTCGATCCGCTCACGGCCTTTGGCCAAATCAATTCCAACCGCATTCAGGAGTTCACCAATATGCCCCCCGAGTTCAAGGCTCAATTCAACCCGCGCGGTTCGGTTACCCCGCCTGCACCTGCACCGGCGCCGGCTCCCGCTCCCGCGCCGGCCCCCAGCGGTTCGGTCCTGACCCCGGAGCAGATCCGGGCGCAGGTGATGGCGGAAAACACCACCCGCCGTAACGAAATCACGGCGGCGTTTGGTGGTTTTGGTACCGGCCATGCGGAGCTGCTCAACACCTGCCTGAACGACATGGAGTGCAGCGTGGCCGTGGCCCGTGAAAAGCTGCTGGTCGCCCTGGGAGCGAACACTACCCCGACCGGCGGCCCAGGTGCGCGTCACCCCGGCCATGTCGGCAACGGCAACCTGGTGGGCGATTCGGTGCGGGCGTCGTTGGTCAGCCGTACCGGCCAAGGCGAAGCCCAGGCGGATAACGCCTATAACCATATGAGCCTGCGCGAGCTGGCCCGTGCGTCGTTGCAGGATCGCGGCATTTTGGTCGGCTCGCTGGCCCCGATGCAGATGGTTGGCATGGCGTTTACCCATGATTCCAGCGACTTCGGCAACATCCTGATCGACATTGCCGCCAAGTCGGTGTTGCAGGGTTGGGAGGAAGCCGCCGAAACCTTCCATCTGTGGACCAAAACCGGTCGCCTGAGCGACTTCAAGACCGCCAAGCGCGCCGGCATGGGCGAGTTCACCAGCCTGCGCGAAGTGCGCCCGGGCGCTGAATACAAGTACATCACCACCGGCGACCGTGGCGAAACCATTCGCCTGGCCACCTACGGTGAGCTGTTCTCGATCACCCGCCAGGCCATCCTCAACGATGACCTGGATCAGCTGACCACCGTGCCAAGACGCATGGGCGAGGCCGCACGCGGCACCATTGGTGATTTGGTGTATGACACCCTGATCAACAACCCGACGATGAGCGACGGCAAGGCGTTGTTCGAAGCGTCGCACAAGAACCTGTTCACCGGTGCCGGTTCGGCGCTGTCGATCGATGCGCTGAGCAAGGCCAAGACCGCCATGGCCCTGCAGAAAGGCCAGGTTGATAAGGACTCGAAAGAGCGGGCCCGTACCTTGAACATCCGCCCAGCCTTCGTGCTGGTGCCGGTGGCACTGGAAGACAAGGCCAAGCAATTGATCCGCTCGGCGTCGGTACCGGGTGCCGACACCAATGCCGGCATCGACAACCCGATCCGCAACTTTGCCGATGTGATCGCCGAGCCGCGCCTGGACGATGCGTCGGCGACTGCCTGGTACATGGCGGCCAAGAAGGGCAGCGACACCATCGAAGTGGCGTACCTGGACGGTGTCGAGCTGCCGTATCTGGAGCAGCAGCAGGGCTTCACCATCGACGGTGTGACGTCCAAGGTGCGGATTGATGCCGGCGTGGCGCCGCTGGATTCGCGCGGCCTGAACAGGTCGAACGGCGCCTAATCGCGCAGCAGTTCCCAAAGCCCCGCCTAGAGCGGGGCTTGTTGTTTCTGAAGACAGGAGAAATGGTACATGGCTAAAAATGGTGTAAGCAGCGGCGAGACCCTGGACTTTATCGCGCCGGCGGGTGGCGCAGTGGCTGGCGTGCCGGTGGTGATCAATGACCTGGTGCTGGTCCCCATCAGCGGTGGCCCGGTCGGCACCAAGTTGGTGGGCTTTACCCGTGGTGAGTGGCGCGTGGCGGCAAGCGGCGCGCTGACGACGGGGCAGAAAGTCAACGTCAAGGCCGGGGTGCTGGTGGCCCCGGCCACCGCCGATTCGGTGCCGTTCGGCAAGCTGACCAGCGACATGGTCAGCAACATGGCCACCGCGTTGTTGATCCCCTGATGGCGGCTGATCGCTTTCGCGAGCGGGCGGCGCGGATGGACGCGGTGCTGGTCGATCGCCTCGGCGATCAGGCCACCCTGGCCGATGGCTCGACGATTCGCGGCGCGTTTGCGTCGCCTTTCCTCGGGGCGCAGATCGGCGCCAAGGCGAGCGGTTATCGCCTGGGCGCCTCGATCAACACTGACCAGGTCAAAGAGCCCACCTTCACGGTGCGGGCGGTGGATGCCGCCAAGGTGCCGCGTGGGGCATTTATCACCATCGACCTGACGCCCGAAGACGGCGGCGGGCGTTACAAGCTGGTCAGGCCTGAGCCGGATGGCGCGGGCATGGTTGACCTGGTGCTGGGGGCGGACAATGAGCGAGCAGACGACATCCGATGAGGCCGCTGTCAGCGAACTGACGGCGTTGCATGAGGCCATTGAGGCCGAGTTTAAGGCGCGCATACCGGCCTTCAAGCATGTCGAGGCCTATGCCGAGTTGGGCAAGGACATGGGCGAGCCGGCGTTACTGTTCGCGATGACCGGGGCCGCGCCGGCACCGGACACCGGCACCGGCAAAACCGCCTTGAATTGCCGGTTTCAGGCGGCGGTGCTGGTCGACGCAACCCGTACCCGGGCGCCGTTGCAAGCGGCCATTCTGGCCAGCCGCGTGGCGGTGGTGTTGCGTGGGCAGCACTGGGATTTGGACTTTGTGGAAGCGCCGACGCATATCCAGGTGCAGCCGGACGGCTCGGTGCCGGAGCTGGCGCAATTTTGCGTGTGGGTCGTCGAGTGGTTTCAAGTCGTGCACTTTGGCGAACTTGAATGGGCCTGGGAAGATGAGCCGCCCGGCTCGCTGCTGTTCGCCATTCATCCGGGCGCGGTTGATCCTGACGCGCCGCTGGTGGCGCCGGAGGACGCATGAGTTACGCCGGCGCCGAGCATGACCGCATGCTGGCCGGGCTGGTCAAGCCGTGCTACGTGGTCGCCCTGGACCTGGCAGCGGTGCCGCCGGCGTGTCGGGTCTCGGACGGCGAATGGGTCAGCGCCTGGGTGCGCTGGCACAGCCTGGCGGCGGGCAAGGCGCGGCACTGGCGGGTGCCCAGCATGAACGAACAGGGCGTGCTGATCAGTACCAGCGGTGACGTGTCGCAAGGCACCTTTGTGCCGGGGCTGTACGGCAACGCGGGACCGGCCCCGGACAGCCGCGACCATGTCGAGCGCTGGCTGTTCGACGATGGCGGCTCGCTGACTTACGACTGGGAGGCCAAGCGTTACAGCATTGTTTTGCCGAGCGGGTCGGTGGAAATCGAGGTCGGCAGTTCGGCCGCGACCGTGACGGATAACGCCGTGGTGGTGACGTCCGGCGCGATCGCCCTGGACGGTGATGTCACGATTTACGGTGACGTGTTGGTCAATGGCGCGTTACGCGTAACGGCCGACATTCTCGGCGGGGGATCAATCATCGACACCGCCGGCAACACGGCGAACCATCAGCACTAAACGCAACCCTTTAACCAGCCCGCCGCGTGCGGGCTTTTTGTTACCTGGAGAAAACTGTGGCCAATCCCACTCCCCCCAAGGCCGAGGCGGAAAGCCCGCGGCCGATCACTTACCAGGACACCGCATTCACGTCGCGGACCCTGATCATGAGCAGTGGCCGACAGCATGCGGTAGCCGCCGGCAAAGTCACGGTCAGCGGTGCCGACGCCGAGGCGCTGGCGTTCCTCGACAAAGACCCGGCTTTCCAGCGCTTGCCGGAGTAAACCCATGATCGGAATGGACCGCCATACAGGGTTGCCGATTTCGGGCATCGAGCATTTGCGCCAGTCCATTGCCGACATCCTCGGCACGCCACTGGGCTCGCGGGTGATGTTGCCCGAGTACGGCAGCAAGGTGCGCCGCTTCGTCGACCTGCCGGTTAACGCCGGTTGGAAAAGCGCGGTGCAGGCCGAGGCGGCCCGCGCCTTGGGACGCTGGGAAAAACGCCTGGTGCTGGAAAGTATCCAGGTGGTGGCGGTGCTGGATGGGCAAGTGCGCTTTCGCTTGCGCGGCACCTTCGACGATTCGCAGATTGATACAGAGGTGGACGCATGAGCACTCTGGACCTGGCCAGCTTGCCGGCGCCGACCGTGATCGAGGCGCTGAGCTATGAAGAGTATTACCAGCAGGCATTGACCGAGTTTCGCGGGCTGATGGGTGCCAACTGGAACGCCGCCCTGGAGTCGGACCCGGTGGTCAAGCTGCTGGAGCGGGCGGCCTATGAAAAGCTGATGACCCGGGCGCGGATCAACGACGCGGCCAAGGCGCAGTTGGTGGCCTTTGCGCGCAAGTCCGACCTCGATCACCTGGCGGCCAACTACAACGTCAAGCGCCTGACCGTGATCGAGGCCGACCCTACGGCCGTGCCGCCGATCGAGGCGCAGTACGAGGAAGACGATTCGCTGATGGAGCGGGTACTGCTGGCGTTCGAGGGCATGGCCGTGGCGGGGCCGAGCGGCGCCTATGAGTTTCACGCGCTGTCGGCCGATGGTCGGGTGGCCGATGCCAAGGCCAGCAGTCCAAGCCCGGCCACGGTGCTGGTGAGCATCCTCAACCGGCTCAATGGTGGCGTCGCCACCGAAGACCTGTTGAACAAGGTCCGCATAGCGCTGAGCGACGAGACCATTCGCCCGGTCGGCGATCGGGTGATTGTGCAGTCGGCCGAGCTGATCGATTACGAGATTGAGGCGGTGCTGTACCTGTACCCGGGGCCGGAAAACGAACTGAGCCTGATCGAGGCCAACGCGTCCAAGAACCGCTACATCAACACCCAGCGCCGTTTGGGTCGGGACATTCGGCGCTCGGCGATCCATGCCGCGCTGCATGTGTCGCGGGTGCAGCGGGTCGAGTTGATCAAACCGGCGGCGGATGTGGTGATCGCCGATCACCAGGCGGCCAACTGCATCAGCTCGCTGGTGACGATCGGGGGCACCGATGAATGATGCCAGCCTGTTGCCGTCCAACCGCACGCCGCTGGAGCAGGCCCTGGCGCAAGTGGGCCTGGAAAACCCGGGGCTGGCGGACGTGCTGCGCGACACCAAGTCGCCGGAAAATTGCTCGGCGAACATGCTGCCCTGGCTGGCCATTGAACGCAGCGTGGACCGCTGGGACCCGGATTGGTCGGAGGACATCAAGCGCAAGGCGGTGCGCGCGTCGTTCGAGATTCACAAGCGCAAGGGCACGATCGCGGCGCTGCGCCAGGTGGTCGAGCCGTTCGCCGACATCATCGAAATTGTCGAGTGGTGGCAGCTGGAACCGATGGGGCCGCCGGGCACCTTTAGCCTTGGCCTGGCGTTGCTCGATACCGGCCTGAGCGATCGCGGCATTACCGAGCTGGAACGGATGATCATCGACACCAAGCCGGTCAGCCGGCACTTGGTAGGCCTGAGCATCACCTACAGCCCGAACGGGGTGTTCCACCTGGGCGCGGCCGTGTTCTCGGGCGATGAAACCGAAATCCTGTCGCCGGAGCTGATGGCGGGGGACTTCCTCGACCTTGAATTGATCATGCTGGCCAACGACCTGAACTATTTCAGCAACCAACTATTACCCGGACTGATGAGGGTTACATGAGCGAACTTTCAGACCGCCAGCGCGCCGCCATCGAATTGCTGGAGGCGGCGGCGCAAGTGGCGCACGACATCGTGCACAAGCCGGCCGGGGAGGTCGTCGACACCGAGTCGGGGCCGACTCCGACCTTTCAGGCGCTGTCCGGGATGATTCTCAATCTGGTGGGCGGGCTGTTGCTGCCGCGCCGTGTGGCGATCGCTTCGGCGGGCGCGGCGCTGGCCTTGGACGTGGCCTATACCGACGGGGTGTCGTTCTTTGACGTGACCCTGGATCAGCCGAACTGCGCGCTGACGTTTCTCAATACGGCGGTGCCGGCGGGTTATACCTGGTCGTTTACCGTGCGCCTGGTGCAAGGCACCGGGGCCAACCAGGTGACGTTTCCGGCCGCCATTCAATGGTCGGGCAATCGGCCGCCGCTGCTGGCGTATGAAGCCGGCGCGGCCGACCTGGTGACGTTCACCTGGGACGGCGCGCAGTTGATCGGTTTACATGAGGGGAGCTGGTTCAATGTTTCAAGTCCCGCTTAACAGTCGGCGCCCGACCAGCCAGAAATCCATGCTGGCCAGTGCCCTGAGCATGATCGAAGGGCACCACCGCTTTCTGCAACGCAACACCGGCGACACCACCGACGCCACGCTGCAGCACTACGTGCAAAACACTCAGGGCGTGCTGGCGAATAACCGGCATTTCATCGCGCACTCACAGATGGAGTATCAGCCCAACGGCGACGGCACCACCGAGGGACAGTCCTTGCAGATCCTCGGTTATGCGCATGCCTACCTGGCCACGCGGGACCCGCGTTACCTGGAGGCGGCGGTGTGGTACTGGGAAGCCTATGAGGCGTATTTCTACGCGGGCCAACCGATCCCCGACACGCCGCAACGACGGATTGCCAACTGGATCGTCAATGCCAAGGAGCCGGTGCTGGCCAACTGGCCGATCAACGTCGCCGAGCCCACGCACAGCGGGTTCAAGGGCGTGGAATTCACCTTCAGCAACGGCGCGCTGGCGATTCCACATGGGTCGCCGCACTGGGGCGAGTACCTGGACAAGGCCACGTTTGCCTTTGACGGGGTGCTGGCCTGGGATGCGATCAACGCGTCAGTCCAGGGCGTGAAACCGGACGGTGCAACCGACTGGGACCAGGGCGGCGTGCAGTATGACGTCGACTGGATCATTGCCTGGACCGGGCAGAAAATCACCCTGGACGGCGACGTGTTGTCGGAGGGGCATCCGCTGGCCGAACGCGGCCAGGTGCAGCTGAAAAACACCGGCGTCAACGGCGTGCACAAGTTCAACTACGCGACCCGGCAACCGGTCGAGCATGGCGGCTACCTGATCCCGCGTAACGCGGTGCAACACAACCGGCCGCTGCATGTGCCGCTACTGGGCAGCGTCAACCAGATGGGCAACGCGGCGGACGGCGAAGAGTGGTACATGGACGCCTGTTATCTGCTGTGGCGGATCACCGGCGAAAGTCGCTACAAGAAAGCCATGGACGCGTGCCGCTTTACCGCGCACGAGTACACGCAGATCGACTCGACCGACCGCTTTTTTCGGCAGAGCACGACGGCGGGTACGCCGTTTACCGATGGCATTTCCTATGAGTTCACCTACCCGGAGGCGATCACGCCGGTGCTGGGCCGCGACTCGCTGGGGTACATCACGATTCAGACCGACGCGGCGGCCCAGGTGTCGATCGAGCAGCAATCGGTATGGTTTCGCATTGCCCCGGATTCGCTGGTGCGCACCTGTTACGGCGGCGTCGACATCAACAACGGTCCGCTGACGGCCAAGGTGGAATTGACCATTTCCCAGGACAAGGCCGAGGGCAGTGGCATCAAGTACGGCTGTGCGCTGCCCAAGTCAGTGTCCAGCGTCGAGTTGGTGACGCACGACATACCGCTGTCGCAGTTCACCCGCCTGACCAAGGACGACGGCAGCGAGTACATCATGGCCGACCTGCGCGCCGTGTCGAGTTCGGACGATATCGTCTCGGTGGAGGGTTACGAACCGGCGATTTTTGAAGGGCGCGCCGGCACGGTGGTGAAATCGTTTTTCCCCAATGATGAGGGCTGGTACTCGATCGGGCATTACCTGCTGGCCAGCGAAAAAGCGCCGCTGCACAGCATCACCTATCGGGCGGACGGCTATTTCAACTTGCGCTTTTCCGATGACGACGGCTGGCGTTGGTGGTGGATGCTGCCGCCGACTGACGGCGCCTTTGTCACCCTGCAGATTCGACCGGAGGACGCGATGCTGTCGAGCTATCAGCCGGGCGCGGCGGGGCGGCCTGATCCGGCGGCGCCGGTGTATTCGCAGATCGAGGGATTCAGCATTTTGATGGATTCCTCGGATACCAACCTGACCTTTGAATATTACTGCGTTAACGAGCTGCCGCCGGCCTTCGCCGAGGAAGACGGCTACACGCTGCAATATCGGTTGACGGTCAGCGGCCAGGCGAAGTTTCGGGCGTTGGTGGGCGATTGCACGATCCGCGATTACCGCAACGATTCATTGGCCTATTGCCCCGGGGTGATCCCGTTTTCCAACATCTACTCGGAGGGCGCCGACCAGATCGGCGCGTGGCACGGTATGCCCTACCCGGGCTATCAGTACCCGTTTATTTACTGCGTCGATCCGCTGAATCAGTACGGCGCCGAACTGCAGCACATGGTCGATTTTCTGTACGACTCGCAGCAATGGTATCAGCAGCGGTTCGGCCAACTCGGCCCGGGCGCCTCGGCCTACGTGTGGAACCGCTGGGACAACTACAAGTACGGCGACCCGGACACCTGGACCATGCACCACTGGGGCACCGGCACCGCCTGGAGCGGCTACCAGCCTCGGGCCATGATGGGCGCCTGTCGCGCCTGGTATGAGCTGGTGCACCAGGGCAAGCCGGTGCCGCCCAAGCTGATCGCCTACGCGGAAAACTGGATCACCTGGTTGATTCAGTTTGTGAAGGCGCACGACGGTGTATTGCCCACGGATTTCCCCATGGCCAGCGTGCCGCAACCGGTGCCGGACGACTTCACCGGACACACGTCCGGCCTGTGGCTAGCTGGGGCCTGCCTGGCGGGTTTGGCGGGCAGTCAGGTGGCAGAGCTGGACGTGTTGATTGAGGCTTGCGTCAGCGAGCTGCAACAGCACTACGTGGTTACGCCCGTACCGGGCCAGCCCATGAACGGCAGTTGGTCGCCGGCGGTACGCCTGGGCACCGATAACGGCATGTTCTTCGGCTTTTGGGCCGGGGAGATCCTGCGCGGCCTGAGCCTGTACATCCAGTACCGCACCCTCGGGGCGGGGGCGAACATCTACGGCGCGCCGCTCCCGGCGTAGCCATTCAAGGCCCGGCCGGTCAGGCGGGCGCAGACTTCAAGACAAGGCGCAGGTATGGCAGAGCAGGATATTCTTTATATCGCGATGCTGACGGAGGTGGGCGCGGCGCAGTTGGCCAAGTCCATTGCCAACGGCACGCCGTGGAAAATCCCCAGGATGGCGGTCGGGGATGGCAATGGGGTGACGCCGCTCCCGTCGAAATTGCAAAAGAAGCTGATCAACGAAAAGCTTCGTTTCGGCCTCAACCGGTTGACGGTGCAGAGCGAAAAATCGGCGATCGTCGCCGAGGGCATTCTGTTGCCCGAGATGGGCGGTTGGTGGGTGCGCGAGGTCGGCCTGTACGACGACGCCGGGCTGTTGATCGCGGTGGCCAGCTACCCGGCTACCTACAAACCTGTGCGCGAGCAGGGCAGCGGACGCACCCAGGTGATCCGCCTGGTGATCCAGATCAGCAGCACGGCCACCGTGCAAATCATCAACGACCCGAACACGGTCACGGCGACCCTCGGGGTGGTGCAGGAAGCGATCGACCAAGGCGAAGCGGCCAGCGCGCGCAAGCTGAAGACGCCGCGCACCATCGCGCTCACGGGTGACGCCACGGGGCAGGGTCAGTTCGACGGCACGGCGGCCTTGAGCATTGCCCTGGCGCTGTCCAAGACCGGCGTGGCCGGCGGCACCTACACCAAGGTCACGGTCGACGACAAAGGCCGGGTGAAATCGGCGGGCAATCTGGCGGCGGCGGACATTCCGGCGCTCGATGCGACCAAGATCACCAGCGGCACGTTGGACCGCAACACCACCGGCAACGCCGGCACGGCGACCAAGTTGCAGACCGCGCGCAAGATCAGCTACAGCGGCGACCTGGCGGGCAATGGGCTGTTCGACGGCTCGGGCAACGTGGACATCAACTTGACGCTGGGCAACAGCGGCGTGGCGGCCGGCAGTTACGGCAAGGTCAGGGTCAATGCCAAGGGCCTGGTGGTGGAAGGCCTGGCACTGACGGCGGCGGACATTCCGGCGCTCGATGCGAGCAAGATCACCACCGGCACCCTGAGCCGCCCCACCACCGGCAACGCCGGGTCCGCGACCAAGTGGCAGAACCCCCGGGCGCTGACCTTCAGCGGCGCGGCGACGGGCGGGGGTTGGATGGATGGCACCGGGAACCTGGACATTGGTTTGACCTTGGCCGGCTTGGATGCCAGCGCCATGGTCTCGGGTCAACTGCCGCTGTGGCGCGGTGGCACCGGCGGCTGGGACGCGGCGTCGGCCCGGGCGAATATTGGCGCCGCGTCGCCGGCGTCGCTGTGGCACAGCGCTAATGGTTTTTGGTGGGATAAAAACACCGGGCTGTTTGTGCAATGGGGTGTCCGCGAACTCGGGGACATGCCCGGCGGGATGTGGAATGTGGCGTTCGGCTTCAACTGGGGCTTTGATACGGCACCTTTTATTTTGATTCCCGTGATTACCCAACTGGCTGGCGGCCGGACGGCGGCCGCGACGGTGACGTGTGCCATGAACGAAGGTTCATTGACCACCGCCGGCTTCACCCTGAGTTTCACTGAGCATGACCAGAACGTGCAGAACTTCGGCGTGCGCTGGCTCGCCGTGGGCTACCGCTTGACCCCGATGTAATTCAGGCAATACCCCGTTTCACGCAACCGCCGACTGGCGGTTTTTTCGTTTTTTAGGAGAGCGTTTTATGAGTGGCTTCTTTCACGGTGTCACGACCAGCCTGGTCGAGTCCGGCGCCCGCATTATCAGTTTGCCGTCGTCGTCGATCATCGGCCTAGTCGACACCTTTACCCCGGGGCTGGGTCTGGTTGAGGACAACGTGCCCACCCTGCTGACCACTCCCCGCGAGGCGGTGGCCGCGTTTGGTGCTGACTCGCCGATCACCAAGGCCGCGCTGACGATTTTTGACCAGGCAGCGGCGGCCATTGTGGCGGTTGGGGTGACGTCCTCGGGCGAGGCGGCGGCGGTGACCAGCGCAGTGATCGGCGGTGTCCAGGCGAACGGTAAGCGCACCGGCCTGCAAGCCCTGCTGGACGGCAAGAGCCTGTTCAACCTTCAGCCGCGCCTGGTCGTGGCCCCCAAGCACAGCGCGACCGAAGCGGTGGCCGTGGCCATGGGCGTGCTGGTGGGCAAGCTGGGGGCGATCGGCATCGTCGACGGTCCGGGCACGACCGACGAGGCCGCGATTGCCTACGCCACCGAGCTGAGCGGCAAGCGCCTGTTCCTGGTCGACCCGGGCATCAAGCGCTGGAACACCACCACCGAGGCGGAGGAGATCCTGCCAGGCTCGGCCATGGTGGCCGGTCTGTTCGCGCAGACCGATGCGCGTTATGGCTTCTGGTCGTCGCCGTCGAACAAGGAAGTCGCCGGCATCACCGGCACCGGCCGCGCCGTGGAGTACCTGGACAACGATCCGTCGTGCCGGGCCAACATCCTCAACAACGCCAAGATCACCACCATCATTCGCGACGGCGGGTATCGCCTGTGGGGCAACCGCACCCTGTCCAGCGACGCGAAATGGTCGTTTGTCACCCGGGTGCGCACCGTGGACATGGTTATGGCGGCGATTCAGGCGGGCCACCGTTGGGCGGTCGACCTGGGTATCACCAAGACTTACATCAAGGAAGTGACCGAAGGCCTTAATGCCTTTATGCGCGACCTCAAGGCCCAGGGCGCGGTGATCAACTTCGAGGTCTTTGCCGACCCCGAGCGCAACACCGCGACCCAGATCGAGCAGGGCAAGGTGGTCTGGTCGATTCGTTTCTCTGATGTGCCGCCGGCGGAAAACCCGATTTTCGAAGTCGAGGTAACCAACCAGTGGATGACCGAAGTTCTCGACGTAGCCTAAGGAGGCGCGCACATGATTCCTGAAGTACTGCACAACACCAACATGTTCGTCGGCGGTATCAGCCTGCAAGGCGATGTCCCGAGCCTGAATTTGCCCAAGCTTTCGGTCAAGGTCGAGGAATACCGCGCCGGCGGTATGGATGCGCCGATCGACATGGACATGGGTCTGGAGAAACTGGAGGCCAGCTTTACCACCAACGGCGTGCGCCGCGAGGTGCTGAAGCACTTCGGCGCCTTCGATCAGACCGGCTTTAACGCTTCGTTCCGGGGCGCGTTCAAGGGTCAGAAGGGCACGACCAAGGCGGTGGTGGCCACCCTGCGTGGCGGCCTGCGTGAAGTCGATCCGGGGGAGTGGAAGGCGGGCGAAAAAGCCGAGTTCAAATACGCGGTCTCCGTGACCTATTACAAGCTGGAAATCGACGGCCGGGTGATGTTCGAAATCGACCCGGTCAACTGCGTACGCGTCATTGATGGCGTGGATCAACTGGCCGCTGAACGCGCCGCCTTGGGCATTTAAGGACTAAGACGATGACGATTGCCAAGAAAATGCCAAGCTGGCTGGAACTGACCGATGAGGGCGCGAACATCACCTTGCGCACCGCTTCGGAGATCAACCAGGTGAAAGTCCAGCGCGTTAGCCTGCGCTCGCCCACGGTGACCGAGTTGCGCGCCGCCACCCTGCAAGCCGGTGGCGATGCGGAAAAGCGCGAGCTGATCCTGTTTGCCACCCTGGCGGACGCCGGCACCAAGGACCTGGAGGCGCTGACGATCGTGGACTACAACCGCATTCAGGCCGGCTATTTTCGCCTGGTCGAAGATGATGAACCTTACCCCTACGACGCTTAAAGCGGTGGCCAAGCAGTTGGCCCGAGAGTTCCATTTCTCGGCCAGCGAAATCGAAGCCATGCGGTTCGACCGCATGCTTTGGTGGCTCACGGATTGAGCCTTCCCTCTCGTTACGCGTAACAGGGCATTCCTATGGCAAACAAGATGGCGCTCGGCCTGGTGATCGGCGGTGCGGTCAGCTCGACCGTGGGCGCCGCATTCCGGGACGTGGAAAACCGCGTCAAGACACTGAGTGACAAGGGCAAAAAAGCGCGGGTGCTGCAAAGCACCATCGGCGAAACCATGCGCCTGCGCGATGAGTGGAAAAAGGCCCACGACGCGGGCGAAAAAGGCGCCGCCGGGCTGTTACGACGCCTGGAAAACAACCTCACGGTCTTGCGCAAGGAAGGCATCGAGGTCGGCCGCCTGGCTCGGGAGTATGACCGCCTGGGCCGGGCCGGGCGCAGCGCTGAGTTGCAGGCCAAGGGGCGCCACCAGATTGACCAGGGCAAGCAGGGGCTACGCAATGGCATTGCGCAGGCCACTGTCGGCGCCGGCGTGGTGGCGATCCCGGCCAAGATCAGCGCGGACTATCAAGCGATCATCCGGGACATTGCGATCAAGGCCGGGGTGGCTAAGACCGACCAAGAAGCGCAGATGTCGCGCCGGGTGATTCAGACGTCGCAGGACGTCGGCATGGGCCGCAACGACGTGGCCAACGTGGTTAACCAGCTGGTCGGCGCCGGCATGGAGCTGCGCCAGGCGCTGGAGTTCGCCCCGGTGGCCGCCAAGTTTGTGGTCGGTCAGGGTTCGACCGGGGTCGACACCGCCAAGATGATTTATGCGTTGCAAAGCAACGCCAAGATCACCGACCCCAAGCAGCTGGAAAAGGCCTTGGAGGCGGTCGCCTTCCAAGGCCAGGCGGGCAGCTTTGAGGCCAGCGACATGGCGCGCTGGTTCCCGGAATTGCTGGCCGGCATGCAGAAGCAGGGCATCACCGGCATGGACGCGGTAACGCAACTGGGCTCGATGCTCCAGGTGCAAATGAAGACCGCCGGCAGCGCCGATGAGGCGGCCAACAACCTCAAGAACTGGATGGAAAAAATCGGTTCCGGGGATGTGGTCAAGGCTTACCAGGACGCCGGCATTGATTACCAGAAGTCGCTCAACGACGGCATTCAAAACGGCATGTCGACGCTGGAGGCGAGTTTCGGTCTGGCCAAGAAGTACATCGAAACCACCGACCCGAAAAAGGCCCGGGAAATGGCCGAGGCGACGGCCAAGATCAACAAGGAGACCGACCCGGCCAAGGCCAAGGAAATGCTCGCCAACCTGGAGCAGATGCTGCGCACCGGCGACATTTTCGCGGACATGCAGGTCAAGTCGGCGCTGGCCGCCTACGTGCAGAACAAGGCCTTGTATGACCAGCTGAAAAAGGATGCGGGTAACGCCTCGGGCATTCTCGATAAGAACCTGGCCGAACGTCGCGATACGTCGTCGCAAAAGTGGAACGAGGCGCTGCAAGCGGGCAACGATGCGTTGCGCAGCGTGGGTGATGCGATTCGGCCCGCCACTGACGCGCTGGCCAGCGGGTTGACCTCGGCGGCCAAGGGCATTACCAGCATCAGCGATGCGTCGCCGATGCTGGTCATGGGCCTGACCGGCCTGGGCGCCAGTGCGCTGGCGGCCATGACGGTGCTGAAAACCATCAAGATCGGCCGGGGCGTGTTCAACGTCGGCCGGGGTCGGCTGGGAGCGCGTGACGGCGGGGCCCCGGACGCCGATTCGCCGGCGCCGCGAGCCGGCGCACGCCGTGATCCGGTGGACACCGGCCGGACTGGGCGCGATGCCTTGGGCGGGGGCAAGCCGGGCGAAACGGCCGGCGCCGCGCACATTCAAAAGGTGTTTGTGGTCAACGCCGGGGACTTCGGCGGGCCGGGTACGGGGGGCGGCAGTCGTCGCGCGCCGCGTCGGTCGCGGCGCCCCGGGGCGCCACCACCACCCCCGGCGGCACCGTCGACGTCCGCCGGGTTGGGCTTCAGGGATGTGGCCGGGACGGTGGGCAAGATGGGCAAGCTGGGCAAGGCGCTCCCGGGCGAGGCGGTGTTTGAGGCGGGTATCAAGGCCTTTGAGACGTTCAACACGGCCAAGACCGACGACGAAAAGGGCGAAGGGTACGGCGCCGCCGCCGGCGGCCTGGCGGGGAGCATGGCCGGTGCGGCCGCCGGCGCGGCGATCGGTTCGGTGGTGCCCATCCTTGGCACGGCGGTGGGCGGCATGGTCGGCGCCATGCTGGGCGCGATGGGGGGCGAATCGCTGGGGGCGATGCTGGGCAAGTCGACGTTCGCCAAGTCGCTGTTTGGCAGTGAGTCGGCGCCGGGGGATGTCGTGCGCTCGATGACGGCGCAGACGGGCCCGCCGCAACCACCATCGCCGCTGTTGCTCAAGCCGGAGATCAAGCCGGCCCCGATCGAGCAGAAAATCACCTTTGCCCCGCATATGCCGATCGCGATCCAGGGCGACGTTAAGGACCCGGCTGAGTTGACCCGCCAGCTGGACACGATGCTACAGGACCGATTCCGCGACTTTTCGCGGGAGCTGGAAGACTCGGCCCGCCGGGCCAATGCTCGCCAACTGTACGACAGCCCGCACGTCGGGTAAGGAGGTGCCATGGCCTACATGGAACAGATGCAAAGCACCCTCGGTTATCTGGCGTCGGCCGGTGAGGCGGGGCGGCGCAGCCTGGACGGCATGCTGGGTCCGGTCAACGGCGCGATCAGCGAAATCACCGGCGCCGCGTCGGAGCTGGAAAGCCTGCCGATCGTGGGGCCGATCGTTGGCGAGAAACTACAGCGGGTGATGCGCGGCATCAGCACCGCCCAGGCCAATGTCGGCCGGGTGGTGGCGGTCTACAACCAGGCCACGCGCGCCGTCTCGCAGATCGATGAGCGTTTGGGCGTATTGGGCGTGCAGGCGGCCCGGGCCAAAAGCGCGATCAACCAGATCGCCGGCAAGCTCAATCCGGCGCTGGGCGACATCCTGCCCACCAGCGTGTTTGCCCCGAACGAAACGCCGGCGGTGGAGGCGATCAAGGCCTTTCCGCACCTGCTGATTCTTCAGCCGCACAAGACCAGCGCGCAGCCGTATTACTTCAACCTGGACACGGCCGCCTTTGACGAGCTGCGTCGGCAAAGCGCGTTCCGCTGGGCAAGCCAGGAGCGGCTGACGCGGCGCCAGGCGCAACAGGCGGTCGGCATCGGCGATGAGAAAATGACCCTCAAGGGCGCGATCTTTCCCGGGCACAAGGGCGGGCTCAAGCAGTTGGACACCCTGCGCAGCATCGGCAACCAGTTGCTGCCGCTGGGGTTGACTACCGGTTACGGGCTGGTCCTGGGCGACTGGTGCCTGACCAGTATCGAGGAAGAACAAAGCGCCCTGTTGCAGGGTGGTATCCCGCGCAAACAAGCCTTTACCCTGGAGTTTGTCCGCTATGGCGAGGACCTGCAGAACCTCTGACGGGGACGTGCTGTACACCCTCTGTCACAACTATTACGGCCACCTGGACGGCAGCGTCGAGGCGGTCCTTGAGGCCAACCCCGGGTTGTCGGTCGAGGTCCAGCCGTATCGCGGCGGGCTGCTGATCGTGCTGCCCGAGCTGGCCCGGGCCAGCGATGACCAGGTGATCCAGTTGTGGTCCTAAGCGTTACGTGTAACGACCTGTTGAAATTCCCCCGAGCCCCGCCTAAGTGCGGGGCTTTTTCTTGGAGCCGCCATGACCCCCCTGTTTCGTATCGTTGCCAACGGCAGCGACATTACCCGCCTGATCAACGACCGCCTGCTGTTGCTGCGCACCCTGGACAAGCCCGGTATGGAGTCGGACGAATTCGAGTTGCGCATTGATGACCGTGACGGCGCCGTGTCGCTACCCGAGCGCGGGGCCAGCATCGAAATCTATTTAGGTTATGCCGAAACCAGCCTGGTGCGCCTGGGGCGTTACTCGGTCGACGAGATCGAGCTGTCCGGCCCACCGGATACCCTGGTGATCCGGGGCAAGGCCAGCGACATGCGCGGCAGTGGCAAGACCACCCGCAACGGCAGCTGGGAAGGCGTCAGCCTGGCGGCGATCGTGGCCACCGTCGCCCGGCGCAACGGCTGGGAGCCGGCCTGTACCGTGGGCACGATCGTGCCCCGGGCTGACCAGCTCGGCGAATCGGATTTTAATTTCATCACCCGCTTGGCCCGGCAGCACGATTGCACCGCCAAGGTGGCGGACGGCAAGTTGTTGGTCATGCCGCGACAGGGTGGCATCACGGCCAGCGGCAAGGCCTTTGGCGTCGTGACCATCACCCGGGCCGATGTCAGCCGCTTTTCATTCCGCCTCGGAGATCGCTCGACCCACCAGGCGGTTAACGCCCAGTACCAGGACCAGGCCACCGGCAAGCTGACGGTGGTCAGCCTGGGCAATGCCGACGCACCGGACGGCCTGCCGCCGGTGCATACCGATCGGCATATTCACCCGAACAAGACCGCCGCCGAGCAGGCCGTCAAGGCACGCCTGGCCGCGTTCAACCGCTCGACTGCCGCCGTGCGCCTGGAAATGCCCGGGCGTACCGACCTGTTTGCCGAGCGGGTAATTAACGCCTCGGGCTTCAAGGTCGGGCTCGATGGTGAGTACCTGGTGGATTCCCTGGAGCAGGTATTCACCCAGTCCGGCTGGTCGACCACCGTTGAATGCAACGGCGGCAAGCAGGGCAAGGCCAAGGCTAAAGGCAAGAAGCCCGCCACGCCGCTGAGAGTCGTTTCCCCGCTGTGATCCCCTTTTTCTCTGACCGCCTACGGGCGGTTTTTTTATGCCTGGAGTTCATGCAATGGCTTACCTTCCGCTTACCCAACAGCACCTGCTGGCCATCTTGCCCAACTGCCGGCCGGTGGTCGGTGTCTTCCTGCCGGCGCTCAACCGCGCCATGGCCCGCTTTGATATCAACACCCGGGCACGCCAGGCGGCGTTTCTGGCGCAGATCGGCCACGAGTCGGCGCAGCTGACCAAGTTGTCGGAAAGCCTGTACTACAAGGACGCCGAGCGGGTCGCGCAGCTGTTCAAGTATGGCTTTGACCTGAACCACAACGGCCGCGTCGATCCGGCCGAAGTCGAGTTTGCCAAGGGTTATGTGCGCAATTCGGAAAAGCTGGCCAACCGGGTTTATGGCGGCCGTTACGGTAACGGTCCCGAGGTGTCCGGCGACGGCTACAAGTACCGCGCGCGCGGCCTGATCGGCATCACCTTTCACGACAACTACCGGCTGTGCGGCAAGGCCCTGGGTGTGCCCCTGGTCGAGCAACCCGAGCTGCTGGAGCAGGCGGAATACGCGGCGCTGTCGGCGGCCTGGTTCTGGTGGGATCGCAACTTGAGCGAAAAGGCCGACCTCGGGATGTTCGACGGCATCAGCAGCATGATCAACGGCGGCGGCAATGGCCGGGCCGAGCGCCGCGAGCTGTGGGCTAAGGCCAAGGCGGTGCTATGCGCCTGATCGATCTGATTCCGCCGGCGCTGCGACCCTGGGCAGTGGCCCTGGTGCTGCTGGCGATCGCCGGCGCAGCCGCTAGCGGCGCCTGGCAGGTGCAGGACTGGCGTTATGGCAAGGAACTGGCCGAGCAAGGCCGGCCAGGTCGATCAGGCGGCGCTCAAGCGCGCCGAGGATGCCCTGGCCGCGCTGGCGATCGAGCAGGGCAAGCGGCTGGCACTGGAGGGCCGGCTAAAGACCAGCGATGAAACCCACTACAAGGTGCTCAAGGATGCAAAGGAAACTCAGCAACGCCTGTCTGATGGCCTTGCCACTGCTACTGTCCGGCTGTCAGTCCTTCTTGCCACCGGCCCCGGCCGAGCCGGCGGTGACGGGCTGTCAGCAACTGCCAGCGCCAGCGGCGTGGTTCATGGAGCCACAAGAGCCGAACTTGACCCCGCGCATGCTCAACGAATTGTCGCCATCACCGACGCCGGCGACCAAGGACTGATAGCGTTGGCGGCGTGCCAAGCGTACGTGCGGGAACTGCATAAATAGGGATTGTGTTTCGGTCGGCAGGACGCCGGAGATAAGGGAGACTACTGTAGGAATATCCAACGCTAAGTTATTGATTCTTATAGAGCTATATGGCTGTTTTGTACCTCCGCCGATACCCTTCATTTTCCTTTACATCAATAGGTTACGTCTGCCTCATGGTCACCTTGACATGGTGGTACCCAGAACCGCCCGCGACTGCGAATTCCTAAGGTTTCAGGTCAAACAGGTAACTGGCAATATACTCGCCACGTTGCGCGAACTCTTCGATATCGCTTTCGAATGCCCCCACGTCCCCTGGGCGGTGCTCTTTCAGGCAGGACGCGATTGCTTTCCGAAAATCCTCCGAGCTTATTTGTACGCCAAGCTCATCAAATGCTGCTTTCAACGCACGGTGGAAGCGCTGGTCGTCCATCGGATGACCGGTATGCCAAGTGTCCACACGTAGCCAGGGTTTCAGCAGGAGCGAGAGTTTTTCAATATCCATATTTGCCTCAACGTTAAATCAACCGAGGGCGGTCGGAAGTCCGTACCAATTTTTGTACCACTGCGTGTGTTTCGCATCAGTTTGGTGGGTGTCGCAGGGTAGGCAAACCCCAATAAACATTGGGGTTTGTCACTCAGGGGAACCCAGCAAAACCCATTTTTAATATTAGGAGTATGGCTGAAGAACTGTCGATGGTTGTTCGATGTTCAGGTGAAAGTGCCTCTGAACCTGAGAAAAACAGGCTTTTCCGGCGGATGGTCGAGCTTTTTCTGTGGGCGAAAAAAACCCCGCGATTGGCGGGGTTCTTTTATGCGGCGCTGCAAGCAAGCGTGAACTCAGCCGTGCAGTGTTTCCGCGGCGTACAGCGTGTTTTCCAGCAGGCAGGCGCGGGTCATCGGCCCAACGCCACCCGGAACCGGAGTGATCCAGCCAGCGCGGGGCAGGGCGGCTTCGTAGGTCACGTCGCCGACCAGCTTGCCGTCTTCCTGGCGATTGATGCCGACGTCGATCACGATCGCGCCTTCCTTGATCCATTCACCTTTGACCAGGCCCGGCTTGCCGGCGGCAACCACCACCAGATCGGCGCGACCGACATGGCCCGCCAGATCCTTGGTGAAGCGGTGGGTAACGGTCACGGTGCAACCGGCCAGCAGCAGTTCCATCGCCATCGGGCGGCCAACAATGTTGGAAGCCCCGACAATGACCGCATCCATCCCGTATAGATCGGCACCGGTGCTTTCCAGCAACGTCATGATGCCTTTGGGCGTGCACGGGCGTAGCAGCGGAATGCGCTGGGCCAGGCGGCCAACGTTATAAGGGTGGAAACCGTCGACGTCCTTGTCAGGACGAATGCGCTCCAGCAATTTGGAGGCGTCCAGGTGTTCAGGTAAAGGCAGCTGAAGCAGAATGCCGTCGATCGCCGGGTCGTCGTTCAGGCGATCGATCAGATCGGTCAGTGCTTCTTGAGTGGTTTCGGCAGGCAGGTCATAGGCTTGGGAAAGGAAGCCGACCTCTTCACAGTCTTTACGCTTGTGCGAGACATAAACCTGAGAGGCAGGATCGCTGCCGACCAGGATCACTGCGAGGCCGGGCGTGCGCAGGCCTTGCTGGCGACGCTCGGCGACTCGTTTGGCGATCTGCTGGCGCAGGCTGGCGGCGATCGATTTGCCGTCGATTAGTTGTGCAGTCATTGCGCGTGATTAACCATCGAGAGGGGAAAAAAAGAGAGCGCATTCTCGCATGTCATGAGGTGAGGGCAAAGGCGCTTGGTCTGCAAATTCCCCTAACCCCTTTAATTAAATGAATTTTTTATAAAAAGGATTTGACGCCCTTTGGGGGGCTCTATACTATTCGTCGCACTTGTCGGGCACAGCCTAGCACTGGTTGAGAAGGTCGAGCGGAATCAAGGTTCTGCAAGACTGAAAAGCACTTAGTTTGTAGTCCTTCAAGGTTACAGCTAACAAGGCGCCCGTAGCTCAGCTGGATAGAGCATCCGCCTTCTAAGCGGATGGTCGCAGGTTCGAGTCCTGCCGGGTGCGCCATTAGGCAGCTTTGGCACAAGTAGCGCGATATGGTGGGCGTAGCTCAGTTGGTAGAGCACGGGATTGTGACTCCCGTTGTCGTGGGTTCGATCCCCATCGTCCACCCCATATTTCGAAAGGCGCCAGATTAACAGTCTGGCGCCTTTGCTTTAACAGCTTTGATTCGCGGATGTGGTGGAATTGGTAGACACACTGGATTTAGGTTCCAGCGCCGCGAGGCGTAAGAGTTCGAGTCTCTTCATCCGCACCAAATAAAACTTCGCTCATGCCAGTGGCATGATTGGGGTTCAACAAAGAAGTCGTTCATTCTTTGTAACGCAATATGGTGGGCGTAGCTCAGTTGGTAGAGCACGGGATTGTGACTCCCGTTGTCGTGGGTTCGATCCCCATCGTCCACCCCATATTTCGAAAGGCGCCAGATTTAACAGTCTGGCGCCTTTTTTGTTTCAGTGGCCGCAGGTTCTGGGTCGCAGCGGCGGGGCATTTCGTCGTATTTATGTTTCTCGATGATGCCGCGCTGCCCGCCGGCCTTGCTCGCAAGATCGGCTGTCAGGGAGATTGTTGGCAGTCTCTTCTATATATAGAAGGGTTGGTGCAGAGCCCCGGCATGACTAGCTGTATTTGCTAACAGGGCGAGGCACAACCGTTTGTCCCCGCCTATAAATTGCCTGCTGCTTTTTTACCCGTTTTCAGTAGGGTGACTTCTTGAGTTTGACCCACTAGAATGCATGCCCTTGGTGCGACACGCGTGGCGTGTCTCCTAAACTTCGAGGTGTAGAGTCATCTTGAAGGGTTTTCGAAAGAGAGCCGAGAGCTTGGGTGCCCAATCCCAAGAAACAAAACCCTCCCAGAAGTCCAATGCCTTCAAGGACTTGCCGCAGCGGCGGTGGCAAACTCAAGGTCGATTAGCGCTCGGTGGCTCGACCGCAGTACTGGATTTCCGGTATTGGAGTGCCTACTACACATCAGCCCTATTCAGGGCTAAACCCATGCGGGAGAGAATCCCCGCTGGGGTTCCCTCCTGCTTTTGAAACAGGAGGTAACAATTCTTTGAGCATGCTGCCTCGGCAGTCCCTGTTCACATCAAACCGGAGACATGAGCGAAAGCTCTGTCTGTCATTGTCCAACCATTGCCTGTTCGGAGTGGCAGCGGACTCGTTGTGCGACCAACGATAGCCTAGGAAGACATGCGTCACTGGTAACGGTGGGGTGTGAAGCTCTTCCAACAATGTAGCCCCCGTATGGGTGCGTCTTCGCCGTGAGGCGGAGCGCAGATGCTCGGAGCAGTACCGGGTTGAGGCGCTAGGCTGGCTGGTATGGGTAACACAAGTGAACTGCTAATAAACGTCGTCAGCATTACGGTGCCTAATCTGCTGATAGGCATTAACCAAAAAGGTGATGCGACCGGTTGTTCTGGTCAAGGGTCGGAACACGTCGTCACATAAGGTCGCCGGCGAATAGGCAGACTCTAACCCAGTCGTGTGACAGGCAGGGAACGTGGTAAGCCCGTATGGCTGCCTTCGGGCAGGTGAACCGCAAGGTGATCCGTTGGCTGTGCGGGTATGGGATCGCAGAGAAAGCGAAAGCCGGGCTGTAATGGCCCGGATAGGGGCTGGAACATCGCTCCACGGGAAACCGGGCAGACTTCTGCGTGGTCTTTCGTCGCATGAACTCTGAGTGAACCTGTCTCAATAAACCTAGAGATCCAGCTGTAACGGATCTTCTATTAATCCAACCCTGGCGGGAGCGTCCATTCCCGTCAGGGGATGTGTGCGTCTTTCGCTTGGGGCAACTTGAGAGGAAGGCAGCATGTTAGAACATAGCCAATTGGCCGTGTCTGCGCCTTCCGGCGCTCCGCAACAATGGCATGACATCGATTGGTGGCGTGTTCAGCGGAATGTCCGGGCGATGCAGATACGGATTGCGAAGGCTTGTCGGGAAGGCAACTGGCGCAGGGTGAAAGCCTTGCAGCGGATGCTGACCCGCTCACGCTCGGCCAGATACTTGGCCGTACGGCGAGTCACTGAAAACCAGGGTAAGCGCACGGCGGGAGTCGACCGCGTGCTCTGGGATACACCCGATGCCAAATGGAAGGCGGCAAATGGGTTGAAGCGCCACGGTTATAAACCACGGCCTTTACGGCGTGTGTTTATTCCGAAGTCAAATGGAAAGGAGCGCCCTCTGGGCATTCCGACCATGACGGACAGGGCAATGCAGGCGTTGTATTTGCTTGCTCTGGCACCCATTGCAGAAACCACCGGCGATCCAAACAGCTACGGCTTTAGGATCGAGCGATCTACGGCGGATGCAATGGGGCAGTTGTTCGTATGCCTATCCAAGAAGGTTTCGGCCCAATGGGTTTTGGAGGCGGACATCAAAGGCTGCTTTGACCATATCAATCATGACTGGCTTATCACCAACGTCCCAACGGATAAGGTGGTTCTCCGAAAATGGTTGAAAGCTGGCGTGATTCATAAAGGCCAGCTACAGGCAACGGATGCCGGTACGCCACAGGGCGGGATTGTCTCGCCCAGCTTGGCGAATCTGGTGCTGGATGGGCTGGAGTCACAACTTAAGCAACATCTGGGTGTGACCAAGGCCAAGAAGCTGAAAATCAATGTGGTGCGTTATGCGGATGACTTTGTGATAACCGGAACCTCGCGAGAGGTGCTGGAAACTGAAGTCAGACCTTGGGTAGAGCAGTTCCTAGCAGTGCGGGGGCTGCAGTTGTCACTCGAGAAGACGCGTGTCGTCCATATAAATGAAGGCTTTGACTTTCTAGGTTGGAATTTCCGCAAGTACGATGGGAAGCTTCTGATCAAGCCAAGCAAGAAAAACGTGAAAGCGTTCTATAGCAAGGTAAGGGAGGTCATCAGTACCAGCAAAACGGTAAGGCAGGAGGATCTGATCCGACAGCTGAATCCGATACTGCGTGGCTGGGCGTTCTATCACCAGCCTGTGGTAGCCAAGAAAGCGTATAGCCGCATGGATTACATGATCTTTCTGGCTCTATGGCGTTGGGCAAAACGGCGACACCCTAAGAAAACACTCCAGTGGATCGGAGCGAAATACTTTAAACCCATGAAGGGGCGGAAAGGGGTGTTTGCTACCGCGACGATGAATGACAAGGGAGAGATGCGAACGATCGAGTTGTACTCGCTAGCGAGCACTCCGATCGAACGACACAAGAAGGTGAGTGGGGAGTACAACCCCTTCGATCCTTCTATGGAGGAAATGGGTGAGAAAAGGCGTATGGAACAGATGCTCAAAAGGCTGGCGTACCGTAAGCAAATCTTGAGCCTTTTTCAGAGTCAGAAAGGATTGTGTCCAATATGTAAGTTACCGATTACGAAGGAGACGGGGTGGCATGATCACCACATTCTGTACCGCACAAAAGGCGGTGGAGACTCCCTAAATAACCGGGTACTATTGCACCCCCTTTGTCACCAGCGGCTACACGCTCGCGGATTGACAGTGAACAAACCGGCTCCCCTTACCGGGGGTTTTGATTAGGCCCGAGCCGTATGCGGGGAAACTCGCACGTACGGTTCTTAGGGGGAGGTGGGCCAGTAATGGCCCATCTCTACCCGACATTCTGGGGTCGGAAACGGCCGGCTAACGTCTGTGCAACGAGGAATATCCATGCAAGTTTCTGTTGAAAATACTACTGCTCTTGAGCGCCGCATGAGCGTCACCGTGCCGGCTGAGCGCATTGAGAGCCAAGTCAACAAGCGTCTGCAGCAGACTGCCCAAAAGGCCAAGATTGCTGGCTTCCGTCCAGGCAAAGTGCCAATGAGCGAAATCAAGCGCCGTTTCGGTGCTGACGCTCGCCAGGAAGCTGTAGGCGACGTGATCCAGTCTTCCTTCTATGAGGCTGTGGTTGAGCAGAAGCTGAACCCGGCTGGTTCGCCGTCGATCGAGCCAAAATCCCTGGAAGCTGGCAAGGACCTGGAATACGTCGCTGTTTTCGAGGTGTTCCCTGAGTTCACCGTTGCCGGTTTCGAAGGTATCACCGTAGAGCGCCTGAGCGCTGACGTGGCTGATGCCGATCTGGACAAGATGCTGGAAGTCCTGCGCAAGCAGAACACCCGTTTTGAAGTCGCCGATCGCGCGGCTCAGAACGAAGACCAACTGAACATCGATTTCGTCGGCAAGGTCGACGGTGAAGTGTTCGCTGGTGGTTCCGCCAAAGGCACCCAGCTGGTGCTGGGTTCCGGCCGCATGATCCCTGGTTTCGAAGACGGTCTGGTTGGCGCTAAAGCCGGCGAAGAGCGCGTTCTGAACCTGACCTTCCCAGAGGACTATCAGAACCTCGATCTGGCAGGCAAAACCGCTGAGTTCACCGTGACCGTGAACACCGTTTCCGAGCCTAAACTGCCAGAACTGACCGAAGAGTTCTTCGCTCAATTCGGCATCAAGGAAACCGGCCTGGAAGGCTTCCGCACCGAAGTTCGCAAGAACATGGAGCGCGAACTGCGGCAGGCGATCAAATCCAAGGTCAAGAATCAGGTGATGGATGGTCTGCTGGCCACCAACCCGATCGAAGTGCCAAAGGCTCTGCTGTCCAACGAAGTCGACCGTCTGCGCGTGCAGGCTGTTCAGCAGTTCGGCGGCAACATCAAGCCTGACCAACTGCCGGCCGAGCTGTTCGAAGAGCAAGCCAAGCGCCGCGTTGTGCTGGGTCTGATCGTGGCTGAAGTGGTCAAGCAATTCGACCTCAAGCCTGACGAAGCCCGCGTTCGCGAGATGATTCAGGAAATGGCTTCGGCTTACCAGGAGCCTGAGCAGGTTGTGTCTTGGTACTACAAGAACGACCAGCAATTGAACGAAGTCCGTTCGGTTGTGCTGGAAGAACAAGTTGTGGATACTGTTCTGCAGAAAGCTAGCGTGACCGACAAATCGGTCTCTTACGAAGAAGCGGTCAAGCCGGTAGAAGCTCCACAAGCCGACTGATTGTTTTTGCGGTAAGAAGTACACACCATAAGCCAGCCTTCGTGCTGGCTTATGCGTATTCAAGACATAACTATTTGGGAGTGACTGCAGAGCATGTT
This sequence comes from Pseudomonas sp. QTF5, assembly GCF_000512695.2. GTDB lineage: Bacteria > Pseudomonadota > Gammaproteobacteria > Pseudomonadales > Pseudomonadaceae > Aquipseudomonas. The sequence continues at coordinate 234,543 of NZ_AZRW02000001.1, read as the reverse complement.
CCGTAATTCGTATATTCAGCAGAACTCTGATATCCAGGCCGCAGGCGGCCTGGTCCCGATGGTTGTCGAGCAGTCTGCTCGTGGCGAACGCGCCTATGACATCTACTCGCGCCTTCTCAAGGAGCGAGTGATCTTTCTGGTTGGTCCGGTAGAGGACTACATGGCCAACCTGATCTGTGCGCAACTGCTGTTCCTTGAAGCGGAAAACCCGGACAAGGACATCCATCTCTATATCAACTCGCCGGGCGGTTCGGTGACGGCGGGCATGTCGATCTATGACACCATGCAGTTCATCAAGCCAAACGTGTCGACCACCTGTATCGGTCAAGCGTGCAGCATGGGCGCGTTTCTTCTGACGGCCGGTGCCAAAGGCAAGCGTTACTGCCTGCCAAACTCGCGTGTGATGATTCACCAGCCACTGGGCGGTTTCCAGGGCCAGGCTTCGGATATCGAAATCCATGCCAAGGAAATCCTCTTCATTCGTGAGCGTCTCAACACGCTGATGGCCAAGCATAGCGGGCGCACTCTTGAAGAAATCGAGCGCGATACCAACCGCGATAATTTCATGAGTGCAGAAGCAGCGCGTGAATACGGGTTGATCGATGAAGTGATCAACCAGCGCCCCGCTTAAAATAAGCAGCTCAAAATAAGGTTGGTCGGCGGGTCCGATCACCAGCGGGCTTGAAAAAGCCCGCAATAGCCTTCATCTTGTGTTGCAAGCCTATCGGATTTGGATCGAACGAATGACTGACACCCGCAACGGCGAGGACAACGGCAAGCTGCTCTATTGCTCCTTCTGTGGCAAAAGCCAGCATGAAGTACGCAAATTGATTGCCGGCCCCTCGGTCTTTATTTGCGACGAGTGCGTCGACCTGTGCAATGACATCATCCGTGAGGAGGTGCAGGAAGCCCAGGCCGAAAGCAGCGCGCATAAATTGCCTTCGCCTAAAGAAATCAGCGGCATCCTTGATCAGTACGTGATTGGTCAGGAGCGTGCGAAAAAGGTTCTGGCCGTAGCGGTGTACAACCACTACAAGCGTCTGAACCAGCGTGACAAAAAGAATGACGACGTCGAACTCGGCAAAAGCAACATCTTGCTGATCGGCCCGACAGGCTCGGGTAAAACCCTGCTTGCCGAAACACTGGCCCGCTTGCTGAACGTTCCGTTCACCATCGCCGACGCAACCACTCTCACCGAGGCGGGTTATGTAGGTGAAGATGTTGAGAACATCATTCAGAAGCTGCTGCAGAAGTGCGATTACGACGTAGAAAAAGCCCAGATGGGCATTGTCTACATCGATGAGATCGACAAAATCTCGCGCAAGTCTGACAACCCGTCGATCACCCGGGACGTTTCCGGTGAGGGCGTACAGCAGGCCCTGCTCAAGTTGATCGAAGGCACGGTTGCCTCCGTTCCGCCTCAGGGCGGTCGCAAGCACCCGCAGCAGGAATTCCTTCAGGTCGACACCCGTAACATCCTGTTCATCTGCGGTGGTGCGTTCTCCGGTCTGGAAAAGGTTATTCAAAACCGTTCCACCAAGGGCGGCATCGGTTTCAACGCGGAAGTGCGCAGCAAGGAAGAAGGCAAGAAAGTCGGTGAGTCCCTGCGTGAAGTCGAACCTGACGATTTGGTCAAGTTCGGTCTGATCCCGGAATTCGTCGGTCGTCTGCCGGTGCTTGCCACTCTGGATGAGCTCGATGAGGCTGCGTTGATGCAGATTCTCACCGAACCGAAAAATGCTCTGACCAAACAGTATGCCAAGCTGTTCGAGATGGAAGGCGTGGACCTGGAATTCCGGGCCGACGCGCTGAAATCAGTCGCCAAACGTGCTCTGGAACGCAAAACCGGTGCCCGTGGACTGCGCTCGATTCTCGAGGGTGTATTGCTCGACACTATGTATGAAATCCCCTCGCAGTCCGAGGTGAGTAAAGTAGTGATCGATGAAAGCGTTATAGAAGGCAAGTCCAAGCCACTGTATATCTACGAAAACAGTGAGCCGACTGCCAAGGCAGCGCCGGACGCCTAAGCGTCACTCGGCTGGAATAAAGAAGGGGCCTTCGGGCCCCTTTGCTATTGTGGGTCCGGCGTGGGAGCTGGCTTGTAGGAGCTGGCTTGCCAGTGAAGGCTGCCTGTTTTCGGTTGTGCTCGGGCCATCGCAAGCACCAATCATTTAACTGATACTTTTATCAGCTTGTTTTTTTCCAGAACAGCCCCCATCTTGGTTTCAAGCTTACTTCCATCTGTTTACGGCCTTATGGCCGCCGTAGAGGCGAAATCATGAAGACAACCATCGAATTGCCTCTCCTGCCATTGCGTGATGTCGTGGTTTATCCGCACATGGTTATCCCGCTGTTCGTGGGGCGCGAGAAATCCATCGAAGCCCTCGAGGCTGCGATGACGGGCGACAAGCAGATCCTTCTGCTGGCTCAGCGAAATCCTGCTGACGACGATCCCGGTGAAGAAGCACTTTATCGCGTAGGCACCATCGCTACCGTTCTGCAGCTGCTCAAGCTGCCTGACGGCACGGTCAAGGTTCTTGTCGAAGGCGAGCAACGGGGCGCCGTGGAGCGCTTCAGCGAAGTCGACGGCCACTGCCGTGCCGAAGTTTCGCTGATCGACGAAGCCGACGCGCCTGAGCGCGAGTCGGAAGTGTTTGTCCGCAGCCTGCTGGCTCAGTTCGAACAATATGTGCAGCTGGGCAAGAAAGTCCCCGCTGAAGTCCTGTCGTCGCTTAACAGCATCGACGAGCCAGGCCGCCTGGTAGACACCATGGCCGCGCACATGGCCCTGAAGATCGAGCAGAAGCAGGAAATCCTCGAAATCATCGATTTGTCGGCCCGGGTCGAGCACGTTCTGGCGTTGCTGGATGCCGAGATCGATCTGCTGCAAGTCGAAAAACGCATTCGCGGCCGCGTTAAAAAGCAAATGGAGCGCAGCCAGCGCGAGTACTACCTGAATGAGCAGATGAAGGCCATTCAGAAAGAGCTGGGCGACAGCGATGAAGGCCACAACGAAATCGAAGAGCTGAAAAAGCGTATCGATGCCGCCGGTCTGCCGAAAGATGCGTTGGCCAAGGCTCAGGCCGAACTGAACAAGCTCAAGCAAATGTCGCCAATGTCTGCGGAAGCGACGGTGGTGCGTTCGTACATCGACTGGCTGGTTCAAGTGCCGTGGAAAGCTCAGAGCAAGGTGCGTCTGGACCTTGCCCGTGCCGAAGACATTCTCGATGCCGACCACTATGGTCTGGAAGAAGTCAAAGAGCGGATCCTCGAATACCTCGCTGTACAGAAGCGCGTGAAGAAGATTCGTGGGCCGGTGCTGTGCCTGGTCGGTCCTCCCGGGGTGGGTAAAACCTCGCTGGCGGAGTCGATCGCTCACGCCACCAACCGCAAATTCGTGCGCATGGCCCTCGGTGGTGTGCGCGATGAGGCGGAAATTCGTGGTCATCGCCGGACTTATATCGGTTCGATGCCAGGAAGATTGATTCAAAAGATGACAAAAGTGGGCGTCCGCAATCCGCTGTTCCTGCTCGATGAAATCGACAAAATGGGCAGCGACATGCGTGGCGACCCGGCGTCGGCGTTGCTGGAAGTGCTCGATCCCGAGCAGAACCACAACTTCAACGATCACTATCTGGAAGTCGATTACGACCTGTCCGATGTGATGTTCCTGTGCACCTCCAACTCCATGAATATTCCGCCGGCACTGCTGGACCGGATGGAAGTGATTCGCCTGCCGGGTTACACCGAAGACGAAAAGATCAACATCGCCGTCAAATACCTTTCGCCGAAGCAGATTACCGCCAACGGTCTGAAGAAAGGCGAGCTGGAATTCGACGCCGAAGCGATCCGCGACATTATCCGCTATTACACCCGCGAAGCCGGTGTACGTGGGCTGGAGCGCCAGATTGCCAAGGTTTGCCGCAAGGCAGTCAAAGAGCATGCAATGGAAAAACGCTTCTCGGTGAAGGTCACTGCCGACATGCTCGAGCACTTCCTGGGTGTGCGTAAATTCCGCTATGGTCTGGCTGAGTCGCAGGATCAGATCGGCCAGGTAACTGGCTTGGCGTGGACCCAGGTGGGCGGCGAATTGCTGACCATCGAAGCCGCGGTCGTGCCGGGTAAAGGCCAGTTGATCAAAACGGGGTCCCTGGGTGACGTGATGGTCGAATCGATCACCGCAGCCCTGACCGTTGTCCGCAGCCGTGCGAAGAGCCTGGGGATTCCCCTGGACTTCCACGAGAAGCGCGACACTCACATCCACATGCCTGAAGGGGCGACCCCGAAGGATGGCCCTAGCGCCGGTGTAGGCATGTGCACGGCCCTGGTGTCGGCATTGACTGGCATTCCTGTACGAGCGGACGTCGCCATGACTGGCGAAATTACCTTGCGTGGTCAGGTGCTGGCGATCGGTGGTTTGAAGGAAAAACTGTTGGCTGCTCACCGTGGCGGAATCAAGACGGTGATCATTCCTGAAGAGAACGTACGCGATCTGAAGGAAATTCCTGACAATATCAAGCAAGATCTACAGATTAAACCCGTTAAATGGATTGACGAGGTCCTGCAAATTGCGCTGCAATACGCGCCGGAGCCCTTGCCGGATGTGGTTCCGGAGATCGTTGCAAAGGATGAAAAACGCGAGTCTGACTCTAAGGAAAGAATTAGCACGCATTAGTACGCATTTGCCTGGGGGGCTTGTTGACAGTTTTTTAGAGCCCTTGTTATAAAGCGGCTCTTAAGTGTCTGTAGGCCATTCAGCACTCGTTTTTTTGCTTTCACCAAAAAACTTAGAATCAAACTCAAATAGATATAAGGGGACTTAGAGTGAACAAGTCGGAACTGATTGATGCTATCGCTGCATCCGCTGATATCCCGAAAGCTGCTGCTGGCCGTGCGCTGGACGCTGTAATCGAATCCGTCACTGGCGCTCTGAAGGCTGGCGACTCTGTTGTTCTGGTTGGTTTCGGTACCTTCTCCGTGACCGATCGTCCAGCTCGCATCGGTCGTAACCCACAGACCGGTAAGACGCTGGAAATCGCCGCCGCCAAAAAACCAGGTTTCAAAGCCGGTAAAGCACTGAAAGAAGCTGTCAACTAAGTTCGATTCAGGTTTTTGCCCATCCGGGTCGGGGTCATTCCTGACTTGGCAGCGGAGCGGTAGTTCAGTCGGTTAGAATACCGGCCTGTCACGCCGGGGGTCGCGGGTTCGAGTCCCGTCCGCTCCGCCAGTTACGAGAAGGCGCATCCTCGGATGCGCCTTTCTTCTATCCGGATTCTACCCACGCTCCACGGTTGCCTAATTTTGAAGTTCAACCGTTTCTGGGGGACGCATGCTGCAGAATATCAGGGACAATTCACAAGGCTGGATTGCCAAGACCATTATCGGGATCATCGTTGTACTGATGGCTTTCACCGGTATCGAGGCCATTTTCCAGGCGACGACCAACAGCCAGGATGCGGCCAAGGTCAATGGTGAAGAAATCAGTCAAAACGAGCTGAACCAGGCGGTTGACATGCAACGCCGTCAGCTCATGCAACAGCTTGGCAAGGATTTTGATGCTTCCTTGCTCGACGAAAAAATGCTGCGCGAATCGGCCCTCAAAGGCCTGATCGATCGCAAACTGCTGCTGCAAGGCGCAGAAAAATCGAAATTCGCTTTCTCCGAAGCGGCTTTGGATCAGGTGATCCTGCAAACACCTGAATTCCAGGTGGATGGCAAGTTCAGTGCCGAACGCTTCGATCAGGTGATTCGTCAACTCGGCTACAGCCGTCTGCAATTCCGCCAGATGCTGGCTCAGGAAATGCTGATCGGTCAGCTGCGCGCTGGTCTGGCCGGTAGCGGCTTTGTCACCGATGCACAGGTTCTGGCCTTTGCCCGTCTGGAAAAACAGACCCGCGATTTCGCCACCCTGAACGTCAAGGCAGATCCTGCGGCGGTGAAACTGACCGACGATGAGGTCAAGGCCTACTACGACGAACACGCCAAGGAATTCATGACGCCGGATCAGGTGGTCATCGACTACCTCGAATTGAAGAAGGCGTCCTTCTTTGATCAGGTCAGCGTCAAGGACGAAGACCTGCAAGCGGCGTATCAGAAAGAAACCGCAAACCTGTCCGAGCAACGCCGGGCTGCGCATATTCTGGTCGAAGTGAACGATAAGGTGACCGAGGCGCAAGCCAAGGCCAAAATCGAAGAAGTGCAGGCGCGTCTGGCTAAAGGCGAGAAATTCGAGGCCCTGGCCAAGGAATTCTCCCAGGATCCAGGCTCGGCGAACAACGGCGGTGACCTCGGTTTTGCAGGTCCAGGCGTCTACGATCCAGCGTTTGAAAAAGCCCTGTATTCGTTGGCCAAGGATCAGGTATCGGAGCCGGTTCGCACGGACTTCGGTTTCCACCTGATCAAGCTGCTGGGCGTTGAAGCCCCTGAAGTGCCAACGTTCGCCAGCCTGAAAGACAAGCTGACCCGCGAGCTGAAAACCCAGCAGGTCGAGCAGCGTTTCGTCGAGGCGACCAAGCAATTGGAAGACTCATCGTTCGAAGCCTCCGATCTGGCCCAGCCAGCACAGGACCTGAAGCTGACCGTCCACACCTCCGCGCCATTCGGCCGTGAAGGTGGCGAAGGTGTTGCGGCCAACCGTGCCGTGGTGACCGCTGCGTTCAGTCCTGAAGTGCTGGATGAGGGTGCCAACAGCACCGCCATCGAGCTGGACCCGGAAACCGTGATCGTGCTGCGCGCCAAGGAACACCGCAAGCCTGAGCAACTGCCGCTGGAAAGCGTGGCTGCCAGCATCCGTGTGCAACTGACCAAGGAGCATGCCAGTGCTGCCGCCAAAACCAAGGCTGATCAACTGATCGTCAGCCTGCGCGATGGCAAGACTGCGCTGGACAAGGCGATCGATGGTCAGAACTGGAAGGTGACTCAAGTGGCGACTCGTGCTCAGGAAGGGGTCGACCCAACTGTGCTGCAAGCGCTGTTCCGCATGCCCAAGCCAGCCTCCAAAGACAAGCCGACCTTCAGCAGCGTGACCCTGGCCGATGGTAGCCTGGTGATCGTGCGTCTGGACGGCGTGAACGAAGCCGCGGCGCCGACCGAAGAAGAGAAGGTTCAATACCGTCGCTACCTCGCCTCGCGCATTGGCCAGCAAGACTTTGCGGCCTACCGCAAACAGCTGGAAAGCGAAGCAGACATCAAGCGTTTCTGATGCCTGGCTGAGTATTGCGCGACACAAAAGACCCCGGCCGAAAGGCTGGGGTTTTTTTTGTTCCAGCCTAGGTCATTTGCTTGTGCGACCTCTCCTTAGAACCCGGCTCAACAAACATGTAACCGTTTTAAGACATAATCGATGCTCCGCTAAGCATTGATCTGTTGCACAATACGCCCCGAACCGTTTTCCTCAGGATGTTCAATGTTTAGATCAATTCCCATGCGTGTTGTCGGGCTGGCCTTGGTGCTGGCCGCCGCTGTCGGTTGTTCGTCGAAGAAAGCCGCCATCTATGAGCATGAGAACTTCGACGACTCCGGAACGTTTTCGCGCAACTACCCGGTAACCGATGCGCAGACCTGCGAGGCCGCCCGTCGGGCTTTGCTCAGCCAGGGTTACATCATCACCAGCGCCGATTCGAAACTGGTCAGTGGGCACAAAAGTTTCCAGCAAACCGGCGAGACCCACATGGAGATCAGCTTCAACGTGGTCTGTGCCGATGACGGCAGCGAAGGGCATCACGCGACGATGTTCGCCAACGCCTTGCAGGATCGTTATGCGTTGAAAAAGACCAACAACTCCGCCAGCCTCGGTGTCGGTGTGTTGGGCTCGGTATCGATGCCGATCGGTTCGTCCGACGACTCGATGGTCAAGGTTGCCAGTGAAACCGTATCTTCAGCCAAGTTCTACGAACGTTTCTTTGCCTTGGTCGAGTTGTTCCTGCCGCCGGAAGCGAAGAAGGCCGCGCACATCCCCGAGAAGCCAAAGACTGATCTGGGTGTGCCTGAAGCCAAGGCTGCGCCGGCTCAGTTGGCGCCGACCCCGGCGGCAGAACCTGCGCCTGCTCCAGCGCCGACAGCCGAACCTGCTCCAGCCGCTTCGGAGCCTGTCGCACCACCAGCTGAAACCGCGCCGATTACCCCAGCGCAGAGCAGTGAACCGACTCCGTCCACGGAAACGGTGGCTCCACCGACGGATTCAAGCACCATGCCGGCACCGACCGAGCCAATTTCGGCCATGCCTGTCTCCGGCCAGTAATAGGCTGATGTTACGGATCGGGTCAGACGACTCCGATCCCGTAACACCTTCCAAGATTGATCCACATCAAATCGAGCCGTATTCCTACAGCTCGTATCGAAAAAATCCTGATAAATTCCTGACCACCTGCTACGTTTTATTCAGTAGCGATGTAGTGTCATGCGCGCGTCATTTTTCTTTCATGCGGGCACTTTATGCTCAGGGCACTGGTCATTTATTCAGACGATTTTTTCAACAAGCGATGGGGGTTTAATAATGGACGATTATCAAGAAGAACTGCTCGAGTATCAGGCGTTTGAACTGGACCCGCTGGAACCGGCCGAAGACGCTACCGAGCTTTAAGGCGACAACGCGCCGGGGAAACTAATTGAGAACGCCCCCTAACCTTACGCGGATTGGCGATGACTGCGGCGGAACTCGCCGGGGGTCTGGCCGTTCCAGCGTTTGAAGGCCCGTTGAAAGGCTTCGGCTGAGGCAAACCCCAGCAGATAGGCGATTTCGCCGAACGCCAGTTCGGTGTCGCGGATGTAGGTCATGGCGAGGTCGCGGCGCGTGTCGTTGAGAATTGCACGAAATTGCGTACCTTCCTCGGCGAGTTTGCGGCGCAAGGTCCAGGTCGGTAGTTTCAAGCGTGCCGCCACTTCTTCCAGGTCGGGTTCCCGACCACCATTGAGCAACGGCCCCAGTAACTGAGTGATACGTTCACGCAGGCTGCGGGTGCGTGTCAGTTGCTCCAGTTCCCGTTCACACAGTTGCAGCAAGTGCCGCCAGGTACTCGGGCAGTGCTGCGGGTTGCGCTGGGCGAGGCTGTCCAGGCTCAGGCGCAGTTGATTCTGTTCGGCGCCAAACTGAATCGGACAATCCCCAAGCACGGCATACGCCTCGCGATAATCCGGCGCCTGGAATTCGATTTCGATCCGTTCGGCGCGTAGCGGGGCAGGACTTACGCTGGACAATTGCTGCAACCAGCCGGCGATGATCGAATCCACCACGAAGCGGTTGTAGGCGTTGTAGGGGCTGATGGAATAGAAACGCAGCCACGCGCCTTGGGCATCTTCGTGAAAGCTCGACTGGCCGCGATAGTTGGAGCCGTACAGCGCTTCGAAGCGAATCAGGCAGCGCGCCGCTTCCCGCACGGTGGGGGCCTGGGCGGCGGTGACTCCGGCCAGGCCGGCCTGGCTCAGGCGACTGAACTGGCCCATGCGCAAACCCAGTGCCGGGTTGTCGGTCAGTTGAATGGCGCCGTGACCCAGGCGCATGTAGCGCGGGATCGAGAGACGGGCGCCGGCCTCCGCCAGTCGCGCGGCGTCGAGGCCGTACTGTTCGAGCAACGGTTGTGGGTCCAGGCCATGGCTGCGCACGGCGTCGGCCAGGCTATGGACGAAGCCCACCGACAAATCTCCGAGGCGCATCGGCTGCGGTTTCATCGCTTACAGCCAGAGATTCAGCAAACGCGCGCCCCGGGCATCGCCGTCGGCGAATTGTTGCCCGTTGCTGCTGAGGAAGCTTTGACCGGCGCTGCCCTTGTCCCAGAACTGACCGCGCAGGAACACACTCATGCCGGCGATGGTCTGGCTGCCGGACGGTTGGGCGATCAGCGTCAGCCGATGCCAGGCCTGACCTTCACTGAGTTCGCCAGCGTTGAGGCTGACAGAGTTCGGCGTGGACTGGCCTTTGTAGCCGCGCCACGGTTGATCCCAGGACCCGCGCCCGACGACGAACGCCGGGACCGCCACCAGTTGCGCGCCTTGATCGTCGAGTTTGCGATAGTTGTCGGGATACCAACTGTCGCTGCCGATCAGCACGCCCAGGCGTCCGGCCGGTGTATCGACGACATTGATCGTGTGTTCGGAATTGGCTTCGACAGTGTTGTGCCCAGCGAAAGTCGAGTGCATTTGCCGCTGAGGCTGGCCGATCGGCAACCCGTCGCGACCGAACACTACGCTGCTGTTGTACAGGGCACCGCGTCCAATCTTCAGGGTACCATCGCTGACACTCGGCTCGGGCAACACGATGGAACCCGCCACCAGAGTGATGCGGAATTCTTTCGCCAAGCCGCCGAACAGCGCCTGGTAATTCTTGGCCATTTTCTTGGCTTTCATCCGCAAGTGCGCGTCGTCGAGACGGTTGCCGCCCTCGGCACTGATCAGGGCGCGGATGAACTGCAACGGGTTGCTCACCGCCAGCCAGTTCATGGCTTCCTTGAGCGTAGTGGCCTGGTACAACTCGTCTTTTTCGCCGCTGATCATCAGCCAGGTGCCGATATGTTCGGGCAGTATGACGATGGTTTTTTCATTCAGCAGGCCCTGATCCTGAGCCTTCTGCAAGTAGGCCGCGAGCTTGCGGTGCAGGCGTTCGGGGCTTTGATAATCGGTGGGGAACAGCTCGGGCTGGATGCCCAGCAGATTGCCGCGATCGGCGGGGGTACCCTCATCAACTGCGAGACTGATGCGCAGGTCTGACAGGTAATGACCCACCGGACGATCCGCGGCCCACATGGCGTAGGTCGTGAGAGCGGCGATCAACGCCATGGAGAGGGTCAAGTACAAAAGTTTGCGCATGTGGAAACAGTCAACGGCCGCGTGCAGGGTTCGCGACTAGGGTAGGGCTCACGTCCGCGCTTGCCAAGGGGCGCTGCGCATTTGGATCAATAAGTTGTCAGTTACGGTCATTGAGTGACGGCAGTGCGACTCTTAGTCTGTCGAACATGACTGACGGGGCCGAAGAGCTCCTGCATTTTTCCGTGATCGCTCGTTGTGGAGTTACCGATGGCCGCCGCTCATTACCCGCACCTGTTGGCCCCGCTGGACCTGGGTTTTACCACGTTGCGCAACCGCACCCTGATGGGCTCGATGCACACGGGCCTTGAGGAAAAGCCCGGCGGTTTCGAGCGCATGGCTGCGTATTTCGCCGAGCGTGCCCGTGGCGGCGTTGGTCTGATGGTCACCGGCGGTATCGGCCCGAACGATGAGGGCGGGGTTTACTCCGGCGCGGCCAAACTCACCACCGAGGAAGAAGCGCTCAAGCACCTCATCGTCACCCGTGCGGTGCACGAGGCGGGTGGCAAGATCTGCATGCAGATTCTCCATGCCGGGCGTTATGCCTACAGCCCGAAACAAGTGGCACCGAGCGCGATCCAGGCGCCGATCAACCCGTTCAAGCCTAAAGAGCTGGACGAGGAAGGCATCGAGAAGCAGATCAGCGATTTCGTCACCTGCTCGACCCTGGCGCAAAAAGCCGAGTACGACGGCGTCGAGATCATGGGCTCCGAAGGTTATTTCATTAACCAGTTCCTCGCAGCCCACACCAACCATCGCACCGACCGCTGGGGCGGCGCTTACGAAAATCGCATGCGCCTGCCGGTGGAGATCGTGCGCCGGGTGCGCGAAGCGGTCGGCCCGAACTTCATCATCATCTTCCGCCTGTCGATGCTCGATCTGGTGGAAGGCGGCAGCACCTGGGAAGAAATCGTGCAGTTGGCCAAGGCCATCGAGCAGGCGGGTGCGACGATCATCAACACCGGCATCGGCTGGCACGAAGCGCGGATTCCGACCATCGCCACCAAAGTGCCCCGTGCGGCGTTCAGCAAAGTCACGGCCAAGCTGCGTGGGGAGGTAGGCATTCCGCTGATCACCACCAACCGCATCAATACCCCGGAAGTCGCCGAGCAGATTCTGGCCGAAGGCGATGCCGACATGGTGTCCATGGCGCGGCCGTTCCTCGCCGACCCGGATTTCGTCAACAAGGCTGCGGCCGGCCGTGGCGATGAAATCAACACCTGTATCGGTTGCAACCAGGCGTGCCTGGATCACACCTTTGGCGGCAAGTTGACCAGCTGCCTGGTGAACCCGCGGGCCTGCCATGAAACCGAACTCAATTACCTGCCGGTGCAGCAGATCAAGAAAATCGCCGTGATCGGCGCCGGCCCTGCAGGTTTGTCGGCCGCGACCGTAGCCGCCGAGCGTGGCCATCAGGTGACGTTGTTCGATTCGGCCAGTGAAATCGGCGGCCAGTTCAACATCGCCAAGCGTGTGCCGGGCAAGGAAGAATTCTTCGAAACCCTGCGTTATTTCAACCGCAAACTGCAGACCACCCACGTCGAGGTGTGCCTGAACACCCGCGTAGATGTGGCGAAACTGGTTGAGGGCGGTTACGACGAAATCATTTTGGCCACCGGTATCGCGCCAAGAACCCCGGCAATTCCCGGCGTTGAAAACGCCAAGGTGTTGAGCTACCTGGACGTGATCCTTGAGCGCAAACCGGTGGGCAAGCGCGTCGCGGTGATCGGCGCCGGCGGTATCGGGTTCGACGTGTCGGAGTTCCTCGTTCACCAGGGCGTGGCCACCAGTCAGGACCGCGAAGCGTTCTGGAAGGAGTGGGGCATCGATACGCACCTTGAGGCGCGCGGCGGTGTTGCAGGTATCAAGGCTGAGCCGCATGCGCCGGCCCGTGAAGTGTTCCTGCTGCAACGCAAGACATCCAAGGTCGGTGACGGCCTGGGCAAGACCACCGGCTGGATTCATCGCACCGGTCTGAAGAACAAACAGGTGCAGATGCTCAACAGCGTCGAGTACCTGAAGATCGACGACGAAGGCCTGCATATCCGCATTGGCGAAGGCGGCGAACCACAGGTGCTGCCGGTGGATAACATCGTGATCTGCGCTGGGCAGGATCCGTTGCGTGAGTTGCAGGATGGTCTGGTCGCGGCCGGGCAGAATGTGCACTTGATCGGCGGGGCGGACGTGGCGGCGGAGCTGGATGCCAAGCGCGCGATCAATCAGGGTTCGCGGTTGGCGGCTCAGTTGTAATACGCATAACCCTGTGGCGAGGGAGCTTGCTCCCGCTGGAGGCCGAAGGACTCCCCCTTTCAGCGATGGTGTTGTGTCAGGTTAATCACCGTCGCTGATTTTACGGCTGCTGCGCAGCCGAGCGGGAGCAAGCTCCCTCGCCACAAGTGGGCTGCTAAGATACCGGCTCTTTACCCCGAGCCGGCATCAATGCTTTTCCCACCAACAGACTGGCTACCCCAAGCCCCCCTCGAATCCCTTCACTTCGACTGGCTCACCACTGCCGGCATCGACGTCGCGATCCTGCGTCTGGACCAGATCGACCCGCTGATCAGTGGCAACAAGTGGTTCAAACTCATCGAACACCTGAAAGCCGCCAACCAGAGCGGCGCCCAAGGCATCATCAGCCTGGGCGGCGCTCATTCCAATCATCTTCATGCACTGGCTGCGGCGGGCAAACGCTTCGGTTTCACCACGGTTGGCCTGCTGCGCGGGCATCGGCAAGAAACGCCCACGGTGAAGGACTTGCAGGCGTTCGGCATGCACTTGCATTGGTTGGGTTATGGAGGCTATCGAGCACGGCACGAACCAGGCTTCTGGGCGCCCTGGCGGGAGCAATACCCCGAGCTACATCCAGTGCCGGAAGGTGGCGGCGGATTGCTTGGGGCGAAAGGTTGCCGGCAATTGGTGACTCAGGCCTGCGAAAAGTTGAGCAATCTGGGCTGGAGCCACTACGACGGCTGGTGGGTGGCCTGCGGAACGGGCACCACCTTGGCCGGTCTGGTTCTGGCCGAGGCGGGCGAACATCCGGTGTATGGCGCGTTGGCGGTGCCTGACGATCATGGCGTGGCGCAGCAAGTCGAATCGATTGTCCGCGAGGCGGGTTTACAGGGCCCAGCTTATGAGCTGTTCGATGCCAGCCGTGGCGGTTTTGCCAAAGTCGATCCGTTGTTACTCGAATTCATCGCGCAGACCGAGCAGGCCAGCAGCATTCTTTTCGAACCGCTGTACACCGGTAAAGCGCTGATGGCGCTCAAGCAGCAAGTCGAGGCGGGAAGATTTGCCCGGGGCACGCGGCTGATCTTCATCCACACCGGCGGCTTGCAGGGTCGCCGGGGTTTCAGTTCACAAACCTGAAGGGCGCAGTCAGAGACATCAATGTTGACTGTGCCGCCGTCTTCGCGGGCAAGCCACGCTCCCACAGATTTTGCGTCGTACACAGGATTTGCGGCCAGCATCAATCCTGTGGGAGCGGGCTTGCCCGCGAAGAGGCCGGACCTGCCTAAACCAGACTCTCGCGAACCCTCTGCACAAACATCGCCACCACCCGCTGTGTGCAATCGGTAATCGACGAAGGCGTCACGGCATGAGATCCGAGCGGTTGACCAGCCAGTCGAGCAGCAGACGACCATCGCGGCGTGGCTCCGGAGCGGGCCGGGAAGGCTGGGGATGGCCCATACCGGCACACAGCACCGGCCGGTCCGGGTCGCTGTCGAGAAAACTGACCAACACCTCGGTGCCGGCCACGGGCAGCCTGGCCGGATCGATCCGACCGTCTGGCGTTGCGAGGGCTACCGGTAGCCAGAACCCGGCGGGTTCCTCTGCCTCGAACGTCGGCGTCGGCCATAGCATGACCTGTATCCGGCCCAAATCATCGAGCGCCGCCGGTTGCCCGACGGGGCCCAGCACTCGGGCGGTCTGATAACCCGGGATGCTCGGCCGGGCCTGTTTGAGCGCGGGCCTGAACACCGTTGACCAGGGAATGGCAGTGAACTGATTGCTGTAGCGCCGGGCACCACCGGCCTGGTCCTCGGCGAGAATCGACGGCTGCTGTCCGTGGTGTCGGATATCGGTGAGCAGCCACTGATCGTTGAAACTTGAGAGCGGGTGTTGCGCCACTTGCAGGATCCGTCCACTGCACAGTTCGCTCTGGTTACTTTGGCCGTGGATCTGCCGTTGCTGGCAACGCAGACGTTCCAGCCGTCGGCGGCTGAGCTGATCATGATGAAGCTGTTCGGGCGCGGGGCGTGTTGGCACCGGAGCCGTTCTGGCGAATGGGTGGTTAGCTGCTCCGTCGCCGATCATCTGCGAGCCGCGGTTTCTGGCCTCCCATTGTGCAGGGGCGGGGTCCGGGTCATGGCGCTGGAACAGTTCGCTGATCACCGGCAAGGCAGAGTCGTTGAATGCGTCGTCCTGGAACGGCATCAGCAATGGCTCTTGGGGGAAACTCAGGCTGTCATCGGCCAGCACCAGCACGTGCCCGTCGCGCTGATGTTCGAAGTGATAGTGGATGCCTTCTTCTTCACACAGCCGCTGCATGAAGGCCAGATCGCTCTCATCGTACTGAATGCAAAAAGGCCGGGGCGGGTAGCACCCGTTTGCCAGTTCGAAGCGGTAGCTGTGCTCGGGCAACTGATGCTCCTCCAGCAACTGGCGCACGATCGCGGGCACGCTGAGACGATGAAACACCCGACGCGAGCTGTGCAGGTGAAGTTGTTGAAGATGGGGCGCCAGCACCAGAGAGTAGCCGACCCGGTGCGGGCCGCGATGTTCGCGACTGACGCTGTGGATCACGCCGTGAATGCCCTGGTCATCTGCCAGTCGCAGGAACGCCGGTTGTTGCAGCCATTGGTCGAGGTGCATTGACGGTGCGAGGCCGATCACGTCGATGTCGAATCGATAGGGCTGGTTGAGACCTTCACGGCCACTGAACTGCAACACCTGCAGACTCAAACCGCCGTCGAGGAGTGTCAGGGTGAAGGGGCTTTCCTTGTCGTTGTGCATCGAACGCGCTTCTGCCAGGGAGGATGGGCGCAGAGGGTACGAAACCACAGCCCTGAAGCGTCACCGCAAATCGACTTTTCAGAATCGCCCTACAAGCACTAGTGAAAATGTCGATCAGTCATGGGGTGAAGATCTTGGAATTTTTGGTCGATTGGCATCTTTAGGCCGTATAAACTGGCGCAATGCGTCGGCCAATAGATGTCTCGGCGCCATAGATCAAGAGAGTGAGTAATGGGCGCACAGTGGAAGGTTAAACACAAAGAAGCGGCAGCCAACGCCAAGGGCAAGATCTTCGGCAAACTGGTGAAAGAAATCACCATCGCTGCGCGCAACGGTGCCGATACCACCACCAACGCACACCTGCGTCTGGTGGTTGAACAGGCGAAAAAAGCCTCGATGCCCCGCGAAACCCTGGAACGCGCGATCAAGAAAGGCTCCGGCCAGCTCGGCGAAACCGTGCAATACCATCGCGTGACCTATGAAGGGTTCGCACCGCATCAGGTGCCGCTGATCGTTGAATGCGTGACTGACAACATCAACCGCACCGTCGCTGAAATCCGCGTCGCGTTCCGCAAGGGCCAGTTGGGCGCTTCCGGTTCGGTGGCCTGGGACTTCAACCACGTCGGCATGATCGAGGCGTCCCCGGACAGCCCTGACGCCGATCCGGAAATGGCTGCAATCGAAGCCGGTGCCCAGGATTTCGAACCAGGTGAAGACGGCGCGACGCTGTTCCTGACCGAACCTACGGACCTTGATGCGGTGCAGAAAGCGCTGCCGGAGCAGGGTTTCACGGTGTTGTCGGCCAAGTTGGGTTACCAGCCGAAGAACCCGGTCAGTGGTTTGAGCGATGAGCAGATGGCGGAAGTCGAAGCGTTCCTCGAAGGCCTCGATAACCACGATGACGTGCAAGATATGTTTGTTGGGTTAGCGGGTTAAGCGGCTCCGACAGTCTGTGATCTGACTTGTGGCGAGGGGGCTAGCCTGTGGCGAGGGAGCAAGCTCCCTCGCCACAGGTTTTATATTTGCCGCTAGTTGAACGCAGCTAACTCCCGCACAACCTCGCTGAACCCCGGTCGCGCCAGCACATCCGGCTGACAGCAGCGCTGTTGCAATGCCTCTAACGACTCACGCCCTTCATCACTCAACCCCGAGTCGATCCGCTCCAGCAATTCCCCCAGCAGTACCCCGAACGCCCGCACCTCGATCCGTTGCAGCGCACGGCTTTCAAGGCTGTCCGAAGTGGCATGGAAAGACGCCGCACCAAAGTCGCCCAACAGGCAGTCACCGTGCTCGTTCCACATGATGTTGTGACCATAGAGGTCGCCGTGAGTGATGCCTTGGCGGTGCAAATGTTCAGCCACTGAAGCGATGCCACTGGCGATGCGCAGCGCCACGTCAGCGTTGAACCGTGTGTCGTCGGCGTAGACGTCGCGGGTGCAGGACGTCAGGCTCGGCAGCCCGGCCAGGTTGCGGTAACTCGGATCGATCAGTTGCATCACCAACCCGGCCGTTTGCTGCGGGTGATCGACAATTCGGCCCTCGACCCGGATCAGGTTAGGGTGGATACCGGCGGTGATGCAGGCGTTCATTTCGTGCAACGGCGAGCCATCGCTGGTCATTTCGCCTTTGTAGAGTTTCACCGCGACCTGTTTCGTCTGCTCCCACAACGCCTGATGAATAACCCCCGACGCGCCTTCGCCGAGCTTTTTCTCCAGGCTCAGTTGGGACCAGGAAATGCTCGCCGTAGCTTGGAGGGCGGCGGCATCGGCTTCGGTTTCCAGCGGGTTACCGGCGTACGCCAGCCAGGTCAGGCACGGTAGGGTCAGCAGCCACTCGGGGAGCTCGGTGAGCTGATTGGCGGCGATACGGATCAGTTCGAGTTGATGGCAATGGCTCAGGCTCTCGGGCAAATGCTGTAACCGGTTGCCGGCGAGCATGAGCTTTTGCAGATGCGGGCGTTCACCCAGTTCGGTCGGCAGACTCGTGATGCAGTTATCGGTGAGGATCAGCCAACGCAACAGCGGCGGCAGGGCGGCGCCCGGCACGTTTTCGATGGCGTTGGCCTTGAAGCCGATCATCGTCAGCGCGGTGCACTGGCCAAGGCAAGCGGGCAGTTCGGTGAACTGATTGTCTGAGCAGAACAGCACGCGCAAACGGGTCAAACGGTGCAAGTCGTCCGGAAGGCTGCGCAAGGCGTTGCCGCTGAGATTGAGCACTTCCAGCGAGTCCGCCAGGTCGAAGATTTCCCGGGGGAACTCGGTCAGGCCGCAGGACAAGTCCAAACGGGTGATGCCCGACAGTTGGCCGGCGCGCAGTTGTGCGAGGGTATCCATGGGCAGATTCGCTATTGATCAGGAGGAGGGCGTTGGGGGCCTGGAAATGGGCGACATGATAGCGGGAAAGGTGTGGAGGCTGTCAGGCAGCCTTCGCGGGCACCGCAGGCTGCGATCTTTTGATCTTAAAAATCGAAGGTGTCCCCAAGATCAAAAGATCGCAGCCTGCGGCAGCTCCTACACTGCGATCTTTTGATCTTAAAGAGTAATCAGCGCAGGGTATCGACTATGTCGGCGATGGTTGTCAACACGTCCTTGCCCAACTGCTTCGAGCGTTTGCCGGACCAGCCGGTCAGCGGGTTCAGTGCGTCGTTGTGGTCTTTGAAGGGCATTTCCAGGGTCAGCGACAGGCAGTCGAACTTCTGACCAACGCTGTTGCAGGCAAGGGTCATGTTGGCGTTGCCGGGCAAGTCGCGGGTGTAGCCGTGTTTGGTCTGGAAATCCTTGGTTTGATGTTTCAGATGACTACGGAAATGCTCTTCGAGCTTTTCGATCCGTGGCGTATAGCCCGGATTGCCTTCGCAACCGGCGGTGAACACGTAGGGGATTTCTTCATCGCCATGGATGTCGAGGAACAGGTCGACGCCATACTTTTCCATCTGCTGCTGAACGAACAGCACTTCGGGGCTGACTTCCTGGCTGGCGCTTTGCCAGGCGCGGTTCAGGTCCTGGCCCATGGCGTTGGTGCGTAAATGACCGTGGAAGGCGCCATCCGGGTTCATGTTCGGCACCAGGTACAGGTCGGCGCTGGCCAGGAGTTTTTTCAGCACTGGGTCGTCGTGTTTTTCCAGGCGCTCGATCACCCCTTCCATGAACCATTCGGCCATGTGTTCGCCGGGGTGTTGCTGGGCGATGATCCAGACCTTGCGCTGACTTTCGGCACCTGAACCTTTACGCAACAACTGGATGTCGCGACCTTCAACGCTCTTGCCGGTGGCAAGCAGTTCGGTGCCGGCTTTGGTCAGTGCCTGTTCGATCAGCCAGTCATGGCGGCCACGGCTATAGGGCTCGAAATAGGCGAACCAGGCATGAGTGGCAGTGGCTTCGAGGCTGAAACGCAGGCAGTCGCCTTCGAAGATGGTCGGCACCCGGAACCAGTTGACGTGGTCATAGGACGCCACAGCCTGATAGCCATCCCAGGCTTTGTTGTATGAGGATTTACTGGCGTTGTTCAGACGAAACCAATGTTCTTGACCGACGTGCAGACCACTGGCCTTGAAATGGAACCACTGGAAGTGCTGGCTGCGGGTGTCTGGCTTGATCGCCAGTAGCGCTTGCAGAGGATTGCTGATGTCCAGCACGTCGATGTTGCCGCTGTCGAAGTTTGCGCTGATGTCAAAAGAAGATTTAGCCACGGCCATAATCAGTTCCTGAATATGATTTTTATGGCTGCTACTTTACACGCAAGGGAGAGATAAACCGGGGGGAAATTGCGGGGTTGAAAAGGGGGGGCGTCCTCCTTGACGCCGATGCAGCTTAGAGACTGCGCGAGTGATTCTCAAGTGCTATTTTGCGTTAGTTTGGCCCAATGCTACCGGGCTTCTCTTGCCAACAGATATTCATTTGATATCATCCGCGCCAATCGAATTTGCAGCACCCACAGACTTCATTAGCCTGAAGCCAAAGCCAGAATAACTGGCAAAAAAAAGACCCGGCAAAAAGCCGGGTCAAAAACCGTGATTAGCCTGATGAGGAGATAGTCCAGGAGACCGACCTAAGGTCCCTTGGGCCATCGACTGATCTCGCGATCAGTTGATGCAATAATAATCATTATCATTTGCAAGTCAAATGTTTTTATCTGCGCGATTGGAAAATTTTTCCTGTCTTCCTCCAAAGCGCTTCCTCGTCAATCGTTCTGATTGCCCTCCAGAGACCGGTCGACCATCGCCTTGGCCATGTCGATCATGTGCACCGTCGAAAACGCCAGATCCCGGCTTGCGCCCTGCAGCTGGTTGGCTGATTCATGCGCGGTGGCGGCGGCACATCGCAACAGATCCGAAGCATGGACCAGTGCCTCTTCGCTGCTGATGTTACGGTTCACATCGAAGAAACGTTCTTCGTTGGCCTCTTCTGACACAGCTGGTTTCAAGTAATAGTCCAGCGCCCGCTGCGCGGCAGCAGAGCCTTTTGGCGAGTTGAGGGTGGTATCGAATTGCATGTCGGGCAGGGTATTGCTGGGGATGGTCATGACGATGGCAAGCTCCGTGATTAGATTCAAATCCGTGAGCTCAGCTTAGTACGTACTGTATTTGTGTCTTTAATTTAAATACTACAATTTGTGTTTTGTTGGTCGGAGTACCCCACGTATCGTGCCGCACATGGATAAATGGATTGAATTGGTCAAGGCCAAAATGAGTGAACTCAAAGTCACTCAAGAAATACTCGCCGAGCGCATCGGAATGTCCCAGGGCGGCGTCGGCCATTGGCTGAACAAACGTCGTCAGCCCCGCATCCAAGAGATGAACCGTGTCTTGCAGGCGCTGGGGATGGACTATCTGGAAGTTGCGATGGTGATCAGGGAACCGCAGATCTCACAGGATGAAGAGATCTCTCTGGCGCAAAAGTACAACCCGTACTTTCGCTACCCGGTCAGTGACTGGCGGGAAACCGGGGAGGTGCGCGACGGGGAGTTATTGACCTACGGCGCTTCATCGGCTGTCAGCAAACCGCGCTTCGAACTGTCCGATTACCATGCACAGGGCGCAGCGTTCTGGCTGGTGGTGGTCGGCGATGCGATGACCGCGCCCACGGGGGTGAGCATTGCCGCGGACATGTTGATTCTGGTGGACCCGGCCATCGTGCCGGAGCCTGGCAAACTGGTGATCGCCCAATGGCCCGGCAGCGCCGAGGCGGTTTTTCGCAAACTGATCGAAGAGGGCGGGCAGCGTTACCTGGTCCCGCTCAATCCGACCTATCCGAAAGCCCTTTACACCGAAGAATGCCGAATCATCGGCGTGGTGGTTCAGGCGACTGCCAAATTCTAATCAGATCGGTCCTCGCAACGCGTAGGACCGATCTTCATTTCATGTTTGTTCCAACTCCACTAAAGCACTGCCTTCGCTGACCATCTCGCCTTCCTGACAATACAGCGCCTTGATAATCCCAGCGTGAGGCGCGCGAATGCTGTGCTCCATTTTCATCGCTTCCAGCACCACCAGTTGCGCGCCGGCTTCGACCGTTTGCCCGGCCTCCACCAGCACTCGCACGATGCTGCCGTTCATGGGCGCGGTGAGTCCGCCCTGATGGCTGTGACTGGCTTCGACGGCACTGATCGGGTCATACGCCTCGATGCGGCGCAGCTCACCGTCCCATTGCAGATACAGCGTATCGCCACGGCGGATTGCCCGATGCTGGCGGCGCAAGCCGTTGTGTTCGGTCAGCAGGTATTCACCCTTGAGCTGTGCGGTATGAGCGTCGGCATCGCCCAGGGTCAGTGCCCGGTCTTGCCCCTCGCAATTCAAATGCAGGGTGATTTCTGTCGGCAGTCCGGCACGCAAACCGTTGTTAATGGCCCAAGGTGAACTCGGGTCATCGGCGCGCGAAACAGTCGGCTGGCTTTGCGCAAACGCCTGGGCCGCCGCTTGCCAGAATTCGTCACTGAGCGGCGAAGGCTCTGGCAACAGTTGTTCCTGATAACGCGGTATGAACCCGGTATCCAGTTCGGCCGCGGCAAACGCCGGGTGGCCGATGATTCGGCGCAGGAAGTTGATGTTGGTCTTCAGTCCGCCAATGGCAAACTCATCAAGCATGCTTAGCAAGCGCAGCCGCGCCTGTTCACGGTCTTCGCCCCAGGCAATCAGCTTGCCGAGCATTGGGTCGTAGAAGGGCGAAATCTCGTCGCCTTCTTCAACGCCACTGTCCACGCGACGCCCCGGCCCTTCGGCTGATTCGCGGTACAACGCCAGACGCCCGGTGGCCGGCAGGAAATCATGGCCCGGGTCTTCGGCATACAACCGAACTTCGATGGCATGGCCGATCAGCGGCACCTGGTCTTGAGTCATCGGCAACGCTTCACCGCGGGCCACGCGAATCTGCCAGGCCACCAGGTCAAGGCCGGTGATGGCTTCGGTGACCGGGTGCTCGACTTGCAGGCGCGTGTTCATCTCCATGAAGAAGAATTCACCGCGTGCATCCAGCAAAAACTCCACGGTGCCGGCGCCGACGTAACCGATGGCCTGTGCCGAGCGCACGGCGGCTTCGCCCATGGCCCGACGCAGTTCCGGGCTCAGCCCCGGAGCCGGTGCCTCTTCGACGACTTTCTGATGCCGACGCTGAATCGAGCAATCACGCTCATTGAGGTACAGACAGTTGCCATGCTGGTCGGCGAATACCTGGATTTCCACGTGGCGTGGCTTGAGCAGGTACTTTTCCACCAACATCCGCGAGTCGCCGAACGAGGACTGCGCTTCACGTTGCGCCGAGGCCAGGGCTTCGGCCAGTTGGCTGACCTCCTCGACCACTTTCATACCTTTGCCGCCACCGCCCGCCGTGGCCTTGAGCAGCACCGGATAACCGATGCGTTCGCAGGCGTCGCGGAAGGTGTCGAGGTCCTGGGCTTCACCGTGATAGCCGGGCACCAGTGGCACGCCTGCGGTTTCCATCAAGGCTTTGGCCGCGGACTTGCTGCCCATGGCGTCAATGGCCGAGGCGGGCGGGCCGAGGAAGATCAGACCGGCCGCTTCGATTGCGCGGGCGAACCCGGCGTTTTCCGAGAGAAAACCATAACCGGGATGAATCGCCTGAGCGCCGCTGGCTTTCGCGGCGGCGATCAGTTTGTCGATTTGCAGGTAACTGTCGGCGGCTTTGCTGCCACCCAGGTCGACGCGGATATCGGCTTCTCGGCTGTGCCGGGCGTCACGATCGGTGGCGCTGTGCACGGCCACGGTGGTCAGGCCCAGAGCTTTGGCGGTGCGCATCACCCGGCAAGCGATTTCGCCGCGGTTGGCCACCAACAGGGTGGTGAGAACAGATGCGCTCATCAACGCGGCTCCTTGAGGGTGGTTTCGGCTTGCCAGTTCGGCGGACGTTTTTGCAGAAAGGCGCGCAGGCCTTCCTGGCCTTCGGGACTGACGCGGATCCGGGCGATGGCGTTCTCGGTGTAGCGCCGCAGCGCCGGGGTCAGCGCGCCGTGGCCGACTTCACGTAGCAAATCCTTGCTGGCGCGCATGGCCGCCGGGCTGTTGAGCAGCAGGTTATCGATCCACTGATCGACTTTCTGCTCCAGTTCAGCCATCGGGTAGCTCTCCGACAACAGGCCGATTTCCCGAGCCCGCTGCCCGCCGAAACGTTCGGCGGTCAAGGCATAGCGCCGTGCCGCGCGCTCGCCGATGGCTTGCACCACGAACGGGCTGATGACCGCCGGCGCGAGGCCGATGCGCACTTCCGACAGGCAGAACTGCGCGTCGTCGGCACCGATGGCCATGTCGCAGCAACTGATCAGGCCCAGGGCGCCGCCATAGGCCGCGCCTTGCACCACTGCCACGGTCGGGATTTTCAGCTTGGCGAGGTTGTACATCAACTCCGCCAGTTCCCGCGCGTCGTCGAGGTTGGTGTGGTAATCGAGTTCGGCCGATTGCTGCATCCAGGCCAGATCGGCACCGGCGCTGAAATGCTTGCCGCGCCCACGGATCAGCAGAAAACGCAGGCTGGTATCGCTCGACACCTTGTCCAGGGCGAGGATCAGTTCGCGGATCATCTCGGCGTTGAAGGCGTTGTTCTTTTCTTCACGGCTGAGCCACAAGGTCGCAAAACCCCTTGGATCGCTCAGCAGTTCGAGGGTGTTGAAGTCGCTCATGTTTGTCCGTCTCCACAACTCATGTGGGAGCGGGCTTGCTCGCGAAGAACGATAGCGCGGTGCATCAGGTAAACCGCGGTGAATCCTTCGCGAGCAAGCCCGCTCCCACAGAAAATCACATCCGGAACACGCCGAAGCGGCTCGGTTCGATTGGCGCGTTCAGCGACGCCGACAAGGCCAGGGCCAACACGTCGCGGGTCTGCGCCGGGTCGATGACGCCGTCGTCCCACAGCCGGGCGCTGGAATAATAGGGATGCCCCTGTTCTTCGTATTGATCGAGGATCGGTTGCTTGATCTCGGCTTCCTGCTCGGCGCTGAAACCATGGCCACTGCGCTCCGCTTGCTCACGCTTGACCTGCACCAGCACGCCCGCCGCCTGTTCGGCACCCATCACGCCAATCCGCGCGTTCGGCCACATCCACAGGAAGCGTGGATCGTAGGCCCGACCGCACATGCCGTAGTTACCGGCGCCGAAGCTGCCGCCGATGATCACAGTGAATTTCGGCACCTTGGCACAGGCCACGGCGGTCACCAGTTTCGCGCCATGCTTGGCGATGCCGCCGGCCTCGTATTTCTGGCCGACCATGAAGCCGGTGATGTTTTGCAGGAACAGCAATGGGATGCCGCGCTGGCAGGCCAGTTCGATGAAGTGCGCGCCTTTCTGCGCGGCTTCGGCGAACAGGATGCCGTTGTTGGCGAGGATCGCGATCGGGTAACCGTGCAGATGGGCAAAGCCGCACACCAGCGTAGTTCCGAACAACGCCTTGAACTCATCGAACACCGAGCCGTCCACCAGGCGCGCGATCACTTCGCGCACGTCGAAGGGTTGCTTGGCATCCGCCGACACCACGCCGTATAACTCGTCGCTGCTGTACAGCGGCGCGATCGGCGTGCGTTGTTGCAGTTCACCGAGCTTGCGCCAATTGAGGTTGGCGACGCTGCGACGGGCCAATGCGAGGGCGTGTTCATCGCTCTCGGCATAGTGGTCGGCGACACCGGAAATCTTGCAGTGCACATCGGCCCCGCCGAGGTCTTCGGCGCTGACCACTTCACCCGTTGCGGCTTTCACCAGCGGTGGGCCGGCAAGGAAAATCGTCGCCTGTTGACGGACCATGATCGCTTCATCGGCCATCGCTGGTACATAAGCGCCACCGGCGGTGCACGAGCCCATGACCACCGCAATCTGCGGAATGCCCATGGCGCTCATGTTGGCCTGGTTGAAGAAGATCCGCCCGAAGTGTTCGCGGTCCGGGAACACTTCATCCTGACGCGGCAAGTTGGCACCGCCGGAGTCCACCAGATAAATGCAGGGCAGGCGATTTTGCTGGGCGATGGTCTGTGCGCGCAGGTGTTTTTTCACGGTCAGCGGATAGTACGAGCCGCCTTTCACGGTGGCATCGTTGGCGACGATCATGCATTCGACGCCTTCCACCCGACCGATACCGGCAATCACGCCAGCGGCGGGAACGTCTTCGCCATACACCGCGTAGGCCGCCAGTTGGCTTATTTCCAGAAACGGCGAGCCCGGATCGAGCAGGCGATTGATCCGTTCACGCGGCAGCAGTTTGCCTCGCGAGGTGTGGCGCTCTTGAGCCTTCGGGCCGCCACCTTGCTGCACTTGCGCGAGCAGGGTGTGCAGGGCGTCGACCTGTTTGAGCATCGCCGCGCTGTTGGCCGCGAACTCCGCCGAACGGGGGTTGAGCTGGGTATGCAGAATAGCCATGTGCAGCTCCGTTTAGCGGGTTTCGTTGAACAGTTCGCGACCGATCAACATGCGGCGGATCTCGCTGGTGCCGGCGCCGATTTCGTACAACTTGGCGTCACGCAGCAGACGACCGGCCGGGAATTCGTTGATGTAGCCGTTGCCGCCGAGAATCTGGATCGCGTCGAGGGCCATTCGGGTCGCGCATTCGGCGCTGTAGAGGATGACGCCGGCGGCGTCCTTGCGGGCTGTTTCGCCGCGCTCGCACGCCTGGGCCACCGCATAAAGGTAGGCACGGCTGGCATTGAGTTGGGTGTACATGTCGGCGACTTTGCCCTGGATCAACTGGAATTCGCCGATGCTCTGGCCGAACTGTTTGCGGTCGTGGATGTAAGGAACGATCAGGTCCATGCAGGCTTGCATGATCCCGGTCGGGCCGCCCGAGAGCACCACGCGTTCGTAGTCGAGGCCGCTCATCAGCACTTTCACGCCGCCGTTGAGCACGCCGAGGATGTTTTCTTCCGGCACTTCGACGTCATCGAAGAACAGCTCGCAGGTGTTGGAACCGCGCATGCCGAGCTTGTCGAACTTGTTGCTGCGGCTGAAGCCTTTGGAGTCGCGCTCGACGATGAAGGCGGTGATGCCGTGCGGGCCTTTTTCCAGGTCGGTCTTGGCGTAGATCACGTAGGTGTTGGCGTCGGGGCCGTTGGTGATCCAGGTTTTGCTGCCGTTGAGCACGTAGTGATCACCGCGTTTGTCGGCGCGCAGTTTCATCGACACTACGTCGGAACCGGCATTCGGTTCGCTCATGGCCAAGGCGCCGATGTGCTCGCCGCTGATCAGCTTCGGCAGGTATTTGCTTTTCTGTTCGTGTGTACCGTTGCGGTTGATCTGGTTGACGCAGAGGTTGGAGTGGGCGCCGTAGGACAGGGCGACCGAGGCCGAACCACGGCTGATTTCTTCCATGGCGACGACGTGCGCCAGGTAACCCAGGCCAGCACCGCCGTACTCTTCCGGCACGGTGATACCCAGCAGGCCCATGTCGCCGAATTTGCACCACAGGTCGGCCGGGAACAGGTTGTCGATGTCGATCTGAGCGGCGCGCGGGGCGATCTCTTTGGCGACGAAGGACTGAACCTGATCGCGCAGCATGTCGATGGTTTCACCGAGGGCAAAGTTCAGGGATGGGTAGCTCATGGGGCACCTTTTGGCTTTTTTGTAGGGTGGGGAGAGCAGTGATTCGATTCTCACCTTTACGTTAACGTAAGCCTGTGACGAATGGCTGTCAATCACCCTTTACGTTAACGTCAACTTGAGCGAGAGTAGAGCCAGTTCTGAAAGACCTGTGGGAGCGGGCTTGCTCGCGAAAGCGGTTTGTCATTCAACATTGAAGTCGACTGATCCACCGCTTTCGCGAGCAAGCCCGCTCCCACAGAGTGCCGTCGGTAAACCCACTAATAAAGACAATAGGGTCATCATGGATCAACCCAGTGCAAGCCCACAGCGCAGCTATACCCGTGGTTCCCAGGACAAAGCCTTGCTGGCGATGACCATCGGTCAGGCGTTCGATAACACGGTCGCGCAATACCCGAACGGGGAGGCGTTGGTCGTGCGCCATCAACAGCTGCGCTACACCTGGCAGCAGCTGTCAGAGGCCGTCGACCTGCACGCCAAAGCATTTTTGGCGCTGGGCTTGCAGACCGGTGACCGGCTCGGCATCTGGGCGCCGAATTGTGCCCAGTGGTGCATCAGCCAGTTCGCCAGCGCGAAAATCGGCGTGATCCTGGTCAACATCAATCCGGCTTACCGCAGTTCCGAACTCGAATACGTGTTGAAGCAGTCCGGTTGCCAATGGCTGGTCTGTGCCGGGGCTTTCAAGACCTCCGACTATCACGCCATGTTGCAAGGATTGGTACCGGAACTGGCGGAGCAATCCATCGGCCAGTTGCAGAGCGAACGACTGCCGGAACTGCGCGGGGTGATCAGCCTGGATGCGCAGCCGCCATCGGGTTTCCTGCCGTGGTCGCAGCTGACCGATCTGGCGGCCAGCGTGTCGGTCGAGCAATTGCGCGAACGCCAGGACAGCTTGCATTTCGACCAGGCGGTAAACATCCAGTACACCTCCGGTACCACGGGTTTCCCCAAGGGCGCGACCCTCAGCCACTACAACATTCTCAACAACGGTTACATGGTCGGCGAAAGCCTAGGGCTGACAGCCAATGATCGACTGGTGATTCCGGTGCCGCTGTATCACTGCTTCGGCATGGTCATGGGCAATCTCGGCTGCGTCACCCACGCCAGCACCATGATTTACCCCAACGACGCTTTCGATCCATTGCTGACGCTGAGCACCGTCGCCGAAGAAAAAGCCACCGCGCTTTACGGCGTGCCGACCATGTTCATCGCCATGCTCGATCAGCCCAAGCGCGCCGAATTTGATTTGTCGAGCCTGCGCACCGGGATCATGGCCGGGGCGACCTGTCCGATCGAGGTGATGCGCCGGGTTATCAACGAAATGCACATGAGCGAAGTGCAAATTGCCTACGGCATGACGGAAACCAGCCCTGTGTCTTTGCAGACCGGTCCGTCAGACGAGCTGGAATTGCGTGTCACCACCGTTGGCCGCACCCAGCCGCAACTGGAAAGCAAAATCATCGACGAAGCGGGCAACCTGGTGCCACGCGGCACCATCGGTGAGTTGTGCACTCGGGGTTACAGCGTGATGCTCGGCTACTGGAATAACCCGCAAGGCACCGCTGAGGCTATCGATGAGGCGGGCTGGATGCACACCGGCGATCTGGCGAGCATGAACGACGAAGGCTACGTGTGCATCGCCGGGCGTAACAAGGACATGATCATCCGCGGCGGTGAGAATGTTTATCCAAGGGAGCTGGAAGAGTTCTTCTTCACCCATCCGGCGGTAGCCGACGTGCAGGTGATCGGCATTCCTTGTTCCCGTTATGGTGAAGAGATCGTCGCCTGGATCAAATTCCACCCCGGTCACAGCGCCACCGAGCAGGAGCTGCAAACCTGGTGCAAGGAGCGCATCGCACACTTCAAGACGCCGCGTTACTTCAAGTTCGTCGAGGAGTTTCCGATGACGGTGACCGGCAAGATCCAGAAGTTTCGGATGCGTGAGATCAGCATTGAGGAGCTGCGCATCAACAAAGACTGACACGTAACCAATGTGGGAGCGGGCTTGCTCGCGAAAGCGGTGGATCAGTCACCATCAGTATTGACTGACACACCACATTCGCGAGCAAGCCCGCTCCCACATTTGGATCGAGAAAAACCGGAAGGCAAGAAAGCACAAAGGGGAGCCGAAGCTCCCCTTTAATTTTGTCGTTACGTGCTCTTTTTTTATTATTGAGGGGCGGTCTGTTGTTGTTTTTGGCAACCGTGGCCCTTTACCGCTGTTTTTGTCGATCCCCATCCGGGATCAAGAGCAAACGTATTTTTTTGAGCGCTGATCTGCTTTTTCGCTAAGCGATCCAACCAGTTCGGGAGCTACCTGAAGGTAGTTTTATTGTTCTCTGCCCGGTTGCGGGTTACTTCGAAAAGCACCCTGAAAAGCACATCCTCTCCAAAAAAATCTGTTAGCTGCGTCTCTGCCGTGTTGTTCTTGTTATGTCAGAGTCGTTACGTCTTATTTTTATTGGTTTGCAGTTTTTATTCTTGTTATGCCATAGAGATAGCAGGAGCCGTGCCAACTTTTAAAAACCCTTTAAATTCAATGATTTGAGCTTTTCGTGAGATTTCTCATCCGACCCAAACCCGACAATTTGTTTCCGTGTTACTCGTTTCCGCCCACATGTCAGAACACGCGGTAACACCTGGACACATCCACGCTGTCACTGTGCGCTGCGGGCCTTGGCCACGCGCGAACCGGTAGGGCGCCCCAGCACCGAGCAAATCTGTTGGCCGGCCCGAATCAAGGCGTCCAGGTCGATGCCGGTCTCGATGCCCAGGCCGTTGAGCAGGTAAACCACGTCTTCGGTCGCGACATTACCGCTGGCGCCCTTGGCGTATGGGCAGCCGCCGAGGCCGGCGATGGAGCTGTCGAACACCGCGATGCCTTCGAGCAGGCTGGCGTAGATGTTGGCCATGGCCTGGCCATAGGTATCGTGAAAGTGCCCGGCCAGTTTTTCACGTGGTACGTCGGCCGACACCACTTCGAACATCTTGCGGGTCGCGCCAGCGGTGCCGGTGCCGATGGTGTCCCCCAGCGAAACCTCGTAGCAGCCCATCGCATAAAGCTCGCGAGCAACCCGGGCGACTTGTTCCGGTGCAATGTCACCTTCATAAGGGCAGCCCAGCACGCAGGACACGTAACCGCGCACGCTGACGCCGTGTTGTTTGGCGGCGTCCATGATCGGTACGAAGCGCTCCAGGCTCTCGCTGATCGAGCAATTGATGTTGCGCCGGGAAAACGATTCGGACGCTGCGGCGAACACGGCGACTTCCTTGACCCCGGCAGCGATGGCATCTTCAAAGCCCCGCAAGTTGGGGGCGAGGGCGCCGTAGGTTACGCCCGGCTTGCGCTGGATTTGCGCGAAGACCTCGGCGGAACCGGCCATTTGTGGCACCCATTTGGGCGAGACGAAACTGCCGACTTCTATATAGCCCAGGCCTGCGGCGGTCAGCGCGTCGACCAGTTGCACCTTGTCCGCGACGCTGATGGGTTGGGCTTCGTTTTGCAGGCCGTCGCGGGGGCCGACTTCGACCAGGCGTACGTGGGTGGGTAGGGACATGGAGGATTCACCTGTAGTAGTGGGCGAGCGACGATCTACTGTGGGAGCGGCGGTGCGGCGATCCGACTTGCTCGCGAAGGCGTCGGGTCAGCCAACATCAGTGTTGAATAACAGACCGCTTTCGCGAGCAAGTCGGATCGCCGCACCGCCGCTCCCACACTGAATCGTCGTACGATTATTGGATGGCCTGCTGGCTCTTGATCGTCTGTTCCAGCGCCTGGGTGCAGCGCTCTTCAGCCGTGTCGAGTTCCAGTTTCATCTGTTCGATGTCTAGCAGTTGCTGTTCGAGTTGTTCCCGACGCTCGGCGATTTTCGCCAGCATGCTGTGCAGTTGCTTGGTGTTACCGCTGGAAGGGTCATAGAGCTCGATCAGCTCGCGGCATTCGGCCAGGGAAAAACCAATGCGCTTGCCCCGCAGGATCAGCTTCAGGCTGACCTTGTCACGGGGCGAATAAATCCGTTCCTGGCCGCGGCGCTCGGGGCTGAGCAGGCCTTGTTCTTCATAAAAGCGAATGGCCCGGGTGGTGATGTCGAGCTCGCGGGCGAGGTCGGAAATGCTATAGGTCTGGCTGCTCATGGAAGCGCTCGAAAAAGGTCATGGCGCTAAGCTAATGGCAGGTTGACGTTTACGTCAAGGGGCATGGATCTTCGTTGGTATCACCGGCTTCTTCGCGAGCAAGCCCGCTCCCACAGGTGACCGCGTTCTCTCAGGGGAATGCGATCAAATGTGGGAGCGGGCTTGCCCGCGAAGAACGATAACGCGGTCCAAAGCCCTACACCTTATCCAGCTTCTTCTCATGCGCCGTAACTTGCTGGCACAGCTCGATCATCTGTTCGCGCATCCAGCGGTTGGCCGGGTCCTGGTCGGTGCTTTCGTGCCAGTAGAGGTGGGTTTCCACCGGCGGAACCTCTTTGACCGGCAGGTTCACCGAGTACAAGTCATGGCGACGGGCGAAGCGTTCCGGCACGGTCATGACCATGTCGGTCTGCTGCAACACCTGGGACGCCATCAGGTAATGCTGGGAGCGCAGGGCGATCTTGCGCTGGATGCCCATTTTGCCCAGGGCCAAATCGACATAGCCCAAACCGCTGCGGCGACTGGAGATATGGATATGGGTCAGTGACAGGTAATCGTCGAGGGTGAATTTGTCTTTGCCTGCCAGTGGATGGCCCTTGCGCATGGCGCACACGTAACGGTCCTCCATTAGCTTGACGTGACGCACCTGCGGGTCAGTGTTGAGTGGCGCATCCACCGCGAAATCGAGACGACCGGCGGCCAATTCCTTGGTGGTCTCGCGACGTTTGGACAGGAAACTTTCGATGATCACCGTCGGCGCCAGGCGTCGCAGGCGCTGGAACAACGGCGGCAGGATCACCGCTTCAGTGAGGTCGGTCATGCTGATGCGGTAGGTCTTGACCGCCTGCAACGGGTTGAAGATGCGACTTTCCTGCACCGACACGCGCAGCAAGGAGAGGGCATTGCGCACGGGGCCAATGATGTTCTGCGCCATTGGCGTGGGCACCATGCCTTGGGCGGTACGCACGAAAAGCGGATCGTTGAAGGTCTCGCGCAGGCGGGCCAGAGCGTTCGAGACTGCCGGTTGAGTAATGCCGACAATTTGCCCGGCGCGAGTCAGGTTGGCTTCGGTGTAGATCGCGTCGAAGACGATGAAAAGGTTGAGGTCGACCTTGCTCAGATTCATTGCGCTGCGCTCTCTGCTTCTTGTTTTAGGAAGGTGGCTCTATCAGTCGATCATATATCGGTGATGAATGTTAATACACGCCGAGAATAGGCTAGGTAAATTATCAACGCTGTTCTAGCATCGATTGCATGCCCTGAACAACCTCCCTTAAGTAAGAAGGTAGCTGCCCATGGATTTCGCTTATTCGCCCAAAGTGCAAGAACTGCGTGAGCGCGTGACCGCGTTCATGGACACCTACGTTTATCCCGCTGAAGCGGTGTTCGAACGCCAGGTCGCCGAGGGCGATCGCTGGCAGCCAACAGCGATCATGGAAGAACTCAAACTCAAGGCCAAGGCTGAAGGCCTGTGGAATTTGTTTCTGCCTGAGTCCGAACTCGGCGCCGGCCTGACCAACCTCGAATATGCGCCGCTGGCGGAAATCATGGGCCGCTCGCTATTGGGTCCTGAACCGTTCAACTGCTCCGCGCCGGACACCGGCAACATGGAAGTGCTGGTGCGTTACGCCAACGAAGAACAGAAGCAACGCTGGCTCGAACCGTTGTTGCGCGGCGAGATCCGCTCGGCGTTCGCCATGACCGAACCGGACGTGGCCTCGTCCGACGCCACCAACATGGCCGCCCGCGCCGTGCGTGATGGCGACGAATGGGTGATCAACGGCAAGAAATGGTGGACCTCAGGAGCCTGCGATCCGCGCTGCAAAATTTTGATCTTCATGGGGCTGAGCAATCCAGATGCACCGCGCCATGCGCAGCACTCGATGATACTGGTGCCGGTGGATACCCCGGGCGTGAAGATTGTGCGTCCGCTGCCGGTGTTCGGTTATGACGACGCGCCTCATGGCCACGCCGAAGTGCTGTTCGAAAACGTCCGGGTGCCGTACGAAAACGTCCTGTTGGGTGAAGGACGCGGCTTCGAAATTGCTCAGGGTCGCCTCGGCCCAGGCCGGATTCACCACTGCATGCGTTCGATCGGCATGGCCGAGCGTGCGTTGGAGCTGATGTGCAAACGTGCGGTCAACCGCACTGCGTTCGGCAAACCCCTGGCGCGTCTGGGCGGCAACATCGACAAAATCGCCGACTCGCGGATGGAGATCGACATGGCGCGCCTGCTGACGTTGAAAGCGGCGTACATGATGGACACCGTCGGCAACAAGGTGGCGAAAAGCGAGATCGCGCAGATCAAAGTCGTCGCACCGAACGTGGCATTGCGGGTGATCGATCGAGCGATCCAGATCCATGGCGGGGCAGGGGTTTCCAACGACTTCCCGCTGGCCTACATGTACGCCATGCAACGCACCCTGCGCCTGGCCGACGGCCCGGACGAAGTGCACCGCGCGGCGATCGGCAAGTTCGAGATCGGCAAGTACGTGCCTAAAGAGATGATGCGTAGCGGTCAGTAGCACCGAGGCGCCTGCCATTCGCGAGCAAGCCCGCTCCCACATTTGACCGCATTCCCTTGAGAGAACTCGGTCACCTGTGGGAGCGGGCTTGCTCGCGAATGCGTCAGACCTTTCACCGCGAGGGTGTCTGGTTCAATACACCCAAACCTCAACCCGCCGATTCTTGATCCGCCCCTCATCCCCGCTGTTGGTCGCCACCGGCATCTCGGCGCCGAAACCGCGAATCTCGCGAAACACCACGCCGCTTTTCACCAGCTCTCGCCGTACCGCCATCGCCCGCAGTTTCGACAGCAGGTCAGCCCGAGCGGGGTCGCTCTTGGCGTCGCCAAACCCTACCAGCGTCACCTGCCGATTGGTTTTGTCGTGCTGCTTTATATAGTCGAGCACCCGTGACAGGTCCTGTCGGGCCTTGTTGTCCAGCGTTGCGCTGCCTTCTTCGAAACGGAAATTCACCGTCAGCCGCTGGGCATGACGGCTGAGTGCCTGATAACCCTCGGGCATCAGCGCATTCGGCGTGACGGCCATGGCCTGAACGGTTTGTGCGATAAAACCATTGG
Source organism: Pseudomonas sp. QTF5 (assembly GCF_000512695.2). GTDB lineage: Bacteria > Pseudomonadota > Gammaproteobacteria > Pseudomonadales > Pseudomonadaceae > Aquipseudomonas. The sequence goes on along the minus strand of NZ_AZRW02000001.1, from coordinate 200,494 downwards.
CCGCGACGATCGCCTGGCCTTTGCTGCTTTGGGCAAACTTCACCAAGGCCTTGGCCCAGGGATTTTTCCCATTTGGCGGTAGATAAAAGAACAGCCGACGGGACAGAGGGTAATCTTCCGTCGCGATCAGGCTAGTGAGCGGCAGCATGGCCTGGGAGTCGCCATCGACAATGGCCACGGCTTTGGCCTGGCGCACGTAAGGCAAACCGATGAAGCCGATGCCTTGCGGGTCCAGACTGACCGCGTCGGACAATTGCTCGCTGGATTCGAAGCGTTTCGCGTTTTCGCTCAGGGTTTTCCCACGCGGGCTGAGGACCAGTTCCTTGAACGTGTCATAGGTGCCCGATTGATCATCCCGGGCGTAGAGATGAATCGCCCCACCGATGCCACCGAGTTCTTCCCAGGTTTTCGCTTCGCCGCTGAAGATCCGCGCCAGTTGTACGGTGTTGAGTCGCTTCAGCGGATTATGCGGATGAAGGATGATTGCCAGCCCATCGATTGCGATGACTTGCTCGGCAATCGGGCTTTTCAGGTCGCCCAGCGGTTCGAGATCCAGCCGTTCGCTGTCCTTGATCGGGCGCGACGAGGCCGCGAGATCGGCAGCGGCGTTTTTCAGGGCTTTGAATCCGGTGCTGGAACCGTGGGCCGCGACCTCCACCTCGACTCGACGCCCATGAACGGTTTCGCCAACGATGCGTTGTTCGTTGGCTTTGTCCGGGGTATCGCGGTGAACCTTGAGCAGGCCCTGTTCACGCATCAATCCCTCGACCAGCGCCGGGCCCAATGCCGCCCCAATGGTGTTGGAGCCCTGGATGCGCAGGACCGGGCCATGTTCAGGTATCGGCAAGTCGCCGGCCGACACCGTTAATGGCAGCAGGGCGGCGAGCATCGACAGAAACAACACGCGCAGCGTCATGCCGGCACCTTATAAGCCTGGGAAAGTGCCGGGAGAATAAGTCAGTAAGGTTTCTGAACGATGACAGTTACCAAATGTGGGAGCGGGCTTGCTCGCGAAGGCGGTCAATCATTCAACATTGATGTCGACTGACCCAGCGCCTTCGCGAGCAAGCCCGCTCCCACATCAGCTTTGTGTAGATGTTGTAGGATCAGCTCAACTCAAGCCAGATCGGCGCGTGATCGGAAGGTTTTTCCATCCCGCGCAGATCGTAATCCACGCCGGCATCCTTCACTCGCGGCAACAACCCATGGGACGCCATGATCAGGTCAATCCGCAACCCGCGCTTGGGGTTATCTTCAAACCCACGGCTGCGGTAGTCGAACCAGCTGAAACGGTCGGCAACGTCCGGGTTCAGGTGACGGAAACTGTCCACCAGACCCCAATTCTTCAGGCGGGCCATCCATTCGCGTTCTTCGGGCAGGAAGCTGCATTTGCCGGTTTTCAGCCAGCGTTTCATGTTGTCCGGGCCGATGCCGATGTCGCAATCTTCCGGGGAAATGTTCACATCGCCCATCACCACAATCGGCTGGGCGTTGCTGAACTGGTTTTCCAGCAACTGCTGCAGATCGCTGTAGAAGCGTTCCTTGGCAGGGAACTTTGTGGGGTGATCGCGGCTTTCGCCTTGTGGGAAATAGCCGTTCATGATGGTCACCGGCACGCCATTGGCGTCGGCGAAAGTGCCCCATATGAAGCGCCGCTGAGCGTCTTCTTCGTCAGTGGTGAAACCCTTGTACAACGCGATCGGTTCCTTGCGCGAGAGCAGGGCCACGCCGTAGTGGCCTTTTTGCCCATGGAAATGCACGTGATAACCCAGCGCCTGAACCTCGGCGAGGGGGAACTGGTCGTCGTGGACCTTGGTTTCCTGCAGGCCGATCACGTCCGGCTGATGTTTCTCAATCAGCGCCGCCAGCTGATGCGGGCGAGCGCGCAGCCCGTTGATGTTGAAGGAGACGATCTTCATGGTCGGCAGTCCTGGCAAAAGTGCGATGCTAGCTGACATGTAGGAATGGGGCCAGCCTTGGGGTGAGGGGATTCGTTGTGTTCTGTCAGACATTTGTTGGCAGTGAAGACGCCTTCGCGAGCAAGCCCGCTCCCACATAGATTGATGTCGCCGCAAGCATCGTGGTCTATACCTTGTGGGAGCGGGCTTGCTCGCGAAAGCGGCTTAAGCATCAGCGCCGATTTCGGATCAGTCAGGAACTGTGCCAGCGCCAACACGCTCGGAACAATAAGAGCGCCGCCATTTTTGAGCCGCGCCCAGGGGAGATCTACCGTCATGCCCGAAACCTCCACCACCATCGCCGATATCCACATGCTCGACAGTGGCTATTCCCGCGAAGCACGCTCCCTGCTGTACCAGGCGTACCGGCACGAGCCGACGTTCGGCTACCTGTTCGAAGCCGAACGCCCCGGTTATGAACAACGAGTAAGGGCGACGGTGCGCGAACTGGTAAAGCAACACTTTCTTCAGGATTTGCCAGCCATCGGCCTGCTGGTGAATGACCGTTTGATCGGCATCGCCCTGATCGCACCGCCGCAACGCCGCCTGGGCATCACCGAAAGCTGGGCCTGGCGCCTGCGGATGGTGCTCAGCACCGGGTTTCGCTGTACCCGACGCTACCTCGATTACCACGCCGCCGTGATGGCGTGCGTGCCGTCCGATTCGGTGCATGTCCTGCCGTTGCTGGGTATTCACCCACAATTTCAAGGCAAACACTTTGGCGAACAATTGCTGCAAGCGGTGCACAACTGGTGCGCGGTCGATGAGCACTCACAGGGCGTGATCCTCGACACCGGGAATCCTCGTTATCTGGAGTTCTATAAGCGTCAGGGCTACGAGGAAATCGGCGAAGTGGCCGTAGGACCGATTCGTGAGCACGTGTTTTTCCACGCCAACCCGCAGGTGTTACAAACAGCAACGGCGTGAAGGGAGAACTTTCGCGGCAGGTCAGGCTCTATCAGGCTCCCACGCTCGTGATAGCATCCGCGCTATGAAGTTTTCCGGAAGATTTACCAGTGGCGTGCTGATGCTGATCTCCAGCTACGCGGCACTGGCGCAAAGTGAATTGGATGTGCGGATCAAACCGTCCAACGATGAACTAAAAGCCAATATAGAAGGCTATATCGGTAGCCTCGGCGATCGCGATGAAGAAGCCTTGCTGCGCTTCAGTCGTGGCGCCGAAGAACAGGCGCGCAAGGCCGCCCAGGCCTTGGGCTATTACCAGCCGCAAATCGAAAGCGACGTGAAGGGCGGCAAGACGCCGCGCCTGGTGCTGAACATCGATCCGGGCGAGCCGATCCATTTGCGCAACGTTACGGTACGCATCGACGGCCCGGCGGCCTCGTTCAAATCCTTTCGTGTACCGAAAAGCGACCTGTTGAAACCCGGCGCAGTGCTTAACCATGGCCGTTACGAAGATGCCAAGCGGTTGATCCAGAACCAGGCCTCGCGCTACGGCTTTTTCAGTGGGCGCTTCACCCGTCAGAAACTGTTGGTGGACCCGCGGGCCGGCGTCGCCGACATCGAATTGATCTACGACAGCGGCCCGCGCTATGCGCTGGGCAAGGTCAGTTTTGAAGGTGACACGCCGTTCGACGAAGACCTGCTGCAACGCATGGTGCCGTTCAAGGCCGGTGCACCCTATGACTCCGAACTGATCGCCGAACTCAATCAGGCGCTGCAATCGAGCGGTTACTTCGAAGGCGTGCGCGTGGACGCAGCGCCGACCGCGTCCAAGGACGACGTGATCCCGGTGGCGGTCAAACTGGAAACCCGCAAGCCACGGACCATGGGGCTCGGCCTGGGGTTTTCCACCGACGTCGGCCCACGGGCCAAAGCCAACTGGACCCGCCATTGGGTTAACCCTCAGGGGCACAGTTATGGCTGGGAGACCGAAATTTCGGCGCCAAGGCAGAACGTCGGGCTGTTTTACGACGTTCCGCTGGATCCACCATTGACCGACAAACTGCGCTTTGCCGGTGGCTATCAGAGTGAAGAGATCGCCGATAAGGACAGCCTGAGCAAGTTGCTCACCGTCGGCCCCGAGTGGCACAGCAAATTGCCCAGCGGCTGGCAGCGGGTGGTATCGCTCAAGTGGCAGCGCGAGGAATACAGACTCGGCGACGACTCTGGCCTGAGTACTTTGCTGATGCCGGGTGTCAGCTATTCGTATCTGAAAAGCGACAACCGCATCGACCCGCACAATGGTTATCGCCTGCAATTCGAAACCAAAGTCGCCAAGGAAGGTTTGGGTTCGGACACCAACCTGATCTACGGCACGGCGCTGGTCAAAGGCCTGACCACGGTCTTCGACAAACACCGTTTGCTCGGTCGGGTGCAGGTCGGCGGCAGCGCCACCAACGGCTATAAATCGGTGCCACCGTCCTTGCGCTTCTTCGCCGGTGGCGATCAGAGCGTGCGCGGTTACGACTACCAGAGCCTGTCCCCGGAAAACTCCGATGGCGACCGTATCGGTGGCCGCTACATGGTGGCCGGCAGCGTCGAGTATCAATACTCCGTCGCCGAAAAATGGCGGGTCGCTACCTTCATCGACCAGGGCAACTCCTTCAACACACTTGAATTGCCGAATCTCAAGACCGGTGTCGGTATCGGCGTACGTTGGGTCTCGCCGGTGGGGCCGATTCGCCTCGACCTGGCCCACGCGATGGACGACGACGGCGGCATTCGACTGCACTTTTCCATGGGGCCTGAGCTGTGAAGCGTGGTTTGAAAATAACGCTGCTGGCGATTCCGGCGCTGCTGATGCTGATCGTGCTGACACTGGTCACCGTGCTGGGTACTCCGACGGGCAGTCGTTGGGCGCTCGGGTTTGTGCCGGGTTTGACTGTGGAGAATTTCCAGGGCCGTTTGGGTGGGCGGTGGAGCGCCGATCATCTGGTGTGGCAGCAGGACAGCAGTCGGGTTGAGCTGAGCAAAGCGATTTTCGCCTGGTCGCCGTTGTGTTTGACACGCATGACGCTGTGCATCGAGCAACTGCAGGCCGAGCAGGTCAGCCTGCAGTTTCCGCCGGGCGTGGAAGAGCAAAGCAGTGGCCCGATCAGTCTGCCGGATTTGAAACTGCCGCTGGCCATCGAATTGGGCGACGTCAAAATCGGCCGTCTGCTGTTCAACGGCAGTGAAGAGTTCAAGGGGCTGCAACTGGCAGCGCATTGGACGGTCAATGGCTTGCAGATCGACTCGGTGAAATTACAGCGTGACGAACTGAGCCTGAATCTTTCTGGTCTATTGCAACCCACCGGCAACTGGCCGCTCAAAGCCGAGGGCAAATTGACCCTGCCGGCCCCCGAACCCTGGGCACTGGCCCTGAAGGTCGACGGCGATCTGCTGAAAACCCTGAACCTGAAAGCTGACAGCAGCGGCTACCTGAACGGGCAACTCACCGGCGAGCTGCAACCGCTGGTGGAAAACCTGCCGGCCAAAGTGCGCATCACCGCAGATGGCTTCAAACCTAGCGCCGATCTACCGGACACCCTGCAACTCAATCAACTGGAACTCACCGGCGACGGCGACCTGAAAAACGGTTACCAGTTGCTCGGCAAAGCCACGTTGCCTGCCGAGCAAGGCCCGGTTGCGCTGTTGCTGCGAGGCAAGGTCGACGCCAAGGGCGCGCAGATCGCCGGCCTTGACCTGACGGCCAACGACAAACAAAGCCTCAAACTCACCGGGCAAGTGGACTGGAGCAAAGGTCTGAGTGCTGAAGCGAAAATCGATTGGCTGGATTTCCCGTGGCACCGTCTCTATCCGCTGATCGACGAGCCGCAAGTGGCGCTGCGCAGCTTCAACGGTGAAGTCTCCTACACCGACGGCAACTACATCGGTAACTTCAAAGCCGCACTGGATGGCCCGGCCGGGGCGTTCAGTCTGAACAGCCCGTTCAGCGGCGATCTGACCAAAATCCACCTGCCGCAATTCAAACTCGAAGCCGGGCAGGGCAAGGCCGAAGGGCACCTGAATCTGCAGTTTGCCGACGGTATCGCCTGGGATACGGCGCTGGACCTCTCGGCAATCAACCCGGCGTACTGGCTCGCGGAGTTGCCAGGCACCTTGGCCGGCCCCTTGCGCAGCAAAGGCGAGATGAAGAATGAAAAACTCAGCCTGACCGCCGACCTGGACCTGAAAGGCAAGCTGCGCGGGCAACCGGCGGTGTTGCAAGCCAAAGCCGATGGCGGCGGCGAGCAATGGAACCTCAGTGCGTTGCAGATTCGCCTAGGTGACAACAGCATCAACGGCCAGGGCAGCCTGCAACAGAAACTCGCTGGCCGGATCGACATCAAGATGCCGCGTCTGGCCCAGCTCTGGCCGCAACTGCGCGGTCAGCTCAATGGCCGGGTTGATGTCGCCGGCACGCTCAAAGCGCCACAAGGCAAGCTCGGCCTGCAAGGCACGCAACTGGCGTTCGAAGACAATCGCCTGCGAAGCCTCAATCTGGACGCCACCCTCGACAGCATCCAGCGGGCGAAGATCGACCTCAAGGGCAGTGGCATTCAGACCGGTGACACGTCACTGGGCACGTTGACCGCCAGTGGTCAGGGCGACATCAAAAACCAGAAACTCGCCCTCGACCTGCAAGGACCGAAGCTGAAACTGGCGCTCGGTCTCGACGGCACGCTGGACAAGGGCAATTGGCGCGGGCGTCTGGCCAGTGGCGATATCCAGGCCGGCGGTCAGGACTGGAAACTGCAAAATCCGGCGAAGCTCGAGCGACTGGCGGACGGCAAAATCAACTTTGGCGCCCATTGCTGGATGTCCGGCCCGGCCAGCCTGTGTGGCGAAGACCAGCGCTTGATGCCCGAGCCGAAGCTGCGTTACCACCTCAAGCAATTCCCGATCGACAGTTTGGCGCAATGGTTGCCGAAGGATTTTGCCTGGAAGGGCAAGCTCAACGCCGACCTGCAACTGGACTTGCCGGCCAACGGCCCGAACGGCCAGATCAGCATCGACGCCAGTGGCGGCACCTTGCGTATGCGTGAGAAGGAGCAATGGCTGGATTTCCCGTACCAGACCCTGAAACTCACCAGCAAACTCACGCCAAAACGCATCGACACCGACCTCAACTTTGTCGGCGGCAAGCTCGGTGAACTGATGGTTCAGGCGCAGATCAACCCGCTGCCGAAGAACAAACCGCTGACCGGTTCATTCCGCCTCAGTGGTCTGGACTTGTCGGTGGCGCGGCCATTTGTGCCGATGGTCGAGAAACTCACCGGGCATTTGAGCGGCAGCGGCACATTGTCCGGCGGACTGCTGGCGCCGCTGGTCAATGGCAACCTTGAGCTGCGCGACGGTGAAATCTCCGGGTCTGAACTGCCGATGGCGCTCGAAGCCTTGCAACTTCAAGCCGTGATTGCCGGCGAAACCGTGCAACTGAACGGCGGTTGGAAAAGCGGCAAGACCGGGCAGGGCAGTCTCAATGGCAACATTGCCTGGGGCCAGGCGCTGGTCGTGGATCTGGCGCTCAAGGGCTCGCAGTTGCCGGTCACTGTCGAACCCTACGCCGCGCTGGAAGTCGCGCCGGACCTGAAGATTTCCATGAAGGACGACAAACTGGCAATCGTCGGCAAAGTGCTGGTGCCCAAGGGCGAGATCATCGTGCGCGAGCTGCCGCCGTCCACGGTCAAGGTCTCCGATGACACGGTGATCGTCGGTCAGCAGACCGAAGAGGGCAAACCGCCGATGGCCATGGCGATGGACATCGATGTGGTGGTGGGGCAGGACAAACTCAGCTTTGCCGGCTTCGGCCTGACCGCCAACCTGCAAGGCCAGGTGCATATCGGCGACAACATGGATACCCGTGGCGAGCTCTGGCTCAACGACGGGCGTTATCGCGCCTATGGCCAGCGACTGACGGTGCGCCGGGCGCGCTTGTTGTTTGCGGGGCCGATCGATCAGCCGTACCTCGACATCGAAGCGATTCGCCAGACCGACGACGTCATCGCCGGCATTCGCCTGAGCGGCAGCGCCGAGCAGCCGACCACGCAGATTTTTTCGGAACCGGCGATGAGTCAGGAGCAGGCGTTGTCCTATCTGGTGCTGGGACGTCCGCTGAGTACCACCGGTGAAGACAACAACATGCTTGCCCAAGCCGCCCTCGGGTTGGGTTTGATGGGCAGTTCCGGGGTGACCAGCGGCTTGGCCAAGAATTTGGGCATTCAGGACTTCCAGCTCGATACCCAAGGCAGCGGCGAGACGACCAGCGTGGTCGCCAGTGGCAACATCACCGAGAAGCTCAGCCTGCGTTATGGCGTCGGGGTGTTCGAGCCGGCCAACACCATTGCCTTGCGCTACAAACTGAGCAAAAAGGTCTACCTCGAAGCCGCCAGCGGCGTGGCCAGTTCGCTGGACATCTTCTACAAGCGGGATTTCTAAACACCGTCCCCTCCAAAACCGGGTCGCTGCCTTCGCGAGCAAGCCCGCTCCCACATTTAACCGCGTTCGCCCAGACAACTCGGTCAAGTGTGGGAGCGGGCTTGCTCGCGAAGGGCGCGCTGCGGTCCTCGATCCGAAGTAACTTTCCCACTCCATTTATCAATCAATTACAAAGCTTCCTAACTATTACGTTGACATCCTCTGCCTAGGCAGTAATATCTCGGCATACATTCACTGCCTAGGCAGCTAATCGGTGGTCAGATGAAGCATTTCACCTCATACGATTTCCATAATTGCCATCTCGGCCTTCTGCTCGGACGCGCCGCGCTGCTCAAGGACCGGATCATCGACACGCACATGGAACCCCACGGCATCACCGCCGCGCAGTTCAAAGTGCTGATCATCATGGCGCAGTTCGGCGTCGATACCCCGGCCGAACTGTGCCGTCACCTGTCGCTGGACAGCGGTTCGATGACCCGCATGCTCGATCGTCTGGAGCAGAAAGGTTTCCTCGCCCGCCAACGCTCCGAGGCGGATCGTCGCCAGGTTCAGCTGGTGTTGACTGTGCAGGGCCAGCAACTGACCGACCAGCTGCCACAGATCGGCGCCGACGCCATGAATGAACTGGCCGGCGCCATCACCCCGGAAGAATTGAAAACCCTGGAACAGATCCTGAAGAAAATCCTGGTGGCAGCCGGTGATTCGATCACCTTGCTGCGGGTAGGTGGTGGCAATGAACAGTAAAAGTCTGCGTACCGGCCTGAGCCTGGTGCTGTTGGCCATGAGCCTCGCCGGTTGCGCCAGTTACAGCGACCCAAGCAGATCGACCTGTCGATTCAATTGATGCAAGCGCTGGGCGGCGGTTTTCAGGGCGAAACCCTGACCGCTGCCAACGTAACCCCAGCCACGTAGCACAACTAATTCAAGGTACTCGTCATGGCTACTGTCGATACAACCCAAGCCCCTGACAACGCTCAAGACACGAGCAATCCGCGCAAACGCAAATTGATGCTGGTTGTGCTGACGACTGTGGTGATTCTCGCCGGAGCCGGCGTCTGGGGTTATCACGAGTTCTACGGTCGCTGGAACGAAAGCACCGACGACGCCTATGTGAACGGCAACGTGGTGGAAATCACCCCGCTGGTCACTGGCACCGTGGTCAGCATCGGCGCCGACGATGGCGATTTGGTCCACGAAGGCCAGGTGCTGGTCAACTTCGATCCGAACGACGCTGAAGTCGGTTTGCAAAGTGCCCAGGCCAATCTGGCCCGCACCGTGCGTCAGGTGCGGGGTTTGTATAGCAACGTCGATGGCATGAAAGCCCAGGTCAATGCGCAGCAGGCCGAAGTGCAAAAGGCCCAGGACAACTTCAATCGCCGGAAAAACCTCGCCGCCGGCGGGGCGATTTCCCAGGAAGAATTGTCCCACGCCCGTGATGACCTGACCTCGGCGCAAAACGCCCTGGCCAACGCCCAACAACAACTCAAGACCACCAGCGCGCTGGTCGATGACACCGTGGTGTCGTCGCACCCGGACGTGATGTACGCCGCCGCGCAATTGCGTCAGGTGTACCTGACCCATGCCCGTAGCACCTTGATCGCGCCGGTCACCGGTTACGTTGCCAAACGCAGCGTGCAACTGGGGCAGCGGGTCCAGCCGGGCACCGCGCTGATGGCGGTGATCCCGCTGGACCAACTGTGGATCGACGCCAATTTCAAGGAAACCCAACTGCGTGACATGCGCATCGGTCAGCCGGTGGACATCGAGGCCGACCTCTACGGCAGCGACGTCAAATACAGCGGCACCATCGACAGCCTCGGCGCCGGGACCGGCAGCGCGTTTGCCTTGCTGCCGGCGCAGAACGCCACCGGTAACTGGATCAAGATCGTCCAGCGGGTGCCAGTGCGAATTCACATCAATGCCGAAGAGCTGGCCAAGCACCCATTGCGGGTCGGCCTGTCGACTCAGGTCGATGTGAACCTGCGTGACCAGAGCGGCCCGGTGCTGGCGCAACAGCCGCCGCAAAAGGCGTCGTTCAGCACCCGTATCTACGACCGTCAGTTGGCCGAGGCCGACGCGATGATCACTCAGTTGATCCACGACAACAGCGCCGCGGTCAGTAAAACCGCGCACCGCTGATTCGCCATCACACCGACCCTGTGGGAGCGAGCCTTTGTGGAGCCTTTGTGGCGAGGGAGCAAGCTCCCTCGCCACAAAGGCTCCACAAAGGCTCGCTCCCACAAGGTCCGCTGCGTCAGTAACAGGCGCTGTGCCAATCAGGTTTCAAAGGATTCGCGATGAGCAATAACGCGTCTTTCACGCCGCCCAGCCTGCTGCTCAGCACTATCGGCCTGTCGCTGGCGACCTTCATGCAGGTGCTCGACACCACCATCGCCAACGTGGCCTTGCCGACGATATCCGGCAACCTGGGGGTGAGTTCGGAGCAGGGCACCTGGGTCATCACCTCGTTTGCCGTGAGCAACGCCATTGCCCTGCCGCTGACCGGTTGGCTCAGTCGGCGCTTTGGTGAGGTGAAGCTGTTTCTCTGGGCGACGATGCTGTTCGTGCTGGCCTCGTTTCTGTGCGGTATCTCGACCTCGATGCCGGAGCTGATCGGCTTTCGCGTGCTTCAGGGCCTGGTGGCCGGCCCGTTGTATCCGATGACCCAGACGCTGTTGATCGCGGTCTATCCGCCCGCCAGGCGAGGCATGGCCCTGGCGTTGCTGGCGATGGTCACGGTGGTGGCGCCGATTGCAGGGCCGATCCTCGGCGGCTGGATCACCGACAGCTACAGCTGGCCGTGGATTTTCTTTATCAATGTGCCGATCGGGATTTTCGCGGTGATGGTGGTGCAGCAGCAGCTCAAGGCGCGGCCGGTGGTGACCAGTTATCAGCCGATGGATTACGTGGGCTTGATCACTTTGATTATTGGCGTCGGTGCGTTGCAGGTGATCCTAGACAAGGGCAATGACCTGGACTGGTTCGAGTCGAACTTCATCCTCATCGGCGCGGCTATTTCAGTGATTGCGCTGGCGGTGTTCGTGATCTGGGAAATGACCGACAAACATCCGGTGGTCAACCTGCGGCTGTTCGCTTACCGTAATTTCCGCATCGGCACCATTGTGTTGGTGCTGGGTTATGCCGGGTTCTTCGGCATCAACCTGATCCTGCCGCAATGGTTGCAAACCCAGATGGGCTACACCGCTACTTGGGCCGGGCTGGCGGTGGCACCGATCGGCATTCTGCCGGTGCTGCTGTCGCCGTTTGTCGGCAAGTACGCGCACAAGTTCGATCTGCGCCTGCTGGCTGGCGGTGCGTTCCTGTGCATCGGTTTAAGTTGCTTCATGCGCGCCGGGTTTACCAACGAAGTGGACTTCCAGCACATCGCGCTGGTGCAGTTGTTCATGGGCATTGGCGTGGCGCTGTTCTTCATGCCGACCTTGAGCATTTTGATGTCGGACTTGCCGCCGAGCCAGATTGCCGACGGCGCGGGGCTTGCCACGTTCCTGCGGACCCTGGGCGGTAGTTTTGCGGCGTCGTTGACCACCTGGATCTGGATTCGCCGCGCCGATCAGCACCATGCGTATTTGAGTGAAAGCATCACCACGTATGAGCCGGCGACTCGAGATGCCTTGAGTGCGTTGGGGGGGGCGGGTAACCCGGCCTACGCGCAGCTGGATCATGTGCTGACCAGCCAGGCGTACATGCTCTCCACCGTGGATTACTTCACGTTGCTCGGGTGGGCGTTCATGGGGTTGATTCTGCTGGTGTGGCTGGCGAAGCCGCCGTTTGCGGCGAAGGCGGGACCGGCTGCTGCCGGCCACTAAGTCAAACACAGTCCCTGTGGGAGCGGGCTTGCCCGCGATGACGGTGGGTCAGTCAACAAAGTTGTTGTATGTGATTCCGCTATCGCGGGCAAGCCCGCTCCCACAGGTTCTTTTGTTCGGCAGTTAGTTTGTGGGTGCTGCCAATTGTGGTGGTGGCACGAAATCAAACGGCGCCAGCGCAAACCCATTCTCATCCACCTGCAACGCCCATCCCTGACGGTCCCAATCCCCCAACACAATGCGTTTGGCCGCCTGCTCGCCAATCTGCAGCTTGTGGATGGCGGGGCGATGGGTGTGCCCATGGATCAAGGTTTTCACGCCGTATTGCTGCATGACTCGCGGCACTTCTTCCGGCGTGACATCAACGATGTCATTAGCCTTCATCCGCGTTTGCGCGCGGCTTTCGCTGCGCAGCTTGCGCGCCAGTTTATGGCGAGTGCGCAAGGGCAGATTTCGCAGGATGAACCGGGTGATCGGGTTGCGCAGGTAGCGCCGCAGCTTCATATACGCTTCGTCGCGGGTGCAGAGGCTGTCGCCGTGCATCAACAGCACCGGCTCGCCGTAAAACTGCACGACACTCGGGTCTTTCAACAACGTGCAGCCGGCCTGTTTGCAGAAGGCCTGGCCGAGCATGAAGTCGCGATTGCCGTGCATCAGAAAAATGGCCATGCCGCTGTCGCTAAGTTCGCGCAGGGCCTGGCAGATGGAGCGCTGGAACGGCGTCATGGCATCGTCGCCAATCCATGCCTCGAAAAAGTCGCCCAGAATGTATAACGCACTCGCCGAGCGGGCGCGTCCGGCGAGCAAATCCAGAAACGCCCGGCTGATGTCCGGGCGCTCCTCTTCCAGATGCAAGTCTGAAATCAGCAGTATCACTCAATGATCTCGGCTTTCTCGATGATCACGTCGTCTGCTGGTACGTCCTGGTGGCCGGCTTTGGAAGTCGTGGCCACGCCTTTGATCTTGTCGACCACGTCGGTGCCTTCGACTACTTTGGCGAATACGGCGTAGCCCCAACCCTGAGCGGTTTTGCTGCTGTGATTCAGGAAGCTGTTGTCAGCCACGTTGATGAAGAACTGGGCGGAAGCCGAATGCGGCTCCATGGTGCGGGCCATGGCTACGCTGTACTTCACGTTCGGCAGGCCGTTGTCGGCTTCGTTCTGGATGCTTGGGCGCTTGTCTTTCTTTTCTTTCATGCCTGGCTCGAAACCGCCGCCCTGGATCATGAAGTTGCCGATGACACGGTGGAAAACAGTGTTTTCGTAGTGACCGGCTTTGACGTACTCGACGAAGTTGGCAACGGTGATCGGTGCTTTTTCGGCGTTCAGTTCCAGGACGATGTCGCCATGGTTGGTGGTCAGTTTGACTTGAGTCATGATCAGTACTCTTTATAGAAATTCGTGGGTTCGGGGCGCTTTGGCCCTCAACCGGTCTGGCCAGTGGCGGCCAAGGCACGCAGTTTAGCGTGCCGGGCGCGAATTTCGAGGCTGTTTTTCATTGGCAACCGATTAAATGCAGCCGATTGCCGGCCTGCTCTGTCAGCCACTTGACAGCATCGGCTATGATAAGCCCCTTTGATTTATAACAGCCGCTTTGATTTGGCCAACTGGCCGCGCACTTGTACGTTCAAGGATCCTATGAGCAAGCCCACTGTCGACCCTACCTCGAATTCCAAGACCGGCCCTGCCGTGCCGGTCAATTTCCTGCGCCCGATCATCCAGGCGGACCTGGACTCGGGTAAGCACACGCAGATCGTCACCCGTTTCCCGCCTGAGCCCAACGGCTACCTGCACATCGGTCACGCCAAGTCGATCTGTGTGAACTTCGGCCTGGCCCAGGAATTCGGCGGCGTCACGCACCTGCGTTTCGACGACACCAACCCGGCCAAGGAAGACCAGGAATACATCGACGCGATCGAAAGCGACGTCAAATGGCTGGGCTTCGAATGGTCCGGTGAAGTGCGCTATGCCTCGCAGTATTTCGACCAGTTGCACGACTGGGCGGTTGAGCTGATCAAGGCCGGCAAGGCCTACGTCGATGACCTGAGCCCTGAGCAGGCCAAGGAATATCGCGGCACGCTGACCGAGCCGGGCAAGAACAGCCCGTTCCGTGATCGCTCCGTGGAAGAAAACCTCGACTGGTTCGCCCGCATGCGCGCCGGCGAATTCCCGGACGGCGCACGCGTGCTGCGGGCCAAGATCGACATGGCCTCGCCGAACATGAACCTGCGCGACCCGATCATGTATCGCATCCGTCACGCGCATCACCACCAGACCGGCGACAAGTGGTGCATCTACCCGAACTACGACTTCACCCACGGTCAGTCGGACGCCATCGAAGGCATTACCCACTCGATCTGCACCCTGGAGTTCGAAAGCCACCGTCCGCTGTACGAGTGGTTCCTCGACAACCTGCCAGTACCGGCGAACCCGCGTCAGTACGAGTTCAGCCGCCTGAACCTGAACTACACCATCACCAGCAAGCGCAAACTCAAGCAACTGGTCGATGAAAAGCACGTTCATGGCTGGGACGATCCGCGCATGTCCACGCTGTCGGGTTTCCGCCGCCGTGGTTACACGCCGAAATCGATCCGCAACTTCTGCGAAATGATCGGCACCAACCGTTCCGACGGCGTAGTCGATTTCGGCATGCTCGAATTCAGCATCCGTGACGACCTCGACCACAGCGCCCCACGCGCCATGTGCGTATTGCGTCCGCTGAAAGTCGTGATCACCAACTACCCGGAAGGCCAGGTCGAAAACCTCGAATTGGCGTGCCACCCGAAAGAAGACATGGGCGTGCGCGTTCTGCCGTTCGCCCGTGAGCTCTACATCGACCGTGAAGACTTCATGGAAGAGCCGCCAAAAGGCTACAAGCGCCTGGAGCCGAACGGCGAAGTGCGTCTGCGCGGCAGCTACGTGATCCGTGCCGACGAAGCGATCAAGGACGCCGATGGCAACATCGTCGAACTGCGTTGCTCTTACGATCCGGAAACCCTGGGCAAGAACCCTGAAGGCCGCAAGGTCAAAGGCGTTGTGCACTGGGTGCCGGCCGCGGCCAGCGTCGAATGCGAAGTGCGTCTGTACGATCGCCTGTTCCGTTCTCCGAACCCGGAGAAGGCCGAAGACAGCGCCAGTTTCCTGGACAACATCAACCCTGACTCGCTGCAAGTCCTCACCGGTTGTCGTGCCGAGCCTTCGCTTGGCAATGCACAGCCGGAAGACCGTTTCCAGTTCGAGCGCGAAGGTTACTTCGTCGCGGATATCAAGGACTCGAAACCAGGTCATCCGGTGTTCAACCGTACCGTGACCTTGCGTGATTCGTGGGGCCAGTGATTCAAGGAACCTAAAGTGCTTACGATCTACAACACGCTCACCAAGAGCAAAGAAGTCTTCAAGCCTCTGGATGGCAACAATGTGCGCATGTACGTCTGCGGGATGACCGTGTACGACTACTGCCACATTGGCCATGGCCGCAGCATGGTCGCGTTCGACCTGGTGACCCGCTGGTTGCGGTTCAGCGGTTATAACCTGACCTATGTGCGCAACATCACCGACATCGAAGACAAGATCATCAATCGGGCGAAAGAGAACGGCGAGCCGTTCGACGTGCTGACCGAGCGCATGATCACCGCGATGCACGAGGACGAGGCGCGCCTCAACATCCTCAAGCCGGACATGGAGCCGCGAGCCACCGATCACATCGCTGGCATGCAGAGCATGATCCAGACCCTGATCGACAAGGGTTACGCCTACGCACCGGGCAATGGCGACGTGTACTACCGCGTCGCCAAGTTCATGGGCTACGGCAAGCTGTCGCGCAAGAAGATCGAAGACCTGCGCATCGGCGCGCGGATCGAAGTCGACGAGTCGAAACAAGACCCGCTGGACTTCGTGCTGTGGAAAGGCGCCAAGCCGGGCGAGCCGAGCTGGCCTTCGCCGTGGGGTGACGGCCGTCCGGGCTGGCACATCGAGTGCTCGGTGATGTCGACCTGCTGCCTCGGCGAGACCTTCGACATTCATGGCGGCGGCAGCGACCTCGAGTTCCCGCACCATGAAAACGAAATCGCCCAGAGCGAGGCGGCGACCGGCAAGACCTACGCCAACGCGTGGATGCATTGCGGCATGATTCGCATCAATGGCGAGAAGATGTCCAAGTCCTTGAACAACTTCTTCACCATTCGCGACGTGCTGGAAAAGTACCACCCGGAAGTCGTGCGTTACCTGCTGGTGTCGAGCCACTACCGCAGCGCGATCAACTATTCGGAAGACAACCTCAAGGACGCCAAGGGCGCGCTCGAGCGTTTCTACCACGCGTTGAAAGGTCTGCCGAATGTGGCGCCTGCTGGCGGCGAAGCCTTCGTCGAGCGTTTCACTCAGGTGATGAACGACGACTTCGGTACCCCGGAAGCCTGTGCGGTGCTGTTCGAGATGGTCCGCGAGATCAACCGTCTGCGCGAGAGCGATCTTGATGCGGCGGCCGGTCTGGCGGCGCGCTTGAAAGAATTGGCCAGCGTGTTGGGTGTGTTGCAGCTTGAGGCCGATGACTTCCTGCAGGCCGGTGCTGAAGGGCGGGTTGATGCGGCTGAGGTCGATGCACTGATCCAGGCTCGTTTGACGGCTCGTGCCAATAAGGACTGGGCCGAATCCGACCGCATCCGCGACCAGCTCACCGCCATGGGTGTGGTGCTGGAAGACGGGAAGGGTGGGACGACCTGGCGATTGGCTGACTGATGATCGTTCCCACGCTCCGCGTGGGAATGCCTCAACGGACGCTCCGCGTTCGGCTCTTGGGACGCAGAGCGTCCCGGGCTGCATTCCTTTGCTGCGCGTGGGAACGATCAGTCGCCTGACTGGCGCAATCGCTTGTAAAGGGTATTCCGGCTAACCCCCAACCGCCGCGCCAAGTGCGAAATATTCCCCCCAGCCGCCTGCAATTGCCGATTCAATTCCTCGGCATCATTGAGGTCGAAGGTTATAGTCTCCGGCGAATCCACCGGCTCCATCTCCAGATCGACAAAAAAATCATCCGGCAAATGCTCTGGCCGCACGGGTTGTTCCTCGGCCATGGCCAGCGCTACCTGCATCACACTGCTGACCTGGCGCAAATTCCCTGGCCACGGATGGCGGCTGAACAGCTCCATCACTTCACGGCTCAAGCCAGCCCATTGGCTCGGTTCGCGGTGCTGTTCCCACAGCCGTTTGAACAGCGCTTCCTTATCGCTGCGCTCCCTGAGTGGCGGTAACTCCAGGGTCAAACCACCGATGCGGTAATACAAATCCTCACGAAACCGCCCCAGCTGAACCTGTTCGCGCAACGAGCGGTTAGTCGCTGAAATAATCCGAATGTCCACCGGGAACAACTCGCTGCTGCCCACCGGTTGCACGCACCGCTCCTGCAATACCCGCAGCAGCCGGGCCTGGGTCGGCAGCGGCATGTCGCCGATTTCATCTAGGAACAACGTGCCTTTGTCGGCCTTGCGGATCAGCCCGATGCTGCCTTTCTGGTTGGCGCCAGTGAACGCGCCTTTCTCATAGCCAAATAGCTCTGACTCCACCAGTTCGGCGGGGATCGCTGCACAGTTGACGGCAATGAACGGCTGTTTGCTGCGTGAACTGGCCTGATGCAGGGCTTTAACGAAAACTTCCTTACCGACTCCGGTTTCCCCATGGATCAATAGCGGAATGTCCTTTTCCAGCAAGCGTTCGGCCTGGCGCACGGCTTTTTCCACGCGGTTGTCGCCAAAGTGCAGGGTGTTGAGGCTGATCGCTATGGGAGCCGGCGCCGTGGATTCAGCACTCTTTGTTTCAGAGCTCTTTATTTCAGAAAGCTGCCGCGCCTGAATCGGCACTTGTTTCGGTCGCTTCAACAGGCATTGAAAACGGTTGCGCCCCGAGGCCTGCAAGGCAAATGGCAGGCCGTCCGGCTGGTTCAGCAGTTCCAGCAATGAGACTTTGAACAGGCTTTCGACGCTGACCCGCGACAGGCTGATCCCCAGCAGATTGTCGGCCCGGCGATTGGCGGACAGCACCTGACCGGTTTCATCGAAGATCAGCAACCCGGCCCATTGGCTGTCGAGGTTATTCAGCCCAGTGTTGAAGGTCAGCTGGAAATGCTGGCCGTGGAACAGATTGAGGATCAACCGGTTCTCCACGGTCTGGCTCATCATCTTGACCATGCCCAGGGTGTGCGATGGCGGTAGGTAGCTGTCGCTGGATACGTCCAACACCGCGATCACCTTGCGCTCGGCATCGAAAATCGGCGCGGCGGAACCGGTCATGAAGCGGTTGGCCTTGAGAAAATGTTCATCGTGCTCGATGTGCACCGCTTGCTCGCAGGCCAACGCGGTGCCGATCGCGTTGGTGCCGCTGCAACGCTCCATCCAGCTGGCGCCGGCGCTGAAACCGCGGGTCAGGCTCGGCTTGATGAAACGCTGGGTGCCCCAGGAAGTCAGCACCTGGCCCTGATTGTCGGCGAGCATGATCAGGCAATTGGAGTTGCTGAGGATGTTCTCGTAATACGGCAGGACTTCCTGATAGGTGGTCTGCACCAGTGAATGCTGGCTCTCCAGCAACTGGGCGATGCCATCGGCGGGTAGCTGATCGAACGCCGGCGCGCTCTGATGATCGAGCCCGAACGCGCGGCAGCGGGACCAGGAGTCCTGGATGATGGCGTCGTGGGAGAGCGGCGGGGCAGGTGCGGCCATGGCATTCAGCCTCTGAAACAGCATTTTTATTGTTGTTATGAGATTCCATGTGGGAGCGGGCTTGCTCGCGAATGCGGTGGGTCAAACACCAATAATGTGTCTGACAGTCCGCATTCGCGAGCAAGCCCGCTCCCACAGAGTGTTGTTCACTATTGTTCATTGTCAACCACCAGATTGTTCAATTGTTCAGCCACGGTTGTTCATTTCTGTTCAGCAACGAACGCTGTTTTCCCTTCTTTTTCGTGTTTTTCAAGCCAGATCAACCGCTTGGGATTTCTGGCACGAATGTCGCTGTAGTGCTCTGGTCGCTTGACTCCAATAATAAAAAGGCCGAGCCATGTCACTAATCCTGGAGCACGTCAGCCGTACCGTCGAGGGCCAGACCTGGATCGACGATGCGTGCCTTAACTTCGAACCCGGATCGTTCAACGTTTTGCTCGGTCGCACGTTGTCCGGCAAAACCAGCCTCATGCGCCTGATGGCCGGTCTGGACAAGCCCGACAGCGGCCGCATCCTGATGAACGGCGTCGATGTCACCCAGCGCCCGGTGCGTTTGCGCAATGTGTCGATGGTCTATCAGCAGTTCATCAATTACCCGACCATGACGGTGTTCGAGAACATCGCCTCGCCGCTGCGTCAGTCCGGCGTTTCCAATGAGCTGATCCAGAGCAAAGTGCTGGAAACGGCGAAGATGCTGCGTATCGAGAAATTCCTCCAGCGCTATCCTCTGGAACTCTCCGGCGGTCAGCAACAGCGCACGGCCATGGCTCGGGCGCTGGTCAAGGACGCCGAGCTGATTCTGTTCGACGAGCCGTTGGTCAACCTCGACTACAAGCTGCGCGAAGAGCTGCGCCAGGAAATGCGCGAGCTGTTCAAGGCCCGGCACACCATCGCGATTTACGCCACCACGGAACCCAACGAAGCCCTGGCGCTGGGCGGCACCACTACGATTCTTCATGAAGGCCGGGTGATTCAGAGCGGCAAGTCCTCCGAGGTTTATCACCAGCCGCAAACCGTGCTGGCGGCGGAGTTGTTCTCCGAACCGCCGATCAACCTGATGCCGGGGCGTATCGCCGGCAACGAAGTCAGTTTCGCCAATTTTGTGCACTTCCCGTTGAACGTCGATCTGCGACCGGTGGGCGAGGGCGAGTTCCGTTTTGGTGTGCGCCCCAGCCACATTTCGCTGGTGCCGAGCAATGACGATGACCTTGAGCTGGCGGTAACCGTCGAGGTGGCCGAGATCAGCGGTTCGGAAACCTTCCTGCACGTGCGCAACGAGTATTTCCTGTTGGTGCTGCATTTGCCGGGAGTCCACGAATACGACGTCGACGCGCCGATTCGCATCTATATCCCGACCCATAAACTGTTTGTGTTCGATATGCAGGGGCGGCTGGTTCAGGCGCCCGGTCGCCGTATTGCGAGGGTTGCCTGATGGCCGAAATCCGTTTGCAGAACCTTGCCCACAGCTACACCCCTACGCCGACCGGCCCTGAGGATTACGCGATCCGCGAGATGGACCATGTCTGGGAGCAGGGCGGTGCTTATGCGTTGCTCGGGCCTTCGGGGTGCGGCAAGTCGACATTGCTCAATATCATTTCCGGGTTGCTCAGCCCGTCCCAAGGGCATGTGCTGTTCGACGGCAAGGCGGTCAATGATCTGACCCCCGAGAAGCGCAACATCGCCCAGGTTTTCCAGTTTCCGGTGGTCTACGACACCATGACGGTGTTCGATAACCTGGCTTTCCCGTTGCGTAATCAGGGCATGGCGGAAGCGAAAATTCACACCAAGGTGCAGGAAATCGCTGAAGTCCTCGACCTTCAGGCGTTGCTGCACAAGAAGGCGCGCAACCTCACCGCCGATGAAAAACAGAAAGTCTCCATGGGCCGTGGGCTGGTGCGCGATGACGTGTCGGCGATCCTCTTCGATGAACCGCTGACGGTGATCGACCCGCACCTGAAGTGGAAGCTGCGACGCAAGCTCAAGCAGATCCACGAGCAGTTCAACATAACCATGGTCTACGTCACCCACGATCAGCTCGAAGCTTCGACCTTCGCTGACAAGATCGCGGTGATGTATGGCGGGCAGATCGTGCAGTTCGGTACGCCGCGGGAATTGTTCGAGCGGCCGAGCCACACCTTTGTCGGTTATTTCATCGGCAGCCCGGGAATGAACCTGATCGAAGTCCAGCCGCAAGCCGGCGGTGTCGGTTTTGCCGGGACTCACTTGCCGTTGTCCGACGCGATGCAGAAACGACTCGCCGAGTCCGAATGGAAAACCCTGAAGGTCGGTATTCGTCCGGAGTTCGTTCATGTGTGGGGCGAACCCCGTGATGACGCGATGCAGGCACAGGTCGTGCACGTCGAAGACCTGGGCACCTACAAGATCATGACCCTGAACCTCGACGGCGCGCTGCTGAAAGTACGCCTGGCCGAAGACAAACCGGTGCCCGAAGGCACGGCGTACATCAGTTTTCCGGCGCAATGGCTGATGGTCTATGCCGATGATTACCTGCTGGAGGTGCTGCCATGAACAAGGTGCAGAACAACAAGGCCTGGTGGCTGGTGTTGCCGGTGTTTCTGCTGGTGGCGTTCAGCGCTGTGATCCCGATGATGACCGTGGTCAACTACTCGGTGCAGGACATCTTCGACCAGTCCAGCCGCTACTTCGTCGGCGCCGACTGGTACAAACAGGTGCTGCTTGACCCACGGTTGCATGACTCGCTGCTGCGTCAGTTCATTTACTCCGGCTGCGTGTTGTTGATCGAAATTCCGTTGGGCATCGCCATCGCGCTGACCATGCCGATCAAGGGCCGCTGGTCGTCGCTGGTGCTGATTATTCTGGCGATTCCGCTGCTGATTCCGTGGAACGTGGTCGGCACCATTTGGCAGATTTTCGGCCGCGCGGACATTGGTCTGCTCGGCGCCAGCCTCAAGGCCATGGGCCTGAACTACAACTATGCGGCCAACACCATGGACGCCTGGGTCACGGTGTTGGTGATGGACGTGTGGCACTGGACCTCGTTGGTGGCGCTGTTGTGTTTCTCCGGTTTGCGGGCGATTCCGGACGTGTATTACCAGGCGGCGCGGATTGATCGGGCGTCGGCCTGGGCGGTTTTCCGACACATCCAGTTGCCCAAGCTCAAGAGCGTGCTGCTGATCGCGGTAATGCTGCGGTTCATGGACAGCTTCATGATCTACACCGAGCCGTTCGTGTTGACGGGTGGTGGTCCGGGTAATGCCACGACGTTCTTGAGTCAGACCTTGACCCAAATGGCCATCGGGCAATTCGACCTCGGCCCGGCGGCGGCTTTCTCGCTGGTGTACTTCCTGATCATCCTGTTGGTGTCGTGGCTGTTCTACACCGCCATGACTCACTCTGACGCCAATCGGTGAGGCCCGCCATGAGCAAGAGAAAGCTTATCCCGCTGCTGATCTACATCCTGTTCCTGCTAGTGCCGATCTACTGGCTGCTGAACATGTCCTTCAAGAGCAACACCGAAATCCTCGGCGGTCTGACGCTGTTTCCGCAGGATTTCACCTTCGCCAACTACAAGGTGATCTTCACTGACCCGAGCTGGTACACCGGTTATCTCAACTCGCTGTATTACGTGAGCCTGAACACGGTGATCTCCCTGAGCGTGGCGCTGCCGGCGGCGTATGCGTTTTCGCGCTATCGTTTTCTTGGCGACAAGCACCTGTTCTTCTGGCTGCTGACCAATCGCATGGCGCCACCGGCGGTGTTTCTGCTGCCGTTCTTTCAGCTGTATTCCTCGATCGGGTTGTTCGATACCCACATCGCGGTGGCGTTGGCTCACTGTCTGTTTAACGTGCCGTTGGCGGTGTGGATTCTTGAAGGCTTCATGTCCGGCGTTCCCAAGGAAATTGACGAAACCGCCTACATCGACGGCTACAGTTTCCCCAAGTTCTTCGTGAAGATCTTCGTCCCGCTGATCGGCTCCGGGATCGGTGTTACGGCGTTTTTCTGCTTCATGTTTTCCTGGGTCGAGCTGCTGCTGGCGCGGACGCTGACCTCGGTAAACGCCAAGCCTATCGCGGCGGTAATGACGCGAACGGTCTCGGCGTCCGGCATCGACTGGGGTGTGCTGGCGGCAGCGGGGGTGTTGACCATCCTGCCGGGCATGTTGGTGATCTGGTTTGTTCGCAACCACGTGGCCAAGGGCTTTGCCCTGGGCCGGGTATGAGGAACTGATGATGGAATGGATGAGCTGGACCGGCCCCACGGCGGCGTTCTTCAGCGTCATTGCCTTGACTCTGGCGGGCATGACGACCTGGGAAATGCGTTCGCCGAGTATCCCTCGGCGTGGTTTTTTGCCGATTGCCACCACCCGTGGTGATCGGCTGTTTATCGGTCTTCTCGGCAGCGCCTACCTGCATTTGCTGGTAATCGGCGTCACCGACTGGAGCATCTGGGTGGCGTTCGCGTTGTCCCTGGTGTGGCTGTTGGCTGTGATGCGTTGGGGCTAGTCGAAATCGATCGGCAATGTTGCTCCGAAACCTAAACAGGAGGTCTCTATGTTCGACAAAAACAATAAGCTGCGACATAGCGTTTCATTGGCAGCCATGCTGGCACTCAGCGGTTTGAGCGCTGCGGCCTGGGCCGATGCCTATGAAGACGCCGCCAAGAAATGGATTGGCAGCGAGTTCAAACCGTCCACCCTGACCGAAGCCCAGCAGCTCGAAGAGCTGAAGTGGTTTATCAAAGCGTCCGAGCCCTTTCGCGGGATGAACATCAAGGTGGTTTCGGAAACCATCGCGACCCACGAATATGAATCCAAAACGCTGGCCAAAGCCTTTACCGAGATCACCGGGATCAAGCTGACCCACGACTTGCTGCAAGAAGGCGACGTGGTGGAAAAGCTGCAGACCCAGATGCAATCGGACAAGAACATCTATGACGGTTGGGTCAACGACTCGGACTTGATCGGTACGCACTTTCGCTACGGCAAGACCGAATCGATCACCGACCTGATGGCCAACGAAGGCAAGGCCTACACCTCGCCAACGCTGGACATCAAAGACTTCATCGGCATCTCGTTCACCACCGCGCCAGACGGCAAGGTCTATCAACTGCCTGACCAGCAGTTCGCCAACCTCTACTGGTTCCGTGCCGATTGGTTCGAGCGTGCGGATTTGAAAGCGAAATTCAAAGAAAAGTATGATTATGAACTAGGCGTGCCGGTGAACTGGTCGGCCTATGAAGACATCGCCAAATTCTTCAGCGAAGACGTCAAGGAAATCGACGGCAAGCGCGTCTATGGCCACATGGACTACGGCAAGAAAGACCCGTCCCTCGGCTGGCGCTTCACTGATGCATGGTTCTCCATGGCCGGCGCTGGCGATAAAGGCATACCCAACGGTTTGCCGGTGGATGAGTGGGGTATCCGCGTCGAGGATTGTCATCCGGTCGGCTCCAGCGTGACCCGCGGCGGCGATACCAACGGCCCGGCGGCGGTTTATGCGACCACCAAGTACGTTGACTGGATGAAAAAATACGCGCCACCGGAAGCGGCGGGCATGACCTTCTCCGAATCGGGCCCGGTGCCGTCCCAGGGCAACATTGCCCAGCAGATCTTCTGGTACACCGCGTTTACCGCCGACATGACCAAACCGGGCCTGCCGGTGATGAACGCCGACGGCACGCCGAAATGGCGCATGGCACCCTCGCCGAAAGGTCCGTACTGGGAGGAGGGCATGAAGCTTGGTTATCAGGACGCCGGTTCCTGGACCTTCCTCAAGTCCACACCTGAAAAGCAAAAACTCGCGGCCTGGCTGTATGCGCAGTTCGTGACATCGAAAACCGTATCCCTGAAGAAAACCATTGTCGGCCTGACGCCGATCCGCGAGTCGGACATCAACTCGCAAGCCATGACCGACCTGGCGCCGAAACTTGGTGGTCTGGTGGAGTTCTATCGCAGCCCGGCCCGCGTGCAATGGACTCCGACCGGGACCAACGTGCCGGACTATCCTCGTTTGGCGCAACTGTGGTGGAGCCACATCGCGGAAGCGGCCAGTGGTGAAAAAACGCCACAACAGGCACTGGACGGTCTGGCCAAGGATCAGGATGCGATCATGACCCGTCTGGAACGCTCCAAGGTACAACCGACCTGCGGGCCGAAAATGAATCCGGAACGGGATGCGCAGTACTGGTTCGATCAGCCGGGTGCGCCGAAAGCGAAACTGGCGAACGAGAAGCCTAAAGGCGAAACCGTGAGCTATGCCGAACTGCTGAAATCGTGGGAGGCGGCACGTAAGTAAACAGCTGGACTGTGAAACGCAAACGGCACCGTAAGGTGCCGTTTTCATTTGTGCCTGATGGGCCGCCTTCGCGAGCAAGCCCGCTCCCACAGTTAATCGCAGGAGTTCCCCCAATGGTGTGTTCACTGGAGATCCACTGTGGGAGCGGGCTTGCTCGCGAAGGCGTCATTGAAAACGCCGCAAACACTTCAGGTCAGCGCCGCCAGTTGTTGAACCGTCTCCGGAAAGCGCTCAACCAGCCGGATCAGTGTTGTCGCCTGAGCATTAGGTTTCGCCCGCCCTTGTTCCCAGTTCTCCAGCGTCCGGGTGTTGGTGCGCAAGTACATCGCAAACACCGGCCGGGAGAGATTCAATTGCTGGCGGATACCAACCACTTCCTCTGCTGTAATCGGGGCGAGCTTGGCCAGTTTTACTTTGTGTGTGCGCAGTGTGACTTTACCTTGGCGCTCATCAGCCAAGGCTTCAAACCCCTCTACCAGCTCGGAAAAAATGTCACGTTTCATCATTCGTTCTCGCTTTGATTTCTCGATAAAGCATTTCTTTAAGCAGTTTTTTCTGTTGTGGCGTCAGATCGTCCTGCTCGTTCTTGCCATACAAGGTAAAGAGCCAGAATTGGTCGAAACCGGACCACCAGTAATAAATCACCCTCAGCCCACCGCGCTTGCCCTTGTTTCGCCGCTCATCCACCACTCGAATTTTGCGCAGACCTCCGGTGCCTTCGACGACATCTCCCGCTTCCGGGTTTTGCAGCAGCTCCTGCTGGAACCGGTGAAACAGATCATCATCCAGGTAGTCACTTCGATGCTTTTGAAATACGGGTAATTCGATAAAAAGAGCGTCCATGTTCTGTACGTTACCTGCGTATATTTCTATCACAAGAATCGAATAGGTCAAGGCTTCTGTTCCTGCCCAATTCGGTCAAGTCATTACGTTAAAGTCGAAGGCAGGATCGGGATGTAGGACGCGGCTGATTCACCCGCGAGGCGATTCTGGATATCGGGGAGGAGAGGGGGTTAAGGTTCAAAAAAAGCGTACGCAATATCCTGTAGGAGCCGCCGAAGGCTGCGATCTTTTGATCTTGTCCCCCAAAACGCAAAAACGGCACCCGAAGGTGCCGTTTCTGTTTTCTGCTGAGTATCGCTTAAGCAATCAACCCGCCAACCCCGATTGCTGAACCAGGTTCAGCAGCGGCTGTGGATACAGGCCGAGGAAGAATGCCAGTACGGCAATCGCCAGCAGCATTACGCCGCCTGCACGTTGTTCCCAGTGCAGCTGGGCATCGTGGCGACGCAGGTTCGGTTCCATCAGGTACAGGGTGACCATCACACGCAGGTAGTAGAAGACGCCGATGGCGCTGCCCAGTACCAGGGAGCCGACCAGCCACCATTGCTGCGACTCGACACCGGTAGCGATGATGTAGAACTTGCCGATGAAGCCCGCGGTCAGCGGGATACCGGCCAGGGACAGCATCATCACAGTCAGGACGGCGGTCAGGTACGGACGGCGCCAGAACAGGCCGCGGTATTCGTACAGGGCATCCGCGTCACGGCCGTTGTACGGCGAGGACATCAGGGTGATCACACCGAACGCGCCGAGGCTGGTGATCACGTAGGTGACCAGGTACACGCCGATGGCTTCCACGGCCAGACCCTTGCTCGCCACCAGGGCGATCAGCAGGTAACCGAAGTGAGCGATGGACGAGTAACCCAGCAGTCGCTTGAGGTTGCTCTGGGTCAGTGCCAGCAGGTTACCGAACAGAATCGACGCGATGGCGATGATGGTCAGCACGTCGCTCAGCACGCCACTGCTCGCCGCTGGCGAGATCTGGAACAGACGCACCATCACCGCAAACACAGCGACTTTCGACGCGGTGGCCAGGAACGCTGCCACCGGTGCCGGAGCACCTTCGTAAACGTCCGGGGTCCAGAGGTGGAACGGTACCAGCGACAACTTGAACGCCAGGCCGATCAGCATCATGCCCAGGCCCAGCTGAGCCAGAGAACTTGGCAGACCGGTGGCCGCGAGGGCCTGACCGATGCCGTTGAAGCTCAGGCTGCCAGCGTCGGCGTAGAGCAGGGCCATACCGAACAACAGGAACGCGGAACCGGCAGCCGACAGCACCATGTACTTGATACCGGCTTCCAGCGAACGTTTGTTGAAGAAGGCATACGCCACCAGACCGTAGACCGGTACCGAAAGCAGTTCCAGACCGATGAACAACCCGGCCAGGTGCTGCGCGCTGACCAGTACCAGGCCACCGGCGGCGGCCATCAGGATCAGCAGGTAAAGTTCTTCACGGTTACCCGGGTAACCCGAACCGCCATCGCCGAGGTAGGCGTGGGCGAGGGTGACACAAGCGAGGGTGGCGACCAGGATCAGCGCCATGTACAAGCAAGCGAAGGTGTCGATCTGCAGCAATGGCGTCACGGCCAGCGGCGCGACTTTCAGGGCCGGCAGGATCGACAGCAAAGCCAGGTTCAGACCTGCCACCGACAGCAGGAAGGTCTGTGAGTGGTTGCGGCGCCATGCGATAGCCAGCATCACCACGATGATCGTGGCGCTGGTGATCAACAACGGCGCAAGCGCGATAAAGTGTTGAGTCGTGAATTCCATAGCGCTCTTACCGGGCCGAAGCGAGTTGAGTGAAGGCGGTGCCGAGCCACTGCTGCACGCCATGCATCGTCGCGGCAGAGGTATCGAGGAACGGTTGCGGGTACACGCCGATGTAGATCAGCAGCGCCGCAAGTCCAACCACCATGATCAGTTCGCGACCGTCCATGCCATGCAGCACCGCGTCCGATTTCGACGGGCCGAAGAAGGCACGGTGGACCATGATCAGCGAGTAGACCGAACCGAACACCAGGCCGGACGTCGCGATCACGGTGATCCATGGAGCGCTGGCGAAGGTGCCGATCAGGATCAGGAACTCACCGACAAAGTTACCGGTCGCCGGCAAGCCCAGCGACGCGGCGGCGAAGAACAGGCTGAGGGCTGGCAGGTAGGCAATCTTCGACCACAGGCCACCCATCTCGCGCATATCACGGGTATGAGTGCGCTCGTACAACTGACCGGAGAGGATAAAGAGTGCCGCGGCCGACAGACCGTGCGCCAGCATCTGCATCACCGCACCCTGCAGCGCCAGTTGGCTGCCGGAGTAGATGCCGATCAGCACGAAGCCCATGTGGGAAACGGACGAGAAGGCGATCAGACGCTTGATGTCGGTTTGCGCAAAGGCCAGGAACGCACCGTAGAAAATCCCGATCAGACCCAGGGCCATGGCGAACGGCGCGAACTCGGCCGAGGCATTCGGGAACAGCGGCAGGGCGAAACGCAGCAGGCCATACGCCGCAGTCTTCAACAAGATACCGGCCAGGTCCACGGAACCCGCGGTCGGTGCCTGGGCGTGAGCGTCAGGCAACCAGGAGTGGAACGGCACAACGGGCAGCTTGACCGCGAAGGCGATGAAGAAGCCGAGCATCAGAATGTACTCGGTGGTCATCGACATCTTGGTCTTCAACAGGTCGGCGTAGTTGAAGGTAATCACGCCGGTGTCGTTGAAGTTGACCAGTACCAGACCCAGGATCGCCACCAGCATGATCAGGCCGGAAGCCTGAGTGAAGATGAAGAACTTGGTCGCCGCGTAGATCCGGGTTTTCTTGCCGTCCGAAGAACTGTGACCCCAGAGCGCGATGAGGAAGTACATCGGCACCAGCATCATTTCCCAGAAGAAGAAGAACATGAACAGGTCGAGGGCGAGGAACACGCCGACGACACCGCCCAGGATCCACATCAGGTTCAGGTGGAAGAAGCCCACGTGACGCTGGATCTCTTTCCACGAGCAGAGTACCGAGAGGACACCCAGCAGACCGGTCAGCAGGATCATCAACAGCGACAGGCCGTCGAGGGCCAGGTGCACGTTGATGCCGAAGCGCTGGATCCAGACGTGCTTGAACTCAAGCGCCCAGGTCGGGTCGGCGCCAGGCGCCGGGGCAAATGAATAGTCACCGTTGGCCCACAGCCAGAGGCCGAGGGAGAGCAGCAGGGACATGGTGATCAGCGCAATCCAGCGGGGGAGGGTGGCGCCGAAGCGCTCACCCATCCAGCACAGCAGGCCGCCGATGAAGGGGATCAGGATTAGCCAGGGCAGAATCATGACGGGCTCGTTTCCTTTCGCAAGTTCGCAAGGTTCATATCAGACCGCTACCAGCACGACGGCGCCGATTACCAGCACGGCACCAGCAGCCATCGAGGCGGCATACCAACGCAATTGACCGGTCTCGGTGCGGCTCAGGGCGGTGTGACCGCCTTTGGCCATACGCGGGATCAAACCGATGGTCTGGTCGAGCGGGTCTTTGCGCAGAATGTGGCTGATCGCAAGGTAAGGCTTGACGAACAGTTTGTCGTAGATCCAGTCGAAGCCCCAGGCAGCGAACCACCAGGCCGAAAGGAAGCGGCCGACGCCGCTGTTGGCGATGGCGGTGACGAAGCGGCGCTTGCCGAGGAACAGCAACGCGGCCAGCAGGATACCGGCCAGGGCGATGGCGCCCGAGGCGATTTCCAGACTGTGCTTGGCGTCGCCGCCGGCATGGCCGACGCTTTGTGGCAGTACACCGTGCAGCGGCGGAACGATCATCGCGCCGACAAACGTCGACAGAACGATCAGCACCGACAGTGGCAGCCAGTGAGCAATGCCGTGACCGGCGTGCGCTTCGGTCTTCGCTTCACCGTGGAATGCGATGAAGATCAGGCGGAAGGTGTACAGCGAGGTCATGAAGGCACCGACCAGACCTGCATAAAGCAGACCCTGGTTACCGCTGGCGAACGCTTCCCAGAGGATTTCATCCTTGGAGTAGAAGCCCGCGGTCACCAGAGGCAAGGCCGCCAGGGCCGCGCCGCCGACGATGAAGCTGGCGTAGGCCAGTGGCAGTTTCTTCCACAGACCGCCCATCTTGAAGATGTTCTGCTCGTGGTGGCAGGCAACGATCACCGCACCGGATGCAAGGAACAACAGCGCCTTGAA
Source organism: Pseudomonas sp. QTF5 (assembly GCF_000512695.2). GTDB lineage: Bacteria > Pseudomonadota > Gammaproteobacteria > Pseudomonadales > Pseudomonadaceae > Aquipseudomonas. Next base: position 170,324 of record NZ_AZRW02000001.1, on the reverse strand, counting down.
GAAGGCGTGGGTCATCAGGTGGAAGATCGCGCCGTCCCAGGCACCTACGCCCAGGGCCAGGAACATGTAGCCGATCTGGCTCATGGTCGAGTAGGCGAGGATACGTTTGATGTCGGTCTGCACCAGTGCCGCAAAACCTGCCAGCACCAGCGTCACGCCACCGACCACACCCACCAGGTGCAGGATGTCCGGCGCCAGGGCGAACAGACCGTGGGTACGGGCGATCAGGTAGACACCGGCGGTTACCATGGTCGCGGCGTGGATCAATGCCGAAACCGGAGTAGGGCCGGCCATCGCATCCGCCAGCCAGGTTTGCAGCGGCAGTTGCGCGGATTTACCGACAGCGCCGCCCAGCAGCATCAGGGTCGCCAGAACGATCCAGAAGTCGCCGGCCTTGAAGTGCTCAGGCGCCTTGACCAGCAGTTCCTGGATGTTCAGTGTGCCCAACTGTTGGAACAGGATGAACAGGCCGATGGCCATGAACACGTCGCCGACGCGGGTCACGATGAAGGCTTTGAGTGCTGCGTTACCGTTGTTGCGGTTGCTGTAGTAGAAACCGATCAACAGGTACGAGCACAGGCCCACGCCTTCCCAGCCGAAGTACACGAACAGCAGGTTATCGGCCAGGACCAGGAACAGCATGCTGGCGATAAACAGGTTGGTGTAGGCAAAGAAGCGCGAGTAACCGGCTTCACCGCGCATGTACCAGGACGCGAACAGGTGGATCAGAAAGCCCACACCAACCACCACACCGAGCATGGTCAGTGACAGACCATCCAGGTACAGCGCGAAGTTCGGCGTGAAGCCTTCCACCGCCATCCACTGCCACAACACTTGGGTGTAGTGACCGCCTTCAGGGGGCGCAACGTTGAACTGCCAGATTATGTAAGCAGTGACGATTGCCGACAGGCCAATGGAGCCGACGCCGATCAGCGCCGAAAGGTTTTCCGACCAGCGACCGCGTGAGAACGACAGCAGCAGGAAACCTATGAGAGGGAATACGAAAGTCAGATAGAGAAGGTTCATCCGCGCATCTCGCTGGCAGCGTCGATATCGAGAGTGTGGAAGCGGCGATACAGCTGCAACAGAATCGCCAGGCCAATACTGGCCTCGGCGGCTGCCAGGCTGATCACCAGGATGAACATGATCTGTCCATCCGGCTGCGCCCAGCGACTACCGGCAACGATGAACGCCAACGCGGAGGCATTCATCATGACCTCCAGGCTCATCAGCACGAAGAGAATGTTGCGCCGGACCATCAGGCCGACCAGACCGAGGCAGAACAGGATGCCGGCGACCGCCAGACCATGCTCCAAAGGGATAGCAGGCATCGTCATTGCTCCTTGGCTTCGTTGCGGCCCAAGTGGAACGCCGTGACGGCTGCGGCGAGCAGCAGCATCGAGGCGAGTTCGACCACCAGCAGATACGGACCGAACAGGCTGATGCCCACGGCCTTTGCGTCTACGGTGGTGTGGCCGATGGCCTGACCGCTGGCATCGCTGAACAGCACATACAGCAGTTCAGCCAGCAGCAGGGCACCGAGTGCGACCGGGCCGAGCCAAATGCCGGGCTTGAGCCAGACGCGCTCTTGCTGAACCGAGGCCGGGCCCAGGTTCAGCATCATCACCACGAACACGAACAGCACCATGATGGCGCCGGCGTAGGCGATCACTTCCAGTACACCGGCGAACGGCGCGCCGAGGGCGAAAAAGGTCATGGCCACGGCGATCAGCGAAATGATCAGGTAGAGCAGGGCGTGCACAGGGTTGGTGTTGGTGATCACGCGAAGCGTGGACACAACAGCGATACCCGATGCGAAATAGAAAGCGAATTCCATCTTTCTTCCTTAAGGCAGCAAGCTCTTCACGTTGATCGGCTGGGCTTCATTCTGCGCGGAGCCTTTCGGCTTACCGGCAATCGCCATACCTGCAACACGATAGAAGTTGTAATCAGGGTTTTTGCCGGGGCCGGAGATCAACAGATCTTCTTTCTCGTACACCAGGTCCTGACGTTTGAACTCGGCCATCTCGAAATCCGGTGTCAGCTGGATCGCGGTGGTCGGGCAGGCTTCCTCGCAGAGGCCGCAGAAAATGCAGCGCGAGAAGTTGATACGGAAAAACTCCGGGTACCAGCGACCGTCTTCGGTTTCAGCTTTCTGCAGCGAGATGCAACCGACCGGGCACGCCACGGCGCACAGGTTGCAGGCTACACAACGCTCTTCGCCATCGGGGTCGCGGGTCAGCACGATACGCCCACGGAAGCGCGGCGGCAGGTACACGGCTTCTTCCGGGTACTGCAGCGTATCGCGCTTGCGGAAGGCATGGCCGAAGATCATCACCAGGCTGCGAAGCTGGGTGAAGAAGCCATGCACGATGTCAAAAATGTACTTCATGATTCTCTATCCTCACTGAGCCGCGACGGCGGGCGTGTTGAGCAACACGACCGCAGCGGTCACCAGCATGTTGACGAGGGTCAGCGGCAGGCAGAACTTCCAGCTGAAATCCATCACTTGGTCATACCGTGGGCGCGGAATCGAGGCGCGCAGCAGGATGAAGAACATGATGAAGAACGCGGTTTTCAGTGCGAACCAGATGAACGGGATCTGCGGCAGAATGCCGAACGGACCGTGCCAGCCACCGAAGAACAAGGTCACCAGCAGCGCCGAAATCAGCACGATGCCGATGTATTCACCGACGAAGAACATGCCCCATTTCATGCCGGCGTATTCAATGTGGTAACCGTCGGCCAGTTCCTGTTCCGCTTCCGGTTGGTCGAACGGGTGACGGTGAGTCACGGCGACGCCAGCGATGAAGAAGGTCAGGAAACCGAAGATCTGCGGAATGACGAACCACAGGTTCTGCGCCTGGTATTCAACGATGTCGCGCATGTTGAACGAGCCGACCTGGATCACGATGCCCATCAGCGACAGGCCCATGAACACTTCGTACGACACGGTTTGTGCCGAGGCCCGCAAGCTGCCCAACAGGGCGAACTTGTTGTTACTCGACCAGCCGGCGAACAGCACGGCGTAGACCGACAGACCCGCCATGGCGAAGAAGAACAGGATGCCGATGTTGATATCCGCCACGCCCCAGGTCGGGGTGATCGGGATGATCGCGAAGGCAATCAGCAAGGCGCTCATGGCCACGACCGGCGCCAACGTGAAGATCACTTTGTCGGCGAACGGCGGGGTCCAGTCTTCCTTGAAGAACATCTTGATCATGTCGGCAGCGATCTGGAACGCGCCGAACGGGCCGACGCGGTTCGGACCGTAACGGTCCTGCCAGAGGGCGAGCAGACGACGCTCGACCCAGCTCAGCAGCGCGCCGCACACCACCACGGCGAGCAGAATCACGATGGCCTTGAGGACCGCGATGATTACGTCGATCACTTCAGGAGTGAACCAGGTCATAGCGCTGCCTCCTGCAGACCGTCAACGGATTTGCCAAAGATCGCGGGCGGAATGCCAGCGATACCGGCCGGCAATGCGACCAGGCCGACGCCCAGCTCTTCGTTGATGCGCAGCGGCAGACGCAAGGTCTGGCCGGCCACGTTCAGGCTCAGCAGGGCACCGTCATTGACACCCAGACGATCGGCTTCGGACTTGGCCAGCGACAGATACGGGGCTGGAATGCGCTCTTGAACCGGCGCGGCTTTGGAAGAGTTCTCTTCGCTGCCGAACAGGTGGAAGAACGGCACGACCTGCCAAGTGCCCGGAGCCGGGTTGAACGCGCGCGGAACACTGGCGAACCAGTTCAGCGAATCACCGGTGCTTTCGATCAGGCGAGTGCCCGGGTCGCCAGCGCGGAGGTGACCACCGACTTCGTCCTGGAACTTGTTCCAGGCTTGCGGCGAGTTCCAGCCTGGAGACCAGGCGAATGGTACTTGCTGACGCGGCTCGACCGAGCCCGAGTAACCTTCCATGGAGAACGAGAACGCAGTGTCGTTGTCCTGGGAAGTACGCGGTTCGTGCACGCTGATGTCGGCGCGCATGGCAGTCCGGCCGCTGTAACGCAGCGGTTCGCGAGCCAGTTTCAGGCCTTTGATGCGGAACGCGGCGGACGGTGCGGCATCGACGATGCGCGCCAGTTGCGGTTTGCTCGCAGCAACGGCAGCGGTGACGTGGTCCAGTTGGGTCCAGTCGATCGGCTGGTTCAGCAGGGTCGAACGCAGGGCATGCAGCCAGCGCCAGCCTTCGTGAACCAGAATGCTTGCGTCGAGGTAAGTCGGGTCGAAGACCTGGAAGAAACGCTGGGCGCGGCCTTCCTGGCTGACCAGCGTACCGTCGCCTTCAGCGAAGCTGGCCGCTGGCAGAACCAGGTGCGCGCGATCGCTGGTGGCGGTCTTTTGATGGTCCGCCACGATCACCACTTTCGCGGCGTTCAGGGCAGCATCGACCTTAGCTTTGTCGGTGCGGGTGTACAGATCGTTTTCCAGCACGACGATGGCGTCCGCCTTGCCGTCGATCACCGCTTGCAGGGCTGCGTCGACCGAGTCACCACCAAGCATGGCCAGGCCGAGGCTGTTGGCCTCTGGCACGATCAGGCTGATGGAACCGTTCTTCTCGCGCAACTTCAGGGCCTTGGCGATGTTCGCCGCGGCTTCGATCAGCGCCTTGGAACCCAGTGAGGTGCCGGCAATGATCAATGGACGCTTGGCAGCGAGCAGGGCGTCGGCGATGCGCTGAGCCAATTCGAGGGCTTCAGCGTCCAGGCCTTCAACGGCCGGCGCGCTGGCATCGAGGGCGTGAGCCACGGCGAAACCGATGCGGGCCAGGTCGTCTGGCGCTGCGTGAACGCATTCTTCAGCCACGTCGTCGAGCTTGGTTTCAGCCAGGCTGGCGATGAACAGCGGGTTCAGCGCGTCCTGACCGATGTTCTTCACCGCAGCATCGAGCCACGGCTGAACGCGCATGGCGTCGGCCATGTCTTCGGCCTTGCCCTTGACCGATTGACGCAGGGCCAGGGCCATGCGCGCAGCCGTCTGGGTCAGGTCTTCGCCGAGGACGAAAATCGCATCGTGATCTTCAATGTCGCGCATGTTCGGGATCGGCAGCGGGCTGTCTTTGAGCACCTGCACAACCAGACGAATGCGCTCAAGCTCAGCGGCTTCGATACCGGAGTAGAAGTGCTCGGCGCCGACCAGTTCAAGCAACGCGTAGTTGCTTTCGAGGCTGGCGCGCGGCGAACCAATACCGACGATATTGCGACCGCGCAGCAGGTCAGCCGCTTTATCCAGCGCTTCGTCGAGGCTCAGCTTGGCGCCGTTGGCCAGCAGTGGCTGACGCGGGCGGTCTTCGCGGTTGACGTAGCCATAGCCGAAACGGCCACGGTCGCACAGGAAGTACTGGTTCACCGAACCGTTGAAACGGTTTTCGATGCGACGCAGTTCGCCGTAACGCTCGCCAGGAGAAATGTTGCAACCGCTGGAGCAGCCATGGCAGATGCTCGGCGAGAACTGCATGTCCCACTTACGGTTGTAGCGCTCGGAGTGAGTCTTGTCGGTGAACACACCGGTCGGGCAGACCTCGGTGAGGTTGCCGGAGAACTCGCTTTCCAGGGTGCCGTCTTCAACGCGACCGAAGTACACGTTGTCGTGGGCGCCAAACACACCGAGATCGGTGCCGCCAGCGTAGTCTTTATAGAAGCGCACGCAGCGATAGCAGGCGATGCAGCGGTTCATTTCGTGGGAAATGAACGGGCCCAGTTGCTGGTTCTGGTGAGTACGCTTGGTGAAGCGATAGCGGCGCTCGTTGTGGCCGGTCATCACCGTCATGTCTTGCAGGTGGCAGTGACCGCCTTCCTCACAGACCGGGCAGTCGTGAGGGTGGTTGGTCATCAGCCATTCAACGACGCTGGCGCGAAACACTTTCGCTTCTTCGTCGTCGATGGAGATCCAGCTGCCGTCGGTAGCTGGCGTCATGCAGGACATGACGATCCGACCACGCTTGTCGTTCTCGTCGGTGTACTGCTTGACCGCGCACTGGCGGCAAGCGCCAACGCTGCCAAGGGCTGGGTGCCAGCAGAAATAAGGGATATCGAGGCCTAGCGACAGACATGCCTGTAACAGGTTGTCTGCCCCATCGACTTCGAGCTCTTTGCCGTCTACGTGGATAGTGGCCATGGTTCAAAGTTCTTCGTTGGCCCGGTGTCAGCGGGCGTGGCTAATGGAATCTTGTTATTCGCGTGAATCAACACAGCCGTTTACGGCGTCATCACACGAGAAGACGAAGGGCACGGACCCTTCGCCTTTTTAAGCGTTTACGCGCCGACTACGATCGGCTTTGCCGGAGGCGGGACGACGGCGCTGGTGGGCGCAATGCCGGCTTCGAACTCTGGACGGAAGTATTTGATGGCGCTGCCCAACGGCTCCACGGCACCCGGTGCGTGTGCACAGAAGGTCTTGCCTGGGCCGAGGAAACCGACCAGACCCAGCAGGGTCTCGATATCGCCGGCTTGCCCTTCACCGTTCTCGATCGCGCGCAGCAGCTTGACGCTCCACGGCAGACCGTCACGGCATGGGGTGCAGAAGCCACAGGATTCGCGGGAGAAGAACTCTTCCATGTTGCGCAGCAAGGACACCATGTTGACGCTGTCGTCCACCGCCATGGCCAGGCCGGTACCCATACGGGTGCCCACTTTGGCGATGCCGCCGGCATACATTTGTGCGTCCAGGTGTTCCGGCAACAGGAAACCGGTACCGGCGCCGCCTGGCTGCCAGCACTTGAGTTTGTAACCGTCGCGCATGCCGCCGGCGTAGTCTTCGAACAGCTCGCGAGCGGTGACGCCGAACGGCAATTCCCACAGGCCAGGGTTCTTGACCTTGCCGGAGAAGCCCATGAGCTTGGTGCCCATGTCTTCGCTGCCTTCGCGGGCCAACGATTTGTACCAGTCCACGCCGTCGGCAATGATCGCCGGCACGTTGCACAAGGTTTCAACGTTGTTCACGCAAGTCGGCTTGCCCCACACGCCTACGGCGGCAGGGAAGGGCGGCTTGGAGCGCGGGTTGGCGCGGCGGCCTTCGAGGGAGTTGATCAGTGCGGTTTCTTCACCGCAGATGTAACGCCCGGCACCGGTGTGGACAAACAGCTCGAAATCGAAGCCGCTGCCCAGGATGTTTTTACCCAGCAGGCCTGCTGCCTTGGCTTCTTCCACGGCACGGTTCAGGTGCTTGGCGGCAGTGGTGTATTCGCCACGCAGGAAGATGTAGCCACGGTAGGTTTTCAGCGCGCGAGCACTGATCAGCATGCCTTCGATCAGCAGATGGGGCAGTTGCTCCATCAGCATGCGGTCTTTCCAGGTGTTCGGCTCCATCTCATCCGCGTTGCACAGCAGGTAGCGGATGTTGATGGATTCGTCCTTGGGCATCAGGCCCCACTTCACGCCCGTGGGGAAGCCTGCACCGCCGCGGCCCTTGAGGCCGGAATCTTTCACGGTCTGGACGATGTCGTCCTGGCCCATGTCGGCGAAGGCCTTGCGCGCAGCGGCGTAACCGTTCTTGGCCTGGTACTCGTCGAGCCATACGGCTTCGCCGTCGTCACGCAGACGCCAAGTGAGCGGGTGAGTCTCGGCCGACCGCTTGATGCGGTTGGCAGGACCAAAGGAAGTCAGGGTCATACGTAGCCCTCGAGCAATTTGGCAACGCCGGCAGGCTGCACATCACCGAACGTGTCGTCGTCGATCATCAGCGCTGGCGCCTTGTCGCAGTTGCCGAGGCAGCAGACCGGCAACAGGGTGAAACGACCGTCGACGGTGGTCTGACCCAGGCCGATGCCCAGCTTGCTCTGGATTTCGCTGACCACCGACTCGTGGCCGCCGATGTAGCAGACCATGCTGTCGCAGACGCGAATGATGTGACGGCCCACTGGCTGACGGAAGATCTGGCTGTAGAACGTCGCCACCCCTTCAACGTCGCTGGCCGGGATGCCGAGGATCTCGCCGATGGCGTAGAGCGCGCCGTCAGGCACCCAGCCACGTTCCTTCTGGACGATCTTCAGGGCTTCGATCGACGCCGCGCGCGGGTCTTCGTAGTGATGCAGCTCATGCTCGATGGCCGAGCGCTCGGTTTCGCTCAGGGCGAAACGGTCTGTCTGGATAAGCGGGCTATTCATGCTTAGCGGTCCACGTCGGCCATAACGAAATCGATACTACCCAGGTACGCGATCAAGTCCGCGACCATGCTGCCTTTGATCACCGAAGGGATCTGCTGCAGGTGCGGGAAGCTTGGAGTACGAATCCGGGTGCGGTAGCTCATGGTGCCGCCATCGCTCGTCAGGTAATAACTGTTGATGCCCTTGGTCGCTTCGATCATCTGGAAGGATTCGTTGGCCGGCATGACCGGGCCCCACGAAACTTGCAGGAAGTGCGTGATCAAGGTCTCGATGTGCTGCAGCGTGCGCTCTTTGGGTGGCGGCGTGGTCAGCGGGTGATCCGCCTTGTACGGGCCTTCCGGCATGTTGCGCATGCACTGCTCGATGATCTTGATGCTCTGGCGCATTTCTTCGACGCGAACGATGCAACGGTCGTAGGCATCGCCATTGGCCGCCAGCGGGATTTCGAATTCGAAGTTCTCGTAGCCGGAGTAAGGGCGAGCTTTACGCAGGTCGAAATCGCAACCGGTCGAACGCAGGCCGGCACCGGTGACGCCCCATTCCAGGGCTTCCTTGGTGTTGTAGGCGGCGACGCCAATGGTCCGGCCACGCAGGATGCTGTTGTCCAGTGCGGCTTTCTGGTATTCGTCCAGACGCTTGGGCATCCACTCGACGAAATCCTTGACCAGTTTTTCCCAGCCGCGCGGCAGGTCGTGGGCGACGCCACCGATGCGGTACCAGGCCGGGTGCAGACGGAAACCGGTGATGGCTTCGATCACCGTGTACGCCTTCTGACGGTCGGTGAAGGTGAAGAACACCGGGGTCATGGCGCCGACGTCCTGGATGTAAGTCCCCAGGAACAGCAAGTGGCTGGTGATCCGGAAGAACTCGGCCATCATGATGCGGATGACGTCGACCTTCTCGGGCACCTTGATGCCGGCCAGCTTCTCGACCGAGAGCACGTACGGCAGGTTGTTCATCACGCCGCCGAGGTAGTCGATACGGTCGGTGTACGGAATGAAACTGTGCCAGGACTGACGCTCGGCCATCTTCTCGGCACCACGGTGGTGGTAACCGACGTCCGGCACGCAGTCGACGATTTCTTCGCCGTCCAGCTGCAGGATGATACGGAACGCACCGTGCGCGGAAGGGTGGTTCGGGCCGAGGTTGAGGAACATGTAGTCCTCGTTCGCACCGGAACGCTTCATGCCCCAGTCTTCAGGCTTGAAGCGCGCGGCTTCTTCCTCAAGCTGTTGCTTGGCCAGGGTCAGGCTGAACGGGTCGAACTCGGTGGCACGGGCCGGGAAGTCCTTGCGCAGCGGGTGACCTTCCCAGGTCGGCGGCATCATGATGCGGGTCAGGTGCGGGTGACCGGCAAAGTTGATGCCGTACATGTCCCACACTTCACGCTCGTACCAATTGGCGTTCGGCCAGAGACCGGTAACGGTCGGCACGCTGAGGTCGCTCTCGGACAAGGCGACCTTGATCATTACGTCACTATTACGTTCGATCGACATCAAGTGATAGAACACAGTGAAGTCGGCGCCGCTTGGCAGCCCTTGACGCTTGGTGCGCAGACGCTCGTCCACGCCGTGCAGGTCATAGAGCATGACGTACGGCTTGGGCAGGTTGCGCAGGAAGGTCAGGACTTCGACGAGTTTGGCGCGGGCAACCCAAAGCACCGGCATGCCGGTGCGGGTCGGCTGGGCGGTGAACGCCTCCGGGCCAAAACGATTGTTCAGTTCGACGACCACATCCTGGTCGTCTGCCTTATAAGGCGGGATGTACAGAGCACTGCCTGTAGTCATGGTTATTTATCGCTTTCGGTCAACGTAAAGAATGAAGCCAGTTTCTCGTTTCTTTGTAAGAACAGATCTGGATCAGACTTCGTCGGGGCTGCGCAGGTTGGTTACCTGAATACGCTGTTCGCGGCGCTGTTCCTTTTGCGAAGGCATCTCGGCGCGGTAAACGCCTTGATCACCAACGACCCAGGAAAGTGGGCGACGCTCCTGGCCAATCGACTCCTGCAACAGCATCAAGCCTTGCAGAAAAGCTTCAGGGCGGGGCGGGCAGCCAGGCACGTAGACGTCCACGGGCAGGAACTTGTCCACCCCTTGAACGACGGAGTAGATGTCGTACATGCCACCGGAGTTGGCGCACGAACCCATGGAGATGACCCATTTAGGCTCGAGCATTTGCTCGTAGAGACGCTGAATGATCGGCGCCATCTTGATGAAGCAGGTACCGGCGATAACCATGAAATCCGCCTGACGCGGCGATGCCCGGATAACCTCGGCGCCAAAGCGCGCGATGTCGTGGGGCGCCGTGAAGGCGGTGGTCATTTCCACGTAGCAGCACGAAAGACCGAAGTTATACGGCCACAGGGAGTTCTTGCGCCCCCAGTTGATCGTGCCGTTGAGCACGTCTTCGAGCTTGCCCATGAAAATGTTTTTGTGGACTTGATCTTCTAACGGATCGGAAACGGTTTCCCGCTGGCCAATCGGATACTGCTCGTTAGGAGCATCGGGGTCGATCCTGGTGAGATTGTATTGCATTGCCAAAGCCTCATTGTTTCAGCTTCGCTTGCCGCTTGCGCCGAGCTTCCGGAGCCCAGTCAAGGGCGCCCACTCGGAATAGGTAGACAAGACCTGCCAACAGAATTGCTATGAAAACGAGAGCTTCGACGAATCCGGTCCAGCCGCTTTCGCGGACGGACACAGACCAGGCAAAGAGAAAAAGGGCTTCGATATCGAAGATCACGAAGAGCATCGCGACCAGATAGAATTTGGCTGAGAGCCGCAAGCGGGCGCCACCGGTAGGTAGCATGCCGGACTCGAACGGTTCGTTTTTGCTGCGACCCCAGGCTTTTGACCCGAGGAGGCTGGAGACGCCGAGCATGAAGGCGCAAAGGCCGCCGACACCCAGAAGGAAAATGGCAAAGCCCCAGTTGTGGGCCATGAGTCCGGTCGCTTCGGGCATGCTGGTAATCCTTAACAGAGAGCAAAGGTCTCTGAGCTTGAAAAGAAACAAAGCAGTGACGATATGTCGCAGCAATCAATCGCGGTGATTTTATGGCTAAACACCGAGCAAGTAAAATTCAGATAGCGAAATTATTTACAAGAATAAGGACATAGCGTGCCTCCAAAGTCCTGTAGCCCATGCCGCTCGGGCATTAGCGGGGGTTTTGTCAAATATGTTTTGTAGGGAATGTAACGAACATAGTTATCGCTAAATGATAATCAATATTATTTGACGTGATTTTCAAACTGTTTAACGGGTGAGTGGCTGGGAAGTTGTCTTATATGCGCGTTACTGCAAGTAGCGAGCACGGTCGTTTTACCTGATTTTTCGGGGCGTGAAATTGCTCTGGATCAATGTTTTTGCCCGAGTCACTACGGTCAATGTGGGAGCGGGCTTGCTCGCGAATGCGGTCTGACATTCAGCGTTGATGTCGATTGATCCACCGCATTCGCGAGCAAGCCCGCTCCCACAGGGTTTTGCGGTGTTTGTTAAATCGCAGGAAAAAAAACGCCCCGAACCAGTCGGGGCGTCAGATAGGCGGCTTTGCGGTTAGCTTTTTATTCGGTCCGCAAGGGCCGTTTGCTTAAACGAAGCAGATCAGTGGAACTGTTCTTCTTCGGTCGAACCAGTCAGCGCGGTTACTGAGGACGTGCCACCTTGAATCACGGTGGTCATGTCGTCGAAGTAGCCGGTGCCCACTTCCTGCTGGTGAGCCACGAAGGTGTAACCCTTGGAAGCGTCAGCGAACTCTTGCTCTTGCAGCTTCACGTAGGCAGTCATGTCGTTGCGGGCGTAGTCGTGCGCCAGGTTGAACATGCTGTGCCACATGTTGTGAATGCCGGCCAGGGTGATGAACTGGTGCTTGTAGCCCATGGCGGACAGTTCACGCTGGAACTTGGCGATGGTCGCGTCGTCCAGGTTTTTCTTCCAGTTGAAGGAAGGCGAGCAGTTGTACGACAGCAGTTGGTCCGGGTATTCCTTTTTGATTGCTTCGGCGAAGCGACGAGCCTCGTCCAGATCCGGCTTGGCGGTTTCGCACCAGATCAGATCGGCGAACGGCGCGTAGGCCAGACCGCGAGCGATGGCCTGGTCGAGACCGGCGCGCACTTTGTAGAAACCTTCCTGGGTGCGTTCGCCAGTCACGAATGGCTGGTCATACGGGTCGCAGTCGGAAGTCAGCAAGTCGGCTGCGTTAGCGTCGGTACGGGCCAGGATGATGGTCGGTGTACCGGCAACGTCAGCTGCCAGACGAGCAGCGGTCAGCTTCTGTACGGCTTCCTGGGTAGGAACCAGTACCTTGCCGCCCATGTGGCCGCATTTTTTTACGGAAGCCAATTGGTCTTCGAAGTGAACGCCGGCGGCGCCTGCTTCGATCATGCTTTTCATCAGTTCGTAAGCGTTCAGAACGCCACCGAAACCGGCTTCAGCGTCAGCCACGATCGGTGCGAAGTAGTCGATGTAACCTTCGTCGCCCGGGTTCTTGCCGGCTTTCCACTGGATCTGGTCAGCGCGACGGAATGAGTTGTTGATGCGCTTGACCACGGTCGGAACCGAGTCCACCGGGTACAGCGACTGATCCGGGTACATCGATTCGGCGGAGTTGTTGTCCGCAGCCACTTGCCAACCCGACAGGTAGATCGCCTGGATGCCGGCCTTGACTTGTTGTACAGCCTGGCCGCCGGTCAGGGCGCCCATGCAGTTGACGAAATCTTTCTCAGGACGGAAGGACGGCTTGGCACCCTGGGTCACCAGGTTCCAAAGCTTCTCGGCGCCCATTTTTGCAAAGGTGTGCTCAGGTTGAACCGAGCCACGCAGACGGACGACGTCAGCAGCGGAGTAATTGCGTGTCACGCCTTTCCAGCGCGGGTTTTCAGCCCAGTCTTTTTCGAGGGCTGCAATTTGCTGTTCGCGTGTCAGTGCCATGGAGATAAACCTCGTCGCGTCTTTGATAAAAAGTCGTTCTTGGTGAAAATTCATGCTCCAGCCAAATAACGCATTTTAAAGGGGCGTAAAGGCTGCTCGCTGACCAGAAGCTTAGGCGGTCAAGTCGGGTTCGGCGGGGACGGCGACGGGATGAACGATGGGCTCGAGGGGAAGTGAGCAGGTAAGGGCGAACTGGCGAGCGCATTCGGGCGTCGTGGGCCTTGGTGCGAACTTCAGTGTGGAGCCGGGTTACCTAATTACGCTTCCGTCCCTCGGGACAACTTCGTTCCAGTCGGCAACCTCGTCAAACACGCCTTGTGGGCGGTACAGACACGAATCGGCTCGCGGGGTAGGTGCGAACAACAACTCGAAAGCCCTTGCCAGGGCCTCTGATTAGCGGGAGCGAGGCCATCATGCCTTTGCTTTTTTGGCTCGTCAAACGTTTTGTAGTGCTTTTTTTCAGGCACTACATCTTTGGTCTAATACGACTAATCAGTCAGTTTTTGGTGCTTTAGTCCAACGCATCGACTTTCACCCGTAGGGTCATGTCATCCCGGCCTTGAGTCGAGTAGCTGCGGGTCAGGCCCTGTTTGTCGGCCTGAGTCTGGCGATTTACGCCGGCCAGGGTGATCCACTCGCCCAGTCGGCCGCTGACCGTTGTGTCGGTACTTTGCACGTTCACTACATCGGGACGTTCCTGGCTCATCCGGTCACGGTTGGTACTGATTGCCAGATGAACGATGTCGCCGGTGACGCTGGCGGTGACGTAGAAGCCTTGGGTGACATTGCGGTATTCGGTCTGGCTGCGCAGGTCGCCATAGCTGTCGGTCTGCGTGCTGGTCAGCGGCACGCTCTGGCCGACCTGGATCAGCGCCGGTGTGCCTTCACTGGCCTGAACCTGCTGGATGCCGCCGTCACGGCTGTCGGTGCTGCGGTTGATGATGCGATTCTGGCTCGGCTTGGCAGCGTTTACCGAATAACCCTGATCGCCCTGGAAGTTGTTTTCGTTGGTGTCGACGGTGATCAGCAAGCGCTTGGCGGCCACATCGAGTTGGCTGATCAAGGCCTTAAGTTCGTCGATCTTGCGTTGTTCTGCGTTGACAATCAGCTGATTGCCATAGGCGCTGACCTGACCGTCCTTGCCGATGAAATTCTGCGCCACCGGCAGCAGGTCGGCGCTGGTGCGATAGTTCAGGGGCACGATCTCGGTGGCGGCCATGACCGAAAAACTGCAGGTCAGCAGCAGCGTGGTGAGCAAGGTGCGTAGGGACATATCCGTTATCTCCGGCCTTTAAAGTCTTGATATTGCCAGTTTGTCGGCCTGCGGTGGGGCAAGTTGAATCGTAGACAGCAAAACGCCCCGGCATCCGAGGATGGCGGGGCGTTTTGTGGTGTTCTTAATGGCCTCTTCGCGAGCAAGCCCGCTCCCACATTGGATTTGTGAGTTGCCGTAAATTGCAGCAACACCACCGATCCAATGTGGGAGCGGGCTTGCTCGCGAAGGGTGCGACTCGGTATTAAGCCGAATGACGCACCATGTCCACATGCGGAATCCCGGCTTCCAGGAATTCCTCACTGACCATGCTGAAGCCCAGGCGCTCATAGAACGCCGTGGCCTGCACTTGCGCGCTCAGCATCTGCTGCTTCAATCCGCGTTCCTCGGTTTCACCGATCACCGCTTGCATCAGCGCATCGCCGACTTTCAAGCCGCGCCAGTCCTTCAGTACCGATACCCGGCCAATATGCCCATCGGGCAGCAGGCGGGCGGTGCCAATCGGAAAGTCGCCTTCGAAGGCCAGAAAATGCACCGCCGTAGCGTCATCGGCATCCCATTCCAGTTCAGGCGGAACGGATTGCTCGGCGACAAACACCGTCTCACGAATGCGCCGGATCTCGGCGTTGTCCTTTTGCCAGTCTGCGACACGTACGTGAATTTTATTCATCGGCAAACCCCAGGCTGCCTTGCTTGACCAGCTCGCACAGCAGGCCGCGACCGTCTTCGTCGCTGAGCCAGTCGCCGAGATTGTCGACGTGCAGCGCATCGGCGGCGCAAATCATCTTCAGCAGCTCGCGCAACTTGCCCGGCAGATAACGGCTCTGACCGCTGGCGAACAGCAGCAGGTCGTCATCGACTTCCGACCAGGCCAGGCGCGCGCTCGGGTTGCGGATCAGCACCGCGCCTTGCTCGAGGCTCGCGAGCAGGTCGTCTTCTTCGATTTCTTCCGGGCCAGCCACCAGCTCCGGGTAGCGCGGCTCGGTCATGAACTGGCCGAACCAGGTCAGCAGCAGGCGCTCGTCGCTCATGTGCTCGGCCAGCAGGCTTTTCAGGCGATCGAGGGCGTCGTGCTGGATCTGATGAGGATCGACCGCCGGCAGGGCGTCGGCGTCGGTGTAACGCTCTTCGTCCGACAGGAACTGGCTGAGGAAATCGGTGAAGTGGGTCAGCACTTCAGCGGCGCTCGGTGCGCGGAAACCGACCGAGTACGTCAGGCAGTCATCGACGGCCACGCCGCAGTGGGCCAGGCGCGGCGGCAGGTAGAGCATGTCGCCCGGTTCCAGAACCCACTCATCGGTGGCTTCGAAATCAGCGAGGATGCGCAGGTCGGCGTGTTGCAGCAACGGGCTCTCGGAATCGCACATCTGGCCGATTTTCCAGTTGCGCTTGCCATGGCCCTGCAGCAGGAACACGTCGTAGTTGTCGAAGTGCGGACCTACGCTGCCACCCGGGGCGGCGAAGCTGATCATCACGTCGTCGACGCGCCAGCTTGGCAGGAAGCGGAAGTTTTCCAGCAGCTCAGCGACTTCCGGCACGAACTGGTCAACCGCTTGCACCAGCAGGGTCCAGTCACGTTCCGGCAGTTTGCTGAATTCGTCTTCGGCGAACGGGCCGCGACGCAATTCCCAAGGACGCTCGCCGTTTTCGATCACCAGGCGTGATTCGACTTCTTCTTCCAGCGCCAGGCCGGCCAGTTCGTCGGCGTCGATCGGGCTTTCGAAATCAGGGATTGCCTGACGGATCAGCAGGGGTTTTTTCTGCCAGTAGTCACGCAGGAATTCGCGCGCCGTGATGCCGCCCAGAAGTTGAAGAGGAATGTCAGGATTCATGTGTAACCTATTGAAAAAAAGTACTTTTCAGACGGGAATAAAAACGCCCGGCGCTGCCGGGCGTCTCAAACGGGTAAAGCGGTCGATCAGATGCGTTTGGCTTGCGCTACAGCGTTGCCGATGTAGTTGGCCGGGGTGAGCAGTTTCAGCTCGGCCTTGGCCGCGGCTGGCATGTCCAGGCCGTCGATGAAAGTTTGCAGCGCTTCAGGGCTGATGCCCTTGCCACGGGTCAACTCTTTCAATTTCTCGTACGGGTTTTCGATGTTGTAGCGACGCATGACGGTCTGGATCGGCTCGGCCAATACTTCCCAGCAGGCGTCCAGGTCAGCAGCGATTTTCTGAGCGTTGAGCTCCAGTTTGCTGATGCCTTTGAGGCTGGCTTCGTATGCGATCACGCTGTGGGCGAAGCCGACACCGAGGTTGCGCAGTACGGTGGAGTCGGTCAGGTCGCGCTGCCAGCGGGAGATCGGCAGCTTGCTCGCCAGGTGCTGGAACAGTGCGTTGGCGATGCCCAGGTTGCCTTCGGAGTTTTCGAAGTCGATCGGGTTGACCTTGTGCGGCATGGTCGATGAACCGATTTCGCCAGCGATGGTGCGCTGTTTGAAATAACCCAGGGAGATGTAGCCCCAGATGTCGCGGTCGAAGTCGATCAGGATGGTGTTGAAGCGCGCGATCGCGTCGAACAGCTCGGCGATGTAGTCGTGCGGTTCGATCTGCGTGGTGTACGGGTTGAAGCCCAGGCCCAGCTCGTCTTCGATGAAGGCGCGGGCGTTGGCTTCCCAGTCGATCTCAGGGTAGGCCGACAGGTGAGCGTTGTAGTTGCCGACAGCGCCGTTGATTTTGCCCAGCAGCGGCACGGCAGCGACTTGAGCGATCTGACGCTCCAGACGGTAAACCACGTTCGCCAGCTCTTTGCCCAGAGTGGTCGGCGATGCCGGTTGACCGTGGGTGCGCGACAGCATTGGCACGTCAGCGAAACGGATGGCCAGCTCGCGAATGGCGTCGCTAGTCTGGCGCATCAGCGGCAGCATCACATCATCACGGCCTTCGCGCAGCATCAGGGCGTGGGACAGGTTGTTGATGTCCTCGCTGGTGCAGGCAAAGTGGATGAATTCGCTGACGGCAGCCAGTTCTGGCAGCTTGGCCGCTTGCTCTTTGAGCAGGTATTCAATGGCTTTGACGTCGTGGTTGGTGGTGCGCTCGATCTCTTTGACACGCTCGGCGTGCTCCAGAGAGAAGTTTTCAGCCAGGGTGTTCAGCACCGCGTTGGCTTCGGCGGAGAACGCCGGCACTTCGCTGATGGCAGGATGAGCGGCCAGGCGCTGGAGCCAGCGCACTTCAACCAGAACGCGAGCACGGATCAGACCGTATTCGCTGAAAATCGGGCGCAGGGCCTGGGTTTTGCCGGCGTAGCGGCCGTCAACAGGGGAAACCGCAGTGAGCGAAGAGAGCTGCATGGGGTGTTCTCGGACAGTCGGGCAACGAAATGGGGCGCGTATCATACATGAAAAAATCCGCCGGTCCGTTGCCAACTGACCGGCGTATTACGCGTTACTGACTATAAAGCGGTATTGCGGGCGCGGTTCAGCTGCTGCGCATCAGCGGGTAAAGCTCTTTAAGCAATTTGCGCCGGCTGATCACCAACTGCCAGCGATGACCGCCCAACTGCCGCCACAGGCGTGCCGAACGGATCCCGGCCAGCAACAGCGCGCGAATCTTCGAGGCATTGCTCGGTTGCTGCAGGTTGCGCATGTCGCCATGCACCTGAATCCGCTGGCGCAGGGTGCTCAGGGTGTCCTGATACAGCGCACCGCAGGCGGCAATCACGTTTTCGTGAGCCGGGCCGAAGTGTTCGACCTGAGACTGAATCTGCGGCAGGCGCTTGCCGATCACCTCCAGCATGTCGTCGCGCTTGGCGAGTTGACGCTCCAGCCCCAGCATCGACAGGGCATAGCGCAACGGTTCGCGCTGAAGGGTGCTGGGGTCGCGCTCCAGCGCGCCGATCAAGGCGCGGTAACCGTCACGCAGGTTGATGTCGTCACCGCCATAGACTTCCAGCGTGTCCTTGGGGTCACGAATCAACAGGCTACCGAGCATGCAGGTCAGGCCGGCTTCGTTGGTCTGGCCGGTCTTGGCGATCTTGTCGACCAGCACGGCGGCGAGAAACACACCACCCAGGGCCGTCAGTTGCTCCTGAGTCGGGCTCATGAACGCTGACCCTTGCTGGTCCAGGGTTCGGCCACTTCGATCACGCCGCCGCCGAGGCAGATTTCACCGTCGTAGAACACCACGGATTGACCGGGGGTGACCGCGCGTTGCGGGTCATCGAAGGTAGCGCGATAGCCGGTGGCGGTCTTTTCCAGCGTGCATGGCTGGTCGCTCTGGCGGTAACGCACCTTGGCGGTCAGTTTGCGCGGCTCGGTCAAATCAATCGGGTTGACCCAGTAGATGTCCGAGGCGAGCAGGGCGCGGGAGAACAGCCACGGGTGATCATTGCCCTGGCCAACGATCAGCTCGTTGTGTTCCAGGTCCTTGATCAGCACGTACCACGGCTCTTCACCGGCATCTTTCAAACCGCCGATGCCCAGGCCCTGGCGTTGACCGATGGTGTGGTACATCAGGCCGTGGTGACGGCCGATGACTTCGCCTTCAGTGGTTTTGATCTCGCCTGGCTGGGCCGGCAGGTATTGCTTGAGGAAGTCGCTGAAGCGGCGTTCGCCGATAAAGCAGATTCCGGTGGAATCCTTTTTCTTCGCGGTGGCCAGGTCGTGCTTCTCGGCAATCGCGCGCACTTCGGGTTTTTCCAGTTCGCCGACCGGGAACAGGGTCTTGGCGATCTGTTCACCGCCGACGGCGTGCAGGAAGTAGCTCTGATCCTTGTTCGGATCCAGGCCCTTGAGCAATTCGGTGCGGCCATCGATGTCGCGGCGACGCACGTAGTGGCCGGTGGCGATCAGGTCGGCGCCGAGCATCATGGCGTAATCGAGGAACGCCTTGAACTTGATTTCGCGGTTGCACAGGATGTCCGGGTTCGGCGTGCGACCGGCCTTGTATTCGGCCAGGAAATGCTCGAACACGTTGTCCCAGTATTCGGCGGCGAAGTTGGCGGTGTGCAGCTTGATGCCAATCTTGTCGCACACGGCCTGAGCGTCCGCCAGGTCATCCATGGCGGTGCAGTATTCCGTTCCATCGTCTTCTTCCCAGTTCTTCATGAACAGGCCTTCCACCTCATAGCCCTGTTCGATCAGCAGGAGAGCGGAAACGGAAGAGTCCACGCCGCCGGACATGCCGACAATGACGCGCTTCTTTTGTGTGTCAGAAGGGGCTGGATCACGCATAGGGATTCAATGAGTGTCTTGAAAAAGGACGCGATTCTAGCAGGCTGGAGCCCGCAAGGCTAAAGAGAAGGGCGGATCAGCTCGAGGCTGAAGTGTTTACCGTCCAGATAATCATCGATACAGCGGATGATCAGCTCACTGCGCCAGTTTGCGCGCTGTTGCAGCAGTTCGTCACGCGTCAGCCATTTTGCGCCGACGATGCCGTCATCCAGCTGATAGTCCGGGTGGTGTTTGAGCGGTTTTGCGCTGAAGCAGACCCGCTGGTAGGTCACGCCGTTGCTCGGGGCAGTGTAGAGGTAAATGCCCACCACGCCTGTTGGCTCGACGTCCCAGCCGGTTTCCTCAAGGGTTTCACGCACGGCGGCGTCGATCAGGGTTTCGTCCGGGTCCAGATGGCCGGCCGGTTGGTTGAGCACCGTTTTTCCGTGCTTGAGTTCTTCGACCATCAGGAAGCGACCATTGTCTTCGACGATGGTGGCGACGGTGATGTGGGGTAGCCAATCCATGAGACTTCCTCAATTTTTATGGTGGAACACGGTCAATGTGGGAGCGGCGGTGCGGCGATCCCACATTGGTCCAGTGTTCACATTGGAAGTATGTGAGCGCCAGAAACAGAAACCCCGGCACTGGGCCGGGGCTTCTTTGCATCCTTACAACCTTAAACCAGCGCAGCGATCGCGGCGTTGAAGGTGTTGCTCGGGCGCATGGCCTTGCTGATCAGCTCGGCATTGGCGTGGTAGTAACCGCCGATGTCCACTGGCTTGCCCTGAACGGCGTTGAGCTCGGCAACGATGGTCGCTTCGTTCTCGGTCAGGGTTTTGGCCAGTTCGCCGAACTGCGCTTGCAGTGCAGCGTCTTCGGTCTGGGCGGCCAGGGCTTGAGCCCAGTACAGCGCCAGGTAGAAGTGGCTGCCGCGGTTGTCGATGTTGCCGACTTTACGCGATGGCGACTTGTTGTTGTCCAGGAACTGGCCAGTGGCCTGATCCAGGGTCTTGGCCAGCACCAGCGCTTTAGGGTTGTTGTAGGTAACACCCAAGTGCTCAAGGGAAGCAGCCAGGGCCAGGAACTCACCCAGGGAATCCCAGCGCAGGAAGTTCTCTTCCAGCAACTGCTGAACATGCTTCGGTGCCGAGCCGCCAGCGCCGGTTTCGAACAGACCGCCGCCGTTCATCAGCGGAACGATCGACAGCATCTTGGCGCTGGTGCCCAGTTCCATGATCGGGAACAGGTCGGTCAGATAGTCGCGCAATACGTTACCGGTCACCGAGATGGTGTCCTTGCCTTCGCGGGTGCGCTGCAGGGTGAACTTCATCGCGTCGACGGGCGACATGATCTGGATGTCCAGACCGGTCGTGTCGTGATCCTTCAGGTAAGCCTGAACTTTCTCGATCACTACGCCATCATGGGCGCGCATTGGGTCCAGCCAGAAAATGGCCGGAGTTGCGCTTGCGCGGGCACGGTTGACGGCCAGTTTGACCCAATCCTGGATCGGCGCGTCTTTGGTCTGGCACATGCGGAAGATGTCGCCGGCTTCAACCGACTGTTCCAGCAGAGTGCGACCAGCGCTGTCGGAAACCCGAACCACGCCGTTTGCCTTGATCTGGAAAGTCTTGTCGTGCGAGCCGTACTCTTCGGCTTTTTTCGCCATCAGGCCAACGTTTGGCACGCTGCCCATGGTCGTTGGATCGAAAGCGCCGTGCAGCTTGCAGTCTTCGATCACCGCCTGGTAGATGGTGGCGTAGCAGCGATCCGGGATCACTGCCTTGGTGTCGTGCAGCTGGCCGTCGGTGCCCCACATTTTGCCGGAGTCACGGATCATCGCCGGCATCGAGGCGTCGACAATAACGTCGCTCGGTACGTGCAGGTTGGTGATGCCTTTGTCGGAGTTGACCATGGCCAAGGACGGACGAACGGCGTAGACCGCCTGGATGTCCGCTTCGATCTGCGCTTGTTGCTCGGCAGGCAAAGCCTTGATGCGAGCGTACAGATCGCCGATGCCGTTGTTCAGGTTGAAGCCGATCTGTGCCAGCACGTCAGCGTGCTTGGCCAGTGCGTCTTTATAGAACTCGGCAACGATCTGGCCGAACATGATCGGGTCGGAGACCTTCATCATGGTGGCTTTCAGGTGAACCGACAGCAGCACGCCTTTGGCTTTGGCGTCTTCGATTTCGGCCGCGATGAAGCTGCGCAGCGCGTTTTTGCTCATGACTGCGCAATCGAGGATCTCACCGGCTTGCACGGTGGTTTTTTCTTTCAGGACGGTGGTGGTGCCGTCTTGAGCGATCAGTTCGATTTTGACGGCGTCAGCGGCGTCGATCAGGGCGGCTTTTTCGCTGCCGTAGAAATCGCCGGTGCTCATGTGAGCGATGTGGGACTTGGAGTCTTTGGCCCAGGCGCCCATTTTGTGCGGGTGCTTGCGCGCGTAGTTCTTGACCGACAGCGGTGCGCGACGATCAGAGTTGCCTTCGCGCAGAACCGGGTTCACGGCGCTGCCCTTGATCTTGTCGTAACGCGATTTGGCGAGCTTGTCGGCATCGCTGGTCACGGTTTCCGGGTAGTCCGGCAGTGCGAAGCCCTGGGCTTGCAGCTCTTTGATCGCGGCTTGCAGTTGCGGAACCGAAGCGCTGATGTTCGGAAGCTTGATGATGTTGGCTTCCGGCGTAACGGCCAGGTCGCCCAGTTCGGCGAGGTGGTCGGCTACGGCTTTGTCACCCAATTGCTCGGGGAAGCTGGCCAGAATGCGCCCTGCAAGAGAGATATCGCGGGTTTCAACGGCGATATCAGCCGAGGCGGTGAAAGCCTCTACGATAGGCAACAGTGAATAGGTGGCGAGGGCTGGGGCTTCGTCGGTGAAGGTATAGATGATCTTCGAGCGGGTGGGCATATTCGGATTAACTCTCTCTTCTTTGCTAAAGCGTGCGCAGAAACTCGAGGGGCGCCGGGTTAGCGCGTTCGTTCAAAGTCATCCATGAGCCGAATGTCGAGATTTCTTCGCGGTGATGTTGGGTGCATCAGTCGAGCGTCAAGCGGGTGGACTGCGATAACAATCCGGCTTATTCGGGCCCAACGTCTTGTGATAGAGCGGTCGGCCGTCGTGACTCTTTGGTCAGCGGCGGCATTATACATAGGTAGCTGGCAATCTGCCGATGGTTCATAGGCAACGTTTTTCGTCCATTGGTCTAAAGGTCGCAGGCGGACGTGGGGCGTAGAGTCGTTCGCCGTGCTTGAGTTTGGCGCTTTTCCCTTTGCTTTCAGGCTTGTACGTCGCGAACTGTGCAGCTTTGCGGCAGATGGGCGGAACATAGGGTTTGCGCGCCGATTTAACTGGGGTACGCTCGAACGCAGCCAGATGTTCAATCCAAACAATGGAGTTCAGCATGGGATACAAGAAGATTCAGGTTCCAGCCGTCGGCGACAAAATCACCGTCAACGCGGACCATTCTCTCAATGTTCCTAATAACCCGATCATCCCCTTCATCGAAGGCGATGGTATTGGCGTTGATATCAGCCCGGTCATGATCAAGGTTGTCGATGCTGCTGTTAAGAAGGCTTACGGCGGCGAGCGCAAAATTTCCTGGATGGAAGTCTACGCCGGGGAGAAAGCGACTCAGGTTTACGATCAGGACACCTGGCTGCCTCAGGAAACCCTGGACGCGGTCAAGGATTACGTGGTTTCCATCAAGGGCCCTCTGACCACGCCGGTCGGCGGCGGCATCCGTTCGCTGAACGTGGCCCTGCGTCAGCAACTCGACCTGTATGTGTGCCTGCGCCCGGTGCGCTGGTTCGAAGGCGTACCTAGCCCGGTCAAGAAGCCAGGCGATGTCGACATGACCATCTTCCGCGAAAACTCGGAAGACATTTATGCCGGTATCGAATGGAAGGCCGGTTCGCCGGAAGCGACCAAGGTCATCAAGTTCCTTAAAGAAGAAATGGGCGTCACCAAGATCCGTTTCGACGAAAACTGCGGTATCGGCGTCAAGCCGGTTTCCCTGGAAGGCACCAAGCGTCTGGCGCGCAAGGCTCTGCAGTATGTGGTCGACAATGACCGCGACTCGCTGACCATCGTGCACAAAGGCAACATCATGAAGTTCACCGAAGGTGCCTTCAAGGAATGGGCCTACGAAGTGGCCGCTGAAGAGTTCGGCGCGACCCTGCTC
The DNA here is from genome assembly GCF_000512695.2 of Pseudomonas sp. QTF5. Lineage (GTDB taxonomy): Bacteria > Pseudomonadota > Gammaproteobacteria > Pseudomonadales > Pseudomonadaceae > Aquipseudomonas. The sequence goes on along the minus strand of NZ_AZRW02000001.1, from coordinate 146,691 downwards.
GACGGCGGTCCGTGGATGCAGTTCAAGAACCCGAAAACCGGCAAGAACGTCATCGTCAAAGACGCCATCGCCGACGCCATGCTCCAGCAGATCCTGCTGCGCCCGGCCGAGTACGATGTGATCGCGACTCTGAACCTGAACGGCGACTACCTCTCCGACGCCCTGGCGGCGGAAGTGGGCGGTATCGGTATCGCGCCGGGCGCCAACCTGTCCGACACCGTGGCCATGTTCGAAGCGACCCACGGTACTGCGCCGAAATACGCCGGCAAGGACCAGGTCAACCCGGGTTCGTTGATCCTCTCTGCTGAAATGATGCTGCGTCACATGGGCTGGACCGAAGCGGCCGACTTGATCATCAAAGGCACCAACGGCGCGATCTCCGCGAAAACCGTGACCTATGACTTCGAACGTCTGATGGAGGGCGCGAAACTGCTGTCGTCTTCCGCGTTTGGTGATGCGTTGATCTCGCACATGTAAGCCAGCTGACAAAAAAAACCGCCTTCGGGCGGTTTTTTTATGACTGGATGACAGGCTGTGTCAGCCAGGCACTGTTTCTTGCCGGGTGGCAGGGGCGCTCTGTTCGTTCGGGGAGATGGCAGACGCGATCTTTACTGCATGCAGCCCTTTGGGGCCCTGGATGATCTCAAAGCTAACAATTTGCCCGGCCTTGAGGGTTTTGTATCCGTCCATCTCAATGGCCGAATAGTGGGCAAAGAAGTCGATTTCCTTGCCATCCTCGTCACGACCTTCTCTGGCGTCGGTGTTAATGAAACCGAACCCCTTGGCATTGTTGAACCATTTCACCTTACCGACAGCCATACCCATATCCCTCTGCAACAGACTCCATCACTGGAGTATCATCCTGTTAATCCGCAGTCTAATCTTGCAAATAGATTGACTCAGCGGACCTTTTTTACCCACTGTGGGCTCTATTGTTTGTAACACCGATTTTCCGATAGTCAAGGTGACCGGGCAGTCGGAGTTGAAAACGTTCATAACCGCCCCCACCACTGTATTTGCACAACTGACGAACCTTTCTTTCCATGCATGCAATCAGCCAGATTCGACTAACATTCAATCAGGATCGCCCGACTCTCCAAAAAGATCACCCGGAGGTACACGACGACGATTCCGCAGGCATTGCTGTTCAGGAGGCTAAGCCTGCTTTACAGGCGCCGCCTATGTACAAGGTGGTTTTGTTTAATGATGACTACACACCGATGGATTTCGTCGTCGAAGTGCTCGAGGTGTTTTTTAACCTGAATCGCGAGCTGGCGACCAAGGTCATGCTGGCCGTCCACACAGAAGGGCGGGCAGTATGTGGAGTGTTTACCCGCGACATCGCGGAGACCAAGGCCATGCAGGTCAACCAGTACGCCAGGGAAAGCCAGCATCCGCTACTCTGTGAAATCGAGAAGGACGGTTAATCGCCGACCACTTGGGTATGAGGTGAAGCTATGTTAAACCGCGAGCTCGAAGTCACCCTCAATCTTGCCTTCAAGGAGGCTCGCTCGAAGCGTCATGAATTCATGACCGTCGAGCACCTGCTGCTGGCCCTATTGGATAATGAGGCTGCCGCCACCGTTTTGCGTGCCTGCGGCGCAAACCTCGACAAACTCAAGCATGATCTGCAGGAGTTCATCGACTCCACCACGCCATTGATCCCTCTTCATGACGAGGATCGTGAAACCCAGCCAACCCTGGGCTTCCAGCGTGTATTGCAGCGTGCTGTCTTTCATGTACAGAGCTCGGGCAAACGCGAAGTGACTGGTGCTAACGTGCTGGTCGCAATCTTCAGTGAGCAAGAGAGTCAGGCAGTGTTTCTGCTGAAACAGCAGAGCGTTGCGCGCATCGATGTCGTCAACTACATCGCCCATGGTATTTCCAAAGTGCCGGGGCATGGCGATCACTCTGAAGGTGAACAAGATATGCAGGACGACGAGGGCGGTGAGTCTTCTTCTTCAGGCAATCCTCTGGATGCTTATGCCAGCAACCTCAACGAACTCGCGCGCCAGGGGCGTATCGATCCGTTGGTAGGCCGTGAGCTGGAGGTCGAGCGCGTCGCGCAGATCCTCGCGCGTCGTCGCAAAAACAATCCGTTGCTGGTGGGCGAGGCGGGCGTGGGTAAAACCGCGATTGCCGAAGGCCTGGCCAAACGGATTGTCGACAACCAGGTTCCGGACCTGCTGGCCAACAGTGTGGTGTATTCCCTCGATCTGGGGGCTTTGCTGGCCGGGACCAAATACCGCGGCGATTTCGAGAAGCGCTTCAAGGCGCTGCTCAATGAGCTGAAAAAACGTCCACAGGCGATCCTGTTCATCGACGAGATCCACACCATCATTGGTGCGGGCGCTGCGTCCGGTGGCGTCATGGATGCCTCGAACCTGCTCAAGCCATTGCTGTCTTCGGGCGATATTCGCTGCATCGGTTCGACCACGTTCCAGGAATTCCGTGGGATCTTCGAGAAGGACCGTGCTCTGGCTCGGCGCTTCCAGAAGGTCGATGTGTCGGAACCTTCGGTGGAAGACACCATTGGCATCCTGCGTGGCCTGAAAGGGCGTTTCGAAGCGCACCACAACATCGAATACAGCGATGAAGCCCTGCGCGCCGCTGCTGAACTGGCCTCGCGTTATATCAACGACCGGCACATGCCGGACAAGGCGATTGACGTCATCGACGAGGCGGGCGCCTATCAGCGTCTGCAGCCGATCGAGAAGCGCGTGAAACGCATCGAAGTGCCTCAGGTCGAGGACATCGTCGCGAAAATCGCGCGAATTCCGCCTAAGCACGTCACCAGTTCCGACAAGGAGCTGCTGCGTAACCTTGAGCGTGACCTGAAGCTCACGGTATTTGGCCAGGATGCGGCGATCGACTCGTTGTCGACTGCGATCAAACTGTCCCGTGCCGGCCTCAAGTCACCCGACAAGCCCGTCGGTTCGTTCCTGTTCGCAGGGCCGACCGGTGTTGGTAAAACCGAGGCCGCGCGGCAACTGGCCAAGGCGTTGGGTGTCGAGCTGGTTCGCTTCGACATGTCCGAGTACATGGAGCGCCATACCGTATCGCGACTGATCGGTGCACCTCCAGGCTATGTCGGGTTCGATCAGGGCGGTCTGCTGACCGAAGCCATCACCAAGCAGCCTCATTGCGTGCTGCTGCTCGATGAAATCGAGAAGGCGCATCCGGAAGTCTTCAACCTGCTGTTGCAGGTCATGGATCACGGTACGCTGACCGATAACAACGGGCGCAAGGCGGACTTCCGTAACGTGATCGTCATCATGACGACCAACGCCGGTGCCGAGACTGCGGCGCGTGCTTCGATCGGTTTCACTTATCAGGACCACTCGTCCGATGCGATGGAAGTGATCAAGAAGAGCTTCACGCCGGAATTCCGTAACCGTCTGGACACCATTATCCAGTTTGGTCGCCTCAGTCATGAGGTCATCAAAAGCGTGGTGGACAAGTTCCTTACCGAACTTCAGGCGCAGCTGGAGGACAAGCGTGTCTTGCTGGAAGTCACCGACGCTGCTCGCAGCTGGCTGGCGGCCGGTGGTTACGACACGGCAATGGGGGCTCGACCAATGGCGCGTTTGATTCAGGACAAGATCAAGCGTCCGCTGGCGGAGGAGATTCTCTTTGGCGAACTGGCCGAACATGGCGGTGTGGTACACATCGACATCAAGGACGGCGAGCTGACCTTCGAGTTCGAGACCACGGCTGAAATGGCCTGACGTTAACGCGATAAAGCAAAAGGCGCCGAAAGGCGCCTTTTTGCTGTCTTGAAGAACACACCAAACCCCTGTGGGAGCGGGCTTGCTCGCGAAAGCGGTGGGTCAGCTTGCATCAATGTTGAATGTGAAACTGCATTCGCGAGCAAGCCCGCTCCCACATCGGATTTAGGGTGGTCATCAAATTCCAGGCAAACAAAAACGCCCGGCATAGCCGGGCGTTTTGTATTGACTTGATTAGCGGGCGCGGTAGGTGATGCGCCCTTTGCTCAAGTCATAGGGCGTCAGCTCGACGCGCACTTTGTCGCCGGTAAGAATACGGATGTAGTTCTTGCGCATCTTGCCGGAAATATGCGCGGTTACGACGTGCCCATTTTCCAACTCCACACGAAACATGGTGTTGGGCAGGGTGTCGACGACAGTGCCTTCCATTTCGAAGCTGTCTTCTTTCGACATGCAGTAAAGCCCTCGGTGTCCAATGAATGGCCCGGTGCAACTGCGCCAGGCAAAAGCGGCGTGCATTGTGCCCGAAAAATGGGGTTTAAGCCAAGGGGTTCTAGCTCAGGATGACCCAACGCTGATTAATCAGCAGTTCGATAGGGCGATATTGGGTCTTGTAGCTCATTTTTTTGCAGTTTTTGATCCAGTAGCCGAGATAGACGGCTTCCAGTCCCAGGCGTCGGGCTTCGCCGATTTGCCACAGGATCGCGTAACGCCCCAGGCTGCGCCGCTCTTCGGCGGGCTCGTAGAAGGTGTAGACCGCGGATAGACCGTTGGGCAGCAAGTCAGTGACGGCCACTGCCAGCAGTCTGCCTTCGAGACGAAATTCGTAGAAGCGGGAGAACGGCAGATCACGCACCAGGAAGGTCGAAAACTGGTCGCGGCTCGGCGGATACATATCGCCATCGGCGTGGCGTTGTTCGATGTAGCGCTGATAGAGGTCGAAATACTCTTCGGTGAACTTTGGTCTGGCCGGGCGCACTTGCAGGTCGGCATTGCGTTTGACAATGCGTTTTTGTTGACGGTTGGGCGTAAATTGCGCCACAGGAATGCGCGCCGGTACGCACGCATTGCAATGCTGGCAATGGGGCCGGTAGAGGTGATCGCCACTACGACGAAAGCCCATTTCCGACAGATCTGCGTAGACGTGCACATCCATGGGCTGACTAGGGTCGAGGAACAGCGTCGTGGCCTGCTCCTCGGGCAGATAGCTGCAAGAGTGGGGCTGAGTGGCATAGAACTTCAAACGCGCCAACTCGGTCATGATCAACCCTCGGGATAAGCTTTTGATTAGGGGGCGCTCTCAATTCGTTTCCCCGCATTAAGTGTAAGCCACGCGCGCAAAAGTCGCTCAGCAAACCCAGGTGGCACGGCCGGGTTGATCCAGGTGCCGCGCGAGGTAGCCGGCAAATTCGCGGCGGGGAATCGCTCGGGCACCGAGGCTGTGTAGGTGATCGGTAGGCATCTGGCAGTCGATCAGTACAAAGCCTGAGTCTTTCAGATGTCGCACCAGTGTGGCAAAGCCATATTTGGAGGCGTTGTCGGCGCGGCTGAACATCGACTCGCCGAAAAACAGCTGCCCCATGGCCAGGCCGTAGAGCCCGCCGACCAGCACGCCATTGTCCCAGACTTCCACCGAATGGGCGTAACCGCGCTTGTGCAGTTCGACATAGGCGTCCTGCATCGATTGGGTGATCCAGGTGCCGTCTGTGTATTCGCGCGGTGCGGCGCAGGCGCGGATCACTGCGGCAAAATCCCGATCGAAGGTTACTTGATAGCGTTGTTGGCGCAGGAGTTTGTTCAAGCTGCGGGAGACGTGCAGTTCGTCGGGAAACAGTACTGTGCGCGGATCCGGCGACCACCAGAGAATTGGCTGGCCCTCCGAGAACCACGGAAAGCAGCCGTGACGATAGGCTTGAATCAGACGATCGGCGGACAAGTCGCCGCCCGCGGCCAGCAACCCGTTGGGGTCGCGCATGGCTTTTTCCAGCGGCGGGAAGGTCAGGGTGTTGCGTTGTAACCAAGTCAGCATGGCATCCGGGCTTGCAGAAGGGGAGGGCGGTAGCGGGCCGTTGAGCCCGCCTTGAAGGAGGTTAACCGTCAAGCGGTGGGGATGTCATCGAGATACTTCTCGGCGTCCAGCGCGGCCATGCAGCCGGCCCCGGCGGATGTCACCGCCTGGCGGTAAATATGATCGGCCACATCACCGGCGGCGAACACGCCTTCGATGTCGGTGGCGGTGGCGTCACCTTCGCTGCCGCCTTTGACCAGCAGGTAGCCGTCACGCATTTTCAGCTGGCCCTGGAACAGGTCGGTGTTGGGCTTGTGGCCGATGGCGATGAATACGCCGGCCAACGGCAACTCATTGGTTTCGCCCGTATGGCTGTGCCGTAGACGGGCACCGGTCACGCCGCTGGCGTCGCCCAGTACTTCGTCCAGGTTCTGGTTCCAGTGCAGGTGGATATTGCCGTTGGCGGCTTTTTCGAAGAGCTTGTCCTGGAGGATCTTCTCCGAGCGCAGTTTGTCGCGGCGGTGAATCAGGTGAACTTCCTTGGCGATGTTCGACAGATACAGCGCTTCCTCCACGGCCGTGTTACCTCCGCCGACCACCGCGACCACTTGGTTACGGTAGAAGAAGCCATCGCAGGTGGCGCAGGCCGAAACCCCTTTGCCGGCGAAGGCTTCTTCCGATGGCAGCCCCAGGTATTGCGCGGAAGCGCCGGTGGCGATAATCAGCGCATCGCAGGTGTAGGTGCCGCTGTCGCCGATGAGCTCGAACGGGCGCTGTTGCAACTTGGCGGTATGGATGTGGTCGTAAACGATCTCGGTGTCGAAGCGTTCGGCGTGTTTCTGCATGCGTTCCATCAGTACCGGGCCGGTCAGGCCTTCGACGTCGCCGGGCCAGTTGTCGACTTCGACGGTGGTGGTCAGCTGGCCACCTGCCTGTATGCCGGTGATGACAACGGGTTTGAGGTTGGCGCGAGCGGCATAAACGGCTGCGCTGTAACCGGCAGGGCCGGAACCCAGAATGATCAGGCGGGAATGCTTCGCTTCACTCATAAAAACACCTCATAAGCCTTTGTCACAAAAGAGAATGCATGCTCAAATTGGACCGCGCGTACTGTGCTGTTGGCTATGCTGTACCCAAGGCAGCAAGCATGGCATCGGGCGAACAAACCCGTACAATGCCTACTTGTAACAGTGTTTGTATCAAAAAAGCGGTGCGTGCCGTATTTCGAAAAACCAGGGCACAGTGTTAAAAGTAGTCCCGGTTGCGCCTGTTAACTTTTTTACCTGCCTGGATTGGGCAGTTTTTATCGTCATTCAACAGATGGACGCGCCATGGGCGCAGGAAAAGAAGCGTTTTGAAGAAATCCACCGCAGCACCTAAAACAGTCGTTCCGCTCTGGCGTCAGCAATTGCACTACCGGCTCAAGGAAGGTGCATTGATCGCCATCGGCGCCTTGTGCCTGTTCCTGATGATGGCTTTGTTGACCTACGGCAAAGACGATCCGGGCTGGAGCCATAACAGCAAGATCGACGATGTGCAGAACTTCGGCGGGCCCGCCGGCTCTTACAGCGCCGACATCCTGTTCATGGTCCTGGGTTACTTCGCCTACATTTTCCCGTTGCTGCTGGCGATCAAGGCGTATCAGATCTTCCGCCAGCGCCACGAACCGTGGCAATGGAGCGGCTGGCTGTTCTCCTGGCGCCTGATTGGCCTGGTGTTTCTGGTGCTGTCGGGTGCAGCGCTGGCCCACATCCATTTCCATGCGGCGACCGGTCTGCCGGCGGGCGCGGGTGGCGCTTTGGGCGAAAGCCTCGGCGATCTGGCCCGGAACGCGCTGAACATCCAGGGCAGCACGCTGCTGTTCATCGCGCTGTTTCTGTTCGGCCTGACAGTGTTCACCGACCTGTCATGGTTCAAGGTGATGGACGTCACCGGCAAGATCACACTGGATCTGTTCGAACTGTTTCAGGGCGCGGCCAATCGCTGGTGGGCGGCCCGTATGGAACGCAAGCAACTGGTCGCCCAACTGCGTGAAGTCGACGATCGCATGCATGATGTGGTCGCGCCGACCGTCACCGATAAACGCGAGCAGGCCAAGGTCAAGGAGCGCCTGATCGAGCGCGAGCAGGCCCTGAGCAAGCACATGTCCGAGCGCGAGAAGCAGGTGCCGCCGGTGATCGCCCCGGCACCGCCCAAACCCGTAGCGCCCAGCAAGCGCGTGGAAAAAGAGAAGCAGGCACCGTTGTTCGTCGACAGCGCCGTGGAAGGCACCTTGCCGCCAATCTCGATTCTCGACCCTGCGGAAAAGAAACAACTCAATTATTCGCCTGAATCCCTGGCGGCCGTCGGCCACTTGCTGGAAATCAAGCTCAAGGAATTCGGTGTCGAAGTCTCGGTGGATTCGATTCACCCGGGCCCGGTCATTACCCGTTACGAAATCCAGCCGGCAGCCGGCGTCAAAGTCAGCCGCATCTCCAACCTGGCGAAAGACCTGGCCCGTTCCCTGGCCGTGACCAGCGTGCGTGTCGTGGAAGTGATTCCGGGCAAGACCACGGTCGGTATCGAGATCCCTAACGAAGACCGGCAGATCGTGCGCTTCTCCGAGGTCTTGTCGACCCCCGAGTACGATAACTTCAAGTCCCCGGTCACCCTGGCCCTGGGTCACGATATCGGCGGCAAACCGGTCATCACCGACCTGGCGAAGATGCCGCACTTGCTGGTGGCCGGTACGACCGGTTCTGGTAAGTCGGTGGGTGTGAACGCGATGATCCTGTCGATTCTGTTCAAGTCTGGCCCGGAAGACGCCAAACTGATCATGATCGACCCGAAAATGCTTGAACTGTCGATCTACGAAGGCATTCCGCACCTGCTGTGCCCGGTGGTCACCGACATGAAGGACGCCGCCAACGCCTTGCGCTGGAGCGTCGCCGAGATGGAACGGCGCTACAAGCTGATGGCGAAGATGGGCGTGCGTAACCTGTCGGGCTTCAACGCCAAGGTCAAGGAAGCCCAGGACGCCGGCGAGCCGTTGAGCGATCCGCTGTACAAGCGCGAAAGCATCCACGACGAGGCGCCGTTGCTGCAAAAGCTGCCGACCATTGTCGTGGTCGTGGACGAATTCGCCGACATGATGATGATCGTCGGCAAGAAGGTTGAAGAGCTGATCGCCCGTATCGCCCAGAAGGCCCGTGCGGCCGGTATCCACTTGATCCTCGCGACCCAGCGTCCGTCGGTGGACGTGATCACCGGTCTGATCAAGGCGAACATTCCGACCCGTATGGCGTTCCAGGTGTCGAGCAAGATCGATTCGCGGACCATCATCGACCAGGGTGGCGCCGAACAACTGCTGGGCCACGGTGATATGTTGTACATGCCGCCGGGCACCAGTCTGCCGATTCGTGTTCACGGTGCGTTCGTGTCCGATGACGAGGTTCACCGGGTGGTTGAAGCCTGGAAACTGCGCGGCGCACCGGAATACAACGATGACATCCTCGCCGGTGTCGAAGAGGCCGGTAGCGGCTTTGAAAACGGCGGCGGTGGCGGTGACGATGATGCCGAAACCGATGCGCTCTACGACGAAGCAGTGCAGTTCGTCCTGGAAAGCCGTCGCGCGTCCATCTCCGCGGTTCAGCGCAAGCTGAAAATCGGCTACAACCGCGCGGCCCGCATGATCGAAGCCATGGAAATGGCCGGGGTCGTGACGTCCATGAACACCAACGGTTCGCGTGAAGTCCTGGCCCCTGGCCCGGTGCGCGACTGATCCGGTTTTGAAAGGGGCGGTGTCTTGAGACGCCGCCCGCACTCCCACGAATGTTTATGAGGACTCCCATGCGTCTTATCCGCATGCTGTTGCTGCCGGTACTGGCTTTGACCACGCTCTCGGCCCACGCCGATGACAAGGACGTGGCGCGTCTGACTCAACTGCTGGAAAAATCCCAGACCCTGACCGCGCGCTTCTCCCAGCTGACCCTCGATGGCAGCGGCACTCAGTTGCAGGAAACCGCCGGGCAAATGTCCTTGCAGCGCCCGGGCCTGTTCTACTGGCACACCGATGCGCCGCAAGAGCAGCTGATGGTGTCTGACGGCAAGAAGGTTTCCCTGTGGGACCCGGACCTGGAGCAGGTCACCATCAAGACCCTCGATCAGCGTCTGACCCAGACTCCGGCACTGTTGTTGTCCGGTGACGTGTCCAAGATCAGCCAGAGCTTCGACATCAGCGCCAAGGAAGCCGGCGGCGTGATCGACTTCACCTTGAAGCCGAAAACCAAAGACACCCTGTTCGACAGCCTGCGTCTGTCGTTCCGCAACGGGCTGGTCAATGACATGCAGATGATTGACAGCGTCGGTCAGCGCACCAATATCCTGTTCACTGGCGTGAAGGCCAACGAGCCGATTCCAGCGTCCAAATTCAAGTTCGACATCCCCAAGGGTGCCGACGTGATCCAGGAATAAAGAGCAGAACATAGAACCTGTGGGAGCGGGCTTGCCCGCGATGGCATTGTGTCAGGCGACTCTGATGTTGGATGTAATGCCGCCATCGCGGGCAAGCCCGCTCCCACAGGGATTGTGGTGTTTAGCGCTTTAACTGATCGGCATCAGGACCCAGTGAGGTTTCATAAGTAGTGATGGACCTGTTTCGCAGTGCCCCGATCGCTCAGCCCTTGGCCGCACGCCTGCGTGCGATCAATCTGGACGAGTATGTCGGTCAGGAACACCTGCTCGCTCGCGGCAAGCCTTTGCGCGAAGCGCTGGAGCAGGGTGCCCTGCATTCGATGATTTTCTGGGGGCCGCCGGGGGTGGGGAAAACCACGTTGGCGCGTCTGCTCGCGGAAGTCTCCGATGCGCACTTCGAAACGGTTTCGGCGGTACTGGCCGGCGTAAAGGAAATCCGCCAGGCGGTGGAAGTCGCCAAGCAACAGGCCGGGCAGTACGGTAAACGCACCATCCTGTTCGTCGATGAAGTGCATCGCTTCAACAAATCCCAGCAGGATGCATTCCTGCCGTACGTTGAAGACGGCACGCTGATTTTCATCGGCGCGACCACCGAAAACCCCTCGTTCGAACTCAATAACGCGCTCCTGTCCCGGGCGCGCGTCTATGTGCTCAAAAGCCTCGACGAAGCGGCCCTGCGCAAGCTGGTGCATCGCGCATTGACCGAAGAGCGTGGGCTGGGCAAGCGGCAACTGACCCTCAGCGATGAAGGTTTCCAGATGCTGTTGTCCGCCGCCGATGGCGATGGCCGGCGTCTGCTCAATCTGCTGGAAAACGCCTCGGACCTGGCCGAAGACAACAGCGAAATCGGCGTCGACCTGCTGCAAAGTCTGCTCGGCGATACCCGCCGGCGCTTCGACAAGGGCGGCGAAGCTTTCTACGACCAGATCTCCGCGCTGCATAAATCGGTGCGCGGTTCCAATCCCGATGGCGCGCTGTATTGGTTCGCGCGGATGATCGACGGCGGTTGCGACCCGCTGTACCTGGCTCGGCGCGTGGTGCGCATGGCCAGCGAAGACATCGGTAATGCCGACCCCCGCGCCCTGAGCCTGTGCCTGGCGGCGTGGGAAGTGCAGGAGCGCCTCGGCAGCCCCGAAGGGGAGTTGGCGGTGGCCCAGGCCATTACGTATCTGGCCTGCGCGCCGAAAAGCAACGCGGTGTACATGGGCTTCAAAGCCGCGATGCGCAGCGCCACCGAACACGGTTCGCTCGAAGTGCCGCTGCACTTGCGCAACGCGCCGACCAAGTTGATGAAGCAATTAGGTTATGGCGATGAATACCGTTACGCCCACGATGAGCCGGATGCCTACGCCGCTGGCGAAGACTACTTCCCGGACGAGCTCGAACCGCAACGGTTTTATCAACCAGTGCCCCGCGGTCTGGAGCTGAAGATCGGCGAAAAGCTTAATCACCTCGCGCAGCTTGATCGTCTAAGCCCCCGGCAGCGGAGAAAATAGTGATTCCATTGATCGTTGCCGTTTCTGTCGGCGGTGTCGCCGGTACGCTATTGCGCTTCGCCACCGGGAACTGGATCAACGCGAATTGGCCGCGGCACTTCTATACCGCGACGCTGGCCGTTAATATCGTGGGCTGTTTGCTGATCGGCGTTCTATACGGTCTGTTTTTGATTCGCCCGGAGGTACCGTTTGCGGTGCGCGCCGGGTTGATGGTCGGCTTCCTCGGGGGGCTGACGACTTTTTCATCCTTTTCACTGGATACGGTGCGCCTGCTGGAAACCGGGCAAGTGCCGCTGGCCCTGGGCTATGCGGCAATCAGCGTATTCGGCGGGCTGCTTGCCACTTGGGCCGGCCTGTCCTTGACCAAACTTTGATAACGAGAAACCGACATGCTCGATTCCAAACTGTTACGTAGCAACCTTCAGGACGTAGCGGACCGCCTGGCATCCCGTGGCTACAAGCTGGATGTTGCGCGCATCGAAGCGCTGGAAGAACAGCGCAAGACCGTCCAGACCCGTACCGAGGCACTGCAGGCTGAACGTAACGCGCGCTCCAAGTCCATCGGTCAGGCCAAGCAGCGCGGCGAAGACATCGCGCCGTTGATGGCGGACGTCGAGCGCATGGCGGGTGAGTTGAGCGCGGGTAAAGTCGAGCTGGACGCGATCCAGACCGAGCTGGATTCGATCCTGCTGGGCATCCCGAACCTGCCGCATGAATCAGTGCCGGTCGGCGATGACGAAGAAGGCAACGTTGAAGTGCGCCGCTGGGGCACGCCTAAAGCCTTCGATTTCCCGGTTAAGGACCACGTGGCCCTGGGCGAGAAGTTCGGCTGGCTGGACTTCGAAACCGCCGCCAAGCTGTCCGGCGCCCGTTTCGCCCTGCTGCGCGGCCCGATCGCTCGTCTGCACCGTGCGCTGGCGCAGTTCATGATCAACCTGCACATCAACGAACACGGTTACGAAGAGGCTTACACCCCGTACCTGGTGCAGGCGCCTGCGTTGCAGGGCACCGGTCAGCTGCCGAAGTTCGAAGAAGACCTGTTCAAAATCAGCCGCGAAGGCGAAGCCGATCTGTACCTGATCCCGACCGCTGAAGTGTCGCTGACCAACATCGTCGCTGGCGAGATCGTCGATTCGAAACTGCTGCCAATCAAGTTCGTGGCGCACACGCCGTGCTTCCGCAGCGAGGCCGGTGCGTCGGGTCGCGACACTCGCGGCATGATTCGTCAGCACCAGTTCGATAAGGTCGAGATGGTCCAGATCGTTGAGCCATCGACCTCGATGGAAGCGCTGGAAGGCCTGACCGCCAACGCCGAGAAAGTCCTGCAGCTGCTGGAGCTGCCATACCGCACCCTGGCGCTGTGCACCGGCGACATGGGCTTCAGCGCGGTCAAGACCTACGACCTGGAAGTGTGGATTCCGAGCCAGGACAAATACCGCGAGATTTCGTCGTGCTCCAACTGCGGCGATTTCCAGGCCCGCCGCATGCAAGCGCGTTTCCGCAACCCGGAAACCGGCAAGCCTGAGCTGGTTCACACCCTGAACGGTTCCGGCCTGGCGGTCGGTCGTACCTTGGTGGCGGTGCTCGAGAACTACCAGCAGGCCGACGGTTCGATCCGTGTGCCTGAGGTGCTCAAGCCGTACATGGGTGGCCTTGAGGTCATCGGCTAAATGGACTATCTGCCGCTGTTTCATAACCTTCGCGGCAGTCGTGTATTGGTCGTCGGCGGAGGGGAGATTGCCTTGCGCAAATCCCGCCTGCTGGCCGAAGCCGGTGCGCAGCTGCGGGTGGTCGCACCCGAAATCGAACTGCAACTGCGCGAGTTAGTGGTCGGCAGCGGTGGCGAATGCCTGGTGCGTGGCTACGCCGAAACGGACCTGGACGGTTGCGGGCTGATCATCGCCGCCACCGACGACGAACCGCTGAACGCGCAAGTCTCCGCCGATGCTCATCGGCGTTGCGTGCCGGTCAACGTGGTGGACGCGCCGGCCCTGTGCAGTGTGATCTTCCCGGCGATCGTCGACCGTTCTCCGTTGATCGTCGCGGTGTCCAGCGGCGGCGATGCGCCAGTTCTGGCGCGGTTGATCCGCGCCAAACTGGAAACCTGGATTCCTTCCACCTACGGTCAACTGGCCGGCCTGGCGGCGCGTTTCCGCCATCAGGTCAAAGGCCTGTTTCCGGATGTGCAGCAACGCCGGGCGTTCTGGGAGGATGTATTCCAAGGCCCGATTGCCGATCGGCAATTGGCCGGGCAGGGCGCTGAGGCCGAGCGTTTGCTGCTGGCGAAAATCAATGGCGACGCACCTGTCGCTACCGGCGAAGTTTATCTGGTGGGCGCCGGGCCGGGTGACCCCGACCTGTTGACCTTCCGCGCCTTGCGTCTGATGCAGCAGGCCGATGTGGTGCTGTATGACCGTCTGGTGGCGCCGGCGATTCTGGATTTGTGCCGTCGCGATGCCGAGCGAGTCTACGTCGGCAAGCGCCGCGCCGATCACGCCGTGCCTCAGGAGCAGATCAACCAGCATCTGGTGGATCTGGCCAAGGCCGGCAAGCGCGTGGTGCGGTTGAAGGGCGGCGATCCGTTTATCTTCGGGCGCGGCGGTGAAGAGATCGAAGAACTGGCGGCCCATGGCATTCCGTTCCAGGTCGTTCCGGGCATTACTGCCGCCAGCGGCTGCGCGGCGTATGCCGGGATTCCGCTGACCCACCGCGATTACGCGCAGTCGGTGCGGTTTGTCACGGGGCATCTCAAGGACGGTTCCACCGATCTGCAGTGGGCCGACCTGGTCGCGCCGGCGCAAACCCTGGTGTTTTACATGGGGCTGGTGGGTTTGCCGATCATCTGCGAGCAGTTGATCAAACACGGTCGCGCGGCTGATACCCCGGCGGCGTTGATTCAGCAGGGCACCACGGTCAATCAGCGGGTGTTTACCGGCACGTTGGCCGACCTTCCACGGCTGGTGGCGGAGCATGAAGTGCATGCGCCGACGCTGGTGATCGTCGGGGAAGTGGTGAAACTGCGCGAGAAACTGGCTTGGTTTGAAGGGGCTCAGGCGCAGGTCTGAGGACTGAGTCGCTCCCTTCGCGAGCAAGCCCGTTCCCACATTTGACCGTGTTCAGCCACAGATTCATGGCCAGACACAGATCAAATGTGGGAGCGGGCTTGCTCGCGAAGAGGCCCTCAAAACCACCCCCATGCTCAGATCAGACCTCAGCTTTACGCCAAACACCTTTCCCATTCAACCGCGCCCGATCATGAGCTGCAGTGAAATCCTGCGCCGGCCCTTTAGGCACGATCCCGGTCGGATTGATGGTCTTGTGGCTGCCATAGTAGTGATTCTTGATGTGCTCAAAACTCACCGTCTCGGCAATCCCCGGCCACTGATAAATCTCTCGTAGCCAGTTCGACAGATTCGGATAATCGGCAATCCGCCGCAGATTGCATTTGAAGTGCCCGAAGTACACCGCATCGAAACGAATCATCGTAGTGAACAGCCGAATATCCGCTTCCGTCAGGTATTCACCCGTCAGATAACGATTCGCGCCCAGCAATTGTTCCAGCCGATCCAGCTCACCGAACAACTCATCGAACGCTTCTTCATAAGCCTGCTGCGATGTGGCAAACCCGGCGCGATAGACGCCGTTATTCACCGCTGGATAGATCCGCTCGTTCAGCGCATCGATCTCGGCTCGCAATGGCGCCGGGTAGAAATCCAGGTCATTGCCGGTCAACTCATCAAAAGCACTGTTGAACATGCGGATGATCTCCGCCGATTCATTGTTGACGATGCGATTCGTCTGCTTGTCCCAGAGCACCGGTACAGTGACGCGGCCGGTGTAGTCGGCGGTATCGGCGGTGTAGCGCTGGTGCATGAAATTGAAGTGATCAAGCTTGTCACCGGTTGAGCCCAGGTTTTTATCGAAGGTCCAGCCGTTTTCCAGCATCAACCAACTGACCACCGACACCTCGATCAGGTTTTCCAACCCTTTGAGCTTACGCAGGATCAGCGTGCGATGAGCCCACGGGCAGGCGAGGGATACGTAGAGGTGATAACGACCAGCCTCGGCGGCAAAACCACCGACGCCGGTCGGGCCTGGCTTGCCGTCGGCGGTCAGCCAGTTGCGACGCTGCGCCTGTTCACGCTGAAACGTGCCGTCCTTGCTTTCATACCACTGATCTTGCCAGCGGCCTTCGACTAACAAACCCATGTTCAAAACTCCTCAACCGATAAGCGTTGGAGAGGAGTCTATGCGCATAGGTTCGAACAAAAAGCGCAAAGGTTGGGCAGTTATGATCGGTTAAATCGATCTATCCCGCGCATCCCAATATTGCTGGGCGGTTTCGAACGCTTGCTCGCGGGTTTGGCCGAGGCCGCGCAACGCCAGGGCCATGGTCGAGATCAGTGCCATTTGCGGATAGCTGTCGACCACGTCGCCACGCCACACCGCTTTCAAATGCTCGGGATCGAGGCTGGCCGGTTTGACGTGGCGCTGGGCCGACAGCTGTGGCCATTCTTCATCCCAGCTTTCGCCGCCGGTGGTGCCATACAAGTGACTGTCGGCATCCGGATTGATTTCAATCTCGCCGCCATCGCCCTTGATAACGATGGAGGTATCGCCCAGCAAGCCGCTGGCATCGCGATGCACAGCCTGGTAGCCAGGGTGGAAAATGCTTTGCAGACCGCAGCGAGCGCCCAGCGGATTGAGAATCCGTGCCAGGGAATGGATCGGCGAGCGCAGGCCCAAGGTGTTGCGCAGGTCGATCATTCGTTGAAGTTGCGGGGCCCAGTCCACCAATGGCATGAACGCCAGACCGCCCTGATCGAGCGCCGCGCCGACCTGCTGCCAGTTGCGGCAGAGTGGAATGTTCAGCGTCTCGAGCAGTTGTTCGCTGTACAGCCGACCGGCCGTGTGCGCGCCGCCGCCATGCATGAAGATGCGCACGCCGTTCTGCGCCAGGCACTTGGCCGCCAGCAAATACCACGGCAGATGACGCTTCTTGCCCGCATACGTCGGCCAGTCCAGATCGACCGCCAGCGCCGGTGGATTCAGGCGCTCACGCAAGGCTTCGGTGAATCCGGCCATTTCCTCGGCGCTTTCTTCCTTGTGCCGCAACAGCATCAGGAACGCGCCGAGCTGGGTGTCTTCGACCTTTTCATCGAGCACCATGCCCATGGCTTGGCGGGCCTCTTCGCGAGTCAGGTCGCGGGCACCGCGTTTACCTTTGCCAAGGATCCGCACGAATTGGGCGAACGGGTGCTCGGCGGGTGTTTCGAGGGTCAGTGCTGGATAGTCGGTCATAAGCAATTCGTCGGTTTGGGCAGGCCCGCCAGTTTCGCGGCGAGTTTGGCAGGGGTGCCTTTGAACAGTCGGTTCAGGTGCAGGCTGTTGCCCTTGTCGGGGCCGAGTTTCAATGCGGTGTACTTGATCAGCGGGCGGGTCGCCGGGGACAGCTGGAATTCGTCGTAGAAACTGCGCAGCAGTTCGAGGATCTCCCAGTGATCCGGGCTCAACTCGATGTCTTCGGCAGCGGCGAGGGCGGCGGCCACCTCGGCAGACCAGTCACTCAGTTCGACCAGGAAACCGTCCTTGTCCAGTTCAATGGCGCGGGCGCCGACCGTCAGGGATTTCATAGCCAACTGTTGACCTTGTCGTAGTGAATCGACAGCTCGACGAAGGCCGGGTAATCGATGGCCTTGGCCCAATCCGGGACTTGCAGAGCCCGAGCTTGAGCATCTTCGGCCAGCACGAACAGTTTCAGCTTGCGGGCGTGCAGCGTGCTGAATGGTGCGGTGCCTGGCTGCAAGGCATAAGCCGCATCGCCACTCAGCAGCAGCGCATCGTTGGCGCCGATCACGCGCAGGCAACTGCTCAGGCGGTCGTCGCCGAAAGGGGAATGAGACAACACATGCAAAGTCGACATCAGAGGGTGATCACCTGGTCGTAACGGTCAATAAGGGCGGTGATTTCCTGGGCGGCCAGTACCTGGGCTTCTTCAAGCGACAGATCTTTTGGGTCCAGACCACGGGCCGCGGCGCTTTCACCGCACACGAACAGGTCTTCGACACCAAACATCGGCAAGGCTTGCAGGTTGGCGCTCAGGTCTTTCTGTTGCAGCGCTTTGGCGTCCTGTTTCGCGGCGAGCTGGAATACGCCGTCATCGAGAAACAGCAGGCCAATCGGCAGATCGAAGGCACCGCCGGCCAGCACGATGTCCAGCGCTTCCCGTGCATTAGGCCCGGACCACGGCGCCTGACGGCTGATAATCAGCAAGGATTTAGCCATCTCACGCGCCTCCGAAACAGATCAAGCGGTCAGCGTCCTGTACCGCGTCATGCAGCTGGCCGAGGCCGGACAATTCCCACGGCGTACCCACCGCTACCGCTTCACGCTGATAGCGCTGGGCTTCTTCTTCATTCAAAACTCCACGGCGCAGGGCGGCGGCGATGCAGACCACGCCATCGAGTTGATGCTCGGTGACAAAGTTGCGCCACTGCTTGGGCAAGTCCTGCTCATCCTGAGGCGTGACCACGCTGCCGGACGCGTTGTAGACGCCATCCTGATAGAAAAACAGCCGGACAATCTCATGTCCGCCGGCCAGCGCAGCCTGGGCGAACAGCAAGGCACGGCGCGAGGAGGGCGCATGAGCGGCGGAAAACAGCGCAATGGCGAATTTCATGACGGACTCGATCAGCAAAACTGCGGCCATGATAAAGCTTTATCGGCGGGGCGGCGAAGGACGTTTACTCGTAGACCGAGTCGCTGCCATCGCGGGCAAGCCCGCTCCCACAGGTTATGTAGCGAAGCTGCAATCTTTGGGCATCACACAAATCTTTGTGGGAGCGGGCTTGCCCGCGATGAGGCCCGAAAACTCAATGCAAGATTCAGCGCGGCATATACCCCAACTGCCAACGCCGCGGAATCTTCAGCGACAGCAACCCCAGCACTCCGGCCAGCAGCCCGCTGGCAAACAGCGCCTTGAGCCCAAGATGATGTTCCAGGACGGCACCAAGCACCGCGCCGGCAAACATCCCGGCCCACGGGATCAACTGCACCCGCCAACCGTTGCGCCGCTCGCCAAGCATCCACCGCCCGAGCCCACGGCCGAACCGCGACAAAGCACCAGTGACGTAAGTCAGCCCGACCGGCAGTCCATTCACCTCTTCCACGGCGGCATTGAGCATGCCCATGGCGATGATCGCCGCCAGCAACGCCGGCAATTGCGTCTCGAAAGGCCACGCCGCAGCACCGCAGAGCAGGGTGGCGATGCACAGCAGCAACGGCAACGCCCGACGGCCACCGAAACGGCTGACGATAATGCCCAAAGCGTTGCCAGCGACAAATGTGGCCACGAGGATTACCAGGCGCAGGGTCAGCCCGAGGTCGCCATCGCTGATCGCCACGGCCAGGCGGGTGGTGTTACCGCTCATGAAGGACACGAAGTCGCCACTGGCCATAAAGCCAATGGCATCGGTCATGCCGGCGAGCACCGACAAACTGGCGACCAGCGACAGGCCGATGCGCCCGCGCCATTTATGGGTATGCAAATGGCCCGGCGTGGCCCGGGTACTTGAGGGCGAAGGCAGCATCGGCGAAAGCTTCCTCGAGCGGCGATGATTATTTGGTTAACCCATATAACTCGCAATACTCCAGCCAGTCCATCCCGGCCATCTCCGCGACTTCCTTATGCACCTCCAGGCGTTGGGCCAGGTAATCCTCAGGCGTGGCGGCAGTGAGTTGCAGCGTCAGCTCCCAGGCAAACAGACCCAGGCGCTCAGCCTCGGCTTCGAACGCTTCATGCAAGCGCTCGTCGCGGTACTGCGCCACTGTTTCGCCCTTGGCCTGGGCCAACAGTGGATTCAGGTTATCCAGTTCGATGCGCAGTTCAGGACGCTCATCGAGAAACTTTTTCAGCGCCTGCTCGTGTTGCTGTTCGGTTGCCGCCATGGTCACTCCTTAGAAGACTGCTTTTTGCTCGCCTTGGCGGCCGCGGCCAGACACTCCAGAGCAAACTGCTCGGGGTAGGTCATCTGGATCGGCGTGGTTTCGCCTTTGACGGTTCTTTCGCCATCGAGAATGTAACGAATCCGCTTGTCGGTGACGCCAATTCGCTTGGCGATCCAGGAAGGTGTCTGACCGATCTGGCTAATCAGCTTGTCGGCATATTCAGCGGTCGGTTTGTAGTATTCGGCGTTGGGTGTCATGACCTTTCCAGAAAAATGCGCCCTGAATAATGGGCGATGCGGCGTTAATGGCGCGACAGGGTGCGCGAATCGCTGCGCGGTGTCGCGGTATAAATGAAGTAAAGCAGAACGATACGCCGCGCCGCGGTGATACAGTCCGCTTTTTCTTGATGAGCGAACGCAATGCGAATTCTGATGGTGGCGCTGACCGCAACCTTGCTGGCGGGCTGCGCCGGATCGGCGATGAATGACGCCCGCAGCAAAACCCCGTACAAAACCCTGACCTCGGACAAACCGGAAAAAGTCGTCGCCCAGTGCGTGCAATTTGCCTGGCAGGACGAAGCGGTGTTCGGCGTCGATGCGGGCGCGTATTTGCAGCCGGGCAAGAAGGGCGGCTCGACGGTCTACACCCGTTCGGCCGAGTCCTTCGTGGACGTGACCACCGACGCCTCGGGTACAGCATTGAGCTATTACGCGCAGCATGATGATTTTGTCGCCAAGCGCCGATTGGCGGCGTCGGCTACCTGCCTCTGAGCAGTCTACAGTTTTAGCTTCAATCCCCAGACGATCGGCCGACGCCATTCCAATGTGGGAGCGGCGGTGCGGCGATCCGACTTGCTCGCGAAGGGGCCTTCAGGGGCGCCAAAAGCTTCGCGAGCAAGCCCGCTCCCACAGGTTGCGCGTCTTAATCAGTGTTAATGAGGCGCTTCTGGAAAAAGAAGCGCTTGTGGCCCGGCGGGTAATCGGCAATGTGCCCCAACTCGCTATAACCATGCTTCTTGTAAAACTCCGGCGCCTGGAAGTCGAAGGTGTCCAGCCAGATCCCCACGCATTCCTTCTCCCGCGCCAGGTCTTCGGCCATCTGCATCAGTTTCGAGCCCATCCCTTGCCCCCGGGCCAGCTCCGGCACCGACAACAATTCAATGAAAAACCACCGGTAAAACACTCGGCCATAAAGCCCGCCGAGAATCTCGTCGCTGTCGTTGCGCACCAGCAAAGCAATCTGCTCTGACACCGTGGTTCCAGCCTTTGACGCGTTGTAGGCGCGCAGCGGCGTGAGGATCGCTTCGCGTTCTTCTTGGGTGGCATTTTTCGACAATTCGATTCGCAGGGTCATCAGCTACTTCCTTATGGCCATTGGGGGGGCAACATTCCCAAGCCTATCGCGGCCAGCGGTCGTTGTTCCAGCCCCTGCGCTGGAACGTCGCCAGCCCACAGAGGTCTAGCCTCAAAGAGCGTCATTACAGAACGCAGTCTATGAGGACACCCTGTGAATATTTTCGAAGCCTTGCGTGAAAGCCATGACCGCCAACGCACCTACGCCGATGCACTGATCCAGACCAGCGGCGACACCCCGGAACGGGTCGAGGCTTACAAACGGCTCAAATCCGAGCTTCAGGCCCACGCAACCGCTGAAGAACGCCATTTCTACATGCCGCTGATGGAGTTCGACAACGGCGTGGATCTTAGCCGCCACGCCATCTCCGAACACCACGAAATGGACGAGATGATGGAAGCGCTGGATGAGACCGAGATGTCCAGTCCGGCCTGGTTGGCGACCGCGAAGAAGCTCTCGGAGAAGGTGCATCACCACCTTGAGGAAGAAGAGCAGAAGTTCTTCCAGATGGCCGGCAAGCTGCTCGACGACAAACAGAAAGAGACGCTGGCCAGGCAATATGAGAAGGAATACAAGGCTCAGCTTGCGTGACGGCATTTTCGTCTAATATGTGCATCTTCTGACGAAAAAAGGATGCGTTGTCATGTCGAACACAGCCGAGCGGGTCAACATCATCGAGTCTCAGGTGTTGTCCCACGACTGGTACCTGCTCAAGAAAATCACCTTCGATTACCAACGCAACAATGGCGAATGGCAACGCCAGACCCGCGAGGTCTACGACCGAGGCAATGGCGCGGCGATTCTGTTGTTCAACCGTGAAAAGAGAACCGTGGTGCTGACACGTCAGTTCCGGTTACCGGTTTTCGTCAACGGCCATGACGGTTTGCTGATTGAAGTGGCGGCGGGGCTACTCGAAGGGGCGGCACCCGAAGAGCGCATTCGCGGCGAAGCGGAGGAAGAAACCGGCTATCGCGTCCACCATGTGCAGAAGGTTTTCGAAGCCTACATGAGCCCAGGCTCAGTCACTGAAAAGCTGCATTTCTTCATGGCCGAGTACGACGCCTCTTCGAAAGTCAGCGATGGCGGCGGGCTGGAGGAAGAAACCGAAGAACTGGAAGTGCTGGAGTGGAAGTTCGACGACGCGCTGGCGGCGTTTTATCGTGGGGAGATCTGCGATGCCAAGACCATCATGCTGTTGCAGTATGCGGCGATGAAAAACATCTTCGAAGCGGTTTGAGCCGGTGCGGTTTTACAATTGAGTTCATCTGATTCGAGAGAGCGTTCAGGCACAATGGTCGAGCATTTCGGCACAGTAACCCGCCTTTGCTCTCTCTAAACTCGTGCCTCACGCCAACACTCAGATTAGGTCACGATGAACATCAGAATAATCCTATCCGCATTGTCCATGGGGGTCGTCCTCACGGGACACGCTGCCGACTTCTCGCTGACGAGCCAGGATATTGCTGAAAACCGCCCGCTGACCAGTCGCGAGGTGTTCCAGGGATTCGGTTGCGAAGGGGGTAATACTTCCCCCGAACTTTCCTGGCGAAACGCCCCGGCGGGCACCAAAAGTTACGCGATCACGGTCTACGATCCTGATGCGCCGACCGGCAGCGGCTGGTGGCATTGGACGGTGGTCAACTTACCCGCTTCAACCAGCAGTTTGCCAAGAGGGGTCGGCTCGAACCTGCCTGCCGGTGCCGTACAAGGGCGAACCGATTATGGCCAACCGGGATTTGGCGGCGCTTGCCCTCCTGTAGGGGATAAGCCGCATCGCTATCAATTCACCGTATGGGCGTTGAAAGTCGATAAGCTGCCACTCGACAACCAGGCCAGCGGAGCCTTGGTGGGCTATATGCTTAATGCCAACGCCTTGGCCAAAGCGACCATTACTTCAACTTACGGACGTTAAGAACGATGCGCCCTTGTGTCGGCATACAGCACCGGGAAAATATTATCGATGCTTGTGTCATACGGGCGCGCCAGCCTCATACCTTGCAACGGGTGCCGATATTCGCTACTGCCTTGTGTCGAGTTCGGCAGGGGGAAAAGCTGCTGCAATGGGATGACCGGCAGATGCGTGCCGGGCCGCAACATCTGATTCTGATGCCAGCCGGGCGCGAGCTGGGCATCTCAAATTTCCCCGGCGTTCAGGGTCACTACATGGCCGATGTGGTGACCTTTCCCGGTTCTACTCTGCGTAATTTCAGCAGCCGATATGGCCAGCAGATCATGAGCCATCGCCGTGCCCTGAAGACAGATCTATGTGTTCCTCTGGATAGGCATACGACGCAGGCATGGGATCAGTTATTGGCTTCCATCAATGCGGATGCTCCAGATGCATTACGCACCCACTATGGGGAAGCGGTTCTTCTGAGCCTGTGCCTCGGCGGCCAGGCTGGACCGCTGCTGATGGATCGCAATGATCCACTGTGCGAACGGGTGCAGCAGTTGGTGATGAGCAGCCCGGAGCGAGACTGGACTGTTGCGCACGTTGCACAACACCTGAACCTTGGCGAGTCGACTTTGCGTCGCCAACTGGCCAATGAAGGGGACAGTTTCAGGAATATTCTGGAAAGTGTTCGACTGGCTACGGCGCTGCAATGGTTACAAACCACTTCTCGCCCCATCGGTGAAATTGCCGGTGCCAGCGGTTACGCCTCGGCCTCACGTTTTGCAGTGCGCTTTCGCTCACACTACGGCTTGTCGCCAAGGGAATTGCGGGCGGCGATTTAGGCAATTTCCTGTGAGATGTTCCCTGTCTTTTTGTAGGGGCCGTTAGATAAATAAATCATCCATGCTGCCGGCCCCGCGGCACTCGTATCCCTCCAGCGTCAGCAACCGCTCTTTCGCCTCAAGCCCACCGGCAAACCCTGTCAGTTTCCCCGACGCACCAATCACCCGATGACACGGCGCGACAATCGAAATCGGATTCTTGCCATTAGCCGCACCCACCGCCCGAACCGCGCCGGGATTGCCGATTTGCCGGGCAATCTCGCTGTAGCTGCGCGTTTCGCCAAACGGAATGGTCAGTAACGCCTGCCACACCTTCTGCTGAAACTCCGTCCCGGCAAAATCCAGCTCCAGTTCGAAACGGTTACGCGTGCCGGCAAAGTATTCCTGCAACTGCTGGGCGGTGCGCATCAGGATCGGGTTGTCTGCCGCTTCAGTCATCGGCCCCAGCCTTACCCGGCCCGGTTTGTCGTTTTCCCAGAGGATGGCCGCCAGTCGCGCGCCTTTCGCCACCAGTTTCAATTCGCCAACCGGAGACGCCAGGGTGGTGAAGGTGTAGGACATGCCGGCGGACTCCGAAAAAGTGCTGAACAGGGGCCCCAGCATACTGCCTCGTCGGGGAGGCGCAATACGCAATCCCAGCCATACTTGCCTACTGCTCTTGAACCGTTCCCTCTGTTTTTGACAGAGCCTAAAAACAAAAAGAGACCGACTCATGAAGTTCGAACCTTTTACCAAATCGCTCATGGCAACCACATTGGCGCTGAGCTGCCTGACGGCCCACGCGGCCTCCGTCGCCCCGGTCGCAGCCGAAAACGGCATGGTCGTCACCGCCCAGCATCTGGCCAGCCATGTCGGCGTCGATGTGCTCAAGAATGGCGGCAACGCCGTCGATGCCGCCGTTGCGGTGGGTTATGCGCTGGCGGTGGTGTACCCCGCGGCGGGCAACCTGGGCGGCGGCGGTTTCATGACGATTCAATTGGCGGACGGGCGCAAGACCTTCCTCGATTTCCGTGAAAAAGCCCCGCTGGCCGCCACCGCCGACATGTACCTCGACAAAGCGGGCAACGTCGTCCCGGACCTGAGCACCCGCGGCCATCTTGCCGTTGGCGTGCCGGGCACCGTCTCGGGCATGGAACTGGCCCTGAAGAAATACGGTACCAAACCCCGCAATGAAGTGATCGCCCCGGCGATCAAGCTTGCCGAAGACGGTTTTGTGCTGGAGCAGGGCGATGTCGACTTGCTGGAGTACGCCACCGACGTCTTCAAGAAAGACATGCGCGACTCGGGCTCGATCTTCCTGAGCAATGGCGAGCCGATGCAGGTCGGCCAGAAACTCGTACAAAAAGACTTGAGCAAAACCCTGCGGGAAATTTCCGAGAAGGGCGCCGACGGTTTCTATAAGGGCTGGGTGGCCGACGCCATCGTCACCTCCAGTCAGGCCAACAAGGGCATCATCACCCAGGCCGACCTCGACAAATACCAGACCCGCGAACTGGCGCCGATCGAGTGCGATTACCGTGGTTATCACGTGGTCTCGGCGCCACCGCCAAGCTCCGGTGGCGTGGTGATCTGCGAGATCATGAACATCCTCGACGGCTACCCGATGAAAGACCTGGGCTTCCGCTCGGCTCAGGCGATGCACTACCAGATCGAAGCGATGCGCCACGCGTATGTGGACCGCAACAGCTACCTCGGCGACCCGGACTTCGTGAAAAATCCGATCGCCCATTTGCTGGATAAAAACTACGCGACCAAAATCCGCGAAGTCATCGATCCGCAGAAGGCCGGCGTGTCCCGCGAGATCAAACCCGGCGTAGCGCCCCACGAAGGCAGCAATACCACCCATTACTCGATCGTCGACAAATGGGGCAACGCGGTGTCGGTGACCTACACCCTCAACGACTGGTTCGGCGCCGGGGTCATGGCGAGCAAAACCGGGGTCATCCTCAACGATGAAATGGACGACTTCACCTCGAAAATCGGCGTGCCGAACATGTACGGCCTGGTGCAGGGCGAAGCCAACGCCATCGCCCCCGGCAAAGCGCCGTTGTCGTCCATGAGCCCGACCATCGTCACCAAGGACGGCAAAGTCGTCATGGTCGTCGGCACTCCCGGTGGCAGCCGCATCATCACTGCAACTCTGCTGACCATCCTCAACGTGATCGACTACGGCATGAACATCCAGGAAGCGGTGGATGCGCCGCGTTTCCACCAGCAATGGCTGCCGGAAGAAACCAACCTGGAGAACTTCGCCACCAGTCCGGACACGAAGAAGATGCTCGAAAGTTGGGGGCACAAATTTGCCGGACCGCAGGACCCCAACCATATCGCAGCTATTCTGGTAGGTGCGCCTTCGCTGGAAGGCAAGCCAGTGGGCAAGAACCGCTTCTATGGAGCGAACGACCCACGGCGTAATACCGGGTTGTCACTCGGTTACTAAAACAGGCGATCACCGGCCACTTCAGCTCCCTGGGTGGCCCCCGATCCCCGTAGCAGCTGCCGAGCCCGCGAGGCTGCGTTCGAGCGCGAAGCGGTCGCGATTTCCGAATTTACGACTGCTTCGCAGCCGAACGCAGCCTCGCAGGCTCGACAGCTGCTACATGCTCGAAATGGGAGTTGAATTCCATCGTTCTACCGACCTATCTAAGGAAGGAAGCCATGAGCACCGCACTCCTGATCATCGATGTCCAACGCGCGCTGTGCACCGGCGAGTATGAATGCTTCGACATCAAGCGCGTCATCGACACCATCAACGACCTCAGCACCAAAGCCCGGACCGCCAACATCCCGGTCATCCTGATCCAGCACGAAGAAGAGGGCGACCTGCTGCAGTACGGTGGCGAAGGCTGGCAACTGGCCGACGGCCTGAAGGCTTCACCCCAAGATCTGCACGTGTATAAAACCACCCCGGATTCGTTCTACCAGACCGACTTGCATGAACAGCTGCAAGAGCTGGACGCCGACCGCCTGATCATCTGCGGCCTGCAAACCGACTACTGCGTCAACGCCACCGTTCGCCAGGCGCATCAATTGGGCTACGACGTCGTGCTGGTGGCCGACGCCCATTCCACCATCGACAACGGCATGATGAGCGCCGAAGACATCATCGCCGAACACAACAAGGATCTGGCGCACTTGACCGGCTCCGTGGCGCGGATCGATGTGATGCCGGCCAGTGAAATCAAAGTCTGAAAGTACCGCTAGCCCCGTGGCGAGCGAGCCTGGGGCTGGACGCAATCGCTGCGCCTATGGCATGGTCAAAAAAATAATACGCCATGTAGCGAACAGGATCAGAACGATGGAGGAGGGTGATGAGGTCGGCGCCAAGGCGTCGATGGCAACATTGCAGGCATTCAATCTTTGCGTATTGCACCTGGGGCGTCTTGCCCGAGATCGCGGTGCATCCCGGTTTATCACAGACGGCTTGCAGGCCTTTAGCCAACTGGTGCCCTTCGCTTCGGCCTGGTGGGGCGAGATGTCTGCGTCAGGCGTCGATGTTTCGCCCAGAAGCTGGATGCACGGGCGAATCAATCTGCCCGAATCGTTTGCCGCCGAGTGGCACACGTGTGCGCGCAACGACAAATTCTCCCATGACACCATGAGTCGACCTGGTGAGGTCGTGCGCGACAGCGGCTTCACCGACCCCAATGAAGAGGTGAACGCGTTCGCCCGGCGCCACGACCTCTACCACCTGATGTGCATCACTTTCGAGTTACCCGAAAGCGGTTTGATGTTCTTCGTCTGCCTCTACCGAGGCATTGATGCCTCGGCTTTCAACGACAGCGAGGCCGATCTGTTTTCGGCCTTCTGCGACCATCTGTTGCAGCTGTGGCGATTTCAGGTGCAGGACATGATCCGTTTCGACACGGGCAACGGGGCGTCGGACTTTGGCGTCGCGCGCATGGACGGCAGCTTGCTGTACGTGGGGGCAACGCTGTGTGCAGCCATTGAACGTGAGCTACCCGGCTGGAACGGTTCAACGCTTCCCGTGCAAGTGATCGCGCAACTGCAAAAAGCACCCTGCGTCATGCGCCTGGGCCGCTGCGCCCTGACACTGAGCCCTAACGCCGAGCACGTTATCCTGTCACTCGAAGCCCAGTCGCGCGGAGCGGTGCTTGCGCCACGCGAGCGAACGGCAGCGATGCTGTTTGCCGCCGGCCATTCCTACAAGGAAATTGCCAAAATCCTGGAGTTGAGTCCTGCGACAGTGCGCACCTACCTGCGCAACTGCTACCTGCAACTGGGCGTGAAGAGCAAGGTGGAACTGGGTTCTGTCCTGCGTTCAACGATGCCAGTCAGTTAAGCCGCGGAACCTGTGGGAGCGGGCTTGCTCGCGAAGACGGCGGCACAGTCAACATTGATGTTGCCTGACCCACCGCTTTCGCGAGCAAGCCCGCTCCCACAGGTTCCGCGGCTGACTGTCATGGAGGCTTGCCCGCAAAGGCATCTTTATGGCGAAGGCTTATTAAGCCGCCCATCAAGGGCAAAAGGCTCTTGCAACACCAACTCGTACAGCCCATGAGCCAATTGCGGGTTCATCAACATATTCCAGCTATGCGGCGAGACACTAGAAGGGACCAACACAAAGGGGTACACACTTAACAGGTCCGCACCGAACTGTTGCTGGCTACGACTTGGGGTACCGGGTACCAGCCAATTAGAGTTTGCGATGCTTTCGGGCTGCACCACATAAATCCTGGACGGGTTCAGCACACGGGCCTGCGTGAGACGATGGGGCTTGCAATCCAGCGCATCGAAATCTTTATGCACCGCAACTTCAAGGATGGCCGTAGAGGCATCCAGGGCTGCATAAACCGTGGCCATACCTTTAGGGTTCCAGCGCCCACCCACTTTTTCAGCCCCAATACCCGAATTCCAGGAGGGGGCATATTCAGCAGGATCAAGGCGCCAGAAGTGAATCTCATTGCTCAAAGGGTCTTTAGCCATTAATAGACCCCATACTCAATGCGCGTCAGAAAGTCAGTCACCAACTCATACCCGACTGAATTTGAAATCAGGTCGATGGGGATTTCACCATCCAGACCCCGCGCAGGTTTGACCATCCACTGCTCGGCAAGCTCACGCGAACCCAGCACATCCGTTGCCTTTTCCAAGACCTCTGCATAGTTGAGCGCTCGCGTGCTTTGCTCCGCGGTCAACGCTTCATTGGGCGTTTTCAACCTCCGTGCTAGCGTGCGATCAGATGCACCAACGATTTTCGACAGCACGCCGCGTTGCTTATACACCTCGCTGTTTTCGATCATGTCGAGCACCGACTGCAGCGGGAAACCGTTTTTAACGGCCCTGTAAATCTCCATACGATCATCGCTATTTTTTCCAGAAAGCAAGACCGCAACCATTGGGGGCACGCGACTCGAACCCGGCATTTTCACCTTCACCGCACGCTCGCCATTGCTCAAGACGGTTACGGCAGCATTGGATTCGCTTGGTTTAACCTTTGTTTTTCGGCTGGCATCTTTGACAGCCTCGTCGACTACAACATCTTTTTTCTTGGCGCTCATGGCAGCCTCCGCCGCTTTGTCATCTGGCATAAACTATAGTGCCAAATGGCAAAAAAGACCTAATCCAACGATGTTTGCCTACAACGCGCCCCGAAA
Source organism: Pseudomonas sp. QTF5 (assembly GCF_000512695.2). Lineage (GTDB taxonomy): Bacteria > Pseudomonadota > Gammaproteobacteria > Pseudomonadales > Pseudomonadaceae > Aquipseudomonas. Next base: position 117,353 of record NZ_AZRW02000001.1, on the reverse strand, counting down.
CCTGTGGCGAGGGAGCTTGCTCCCGCTGGGCCGCGCAGCGGACCCAAAAAAGGGATCGCTGCACAGCCCAAAGTCAGTGACCCACTCACCACGGCAGACTGCACCTACTTGGGTAGATCAATTTTATCCAGCACCCGGTTCGCCGTGATCTCCGCCACCATGATGCTGTTTGAAATGCCCAGCAGGGCGTAGCGCGACTCACCCTCCAGATGATCCACCAACTGATGGACCATCACATCGACCGAGGCTAGCGTCTCGACCAAAAAAACCGCCAGGGTTTCGGCCGTGGCTTCTGGGTTCACGGAAAGCATAGTGCTGGGTGTACGCGCGGTGGCTTTGATGTCGGCATTCGACGGGAAGTGGAAGTTGAGGGCGCGTTCGGCGGCCTCGTTGAGTTTTTTTGAATCGAGAGATTCGTAGGGGGATGCCGGGTCTGTGACCGGCGGGTTGGGCGTTGCTTTGAACATGGTGACTTACCTCTAGTGAAGCCGCAACCATCTCGCTGCTATACGAAAGGGTGGCAGCTGTGCGCAAGTTAGCAGACCGGTAGTCACCCAAAACCCGGCGCACCCGAAGGTGCCATGCGCACAGCCACCATCAAGTGCAGGCGAAAGCCTGACTGGATAAGACATGTGCAACCGTGAATGACTAGCCGGGCTGCTAAACCCGATCACTGGGAATCAGTGACGCGAATCAAGTTACCGGTGAGGCTCCAGGCGCACAAGCCGGCGGATTCTGGTGCAGCCGTAGGCAACGGCGCAAGGTTTTGTAGCTTTCAGGAAGTAACTTTGAGGTCTTTTAAACAAGCTTCCTCGGTGAGTGTTGAATGTGCTGCGGGCGAGCCCGATGCCGTGTGCGGTCGGGGGGCTGAGAGCCTGTCCCAATCGGATTCATGCCGCCGCTCCCACTTCTTCATGCGCACGCGATCGACCCAGCAAGGCGAACACCAGCAACGCAATCAGTGCCGAAGATGCCGACAGGACGTACAAGACCCAGCGGAATGTCTGGTCGTAGGTCGCCAGCAGCAAGGCGCGCTCTCCGCTGACAAGGGCACTGGCCTGCGCCAGATCACCGAGCGCGGCGCGATTGGCGGCCTCGATCACAACGGCTGGATCGGCCGTGCCTAAGGTGCCGAGCAACCCGCCCTGAATCAAGAACGCCAGCAGTGCGCCCGCCACCGCGATGGCAATCCCGTCGGCCGAAACACGCACGCAGTTGAAAATGCCCGTCGCCATGCCTGCACGTTCTTTCTCCACCACGCTCACGGCCATGCCATCCATCAGCCCCCAAGGCAGACCAATGCCTGCGCCGATCAGCGCCAGTGGCGCTACCAGCGCAGGGCCGGCCCCGCCGGACAACACCTGGCCCACCCAGACCAGTCCAGCCGCCACCAGCAGCAACCCGACGCCAGAAAGCAAGCCGGAGGTGAACCAGCCCGACAACAACGAGGCAAGGAACGGCACGACCAGCAGCGGCGCTGCCAAGGCGATCATCATTTGGCCCGCTTCCAATGCGCTCAGTCCGTCGATGCCGATGAAGCGGCCCGGCAGCATCACGATCAGTGTGACAAAGAAGAAGGCCGGCGATGCGGCCAACACCTGCACGCCGACGAAGCGGCCACTGCCGAACAACGACAGGTCGAGCATCGGGCGCGCGACGCGGCGTTCGATGCGTACGAATGCGATGAACAGTACGACTGAGGCCAACAGCGTGCCGAGCACCGAAGCGCTGCGCCAACCTTCTTCCGGCGCCAGCAGGATGCCGTAGGTGAACAAGGTCAGCGCGGCGGTGAAGCTGAGGGCGCCGGGCCAGTCCAGGCCGGTAGAGTCTGGGTCTCGGGACTCCGTGGCGCTGACCCATACCAGCAGGAAACCGGCCACCCCGATCAGCGCCGTCGCCAGGAACACCCAGCGCCAGCCCGCCACCTCCACCAGCCAGCCTGCCGCCAGCGGCCCGAAGGCCAGGCCGATGCCAAACGTGGTGCCGAGCAGGCTGAACACACGTGTGCGGATCGGGCCGTGGAAGGTCTGCGCCAGCGAGGACATGGCGCCCGCGAAGGCGGCTGCGCCGCCCAGCCCTTGCGCAAGGCGCAGCCCATCGATCCAGCCGACCGTCGGCGCAAGGGGGATTAAGAACGTCATCAGTACGAATAGCGCCAGGCCGACCAGCCACACGCGCTTGCGGCCATAAGTGTCGGTCAGGCTGCCGGCCGCCATCATGGCGCTGCCGTAGGTCAGGATGTAGCCGTTGACCACCCAGTTCAGTTGCAGCGCCGTCCCGCCTAGTTCCTGACTGATGGACGGCAGCACGACGGCCGGCCCAGTGAAGCACAGCGGGATCAGGATGCCGGTAAGGCAGGCGGCAAGCAGTTGCAGCCAGTCGCGTCCGGGGGTACTGCTTGTGGCGGTCAGGGCTTGTGTCATGGGAAACATCCGCAAAGATTCAGTAGAGGGGCAGGCAGACGTCAAAGCCGTATCTCGAAAGCCAAGACAGCCGCATCCAACCTGTGCAGCCATCAGCGTAAGTGCGGGCTCGATTAAGAAAAATGGGCTAAGGTTCCGAACATATCGGACAAATTTTCTTAGAACGGTGAAGAATGGACTCTCTCAACGGCATCGCGTTCTTCGTGCAGGCGGCCGAAGCCCGCAGCTTTTCGGAGGCCGGGCGCGTGCTCGGCATCTCGTCTTCCGCCGTGGGCAAAAGCGTGGCCCGGCTGGAGGAGCGGCTGGGCGTGCGCCTCCTCCATCGCAGCACGCGCAGCATCACGCTGACCTCCGAGGGCACACTGTTCCTGGAGCGTTGCCGGCGCATCCTTTGCGAGGTCGAGGCGGCCAAGCTTGAGTTGTTGGTAACTCGTCAGGCACCCCAAGGGAAGCTGCGCGTGAGCCTGCCGCTGGCCAGTGGCTTGGTCATGCCGGCGCTGACGGCCTTCATGCACCGCTACCCCGCTATCGAACTGGACGTGGATTTCTCGGATCGGTTGGTCGATGTAATCGAGGACGGATTCGATGCCGTCATTCGCACCGGAGAACCGACTGATTCCCGGTTGATGTCCCGTGCACTGGGCACCTTCAAGCTGTTGTTAGTTGCCTCGCCCCGGTACTTCGCCGCGCGCGGCACTCCGCGCGTGCCCGCCGACCTGAAGGACCACGCCTGCCTGCAACACAAGTTCCCGAGTACCGGCAAGTTCGAGTCATGGCCCTTGCGCAGACCGGAGGGCGAGGCAGAGCCCGTCCTCTTGGCATCGATGGTGTGCAACACCACCGAGGCTTTGTTTCACGTTGCCCGCGATGGCCTTGGAATCGCCTGCCTGCCGGATTTCATGGTGCACGATGCCATCGCTGCCGGCGAACTGGTGAGGGTGCTGGACGACTACAACTATCATCAGGGCACCTTCCGCATGCTCTGGCCGTCGAGCAAGCACCTGGCGCCGAAGCTGCGTGCGTTCATCGACTTCATGGGCGCGGAGCTTTTCAAAACCTGATAAAGGCTTACGCCCGATCGAGCTGGCCGATGGCGAGCAAGGCGTCATCGAGTTCAGCGGCGTGTCAGTCGATATCAATGTTGGCTGTGCCGCCGTCTTCGCGAGCAAGTCGGATCGCCGCACCGCCGCTCCCACAGGTTCCGCCGCTACACCAACTCGGAGCCCTGTCATTTAATTGCCTCACCCCTCCTCATTTGTAGAGGTCCATCCGACGCCTGCGCCCTATAGGGTATGCCCTGCATATCAGAGGCTTGCGGCCGTCTGTTCGGGCCACTTCCAAAACTATAAAAATAGAGGTGAGGCAGTTGAAATTTTCCAGGCTGTTTATCGCCGTTGCGTCGACAACGGCATTTTCCTGCGTGGCGCTGGTGGGGTGTCAGACACAGGGTTCGACACCGGCTGACATGGTGATGCGCAACGGCTATGTCTACACCGTCGATGGCAAGAATTCCGTGCAACAGGCGATCGCCGTCACGGGCGGGAAGATCGTTTATGTCGGCAGCGATGAAGGCGTTGCTTCGTACATCGGCACGCAGACACAGCTGATCGATCTGGCGGGGCGCATGTTGATGCCGGGCTTCGTCGATGCGCACATGCATCCGGGGGACGGCGGTCGCGCCATGACGTTGTGCGACCTGAAATACCAGACGATGACCCGCAAGGTTTTCCAGGAAACCATTCAGGCGTGTCTGGATGCCGACAAGGGCAAGGGCCCCGATGTCTGGCTTGAAGTCGGCAGTTGGGACCGCATGGGCATGACCGGGCTCGACGGCGATCCTGACAAGTCGACGCTGGATGCGCTAAAGACCACTCGTCCGATTCAGGTCCGTTCCACCGACTTCCATACCGTGCTGACAAACTCCCGCGGGCTGGCGGTGGCTGGCATCAACAAGCACACGGCCAATCCGGGGGATGGCAAGTACGTGCGCGACAGCGCCGGCAACCCGACCGGTATCTGCGAAGACGGTGCCGCCGATGCCATGGCCGCCGTGGTGCCGCCGGCCAGCGACGCAGAAAAACTCAACCAGACCCGGGCGGCGCTCGATGCCATGCGCCAACAAGGCATCACCAGTTTCTTCGATGCCTTGTCGGGGCCTGAAAATGGCAAAGCGTTTACCACCCTGCAACAGTCGGGCGAGCTGACTGCACGGGCCTTGCTGGCGATCAAACTCGACCCTGCCGCCGCCGCTGCAGACCCGGCGAAAACCATTGCCGAGGCCAAGGCATTGGCCAATACCTACGACCAGGGCGAAGCCAAAGTCGCGCCGGGTGTGAGCATGCGCCACGTCAAATTGTTCATGGACGGCATCATCAACGCTCCAGCGGATACCGGGGCCATGTTGACGCCGTACCTGCGTAATGCCGGCACCGATGCCGCGCCCAAGTGGACGCCTGGCAAGAATGCCGGTGAGCTGTATTTCCCGCCGCAAGTGCTCAATCCGTTGCTGTTGCAAGCGGTGCAGGCCGGCCTCGACCCGCACCTTCACGCCACCGGGGACCGAGCGGTGCGTGACTCGTTGAACGGTATCGAGTACGTGCGCCAGCAACTGCCGGGTAACGGTTTTCGTCCGGCCATTACCCACGCCGAGTCGGTGGACCCCGCTGACTATTCACGTTTCAAGGCGCTCGATGTGACCGCCAACATGTCGTTCCAGTGGGCCCAGCAGGCACCGTCCACAATTGACGGCACCAATGAACATCTCGGCGCGGCGCGCTTTGCCCGCATGGAGCCATCCGGCAGCATCAGCCGCGCTGGCGGCCGCGTCGCCTATGGCAGCGACTGGCCCGTCGACCCGCTTGACGAATTCCTGGCGTTGAAGATCGGCGTCACCCGTTCAGGCGATCCGCTGAACCCGCACAGCTATGGCCCCAAGTATGCCGGCAGGTTGAATGCCGACCCGGCGCTGTCGCGCACCGACGTGCTGCGCACCATCACCATGAACGCCGCCGAGCAACTGAAACTGGACGCTGTCGTCGGTTCGGTCGAGGTTGGAAAGTTCGCCGACTTGATCGTGCTGGACAAGAACTTCATGCAGGTGCCGGAGGATGAGCTGGGCCGAAACGAGGTGCTGCTGACGATGGTCGGCGGCAAGGTCGTGTGGGCCAAGGTGCCGTTCGTTGGACTTGATCCGAAGGCGTTGTCACACACTTCCATCTCCCGAATCGCCCAATAAAAACAAGAGAGTGTTCCGATGCAACTATTCATTCCCAACCTGTTGGCCGCAGCCCTGGCCCTTTCCTCGGTGCAGGCCATGGCTGCTGCTGATCTTGTGCTGTTCAACGGCAAGGTCTTTACCGCCGAACCCGGTCAAGGACTGGTTCAGGCAGTGGCGGTGCAAGACGGCAAGATTCTAAAAGTGGGCAGCAATGCCGAGATCAACGCCCTGGCCGATGCCCAGACGCAACGAATCGATCTGGCGGGCAAAGTATTGATGCCTGGAATGATTGATACCCATAGTCACCCGGTGGTTGCGGCCTTCAACAGCCAGGGGGCCAACCTGCTGGATGAAGTGAAGCCGTTGCCCGAACTCGAGCAATGGGTGATCGAGCAGGATGAAGCGGGGCGAGCACGGGCCGGTGACGTGATCAGCATTGCCGGGGTGAGTTCGGCCTATTGGGAGAAAAGCCGCGAGCTCGGTCAGCGCTTCAATCAGGGACGCTGGGCGGACCAGCCGGTGGTTCTCAGCGGGATTGACGGGCATACCGGCTGGGCCAACAACGCGATGCTCAAGCGTCTGAAGATCGACGCGGCATTGGTAAAAGGTCTGTCGGAACAGGACCGCAGTTTCGTGGGGCACGCAGCGGACTTCACCCCCAATGGTTTGTTCGCCGAGTCGCGCTGGGACAAGGTACGCAGTCAGATTCCCGCGCCCGGCAACGAGGTCATGTTGAAGGCTGCCCGCGAGGCAGTGAAGGTCAATAATCAATATGGCGTTACCGCCTGGATGGACGCGGCAGCGAATGCCGGAAGTGGTGATTCGCTGTTCGATTTCCAGGCCACCGAGCAGAGTTACGGTGTTCTACCGCTTTACCGCGAACTGGCAGAGAAGGGCGAGCTCAATGCCCACGTTGCGGCTCTGCTGCTGGCTAACCCAAAAAGCCGGCCGGCGGACCTGGAGGTGCTGGCCAAGGTGATGAAGAAATTCGAGGGCGTGCCCAACCTGAGTTTTCCTGGCATCAAGGTCTTCGCTGACGGTGTCCTGGAGTTTCCAGGGCAGACGGCAGCGGTGATTGTTCCGTTCACCAACAGTCAAAAAAACGGTCAGTTGCTGATCGACCCGGCACACTTTGGTGAATTGGTGGTCGCGGCGGAGAAGCGTGACTGGATTGTGCACACGCATGCGGTCGGCGACCGTGCCGTACGTGAGTCACTCAATGCCGTTGAATACGCGCGCAAGCTCAACCCGACACCGATGGCCCACAGCATCACTCACCTGCAACTGGTCAATCCAAAGGAATTCCCGCGCTTCAAGCAGCTTGGCGTGATCGCTTCCATGCAGCTGCTGTGGGCCACCGGCGAGTCTTACACGGTGGAGCTGGTCAAACCGTATATCAGCGCGTTCGCTTACGGTTATCAGTATCCCGCCAGGTCTCTGCATAACGCCGGTGCGGTCATCGCCGGTGGCAGTGACTGGCCGGTGTCCAGCCCCAACCCGTGGAATGCCATCGCTCAGGCCAGCACTCGCAAAGGGCCGCTGGGTGTGTTGAATGCCAATGAAAGCATTGATCGCCAGACCATGTTCTACGCCTACACCCTCAATGCCGCCAAAGTCCTGCGGCTGGAGCAACAGATTGGCTCGCTGGCGCCCGGCAAACAGGCCGATCTGATCATCCTCGACCGTGATGTGTTCAAGGTCAGCGACGACGAACTGTTCGACACCAAGGTCCTGAAGACTTTCTTCGCTGGCAAGCAGGTGTACGCGCCCGCGTCCTGACGACTACCCGCCAGCAGCACCCAAAAAATGCTCCTGCTCCTCGCATTGCGAGGGGCTGGGCAACGCCATGCCCGAAATCAACCGCTGATCCATAAAAATAAGAGACTTGTATGAACGTACGCTCAGCATTGACCCTTGCCAGCCTTGTATTGGCTCCCCTGACCAGCCAGGCACTGACACTTAACGACAACTTCAGCCTGGACTTGACCCTGGGCCTTGTCAGCGACTACCGCACCCGTGGCATTTCGCAAACCCTGGGGGATCCGGCGGTTCAGGCCGGCGCCACGCTGGTGCACAGCAGCGGCTTGTACATGGGCGCCTGGACCTCGAATGTCGATTTCGGCGGCCCCTACAAAACCCGGCAAGAACTCGAGTACTACGCGGGCTACTACTGGCAGGCGACCGAGGCAATCAGTCTCGATCTGGGGTACCTCAAGTACGACTATCCGAAGGAAGGCCAATTCAACATGAGTGAGGTCTACGCCATCCTTGACGTTTATGGCGTGAAGCTCGGCGCCAACTACTCAAACGATACGCCGAACTTCTTTGGCGAGGACCAGGACACCCTCTACACCTACCTCAGCTACAAAATCGAATTGCCGGCCGAGATCGGCCTGGACCTGCGCGTGGGTCGCAACGATGTCAAAGACCCGGCTTTCTGGTCCGCCAACGGTGAAAGCCGTGATGCCTACACCGAGTGGGAAGCCAAACTGACCCGTGACTTCGTGGGCGTATCCTGGGGCCTCAGCTACATCGATACCGACCTGTCGAAAAGCGAATGCGCGAGCTGGTACGGCTATGGCGATCTATGCACTGCCACCGTGGTAGCCAGTGCCAGCAAGACCTTCTAGTGTTCAAGCCGACACGATAAAAACAACAAACTGTTCTTCACAGGAAAGCACCGTAATGACCAAGGTCAGCGATAGTCAGCAGCGAAGTCCCCTGATCGAGACACGTTCGATCGATTACATTCCCGAGGCCGAGCGTCATGGCAGCCTCTACAGCCAGTTCACCCTGTGGCTCGGCGCCAATCTGCAGATCACCGCGATCGTCACCGGTGCTCTGGCCGTGGTGCTGGGCGGCGATGTGTTCTGGTCACTGATTGGTTTGCTGATCGGCCAGTTGCTCGGCGGTGCGGTGGTTGCCCTGCACGCTGCTCAAGGGCCAAAGCTTGGATTGCCGCAGATGATCTCCAGTCGCGTGCAGTTCGGCGTCTATGGGGCAGCGATCCCGATTGTGCTGGTGTGCCTGATGTACCTCGGCTTCAGCGCCACCGGCGCGGTACTGTCGGGGCAGGCCATTGCCCAGCTGATCGATGTCAGCGACAGCGCTGGCATCCTGATTTTCGCCTCCTGCATCGCGTTTCTGACGATCTTCGGTTATCGGGTTATCCACTTGGTCGGACGGGTGGCCAGCGTGCTGGGCATCATTGCCTTCGTCTATCTGTTTACCCGATTGATGACGCTCAACGACATTGGTCTGTTGCTGGAAAATCGCCATTTCGGCTGGAGTACTTTCCTGCTGGCGGTGTCCCTTTCCGCGTCCTGGCAGATCGCGTTTGGTCCTTACGTGGCCGACTACTCACGTTACCTGCCGAGCAAGACTTCGTCCTGGAAGACCTTCACCGCCGTAGGCCTGGGAACGGTGCTGGGCGCTCAAGCGTCCATGGTGCTGGGAGTGTTCGCCGCTGCGTTGGCGGGCACGAGTTTTCGCGGGCATGAAGTCGCCACCATCGTTGGGCTGGGCAGTACCGGGGTGATCGCTTCTTTGCTGTATTTGAGCGTGGTATTCGGCAAGGTCACGGTGTCTACCCTCAACGCTTATGGCAGCTTCATGTGCGTGGCCACCATTATCAGTGGCTTCCGTCGTGGCTTCGAGATATCCGCCGGCAAACGCATGCTGTTTGTGCTGGCGATTGTCGGAGCGTCGACCGCGCTTGCATTGCTGGGGCAGCACTCGTTTCTCACCACGTTCAAATACTTCATCCTGTTTTTGTTGACCTTCTTCACGCCGTGGAGCGCGATCAACCTGGTGGATTATTACTTCATCAACAAAGAGCGTTATGACATTCCCGCGTTGTCCGACCCGGCGGGGCGTTATGGCCGCTGGAATGTGTTGGGGATCAGCGTGTATGTCTTCGGTGTGCTGGTTCAGCTGCCTTTTGTCGACACTCACTTCTATTCCGGACCGATGGTCGCGCAGCTCGGCGGTGTCGATATTTCCTGGATCGTCGGGCTGGTGGTACCGGGCATTCTCTACTACTGGGTGGCCAGGACAACCGGGCTTGCTGTGTCGGTCGAAGGTAACTCGAAGGCTTGAAGGCCCCGTCGATCAAGGGCTGCAGAGTGGGCGCGGCGATAATCACCTTGTGTTCAAGCGTCTCCTATACTGATCCGCGTTGACAGGTTCAACACAGATCCTGAATGCCGTTGGAGCAGCAGCCAGCGGCTTCCCTACGACTCAACAGTAAGGAGAACGAACATGGCAATCCGTATTGGCGACGAAGCACCGGACTTTACCGTCGAAAGCACCGAAGGCTCACTGCATTTCCACGAGTGGATCGGCGACAAGTGGGCGATCCTGTTTTCCCATCCCAAGGACTTCACCCCGGTGTGCACCACTGAGCTCGGCTACATGGCAGGGCTCAAGCCGGAGTTCGATAAACGCAACACCAAGATCGTCGGGCTCAGCGTCGACCCTGTCAGTAACCATCAGACCTGGGCCAAAGACATCGAAGAGACCCAGGGGCATGCGGTCAACTATCCGATGATCGGGGACGAGAACCTGGTGGTGGCGAAGCTCTACGACATGATTCATCCGAATGCCAGTGGCGGCGCACGGACTGCGGTGGACAACGCTACGGTGCGTTCAGTGTTCATCATCGGCCCGGACAAAAAGGTCAAGGCGATGCTGATCTACCCGATGAGTGCCGGGCGCAACTTCGATGAAGTGCTGCGTCTGCTCGATTCTCTGCAGTTGAATGCCAAGCACACTGTTGCGACCCCGGTGAACTGGCGTCCGGGCGAGGACGTGATCATTCCCACTTCGGTCTCTGACGAGGACGCCAGGAAGAAATATCCGGATGGCTTTAAGACAGTGAAACCTTATCTGCGCACGGTGGCGCAACCGAAGTAACCGATCCGTTGGGAGACCCCAATGCCAGTCAATTAAGCGAAATCCATGTGGGAGCGGCGGTGCGGCGATCCGACTTGCTCGCGAAAGCGGTGTGTCAGGCGACATCAATGTTGACTATGCCGCCGCCTTCGCGAGCAAGCCCGCTCCCACAGGTTACTCGCCCTCAAGCGCAAGTTCGTTCAGATCGGCCCCACACATCTGCGCCAACACCTGAACCACCAGGGCATGATCCTCACGCTGGGGCAGCCCTGAAACGGTGACGGCGCCAATGCACCCCACGCCCTTGACCGACACCGGGAAGCTGCCGCCATGATCGCCGTAATCACGCAGGGGCAACCCCATTAAACTTTCGAGTGAATCGCCCTGAAGCTTAAAAGACAGGCCTACGCGGTATGAGCTGAGTTCCATCAGTTCCACGACGTTTCGCTTGCGGCGTGCCCAGTCGGCATTACTGGCGGAGGTTCCCGGCATCGAGTAGAAAAACACGGTGTCCCGCGCCAGCCTGACCTCAATCGTGGCGGACACGCCTTGCTCCTCGCAGGCAGTTTTCAATCGGGTGCCCAATTCCCAGGCTGTCGCTTTGTCGAAGCGCTCAAACTTCAGGGTTTCTTCCTGGAGCGCGATGCGTTGCAGGTCGGTTTTTATGTCCATGATTTCTTCCTCATCCCTTTCGGGCGGTCGTACTGTTACGCACGGTTAATGTGAACGGCAGCACCACATGGCGGTCCGGGATGGGCTTTTTTTCGATGAGGGCGATCAGCATTTCAACGGCCCTTTGGCCAAAGATTTCGGCGGGTTGCGCAATGGTCGTCAACGCCGGATCACAATAGGCCGCGAATGGAATGTCATCGAAACCGACCAACGAAATATCGTCGGGTACCCGCAAACCCTGTTGTTTGATGCGCTTCAATGCACCGATCGCCATTTCATCGTTTTCACAAAAGAACGCGGTCGGACGGTCGGGCAGTTCCAGCAGCATTCCCGCGCCATCAAAACCGGCCTGCAACGTGAAGTCCCCGTGGCAGATCAATTGTGGGTCCGACTTGATACCGGCCTGGTGCAATGCATCTTGATAACCGGCCACGCGGTCGCGTGTGAGTGGGCTGCTTTTCGGGCCTTTGATCAGGCCGATCCGGCGATGGCCCAGATCGATCAGATGCTCCGTCATGGCCTTGGCCGCTGCCCGGTTGTCGAGGCTGATCGTCGGATGCCGCCCGCCTTGAATCACCTCACAGGCATTGACCAGGGGCAGTGACTCGCCGTGGGGGAAGGGCGATTCAAACGGGTCGTAGGCGCGCAACTGAATCACGCCGTCGGCCTGGTGGGCATACACCAGCGCGGCAAATTCCCGTTCGATTTCCTCGCGACCCTGGGTGTCGCACAACAGCAGTCGATATCCGGCCGCCTGTGCCGCCTGTTGGGCACCGCTGATCACCCGTGCGAAAAACGTGTTGGCGATGGCCGGGACCAGAATCACCAGGTTGCCGGTTCGGCGCGAACGAAACTGCACGGCCATGAGGTTCGGCCGGTAGCCGGCCTGTTCCACGGCTGCGGTGACCTTGTCCCGGGTTTCGGGGAGGACGCGCTCGGGCGACTTCAGCGTTCTGGACACGGTAGCCACCGAGACGCCGGCCAGCCGGGCTACTTCACGGATATTGGACAAGACGACCTCGTTATCGAACCGGCAGATGTAAGCATGGCCGGCGAGCTTACCGCAGTCCGGCCGTGCGCTGAAATGACCTGCATTTTTAATCCCGGGTTTGACACCCGAAGTAACTGAGCTTAAATTTCCGGCATGATGTAACCGGTTACATCATAGTCAAACCTGAGCGCTAATCCGCCCCGAAAAGAGAAAATTCGCGATGAACGTTGCAACGACAAAAATAAGAATGGGGTTTGTCGGGGGCGGTGAGGGCGCCTTCATCGGCAAAGCCCACCGCCAGGCCGCCGGCCTCGATGGTCGTTTTGAACTGGTGTGCGGTGCATTCAGCCGAGACGCCCGCAACAATCAGGACACCGGCGCCGCGCTGGGGTTGTCCGCCTCACGCTGCTACAGCGACTGGCAGCACATGCTGGATTGCGAGGCGGCACTGCCTGCCGACCAGCGCATGGAGCTGTTGGTCATCGTCACTCCCAATCACTTGCACGCGCCGATCGCCAGCCAGGCACTGAGCGCGGGTTTTCATGTGTTCAGCGAAAAGCCCGCGGCACTGAATCTGTCCGAACTGCTGGCGCTCAAGGCGGTGGTGAATAGCAGCGACCGCCTCTATGGACTCGCCCACACGTATCTGGGTTATCCGATGGTCTGGCAGGCGCGCAAGATGGTGCGTACCGGTGTGATCGGCGCTGTGCGCAAGGTCATCGTCGAGTACCCGCAGGGCTGGCTGAGTCGGGACGTGGCCGGGCAGGGCAACAAGCAGGCGAGTTGGCGCGATCAGCCCGAGCAGTCCGGGCTGGGCGGCTGCATTGGCGACATCGGCACCCATGCCTTTTCACTGGCCGAATTCGTCGCGGACCAACCCATCGAACAGGTGTGCGCAACCTTGGGTGCGCACATTGCCGGGCGGCAACTGGACGATGACGCGGCGATGCTGTTCAAGATGGCCGCCGGGGCCAGTGGGGTGTTGATCGCCAGCCAGGTCTGCGCCGGCGAAGAGAACCCGTTGAAGATCCGCGTCTATGGCGACAAGGGCGGGCTGGAGTGGCGTCAGGAAGAGCCTGCAAGCCTGATCCATCGCTCCCTCGATCAACCGTTGAGCATCCTTCGTTCCGGTGTCGGCCAGCCCTGGTTGTGCGAGGCCGCCAGCCAGCGCATGCGTTTACCTGCCGGGCATCCCGAAGGTTATCTCGAGGCCATGGCCAATCTCTATGGTGATTTCGCCACCGCGATCCGCGGCAATGTCGAAGGCAACGATGCCCCCGGCGTGCCGGGCATCGACGTCGGGTTGCGTGGCATGGCGTTCATCGAGGCAGTGATCGCCAATCATCGCGGCGACGCAAAGTGGACCGAACTGGTCTGCAACCCATAAATCCGGAGAACCCTCCCGTGAACCACACCTCCCCAACACCGACAGGCCTGCGTGGCCCGGGTATTTTCCTCGCGCAGTTCATGTCCGCCGAAGCGCCCTTCGACACGCTCGCCAACATTGCTCATTGGGCCGCAGCGCAGGGTTACAAAGCCATTCAATTGCCGACCCTGGGTACGCAATACATCGACCTGGCGCGTGCCGCCGACAGTCAGGATTATTGTGATGAATTGAAAGCCGTCTGCGCCCAGGCAGGCGTCGAAATCAGCGAGCTGTCGACGCATCTGCAGGGCCAACTGGTGGCGGTGCATCCGGCGTTCGATACGTTGTTCGATGACTTCGCTCCTGTGCATTTGCGCGGTCAGCCTCAGGCTCGAACCGAGTGGGCCATCGATCAGTTGAAGCTCGCCGCGCGCGCCAGCCAACGCTTGGGGTTGAAGGCGCACGCGACGTTTTCCGGTGCGCTGCTCTGGCCGTATGTTTACCCGTGGCCGCAACGGCCGAGCGGTCTGGTCGAGCAAGGGTTTGCCGAACTGGCCAAGCGCTGGTTGCCGATTCTCGATTGTTTCGAGCAAGCCGGCGTCGACCTCTGCTACGAGATCCATCCCGGCGAAGACCTGCACGATGGCGCCTCGTTCGAGCGTTTCCTTGAGGCCGTCGATCACCATCCGCGCGCTGCGATCCTCTACGACCCGAGCCATCTGCTGCTTCAGCAAATGGACTATCTGGGCTTCATCGATCGCTACCACGAGCGCATCCGCATGTTCCACGTCAAGGATGCCGAGTTCCGCCCCGATGCCCGTTCGGGCGTCTATGGCGGCTATCAAGGCTGGGTCGATCGGCCTGGCCGCTTCCGTTCTTTGGGCGATGGGCAGATCGATTTCAAATCGATTTTCAGCAAATTGACGCAGTACGACTTTGCCGGCTGGGCGGTTCTGGAATGGGAGTGTTGCCTGAAGGATTCGGAGCAGGGCGCTGCAGAAGGAGCGGCCTTCATCCAGCAGCACATGATCAGCAAAACCCAAAAGGCCTTTGACGATTTCGCCAGCGTGACCTCCGACGAGCGTTTCAATCGACGGCTATTGGGTTTGCCCGACGCCTGAAAAACCTGTTTGCCCCTTTCTCCCAAAAAAGAAAAACAATAAGACGGTGACTGATATGACCACGATGACTGCGCGATTAAGCGTAATGATGTTCCTGCAGTTCTTTATCTGGGGCGGATGGTTCGTAACCCTCGGCACCTTCCTCTCCAGTAATCTTGGGGCCAGCGGCGGGCAGATCGGCATGGCGTTCTCGACGCAGTCCTGGGGCGCGATCATCGCGCCGTTTGTGATCGGGTTGATTGCCGACCGCTACTTCAATGCCGAGCGCATCCTCGCGGTGTTGCATTTGATCGGCGCGGTGCTGCTGTGGCAACTCTATCGAGCGCCTGACTTCAGTGGGTTTTACCCGTTCGTGCTGGCCTACATGATGATCTACATGCCGACGCTGGCATTGGTGAATTCGGTGGCGTTCCGGCAGATGCGCGACCCGGCTTTGGAGTTCTCGCGGATCAGAGTGTGGGGCACCATCGGCTGGATCGTGGCGGGCGTAGTGATCAGCTTTGTGTTTGCCTGGGATTCGCAACAGGCGATCTCATCCGGTGGCTTGCGCAACACGTTTCTGATGTCGGCCATCGCCTCCTTCGTGCTCGGGATCTACAGCTTCAGCCTGCCGCGTACCGCGCCGCTCAAACCTGAGCCGGGCAGTGTCGGTTTAAAGCAAATGCTGGGGCTGGACGCCTTGGGTTTGTTGAAGGACCGCAGTTACCTGGTGTTCTTCATCGCCTCCATTTTGATCTGCATTCCGTTGGCGTTTTATTACCAGAATGCCAACCCGTTTCTGGCGGAAATCGGCGTGACCAATCCAACCGCCAAGATGGCGATCGGGCAAGTCTCGGAAGTGCTGTTCATGTTGCTGCTGCCGCTGTTTATTCAGCGTTTCGGCATCAAGATCGCGCTGTTGGTGGGGATGCTGGCGTGGGCGTTGCGCTACCTGTTGTTCGCCTACGGCAACAACGGGGACCTCGCCTTCATGTTGTTCACCGGCATCGCTTTGCACGGCATCTGCTACGACTTCTTCTTTGTTTCGGGGCAGATCTACACCGATGCCAAAGCCTCGGAGCGATTCAGAAGCTCCGCGCAAGGGTTGATCACGCTCGCGACGTACGGCTTGGGCATGCTGATTGGCTTTTGGGTGGCCGGGGCGGTCACTGATCACTATGCGTCGGCTGACAGCCATGACTGGAAAAGCATCTGGCTGTTCCCGGCAGGGTTCGCGTTGGCGATATTTTTCTGTTTTTCGCTGGCCTTCAAAGGGCGGCAACGCGTGGCAGCGCCGTCGAGTATTTGAATCATGCCCCGAGTCTGAAGAACACCGTCGGAACCTGTGGGAGCGGGCTTGCTCGCGAAAGCGGTGTGTCAGGCGACATCAATGTTGATTGTGCCGCCGTCTTCGCGAGCAAGCCCGCTCCCACAGGGTTTGCGATTAACCGACTGGCATTTCAGGGTTATGGAGCGCGCCGCACTCAAGGCGCGCCAAACAGCATCGTCCAATAAACACCCTCATCACTGCGCGAATCGGCGGCGTAGGCTGCGCCCACTTGGGTAAACATCGGGTTCATCAGGTTGGCGCAATGCCCGGGGCTGGCCAGCCAGCTGGCCATCGCTTTGTTCGGTGAGCTTTGCCCGGCGGCGATGTTTTCGCCAATCTGCCGGCCTCGATAGCCAGCGGCTTTGGCCCGATCCAATGGCATATCACCGTCGGGATCGCGGTGGGCGAAGTAATTGCCGTAGGCCATTGCCTTGCTGTGGCCTTGCGCGGCGGCCCCCAGGGCGGCATTCCAGGTTAACGGTCGTGCGGCGGCAAAGCGTTGGCGCCCGCACAAGCGCGGCCTGGCCCGTGCCGCATTGACCTCGGCCAGCAACGCCTTGCCCGCTGCGCGCGAATCGCCGACACGTCCGTCGAGTACCGGTTGCGCCAGTACTATCTGCCATTCGCTACGGGCGCGAGTGACGCCGATATCGGCGAACTGGGTATCGAGCAGCGCCCCGCAGTAGTCGCTCTCAAGCATGTCAAACGCCTCATCGGCATCTTGCGCGCCGACCACGCGAATGGTGCGCACCGTCACCGCTTGATAGCCCTTGGCTTTCAAGGCGTTGCGCAAACCTCCGCCGCCATAGCCGACCGGCAAGGCCAGGTTCGATTTCAGCGACAGCGGCCGCAACGGCTTGACCGCACGCCCCGCACAGCGATCGGGATCGGCGCGGTAATCATTGATGACTTCCACCAGCTGCCGCTCCCCACTGGCATGAGCGGGGCTGGCGAACAGTGCACACAAAGGCATCAGGCACAGCGAGATAAAGCGACAGCAGCGGACGGTTGGGCGCATGAACGGACAGCTCTGATGAGATGACGACGATAGGGAGGATAGGAACGAGCAATGACCGTAGGAGCGCTTCGTTGGGTGAGCTTCTTTTACGGCACGGCTAAGACTGTGGGTCTGAAGACTGGTTCACGACGGGAAGAGACAAATTTAACGGCGAGGCCGTGGGGGGATTCAGGCTTGTATCCGCCAGTCACTCAAGGACATCAGGCGTCCGGACTGGTACCGTACTGACATCATTCGGGCGGTACAGGGACATGACTAAAACCAGGGGTGACAAAGACTGGGTAAAGCGCTCGGTTCAGCCGTTGAAGATGGAGCGCATCGAAGCCTTTTTTGGTGGCCATGGGTTTACGCCGCATCGCCACGATACGTACGCCATCGGACGAACGCTGTCGGGTGTACAAAGCTTCCAGTACCGCAACGCCAAGCGTCACAGCCTGCCCGGGAAAACCATCGTTTTGCATCCGGACGAGGTGCATGACGGTGAAGCCGGTACCGAAGCGGGTTTTCATTATCGAATGATTTACGTTGAACCTGCCTTGATTCAGCAAGTATTGGGCGGCAAGCCCTTGCCCTTCATCGAGGGTGGTTTATCGAGCGACCCACGGCTTGGTGCCGCGACCCAGGTGCTGCTGCAAAACCTCGACGCTTGCATCGAACCTCTGGAAGAAGACGATGCCATTTATGATCTCGCGCAAGCGCTGGATGTGCTCTGCGGTCAACGCGGGCGGCGCAAGTCGTTTGATTTTGCAGCGGCCGAGCGCGCGCGAGCGCTTATTCATGAGTCGCTGGATCGAGTCATTACCCTGGAGGAGTTATCGCAGGCCAGTGGTCGAGACCGATGGAGCCTGAGTCGTGATTTTCGTGCGCTGTACGGTACGAGCCCCTATCGATACATGACTCAACGACGTCTCGATCTGGCAAGAGCACTGATGTTCGGGGGCTACTCGATGGCGGAGGCGGCCGTATCCGCAGGCTTTTTCGATCAAAGCCACATGACGCGCCAATTCATCCAGACCTACGGCGTCTCACCCGGCCGGTGGATGAAGAGGCTGGGCCTTGCTTGAGGGTGTTCTTGGGCTACTTGCACAATCATGCAATACGCAGCGCTGCTCCTCTCCTAAAGTCAGAACTCGATAACTTGGCTAGAAAGGGCTACTCACATGCATTCCCAACCCGGCGTAACGACCTGCACCGCGATTAACTTTGCCGAAAAATTTGCTTTGTTCAGTGAGCAATGGGCACCCAAGGTCATTGCCGAAATGAACGATTACCAGTTCAAGGTGGTGAAAATCGAAGGCGACTTTGTCTGGCATTCCCATGCCGACACCGATGAAACCTTCATCGTCCTCGAAGGCGAGCTTCGCATTGATCTTCGAGAGGGCGCCGTCGTGGTCAGGCAGGGAGAAATGTACGTCGTCCCCAAGGGCGTCGAACACAAGCCTTATGCTGAGCGAGAGGTGAAGATGTTACTGATCGAGCCGCGTGGCGTGCTGAATACCGGCGATCAGGAGGGAGAAAGAACCGCAATCAATGATGTCTGGATTTAGACGTCTTGGTAGTTTCTTCATCTCTGGGTGAGCAGGGCGCCTGAGAGCCTGGCGCCAGTTCAGCCGCATCCATCGGTACATCTGCCAGCAAGCATTCAGGAACGCAGTGTCATTCTCTGAATCAACCAATTAGCGGCGTTTTCGTTGAAAAGGCTCGATGACATGTGGCGAAGTGCCTCTCGTCGGAAGACAAAGCGGCTATTTTGCGCTTTTCAGCTATTCTTCTGGCATCAGGATGGTGCCATTACGTACTGGCACACAATGCGCAGGGAAGGGGAGACAAAATGGATGATGTGCATTGCGTGCAAGTTATCGCTGTAACGGGCGGTAAAGGTGGCGTGGGCAAGACAACGGTGGCGGTCAACCTTTCGTTGGCGCTGGCAAAAATGGGGCGGCGCGTCGTATTGGTGGACGCCGATCTGGGCCTGGCGAATATCGATATTCTGTTGGGGCTGACTCCGCGCTACACACTGGCCGATGTCATCGAAGGACGTTGCGAGTTGTCCGAGGCGCTGTTGCCTGGGCCTGGAGGTATTCGTGTTGCCCCGGCCTCTTCGGGCTTGCAGAGCATGATTCATCTGGAACCTGCGCAATACCGTGCGCTGATCCAGTCCTTTAGCGATATTGGCGACAAGCTGGATGTGCTAGTGATCGATACGGCCGCCGGTATCGGTGGCTCAGTGGTCAACTTCATCCGTGCGGCGCAGGAAGTGATAATAGTTGTATGCGATGAACCCACCTCAATCAGCGGTGCTTACGGGCTGATCAAATTGCTCAACCTGAACTACGGCCTGCATCGGTTTCGCGTGCTGGCCAACATGACGGGCAGTCCGTCGGAGGGCCGTAATCTGTTTGCCAAGCTGGAAAAGATTACCGATATGTTCCTGGATGTCTCTCTGCAATACGTCGGCGCAGTGCCGAATGACGAATGTGCACACAAAGCCGTGCAGAAAGGGCGTGCGGTGTTTGAAGCTTTCCCCCGTTCCAAATGCGCTCAAGCCTTCCAGGCCCTTGCTCATAACGTGGACTCCTGGCCATTGCCGACTCATCCGAGAGGGCATGTGGAGTTCTTCGTTGAGCAGCTCGTGCAGAATTCGGGCAGGTGAGTCTCAAGGCCTTGTAATGTTGTTCACTTAAGCGCTCATCAGTCATACCTGCCTTTGTGGCGAGCGAGCTTGCTCGCGCTGGGCTGCGCAGCGGCCCCAAAAATCTGACAAGTATTGCCGGTTTTTGTGAGTGCTACGCACTCAAGCGGGAGCAAGCTCCCTCGCCACAGGTTTCTCACTGACTCAAATCACAACTTGTAGCCGATCTGCCGTAACAAGTTTTTGCGCCACAGGATGTCTTCATCACCTTCAATGTCTTTGGCACAGAAGCCATCCACCACGCCCAGAATCCCTCGTCCCTGTTCCGTCTCAGCAACAATCACTTCGGTTGGATTGGCTGTTGCACAAAAAATGCGGCACACCTCTGGAACCATTTTGACGGTGTTCAACACGTTCAGCGGATAGAAACCGTCGCCCAGGAAAATGATGAAGCTATGGCCCGCGGCAATGGTTTGCGCATTTTTCTGTGCAAGTTCGATCATGGCAGTATCGGTGCCGGACCATCGCACCAGGCATTTGCCGGAGGCTTCACAAAAGGCCACGCCAAACTGGATACCGGGCACGGCATTGACCAACGCTTCATGAATATCCTCGACGGACTTGATGAAATGCGTCTGACCCAAAATGAAGTTCGTCGCTTCCGGCTTGTCGATTTTCAACGTGATGAGTTGCATTTCAAACGCCTCCTTTCACGATGCTGCGGACCAAGTCTGGCCTTTGATCAAGCCGGGACGGTGTCTTGCCCCGCTGGCGGTGGCTCTGTGTAGACGCGAACATCCCCCAGTCTCCTTATCGTCGACTTAGGCAAGGTCGGGGCATCAAGAAGAATCGAATCAATGCGCTTGCGGATGTCCAAAACGATTGGACCCAGGATAGCCTCGTCCTTGCCGCTGGCGATTTCGTCCTGAATCTCACGTGATATTGCCCCGAGTTTCTCGGCGGTGTCTTTGTGCCCGGCAGCCCGGGTGTCAAAGTTCAGGAAGGTCTGGACCGAACTCAACACCAGGGTCAAGAGTGACAGGACGCCGGCGACGTATTGGAGCCATACGGGCGAGGAGTCACTGATCGAGCCAAAGACGCTGGCGCTGACGATGGCCGACAGAACAACGCAGGGGATGCCCAGTTTCCAACTGAATTTCTCGAAATCCCGGGCACTGATTTCGTGTTCGATCTGCAACCGAACGATCATGCGATTCCATTTGGTCAGTAACTCGAGCCGGCTCATGGTTGCAGTCCTTGGCAGGGGATTCAGAGGAATATTAGCTTCTATTTGGCCGCCTGTTAGGGTTCAGAGACAGGACGAAGCTGAGTCACCAGGCCTTCTTCCTCTCGAAGTTGGCGGCTCATGTCGTCGCAGCTTTGCGACCAGGCCGTCAACCACGTCGACATCTGGGGTGACCGTTCGGCCAATCCCAGCTCCCGGACAAACTCGGCAGGCGGGACCGTGCCTTTGGCCGCGCGGAACAGACCCCGCATGATGACGACGCCGATCACGCGTCCTTTGCTCACGAAGCGGTGTTCCATAAAGCTCCACTTCTCGTCCCAGCCGAGTATTCGGGTATGAACCTCAAATGATTCGAACAGCTTCAGCTCACGACGAAACTTGCCCCAGGTATCCCCAACGATCGGCACCGCTTTGTTACGCAGGGCGACTCGATAGGCACCGCTGCGCAGGACGAAGTCCATGCGGCCCACGTCGGCCAAGGTGAAATAGCGGCCATTGGTGACGTGCCGGTTGAGATCGAGATCGAGCGGCCAGACGCGCATGCGGATGACGGTAGTGGCCAGCGCATCAACCGGCTTGCGCCATGGGCGACGAAACAGCATGAGGATAAGTCGAAACCAGAGATTCATAAGTACGCCGAGGGCTGGAGTAGAGGGGTGCACTTTAGGGCGGAGAAATCGGATAAGGTAGGTGCACAAATGACTTTTTTCATGCGAAAAGCGCAATCGGGATCATTCATTCATGCACGTTACTCTGTTATTGGCTGATCAATGTTCCGCCGCCAGCGCCACCTTGGCGCTGGAGGTGCTCAGTGCCGCCAACCTGTTCGCTGGCACCACCAGCGCGCCGTTTGATGTGGTCGTTGCCTCATTGGATGGCGGTGACGTCGCCGCGTGGGGCGGGCAGACGCTACGCGTAGACCGATCCATCGCCGAAGTCTGCCGAACCGATCTGGTGGTAATCCCGGGGTTCCTCTTCACCCTGAAGGATGCCTTGCCTGCATTTGCAGGTTATGGGCCGTGGCTGCGCCAACAGCATGCCCAAGGTGCCGTTGTGGCTTCAATGTGTACAGCAGCGTTCATGCTGGCCGAAGCGAGAATGCTGGACGGTATTCGTGCCACCACACATTGGGCCTTCGCCGATCTTTTTCGCCGTCGGTATTCCGCGGTCTGTCTGGAGGAGGCGCATATCCTTTGCGAGGACAATCGCGTCATCACCTGCGGGGGCGCGAGTGCGGCCATGGATCTTTTGCTGCACCTCATCCGCCGGTTCGCTTCACTGGAGCTGGCGCAGAAGTGTGGCAAATACTTGTTGGTCGACAACGTGCGCAGCGAGCAATCGGTCTATGTCATGTGGTCACTGCCGAAGAACCATGGGGATGGCGATATCCTGCGCGTTCAAGATTGGCTGGAGGATCACTTTCATCAGCCGCTGTTGATCAATGACGTGGCCCAGCGATTCGGGTTCGGCGTCAGGAACTTCAAAAGGCGTTTCAAGGACGCCACGGGTTATACGCCGCTGACCTACCTGCAAGCGCTACGCGTGGAGAGGGCAAAGCAGCTGCTTGAATCAACACGGATGACGCTGGACAGCATCACTTACAAAGTCGGTTACGAGGATGGCAACTCCTTTCGCAGGCTTTTTCGGCAGCGAGTGGGCATGCTTCCAGCGGCTTACCGGAAGAAGTTTCAACCGAATGCGAGCTGAGCGGCTTTTCAATCGTAGGTATTCCGCTCAGGAATGCCCCCATAAAAATCATGAATTTTCTTTATGGCTCTGGATCTCGTAGCGTGTCTGCTCACCATATGGAGATGACCCCCGTGAATGATTCCCGCCTGCGCCTGTACGTTGATGCTCAATTCACCAGCCCTTATGCGATGTCGGCTTTCGTGGTCCTTCGCGAAAAGGGCATCGAATTCGAACTGAGCCCGCTGGACCTCGACGCGGCTGAAAACCAGGCACAAGACTATGCCAGCCTGTCACTGACCCAGCGCGTACCGACGCTCGTGCATGGCGACTTTGCCTTGTCTGAATCGTCGGCGATCACTGAATACCTGGAAGACGTTTTCCCTCAGACGCCGGTTTACCCGCAAGACTTGATGCAACGCGCGAAGGCACGACAAGTCCAGGCATGGCTGCGCAGTGACCTGCTGCCCATTCGGCAGGAGCGATCCACGCTGGTGGTGTTTTATGGCCTCAAGGCAGCGCCTTTGTCGCCCGCTGCCGAGTCGGCCGCGCGCAAGCTGATCGGTGCCGCGCAAGCGCTACTGGCTGACGGCCGCGAGAATTTGTTCGGCCAATGGTCGATCGCCGATGTGGACCTGGCCTTGATGCTCAACCGGCTGATACTCAACGGTGACGCCGTGCCACCCGCGCTGGTGGAATACGCACAGCGTCAATGGCAGCGGCCTGCGGTGCAGGAGTGGGTCAACCTGCAGCGTCCTGCGCTGTAACGGTGTGAAGTCAGGTCAACTGCGCTCAATAAATTGCACGATGACCTGATTGACGATCTCCGGATGCGTCACCGGCCCCATATGACCGAGCCCCTCGAGTTCTACCACTTCAACGTTCGGCAGTGAGCCGGTCAGCAGCCGCGCCACTGCCCGTGACGATGCCGGCGAATCCTTGCCGACCATGAACAGCACCGGCAGGTTGAGCGAACGGAACGCCTGCAATGGCGTCGGTTCGTTCAACAACGCATGAGCCCAGCCCTGCACATTGGCGACCGCGGCGGCGATGGAAGGCTTGCGTTGTGCCGGGGTTTGCTCCCAGGCCCCGGCGCCCATCCAGTAGTCAATGAAGCGCTGGGCCGCTGCGTCCAGGTTGCCCGCCTCAAGTGCCAGCCCGGCGTCTGCGACGACTTCACGGATGGCATCCGCTTCATTGGGTGGAGGCGATTCAGCGTCGAGCAGGGCAAATAATGTTGGCTCATACAAAGCCATGGCGCGCACCCGGCCAGGGTTCTGCAACGCCGCGACCAACGCCACCGCCGCACCATAAGAGTGACCGACCAGAATGAGCGGTTCGCCGGCGCGGGCGAGCACCGGCTCGGCGAAGCGCGCTTCTTCACTGAGGGTGACGATTCGATCGGTGGGCCATGGC
Organism: Pseudomonas sp. QTF5; assembly: GCF_000512695.2. Lineage (GTDB taxonomy): Bacteria > Pseudomonadota > Gammaproteobacteria > Pseudomonadales > Pseudomonadaceae > Aquipseudomonas. The sequence continues at coordinate 93,363 of NZ_AZRW02000001.1, read as the reverse complement.
GGGCTCTTGCCGGCGCCAAACGAATCGAGCGCGAGAACCCGAAACGTTGCGGCCAGGTGATCTTGCAGTCCACGCCACTGCACCGAGTGACTCGCATTGGCATGAAAGCAGACAACGCCCGGGCCCACGCCCGAGTCCCGGAAAAAAGGTTCGACGGGTTTCATTCTGGCGCTCCTGCAACGACGTTAAAGGGACGAAGAGAGTTATAGGTTAACTTCAAGGCTTCGGCGCAGCAGCCAGTCATGATGAAATAGCCGCCCGTTTTTGCTGTCAGCAATACCTGATTTGGAGCCGCCCCATGAAAAACGCCACCGCACTTACCTTCGCCTTGATGCTTAATACCGGATTATTCAGCATGCAAGCAGAAGCGGCGGGGGAGGCTGAAGCCGGTCAGAAACTGTTTAACCACATTTGCGGCAGCTGTCATCAAGTGGGGACTTCGGCACGGGGCTCTTTTGGTCCGCAACTCAATGCCATCTTCGGGCGCCCTGCGGGAAGCACGACGGACTACCAGTACTCATCCGCGATGAAATCATCAGGCGTCGTCTGGACCCGCGAAACACTCACCGCATACATCGAAGCGCCAAAAGAAGTGGTCCCCGGAACCCGCATGATTTTCTGGGGCCTCAGCGATCCGGAGAAGATCGAAAACCTGTTGGCCTACCTTCAGACATTTCAGCCGCAATAATCTGTGCCTCAATGCGCCGCGCCTCACCCCCATGCTTTTCCGAGCTCCTCCAGACCCGCGTCTTGCAGGTTCTGCGCACTCATGACCACGCGCAGTTTGCAGCTGGCCTGAAAGTTGAGAAAGAAAGGTTCCGCATAGCCGGGAATTTCGGAAGGGTCTTCTATATCGATCAGAAAAATCCCACTTCGCATGCCGTCGTGCTCAGTGAAATAAGTCGCCTCCGGCTTAATGGTTTCCAGGACGCGGTTCATGATTTCGCCGATCTTCCCCGACCTGACAAGCGCGTTGAAAGGCTCATGGGGAAACTCGACCATCAGTAGCATTTTCATTATTCGATACTCTGTTGAAGTGGCGTGCTCCTTACCCGGATCCCTACTCCTGACGATGATGCCGCAAGCCCTGCGTTCAGCCGTGCCAGCGGTGGTGTGTGGTTAAGAATAGCGAAGGGTGAGAGGCTGCCGGGGCAGAGTTACGGACGGTCGTTTTTGATGATTCAGCGGCGAGGCGAAGGGCTTGTTGGCTGAAGTCATGCAGTTCTGTGATGAAAGCAATTTTATGCAGCGTGGCTTTGGACGTTCGAAGAGAGACACGCCAGCATCGCCTATAGAGGCGATGCCGACTCACCGATCCCCGATTACTGCTGTACCGGCGTGCAGAGTTCTACCAACGTTCCGTCAGGGCATCGAACGTAAGAGACGATTTGTCCCCAGGGCTTGGCGCTTGGTGCGGAAATTTCGGTGGCTCCCGCCTTCAACGCTCTGGCGTGCGCCGCCGGAACGTCCTCGGTCACCAGGCCTACTTCGATTCCGAGTGGTTTGGGGGAGGAGTGTGCCGAGACATGGCCCGCGCTGAAGTTCATCGCGGCCAGTTCATCGGCGGCGAATGCCAGCGCGGTTTCCCCTGTTTCGAGTTCGCCGTAGGTGTTGGATTCATGGAGGAAGCGAACGCTAAACCCGAAGGCTGACGAAAAGAACTGGAGTGAGGCAACGACGTCCGGGACGTAGATGATCATGTAGCCAAATTTCATGAACGGGCATTCCTTGTCTTGTTAATTGAGTGGCAAGTCACGGTTACTGGCATTCACCCACGCAGTAACGGTGTGCTCAGGCCTGGCTGATGTCCAGCAACCGAGGCTTGGCAATTGCCAGATAATCCTGCGTATCAAGCACCATCGATGCATCCAGTCGACCGGCGTTGAAGGCGATTTCGCGGTAGCCGGTGGTCAGGGCCGGATCGACGATCAATTGAATCCGCTCATCGAAGACGAAAGGAGGGATAGCGCCGATCTGGCACCCGGTCAGTCCCATGGCGGTTTCGGCCTTCACCAGTTCGGCTTTTTTCCCGCCCAGGGCCGCTCCGACCTTCTTCATGTCGAGCTTCTGGTCGCCTGGCAATATCACCAGGGCATACGGTTCGGCCTGACCCTTGAGCGAGCAGAGCATGGCCTTCGCGCCTTGGCCGGGCTCGGTGCCGCGGATTTCGGCGACCCGCGCCGACTGGCCCTCGGCATCGTGCATCAACACTCGGTAGGAGGCTGCGCGGGCATCGAGTAGCGCCACCAGGCGATCGAACATGGGATGCATGTGGTTTTCCTCAGGTTTACAGGAACAGATCGTAGGACAGCTTGCTGATCAGGATCACCAGCAACACCAGGAACAGGGCCCGGACAAAGGGCACGCCTTTATGAACCGCCAGCCAGGTACCGGTCAGCGCGCCCAGGATGTTGAATGCCGCCATGGGGATTGCGATCAGGTAGAGCACGTTACCCGTCGGAATGAAGAATATCAGCGCCGCTACGTTGGTCGCGATGTTCACCAGCTTGGCCGACGCCGAGGCATGAAGGAAGTCGAAAGCGAAGCAGCGGATAAACAGGAAGATCAGAAAGCTGCCAGTACCGGGACCGAACAGACCGTCGTAGAAGCCGATGGCACCGCCGATGACGATCGCCAGCAGTTTCTCTTTGGTACCGATGCGCATGGGTTTGTGCAGGGCGCCGAAGTCCTTTTTCCAGAAGGTGTAGATCGCCATCAGTACGATCAACACCAGTACCGCCGGCCGGATCATCGACTGGGGTACGAACGACACCGTGGCCGCTCCGAAGAAGGCCATGACAAAGGCCGCACAGGCGGCGGGAATCACCAGGCCCCAGTTGATCACCACCTTGCGCACGAAGGACCGCGCCGCGAATGCGGTGCCGCAAGCCGCTGCGACTTTGTTGGTACCCAGCAGCGCCGCCGGTTGTGCCGTGGGCAGCACGTTGAACAGCGCGGGTATCTGGATCAGTCCGCCGCCGCCCACCGCCGCATCGATCAAGCCGGCGGCGAAGGCGAACACGCAAAGGATGACAATATCGACCATGAAATCAGGCTCTGACGATGAAGGGGAGGTGAGGGTCCAGCGGCATCACGCGTGCCAGGTCGTTGACCCCGAAGACACGCAGCATCCAGCGGTCGCGACCGTCGTAGCGGGGGGTAAAACCGTCCCGGGCATGCAGGGTTTGCTGGTTCTTGAAGATCAGCATGTCCCCCGGTTGCAGCAGTATGTGGTGCACGACATCGGGATGATTGGCGGCGGCGGCGAACAGTTGCAGGGCAAGCTGCGCGTTGGCGCAGTTCGCTTCGACACTCGCTTTGTTGTAGCGGCAATACAGGCCACCGGTTGCGCTTCTGTACAGCAGGGGGACGTTTTCCAGCACGTTACCCTGTTTGCCGAAGGAGGCCGGTCGGCGAATGGCGAAGTTCGGTCGTGACAATTCTTCTTCGACGCAGGCCGGCAGCATGGCCAGCACGTCGTCAATGGCGACGATGCGCGTCGGCACGCCGGGCTCGCAGCGCAGGCCGGTCAGGGACAAGTACTCCGGACAAGCCGACAACTGCGAGACGGGTTCGCAGGTCAAGGGCAGGTGAGGGTTGTCGACATGCATGTCCAGGTCCGCGCGCGAGCCATAGGAGCTCTTTTCGGTCTCTCGCTTGCGCTTGGGCGATACGTGGCGGAACACCGTGTCGTCGCTTTCACCCTCGTATGCCAGCGGACGGGTTTGCAGGATTTGCAGCACGGACAGGATAGCCCCGGCCAGAACCGACACGTTCTCGATACCCGGCTCCATGTCGTAGGGCGTGGCGGGCAGTTGCGGGTCCAGCGGCAATCCCCTGACGATCATCGCCACTTCTCGGGCCTGGGGAAAGTGGCGCAACTGCTGGATTTTCTCGGCGGACAGGACACTTTCCAGCAACTGCCCCAAGGCCGGCATGTGGCGGATGCCCGAGGCGCTGTCGGTCACGGCCAGCGATGCCAGGCCGGTTTGCAGTGTGCGCTGTTCTTCGAATGACAGATGAATTTGCGGTATCTCCTGTCGGGTCGAAGTCGATGATTTTTTTTCCAGCCATTCATGAACTTCTTCACCGATATGGGCCGTTGATTTTCCGACTATTTCATCCAGCTTCGACACGTCCTTCTGCTCCTGTTTGCCCCATCCTTGTGGGTTGAGCGGGAAGGTTAACGGAAGGGCCTTTTTTGTGTTGCAATGCCACGTTGTGAAAAGTGCAATGAGGTGGTCAGTGGCGTTGAATATGTTGGGGGAACTTGAAGCCTTCGCGACGGTGGCTCGCAAGCGCAGCTTTGTCGCGGCGGCACGTACTCTGGGGCGCTCCCCCAGTGCGCTGACCCGTGCCGTTCAAGCCCTGGAGGAAAGTGTCGGGGTCAAGTTGTTCAATCGCTCGTCCAATGCCGTGAGTTTGACCGAGGCGGGTGAGCGCTTGATGCCTCACGCTTACAAAATGCTGGATCTGCAACGTGAGGCGGAGGAAGACCTGGCCGGTCTCAGCGGCCTGGCCTGTGGCTGGATCCGCTTTTCCGCCCCCGAGTTTCTCGGGCACGGGGTATTGCCCCGGTTGATCGCGCAGTACTGCGAGCGTTATCCAGACGTGAACGTCGATGTGATTTTCACCGATGAAACCATCGACCCGGCCAAGAGCAAGCTGGACTTCTCGATTCGCGGCGCGTTTCCGCAATCCAGTGACCTGATCGGCTTTCCACTCTGGAGTTATTCACGTTATCTGTATGCCAGCCCCGGGTACCTGGAGCGGCGCGGGATGCCCGACTCCATCGAGGCCCTGGAGGCGCACTCGCTGATCCTGCATACGGCGCCGCGGATTCTCAAGGAATGGAATTTTCGCAGTGAGGAGCAGGCCATCAGCTTTCGGGTTCATCCCAAGTTTCGTTTCAGCTCGGGTTTGGCGGTGTTCCACGCGGCCCTGGCGGGCGTCGGGATCGCCCGCCTGGCGGACTGGCTGGCGGAGCCCGAAGTGCAAGCGGGGCACCTGCTCCGGGTCTGTCCCGAGTACAAACTCACCTCCAGCGGCGGTGAGAGCCCGCAGATGCACGCGGTGTACCCGGCCGGGAATCTGCCGCTGCGGGTGAAGTCGTTACTGGAGGTGATCCGTGGCTTTGGCGAAAGCCTTGATCGAAAGCGTGCAGTGACGCTATAGGTTGACCCTCAGCGTTGTTGAACTGGTTGAGGCGGGCCTTCGGCTCATCGTGGGCCGCCCAGAACTGCACCTGATTGCCTTGTCTTTGCAGGCTGTTGTGTAAGCGCTCCATAAACCCCACCTGTTCAAAAATAGGCGACGCGCTTAGCGAGGCGATGCGGGTGAGCAGTTCCACGGCAGCAAGACTTCGTAATCTTCAACCGAGGTTGCCTGTGGCAGGCGCTCAAGTGCGTGGCGCAGCCACGCATAGGGCTCTTGGCCGTTGGCTTTAGCCGTCTCGACCAAACTGTAAAGTTGAGCGCTGGCCGCTGCGCCCTTGGGCGTATCGCTGAACAGCCAGTTCTTGCGCCCGATAACGAAGGGCCGGATCGCGCGCTCGGCGGCGTTGTTGTCGATCGGCAAATAACCGGCTTCGGTGTAGCGCACCAACTTGATCCAGTTGCTGGCCAGGTAGCTGATGGCTTTGCCCAGTGCATTTTGCGCCGTCACTTGTGGCTGGGTTTTCTCCAACCATGTTTGCAATTGGGCCAACACCGGCAGGCTGTTTTGCTGTCGGCTTTCGTGGCGATGTTCATCGCCGACTTCTTTTAAATCTCGCTCGATACCGTACAGCTTGTTGATCAGATTCAGGGCGATATCGGCACGCCCGGTTTTACCTTTAGGCTGCACCTTTTGCGCCTCGACAAACTTGCGTCGTGCATGGGCCCAACAGCCTAAACGTTCGACACCGGACTGCGCGCCCAAGGCGTTGTAACCAGCATAATCGTCGGTCATCAGGTAGCCGCGATAACCTTCGAGCAGGCGCGACGGAACCTCCTGCGCCCGGCTGGTCGAGTAGTCAAAAAGGATCACAGGCTGATTAGGCGGTCCGCCGGTTTGCACCCACATCCAGGATTGACTGGTCGGCTCTCGATCAGGCTCTTTCATCACCTGTACACGCGTTTCGTCGCAGTGGATGACGTGACTTTCCAGCAGTCGATCCCGCATCAAGTTGAGCAAGGGTTGCAGGTGTTCGCCGCACTGGATAACCCAGCGCGCCAAGGTCTGGCGTGGGATATCGATACCGTGGCGGCCCAGCACTTTTTCGAAGCGGTGAAGCGGTAAGCCGTCGACGTATTTGGTCGTCAGCAGCATCGCCAGGACACTTGGGCTGGCCATGCTTTTTTCAATCAGTTGAGCGGGCTTGTCCGCGGTAACCGGTGCGGTTTCGCAATCGCGGCAACCGTAGATCTTGCGGACATGTTTGATCACACGGATTTGCATCGGCACGATCTCCAGCTGCTCGCTGATTTCCTCACCAATGGTGTGTTTACGGCAACCGCAGGCGCAGGTCAGTTCGTGCTCGGGCAGTTCGTGGATGACTTCGATACGCGGAAGATCGGCGGGCAGAGGCTTGCGTTTACCGCGATGTTTGGTCGGAGCGACAACCTCTTCTTCCACCGTTTCGTCGACAGACTCGGCCACGCTTTCAACTTCGTTGAACAAGGCCATTTGCGGGGTCGCGGGATCGGCTGTCTGCTCTGACTTGCGCCCGAAAAGGCGCTGACGCAACAACGCGTTTTCTTCTTCGAGATGAACGATCTTGCCCTTATCCGACTCGCGCTCACTCAGCATTTGCTCAAGCAGTTGCTTGAGCAAAGCAGGGTCGTCAGGAAGGTCTTTGGGCATGGAAATCATGCCCTGGATTATACCGAATCAGGCGACGAATCGAGGCGTCAAAACTTGATGCGGGCGGTTGCGCCACAAATCAAAACCGTCCAATAACCAGTTGAGTTCTTGAACCGTCAGCACGATGGCTTCATCCGAACAATCCGGCGATGTTTTGAAGCGCTCGGACTCCAGCCGCTTTAGCCAAAGGCAAAAACCGTTGCGCTCCCAATACAAAATTTTCACTCGGTTTCGAGGCTTGTTGAGGAACACGAAAAGCACCGGGTCAAACACCGCGACCTTGATGTCCAGTTCGACCAGAGCAGCGAGGCCATCGATGGATTTTCGGAAGTCGACAGGTTTGGGGTAGAGATAGACTTTTTCGACTTTTGCGTCGGGACGCATCATGAGGTGCTGGCTCCGGAAAGAAATCGAGAGCACAGCATCGGGGATCAGGTGGCGGCTTTGAATGTGGGGTTCATGGAGCGCTTACGCTGTTGTTGTCGAGCAGCAACCATTGTTCGTCGTCTGTCTCTGCCACTTGGCGCCAGTCCGGTCGGGGGAGGTTTTTGCACGCCAGGGTGAATTCCCGGTTGTTCATCAACATGGCGTGGTAACGCGCCGGTAACGCAGTCGCCAGTTCGAGACCTTTGTTACGCAACATGCGGTGACAGTTTGCGCAGACAAGCCTTAAGAACAGCCAAGACTATGAATCCGATTCTCCGATCCGCACGCTTTGGCGTTAGGTGCGGGTTTGTTTTATTGCTATTCCATCCATCCATCCATCCATCCATCCATTGCTCTTTCTTACTCTGCCTCTACCTTGTTTTGAGGTTGATAGGGGTCCGGCGCGACCATATACCCGGGACGTGAGGTGGCATTGCCAGTCGCTCCCTGTAATTTTGCTTTTTCCTTTTCTATCCATTCATCCATTGCTTTTTGCTCTGCCTCTACCTCGTTTTGAGGTTGATAGCGTCCCGGCGCGGCCGTATACCCGGTACGTGAAGCGGCATTGCCAGTCGCTCCCCGTAACTTTGCTTTTTCCTTTTCTATCCATTCATCCATTGCTTTTTGCTCTGCCTCTACCTCGTTTTGAGGTTGATAGCGTCCCGGCGCGGCTGTATACCCGGTAGGTGAAGCGGCATTGCCAGTCGCTCCCTGTAACTTTGCTTTTTCCTTTTCTATCCATTCATTCATTGCTTTTTGCTCTGCCTCTACCTCGTTTTGAGGTTGATAATGCCCCGGGGTGTCTATATATCCACTGCCGTTATAACTTGGCTCGTCGTTTTTGACGGTGCCATCCTTCAAGCGCTCCGACGAACTAGTAATGCCTCTTAAACTTCTATCGTTTTCTTTAGCTTCAGTCGCAACCTGGCTTGAGTTCTGACTGACAGAATTTTCACTCGGTTTAACGGTGTTTGCGGTGGGTGTGTCACTAACTGGGTTAGATTCCAGAGGGCGGGTAGCGGGAGCAGAGACAGTGTCTACTCTAACTTTCGATTTGTTACTTTTTTTTTGAATTTTCTTTGTCGCTGAAGAACCAGGGTTTAATTCTTTTTTATTCTTGTGAGTAAGGTTGTCAATCGAAACATAGCTAACAATTTTGTTGGGCTTTTTTTTAATGTTCGAATTATAAAACTTCACTTGCCTCTGTGTTAGCTGAATATCAGCAATAGAGGGCAACCGAATGAGACCAACAATCGCCTCACGAGCAATAGCATATGTAAGTTGGTCAAAGCTGTAAAAAAAACTATTGCTGGATTTTGGTATGGCAGGGGATAGCGCCATTACTTCAATGGCACTATTATGCTTGGCGAGTATTTTCCCTGCCACTAAATCTTTATATGTGTAAACAACATTGCACTTAGATCGAACTCCACCCCGTGCGTCGCTTATAGATACTGAAGACACTTCTGCGCTTATTTCAATGCGGCCACTGTAATTTCCAAATTCGATAAAATGATCGCTATTGTGAATTTCTTCCTGGGTCGCATCCTTAATAGCGCTCCCCCAGTTTGAAATTTGTAATTCGCTTAAAAAGTTATTGTCTATATCTACATTTTCTTTGGTTTTTACTTCTGCAGGAAGTACAATAATATCTACATTGTATGCAAGGTCGTAATAGTCAATGTCAGGAACAATGCTCTTGTTTCTTGCGCTCGAGATTTCTGAATAGTTTCTTATGTCGGCACAACTCGCAATTCCGAAAAAACTAAAAGCCAGCACGAGTAAGGCAGTTCTTTTTTTTATCGACATGTTACTCTCCTGTGACTATTGATTAAGGACTTGCTTTGTCGCTGACGCATAACAGTGGGTTAGACCGAATTCGGCGATAAAGAAATAGTAGAGGTCCCTAGATAACTCTGCGCTACCAATTCCGACTTTTTTTAAAAGTCCATATAAATCATAGGCCTGTATTTCACGCCCTAGGTCGAGGAAACTGAGTGTAACCCTTGGCTTTGGGAGGCCGCTTTTGGCCGATTGCTGTCTGTCAGCAAGGACGGCTTCCGACCCTACATAGCGGGTCTTCGCCGACTGTAATTTAGCCTAATCGTTGCCGCTGAGATGTGCCGTTCGCGTACGCCCGTTTGAAGACTAGGTAAAGCGCGCCGGTTCGATTCAGGCTGGAGCTGAGTTGCTCGACTTCGGCGTCAGAACTATTGCGCCGTCGATCACTTCAATGCCTCAAGACGTCGCCGATGCTGAGTCCTAAACTGGCGAGTAGATCAGGCGGCAAGTCGACGATGACGTCGCCACTTCCATCCTCAGGATCTTGGCATTTCACTGTCCAGCGTTGGGCTTCGGTCATGACGTTGCTCACATTTTGGTCTTGGCGGGATGATTCATTATGCTCGCAGTGTCTTCGACGGTTGAAGCGCGCTCCTGCCTAGTAATGGCATCTCCTAGCCGTCCTCTGTCGGTCGTCACAACGACGCTTGTTGGTCAAGTCGAATGCAAACGGCTGGTCAGCACGATGCAATTGGCCAGTCAGTGACAATGCAAATGGGTAGTCAATGCAATTTCCCACTCTCCAAAGAATCCCATTTTTCCCGCATTAAATCGGGACTCGTTCATGAAAGAGGGTAACCGTCCGGGCAACACACCTTCCTGACACCGTCGCTTGAGGCGATGGTGTCCACTTAATTTAAGTGGACACCATTTCTAGCCTTTTAAGCGGATTTTTCATGCAGCCACAACGCCGTTCCTATTCCAAATCCTTCAAGGCTCAGGTCATTGCCGAGTGCGCCCAGCCCGGGGCCTCAATTGCCAATGTCGCGCTGAGCCACAGCCTCAACACGAACCTCGTCCATAAATGAATTCGAGTGCAAACGCAGAAAGCCATGGCGCTGCAACCTGCTTTCATTCCGCTGCCCTTGCAGCTAGCCGGAGCAAACTCGCAAGCTGCGTCATCAAATATCTGTCTCGAAATCCAACACCCACGCGGTACCGTCAAAGTGAACTGGCCGACCGAAAGCGCTGCTGCCTGCGCGATCTTTCTTCGAGACCTGTTGCGATGATCCGCATCGACGCCATCTGACTCGCCACCGAGCCCATGGACATGCGCGCCGGCACCGACACCGCGATGGCGCGGGTGGTGGCGGTGTTCGGTGCGGCGCAGCCGCACTGTGCTTATCTGTTTGCCAACCGCCGCGTCAATCGCATGAAAGTGCTGGTGCACGACGGGCTCGGCATCTGGCTGGCGGCCCGTCGTTTGCACCAGGGCAAGTTCTTCTGGCCGGGTTCTCGGCACGGCTGTCAAATGAATTGAGCGCTGAACAACTGCATGCCCTGGTGCTGGGTTTGCCTTGGCAAAGAATCGGGCCTGACAGCGCGATTTCACCACGGTTTCCCGTTGCCGAGAAAGCCTTTGTACCTTCTTGCTGTAGTTAACCCTTTGGGCCACGGGGGCGCCGCCAAAGCCGGACATGGTGACCTGCACTGTCGATCCCGTACTAAAACTACTGCTTGGCTGATTTTCATTTGAGTGGTAGTACAAAACGCCAGATGTTGTAACTTTCTGCGCCGCGTGCGACGGCATTGGCAAAGTGGTCGTTCGTGTTACTGGATGTGAAATAGATACCATCCTGCACGCCTGCTGTAACGGTATCGGGCCAGTACACCCGATCGCTGGCTTCTATCAGATGTGCCACCCCGGTAGCCGGATCCACACTGACGATGCCGTTGTGGGTCACGTCAGTGATCAAAACCTTACCGTCATCCGTGACCATGATGCCGTCCGTACTGATGCCTGGATGCGCGACTGTTTTTACCGCTGCGGCCAGTTCTGCAGCCGGTAGGTTTGGGTCTGTGAGTTTTGCCGTGTCGATGGCAAACAGCGAATCGCCGGTTGTCACCGTCCAGTAGAGCGTGTTGCTGTCTTTGGACAGTGCAATGCCGTTGATACCGATGCTCAGAGGTTGTCCTTCCCAGACTGTCTTGCCATGGGATATCACCGGCACGTCTTTTCTCACTTGAACGGACGCGTCTTTGTGCAGGACACGCCGGGCATTGTTTTCGCTGAAGTTGTAGACAATCACACCGGTGGAGTTGTCTGGCGCGCTGCGAAAGCCGCTGTCCGAAATGTAGGCTATCCGTCGAGCTTCATCGACGGCGATATCGTTGAGAAAACTGCCTTGTCGATCCGCCACGTTATCCAGGGGCAGGTTGCGTACCACTTGCCCGGTCTTCAGGTCGAAAATGACGATCTTCTGCCCGCCGATCGGGGCTGCCTTCTCACCAGGCACAAACCCCATGTCCAAGGCCCAGAGCCAGTTGTGGGTATTATCGACATGAAATCCGAGCACGTTTCTCAGGGTTTGTGAGGGGCGGCCATCGGTCGTATTCCACTGTGCGGAGGGGAAGGCGGTCAGGACGGCAGGCCCTGTCGTGTTGTCGAGTGACAACGTATTCAGACTCGCAGGAACGGCGGACGTAATCCAGCGCGGGGTGGAAACGAAGGCTCTGCCGTCATGTGAAAAATGTAGACCGGCAATGGGCGCTTGGTGGGACGCGGCATCGACCTTGTGCTCAGCGCCGAGGTCCCATGAAACACCGGTGTAACTGCGCCAAAGCTCAGGCTCGTGTGGCGTTTGCACAGCCGCGAACGCCGGACTTTGTGTCACTGCGACCAGCACCAGAACCCCTGCCAATGCGATGCATTTCATAGCACTCTCCTTAAAAACACATGTGGCTTTAGCGTGACTGAGCGAGCAGCAAATCGCGTAGTGCCTCACCCACCCCGGTGGCAGATTGAGGGTTTTGGCCAGTGACGAGCCGACCATCGACCACCACCTTGGCAGTCCAGTCTGCTGCGCCGTGATGATGTGCACCACGCGCACTCAGGGTGCTGGCCAGCAGGAAGGGCACGATTTTGTCGAGTTTGACCGCACGTTCTTCGTCGTCGGTAAACGCGCTGAGGTGCTTGCCGGCGACCAGGTAGCTGCCATCGCTGAGCGTCACGTTCACCAGCGCCGCGGGACCGTGACAGACTGCGGCCACTGCACCGCCGGCCTCGAAAATGTCACGGGTTATGCTTTGCACGGCAGGGCTGGTCGGGAAATCCCACATCGCGCCGTGGCCGCCGGCAAAGAAAATAGCGGCGTACTTCGACGCATCCATGGCGTCCAGGCGTTGCGTGTTGCCAATGGCGGCGCGAAAGCGGCTGTCGTTCCAGTAGCGTGCGTTGGTGGCGTCATTCAGGTCGAGGCCATCGACCGGAGCTTCGCCGCCCTGGATCGAGGCGAACTCGATTGCAAAACCGGCCGCTTCGAGTACGGCGAGTGGATGGGTGACTTCGCCGAGGTAGAAGCCAGTCGGCTCGCCGCCATCGCCTTTGCTGGCGTGACTGGTGAGGACCATCAATAGCGTTTTGTGTTGGTTTGCGGATGAAGACGTCATGATTTTTCTCTGGGAGTCAAATTGAAGGAGTGACACCGGCGGTAGTGACCACTGGCACAGTGGGGGATTCGCTGGAGCGGCGGAGCCGCTTTTGTCGCCGTTTAGAAAGCGGATTTGCCAACAGACGCTCCGCCATCAACAAACAATGTCTGGCCGGTGATAAAGCCGCTCTGTTCCGATAACAGGAAGGCGATGCCCGCTGCGACTTCATCCGGTTGACCGAGCCTGCCCATCGGGACGCTCGCCAGATAACGCGCTTCGCCGTCGCTGCCGAGCGGATTTGCGGCGCGGAACAACTCGGTTTCCGTGGGGCCGGGCGCAATGGCGTTGACGGTGATTCCGGTGGTTGCCAGCTCCAATGCCCAGGAGCGTGTAAAGCTGACCATCGCGGCTTTTGCCGCGGCATAGGCGGTGCGGTGTGGGATCCCCAGAACGGTCAGGCTGGAGATGTTGACGATCCTTCCCCAACCTCGATGGCGCATTCCCGGCAGCAATGCCTGCGTGGCCTGCAAGGCGCTGTGCAGGTTGATCTGCATGACCTCATCAAAGTCGTCGAGCTGTATTTCGCCCAATGGCTGTGGACGTACCAAGCCGACGTTATTGATCAAGCCATCAAAGTCATAATGTGAAACGAGTTCGGCCAACATTTTTTCTGTCTGTTCCTGGTCGCCCATATCCAGGGAAATGAGGGTGCCGGGAAAGTGCGGATCGTTGCTGGTGCGAGCGATGCCGACCACCTGATGGCCCGCCTGGAACAGTTGGGTCGCGAGCGCCCGTCCGATGCCTTTACTGGCACCGGTAATAAGGAAAGTGCGAGGTTTCATTGCAGTGCTCCAAATACCCGGCAACATCCGGGATCGAGGAGGGGGCCGTTGACCGCCAGGATTTGCCGCGCAAACGACAGGGCGGTGCCGCAGGCGCGTTATTTCAGTCGATCGAGCAATGCCTTGCCGACCTCGATGGCCGAGGCCGGATTCTGGCCAGTGATCAACTCGCGATCGATGACCACATTAGGCGTCCAATTCGAAGAGTTGCTGCTGTAAATCCCCCCGGCTTTTTCCAGCGCGGTTTGCGGGTAGAACTTCATGGCGCCACCGTTGAGCAGCCCTTTGGCTTCTTCCTCTTCCTTGTTGCTGATCACGGTCATCTTGTAACCCGCATAAATCCAGTCGGCGCTGCCCTTCACCGGTTTCGCACTCTGGAGTTGGCGGGTGAAATTTTCGGCGTCAGGCAAGGTCGACAGCAGGGCGATCGGGCCATGGCAGACGAGTGCGGTGGTTTTGCCTTGTCCATGGAAATCCGTCAGCAAGCGACCCAGTGGACGGCTGTGGAGCAGATCCTGCATCGGTGCATGGCCACCGGGAATGTACACCGCATCGAAATGCGCATAACCGATCTGTTCTACTCGGGAAAGGCTGATGACCGGCGATTGTTCCGGCAGAGTCAATTTCAGTTGATCAAGCAAGTGCTTATAGGTCTGAAGTTCTGCCTCATCGTTGTTGAAGTACATTTTATCGATGGAGGTTTTGTCCACCGTCGGCACATTGCCGTTCGGGGTCGCAAAGGTGACGTTATGGCCAGCGTCGAGCAGCATCTTCACCGGTTGCAAAAGCTCGTTCAGGTAGAAGCCGGTCGCAAAGACCTTGCCATCCTTCAAATCGAGTTTCGCCGAATCGGAAAGCACCACAAGTACATTGTCAGCGCTGGCTGCCAGGCTGGTGCTGGCGAGGGCTGTGGCCAATGCAATACGGGTCAGCGTTTTCATGTCGTGTCCAGAATTAATCGGGCGAACAGTTGCCGCCCCTGCCTGGATACTCTATTGATGTGTGGTATGGCGATAAACTACCGCCAATGGAATTCATTTGGACCTAGGAAGCAATAATGCCGCGTAGATTCGACCATCTTGGGGATGTGGAAGCCTTTATTCGCGTGGTTGAACAGGGCACTGTCAGTGCAGCTGCCGTGGCCCTGGCGACCACGCCCTCGGTGCTCAGTCGTGCGTTGACCAGGCTTGAGTCGCGTCTTGGCGTGCAATTGTTGCGACGCACTACCCGCAAGCTCAGCCTGACCGATGCCGGCAAGCTGTACCTGGAACAGACTCGTTCTGCGTTTGCCCAGATTGAAGAGGCCGAGCGCAACATCCGCGGCCAGGAAGGCGAGTTGAGCGGGCGCGTTCGGATGAGCGTGCCGACGACTTACGGTCATCATCGTTTGCCGCCGCTGCTCAGTGCGTTTGCCCAACTATTTCCGGCTGTGCGGGTAGAACTGAACATCACCAACCGTAATGTCGACCTGGTCGCCGAAGGCTACGATCTGGCGATTCGCCTGGGACATTTGCCGGACAGTGGTCTGGTGGGTCGCAAGCTGGAAGATGCACGGCTATGTCTGGTCGCGTCTCCAGCATACCTGGCTCGTGCCGGTGTTCCTACGACGCTTGGAATGTTAGGCGAGCACGTTTGCCTGCCGTTCATCATGCCCAGCAGTGGTAAGATCGGACCGTGGTTGTTCTGCCTTGACGGGAAAAATATCGAATGGCTGCCGCAGGCCAATGTGGAGGTTTCGGATGATGTCCTGGGTATTGTTTCTCTGGCCGAAAGCGGTCTGGGCATCTGCCAGACTTATGACTTCATCGTGCGGGACAAAGTGCAGCGGGGGCAACTGGTGGAAATACTTCCAAAGCTGAGCGGGCGCAGTCGACCCTTCTCGATCATTTACCCGCCTCACCGACAATTATCAGCTGCATCCCGAGCGTTGATTGAGTTCATCCTGGACAACACCCAGGCCTAACTTTCGATTCCGTTGAAGTCTGACAAGTTGCTAATTTTTACCAAAATCAGTGGCTTGTTAGCTACCGCTTCTGCACTTTTTCAGTGTGCCTCACCGGAGTCCGGCCACTCTCAAGCCATCCTCTCAACTGCACTCCATTCTCTGAAAGCCACTTGGTCACTTCTTCAATTGCCGCCGCTAGGGCGTGCTGGTTGTGCAGGAGCAGTGTGAGAGCGTCCGTTGTGGATATGTTGGCTTCAGAGTTATGTCAACCGGCCGCTGCCATAACTGCGCAGCTGCTTGAGGGCTGCGGTCATGGGTCGTGGTGCCAGGGTGATTGATTGCGGCGACGATGTAACCCTTTTGGGCCAAAGAACTGGCAAGCCAAATCTGATTGCTCCAGTTACCCCTGTATCCGTGGGATAGCACCACCAATGGATGTTCGCCGGCAGATGGCGGCGCGTTACCAACGGCAGAAGCACCGCTGACGTCCGTATATGGCCGATTGCTGCCTGTCGGGAAGGGCAGCAATCCACAACCCAAATCGGACGGTCAAGCCCTAGGAGAATTGACTGAATGGTAAGCGTTCTTGAAGGCAACTACCAATGGCCTGGAAGTCTGTAAGCGTTGAGCGTCTAAACTTTGTTCCGGCGAATTAGCAAGACGAAAAAACCTTTCAGCTGGATTGTGCCCACTCCTATCGCCACCCTCTGTGTCACGGGGCTGAGGCCGCTCAGCCATTGGACAAAGAGAATAAAAAGCCCTGCGCAGACGGGAGCCGAGCATATGATGAGTGCCACTCGGATTAGTTTTCGATGACGTCGAGGCCACGTGGAGGGGCCATCTGTTCGACCTTCCCTGAAATTTTGAAATGTGGAGTGCCACCCTGATCAGCCGGAGGTAGGTTCAACCCAACCGGGCTCCCAGAACAGTGTGTCCAAGTGCACCACGGGCAGACCAAGGCGCTTGCCGAGGGCGCGGGCGAGGGTAGATTTGCCGCTACCGGCATTGCCCAGAATTACAATCCGTTGCATGGGGCCTTCCTGTCGCGAAAAAAGCCGACAACTGTGCAGGTTTTGGATGATCGGTTAAAGGCTGATGGGCAGCAGAGCAGGTGCTAAACCAGCTGGCGGATCCCCAGAGACAAAATCAAACCACCGCACAGTCGATCGATTGCTTTTTTCCTCCCTTGATACGCGCAAGCAATCTTAGGTTGCGAAAGAGCGATTGCGACCATTCCATACCAGGTCGTTGAAACCACCACTACAACTGCCAGCATCGACGAAAACGTGCCTGGCGATACGTGGGCGGGGGCTGCGGCTGAAAAAACAGCGGCATAGAAGGCCATGGACTTGGGGTTGCCAATGTTGGTAATCACCCCCTGAATGAAGGACTGCCTGCAACTACCGGCGACGGCGTCATTTAGCGGGCCAAGTGCATTCTTCCCTGCGTTGATCAGCAGTCGGAATCCGAACCATATCAGGTAAGTGGCCCCCAGAATCTTTACAACAAACGCAGCCCAAGGGAGCGCAGCAAATACAACCCCGAGACCTGCAATTGCACAGGTGGACCAGAACAAGTTGATCAGTACGATACCCGCTACCAAGGCCAGAGCTTCTGACCGTGTAGCAGCCACCGCTTTATGGACCACTGCGACGAAATTTGGCCCAGGGATAACAACGCCTGCCAAGTAAACCAAAAATACTGTCAAAACGGCGGAACCGTCGATCATGTCCTTCCTCGCAAGTCCTGTGGACGGCTTCTTCCCTGAGTAGTGCTGGTTGCTGAAAGCCCGGCTCATTCTCGACGATGGGTGTGCGGCTGTCGAGATACCGCTTCTGGCCGATTGCTGCCTGTCGCGAAGGTCCGGAATCGACTGTGGATTCGCTATTGTGGGCGTGCAGGCATTGATCAGGCTCTACAGATATTTGCTGTGGCTTTTGATTCGACAAATTGACGTGTGCATGGATCTGCACATATAGTCATCCGTATGACAAACCGAGCTTCTACACGTTCACGGGCAATTGATGCCGCAATCAACTCTCTCGATGGAGCCTTCTTCAAAGCTCTGTGCGAGCCGTCGCGGGTAGCTGTGCTCAAGCGAGTCATGCAGCTGGGGCGTGCGGATATCGGCGAGATTGCCGAAGGATTACCTCAAGAACGTTCAGTGGTGTCCCGTCATCTGCAAGTGCTATTAGACGCGGGCATCGTCCGTGCTACCAAGGTCAGCCGGCAGATGTTCTACGAGGTGGATGGGCCGGCGGTGGTGACACGGCTCGAAGCCATTCTCCAACACATGAAGAGTCTGGCCCCGTTTTGCTGCCCTGGCGTGCCAGAGTAGTTTTTTTATTATCTCTATATATGCATGAGTGCGCATACATGAATGTAAAAAATGAGCCCATGGACGCCATCGTTATTGGTGCGGGCCAAGCTGGGCTCGCGTGTGGCTGGCACCTGCGGCAGCAGAACCTCAGGTTTCTCATCCTGGATGCCGAGAGCCAGCCAGGTGGAAATTGGCGCAACTACTACGACAGCCTGAGACTTTTTTCCCCTGCTGCTTACTCATCGCTACCTGGAATGCCCTTTCCAGCTGACGCCAAGCATTATCCGCTACGCGATGAAGTCGTACGTTATCTGGAGCAGTACGCGGACGCTTTCCAGCTACCCATTCGGCAGAACATACGAATCCAGAATGTGTGTAGGGAGGATGGACTGTTTTTACTTCAGGCATCTGATGGTCAGCGTTTGCGCTCAAAAGCATTGATCGTTTGCACTGGCGGCTTCAATCAGCCGTTCATCCCTGACATTCAAGGGCTGGAGAGTTTTCGCGGGCAACGTTTACACAGTGCTGATTACCGAAATGTCGACGGCTTCAGTGATCAACGAGTAGTGGTCATAGGTGCGGCCAACTCAGCTGTACAAATTGCCCATGAGTTGGGTCAAGTCAGCAGCGTCGTATTGGCGGCAAGGGAATCGATTCGATTTTTTCCGCAAAAGATCCTCGGTGTGGATTTTCATGCTTGGCTCAAGTGGACAGGGATGGAGAAGACTCGTTGGCTGAATGACCAAAGTACCCCTGTACTGGACGATGGCACCTATCGTCGAGCCATAAAGCAGGGACTTTTTGAGCGCAAGCCGATGTTCACGCAGATAACGTCAACGGGCGTGATCTGGGCCGATGGGCAGCACACCGAAGTGGACAGTTTGGTTTTCGCGACCGGGTTTCGTCCGAACCTTGGTTTTTTGGCAGGTCTGCATGTGGCGGGCGATGAACGCCTGAGGCAACGCAACGGGCAGGCGGAGCACGTGCCGGGTTTGTATTTTGTGGGATTGCCGAAACAGCGCAACTTTGCTTCGGCCACCCTCAGAGGCGTTGGGCCAGATGCTTCTCACATCATCCCCAGTTTGATGCGCTTCATCCACGATGCATCGCTCCCAGCGTTCGCTTGATGCCGAGTATCGCGCCGAGCTGCGTATCTCGCTTTGCATGACCAGGTAGTCCTTGAACCAAGGGCGACCTATTTCTGCGTGAATGACAGATTCATTACGGAAACCATATATGCATAGCCGCAGATATTTGAAGAAACACGGAAGACGCTTTACCTGGCTAACGCCGTAATACAGAGCTTTCATTGAAGGTGGTCGGCGGAGTCCAATCGTTTTGATGGATTAATGTGTGGTTGCTTCTTTACCTTGCATGCGGGAAAACATATATTCGTTAAACCGTATATTAGCTGAGACTTCACAATGACCAGCAAAGTCCGTGTCCTGTTCGTCTGTACCGCCAACGCTGCACGCTCTCAGTTGGCCCAAGCGTTGCTGAGGCATACCGACTCGGAGCATTTCGAGGCGTTCAGTGCCGGCACAGCTCCGACTCAGGTAGACCCGCGCACCTTTGAGGCGCTTTCACACATTGGTGTGAGCACCGAAGGATTACGCAGCAAGTCGATAGACGACTTCCGTGGTGAGCGTTTCGATTACGTCATCACCTTGTGTGATAAAGCCGTAGCGGAATGCCTGTCTTTACCTGGAGCCGGTGAGGCATTGGCCTGGAGTTTTGAGGATCCGGTCACCAGCACCAAACCCGATGCCTTCCGTCACACCCTTCACGAAATCCATGAGCGCATCAAGATGTTCGTCTTGGTCAAAAGCAAACACTGAGAAACGATATGGCTGACCATCTGACACCGACCACTGTTTTCAAATGCCTGGCTGACGACACTCGGGTACGCACGATGATGCTCATCACTCGTGAAGGCGAACTTTGTGTTTGCGAGCTGACCTGCGCGTTGAATGAGAGTCAGCCAAAAGTCTCCAGGCACCTTGCACAGCTGCGCAGTTGCGGTTTGCTGTCGGACCGTCGGCAAGGCCAATGGGTGTATTACCGACTGCACCCGAATCTCCCGGATTGGGTCCATCAAGTGCTGACCACGGTGCTGGAAAGCAACAAGCATTGGTTGAGCCCTGACGCCAAACGCCTTGATGAAATGGGTGACCGTCCTGAACGGGCACTCGCCTGCTGTGAAAGCTAAATCGTCTGATTTCGCCTTCGACTACGAGATCGCTCGATGAAAATCCTGTTCCTCTGCACCCTGGCCCTGATAGGCACGTTGTAACCACAGGAGCAATGATCATGAGTAAAAGCCGCCTTTCCTTCCTGGACCGTTACCTGACGCTGTGGATTTTTCTTGCCATGGCGTTGGGCATCGGTTTAGGAAGCCTGTTCGAAGGCTGGCCGCAGTGGCTCAACAGTTTTTCTGTGGGCACAACCAACATCCCCATCGCTATCGGCCTGATCGTGATGATGTATCCGCCTCTGGCCAAGGTCCGTTATGAGGAACTGCCGGAAGTCTTCAAGGACAAGCGCATTCTCGTTTTGTCTTTGGTCCAGAACTGGGTCATCGGCCCGGTGTTGATGTTCGCGCTGGCGATCATCTTCCTGCGGGACCACCCGGAATACATGACGGGCCTGATCCTGATCGGTCTGGCTCGTTGCATCGCGATGGTACTGGTCTGGAACCAAATCGCGGGTGGCAACAATCAGTACGTCGCCGGGCTGGTGGCGTTCAACAGCATCTTCCAGATCCTGTTTTTCAGCGTGTATGCCTGGATTTTCCTTGGGCTATTGCCGCCATTGTTCGGGCTGGAAGGCAGTGTGATTGAGACCAGCTTTGTCAGCATTGCCGAGTCGGTCCTGATCTACCTGGGTGTGCCGTTCCTGGCAGGTTTCCTGACCCGCAGGATCCTCATCGCCCGTAAAGGCGAAGCCTGGTTCCAGGAACGCTTCATTCCGAAGATCAGCCCGCTAACGCTGGTAGCACTGCTGTTGACCATCGTGGCCATGTTCAGTCTCAAGGGTGACGTGGTGCTGCAATTGCCGCTGGATGTGTTGCGCATTGCTATCCCCCTGACGATCTATTTCGTGGTGATGTTTTTCATCAGCTTTGGAATGGGCAAATGGCTCAAGGCTGACTATCCACGCACCACCGCACTGGCTTTCACAGCCGCAAGCAACAACTTCGAACTGGCGATTGCCGTGGCCATTGCCACCTTCGGCCTGGCTTCCCCGGTCGCCTTCGCCACAGTGATTGGTCCGTTGGTGGAAGTGCCGGTACTTATTTCCCTGGTCGCTGTTGCCCTCTGGCTGAAACGCCGCTGGTTCGATGAATCCAACAGCGCCGTTGCGCAGGACAAAGACTATGTTTGATGACCCTATCCCCCAACTTGATACCGAACTGGTTGATCTCCCATCGGCAGACAAGCTTGGTATCGAAAAGACCTCCATCCACAAGCCGCGCATTTTGCTGCTGTACGGACGGCCGGATGAAACCTTCTCCGTTCTACGACCGTGTCGTTGATGTGATGGAGGAGTTGGTGAAATTCACGCTGCTGCTGCGCGACCGTCAGGACTATCTGGTTGATCGTTACTCCGAGCGCAAGGAGTCGGCGGAACAACTCATGAAACGTGTCAATCAGCGCTCAATTTGAGGATTTTTTACCGTGCAACAACACCCCTATTCCGTACTGCCCCTGGCACAGTTCACTGGCCAGTTGATCTTTACCCCGTGCCCAGGCACGAAGGGCACCAAGCCGTTTGAGGCGTTGCAAACCCTTAAGGATGCGGGGGCATCTGCCTTGCTGACGCTGATGCCGACCGAGGAGTTGCTTCAGAACGAGATCGACCTGCTACCCGAAGAGTGCCAAATGCTCGGCATCGAGTGGTTTCACTTGCCAGTAGAAGATGATCAGGCTCCTGACGAAGCATTCAAAGCTGCATGGGCGCTACACCATTCGCGTCTGAAGCAGCTGCTGACCGAAGGGAAAACCATCGCCATCCATTGCAAGGGCGGCTCGGGTCGTACCGGTTTGGTCGCCGCTCAGCTGTTGATCGAGAGCGGCGTGCCATTTAGCGATGCTATCCGCGATGTTCAATCGCTGCGCCCTCGCGCCATTCAGCATCCTGCCCATATCGAATACATCGGCCAGTTCGACACCCAGTCGAACGCCCACTGACAACAGATACAGAGCACAACAACATGACTATCAAAGTTGGCATCAATGGTTTTGGCCGCATCGGTCGCCTCGCTCTGCGCGCAGCGTGGAGCTGGCCAGAGTTCGAGTTCGTGCAGATCAACGATCCGGCAGGTGACGCAGCCACCCATGCGCACCTGCTGAACTTCGACTCGGTGCATGGCCGTTGGAATGACCAGGCCGACTCCGAAGGCGATAGCATCGTCATCGACGGCAAACGCATCAAAGTCACTGCCAACAAGGCGATTGCCGACACTGATTGGTCGGGCTGTGATCTGGTGATTGAAGCCAGCGGCAAGATGAAGACCGTTGCGGTGCTTCAGGCTTACCTCGACCAGGGCGTTAAACGTGTGGTGGTCAGCGCGCCGGTGAAGGAGAAGGGCGCGCTGAACATTGTCATGGGCGTCAACCATCAGCTGTTCAACCCGGCGGAACATCGCATCGTCACCGCCGCGTCATGCACCACCAACTGCCTGGCGCCGGTGGTGAAGGTGATCCACGAGAAACTGGGCATTCGCCACGGTTCGATCACCACCATCCACGACCTGACCAACACTCAAAGCATCCTCGACCAACCCCACAAGGATCTGCGCCGTGCGCGGGCTTCGGGCATGAGCCTGATCCCGACCAGTACCGGCTCGGCCACCGCCATTGCCGAAATCTTCCCGGAACTGCGCGGACGCCTGAATGGCCATGCCGTGCGCGTACCGTTGGCCAACGCTTCGCTGACCGATTGTGTCTTTGAAGTCGAGCGCGTTACCACTGTCGAAGAAGTTAATCAGTTCCTCAAGGACGCGTCCGAGAACGAACTGAAAGACATCCTCGGTTTCGAGGAGCGTCCGCTGGTGTCCATCGACTACCGCACCGACCCGCGCTCATCGATCATCGATGCGCTATCGACCATGGTCATCAACGGCACCCAGGTCAAACTCTATGCCTGGTACGACAATGAATGGGGTTACGCGAACCGCACCGTCGAACTGGCCAGAATGGTCGGCCTGGCCGTATAAGGAGCGGTGATGAAAGCGTTGTCAGCCCTCGCGCCGGAAGTGCGACAGTACCTGCTCGTGACGGGCAATTACTGGGCCTTCACCCTCACCGACGGCGCCTTGCGCATGTTGGTGGTGCTGCACTTTCACGCGTTGGGCTACAGCCCGCTGCAAATCGCGGCGTTATTTCTGTTCTACGAACTCTTTGGTGTGATCACCAACCTGGTGGGCGGTTATCTCGGCGCCCGATTGGGCCTGAACCGGACCATGAACATCGGGCTGGGAATGCAGGTTGTGGCGTTGTTGATGCTGACGGTGCCAGTGGCCTGGCTGACGATTCCATGGGTGATGGGCGCTCAGGCGCTTTCGGGGATTGCCAAAGACCTGAACAAGATGAGTGCCAAAAGCTCCATCAAACTTCTGGTTCCTGATGGGCAGCAGGGCAAACTCTACAAGTGGGTGGCAATCCTCACCGGCTCGAAGAACGCACTCAAAGGTGTCGGCTTCTTTCTTGGCGGAGCCTTGCTGGCATTGATCGGTTTCAAAGGCGCCTTGCTGGCCATGGCCGGTGTTCTGGCGCTGATCTGGATCAGCAGCTTGATTTTGTTGAAGAAGGACTTGGGCAAGGCCAAAGCCAAGCCAAAATTTCGCGACATCCTGTCCAAGAGCCGGGCGATCAATATCCTTTCAGCGGCACGGATGTTCCTGTTCGGTGCCCGCGATGTCTGGTTCGTGGTGGCCTTGCCGGTGTACCTGAGCAGTGTCTTCGACTGGGGCTTCTGGAAGGTTGGCGGATTTCTTGCGGCCTGGGTGATTGGCTATGGCATCGTGCAGTCTTTCGCGCCCAACATTACAGGAAAGAAACGTGGGCACGTACCGGATGGTCGTGCGGCATTTCTGTGGGCACTTGCACTGGCGGGCCTGCCTGCGGCAATTGCTCTCGGACTGAACACCGGGTTATCGCAACAGGGGGTGCTGCTCGGCGGATTAATGGTCTTTGGCGCGCTGTTCGCGGTGAACTCTTCGCTGCACAGCTACCTGATCGTGTCCTATGCCAAAGAAGACGGCGTGTCGCTGGATGTGGGTTTTTATTACATGTCCAACGCCATGGGCCGTCTGATCGGCACGGTGCTTTCCGGTTGGGTCTATCAGGTGTATGGATTGGAAGCGTGCCTATGGATATCGAGTGGATTCGTGCTGATTGCAGCGTTGATTTCGATTGCATTGCCTCGTCACACGCTTGGTAAATGAACTGTTTCTGGCCGATTTCTGCCTTCCACGACCGGCTGAAACCGGCCAGAAGCAGCCATTCACGTTTCGTCGGAAAAGTGTCTCTGAGCCAAATTCGGGGGGACAATCGAGAGCGATCTTCACATCTCGATCATGTATGCCCTTAGGGCGTGGTCAGGAGGAAACCATGAGCAAACGCGACAAGCGTGGCAATCCTGTTTCCTATGGCTCGCAGGAGGCAATCGATGCTCTGGATAGAGCTTGCGACTTGATGCATGCCTACCAGGCCGATCCTCTGGCTGCGGCTGACAAAATTATCGCGGAGCACCCAGATTTTGCGCTGGCCTACGCCTTTCGTGCTGGCGCGATTACGACTGCGACCGACAAAACGTTTGACTCAGAGCTGTTCAAGAGCTTGGACGCGGCAGAGCGGTTGGCGCCGAAAGCGAATGATCGCGAGCGACAGCATATCCGTGCAGTACGCGCTTGGTTCGGCGGCGACTGGGAGCGGGCAATCGAAATCTGGGGGCGTGTTTCGATCGAGCACCCCCGCGATCTGCTGGCACTGCAATACGCCCATTTGGGCGACTTCTATCTAGGTTACTCGCACATGCTACGTGATCGTGTGGCTCGTGTGATGCCGCGCTGGGATAACGACGTTCCTGGTTTTGGCTTTGTGAAAGGGATGTATGCCTTTGGCTTGGAAGAGGCAGGGGATTACCGGCAGGCCGAAGAGCAGGGTCGCGAAGCTGTTGCCTTGAACCCGCAGGATGGTTGGGCAGTGCATGCCGTCACTCATGTCATGGAAATGCAGGGCCGTAGCGAAGAAGGGGCTAAGTACCTTTCATCCAGCGCCAATGCTTGGGCTCCCAATAGCATGTTTGCCTTCCATTTGTGGTGGCATAAAGCACTATTCCTCCTTGAGGCTAATGACGTGGCTGGCGCGCTTCGTCTCTTTGATGAGGACATTTCAGCGGGTGGATTTGGTCAAGCGCTTGAGCTACTTGATGGATCAGCGCTGCTCTGGAGACTCTCCCTGCTCGGTCATGACGTTGGAGATCGGTGGAAAGGACTGGCCAAAAAATGGGAGTCTCGTTGTGAAGACGGCTTCTACGCCTTTAACGACGTGAACGCGATGATGTCATTCGTGGGTTCTGGAAACAGTCGCGCACAAGCTCAGCAGTTGGATGCCCTGAAGCGGGCCGCTGCTGGCAGTGGTACCAACGCCATGATGAGTAGAGAGATTGGTGTGCCAGCGTGCGAAGGGTTGGTGGCGTTTGGTCGTGGGGATTACGCCCAAGCTATAGCATCGTTGATGCCGCTACGCGCCAAAGCTAACCGCTTCGGCGGTAGTCACGCGCAGCGTGATGTCTTCTCATGGACGCTGACCGAAGCAGCTATTCGCCTTGGCAACCGCGCACTTGCCGAGGCACTGGTTGCCGAGCGCCTTGCATTAAAGCCTGAGAGCCCGATCAACCGCGCCTGGAAAATGCGCGCTGGTCAATTACAGTCGCTGCATGCGGGATAACAGGAAGTCAATCATCCGCGCACTGCGAAGGCGCGTTCGATCTCGTTTGCGACGAGGGATTGGAGGCGCCACATATTGCGATCATGAATTCCGTGCTGCTAAAGCATGGTGACGGTTCGCAGCAGGTATTGTGCAGCCGCCCCCCAGTGCCCCGCAGCGTGGGCGAGTATGTGGGCATGGTGAAACACCTTAGTGATGAAACTCCTAGCGGCCTGTATTTAGGCTAGTGCACGCAGTTGGGGCAGCAAGGTGCATCCGTATACCGTCTACTACAGGACGACGCTTACTGATGACCGCTATGGGTCCAGGCTGTGTGAAAACGTTTTAGAGCGAGTTTGACACTCAGAACCGCAACGGAAATCGCATTCCTACGCAAATTTTAGGTCTGGCTAACCAGCCAAACGCTGCCAGATTTTACGTAGCAACGCAGACTTCAAAACGGTGCATACGTTTTCACACAGCCTGGGTCGGTTGCTGCCCTTGGTGACAGGCAGAATTCGGCCGATTCTGTTGAAAAAGTCGGTTCGCCCAAACAGCCTGGTCATTGACTGGTTAATACGCCTTTTTTGCACACTGCTACGTGAAATCTGAGTCCGGAAAAGCCTCTGCCGAAAGTAGAGATTTCAATCTCGGACGCATACTTTTCTGCTGCGGAAACCATGGTCGACTTTTTCAACAGAATCGGCCAATAGCGGCCCTTCGGACTTGCCCCGAAAGCCCGGCTGCTGACCGGTCAATGCAGATAACGAAAACTATGCATGTCAGTCGGAGTATCGGCTTTAATGTCGATGCAGATTCACCTGCTCACGGCGCTGGATTTCTATAATTTGCGAGATGTGATACACGCTATCGGTGGGTTTCAGGTTCTGAACCCCTATCTAAATCAAGGAAGACAACCCCATTGAAACCAGCTCTCGGCGCCCTGCTTTTAACCTGTCTGACGACCAGCGCTCTCGCTGACGTCAACTCTGTCGGCTTCCAATCCTCCACCCTGCTGGACCCACACAATGAGCGTCCGCTGGAGATGGTCGTCTGGTATCCCAGTACAACGACCGTCACCCCACAGTTGATCGGCGACGATGTGGTGTTTGTCGGTGCTTCTGCGGTTCGCAACGCGCCACCCTCTGCTGGCGAGCACCCATTGGTGGTGCTCTCCCATGGATTCAGAGGCAATTGGAACAATCAGAACTGGTTGGCGAGTGCATTGGCCCATAAGGGTTACATTGTCGCAGCGGTCAACCACCCCGGCACCACGACCCATGATCGCAGCCCGCAAGCGGCGGCGCAGTTATGGCAGCGGCCCATTGACCTGCATCGGGCCATTGAGGCGGTCACCACTCAACCTGAAAAATTTGGCGTGGTCGCAAAGCGTCAAATTGCTGTAGTGGGCCATTCACTCGGCGGCTGGACTGCAATGGAGATCGCCGGTGCTCGTTTCGACCCGGCCCTGTTTGCCCGTGACTGCAAACTCCATCCGCAGTTATCCAGTTGCACCAATTATCAAAAGATCAACCCTGAGAGTACTCCGGCATTAAAGGCTGGTCTGGCCGGCGATTTGCGCGATCAACGCGTCACCGCTGTGGTTTCTTTGGACCTGGGACTCTCGCGCGGGATGACCGATGAGAGCCTTGCGGCACTGCCGGTGCCGGTGCTAGTTATCGCTGCCGGCGCACCATCGGTGGAACTGCCTGCTCAGTTGGAGTCCGCCAACCTGGCCACACGCCTGCCCCAAGCGTCCAGCCGCTATGTCGAGATCAGTGACGCCAGCCATTTCAGCTTCTTGTCGATTTGCAAACCAGGTGCAGTGGCATTGCTCGAAGAGGACATTCCTGGCGATGGCATCATTTGCGGGGATGGCGACAATGCTCGCCCGCGCGAGGTAATCCAACAGCAGGTTACGTCACTGATCAGCGAGTTTTTGACGCAGTCCGCGAACAACAAAGTGGACCTCTAGGATTGCTGGCACTCGGCAACTCAGCAGACCTGAAATTTGCGGAGGAGCGCAATTTTTGTGTCGAATCCAGCCACCTATTACGATCAAAAACGTTTTTACACAGCCTCGGCCGATATCTGCCCATCACGAAAGGCAGATGTCGGCCAACAGCTGACTGTCGATTTCGTCTGAGGAACATGCATGTGCATAGCATTTGACCAACTGCTTATTAGGATTAAAGTCTAAGGGAAAGATCGACCCCGTCAGTCTTTGATCCGCAACGGCTATCGCCACGCAGGTTCCTCAATGGCAGGTACAGAAACGGAGTATTGCTCATGATCAAATACCTTCGAATGATGGCAATGATTTCAATCCTCGCGATCACAGCGGGCTGCCAAATGGGTCAATCAACTTCCGCCTCTGATGCGATGGCTGCTAACGCGGAAATGGACCGCGAGGCGAAAGCGGCGTTACAGAGTTTGTATACCAAAACGCCGCAAGCGCGCGCCCTCGCGCAGCGAGCCAAGGGTATCCTCGTTTTCCCTGATGTGCTGAAAGCGGGCCTCATCGCCGGCGCACAGCATGGCGAAGGCGAATTGATTGAGAACGGAAAAGTGACGGGCTACTACGCGACCACAGCAGCCTCATACGGCCTTCAGGCGGGCGTGCAGCGGTTTGGATACGTGATGTTCTTCATGACCTATTCAGCGATGAACGATCTGAAAAATGTTAATGGATTCGAGGTCGGCGTGGGCCCAAGCATCGTGGTCGTAGATTCAGGCATGGCCAAGTCGATGACTACTTCAACGGCTCAGTCCGATGTCTATGCGTTCATCTTTGATCAAAAGGGCTTAATGGCCGGGCTGGGATTGCAGGGTTCAAAAATTACCAGGCTCAATCGCTGAGGCCGTCTGCATGTCGCTTACATAGAATTTAGTTGTGTTGCATCGACCTGCTGAATTCACAATCCCTAGCTGCCCTTAGCGGAGGGCAGCAATGGGTCGATTTCGACCAGTCGTAACAGGCCGCACCGACCACTAATGCCCGGAGGTGGCTCAGGCAAATCAAGAGTCACTTAGCCTGATTCGACGGATACAGACCGGCAAGCCGTGCTATCACAACGCCAACGTAAAAGACGCCTGAAAATTCTTCGACCATCACAAGTGAGCGGGCGTGGTTGGTCAATGGGATAACATCACCGTAACCGGTGGTCGTGAGCGTCGTGAGGCTAAAATAGATCAGTTTGAAGAAGGTGCCGGGCTGTACGAAGTCAAGGTGGCCAGGGCCGAATGAGCCAGCGCTGGATATCTCGACCAGGGCATAGACGAAGGACCAAACGAAGGCGAGCATGATGTAACCCGCAAGCGCGCCATGCAGCTTGTCGGCGGTAATTGGCCCGCGCTTGAGAATATAGCGAAGCACTCCGATGAACGAGACTGCAAGGGACGCCACATAAGATATCCCGGCAAGGACAAGAATCGCGGTACTTTCAGCCCACAACGCCGCCCATTGAAGGCCAACCCCAAGCAACGCCAGGCCTAGTTTGAGGATGAACCCCTGCCGAGTTTGCCTGGTGGCGAAAGCGCCCACGAGCAGCACGATTGAAAACAGAATGCCGAGCAATGTGCGGGCAAATATACCTTCCTCAAGAAAGGGAAATAGGAGGATCAATCCTAGCAGGAGCAGCAATAGATAGGTGCAGGGCCCTCGCCCTATTACCATCTGACCTAAATCCTCGTCGGATTCGGCTTTATCTTGCGGATTTGTCATACCGGTTTCCCATAGACCGAAATATATAACGCTCAAGACCTGACGCTGCACGGTTGAAATCCGACCAGGCTTTAGAAGAGTCGGCAGTGAAACTCTAGTCGCGAATGCATGTGAGAGGATTCAGCCTGACAGCTATGGGGCGGTTAGCGACCACCACACACCGTGACTGATCCAACCTTGTCCTCCCTCAATGTGGAGGACGAGCCATGAACACTATTGCTACATACAACCATCAGCCTTGGAACAAGGGAAAGCTTGTCGGGCAGAAAGCCCCGCTCCGAGTCAGAGATATCTGGGCCATCCGGGTCAGACTCCAGCTCGCGGAGAAGACACGGGATCTGGCCCTCTTCAACTTGGCCATCGACAGCAAGCTGCGCGCCTGTGACTTAACCAAGCTGCGAGTACGAGACATAGCCCATGGGGAACATGTGTCGTCACGGGCCATCGTGATGCAGCAGAAAACTCAGCACCCAGTCCAGTTTGAAAAATTACTGAGCAAACCCGAACGGCTCTGGAGGCTTGGATGCATCAGGCCCACCTTCGCAGTGAGAACTTCTTGTTTCCGACCCGGTTGCACGGCTCAGATCATCTCTCCACCAGGCAATACGCTCGAATAGTCAAAGCCTGGGTAACAGCCATTGGCCTTGACCCAACCATGTACGGTACTCACACACTACGGCGAACCAAGGCATCGTTGATCTATCGCAGGACAAAGAACTTGAGAGCAGTCCAACTCTTGCTTGGTCATACGAAGCTTGAAAGCACCGTCAGATACCTAGGCATTGAGGTCGATGATGCCCTGGAAATGGCTGAACAGACGGAGGTGTAAATTCCCAGCGACGGTCGCAACTTAACCGTCGCTATCCGGCCAGAAGCGGTCATTGGAATGCACGTCTAAGAACAGCTCGTAATCGTTATCGCGGATCCAAGTTCACTGCCTTGTCTTCACTGTGACGAACATTTTGATGCGGTCGTGAATCTCTTGGAGTGCATGACGGAAAGGCTCATGTTTCTCACTGGTCGTCGGGTCTTCAAAACTCCACACGATCACCTCACCGGAGGTCGGCATTCGTGAGGCTTCCTCCGAGGACTTGTCACACAGCGTGATCACGTAGTGAAACTCCTGCCCCTCGAACTCATTGATCGACTTGCTGCGCAGGCCGTAGGTCTCGATGCCAATGTGTTCGAGAGATTCCAGCGTTCGAATATCAACCTCACTGGGTTCAAGGCCAGCACTGAAAGCTTCGAAGTTTGATGAATCAGTGTGGCGAAGAAGCGCTTCGGCCAACACTGAACGGACGTCATTTTTGGCGCAGACAAACAGCACCCGGAATTTGTCAGCCATTCCTTTCTCCCCGCTCAAACAGTGACCTGAGAAAACGACATTGCTCAGTTAAGCAGCGTTTTTGATCGCCAGTCTTCAAGTCGATGGAATGCACTATTTCCAAATCTTCCAGTGCCCGTGCCGATTCAGTTTGCCTCCTCCAGCACGCGCAAGAGATCAACAAACTGGCCTGTCAGCTTGTGATGTCGGTCGAGGTGAATCAACGGTTGGCACCGCTCATGAGATTCACGCATCTTGACCGAGCTGCCGAGATACGCCGGGAGAATCGGCAGCCCTTCTGCGACGAGTTCCTCGACCAGATTGCGGTGAAAGCCAGTAGTGCTGACGTAGTGATTGATGACAATCCCTTCAACGACCAGCGATTCATTATGGTCAGCCTGAAGTTCTGCCACCTGTGCCAGCACCTGGTACAACGCCTGACGAGCGAAGGTATCGCAATCAAATGGAATCAAAACCGCATCCGCTGCGATGAGTGCACTGAACGTATAGAAGTTCATCGCCGGAGGCGTATCGATGTAAACCCGGTCGTAATCCTGGGAAATGTCGTCCAACAGCCGACGCAGCTTGTTTATCTTGAACTTCGCTTCCAGCTTGGGCTGCAAATCAGCAAGCTCGCCGCTGGCAGTGATGAGGTGAAGATTGTCGTAGGGTGTCTCAACGATATGAGTGCGGCTTTTTTTGGCTGCCGGCCCAGAAGACAGCGTTTGCTTGAAAAAGTCCGCAATACCCACCGGGATGTCGTCCCCGGTCAGGCCGGTAAGGTAATACGTGGAGTTGGCCTGGGCATCCAGGTCGACAACGAGCGTCCGGTAGCCTTCCATTGCGCTGGCGGCAGCCAGGTTGCACACAATACTCGACTTGCCTACCCCACCTTTTTTATTGAAAACGACACGACGCATCAACACCATTCCTGCGGCAAAAGATTCCAGTCTATCGACTTCCTGCGTATCCACAGGGGCAACTTGATGAATTTTATATTGCAGTGCCCGTGCGCAATGGCTGCAACGAACAGTAGCTCTGCGAACCCACTCACAAGCGAGGACGATGATGTCTTTTGTCGACGATTTTGTGGCTCAGATCATTTCCCTGGAAGTCTCCCTCTATCACTCGCGCGCTCGGCTGCAAGCTAACAGTGACAGCGAAGCCCTGAAGTCGATACAAGGGTCGCTCGGCTCATGGCACGATCATCATCAATGGTGCCTGCGGGCCGAAGTGGAACCTGATTTGCTCGAAATCGCACCCTACTGGGAAGTCGCGTCAGAACAGGCGTTGGCTGATGCCGAGCTGAAATTGGCGTCACTGCTTGATCACCTAGAGAAAGACCTAACGAAGTCTAAAGACTGATATCGAATCACCTTGAAAGGCTTGATATAGAGCCTCTGATACATTTGAATTATCTAAAAAGTGCGCTACCCTCCGCCACCTCAACAGCAAAGGGTTTGCAGATGAAAATCACTATTGAAACAAATGAGCAAGGAAGCGGTTGCAAAGTTTGGCTTGGCGAAACGGCAGTTTCGTTCCCCAGCCTAGAGGACGCTAAAACCTACATTGCCCAACTCGAAGAGCGGATAGAGGCGGCCTCTCATACTTTTGCCCAGGATGCTGGAAACCCGGAGGTTAGGTAAGCATCTCGTCAGCGGTCGCCTATGAGGCCAGTCTGCTTACGCGACCTGATTGCTCGACGAGGCTGAGCATTAACCATCGCTCTTTCTAACAAGCATTAGATGTGGCTGAACTATTGCTCGACTCGGACGCACAGTGCTTGAGCAATGTACGGATCGAACCACGGACATTACGCTTGTCCAAGTCCTTTGTTGAAAACCAGCGGCAGTCATCGATCTCGTTACAAGGGCGAGGTTTGCGTTGCCCTGCCACCAGTGCTTCGAAGAGAAAGTGAATGACTCTGCTGTCTTCGTATTCGGAGACATAGGAGAGTTGGTCTAACGTCAACCCAGTCTCCTCTGCCATCTCACGCAGAGCGGCTTGTAGGGGCGTCTCACCTTGCTCGACGCGGCCACCAGGTAAATTCCATTTGGCGTTGCGTTTGCGGACAAAAAGAATTTCCTCGTCGCGGCGATAGATCACCGTGGCGCGCCTTTTCAGATCTTTTTGCTTTGCAGTGGCTTCCGTTGCACCCATGAGCGGCACCCTCTGTCTGCTGACTAAAAAGCAGATCAAGCACGAAGTAACTCTTCGAGAATGCTGCGCCACAAAGGTGTCGATTTGATGACCGTTCAACTAGTTTCTTGCTGGCTGCCGGATGAACTCTTGGATCGGCCAAGCCATTGAGGAGCTTCGTAAACGACGGTCGTGCGAACGGGCCTTCAGCTCAAGTCCGGATGACATTGAAGGGGAGCGAATCGAGACAAGTTCTTTTTTTCACCGTCCGCTTTGGGTCGTTTTCTGCCCATCGCGAGAGGCAGAAAACGACCCAAAGCTGCCGCTGGGAACCGGCAGAAACCGGCCAGGAGCGGAAGCGCGGGAAGTTGCATTGCATTTGAGTATCTACGGACTAACCTCAGTGCATCATTACACCGCGCGCAGGGGGACTTGCCGCCAAGGTGTCATATCCCAACTGACCTCCATTTCACGTTGGCCAAGGAGCCTTATGAAGACCTTCTTGCTCTTGCTAAGGACGGCCCTGTTCGTTGTTTTATTTTCCTTTGGCTTGCTCTGTCTTCTCGTGTCTCTTTCCTCGTACAAGGAGGTGGACGAGACGAAGACTTGGCAGAAGTGGAATGCCACTGTCGCCACTGTCTCCATTTCTGAGGAGATGCGCAGTAAGGGTATGACCTATTGCCCTCTGGTTAACGTGACCTTTGAGTTGAACGGAGAGCAATACACTTATCCGCTCGAAATATCGCAGCGGCCCTGCAAAACCAGCCTGGAGTCGGTCGAAAGATCAGTTGCAACATTCAGGGAAGGAAAAGTGATCGAAATTCTTGTCGACCCTGCAAAGCCGGGTAGAGTGAAGCCAGGTACTTACTCACTAGGAGGGGGTTTTTACCTCGGCGTTTTCTTGGGCACGCTAGCCTTTATCGGGGCCGTGGCTGTCCTGGTGTTTCCTGCTAAGAAATCTGTCAAGTTGACGCAAAGAGAAAGCATTTCACATTCAACTTTGAGCAAGAAAGAAGTTCAGGAAAAAGTTCGCGAGCTACTCGCCGCCGGCACTGCAAAGTCGGAAGTGTTTTCACAACTCTCCGGGCGGGGTGTAAAAGACAGTCATCTTGCCTACTTTATAGCCTCGTATGCAGATCCAATTCGTTGTGACGAGCACGATCGCAAGGTCAATATTCTCATCACGATAATGCTCGCCCAGGCTTTGATTGCATTCTTTCTGGGATTGGATATCGGCGCCAGGATGGAGCCAACGGCCAAATGGGTTATGGGTGTTTCAATGACCTTGATTCCCTTGTTTTTGGTATGGGGCTTCTACAACCATCGCGTCGGCGCCTACAACGCGTACATACTCCTTTCGCTTCTCCAATTCCCAAGATCACTTGAGGGGTTTACATCGAGTCCGGCAACAACCACTATCGCATTAGCTATAAGTATCGTTATCCTGGCTTTTGTTTGGTACGTCCGAGGAAAAATCTTTCCAGACTTCGTCTTCGTCAATCCCAGGAAAATCAAAGGCAAGTACTTCTTTACGGGCTGACCCATCATGCCGCCGGATCTGCCCGAACGGCTGTCCAGGCCTGTGAGTTTAATCGTTAGCGAAGACTGCTTCGGGTCGATTTCAACCGGTTCCAGCAGGCAGCTATTGGCCGATTTCTGCCTGTCACGGCAGCAACCGACCCGAAGCGGTCATTAGTAGAGTCGCTCTTGCAAGTTTGCTCGCTTATTTTCGATGCCAACTCTCGATACGCGCAATAGTGCAATCCATGAGCTCTACAATTTGGCGAGCGGCAGGTCTTCGTCCCGACATGCGCGATAGTATTTTGATCTAAGCGTTTCTAATTTACCGGAATTTTCTGGTCTACACTCGCATTAGCATATCTCGATCACAATACACAGGTATCAACTGAGGTTAGGTTATGTCCTATGACGGCTATGGACGCAGCAGGACAAGTATTTTTTTTCCAGTTTTCAGCATAGGGCAGGCAAAACTGGTGATTGTGTTGCTTCTCCTTTTACTGGTAATGGTCAGCGCCCTTGTGCCCGATACGGCTGAGGGGGGATGGTTGCTGGTCCAGCAGATGATTTTGGTTTGTTACAAGGATATTGGGAGCATTAGTGAAGGCTCAAGGTATCCATTGGTAATAATGGTTAGCTTTTCTATGGCGATTATTTTGTCATGGGTTGCTGCTATTGTGATGTCATTGACTCGTCTTCACATGCATGCTTTACAACCTATTGAGAGTAAAAGCTATCTTGTAAGGGTTTTGAGCGTCGGGTTCATGCTAATGCTTTTGTTGGTCCCGCTGTTTCAAGTTTTGCCAAGTAGTGATCTACGTTACTCATATCATGTGCTTAAGACGATGTCGGGAAATCGATTATTGATAACTGGTGGGAGCGTTGCGTATTTTCTGCTCTCTTTGACGTTTTGGGTGTGGATTTTATTTGAGTTTTCTAACTTGCTGGGCCGGAGGTCGCCAACACGTAATTGAACTCTGCCATGGCCAAGCGGCAAGTCGCTGACCGTTTGCAGCCGATCGCAACTGGCTGCTTTTGGCCGATTTCTGCCTGTCGCGAAGGCCCGCAACGACCCAGGCTGTGTGAAAACGCGCTAAATATGTCGAAAACTGAGAGGCGCGAGGATTGCCTGTGAAATCAGCGGGCGGAAGCGCGAATTACCTCAGTCAGGTACATAATCGTTCGTAATGCCATTTGGGCCGCGTCAGCGGCCCAAATGGCTACTCACGGGCGAGCAAGCAGCTGGATTCACGCCCGGATCGCCTCAAGAAGTCCTGCGATGCCGAAGATGCTCATCATTCGTTTGAGGTTGTAGGCGAGCACATGAAGGCTCATTTCGGTACTTACCCGCGGAAGTGTTTTGGTCAGGAAGTGGGTACTTCCCATCCAGTACTTGAGCGTTCCAAAAGGATGTTCAACGGTCTGTCGACGAACCCTCATCATCGCTGGATCATGTTCTAGCCGAACCTGCATCGCGTCGACTACAGCCTCATGTTCCCAGCGCTTCACACGGCGTTCCTTACCCGTCGTACATTGCTTTTGCATTGAGCAGGACTGGCAGCCCGAGAAGTAGTAACAATGCAATAACATGCCGTCTTCCATCGACGAATGCCGCCTGGTTAGTAACTGCCCCGCAGGGCATCGATACTCGTCCGACGCAATAAGATAAATGAAATCCTGCTTGCCGAATCTGCCTTCGGCTTTGCTGCCAG
Source organism: Pseudomonas sp. QTF5 (assembly GCF_000512695.2). Classification (GTDB taxonomy): domain Bacteria; phylum Pseudomonadota; class Gammaproteobacteria; order Pseudomonadales; family Pseudomonadaceae; genus Aquipseudomonas. Next base: position 57,203 of record NZ_AZRW02000001.1, on the reverse strand, counting down.
ATGTGAGGGGTTTCGGTACGTAGGTAGTGATGCCGGCTTGCTCGCAAGCAAGGATTTCCAGACCTTTGTAATAGCCTCGGTCGGCAACCACCGTTAGCGATTCAGCCTCGATTTCTTCACGCGCTTGGTTCGCCATATTGCTCAGTTGCCCACGATCATTACCAACGTTGGTCACCTCATGGGCAATGATCAGATGGTGTTTGTCGTCGACAGCTGTTTGTACGTTGTAGCCAACCGTTCCGGTGCCTCGGCCGCTCGTGGCCATTGAGCGTGCATCTGGGTCTGTGAGGGAGATCTGCTGGTCTGGACTTTCGTGGAGCTGCACCTCGATTTCCTTGAGTTTCTGCATCTGCTTTTTCAGTGTTTCTATCTTTTCTTTAAGCCGCTCTGCTTTGGCCTCGGCCACTTCGGGCGTTGCCCGATCCGCCGAATCCATCGCCGCCAGATAGCGATCAATGCTCTGCTCAATCTGCTGCATGCGTGCCTTCACCTTGCCCTGAGTGAAGTTGCGGTCGCGATTATTGACGGCTTTGAATTTGCTGCCGTCGATGGCGATGATCGATCGGGAGAAGAGATTGAGGTTGCGACAAAGCACTACGAACTGGCGGCATACGCTGCGAATGGCTTTGCCGTTGTCTTTGCGAAAGTCGGCAATGGTTTTGAAGTCCGGAGCCAAACGCCCTGTTAGCCACATCAACTCGACGTTGCGTTCGGCCTCACGCTCAAGCCGACGGCTGGACTGAATCCGATTGAGGTAGCCGTAAATATAGATCTTCAGTAACACCGCCGGGTGGTACGCCGGACGACCAGTTGCTGCAGGATCGACGCCCTCAAAACCAAGTGCGCCCAGGTCGAGTTCATCGACGAAAACATCGACCACGCGCACTGGATTTTCTTCGGCTACGTAATCGTCCAGACACTCCGGCAGCAAGGTGACTTGCGTCCGAGCCTCACCCTCAATGAATCGCTTCATGATCGCCCCCGATACGATCTAGACGAAAAAAAGCTTAGATCATCCTCGGCGTATTCCGGCTTTTGGCCTTAAAGCAAAGCTCGCCTTCCACCTGGATTGAGGACATTACCGGAGGGGATTGGTCAGATATTGGCAAGCTGGGGAACAATGGATTTACCCATGCAATTGACTGCCGCAAAGTATTTACGGCCGCTTGAATGGGACAACCTTGCGTGGCATTCGCAACAATACTCGTCGTGGTATTGGCCATCAGGTATGAAAAATAGCTTGGCCTCGTTGAGGTCGGTTATTAAAAATCCTTCAGATTTCAAAATCTGTTCAAAACGATCACGTAGTGAAGAGAGGGCGGTGGGAAGGTGGGGATGACTGCGAAGCTCCTTCGGGTATGGGGTCGCACTCAGTAGATCCACCGTCGCGATCGATTCCGCGGTCGCTTTGAGTGCTTGCAACAGATGTGGGTGTACGTACGACAGACTGCTCGCAGCGTGGTGCGCAATACTTTGACAGACACTACTGAGGCGGCGACGGGAAGGCATTCATTCTTCCTGATTTGGTTTGCGAGCTGCGTCGAGCTGCTGGATTCCTAGAGACCATATGGTGCCTCAAAACCTGGACAAATGCCCCCATGGCCGAATCGTTCTAAAAATGTGTTTTCACACAGCCTGGACCCTGAGCGGACACTCGTCAACGTCAGCTCAGGATTGATTGCTGCTTGCTCCGCTGTAATTTAGTCGCCCGTACAGATCAACGCTGAACCATTACCTATGGAGCCTTGGCGTCGGCCCGGTTGATCATGCTGGTGCAGGTCCGGTGCAACGTCGTTCAACAGGCACCTCTTAAACACCGCCGTATTGATACACCGTCGCACTCCAATACTGGCTGCCATTACGTTTTTGGCGAGTCCATCCATCTGCCACCAGTTGTTTGGCGATCATTCGATTCATAAAGCCATGACCGAGCAGCAGAACCGGTCCTTCGCTGGCAAGGGACTGAAGTCGTTGAGCTGCCGTGCTGGCGCGCATCCTCGCCGTGCCGACGGATTCGACGCTGCGTGAGTAACCGCACAACCATAAGACTCGAAGGATAAATGCCCAGGTAAACGGCGATAGCCGTGGCAGTTTCCAGTGACCATAAGGCAGTTGCGCTTCACCGAAAAGCGCGTCGACGAGGGCGGGCTTCAGGCCAAGAGCCTGGACGGAAGTCAGCGCACGAGGCGCGTCGCTTGAGACAACCACCGTGGCGGATGCGGCGAGCTGCAGGCTGGCATCCGGGACGGGTTGGTTGGTAATTTCGGACTGGTTGTAGTGTTCGATCCAGTCTTTCATATCGAGCGCTGACATTTTTTCGGTTGCGACCAACTTTGGCTGGCCGTGGCGCATCAGGATTATTTTCCTGCTCACAGTTTGTTTACGTCCTTGTCCTGGTGTGTTTCAAAACCAATCGTGATCACGGTACCACGCCACGGTGTCGGTGATTGTCAGCTCTAGCGCCCGGAAACTCAGGCCAAGCTCTTGTTCACTTTTACTGTGGTTGAAATACGAGCGGTCCTTCTCTCGTACCAACAGGCGCAACGTGGCCATGCTCAGCAGAATGGGCTTGCCGGTAATACGCGCATAGATTTCCTGCACAGCCGCCAAAGTGTATAGAAAGGCCAGCGGTAATTGTCGAACGGGTGTCTTGACGCCCGCTATACGTCCCAGAACAGGCACCAGCTCACGCATTGTCATATGCCGGCCCGCCGCGAGATAGCGCTCGCCTCGCCGTCCATGCCTGGCGGCGGCAATCTGCGCCAATGCCACATCGCGGGCATCGACAACGGAGAAACTACCGGGGATCAGTCCGGGCAATTTACTGCGCACGACATCGTTGACCAACTGGCCCGAGGAGGTCGGGCCAATGTCGGCAGGGCCCCACATCCAGCCAGGCAGGACCATGCAGGCATGCATCTCGGGATGGACCTCCAGGAACGACAAGACGACACGGTCGGCGAGGATCTTGCTACGGTAGTAATCATCCGCATCGGCGTCGGCCCGCAGACATGTCTCATCGATGGACGTGCCAGGTGCGCCGTCGAGCACGGCAATGGAAGACGTATGGATGAACCGTCGTATACCGGCGCTGTAGGCCTGGTTTAGCAGGCGCCGCGTACCCGACACATTAATCTTTTCGAGTTCCTTCCAGTGGCTGCCGCCCTTGTAGTTGTCGCGAAAGAACGCCGCAGCGTGAAATACCGTATCGCAGCCTTGCAGTGACGCTGCGAATGCGTCGACATCGGCCATGTCCCCTACGACCAGTTCCACCCCCGGCAGGTTGTTGAATTGCTGTTCACCTTTGGCCCTTGATCGGACCAGCGCTTTGACCGTACAGCCATGAGCGACCAATTCACGCACCAGGTTATTGCCCAGCAAGCCTGTTGCTCCAGTAACGAATACACTATGCATCGCTCAACCCTCAGTTTGATCGGCTAAAAAATGACATCAACACCGCACTGTCGAAGAAGGCCTCTTCACGGATGGCCAGCCCGTCTTTGAAGGTGAAGTGTGCGGCGTAGTACACGGCAATGTGGCGGCCATGGGGTGGAATCACCCGGTCCGGCAGCACTAATGGTGCGGTGAAGGTGCCGGTCAGGAAGGCGGTCAGTGCTAAACGATCGTTATCGACGGCAAATGGGCTGAAGGTCAGCTGGGCATCGGGGAACGCTTCGAGTAATGCGATTTCTCGCTGGCGCATGGATTCGCGACCGGTTTGCATCCCCATCCCATCGAAGTAGATGAAGTCTTCGCAAACCAGCGCAAGCATCGCCTCCACATCACGGCGATTGAAGGCGCTGGCGGCGCGTTCCGCAAAGTCGTTGGGGCCAGTAGTCATACAGTCCGTTCCATTCCATTCGTTTCGAGGCCTGTAGATATACCTTTGAGGCCTCTGTCGAAAAACAGCGACTACTGCATAATGGCTTTGCACATATGCAGACCAGGGAGGCTATGAAGCATGGCGTTGCAAGCAAATTGGGATGATCTTCGTCTGCTGTTGGCCGTCTCGCGGCGTGGCAGCTTTCTTCAGGCTGGCCAATTGCTGGGGGTCGCGGCGTCTACCGTTTCCCGCCGATTGACCCAACTTGAGGGCGCCTTGGGCGAGCCACTCGTCGAGCGGGGAGTTGAAGGATGCTGGTTGACCCCGCGAGGCCAATCCCTCGTGGACGTTGCCCTGGCTGCTGAAGCGGGTTTGAGGCGTCAAACCGTTACGGGCATGTCCGAGTTACACACAGAGCTATCTGGCAGTGTCGTGGTCAGTGCAGGAGAGGGATTCTCGTCCTGCGTGCTGGAGGCCGCGAGTCGCTTCACATCCGCGCACTCACGATGCTCGGTGGAATTGCTGATAACAGCCGACTTTCACAAGATTGTCCGCGGCGCCGCAGACATTGCAGTACGCACAGTTCATCTGGGCGAGCCGTCGCTGATTTATCGCCCCATAGGCAGGCTCGCTTACGGTGTCTTCGCCGATGCAGGTTATCTGAAGCGGTTTCCAGGGGTGACGCCGGCCACTGCGGTCAATATTGGCTTGCTTCCTCCGCTGGATATGTTGCCGCAAATGTGTGTGGCAAAGGCCGCGGGTCTGGATCGCACGCAGATCAGCGTGAACTCATTCGCGGTTCAGCTCGAATCGGTGAAGCGAGGTATGGGCGTGGCAGTGCTGCCCCGTATTCTGGCGAAGGACCTGATCGGGTTGTTCCCGGATCTCCAACTTCCAGATATGGAGGTCTATCTGGTGACCCGACCGCAGGCATTGAAACAGGCTCACATCAAATGTTTTTTTGTCATCCTGGAGCAGGTGCTGCTTGAAACCCTTTGCGTAGATGTCGGCACTGGTTGAAAGCTGCGTTCATATCTGTTCCAGCAACCAGGTACGGAACGCCATGAGTGACGGCAGCATTTCATTGCGCGGCGGATAGGTCAGGTAGTAACTGCGCTGGCTGGCGAAAGGCAGGTCCAGGCTGATCAGCTCTGAGTTGGCTAACTCGTCGGCCACCAGAATACGAGGCACCAGACCGATTCCGATGCCGGCTCTGACGGCCTGGATCAAGTGTGAGGTGAGTTCGAAACTCGGCCCCAGGCGCATCATTCGATGGGGCAAGCCGTGGTGGCTGAACCACTCCCCCCAAACGTTGGGATTGTTCGTGACATTGAGCAGTATCTGTCCACCAATGCGCTCTGGTGTCCAGTCGTCATGGGCCTGGGCCGCTTGCGGCGAAATGATCACCATCATTTCTTCTGCGTGCAGGCGATGGCTGATCAGGCCCGGTAAATCGGCATTGCCGACGATGATCGCGGCATCGATGCCGCTGGTTTCAAAGTCGATGGCGTCGATCCGGGAGTTGATGTGCACCAGCATGCCGGGATGGGTTTTGTAGAAGTCATGAAGGCGCGGCAATAACCACTTCGAGCCGAAGGTCGGCAATGTGGCCAGGCGCAACGTGCCGCTGCCTGATTGATAAGCCATGGCCTGCAACGTGGCGCTGCGGATGCGTCCGAGCGCCTCGCTCATTTCCCGCTGATAAAGACGACCGACATCGGTCAACTGCACCTGCCGGCCTTCACGGCGAAACAGCGTGAGGCCCAGTTGCTGCTCCAGCGCCTGGACTTGCCGGCTGACTGCGCTTTGCGTCAGCGAGAGTTCCATCGCGGCACGGGTATAACTTTCATGTCGGGCGGCGGCTTCAAAGGCCAGCAGCAACGACATGGAGGGGGTGAGGTGGCGGTAATTCATTCGTAAAAGTCATCGATAGCGGCAGGATTATCCGTTTGTCCGGGGCTACAACCTGCAGGATCATTGGCGCAGCCGACGACCTGAGGCTGACCTATTAATGCTCAGGCGACAAGTGTTTTGATTTTTCCGTGATTAGACCCACAAGAGACCATCCTGCGATGATCGCCCAGTTGACGACCGTTGAACCCGCGGCACAGTACCCGCAATTTCTGCAAGCCCTGCGTGCCAGCGGCTTCCGCGGTCAGCTCAGTGCCGACTATGCCACTCGGACCGTACTGGCGACCGACAACTCGATTTACCAGCGTTTGCCGCAAGCGGCGGTGTTCCCCCTGGACGCGGACGACATCGTGCACATCGCTACCTTGATGGCCGAACCACGCTTTCGCCAGATCAAGCTCACCCCGCGGGGCGGTGGCACCGGGACCAATGGCCAGTCATTGACCGATGGCATCGTGGTCGACCTGTCGCGGCACATGAACACGGTCCTCGAAATCAACGTCGCCGAGCGTTGGGTGCGGGTGCAGGCGGGCGTGGTCAAAGACCAGTTGAATGCCGCGCTCAAGCCTCATGGGCTGTTCTTCGCCCCGGAGCTGTCGACTTCCAACCGTGCCACCGTGGGCGGCATGATTAACACGGACGCCAGCGGCCAGGGCAGTTGCACCTATGGCAAGACCCGCGATCATGTGCTGGAACTGCACAGCGTACTGCTCGGTGGTGAGCGTCTGCACAGCCAGCCTCTGTCCGATGCGGAGCTGGAAGTGGCGTGCGCGCAGCCCGGCCGCATCGGCGAGGTGCATCGGGTGGCGCGGCATATTCAGGAAACCCAGGCCGACCTGATCGAGTCGGTGTTCCCCAAACTCAACCGCTGCCTGACCGGTTACGACTTGGCGCACCTGCGCGATGAGCACGGACGTTTCAACCTCAATAGCGTGCTGTGCGGTGCGGAAGGATCGTTGGGCTACATCGTCGAAGCCAAACTCAACGTGCTGCCGATTCCCAAGTATTCGGTATTGGTGAGCGTACGCTACGGCAGCTTCATGGATGCGCTGCGCGACGCCAACGCGTTGTTGGCGCACAAGCCGCTGTCCATCGAAACCGTGGACTCCAAGGTGTTGCTGCTGGCGATGAAAGACATTGTCTGGCACAGCGTCGCCGAGTATTTCCCGACCGACGCCGAGCGCGCGACGCTGGGTATCAATCTGGTGGAGTTCAGCGGGGAAGACCTGACGCAAGTGAACGCTCGCGTGGCGTCGTTCGTGGAGCATCTGCAGGCCGACACAACGATCGAGCGGCTGGGCCACACGCTGGCCGAAGGTGCCGAAGCAGTGACCCGCGTATACGCCATGCGCAAACGCTCGGTCGGGTTACTGGGCAACGTCGAAGGCGAGATTCGCCCGCAGCCTTTCGTTGAAGACACCGCCGTGCCGCCGGAGAAATTGGCCGACTACATTGCTGAGTTCCGTGCCTTGCTCGACAGCCATGGCCTGGCCTATGGCATGTTCGGTCACGTCGATGCCGGTGTGTTGCATGTGCGCCCGGCGCTGGACATGAAAGACCCGGCCCAGGCCGCTCTGATCAAGCCGATCTCCGATGCCGTGGCCGAGCTGACCCTGCGTTATGGTGGTCTGCTGTGGGGCGAGCACGGCAAGGGTTTGCGTTCGGAATATGTCCCTGAGTTTTTTGGCGAGCTGTACCCGGCGCTGCAATCGCTCAAGGGCGCGTTCGACCCACACAATCAGCTCAATCCCGGCAAGATCTGCACGCCGCCGGATGCCGCCCAAGGCTTGCTCAAGGTCAACGAAGTGACGCTGCGCGGTGATCTGGATCGGCAAATCGATGAGCGCGTCTGGCAAAGTTTCGGCACCGCCGTGCACTGCAACGGTAACGGCGCTTGCTACAACTACGACCCCAACGATGCGATGTGCCCGTCGTGGAAAGCCACCCGTGAACGCCAGCATTCGCCGAAGGGCAGGGCGTCATTGATTCGCGAGTGGTTGCGTCTGCAAGGCGCGGCCAATATTGATGTTCTGGAAGCGGCGCGGGGCAAATTGTCGTGGTTGAGCGGGTTACCGACGCGGTTGCGCAATAACCTGGCGCGCTCGCGCGGCGAGGCGGATTTCTCCCACGAGGTCTACGATGCGATGGCGGGCTGTCTGGCCTGTAAATCCTGTGCGGGACAATGCCCGGTCAAGGTCAACGTCCCGGAATTCCGCTCGCGTTTTCTAGAGTTGTATCACGGTCGCTATCAACGCCCGATTCGCGACTACCTGATCGGCTCGCTGGAGTTCACCATTCCTTACATGGCCTACGCGCCGGGCCTGTACAACGCAGTGATGGGCTCGAAATGGATGAGTCGCTTGCTTGAGCGACACGTCGGCATGCTCGACAGTCCGCTGATCAACCGCTACGACTTGCAGGCCACGTTGACCCGCTGCAAGGTCGTTGTCGCCAGCGTGCCGGCCCTGCGCGAACTGACGCCTGCTCAACGTGAGCGTAGCGTGGTGTTGGTGCAGGACGCCTTTACCCGTTACTTCGAAACCCCGTTGCTGGCGAGCTTTATCCAGTTGGCGCATCGGTTGGGCTATCGGGTGTTTTTGGCACCCTATAGCGCCAACGGCAAGCCTTTGCACGTACAGGGCTTCCTCGGCGCATTCGCCAAGGCGGCGATCCGCAACGCTCATCAGCTCAAGGCACTGGCTGACTGCGAAGTACCGCTGGTGGGTCTGGATCCGGCGATGACGCTGGTCTACCGCCAGGAGTATCAAAAAGTACCGGGGCTCAATGATTGCCCGAAAGTCTTGCTACCTCAGGAGTGGCTCTTCGATGTGTTGCCCGAAAACCCGCAGCCCGCTACCCAGACATTCCGTTTGTTGGCGCACTGCACCGAGAAGACCAATGTGCCAGCCAGTACGTCGCAATGGGAAGCAGTGTTCGCAAGGCTTGGGCTTAAGCTGGTGACTGAGGCGACCGGCTGTTGTGGCATGTCCGGTACCTACGGCCACGAGGCACGAAACCAGGACACCTCGCGGACCATTTTCGAGCAGTCATGGGCCGGCAAGCTCGACAAGTCGGGTGAAGCACTGGCGACGGGTTACTCCTGCCGCAGTCAGGTAAAGCGCCAGGCCAACAGGCAACTGCGCCACCCATTGGAAGTGGTGTTGGAGCATGCGCGCGCAGAGTAGGGGAGCTTGAATACAAAAGCTGCCGCGCACGCATGTCTACTAAAGTGGGGATTCGCAGGAAAGGTGGTCTGTCGGTCTCTGCGATTATCTTGAGGGCGTTTAGTTCAGGGCTACGCTAAAGCTATGCGAGTCGTCGATCAATGGTGATCCACTGTTCGCGCTGCGTCCGCCCCTGGAGCGCCCAATGCCGCCCATCACCACGCGCCTGATGGCGCTGTTTGCTCTTTGCCTGACTCTTGAAGTGCCAGCCCAGACCAACGCCTGCCCAGCTGGCGAGAAACAAGTGTGCCTGGACGGCTGCATCTGCCTGCCAGATCCGAGACAGGTGCTCGGCCCCTTGCCAGATGGCATCTATCAGATCGCGGCACCTGCCCTGGCGCTGTGGCTGACCCAAGCCCGCGCTGAAGCAGCCAACGCCGGCCTCCAACCCATTCCACCGCACATCCGGGAGCAACTGCTGCGCTGGTACGACCCCAGCGTCCTCGATACCGCGCGCTACAAAGTTAGCGACAACGGCGAATTCAGCGCCGCCACTGCCATGCTGCAAAACCCCGATGTCGGTGCCGTGACGCTGATCGACATCATCCTCTTCCGTGACGCTCAAACCGCGGAACAGAACATCGCGCTCTGGGCTCACGAACTAAAGCATGTGCAGCAGTTTCAGGAATGGGGGGTAGAAGAGTTTGCCCAGCGATATACCCAAGATTTCAATGCTGTGGAAGCGCCGGCTTATGCCATACAGGCTGAGGTCAGACGGTGGGTGCGGGAAGAGACTCACTGAAGTGTCGCGAGGCTGCCTGACATGCAGCCCGGACACCAGAATCAGGTTTCGGCTTGATGGGCCGCCCAGTGTTTCATCTCTTCGGCAATGAAGTGGTTCACCAGATCGCTGTACATCTTCTCGATGGCATCCGGGCTCAGGCCCTCGGCCTCGGCCCACTCGCGACGTGTCGCCAGCATCGCCTTGAAACGCTCCGGAGCACGCACCGAAGTCGCCGAGGTCTTGAACTTCGAGGCCGCCAGCACGTAGTGAAAACGCTTGCCCAACAGCTTGATAACGCCCTGATCAAGGGCATCGATTTCGCGTCGGATGTCCTCCATGCCTGCGCACTCTGCGGGTTGCAACTGATTGATGACTTCCATGTAAGTGACTCCGTTTGCTGCAGTTGATGAGACGCCAACACGCCGAAACCCCACCCTCGGCTACCTTAGGCGAGCATCGACAATAATCCATTTGACGATGCAATTGGGCAAAAAAAACGCAAAAAAAACCGGCTGATGAGGCCGGTTCTTTTTCGGGTGTCGCGGCAAAGCCACTCATTCATGCAGTACGATTTTGAATCAGACGATCCGAGCCACCTTCAGCGACGCGGTTTTCGATCAAACGATCGGAACCGCCTTCAGCGACGCGATTTTCGATCAAACGATCCGAGCCACCTTCAGCGACGCGATTTTCGATCAGACGATCCGAGCCACCTTCAGCGACGCGGTTTTCGATCAGACGATCCGAGCCGCCTTCAGCGACAACCGGGTGAGCAGAGGAAGCGGCGAAAGCGTTAACTGCAAAAACCGAGAAAGCGATACTGAGGAGGATTTGGCGTTTCATGATGGTGTGCTCCGGGGTGTTATTGATTGGGTATGGAGCGGATGTTACGCCGAGGATTTTTTATGAGAACTTCATTGCGCTGATGGTGACTATCGATGCGAGCGATGGATGCAAGGAGCGGGTGAGCGTCGCGTCTACGCTGGGGCAAACGCCTGACCGAGCGCAATCCTCCAAACGCCAAATACACCTGTGGGAGCGAGCTTCCTCGCGATGCCGTAGGGTCAGCCAACATCAATTGTTGGATGTGCTGGCCTCATTGCGAGCCTATTGGATGTGTGGCGTTTACCGGACGACATCATGAGTATGCGCAGATCGAATTGACCGTCCTGAACTGGGGTTTCGCGCTGACTCAAGGCTTCAGCAGTGTGGTGTATTCGACGATTACCGTGAGCGGTGTCATGAGACGCGGCGAGGAACTGATCTGGCAGCGCAACGAGCCGATCACCGTATTCAACGGCGCCAACACCTATGGCTACACGCCGTTGCACTATCGCACTGAACCGGAGTTGCTGCGTACTGCGTTGACGGTCGTTTCGCAAATCGTAGATGGCTATCTGGAGACTTGAAACGAGTGATCAACGGTCTGATCGCATCCATGTTCATGCGTTGTATCGCCTGGCAGATAATCGACAGATGCGGCAAGCTTTGACTGTCCGCTTCTGGCCGTTTTCTGCCTGTGGCGACCGGCTGAAATCGACCAAGAACGGACACTCATGTTCCCGAAATATTTCCTCGACAGCTGCCGCCTTCAATATGTATTGAAGGCCTCCTGCAGTGGCAATGACGACCTGTATCTACTAAAAAGCCAGGCCGTCGATTCGGCGAAAGTTATTTTTGGCTTACAGTTGGCTCTCGATACCCTTCAGGTACAATATCTTTTGCTAGATTCTCCACGCTAGTCACTTCAAATGAATGGGCGCCAGTTTGAATAATGGCAAATCGATAATCCGAGGTGCCAGAAGAAATATAAGGGGTTGCTACGACATTTCCGTCAGGTGTAAAAACAGTAGCAGAGATCTCTGTCAACAGACAAACGCCTCGACTACTTGCCTCCCAAGAAGAAAAGGGATCGATCGTAAGTTCATCATTACTGCAAAACAAACTCATATACTCAACTTCTGCACTTACCTTGTATGGAGTAGAGTTATAAATAACAACACATGAATACGACATAATAATCTCCCTATTAATTGATAGCCGGATTCCAAAGAAGTGTTACCAAACCATGCGTATGGCTACATGAATCTAGCAGAAAAGGCACAACATGCAAATCCAATAAATTAAAAATCTTATTGTGAATTTTGTCGCTATTAGCCTCATCGTTATTACTTCAATTCGCAATAAGAAATACGCATCGAAGCTATCTAGCTCGTTTCTTCATGTGTTTTAAAAAACATTTCGAACCATTGGCCTATCGATCGGAAATAGGCAGGTCATGAACGTCCGTATATGGCCGATTGCTGCCTCTAAGTACAAGCTATCTTCTACAGTTATCGCATTCACTGTTGCAATGCCGCTACTGATTCAAGGTGGGCAATCATTCGGCTCACGGCCAGCTTGGTGCCCGCATCCCCTTGGCGCCGCTCAACGATGGAATAGGCGATTTCCGGCAGTTGCGGCAGCGATGTTCTCGACATCGCCGGTAGGCCAAATCCTGCTTCAGTGCGGCAGGTAATGCCCAATCCTGCCTCGACCGCAGCGCGTAGACCATCAAGGCTCGGGGTGGTGAGCGCCATGCGCCATGGGCGTCCGGCGGCGTCCAGCACTCGCTGCGCGGCCAAAAGAAACGGGCAGGGCAGAGTGATCCCAACCAGCGGAACCACGTCACCGAGTAGTAGATCCGGGTAGCCGAACCACTTCATGGGGAGGCGCGTAACGATGTTTGCGCCGAACGGCTCACCAGCGCACAGTGCGGCGTCGATCCGGTCCTCGCCTATCGCCTGCAACAGCTCTGCCGTGCTCGCAATGACAATTGAAAAAGCAGCTCCAGGAGTGGCGGCGAGGACGTCGGCGAGAGTCGGGCGCAATACCCCTGCCACGAAATCCTGAACGACACCGATTCGAACCGGCACTACCGTGTCCGGCGCGAGCTCTGCTCGCGCGGCGTCTATTCGGCCCAGAATCGAGCGCGCATGCGCCAGCAAAAGCCCCCCAGTATGGTTAAGCCGCAGTGCCCGGCCATCCCTGTCGAAGAGCGGCTGGCGAATGATGTTTTCAAGACGGGCGATTTGAAGGCTTAGCGCCGACTCGCTGCGCGCGACGCGCCTAGCCGCCGCTGCCAGCGAGCCACAATCGACCACCGCGACGAACGTGCGAAGCAGAGGGGAAGGAATATCCGCAATCATGAGGAAAACTCAAACCTGATACATAGAATGTCCCAAGTATACTTTTGTTTTTCTCAAATAAACTTCGGTCTTCAACACCGCGAGGAGAACGAAAATGCCTTTTGCCAGACTTACGCTGTCACTCGATCTTTCCCCCGACGAGGGCAGTCGCCTATGCAATGAATTGACTGACCTGATCGCCGACGAGCTTGGAAAACGCCAGGAACTCACGTCAGTGCTGATAGATGTGCCGGGGGGGCATCACTGGACTATTGGCGGTAGTGGTCAGCGGACAGCGGCACATCTTGAAGTCTGCGTGACCGCAGGGACGAACTCTGAAGAAGAGAAAGGGGCTTTCATGGCAAGCGCCATGTCGTTGCTTCGTCGAACGTTGCCGGATCTCGAACTGGCGACTTATATCGTTGTGAATGAGAACCCGGCAACCGATTGGGGCTATGACGGAAGAACTCAGGCCGACCGTGCAAGGTGCAAGGCTTAAGCAGGTTTTCGACTGCACGAATGCATTTCTTAACCAGAAGCAGCCTGAGTTAAAAACCATAGACTCGAGATACAGCGGGCTGTACCAAGGGGCATGCCAGCCATGTGTGTGACTGCTTCTGGCCGATTTCTGCCGGTCACAAAGGGCAGCTATCGACCCAAAGCTGCCCGCCGTAGCTGGCACATAAACGCCACTGCCTCCTAAACAGCGGCGTTGTCTTGAGTCGCTACTCGGCCTGGTAATCGGCAACGAGCTTGTCCAAAAATACGAATAGCTTCTGGTTCATCTCATCGTAGTCGTTAGCCCGCAGCGCGGCTGGCTGCTGAACAAAACGCCGGTCAGTGAGCGTTATCAGTTCCGCCTCCGATGCCTGGATCAGCAGTTCCACGAGGTCTTTGGTGAGTTCCATATGGCATTGAAAGCCGTATACCAGCTGGCTATATTCAACGATTTGACGCGGGCAACCCTCGCTGCTGGCAATGATCTTGGCGTCCTGAGTGAGCCCTGGCATGTCATTGTGCCAATGGCCGACTTCCAGGGTTTCCCCGAAGTGCGAAAACTTCGGATTAGCCAAACCCTCTTGGGTTAAATAAATCGGGAATTTGCCAATTTCCTTTTCGGGGCTGTGGTTGAAAGTGGCACCCAGCGCTTCCCCGATCAATTGCGACCCCAGGCAAACACCAACCACAGCCCGCCGGGCCGAGATGGCTTTGCTAATGAGTTCGCGCTCGGCCAAGGCATTGAAATGCGGACATTGCTCCAGCGTAGTCGCCGGATCTTGCGGGCCACCTAACACCACCAGAAGGTCGAACGATTGTGCGGTATCTGGCAGGACATCATGTTGGTAGACGCGGGAACAGGTGGCTTGGTAACCGCGAGCTTTTACCCAGTCCTCAAATGCACCGGGTGCTTCGAAGGATTCGTGCATCACGAAATGGACTTTCAACGTTTTACCCTCGGCTTCCAGATCTTTAGGTCTATGGTGATCGCGCTTCCGCGATCACGAAAATAACAACGCTCGCTGCCTGTAGGCAGCGAACGCCTCATACGCCGCTTCGACCAGCGACTACGATGCCAACTCGTCCAGCAGTCCTTTCAGGAAGATGCAACCTTGAGTATCGAGCGGTTGAAGTGGAAGGCGGGGGCCGCCGACGTCAAGCCCCTGCATTTTCAAACCTGCCTTGATAGTGGTCGGCAGGCCACGACGAGTGATGTATTCCAGCATTTCGTACTGGCGATAAAACAACGTCCGCGCTTCTTCCATCTGGCCGCTCTGAACAGCCTCCCACAGCGCCAGGTTCAGCTTGGGAATGAGGTTGGGGGCGGCGGTACACCAACCCGTCGCACCGGCAACCAACGCCTCCAGGGCCAAAGGGTTGCAGCCGTTGTAGAAGGCCACCTTGCCATCTGTTGCCTTGAACAAGCGGTGCATGCGTTGAATGTCGCCAGTGCTTTCCTTGACCATGGTGACATTCTTGACTTCGCTCAGAATGCGCAGGATCAGATCGACCGACAGGTCAGTGCCGCTGGTGCCTGGGTTGTTGTAGAGCATGATCGGGATGTTGATGGCTGCACCTACAGCCTTGAAATGATCCACGATTTCCGTATCAGTCAGCTTCCAGTAAGAGGCCGGAAGCACCATTACAGCCGCGGCACCACAAGCTTCAGCCAGTTGAGCACGCTGTACGGTACGCGCAGTGGTCAGGTCTGAAACGCTGACCACAGTCGGAACTCGGTCAGCGATTTTCTCTTGGCTGAAGCGGACAACCGACTCCCATTCGCTATCGGAGAGATAGGCCCCTTCCCCGGTACTACCCAGAGGTGCAATGGCATGCACGCCGGAAGCGATCAGCTTATCGATAGATTGCCCCAAGGCAGCCAGATCCAGTGAGCCGTCGACCGCGAATGGAGTGATGGTATAGCCGATAATGCCGCGAATTACAGAAGTAGACATACAGGCACCTTTGCCGTTTCTATGAATGAGTGTGGGTACCATCAGGCCAGACAGTCGCCATGGGCACGCAGTGCGCGCCGCGCGTAATAGCTGAATGCGGCACCGTGACGTTTCGGGGTGGAGATCCAGTCGTGGGCTTCTTTGCCCAGGGCCTCGGGAATGGGGCGAATTTCTCCCGCGCTCATCGCCAGCAGTTGCATCCTGGCCGCACGTTCGAATAACAGCGCCAGAACGCAAGCTTCTTCAATCGAGCCGCCCGCAATCAGCAAGCCATGGTGGGAAAGCAAGATCGCGCGCTTGTCACCGATGGCCTTGGAAATGATCTCGCCTTCTTCATTGCCCACCGGAATGCCTGGCCAATCCTTGAGAAAGGCGCAGTCGTCGAAAAGCGGGCAGATGTCCATATGGGAAACTGCGAGCGGCACTTCCAGCATCGACAGCGTGGCGCTGTGCAGTGGGTGCGTATGGATGATGCAATTCACATCCGGGCGAGCCCGGTAGAGCCAGCTGTGAAAGCGATTGGCGGGGTTTGCCATGCCTTGGCCCTTAAGCACCTTGAGGTCTTCATCGACCACCAACAGGTTCGACCCGGAAATCTCATCAAAGCCCAGGCCCAGGCGCTGCGTATAATAGCTGCCTGGCGTTTCGGCGCGGGCGGTGATCTGCCCGGCTAGCCCTGAGTCATGGCCGCCGTCAAAAAGAATTCGGCAGGTGAGTGCAAGCTTCTGTCTCGGGGTATATTCGTTATCGATCAGTGTCGTCACCATTTGCTTCTCAGCGAGGGTGACGAGCTGATCCTTGGGGATCTGCATGGTCGTGGTCACGGTCAGTACCTGGTCGAAAACAGTTCAAATTGCCAAGGAGTCGCTGCAACGACTCTCAAGGACACAGAGTGATCGTAATGACACCGTGTGTCATAATCAAGCCAAGTGTCATTATTTTTCAAGGAACGGCGTTGGATGGCGGTGCAGCTGAGAATTTTGCGTAAGAAGATGGGGATAACCCTGGAGCAGCTGGCCGGGCAAACCGGATTGACCAAGAGCTATCTGTCGAAGGTGGAGCGGGGTGTGAGTTCGCCCTCCATTGCGGTGGCACTCAAACTGGCCAAGGCATTGAATGCCCAGGCTGAAGAGTTATTCAGCACCGAGGCGGTGCCCGCCGAAGGCTACAGCCTGGTTCGACGCCAGCAGCGCGAGGCCAATGATGGTGGTGTACCAGCGGCTCACGTACCGCTGGCGCGCCATATCGGTCATCGGGCGTTGTTGCCATTTCTGGTCTATCCGCCACGCTCGTTTGGCCAGTCCGCCTTCAAGGAACACCTGGGAGAAGAGTTCATCTACGTGGTTCGTGGCCGTGTCGAAGTCGATTTCGGTAACGAACGGCAGACCCTGGATGAAGGCGACGCCCTGCATTTCAATGCGCAGAAATCTCACCGTTTGCGCACAGTTTCTGACGAGCAAGCAGAGTTGCTCGTAGTCGTACATAGCTCGGATTAGGCGCCAGGGTTCGATCAGATCTGGGGGGCATACGGCGGCGTTAGCTAAAAACGTTTAACGTCGAAATTAGTTCGGATACCCGTTTCTTCACCAGCCTTTTCTGGGGGCCTGGTTGACATGCAAAAATGGCCTGAACATGGAAGCGACAGGCAGCTTTTGGCTGTGGATTCAACCGGTCGATGCAACACAAATCCGCAAAACAGAAGCGCCTCGTTCCCAGTTCCGTAGCGTAGAATTTCCCAAATGCCAGCCCCCACCCGAGACGGACCCTCAATGCAAACCCCCACCAAATCCCACCCCCTCTGGCAAACCTACCTCCTATTCCTCGCCCCCATGGTCCTCTCCAATTTCCTCCAATCCATGTCGGGCACGATCAACAGCATCTACATCGGCCAAATGCTCGGCACCCAAGCTCTCGCGGCGGTATCGGGCATGTTCCCTATCGTGTTCTTCTTCATCGCCCTGGTCATCGGCCTCGGCGCGGGCGCTGGCGTGTTGATCGGCCAGGCCTGGGGCGCTCGTGAGCCGCATTTGGTGAAGGCCATCGCCGGTTCGACGTTGCTGTTGGGGGCGATGATCGGGTTGGTGGCGGCGGTGTTGGGCAGTGTGTTTGCGCGGCCGGCGTTGCAGGGGTTGGGCATGCCAGTGGATGTGCTGGACGATGCGGTGGCGTATGCGCAGGTGATGATGTGGATCTTGCCGTCGCTATTGGTGTTTGTGTTGTTCACGCAGTTGCTGCGTGGGGTGAGCGATACGCTGTCGCCGTTGTTGGCACTGGTGGTGTCGACGTGTGTCGGGCTGGCACTGACACCGGCGTTGATTCTCGGGTGGTTGGGGCTGCCGCCGATGGGAATTCAGAGTGCCGCGTGGGCGGGGTTGGTGGGTAACTTGTCGGCGATGGGGTGGCTGGCGTGGCGGTTGATTCGCAAGGGGCACCCGTTGGCGCCGGATCGGGAGATGTTGGCGGCGATGCGGCTGGACATGGAGATCCTCGGCAAGGTGCTGCGCATCGGGCTGCCCACGGGGCTGCAAATGGTGGTGCTGTCGTTGTCGGAGTTGGTGATTCTGGCGTTGGTGAACCAGCACGGCTCTCAGGCGACGGCGGCGTACGGGGCGGTGACGCAGATCGTCAATTACGTGCAGTTCCCGGCGCTGTCGATTGCGATCACGGCGTCGATTCTCGGTGCGCAGGCCATCGGCGCCGGGCGCATCGAGCGCATGGGGCCGATTCTGCGCACCGGGTTGTTGATCAACGTGTGCCTGACCGGTGGTTTGGTGGTGTTGGGGTATCTGTTGTCGCACTGGTTGCTGGGGTTGTTTCTCACGGATGATTCCACGCGGGTGATGGCCGAACACCTGTTGCACATCATGCTCTGGAGCCTGTTGGTATTTGGCTTTCAGGCGATCATCGGCGGCATCATGCGCGCCAGCGGCACGGTGTTGGTACCGGTGGCGGTTTCGATCATTTGCGTGGTCGGTGTGCAGTTGCCGGTGGCGTATCTGCTGGATGCGCGTTTTGGGCTGCAAGGTGTCTGGATGGCGTTTCCGGTGGCGTATCTGGGCATGCTGATGCTGCAGACGCTGTATTACAAAATGGTCTGGCAGCATCAGAAGATCGAACGGTTGGTGTAGGGCCCTCGTTTGAGTATCAAACGCTGCTCTTGAGCCAGGTTTCGAAGCGCGTCGGCCCGACGATGGGGTGCTCTCCCGGCGTCAGCGAGTGGTCATCGATCGGCGCACCGAAGTAGGGGACCGTGTCGTCCGGTTGGGCCTGGCGCGGGTCGTTAGTGTGTTGCAAAAACAAGCGCACGAATTCCACCAGCGGCCAGCGTTCAGGGCCGGCCACTTCCAGGGTCTGGTTGTTCGGCGCTTGTACCGCGACTTTCGCCAGCGCCGTCGCGACATCGACCGCGGCAATCGGTTGCAGCTCGGCGGAGGTCAAACGCACGGTGTCGCCTTCTTGCACGCCTGAGTACGAAATGGCTCCGATGAATTCGAAAAACTGCGTGGCCCGCAGGATTGTGTAAGGTATGCCTGAGTTTTTGATGAGTGTTTCCTGCGCCATTTTCGCCCGGAAGTAACCACTGTCCAGCATGCGTTCAGTGCCCACCACCGACAGGGCGACATGGTGTTTGATGCCTGCGGTTTTCTCGGCGGCAAGCAGGTTGCGCCCGCTGGTTTCGAAGAAATCGAGCACGGCGGCGTCTTCGAAGGAGGGCGAGTTGGCCACGTCGACCACCACGTCGGCGCCTTGCAAGGCGTTTTGTAATCCTTCGCCGGTGAGGGCGTTGACGCCGGTGCTCGGTGATGCGGCCAGGGTTTCATGCCCCAGGTCTTGCAGGTTTTTGCACAGGTGTCTGCCGATCAGCCCGGTACCGCCAATGACGACGATTTTCATGTTCAATCTCTCGATGCGTGCGCAGTGGGTGTAGTGGCTTTAAATCCTGCAACCATTAAAGACCCGGAATCTGCTGAATGACGGCGGGGGCGACGATCGGGTTATCGGAGAAAATACAACCTGGTTCACAAAAAGATCAGAAAATTGCACTGCTGGCAATGTTATATTGCCGACCTCTGGCCTAATGCCAGCCTGGCTCCTACAGACTGGCATTAGCTTCTGGCCCCTCATTTTTTGAAGCTCGAAGGCCCAGCAGTCAAAGTCAAACACCGCGCCGAGGATCGGGCGCCAGGTTTCGTATGCATGGCAGGAGGCGTTACATGCGTTGTGTTCTTTCACTGCTGATCTCGCTGGTCTGCGCCCAGGTGGCATGGGCCGAGCCCACGGCCGAGTTGTCGGAACCGGTGGGCGGCTGGCGTTATCACGGCCTGCTGGACCGCAGCGAAAACCCCCGCGTCGCCTATCCCACGCCGCCCATCGACCGGGGCGTGCAGCGCAATCGCACGATGATCGAAGGCCAACTCAAGGCCCTCGGCACGCTCCGTCCGCCGCACAGCCTGGCGGTCAACGGCAATCCCCTGAATCTGTACACCGACGACCAAGGGCGTTTTGCCCGGCCGTATGCGTTCGGCGCCGGGTCCAACAGCGTCGAAGTACGCAGTTCCGAGGGCAAGTCGCTCAAGCGCGTTCAATTCTATGAAGCCAACAACCTGCGCACGCCGGCGCGCATTCGCGTGGTGCTGGGCTGGGACGATCCCAAGGCTGAACTCGATCTGCACATCATTACCCCCGACGGCCAACATGCGTTCTGGGCTCGTCCGGCGATGAGCAACGGCGGCGGTCTGGACCCGGACGGGGTCGATGGCCCCGGCCCGGAGATGTTCACCATGACTGCGCCGATGCATGGCACGTATCTGGTTTACGTGAACTATTGGGGCAACTTCGGCAGCGGCGGCTATAACTTCGATGAGACCAGCAACCAGAACGAGGTGATCACCTCGCAAATCAATCTGGTACTCAACGAAAACACCGTCGACGAAAAACGCGAGACGTTCATCGTGCCCTTGCGGGCGATCGGCGACCTGCTGCTGGTCAAGACTTTCAACTATTAAACATCCCGCACCACGGATGAATTGGGTTTGAACATGAGTGATAAGACAGTTTCGCCGGCCGCCGACACGCCAGCCGCCAAATCTCCTCGCCGTTGGCCAACGCTGCTGGTCGGGCTGTGCCTGGTGGCTGGCGTGGCGGGCGGGTTAGGGTGGTTCCTGAACAAACCCAAGGCTCCGCCTGCGGAACTGGCCAGTGACAAACTGGGCATGAGCCGGCCGGACGGTCTGCTCGAAACCCATTCCCTGAGTCAACTGCCCAAGGATTTGCTGGCGGTGCCGTTTCTCAAGGAAACCCTGACCGAAGATTTCGTCTTCTATTACGAAGCCCACGCCGACCGCCTCGGTTTGATTGGCAGTCTGCGGCGGATCATTTACGAACATGACCTGAAATTGCAGGACAGCCTGATCGAGCAGCTGTTCGATCAACCGGCGGATGTGGCGCTGTGGCGCGGGGCGGATGGGCGTCTCAAGGATTTCCTGTTGGTGATGGATCGCGGCGGGCTGGTCAAGGTGCTGGAGCCGTTGGCGAAAGTGGCGCTGGATGATACGCAGCTGAGCAAACTCAGCGAGGTGAAAGTCGGCACCGACGCCGTCACGCTTTATCAGCTCAACTACAACGCCAGCAAGTCATTGGTGTTCGCCTCCCATGGCGACAAACTGGTGGTGCTGTCCAATCCGGCCAAGCTCTACGATCCGGAAAACGGCGCCTCGGAGGACACCGGCAGCGTTTCGACCAAAGCCATTGCCGCCTTGCTCAACGGCGACAAACTGTTCCCCGAAGCCTTCGGCCTGCCACCGCGTACGCCCGAGGTGAAACAACGTCTCTCGGTCAATTCCAGCGTTTTGGCCATGGGTTACCAGCGCTTCATCCCGAATTTCGCCGGCCTGCGTTTCGACATGGACGACAAGGGCTGGCACAGCTTCCTCGCCATGGACGAAGTGGAAAACCAACCAGACTTCGACTTCAAACCGATCTGGCAAGCCATGCCGATGGGCGCCAGTGCCTGCGTGGCCTTGCCACTGGCCGCCGAACAACAGAAACCGCTGCTGGTGAAACTCGGTGCCGACGACGCCGTGGCCCAAGCCCTGACCGAACACATGGACGGTGCCGCCGGCTTGTGCTGGTACGCCGAGTCGCGGCTGTACACGCCGCTGCTGGTGGCCAGCCTGAATGACGATGACAGCGCCAAACTCAACGACGACCTGGGTAACCTGTTCGGCTCAATGGTCGGCGCCTACGAAGGCAACGTCGCCGATCACGCGTTCCCGGTGGTCGAGAAACAGCAAGGCCAGACCCATCAGTGGCAGCGCCAGGTCAGTTCCAATTTCGGTCCCTATAAGGCCAAGGATGCCGAGCAACCGGACGCGATCACCGGCAAAGCCTTTATGCGCGTAAGCCTGGCGCGCCACGGTTCGACGCTGCTGTTTTCCCTCGACGACAAACTCGTCGACAAAGCCCTCGGCACCCTCGACAAACGCTTCCCGCCGCTGGCTGACGTGCTGCCGAAAGACCTGCTGATGCCGATCTATTTCGGTCCGGATTCCATGGCGCAACTGATGCAACAGGAAACCCTCGACAGCCTGCCGCAGGACATGGAACCGGTGTTCTACAACGCCGCGCAAACCTACCTGATCCCGAAACTGCGCACCCTCGGCGGCTACGGCAAATACGCCCTGACCTTGCCCAAAGGCAGCGAGCCCGACGGCCATTGGCAGTGGCTGCCGCTGGAGTGGAAGGCCCTGTGACCGCACTCATCCGAGGCCTCGGCCTGCTGGCGTTGTTGCTGGGGACTCGCACCTTTGCCAGCGAAGCCGCAGCGCTTGACCCGCAGCAATCCCAGGTATTCCGCGCCTGGTTCGTGCGCATCGCCCAGGAACAACTGACCCAAGGCCCGAGCCCGCGCTGGTATCAGCAGGACTGCGCGGGGCTGGTGCGATTCGCCGCCAACGAAGCGCTGAAGGTCCATGACGATAAATGGCTGCGCAGCAATGGCCTGTCCAATCGCTACCTGCCGCCGGAACTGCAACTGAGCGACGCCCAACGCGGCCTCGCCCAGCAATGGCAGCAGGGCGGCGGCAAGGTCGGGCCCTACGTCAACGCGATCAAACTGATCCAGTTCAACAGCCATCTGGTCGGTCGCGATCTGGCCCAGGCCCGGCCCGGCGACCTTATGTTCTTCGATCAAGGCGACGACCAGCACCTGATGATCTGGATGGGCCGTTTCATTGCCTATCACACCGGCACTACTACCCCGACTGACAACGGCATGCGCTCCGCAAGCCTGCAGCAACTCATGACATGGAAGGACACCCGATGGATACCCGACGCAGCCAACCCCAACTTCATCGGCGTCTATCGACTGAACTTCCTCTCCCAATGATCGGTGCCCGCATGCTGCGCATTTGCTCTCGAATTCCACTGCTGCTGGCCCTGCTGGCTCCATTAGCCACGGTCAATGCTGAAGACACCGTCGAGCCGAGCGGCTATACGCCGGTGGCCGGTGAGAGTTTCTTCCTGCTGGCCGACAGCAGTTTCGCCAGCGACGAACAGGCGATGGTTCGCCTCGAAGCGCCGGGCCGCGATTACCGCCGGTTCCGCATGGAGCCTTACGGCGGCGCGGACATTCGTGTGTATCGCATCGACAAGCCGCTGGATTTCCTCAAGCGCCAGAAGAACCTGCACCGTGTGGTCAGTGACGGCCAGTTCAAGGGCGAGGGCCTGTCGAACACCCTCGCGTATTTGTGGGACAACTGGTACCGCAAATCCCGTCGGGTGATGCAGCGAGCGTTCTCCTACGAATCGCGCAAACAAGTCACCGAGGAAGTGCCGGAACTGAAGATGGGCACCGCCATCGCCGCGCCAACGCCTTACGACGCACAGCCGCAATTCGCGTTGATTCCGGGCCTGCCGGTGGTCAGTCAATTCCGTTATCCGTTGTGGCAAGCCAAACCGATCCAACCGCCTGAGGGCGTGAACCTGGCCGGTTCTTCCAGCGAGTTCGTCAGTGTCTCGCCGGGCAACGTGTACATCCCGTTGGGCAACCTGAAGCCGGGCCTGTATCTGGTGGAAGCACTGATCGGCAAGTACCGCGCGACCACCATGGTTTTCGTCTCCAACACTGTGGCCGTGAGCAAGATTGCCGGCGATGAATTGCTGGTGTGGGCCGCGCGCAAACACGAAGGCAGTTCGGTGCCCAAGGTCAATGTGCTGTGGACCGACGGCCTGGGCGTGATGAGCAGCGGCGCTACTGACGCCGACGGTTTGCTGCGTCTGAAACACGTCAGCCCGGAGCGCTCGTTCGTGATCGGCGAGGACGAAGAGGGCGGGGTGTTCGTCTCCGAGAACTTCTATTACGACAGCGAAATCTACGACACCAAACTCTATGCGTTCACCGACCGACCGCTGTATCGGCCGGGGGATTGGGTGTCGCTGAAAATCGTCGGCCGCGAGTTCAAGAATGCACGGGATTCCGTGGCACCGACCGCTGCCGACGTCAATGTGACCGTGCTCGATGCCACGGGCACCGCGCTGCAATCGCTGGCGCTGAAGCTCGATTCCAAGGCCGGTACTCAGGGGCGTTTCCAGTTGCCGGACAACGCGGTGGCGGGCGGTTATGAGCTGCGTTTCAGCTACAAGGATCAGGCCTACAGCAGCGCCTTCCGCGTCGCGGAATACATCAAGCCGCATTTCGAGATTTCCCTGAACCTGGCGAAGCAGGATTACCGCACCGGCGAACCGGTGAAGGGCAGTCTGGTGTTGCTGTACCCGGACGGCAAACCTGTTGCGAATGCCAAGTTGAGCCTGAGCCTGCGCGCCCAACAATTGTCGATGGTCGATAACGAGCTGCAATACCTCGGGCAATTCCCGGTGGAGCTGACCAGCGCCGAATTGACCACCGATTCCAAGGGCAACGCGAGCCTCGATCTGCCCGCTGCCGAGAAACCGAGCCGCTACATGCTCACCGTGTTCGCCAGCGACGGCGCGGCGTATCGGGTCAAGACCACCAAGGAAATCCTCATCGACCGCGGTGCCGCGAGTTTCCGCCTGAGCGCGCCTCAGCGGTTCAGCGCGGTGGGCGGCAAGGTTGCATTCAGCTATGCCAACGAAGGTGGCAGCGAGCAGAGCAAAGCGGTCAACCCGAGCAGCTACAGCTGGGTGCGACTCGAAGATCAGACCACTGGCGAAGGTAAACTCGCCGCCAAAGATAAAGGCTTCACCCTGGCCTTCGACCGTCCGGGCACTTACAACCTGACGCTGAAGGATGATCACGGCCGCGTGCTTGGCGCGACCGGTCATTCGGTCACCGGCGATGGCGTCAAAGCCGTGCCCGGCACCGTGGAAATCGTCCTCGATAAACCCGAGTACAAGGCGGGCGACGAAGCGCTCGCGTTGATCACTTTCCCCGAGCCGATTATCGATGCGCTGGTGTCGCTCGAGCGCGACAAGGTCGAGGCCACCGCGCTGCTGTCCAAGGGCAGCGACTGGCTGAAGATGGAAAAAATCAGCGACACCCAATACCGCGCGCGCATCCTGGTGAAGGACAACTTCGCGCCGAACCTGACGTTCTCCGTGCTCTACACCAAGGGCGGTCAGTACAGCTTTCAGAACGCTGGCATCAAGGTGGTTGCGCCGCAAATCGACGTGACCATCACCACCGACAAAGAGGCGTATCAGCCCGGCGATACCGTGTCGGTTGACCTGACCACGCAGTTCGCCGGCAAGCCGATTCCGGCGCACCTCACGGTCAGCGTGGTCGACGAAATGGTCTACGCGCTGCAACCGGAAGTCGCGCCGACCATCGACCAGTTCTTCTATCACCCACGCCGCAACAACGTGCGCACCAGCGCCAGTTTGTCGTTCATCAGCTACGACGTGGCATTGCCGGGCAGCCCAGGCGCACCGGGCAAAGCCAACCGCAGCGAGCGTGGCGTGAAAGTGCTGGAGCGGCCGCGTCGCGAAGACGTCGACACCGCCGCGTGGCAGCCTGAATTGATCACCGATGCGAATGGCAAAACCCGCTTTACCTTCAAAATGCCGGACTCGCTGACCCGCTGGCGCATCACCGCCCGCGCCATCGCCGATGACGGCCAGGTCGGGCAGAAGAAGCAATTTGTCCGCTCGGAAAAACCGCTGTACCTGAAGTGGAGCGGCCCGACCAAGTTCCGTAACGGCGACAAACCGGATCTCGGCGTGTTCGCTTTCAGTCAGGCCGAGAAACCGGTCAAGGCTGAGCTGGTGATTCATTACGCTGGCGCTGAGCAACGTGTACCGGTCACCTTGAACAACGGCATCAACTACATCGCATTGCCCGCGTTCACAGTGGCCAATGGCGAGTGGACCGCCGAACTGGTGCAGGATGGCAAAACTGCTGATGCCTTGGCAGTGCGCCTGACCGCGACCGGCGAAGGCTGGCAGGTGACCCAGAGTCAAAGCCTGGATGTGGCCAGCGGTGATACGCCGCTAGCGTTGCCGGCAGACGCCACGGATATTCGCCTGCGTCTGGACGACAGCCCGCAAGCGCTGTTCCGTTCGGCGCTTGATGATCTGCTGAGCTATCCGTACGGCGGCGTCGAACAGACCGCTAGCCGTCTGCTGCCGCTGAGCATCGCTTATCCGGCCTTGTCGTCGAACCCGCAGATCCGCGATCGTTTGCGTTTGATCATGCAGAACAGCCGCCTGCGTTTGGTGCAAATGGCCGGCCCGTCGGCGAGTTTCACTTGGTGGGGCTATGACGGTGAGCCGGATGCATTCTTGACCGCTTACGCCTATTACGCCGACTGGCACGCCAGTAAAGCGCTGGAACTGAGCCTGCCGCCGGAGCATTGGCAGCGGGTGCTGGAGGTGTACGCCAAGCAGTCGCAGAACACGCCGTTGTTGCAGCGTGCGCTGATTCTGTCGTTTGCCAAACAGATGCAATTGCCGGTGAACACGCTGCTCAGTGGTTTGATCGACGATCTGGTGAAAGCCGGCGAGGGCAATGCGGCGAGCATGATGGACGATGGCGCAGAGAGCCTGGTCATGAGCGATCCGGATTCGGCGTTGGGGCTGGCCAGCGCTCGAGTGCTGACCGCCTCGTTGGCGCGTCAGGCCAAGGTCAATTTGCCGTCGGCGTTCAATGGTCAATTGGAGGCTGCGCAACAACAAGTCGCCGTCAGCTCTCAACCATTTGTCGAAGCGCTGAACCTGTCGCTGCAAGCTTTCGATCAGGCGCATGCGCAAACGTTGTTGCAACGCCTGTTGCCGCAGCAATCGACCCTGGAACGTGCCTTGGCGCTGACCTGGCTGCAACGCAGCATTGAGCAGGCCTCGCCTACCATCGCGCTGGCACCGGGTGAAGGCTGGAAGAAAGAGCACAGTGATACCGGTGAGATGTATTGGACGTGGCAGGGGGCTGTGCCCGTGCCGACAGTGTTGTCGCTGACCGGGGAGCAAGAACGCCCGCTTCGCGCCGCGTTGAGCTTCCAGAGCAAGCAACCCCCGGTGGACCCAATGGCCGTGACCATCACTCGTCGTCTGTCGCGTCTGGTGCCGGGTGACGAAGCGTTCGAATTCAAACTCGAAGCTGTCGGCAGCAAACCGTTGTCCAGCGACAGCCTGTACCTGGACGAAGTGATCATCACCAGCAAGGCTGCGAAACCGCTGCGCTACGGCATGCTCGAAGTGCCGCTGCCACCGGGCGCGGACGTCGAGCGCACCACGTGGGGCATCAAGCTGATGGGCAAGGCCGGCACCGAGCCGACCTCGCTGGAGAAGGCCCGTTTCGAACCGGGGCAACTGGCTTACGCGATCCCGGTGGATGCCTTGAGCGGTGAATTGCGCCTGCGTCATCTGGTGCGCTTCTCGCAAAAAGGTCAGTTCAATTTGCCGCCGGTGCGTTTCACTCAAGTCTATGCGCCACAGCATCAGGCCCAGGAACAGAAGCCGGCGCTCGGTCAGGTCACGGTCCACTGACATGCCCCGGCGTTTGGTCTGGTGGCTGCTGTGTTTGATGCCTGCGCTGGCGACAGCGCAGGACGAGCCGTTGCGCCTGGGCTTCAAGGGTGAATTGCTTTCGTTGAGCCCAACGCAGGTGATCTCGCGTGAGCCATTGCCTGCTGATGTGCAGACGCCGCTGGGCAGTTTGTGGAAGCTGTTTGTCTACGGCTGGCTGGTGGACACCGGCGCGCGGGAACCGGCATATGAGTGTCGCGGGCAATCGAAGGACGAAGTGTATTGCTGCATGGCGGGCGGCAGGATTGAGCGCGATCAGGCGTTGGTGAAGTCTTGCGGGTTATATTTTGAACCTGCGCGTCTGGGCATTGCTGGCGCTGATTGGCGCGAGTATTGGCAGGCGAGACAAGCGCCGAAGTGGTTGCTGGACTTGCCGTCGTTGCAACCGCAGACCCGGGTTTCGGTGGCTGAGTTGCTGAAGGTATTGGCCGTGATGCCGGCCCAGGATCAGGCCCGAAGAGTGTTGCTCGATGTGGTGCTGAATGCGGCTGACGGCAATGTCGTGGGCGAACTCGGTGGCCGGTTGCGGGTGAAAACCTGGAGCTGGCTGGGGGATCAGGATCCTTCGTCGCGACAGGGCGGGTTCGCTGGCTGGACGGCGGACGGCACACCGATCTGGGCCGGTGGGCGTGGTACCAGTCAAATGGTCTTGCGCAATTTTGGGCAGTCGCTGGCGACGGTGTTGCCTTTGTCATGGCCTGCCGAGGCGGGGAAGTGCGTTGAGGTCGGACTGTTCGCGCGTTATCCGCTGAAACGCGTGCTGTCGGGGGATCGCGTGTTAGCGCCTGGGCCTTTGCAAGGTGACTATCGCGTCGAGTTCGCCAACGGCAATCAACTCGAAATTCACAGCGACGGCGAGTTGTTCTTGCTCAAAGACAAACTCGTCGCCCGCCTGGACCGCGAAGAGTACGTCGCCCGCGTCCTGCAGCGCGAAGCCAGACCCGAACCCGCCGAAGCCGCCAAAGCCTTGAGCGTCGCAATCCGCACCTACCTGCTGCAAAACGCTACCCGCAACGGCGATTGCCTGAGCATCGATGACAGCAGCAGCCGACAACGCGTCGCCCCACGCCCGGCCGCGACCGAGTCGCGCAACATCGCCGCCTGGACCAGCGACCTCGTCCTCGCCGGCAGCACCGTCACCTATCACTCCGACCAACCGGGGCCGGACAAGCTCTCCTGGCAGCAAGCCGTCGAACAGGCCAATGCCGGTCAACGCTACGACGCCATCCTGCTGCACGCTTATCCGCGCGCGAGCCTCAGCCGCTGGGACAACCCCGTCGCTTCCTGCGACGCATTGCCCGCGGCCCAAGACTGGCTGCTGAGCCAACGCCGCAGCTGGCGTCCGCGGTTGGAAAGCGAGGTCGGCTACAACGAAGTCGGCACTTTCGCCGTCTGCCGCCTGGCTTTCGGCCGTCCTTTTGTCGACCGCGAACGCCAGCGCATTTACGTGCGTGGCGTGCTGTCGCTGCAAGACCGCCTCGACCTGACCCACGAATACCTGCACCTGGCCTTCGAAGCACACCCCAACGGCCAGGATGAAACCTACATCGAAGGGCTCGCCCGCCACCTCTTGCTGGAATAGGCCATGAAACTCCGTTACCCACAGGTCCTCCTGTTCCTTTGTTCCTTTTGCGTATGGCCGACCACGTTCGCCGCCGATAGCGCGGTCAAACTCGACACGCCCGTTGGCGGCTGGCGCACGGGCGCGCCCGAAGGCGAAGGTGAAAATTTTCGGCAGAAGGTGAATTACCCGGCTTCCTCGGTCAACACACCGGTAGGGCAGGCCAACACTGCTCGCATCACCGGCCAGATCAAATCCGCCCCGAAGGACAATGAGCCCGGCAAGCTGATCGTCAACGGCGTCAGCATGCCGCTGAAAATTGACCCCGCCGGCCGCTACGATCGCCCGTTCTCATTCCCCAACGGCAGCAACAGCGTTGAAGTCCGCAGCCCCGATGGTCAACAACGCCACCGCACCCAATTCCTCAACACCAGCGGCGGCGCCACCCCGGCCAAGTTGCGCGTGCTGCTGGCGTGGGACAGCGACGGCACCGACCTCGACCTGCACCTCGTCACGCCTGACGGCGGCCACATCTGGTACGGCGACCGCGTCGCGGCCAACGGCGGCGCACTCGACGTCGACGTCACCACCGGCTACGGCCCCGAAATCTTCGCCATGCCGGCGCCGATCAAGGGGCAATACCTGGTGTACGTGAACTACTACGGTGGCGGGTATCGCAGTGATGATGAAGGGCAGGAAGAGGCTCAGCAGGCGTTGACCACTGCGCACATCACGGTGATTACGGAAGAGGGGACGCCGAACGAGAAGATGGAAACGTTCCTGGTGCCGATGCGGGCGGCGGGGGAGTTGATGTTGGTTAAGGGGTTTAGTTATCCGTGAGTCTGTTTCACTTCGACACACATCGTGATTATTATTTCGGGTTGAGGAGTACTAGAAAGGTCGTCACCTACTAAACAGGAACGCCTTCACGTGAATGACCTCAGCGCTACTGCGCCATCCGTTGGTGCAAGCTTTAACGAAATCACGCAACTGATCGTCACTGCCCGGCAGCGAGCGGTGCAGGCAGTCAACACCGAGTTGATTGAATTGCATTGGCAGGTCGGGGCTTACATCAGCCGGAAGATCGAAGCCGCGGAGTGGGGGGATGGAGTGGTCGCTCAATTGGCTACTCACCTCGCTCTTACTCAGCCGGGATTGCGTGGTTTTACCAGAGCTAATCTCTTTCGTATGCGCAAGTTTTACGAGGCATACAGGCATGACCCAATTGTCGCAGCACTGCTGCGACAATTGCCTTGGACCCAAAACCTGATCATTCTCAACCAAAGCAAACGCCCGGAAGAACGTGAGTTTTACCTGCGCATGGCGATTCAGGAGAAGTGGTCGAGCCGCGAACTCGAACGTCAGTTCAAAGCCGCTCTGTTTGAGCGAAGCGTCATCAATCCCGCAAAAGTCTCGCCGTTGGTTAGGCAAACACATCCCGAAGCCTTGAGCGTGTTCAAGGACACCTACATGGTCGAGTTTCTCGATTTGGCGCACGGTCATGTCGAGTCTGATCTGCATGGTGGATTACTGCGCAGGCTCAGGGATTTTCTGATCGAGCTTGGGCGTGACTTTTGTTTCGTCGGTTCGCAGTATCCGTTGCAAGTTGGCGGCCGTGACTTTGCGTTGGACCTGCTCTTCTTCCATCGCGGGCTCAATTGCCTGGTGGCGATTGAGCTCAAGGTCGGGCGTTTCGAGCCAGAATATCTCGGCAAGCTGGACTTCTACCTTGAGGCGTTGGATCGCAACGTCCGTAAGCCCCATGAAAACCCGGCGTTCGGGGTCTTGCTGTGCGCCAGCAAAGATGACGAAGTCGTCGAGTACGCCCTGAACCGTTCACTTTCGCCCGCATTGATCGCGGAATATCAGACTCAGCTGCCTGACAAGAAACTGTTGCAGGCCAAGTTGCATGAGTTTTATGCGTTGAATGTTGACGAGTAAATCAGTGGTTATGTTTGAGGGTGTTCTTGCGGGCCTCTTCGCGAGCAAGCCCGCTCCCACATTTAATCTGCGGCGATCGCAAAAAATGGGTTCACAGCAGATCCCCTGTGGGAGCGGGCTTGCTCGCGAAGAGGCCGGCCCATCCACTACAAAACCCACAGTAAGACCGGTAAACAAGCACTGTTTAATCGACATCTCCAGATACTCACTCAGGCTACACATCCTTTCTACCGCGAGCCGGTTTCAGCCCGACCAGCCTTTTGTCTCGCTCAAGGAGAAAGCTGCCGCAGATCGTTGTCGTATCACCTGCAGGCCCACCGTTACGATCAGGGCGCTGATACGGTGGGCTGTGGGAAAGCCTGGCCTGTCGCATAGTCTTTAATTGCAGAGGAAGTGAAATGAGCGCGAGATCCATGCTGGGCATGTGGATGGTGGCTGTGATGAGCTCAGTCATCTTGACGCCGGCGTCAGCGGATCACTGGCGGGGCGGGCGCGAGGGGGGCGAGTGGAAGGACGAATACTGGGACGGGCCATGCAAGGTAAAGATCGAATCCAAAAACGATGAGTACAAGGAAGAGATCAAATGCCCGAATGGTCGCGGCGCCAATTGGCGTAGTGGAGAGTGGAAAGACGAGTACCGGGAGCGTGGCTGCAAGATCAAGATCGAAGCCAAGCGGGATGAGTACAAGAAAGAGGTCAAATGCGACGGCGATTGATCGATCGTTCGGGCTACGCTGTTCTCGCATGACTGATGTTAATCAATGTCTGCAACAGGAGGACCGCATCATGAAAGCCTTGCTCAAGAGCATTGGACTGTCATCGCTACTGGTGGCCACTGCGGCGTTCGCTCATCACGGCTGGAGTGAATACGACTCCAGCAAGTCCATGCAGCTGAACGGAACCATCGAGGAATCCGGTTATTCCCATCCGCACGGGTTCTTGCGTCTCAAAACCGCCGACAAGACGTGGATCATCGTTCTGGCACCGCCATCGCGCATGGAGAACCGTGGGCTGTCGAAGGACATGCTGAATGTCGGTACGACGGTTACCGTGGTCGGCTATCCGAATCGAAACAAACCCGAAGAACTGCGAGCCGAACGCATCACCATCGGCGATAAAACCACCGAGTTGCGCTGATGGACACCACAAGTGCCCGCGCGGGGACAGGTCCGGATAGCTGGCTGGACTGGCTGGATGATTCGCGACTTGGGCTGGCCATGCGCAGCGAGTTGTGGCTGTACCCGGTAGTCGAGGTGGTTCATATCATTGGCTTCGTGGTGCTTGTCGGCTCGGTTTTCATGTTCGATCTGCGGGTGCTGGGCCTATCAAAAGATATTCCGGTGACGGCGCTGGCTCGCCATTTGCTGAGATGGTCCGTCGCTGCCCTGGTATTGATCGTACCGGCTGGTCTGATGATGTTTACAGCCCATCCCCATGACTTCGCCACCAACAATATTTTCATTTTAAAGCTGTGCCTGATCGCTACGGCGGGCATCAACGCAGGCCTTTTTCACGTCGGTGTTTACCGTTCAGTCGGCCGGTGGAATACAGACATCGCGGCACCTGCAATGGCCAAAATGCAGGCAGTGCTCTCGATAGGGTTATGGGTCACTGTGGTGCTGTGCGGCCGACTGTTGGCTTACACCTGACTTCACAACGCGGAACCAAGAAGCTTGAGGTACTGCGGGCTCTCGGATATCGAGTTGTGGCCCGTGCCCGGTATCACCTGCAGCGTGGCCACGCCCTTGGCAAAATTCGTGTAGAGCTTTTCCGTGCTTGAGCGCGGTATGACTTCGTCGTGTTCGGCCGCGATCAACAGTGTCGGCATGGTGATATGAGACGCGTATCTCCAGGATTCGAACCTGTCCTGAAGCAGCCACTTTACCGGGAACCAGCGGAACTGGCGGGCGGCGAGGTCTTCAAGGCTGTTGTAGGGCGTGATCAGAATCAGCCGCGAAGCCGGGCGCTGGCTGGCGAGGCGTACGGCGACGCCCGAGCCCAGGCTGCGCCCGACCACGGCGATAGTGGGATGGGTGTTGTAGACCATGTCGAACAAGGTCATCGCATCGCGCTGAATCGCTTCCTCGGACGGCGACCCGGAACTGCCACCGTAGCCTCGGTAATGCAGCAAGTAGATCGCATGATCCGCAAAGGCCTGCGAGAAGCCGGGCAGATTACGGGAAACGTCCTCGGCATTGCCGCCAAAGTAGATCAACGCCTTCGGACCGGCGTGCGGTCTGACAGTCACCAGCACCTGCGCATCGGCGACTTGCAGCGTCAGCAGTGTTTCGGGCGCGTCCATAGCGCGTGGTTGCGGGTAGTAAATGAGGGCGCGTTGAAACACGAACAGCGCTGCGCAGAGCACCAGGTACGCAACGGCAACGAATACGAAGAGAGACATCAGGGTTCGCGACATTCGACTAACTTTAGTGGGCGACATGGACTAATACTGGTCAGTTAAGGAGCCGCTCCCACATGACTGGGCATTAGACGACATTGACTGTTTTGGGCCTTAAGACAGCTATTGCTTGAGTGTTGCAAGAGTGTAGTTCAGCAATTTCAGCTGTACAGGAGAGGTGCCCATGGTTCGAAGTTCGTACCTGGAAGCTGCGGGCGCTGCGCCGTGACGGCCACCGACGCGCTGAAATGGGTCAAGGTTCTGCCATCCGAACGAACGGCCCTGATGTTGGGTTTCGCCTTCCATTTCTGCGTGCTCGCCAGTTATTACCTGGTGCGACCCTTGCGCGATGCCTTGGGTCTTGAGGGCGGTGCCGACAAGTTGCAGTGGCTGTTCACCGCCACTTTCGTGGTGATGCTGGTGATGGTGCCGCTGTTTGGCGCGCTGGTTTCGCGGCTGCCTGCCATGCGCTTCGTGCCGTTGATCTATCGCTTGATCGCCTTGTCGATGCTGGTGTTTGGCGTGTTGATCGCTCAGCGCATTGCGCCGGTGACAGTGGGGCGAGTTTTTTTCGTCTGGATCAGCATCTACAACCTGTTCATCGTTTCGATTTTCTGGAGCGTGCTGGTCGACCGCTTTTCCAGTGAACAAGGGCGGCGGCTGTTCGGTTTCATTGCGGCGGGTGGCACCCTGGGCACGTTCATCGGGCCGTTGCTGGCCGCGACCATGGCCACCCGTCTTGGGCCGCTGGCATTGACCGTCGCGGCGGCTGTGCTGCTGGAATGTGCGGTGCGCTGCTATCGGGCGCTGTTGTCGCGCACAGCGTCGCAGTCTGGCAGCCGCTGGCTGGATGAGCGGCGCATGGGCGGCAGCATGCTGGCCGGGATCACACTGATCCTGCGCTCGCGCTATCTGATGGGGCTGGTGCTGTTCATGTTGTTGCACACCAGTGCCGCGACCTTGCTGTATTTCGAACAGGGACGGATTGTCGCTGGCAGCTATGCTGATGTGGCCAGCAGGACGCAATTCTTCGCCATCGTCGATTTGATCGTGTCGGCGCTGACGTTGCTATTTCAACTGCTGCTGACCGCACCGTTGATCCGCCTGATCGGTATCGGCGGGGCGCTGGTGGCATTGCCGTTGGCGACGATTGTGGCGTTTAGCGCCATGGCCCTGGCGCCCGAGCCTGCAACCGTCGCGCTGGCGCAAGGGCTGCGCCGCGCCGTCGAGTTCGCCATCGTGCGCCCGGCGCGAGAAGTGCTGTGGACGGTGGTGAGCCGCGAGGAAAAGTACAAGGCCAAGAATGTGATCGAAACCCTGGTGTATCGCGGCGGCGATGCCGCCAGTGGCTGGCTCTCCGCCGGGTTGACGGTACTGGGCGCGGGGTTTGGTCTGGTGGCGGTGGTGATCGTGCCGTTTGCCGGGCTGTGGGGCTGGTTATGTCTGTGGCTGGCCAGACGACAAGAACAAAGGGCGACCATGAATGAACAGTCAGGGGGAATTCCATGACCGATCCTGCTGTCTTCACGCGTAGAAAACTACTCACGCTGGCTGCCGGTGTTTCGGCGGTCTTCACCTTCGATCCGGCCTTTGCCGCATCGGCGCCGTCGACGGAAACAGGAGGCAAGAACATGCTGACCCGAGCCATTCCTTCCAGCAACGAGCCGTTACCCATGGTCGGGTTGGGCACGTATCGCGGCTTTGATGTCGCGCCTTCCGACGCGGCCTACAAGCAACTGCCCGCCGTGCTCATCGCGTTGTTCGAGAAGGGCGGCACGGTGATCGACAGCTCGCCCATGTACGGTCGCGCCGAGCAGACCACCGGTGAACTGCTGTCGATTCATCGGCCGCGCTCGCCGGCCTTTCTGGCCACCAAGGTCTGGACCCAGGGTCGCGAAGAAGGCATCGCGCAGATGGAGCAGTCGTTCAAGCTGTTGCAGACCGACCGTATCGATCTGATGCAGATTCACAACCTGCTGGACTGGAAAACCCACCTGCCGACCCTGCGCCAATGGAAGGCAGAAGGGCGCATCCGCTACATCGGCATCACCCATTACACCGCGTCGGCCTACGACGAAGTGGAGGCCGTGTTGAAAGCCGAGCCGCTGGACTTTTTACAGATCAACTACGCCCTGGACGACCGCGGCGTCGAGAAACGAATCCTGCCGCTGTGTCGCGAACGCGGTGTGGCGGTGATCTGCAATCGGCCTTTCGGCGGCGGTGGTTTGCTGGCTCGATTGAAAGGCAAACCGCTGCCGGGATGGGCTGCGCAAGTGGGGGTCAATAGCTGGGCGCAACTGGCGCTCAAGTTCCTGCTGGCTCATCCGGCGGTGACCTGTGTCATCCCCGGCACGAGCAACCCGCGCTACATGGCGGAAAACGCCGGTGCAGGTTTCGGCCCGATGCTGACGGATGCGCAGCGGCAACAGTTGATGGCTCTGATTGGTTAGTCGTATTTTGGCGGGGCGACTAATGCCAGTGAGTAAAACCACAATCCCTGTGGGAGCGGGCTTGCTCGCGAAGGCGGTGTGTCAGGCAACATTAATATCGACTGACACGCCCTCTTCGCGAGCAAGCCCGCTCCCACAGGTTTTGCGACTTAACTAACTGACATTCCGGCTGCCGGCAATGCATGCGCTGTCTCCAGCGGTATGTCCAAGGTGAAAACCGCTCCCTGGCCGGGTCCATCGCTATGGACGCGCAGGTGCCCGTTCATCTCTACCGCCGCGAGCGCACAACTGTGCAAGCCAAAACCATGACCTTCCTTGCGCGTGGTGAAGCCGTGATTGAAGATGCGGGTCATGTTCTCGGCAGCAATTCCTTCGCCCTGATCCTCTACGCTGAGGCGCAGCGTTGCGTTATCGATAATCTTCACGCCCAGGGTCATGTGGCGCTGACGGTCGCTGACCTTGGACATTGCATATTTGGCATTGCTGATCAGGTTGATCAGGATCAACAGCAGTCGGTGTTTGTCGCCAATGATGGTCGGCGTGTCCTGGTAGTCCTTGGTGACGACGACATGGTGCCGACTCAAGGCGCCGGAATTCATGCGTAACGCATCCTCGAACAGATCGACGACGTTCAACGGCTCGACCAGCCTGGCGGCACCGGCATAGGCTTGTTGGGTGGCTACGATGTCCTTGATGTGATCGATGCTTTTGGTCAGTTGCGCCAGTTCGTCAACGATGCTCGATTGCTCGGCCGCGATGGAGTCGACCAGTTGATTGAGGTAAATGGGAAGCAGTTTGCCTTTTTCATCGCACGCCATGAACTGCCCCAGGTCTTCGGCATGCTCGTTCATCATGTTCACCGCTTTACCCAGGCCCAGGGTTTTACTGGCCGCCAATTTGCGGGTGATCAAATCTGCCGAGACGTTAACGCTGTTCAGCACATTGCCGACGTTGTGCAGCACATTGGTGGCGACCTCTGCCATACCGGCCATCCGCGCGGCTTCGACCAACTCGCGCTCGGCTTCCAGCAGTTCGCGGGTGCGTTCCTCGACGCGTTGCTCCAGGCGCTCGTTTGCTGTCTGTAATGCATTGTTCATCTTGTTGATCACGGCATAACTGCGAATCAGGCGGGCGGCCAGGTACAACAACAGCAGCGCCATGATGCCGGCGCAGATGCCCAGGTAAAGGTGGTATTGGCGGTCTGTCGCGCTGGTGCGCCGTTGTGTTTCGTTCAATAACTCATTGATGCTGTCCAGTTGCTGTGCGACCGGAATCACACTGATGCGATCAACCAAGTCATTGACGATGGGCTGCTCTCGAACAATGGCATTCACAGCGCCTACAAATGCAGTGAAAGGCGGGCGCTGTTCCGGCAGCAGTTGATTGACGTATTCATTCAGATTTTTCAGATGTTCGGCGATTTCCTCAGCCATTTCGCTGGAGACATTGAGGGCGTATTCAAAGGTATCCAACGTAACATCGAACACCAGTGAGGCCGCCGCAGCATGCAGCAACGGGGGTTTGTCGTTGAAGTCTTCCCGCAGCGCCTGAATGCCATCTTCCAGCTCAGGCAGGGCATCGAGTGAAGTTCGCAGCACGGTGTTGTGCTGTTTGAATTGTTCAACCAACCGGGTTTTGTTTTCTACCGCATCCAGATAACCCTGCCGTCGAGATTGCCAAAGGGTCGAAAACGGGCCGACGGCGTTAAGGCTATCGAGCTGCGCCCATCGCTGTTCTGCTTCAGGATGCGCCACCAGAAGCAAATTGTTGTTCATGCCGATTTTTGCTCTCAGAACCTTCCCGTTCCAAGTGGCATCGAACTGTTTGAGTTGGCGAACAAAGTCGCGCGATTCGAAGTAGGACGAAGTATCGTACGAGTAGGATTTGATCAGCAAAAATATCAATACGCTGAAAAGGGCAAGCGCAATGACGCCCAAGGCAGACCATTTGTAATGATTGGAAAGCTTCATTGCGGCATTCCTCCCTGGGCCATCCTGAGAGAGAGGTTTTGCCAACGGTTAATGATTTCCATTTTTGCGCTCCCTGCAAAATGGCGATAATCACCACATTGTTTGTAAGCCTAGCGTTGTTGGCGAACAGTGTCGGAAAAACATTGAAAGGGGATTCGTGGCGTCACGGTCGCGGTAATGCCGGGGCAGGCTTGAGCGGCAGCAGAGGCGGGAATTCCTCGGGCGTGAGGGTTTCCTTCTCCAGCAACAGGCGGGCCCCCTCATCCAGGTCGGCTCGCCGACTTTCCAGCAATGCCTTGGCCCGTTGGTAGGCTTCATCGAGCAGGGCGCGAATAGCC
Source organism: Pseudomonas sp. QTF5 (assembly GCF_000512695.2). GTDB lineage: Bacteria > Pseudomonadota > Gammaproteobacteria > Pseudomonadales > Pseudomonadaceae > Aquipseudomonas. Next base: position 19,246 of record NZ_AZRW02000001.1, on the reverse strand, counting down.
AGATCGATTTCCCGGGCGGTCTGTTCCGAATAGTCCTTATCACCCAACGTGGCCATGCGATCCCCCAGGTACGTTGGGGTTTGCCGCTCCAGCACCGACTGTCCGAGTTCGGCGCTCATGCCGAACCGGGTGATCAGTTGCCGGGCGATATCGGTCGCGCGGCCCAGATCATCGGCGGCCCCGGTGGAGATCTGGCCATAGACAAGGTCCTCGGCGGCGCGCCCGGCCATCAGCACGACAATCCGGTCCTTGAGCGTCTGACAACTGATCAGGAAATGATCCTCGGTCGGTCGCTGCAGGGTATAGCCGAGCGAGCCGATGGCGCGGGGCACGATCGACACTTTATGCACCGGATCCATCGCCGGCAGCGTGCTGGCGGCCAGGGCATGCCCCATTTCGTGATAGGCCACCACCCGGCGCTCGTCGGGATCGAGCAGGTTGCTCTTGCGTTCGAGCCCTGCGATGAGGCGTTCTACTGCCGCGGTAAAATCGTCCAGATTGACCGCTTCGGCGCCGCGACGGGTGGCGACGATGGCCGCTTCGTTAACCAGGTTGGCGAGGTCGGCGCCGGTGAAGCCAGTGGTGATCTCGGCAATACGCGCACCATCGAGCCCTGGCTCCACGATGATTTTCTGCAGATGAACCTTAAGGATTGCCTCCCGCCCTTTGCGATCGGGGCGGTCGATCACAATCTGCCGGTCGAAGCGGCCGGCCCGCAACAACGCCGGATCGAGAACCTCCGGCCGGTTGGTCGCGGCCAGCAATACGACGCCCTCACGGGGATCGAAGCCGTCCAGCTCGGCCAGTAACTGGTTGAGGGTCTGTTCTTTTTCGTCATTGCCACCCAGCGTACCGACGCCGCGCATCTTGCCCAGCGCGTCGAGTTCATCGATGAAGATGATGCAGGGCGCCGCCTGCCGTGCCTGTTCGAACAGGTCGCGGACCCGGGCCGCACCGACGCCGACAAACATCTCGACGAACTCGGACCCCGAGATCGAGAAAAACGGCACCCCGGCTTCACCGGCGATAGCTTTGGCCACCAGGGTTTTGCCGGTGCCCGGCGGGCCGACCAGCAAGGTGCCCTTGGGAATGTGCGCGCCCAGGCGTGCGTATCGGGCCTTGTCCTTGAGGAACGAGACGATTTCCACCAGTTCGGCCTTGGCTTCGTCGATGCCCGCGACATCGGCGAAGGTCACTCCGGTGTCGCGTTCGACAAACACCTTGGCCCGGGACTTGCCGACATTCATCAGCCCGCCCAGGCCTTGTTTGTCCGCCATCCCCCGAAACAAAAAATTCCAGAACACCATGAGCAGGATAAACGGCAACAACCAGCCCAACAGACTGTTCATAAAGGTGTTTTCGGTGGTCCCGGTAAAACCGACGCCCGACTGGGACAGTTCGCTCGCCAGCGCCGGGTCGACCCGCACTGTGGAGAACCGCTCGCGTCCGTCGATGGGCTCTTGCAACTTGCCGCTGATCTGGTCCTTGTCGATCCGCAAATCACTGACTTTTTGCTCGTTCAGCAGTTGCAGGAATTGGCTGTACGGGAGGGGCTGCACCGCCTGGCGCTCGCCAAAGAATATCTGCATCAGGCTCAGCACGATAAAAGCGATTGCGAAGTAGGACAGGTTCCACTGTTCGTTCTTTTTCATGGCCTTGGCTCAGCGTGAGAACGCAGGGTCGTTCATAACGAGCCGCGACCGTCTAATTGCCGGTCAGTTAAGAAACGAAACCTGTGGGAGCGGGCTTGCTCGCGAAAGCGGTGTGTCATTCAACATTGATGCTGGCTGTCCCGCCGCCTTCGCGAGCAAGCCCGCTCCCACATGGATTAACTGACTGGCATTAACCGCGCCCGCCCGGTTATTTTTTTGACCACATAAAAAAAGCCCCGTGCCGGCTTCCCGACAAGGGGCTTTTTTTGCGCGAAGGACTGTCTCGGATTCAACTGGATTTGATCTGCACCTTTTTGTCCGCGTTCATGGTTTCGGGCTTCTTCGGCAGCGAAATACTCAGCACGCCAAAAGGGTAGCCTTCCTGCCACCCCGAAGCCGACCACCAGTCGGTTTCTGACCGTGAGCGGTCTACTTCGAGAACTTTCGTGCACCAACCACGCAAAGGATCACCGCAACGGTCACACCCAGCATGCCAAGGCTGACTTGCTCATGCAGCAGTGTGGCTGCCAGCGCCAGGCCAAAAAATGGTTGTAGCAGCTGAAGCTGACCGACGGCGGCAATTCCGCCCTGGGCCAGCCCGCGGTACCAGAACACGAAACCGAGAAACATGCTGAACAGCGAGACGTAAGCCAGGCTGAACCATGCGGTCGGGGTGATTCCCGAGAGCGAAGGCGGGGCCAGGAACCAGGTCAGCGGCATCATGACGGGCAACGACAGCACCAAGGCCCAGGAAATCACCTGCCAGCCGCCCAGTGTTCTTGAAAGCTTCGCGCCTTCTGCATAGCCCAATCCGCAGGCGAGGATGGCCAGCAACATCAGGATGTCCCCCGCAGGAGAGGCGGTCAGGCCTTGGGAGACGGCAAACCCCACCACCAGCAGGCTTCCCAGCACCGAGAAAAACCAGAAAACCGGCCGGGGCCGCTCGCCACCGCGCCAGACACCGAACGCTGCGGTGGCGAGTGGCAACAGGCCAACGAAGACGATGGAATGCGCGGACGTCACATATTGCAGCGCCAACGCGGTCAACAGCGGAAACCCCAAAACAACGCCGAGCGCCACGATTGCCAGGGAGAAAAGCTGACTTTTGGCCGGCCGTTTTTCGTTGAAAAGCAGCAGCATGCACAGCGCCAGAATAGCCGCGATGCTGGCCCGGGCAACGGTCAAGAAGACTGGGTCAAATTCCAGAACGGCCACTCGTGTCGCCGGCAGCGAGCCGCTGAAGATGAGCACGCCGATGAACCCGTTGAGCCATCCGCTCGCGGTCTTTTCCGTGGTGTGGTGTTGCAGGTTCGATGTGCGTTCCATTGAGGATCCCCTTTATGCAGGTTGCATGGGAGGCATCGTATAAACGAAACTCAATACAATCAAAATATTGTCATGGATACACTTGCACATGCCTCGTTCCCGCTACAAATCACTGGTGGATGCATTTGCGGCGGATATCCGTTCCGGACGATTGTTGCCGGGCACGCGTTTGCCGACGCACCGTCAGTTGGCGGCAACCGAAGGGCTGGCTCTGGTGACCGCAACCCGGGTTTATGCGGAGCTTGAAGCCATGGGCCTGGTCAGCGGGGAAGCGGGGCGGGGGACGTTCGTCAGGGAAACCTCGTGGTCGCCTAACCAGGCAATCGACCAGCATGCCGTTGCCGCTGGCATGACCGACCTGAACTTCAACTATCCAGCGCTTCCCGGGCAGGCAGAACTGTTGCGCAATGCCCTGCGCCAGCTCGCAGCGGCCGGCGATCTGGAATCGCTGCTGCGCTACCAGCCACACGCCGGGCGCCCGCATGAACGCGCCTCTGTGGCGCGCCATCTGCGCGTCCGGGGCCTGACGGTTGAGGCGGAGCAGGTGCTGATCGTCAACGGTGCCCAGCAGGGGCTAGCCGTGACGATGATGGCGCTGCTGCAACCCGGTGACGTGATTGCGGCGGATGCGTTGACCTATTCAGGATTCAAGGTCCTGGCCGACTCACTGCACCTTGAAATCGTGCCCATTCCAGTGCTCGATCACGGGCCTGATCTGCAGGCGCTGGAAAGCCTGTGCCGGCATAGACGCGTGCGGGCCGTGTACACGATGCCGACCCTGCACAATCCGCTGGGATGGGTGATGAGTACCGATCAACGCGAGTCTCTGGTGACGATTGCGCGCCGGCATGGGCTGCTAATCATCGAGGACGCCGCTTACGCCTTCCTGGCGGAAAATCCCCCCGCACCGCTGGCGGAACTCGCCCCCGAGAGGACGGTTTACGTGTCAGGGCTCTCCAAGAGTGTGGCTACCGGATTGCGCGTCGGCTTCGTCGTCGCCCCCCTCCAAAACGTGCCCGCGCTGGAGCGCACGATCAAAGCGACCACCTGGAATACCCCAGGCGTGATGACGGCGATCGCCACGACATGGCTCGACGACGGCACCGTCATGCAACTGGAAGCTGAAAAACGCCGGGACGCGCAAGCGAGGCAAGTCGTGGCCGGCGAGGTACTGGCGGGACTGCGGTTCATTCGCCATCCATCGTCGTATTTTCTTTGGCTGCCGTTGTCGGAAGACGCAAGGGCCGACCAGATCGCCATGGCGTTGATGCGCGAAAATGTGTCGGTTTCCACCGCCGAACCGTTTGCCACTTCGGCCAATGTCCCGCATGCGTTTCGCCTGGCGCTGGGCTCTGTGGAGATGGGCGCACTGCGCGAGGCGCTGGAAAAGGTGAAGTGGATGATTGGGGCTTATTCGTAACCGCTCTGAACCTGCTCAACGATCAGTTGGGCCAGTACCCGTACCGGTTCGGTAAAACTTTGCCGAGCCCGATGGACGAGACCGATATCACGATGGAAGGTGTGTTGCCCCAGGTCCAGCACGCGCACCCCGGCGGGCCAATCCTGATGGGTCGCCGTCTGCGGCACCAGCGCCACGCCGACGCCATTTTCGACCAGCTTGATAATGGCCTCCAGTTCATCCAGCTCGCACACTTCACGCAAGGTGAAATGCATTTGCCGCAAGAAACGATCGACCTGCCTGCCGCCAAAAGATGATCGGTCGTAGCGAATGAAAGGTTGGCTGGAAAGCAGTGCCGACCAGTCTTCTCCGGGCACATCACGCGGAACGATCAGCCGGTAGGGCTCAAGGGCCAGGGTCGTCCAGCGCAGATCGCTTTGCAGTGAGAAGGGCGGGCGAATGATCACCGCCATGTCGATCTCGCCGGCATCCACCAGGTTGACCAACTCCATCGACAGACCCGGGATCACACGGGTTCGGCATTGCGGACATTGTTGGTGAAATTTGGCGAGCGCATCCGGTAAGTACGAGCGCTGCACGGAAGCGATGGCGCCGATGTTCACCAGAACGCTGGCTGGCAGTCCAACCGTGGTGGACCCCAGATTGTCATAAAGGCGAAGCAACTCCTGCGCCTGCAGAAGTATCTGATGCCCCATTCTGTTCAGGTGAGCCGAGCGGCCCTTGCGGTCGAAAATCTGGAAACCCAACTCGGCCTCCAGACGTTGCATCTGGGCGCTCACGGCGGCCTGCGTCAGCCCGATCCTGTTGCCGGCAGCGGCAAAGGTGCCTTCCCGTGCGACGGCGATGAGTGTTTTCAGTTCTTTGATCATTCACAAATATTAATTGTGTTTCTAAGAAATATATATTGATTTTTTTGCTTGGTCTGCGGCTCTACGATTGGCTCCGTACTCAAAACAAAACCGATAACAACCTTGATTGGAGTTCCGATGAGCCTTTCTCCTTTTCACCTGGCGATCCCTGTTTATGACCTCGCGGCGGCACGCACCTTTTACGGTGAAGTGTTCGGGCTGCAAGAGGGTCGCTCCAGCACGCAGTGGGTCGACTTTGATTTCTACGGTCACCAACTGGTTATCCATGAACACCCCAAAACTGCTTCTCAGGAGAGCGTCCATAGCAATCCGGTAGACGGGCACGACGTCCCCGTTCCGCACTTCGGCATCATCCTGGAGTGGCAGCAGTGGGAGGCCCTGGCCGAGCGCCTGAAGTCCTTTGGTACCGAGTTTGTGATTGAACCCTACATTCGATTCAAGGGGCAGGTCGGCGAACAAGCCACCATGTTCCTGTTCGATCCGTGTGGCAACGCACTTGAGTTCAAGGCGTTCAAGGATATGAGCCAGCTCTTCGCCAAGTAATAGAAGTAATGGCACAACCTTGTTGTGCCATTCGATTTCAAGTGAGCTGGAAGCTCATGACTCTAGCAACTGCCATGTAACGCAGTCCTTTCATTCCAACAAGAAGGCTAGACATGAAACGTATCCCTTTGGTTTGGCAAATAGTTGCCGGGCTGTTGCTTGGCGTGCTCGTCGGTTGGTACTTCAATACACACCCGCAATATCAAGGCTGGATCAGTTCTGAAATCCTCAAACCCCTTGGCGATATTTTCATCAAGATGATGAAGATGGTCGTTGTTCCCATTGTGTTCTGTTGCATGATTCTGGGGATTGCCGGCGGCGGTGATAACAAGTCTTTTGGGCGCATGGGCGTCAAGTCGCTGGGGTATTTCTTCGCGATTACCGGACTGGCCATTGTGATGGGGCTGTGTTTCGCCAATATTTTCGAGCCCGGCACGGGCACCGATATTTCGGGCATTTCCCACAGCACCGCCTCGGTCAACATGGAGCCTTCGAAGGGCGCTCTCGTCATCCTGCAAAACATCGTTCCCGATAACGTTTTTGTCGCGATGTCGGAAGCGAAGTTGCTCTCGGTGCTGTTCTTCGCTGTGCTGTTTGGCCTGGCATTGAACTCGCTCCCCAAAGAGAAGAGCGCACCAGTGGTGGCGGTGGTTCAAGGCATTTCTGATGCCATGTTCAAGGTCGTCAGTATTGTCATGGCTTATGCACCGATCGGGGTATTTGGCATGATCGGCGCTACCGTGGCGACCTTTGGCTTTGCCTCGCTATTGCCTTTGCTCAAGTTGATCGGCGTGGTTTACCTGGCTCTGATTGTCTTTGCGCTGGTGGTGCTGGGCGGTATTTGCTACTTGATTGGCGAGAATATTTTCAAACTGATCAAGTATTTCCGTAATGAACTGATTCTGGCGTTCTCCAGCGCCGCATCGGCGTCGGTCATGCCGCAGCTGATGAGCAAGCTGGAACACTATGGCGTGCCGCGCCGTATCGTCAGTTTTGTGGTGCCGGTGGGTTACGCATTCAACCTGGATGGTGCGTCAATCTTCCTCGGTGTGGCGACGATTTTTGTCGCGCAACTCTATGGGATCGACCTGTCGCTGTCCCAGCAGATACTGCTGGTGGTGACGATGGTGCTGACGTCCAAAGGGGCCGCCGGGGTTCCCGGGTTCGCCATCATCATCCTGTCCGCCACCTTGGCATCGGCCGGTCTTCCACTGGAAGGGGTCGCACTGATTGCCGGCATCTTCCGGATTATCGACAGCGGCACCACCACCCTGAACGTGCTGGGCAATGCGATTGCACCCTTGGTCATCGCCAAGTGGGAAAAGGTCAGCATTGAGCCTTCAGGGGTTGCCCGGGTGGTGCAGAAAACCTGATCACCCTCCTCCAGTCAAACGCAATCCCTGTGGGAGCGGGCTTGCTCGCGAAGGCGTCATAACATTCAACATCGTTGTCGACTGTCAGTCCGCTTTCGCGAGCAAGCCCGCTCCCACAGGTTCCGTGCAATAACCCGTGTCAGTTACTTATCAGGAGTCATGCAATGAGCAGTCTTACTTACGTTCAGGAATACAACGCGATTGTCGACGTACTTAACCAGTACAACGAAGGTGGCGCGAAAGCCGACAGCGCACTGATGAAGCCCGCCTTCAACGAGCAGGCCACGATGTTTGGTGTCGATGGCGACAAGCTCGTCGGCGGCGCAATCCAGAATCTCTACGACGTCATCGACAACGCGTTCCGTCCATCCCCGGAAGCCAAAGCCGCCATCGTGCGCATCGACATCGTCGGCACGGCGGCCAGTGCGCGGGTCGATACCGACAACGTCTCGGGGTTCCGCTTCACCGACTTCTTCAACCTGCTGAAGGTAGAAGGCAAGTGGACCATCGTCAGCAAGATTTACCATACCCATCCGAGCGTCTGATCCTTCGGGTTGGTGGCACTACTGTTTGAAAAAACCAGGAAAGTCCTCAACGCCGAGGACTTTCCAATCAGTGTCAGCCTCGACAGATCGCATTTACCCCCGGACCTAGCGTAACCAACGATTATTTGCTTAAGTCCAGCTATCGCAGCCACGTCGGTGCGGTACTTCAATCCCTGAAGGGCGCTTCAACCGGAGAATCCCATGCCTCCTCGATTCCCGCGTTTCGCCGCATTGCTCGCCATCCTCCTGGTCGGCACTTTGCCCTGCGCCCACGCCGTCGAATACACCCAGGTCAATACCACCGCCAGCAAGATATCGTTCACCTATAACCAGTTCGGCACCAGGGCGTATGGCACCTTCGGCAAGTTCGACGCCACGCTCGATTTCGACACGGCGAACCCCACCGCGGCCCGCGCCACGCTGACCATCGACCTTGCCAGCATCGAAGCCGGGGGCAGCGATGCCAACAGTGAGCTGCAAAAGCCTGCCTGGTTCAACACGGCGAAGTATCCGGTGGCCACCTTTGAATCGACCGGGGTGAAAGCACTGGGCGACCACCGCTACTTGATCACCGGCAACCTCACGCTCAGGGGCATGACGCGCGAGTTGCAGGTGAAGGTGCTGTTGAAGCCGGAACATGCCATCGGGATCTTCGATGGCGACATCGTTGTGAAACGCAGGGACTTCAACATCGGGGAAGGGGAGTGGGGCGACAAGGTTGTCTCTAACGACATCAGCATCCGCTTCCGCATCGTCGCGCCCGAGCAGTGATTTTCCTGTGAGGGGCTCGATCTGTGACAATAGCGGGGCTGATGCTCAGCTTAACCCGGAGTCAACAACGCAATGCCCCAGCTCACCCACTTTGCCACGCCATGCCCAGAGCCCATCAACAGCCAGATCCTGCAGATGGTCGTCGACAACCTGACCGACATCAGCATGGTGGGCATCGCGCCGAGCAACCCGTTGTACAACGTGTATCAATACGCAGTGGGCTATGAGGTTCATCTCTACCTCGAAGCGCTCAGCGGCGCCAAAGGCATTGCTGTCGAATTGATCGTTGCAACGGATGACGAAGACCCCGAGACGGTCATCGGCTTTCTGCTGTACCTGCCAGTCAAGGACGATCCCGAGGCGTGCGGCGTGGCGTATATGGCGGTGCAGGCCAGTCATCGGCGGCGGGGCGTTGCCCGGGCGATGCTGCAAGACATGCTCGGCCGCTACCCGCATGCCGAACTGACCTGCACCGTTGCCAAGGTGCCCTGGTTTGAATCGATGGGCTTTCAAGTGTTGGACGTGCGCGGCACTCAAGTGCTGATGAACACCCGTGATCACGGCACTGAAGGCTTGATGGGCTTACTGGATGTCACATCAATCTACAGTTCTTTAGAGGTGCGGCAGATACATACGTATCTGCTGCAGAAACACGGCAAGCGGGCGATGATCGATGCAGAGAAGCAGCGCGACCGGCATCTCGACCAGATGACGCGCAACGCCAAGGCATTTGTGCTGGATCGTTTGAGCAAAGACGCCGATCGCGGACCCCGTCCCGACTAGACTGTTGAGTCCTTTCGGGCGCGCAGGCTGGTCGAGGCGTGATATTCTGTCGCATTAACTTGGTTTGACTTATTCGGTTCGTACGTCCACAGACGTCCGACAGAATCAATGTCGCTCAAGTAACTGAGCCAATAATGATAAAAATCAGTGCACGAGGGACATATAACTGAGGTCGATGGACACGTCGGCCTTGTGTGCCCACCTTCAAATCCTTGTAAGTGCAGGAACCCACGGCACGCTGCCTGCGTACCCGTACACCTGGGTTGCTCATGTTGAGGATTGGGGGCGGATGGCGTTTATCATAGGTGCTACAGATGTTTAAGAAACTGAACACGGCCCTGCTGGGGCTGGCTTTGTCGATGGGGATCACGTCCGTTCACGCGGAAGAGGCAAAGAAAGTCGATGTGCTGCTCATTGGCGGCGGCATCATGAGTGCAACGCTGGGTGTCTGGCTTAATGAGCTGGAACCTGGTCTGTCGATGGAAATGGTCGAGCGCCTCGACGGCGTCGCCCAGGAAAGCTCCAACGGCTGGAACAACGCCGGTACCGGTCACTCCGCCCTGGCCGAGTTGAACTACACCCCGGAAGACGACAAGGGCAACGTCCAGATCCCGAAAGCCGTTGAAATCAACGAAGCTTTCCAGATCTCCCGTCAGTTCTGGGCCTGGCAAGTTCAGCAAGGCGTGCTGAAGAACCCGCGTTCGTTCATCAACTCCACTCCGCACATGAGCTTTGTGTGGGGCGACGACAACATCAAGTTCCTGAAGAAGCGCTACGAAGCCCTGCAAGCGAGCCCGCTGTTCGCCGGCATGCAGTACTCCGAAGACCCGGCTGTCATCAAGAAGTGGGTTCCGCTGATGATGGAAGGGCGTGACCCGAACCAGAAAGTCGCGGCCACCTGGAGCCCGCTCGGTACCGACGTCAACTTCGGCGAGATCACCCGCCAGTTCGTCGCACACCTGCAAACCACGCCGAAGTTCGACTTGAAACTGTCTAGCGAAGTGCAAGACATCACCAAGAACGAAGACGGCACCTGGCGCGTCAGCTACAAAAACCTGAAAGACGGCACCAAAACCGAAACCGACGCCAAGTTCGTCTTCATCGGCGCGGGCGGCGGTGCACTGCACCTGCTACAGAAGTCCGGCATTCCTGAAGCCAAGGAATACGCAGGCTTCCCGGTCGGCGGCTCGTTCCTCGTGACCGAAAACCCGACCATCGCCGAGCAACACCTGGCCAAGGCCTACGGCAAAGCCTCCGTTGGCGCACCGCCAATGTCGGTTCCGCACTTGGACACCCGTGTTCTGGACGGCAAGCGCGTCATCCTGTTTGGCCCATTCGCGACCTTCAGCACCAAGTTCCTGAAAGAAGGTTCGTACCTGGACCTGCTGACCACCACGACCACGCACAACGTGTGGCCAATGACCAAGGTCGGCATCAAGGAATACCCGCTGGTCGAGTACCTTGCAGGCCAACTGATGCTGTCTGACGAAGACCGCCTCAACGCCCTGAAAGAATACTTCCCGAACGCCAAAGCCGAAGACTGGCGCCTGTGGCAAGCCGGCCAACGCGTGCAAATCATCAAGCGTGATGAAGCAGCGGGTGGCGTGCTGAAACTGGGCACCGAGATCGTTGCTTCTGCTGACGGCACCATCGCTGGTCTGCTGGGTGCATCGCCAGGCGCTTCGACTGCTGCACCGATCATGCTGACCGTGCTGCAGAAAGTGTTCAAGGACAAGGTTGCGACCCCAGCCTGGCAGGAAAAGCTGCACCAGATCGTGCCAAGCTATGGCACTCAACTGAACAGCAACCCTGTGAAAGTGGCTGAAGAGTGGGCTTATACCGCCAAGGTATTGCAGCTGACTCCACCGCCGGTGATTGGTCAGGTAGCGGCTCCGGCTGCTGCTCCGGCCGCTCCGGCTAAGGCGCCGAAGGCTAATGCTGCGACAGATATGGCTCTGTAACTAGAGGCCTTGTCAAAAGCCCACTGAACCGGTGACGGTCAGTGGGCTTTTTTGTGCGTGGGATTCAGTGAAGATGATTTGCGAGAATCGCCAAAAGGAGATGCTGTTGTGGCGAGGGAGCTTGCTGCCGTTGGGCTGCGGAGCAGCCCCAGCGCGTGATCAGCCGTTTGTTGACCCTGTCATCATTGGCGCTTTTGAAGGGAGATAATCAGCCATCCATACCAATAATTTCCCTCACCCTGCGCGAACCTTGGGATTCGGCTAGAGTGCTGATTCATGGAGCTTAGGGATATGCAATGAAACTGAACCACAGGCCAGTGAAGACAGACGACATTAAAACGATATGCGGCTTTCCTCAGAACGCTCAAGAGTTGTTTTTCATGTTTCCGAAAGCGCACTACCCGCTAACGGAAGCGCAATTGATCGCTGCGATCACCCAACGCTTCGACTCTACTGTCGTTGAGATCGATGGAGCCGTCGTCGGATTCGCCAATTTCTATCGAGCTGAACGCAATGGCGTTTGCTGTATCGGCAATGTCATCGTCTCGCCGACCGCTCGGGGCAAAGGCGTGGCCACGTTTATCGTAGAGACAATGACGTGTTTGGCATTCGAGCGCTATGAAGCCAACGAGGTGCAGATCTCCTGTTTCAACGAAAATACGGCTGGGCTGTTGCTCTATCCCAGGCTTGGGTTTGTGCCTTGTGCCATTGAGGAACGACCTTCGTTGGGAAACGGTCGATCAGCTCTCATACAAATGACGCAGGTTCGACCTAAACCTCATTGCCCAGCTTGAGAACGACTGGTAGCGCCAGACAATCAGGTTTTAGCATCTGCACTAGGTCGCCTGCTGCCCTTGGCGACGGTCAGCAATTGGCCAAAAGCGGTCCTTCAAAGCGGGCAATAAATCGGCGCTTGGCGACACAATCGTACTGGGAAGGTCTGCGATCTTTATCAAATGCTGGAATCAATAATCCTGAGCCAAGGCCAGCGAGCTTGATAACTTTTCGCCTTCTGAGCGAACAAGTCTGGCTTTGGATTTCTCGGGTTTATGCGGAGAATCCCTTGATGTGTGTCGCCTAGCCCATTGGGAGAGTAGATTTCGCCAGTGTCCACATCCAGACCAATGCACGTACCTGCAATCAGATATCGATCGATACCGTCTTTAGTTGAATCAAGCTGAGGATAGGACCCGCCAAATCGCTGGCTGTACCAAAGGTGAACGCGAGCCTGGTTCTTGATCTCGACATTTACATCAAGGTCCTGAAACAGACGCCGAACTGAATGGATAACCTCATCCTCGGCCTCCCAGGACAAATCATCATCGAAGTAAAAGACGTCGTAATCCTTCACTCCCCACGCTGGCGGCAGCCGCGACCGATGATTCCAAATGGCTTGGAACAAGCAACCAGCCGTAAGCATGCACTGACCTAAACCGAGCGCAGGCAAGCGTGAGGTGATTTCAGCGTTTATTGGATTGGCCATTGCCACCCGGACCAAATCTTCGACAGTCAATGTCATCTTCATGCTTTGAGATCGATCTAATTCTGGGGGTTGACGATACCTCAGTGGTACGCAAAATTCGCGAAATGACTGTGCTTCTCGCTCGCATACGGGGTTATCGCTGCCGGTTGCGAGCGGCAGTTAGGGGTCGGTTAGCGACCACCACGCACCGTGACTGATGCACTCTTGTCCTCCCTGGAGGACAAGACATGAAGATTATTGGTGCATACAGCCATCAGCCTTGGAACAAGGGAAAGCTTGTCGGGCAGAAAGCCCCGCTTCGAGTCAGAGATTTCTGGGCCATCCGGGTTAGACTCCAGCCCGCGGAGATGACACGGGATCTGGCCCTCTGTGTCGTCACGGGCCATCGTGATGCAGCAGAAAACTCAGCACCCAGCCCAGCTTGAAATCACTGAGCAAACCCGAACGGTTCTGGAAACCTGGATGCATCAGGCCCGCCTCCGGAGTGAGGACTTCTTGTTTCCGACCCGGTTGCACGGCTCAGATCATCTCTCCACCAGGAATACGCTCGAATAGTAAAAGACAGTATCACCAATCGATCAGCTACATTGACAGTCTTCCGGATATTGAATCACTCGGCCTGGCGGGAGTTCAGTCAGGTGCGCAACTGGAATGCAATTTCGCACCTGAAAACTATTGGAGGTTGATTGACACTCCAAAGAGACCTGACGAAATGCAGGATTAATGCAACAACGAGCGGCGCCTCGCATAGGCGAAGTAGATCACCAGGCCAATTGCCAACCACGCCCCAAATGCCAGCCAGGTCGTCAGCTTGAGGAAGGTCATCAAGGTTACGCAGAACGCGATGGCGAGCAACGGAACAACGGGCACGCCCGGGCATCTGAATGCGCGAGGGAGATCGGGTCGGGTCTTGCGCAATACGATCACTGCCACCGAGATCAGACTGAATGCGGCCAATGTACCGATGTTGATCAGCTCGGCGAGGACGTTCAGCGGAATCAGTGCCGAGATCAGCCCGAAGACTATTCCGACCATCCAGGTGGCGAAAAATGGGGTGCCGAATCGTGGATGAACCCTGGAAAGGCGCTGGGGAAGCAGTCCATCGCGCGACATCGCGTAGATGATCCTGGTTTGACCGTAAGCCATAACCAGAATGACAGTCGTCATGCCAACGATTGCGCCTAAATCAACGAACCCGGCAACCCAGCTTTCACCGGCATATTGCAATGCCAATGAGACTGGATGATCAACGCCAAGGAATTGGGCATAGGGCACGATGCCGGTCATGATCATTGAAACGGCAACGTACAACACCGCACAAACGGCCAAGGAACCGATAATACCGATGGGGAGGTCACGCGCCGGTTTTTTCACTTCTTCGGCGGCAGAAGAAACCGCATCGAAACCAATAAAAGCAAAAAACACCAAGGCCGAAGCACTCAAAATGCCCTGGCCACCAAAGGGAGCGAAAGGTTGCCAGTTAGCCGGCTGAACATGTCGCGCACCAACGGCTATGAAGAGCAGCACCACGGCGATTTTGATGATCACCATCACGTTGTTTACACGTGCCGATTCCTTGATGCCCATGGAAAGCATCCAGGTGATTGCCAGCATAATCACCAGCGCGGGTAGGTTGAACCAGGTTTCCACACCGGGCAAAGAGCCTGGAGCCGCCGTAAGCACAACCGGAAGACTCAGCCCAAATCCGCTCAGCAGGGACTGGAAGTAACCCGACCACCCAACAGACACAGCCGAGCTGGCCAGTCCGTACTCGAGCATCAGATCCCAGCCGATCATCCAGGCCACCAACTCTCCCAGCGTCGCGTAGCTGTAGGTGTAAATCGAGCCTGCTACCGGTACAGAGGAGGCGAACTCGGCATAACAGAGCGCTGCAAATGCACAGGCCAACGCCGCTATCAGGAATGAAACAGTGAGGGCCGGTCCCGCAGTCAATGCGCCGGTTCCGGTCAATACAAAGATGCCCGTCCCCACGATTGCACCGATACCAATCAGGACCAGATCCATCGGCCCCAGCACTTTTTTCAACCCGGCGGGAGCTCGGGCAGCAGCAATCATTGCGTCCAGGTCTTTTGTTCTGAAAATGCTCAATATTGCCTCCGTTGTTACTTATTTTTATTGTCAGAGCCAGTGGCTTGGTTGTCGGAAACGACAAGAAATTGTATTTCAGCGCCTCGAAAATTAGCTTTCGAAACGGGTCTGTATTTAATTATTTTTCAGACGTTAATTATCCAAAACGTGTTCTTTATGAAATTTCCTTTCTAATATTTGTCGTCTCTGGAAATGGATGCTTGATCAAGGACCTGCGGGATGGGGCCAACCGCCCTACCGCGTACTCATTGTTAAAGGGAGAGAACACATGGCGGAAATGGATAAGGTTGATCGTTCAATTCTGGAAATTCTGCAAATGAATGGTCGCCTGACGAACGCCGAGATCGCCGTTCGTGTTTGCCTGTCAGCGCCAGCCTGCTGGAAGCGCCTGAAGCGCCTGGAAGAGGAGGTGATTGTCGGGTATCACGCGCACCTGAACCCAAAGACCATGGGGCTGGGACTTTTTGCTTTCATCAGCGTCACCCTCGATAGCCACTCCGAGGACGCTATGGAGCATTTCGAAGCGGGCGTTCTGGCGCTGCCCAACATTATTGCCTGTCACAAAGTGTCGGGGAAATACGACTACCTCTTGCAGGTAGTCGTCAAAGACATGGAGGCCTTCCATGAACTCGCCATGCATCGCATACGTACGCTCGGCAATATCAAGGAAATGTACACCGGGTTTTCGCTCAAGGAGATCAAGCACTGCAATACCTTGCCACTGTAAGTGCCTGGACTTGCCCCTTATTCAGGACGAGTCAAGCACCACAAAAAAGCCCCGCCAAGAGATCCTGAGCGGGGCTTAATGAGATGGTCAGCCTGACCGGGAAGCCCAGCGAGTTTACGCTTTGCAGGGCTTTTCTCGTTTTCAGACGGTGGATCTCTCATGAATACGGTGACACTTCTCGGTATCGACATTGGCAAACACAGTTTTTCAGAACCTCAAGAAGGCCCACAGGATTCTGCTGGGCGATCCGGTTTATGCCACAATCAATGCCGGGTTTGACGGGATCTTTGTATCCTCGAACTTAGCGCCGTCGATGTGGGCCGGCATTCTATCTAACGACAAAGCAACGACAGGGACCGTCATCAATGCAATCCAGTTTCAGCAAAGGCGTCATGTTTGCACTCTCCGCCGCGGCATTGAACGCAACGATCGGTGTGCTTAGCAAAGTACTCATGAGTAATGGCTTCACTGCCAGCAGTGTGGCCGTCATCAAGACCCTGGTGGGTTGCATGCTACTTTCGATCCTATTGCTTTTCCTCAAGCGCCCGGCATCTACGGCCAAATGGACTCAGGCGGCAATCTGCGCCTTCCTTGGCATCTTCGTGCTGTTTCACTTCGAAACGTCCGCCTATCGGCATTACGCTGCGGCAGGTGTAGTGGTGGTGCTGATGGCCAGTGCCTCGATTTCCTCGATCATCCTGGGGCGCATTTTCCTCAAGGATGCCATCACCGCGAACGCGACCGTGGGCGCCGCACTGGCCATCGCCGGGATCGCGGTGATCTTTGGCGCCGACCTGCAACAGGGCTTTACCCTGCAAGGCGCTGCGCTTGCCTCCATGGCCGGCTGCGGTTATGGGGCCTTTTCGGTTGCCATGAAGCAAATGGGTGTGTCCGGGGGGCTGCACTTCACCCGGCAATTGCTTTTTTTTGGCAGCCTGTACCTGCTGATGCCAGCTGCGGCCGATGGTTTTGTGATCGGCGAGCTGTCGCCATTGGCGATCGCCGCACTGCTGGCGCTGGCCGCGCTGCCGACCATCCTCGGCTTCTTTTGCACCACCAAGGCCATCGAATATCTCAAGCCATCCCAAGTGCAGGCGCTGGAACTGACCGAGCCACTGTTCGCCGCGCTGCTGGCGTTTGTGGTGCTCCATGAAGTACCGCGCGAAAGCCTGTTCGCGGGTGCGGCACTGATCATCGTCGGGCTGTGTTTCTCCAATGAGCTGATCCGCTTGGGCAGTAAAGCCCCGGCCCCCACGACTGAGTGAGCGATTGACGGGGCCTTTGCTGGCATATTGGCTTCAACGCTCCCCGTCACTACCTTGCCGCCCCACTTTAATGGCAGGCTCGTGCTACCTCAGGATGAGAGCACCGTCGAACGGTGTGACCATGGAAGGGAATGACCATGCTGGTAATGGATGACCTGGTACAACCCGGTAAGACGGACCGGCAGTGAACGACCCAAAGCTGACGTTGTTCTCAGTCAGCTCCAAGTCTTCTCTGGATCCAGTCGGTTGTGGGTATTCAGCGGCGCCACGATCCCTCGGGCAATTCGACCTGCCGATGGGCCGCAGCCAAGGCAACCTTCAGCCCCTCTTTATCAAGCGGTATGCAGTAGGCGGGTTTAGCCCGTTCGAATCGCCAGCTTTCATCGAGGCTGCCCGCATCTGCCGCGTCGAATCCAATCTCGTCCAGCAACGTGATCACCAGCGCTTTCGCCGCCGGATCATCCGCCGCGATCGGCAGTGCGCGTCGGTCGGGCGCTGCTTTCGGGCGCGAGTCCTGCACCAGGTCCTGGGCGAGGATTGCATTGAACACCTTGACCACGCTGGAGTGGGGCAGATGCTCGGCGAGCAGGCGGCTGGTGGTGGTTTCGAATCGGTCGAGAGCGGCAATGTGACCGTCGCGTTCCGGGTAGTAATTGTTGGCATCCAGCACGGTTTTGCCCTCTAGCCACTTGGCCGGCACGCTTCGGTAATACTCAAAAGGAATGGCCACGAGTACAACTTCACCAAATTGTGCTGCGTCCTCGACAGTGCCGACCTGACTGCCAGGAATGCCACTGAGCACGCTGTTCATGGTCTGTGGCCCACGTGAATTGCTGAGCATCGCCTCGTGTCCCGCCGCGATGACCAATTGCGCTACTGCACGTCCGATGAAGCCTGCCCCAATAATGCCGATACGCATGTCCTTGCTCCGCTGGTTGGTAAGAAGAAACTATGATGATTGCCAACCAAGGGCAGATAAATAATCATCGGCTACTTAGTCTCGTTACCAGGAGTGTTGAATGATGGATCGCCTGACGAGCATGGGGCGTTTGTGATGGCGGCGGAGTCCGGCTCCTATGCCAGCGCCGCCGAGCGCTTGGGCCTATCGCCGCAGATGGTGGCCAAGCATGTTTCCGCGCTTGAGCAGCGGCTAGGTGCGCGGCTACTGAACCGTACCAACCCGACGCCAGAGCCTGACTGAGTTGGGCAGCGCTTACTACGAACGCTGTAAGCACATTCTGAGCGAGGCTCAGGCTGCCGACTCCCTTGCGCAGATCATGAACGACACCCCGCGCGGCAAACTGAGAATCAGCGCTCCCGTAACGTTCGGCTCCTATAGCCTCATGCCCTTTGTGACGGAGTTTTTGCGTCAACACCCGGAGGTTGAAATCGATCTGCATTTGACCGACCGCTTCGTCGATCTGGTGGAGGAGGGGTATGAAGTGGCTTTCAGGATTGGCCCATTGGCCGCATCCAGTTTGACCGCCAGGCCATTGGCGCCTTATCGATTGTTAGCCTGTGCGGCACCGAGCTATCTGACCGACCGCGGAGTGCCGCAAACACCGGGTGATCTGAAGAACCATGAGTGTCTGGGGTATGCCTACTGGTCCCGGCCGGCCGACCGCGAATGGGTATTCTGCAAAGGCTCGGCAGTTGAACGGGTGCAAGTGGGCAGTCGATTGCAGGTCAACGAGAGCAAAGCACTGTTGTCGGCAGCACTGGACGGGTTCGGGATTGTCCTTGGACCGGAAGACTTTCTTGAGCCCGCATTGCGCAGCGGCGGGTTAGTTCGACTGTTTGCTGACTACCAGGCATCGAGCCGACAAATGCATTTGCTCTACACGGCCAATCGTCAGAGAACAGCCAAACTCCGACGATTTATCGATGCTGCGCTCGCCCGCTTTGGTGCTCCTTGAGAAGGTTTTTTTAGTTGCCTCAGTCGCATTTACCTGTGATTGATCTCGGTCGCAGGCTACTGCTTCTTTGACTGTCCGTATATGGACTCCCCCTCATTGCAAGCCCCGTTGCTTTGGCGCCCGTGCCGACTGCACACGTATATTCGGCCTCTATTGCCGCGCTCACGGCGTGGTACTCACTGGTAGACTTTGGACAAATTCAGCCCGGGCAAACCGTGTTGGTTCAAGGCACTGGCGGTGTGTCCATATTTGCCGTGCAGATCGCTACTGCGCTTGGCGCGAAGGTGATCGCAACGTCGAGTAGCGACGAGAATCTGCAAGCCGTGAAGGGGCTGGGAGCCGTAGCGGGCGTCAACTACAGAACTACCCCGAACTGGGCAGACGAAGTGCTGAGGCTGACCGAAGGTAAAGGCGTGGATCTGCTGCTCGATGTGGCCGGTGCGGCGTTTTTCAAGGTAGTTGTCGCGTCAACCGTCCAGCTATGCCGCTCTTTTCTCGTCCTG